>NZ_JBICTW010000002.1:487523-771818 GCF_043197815.1 Actinoplanes sp. NPDC048988 | reverse complement strand
CCACCAGGTACGACAAACTCGCCGTACGCTACGAAGCCACCCTCACCATCGCCGCCATCAACCAATGGCTCCGCGCACTACGAAACACGGCCTAGAAGGTCGGGAATGTAGACCCGATCCGTCGTCAGCTCGACTTCATTCGACTGACTGACAAATAGATGATCAGGGCAGCCACGCGTCAGCGTGGCACCCAAGATCAGAGCTAAGGACTGGTGGATGCTAGATGGAGCAGGGGTCACGTGCATTGCTCCGTCGAATAGTTCGCGGCGCACGCCATCCTCGGGAAACTGCTCAAGATCGCTGGAGGTCCAGTCGTCCTTCGGGGGCGTGTCGCTGGTCATAGCGCTCATAAATCGCCTCCCGGTATTTCCTGCCGCGTTCACCGTACCGGAAGATCTGGTGGGGGTGTGCTCGCGTCACTCGGCCGGACGGGGCAGGATGTCTCTTTGTGAGTGACGACGGGGAGCGCGGCACGCCCGGTAAGGGTCTGGTCCAAGGGCTCGCGGTCACGCTCAAGACGATGACCAAGCGGTCCACCACTCAGCAGTATCCCGATGTCGAGCCCGATCTGCCGCCGCGCAGCCGCGGTGTGATCGCTCTTCTCGAGGAGAACTGCACCGTCTGCATGCTCTGTGCGCGCGAGTGCCCGGACTGGTGCATCTACATCGACTCGCACAAGGAAGAGGTCGTCGTCCCGGGCGCCGCGCGGGCGCGTCAGCGCAACGTGCTTGATCGGTTCGACATCGACTTCTCGCTGTGCATGTACTGCGGCATCTGCATCGAGGTCTGCCCGTTCGACGCGCTGCATTGGACGCCCGAGTTCGAATACTCCGAGGTCGACGTCCTCGACCTGCTGCACGACAAGGACCGGCTGGGCGAGTGGATGCGCACCGTTCCGCCGCCGCCGGCCCACGATGTTCTCGGCGAGCCTTCGAAGGAGGAGGCCACGGCGCAACGCAAGGCCGCCGGTCCGGGTGCGGCCACTGCCGCCAAGACCGCCAGGCCTTCGGTACGCCGGACCGAGCGCCCCACCGCGCAGCGGCCGAACGCGGAGCCGGAGAAGTGACGGTCGCGGACGCGCTGATGCTGGCTCTCGGCGTGATCGCGGTCGGTTCGGGCGCCCTCGTCGTCACCAGCACCCATCTGGTCCGGGCCGGCCTCTACCTGGTGGTCAGCCTGGGCGCGATCGCCGGCCTCTACCTGGTGCTCGGCGCCGAACTGGTCGCCTGGGTGCAGGTTCTGGTCTATGTCGGCGCCGTCGTCGTGCTGCTCTTGTTCGCCGTCATGCTCACCCGGGCGCCGATCGGTCCCTCACCCGACCTGGACCGCCCGGCCGGGCCGGCCGCCCTGATCGGCGCCGGTGTCGGCCTGGGACTGTCCGTTCTGCTCATGGACGCGTTCCGCTGGACCCGCTACGAGCTGCCGCCGCCGGGCACCGGCCGCCGGGTCGGCGAGCAGATCTTCGGCGCCTGGGTGCTGCCGTTCGAAGTGCTCTCGATCCTGCTGCTGGCCGCCCTGGTCGGCGCGATCGTCCTCTCCCGCCCCGACATCGGCGCCCGCGGCGGCCCGGACCCGGCCGCCGTCGCGCCGCCGCCCAGCCCGATCGACGAGTCGCCCGAGGTGGTCGCCCGCCTGGAGCGGATCGCCGCCCGCCAGGCCGCCGCCCAGGCCCGCGTCCGCGCCCAGCACGCGGCTGAGGTCGCCGCGGCCAACCAGGCCGCCGCCGCCGAGAACGGCGCCGCGCAGAACGTCGCCACCGTGGTCGAGGCTCAGCCCGACCAGCGCCGCGACCCCTCGGAGATGACCCGCGACGAACTGCTCCGGCAGCAGGCCCACGACGTCGTCTTCCGCGCCCGCGAGGCCGGCCCGACGCTCGGCGGCGAGGATCCACCCCCGCCCGACACCGGCCCGCGCAAGGTGGAGAACACGGTCGGTGAGCCCATCCCCGACGAGGAGCAGCCGGCCCTGCCACCGCCCCCGCGCGAGCTTCCGAAGGGGGATGACGCCTGATGCACGCCGTCATCCCGTACGTGATCGCCGCTCTGCTCTTCGCCCTCGGGGTCTACGGCGTGCTGCGCCGGCGTAACGCGATCCTCGTGCTCATGGCGGTCGAGCTCATGCTCAACGCGGTCAATCTCATCCTGGTCGCGGCCGACGCGTCGATCAAGTCGACGCTCACCGGCGTCCAACCGGAAGCCTGGGCCTATCCCGCCGCCGAGCCCAAGGCCGGCGCGATCTTCGCGCTGTTCATCATCGTCATCGCGGCCGCCGAGGTCGGCGTCGGCCTGGCCATCGTGTTGCAGTACTACCGCCTGCGCCGCGCCGTGGTGCTCGACGACGTCGCGCTCCATGAGCACGAGCACGAGGACGAAGAGCGGGTGACCGGGTGATCGCCGCCTTGATTCCCGGCGTGCCGCTGCTGCTGGGCCTGATCGGACTGTTGCTGCCTCCGGGCGACGGTGAGCGACGCCGCCCGGCCGCCACCCTCGGTATCGCCGGGGCCGCCGCCGCACTGCTGGTGACCCTGGGCCTGTTGCTCTTCGCGCACAAGCCGATCGACGTGAGCACACACTGGGTGAGCATCGGCGGCATCGACCTGACCATCGGCTTCAGCGCCGGCGTCGCCGCCCTCTATGTCGCGCTCGCCGTCGCCACCGTCGCCCTCTTCGTGCAGATCTACTCGGTCGCCTATCTGCACGACGATCCGCGCTACGCCCCGTACGCGGCCCAGATCAGCCTTTTCACCGGCGCCATGCTGCTGGTCGTCACGTCCGGCGACCTGATCGGCGTGCTGGTCGGCTGGGAGGTGATGGGCGCCTGCTCGTACCTGCTGATCGGCCACGACCGCCGCCTGCCGGAGGCGCCCGCCGCCGCTGTGAAGGCGTTCCTGGTCACCCGCGTCGGCGACGTCGGATTCCTGCTCGGCGTCGCGATCCTGATCGCCGGGGCCGGCACCTCGCGGATCGCCGACCTGCTCACTCACGACTACTCCAGCGGCACCCTCACCGCCGCCCTGCTGCTGATCCTGGCCGGCGTGGCCGGCAAGAGCGCCCAGTTCCCGCTGCACACCTGGCTGCCCGACGCGATGGCCGGCCCCACGCCGATCTCGGCGCTGATCCACGCGGCCACGATGGTCGCCGCCGGTGTGTACGTGGTCTTCCGGCTCTACCCGCTCTACGACCAGTCGCCGGCCGCGCTGGCCACGCTCGGTGTCATGGCGGCCGTCACGATCCTGCTCGGCGCCCTCAGCGCGACCGCGCAGGACGACCTGAAGCGCGTCCTCGCCTGGTCGACGGTCAGCCAGATCGGCTACATGACCGGGGCGCTCGCCGTCGGCTCGCCCGCCGCCGCCCTGTTCCACCTGCTCACCCACGCCGCGTTCAAGGCGCTGCTCTTCCTCGCGGCCGGTGCCGTGATCCACGCGGTCGGCACCAACTACCTGTCCCGGATGGGCGGGCTGCGCGAGCACATGCCCGTGACGTTCTGGTCGTTCGTGGTGGGCCTGGGTGCGCTCGCCGGCGTACCCCCGCTGTCGGGTTTCTGGTCCAAGGAGAACGTGCTGACCGCGGCCGCCCATGCCACCGAGGGCGGCGAGACGGCGCCGGTGTGGGTCGGCTGGGTGGTCTGGCTGGCCGCCCTGTTCGCCGTTGCGATCACCGCCTGGTACGCGACCCGGCTCCTGCTCCGCGCCTTCTTCGGCATCTCGCGCGCGCACGGGCCCGACGGCCCGGACTGGGAGATCGGCTTCGACGACGCCCGCTACACCGCGCCGGCCACCCCGCACGACCCGCCGGGCGCGATGCGCTGGCCGATTCTGATCCTGGCCATCCCGGCCGCGCTGCTCGGCCTCGTCGCGTACGCGCCCGGCTTCCGCACCGCCCTCGAGATGGAAGATCCGCACTTGAGCGTCGCCCTCGTCCTGCCGTTGGTGCTGCTGGCGGCCGGCGCCGGCGCGGCCTGGTGGCTGTGGCGGGCGGTGCCCGGGGCCGACCCGGCCGAGGCGCTGGGCCCGGCCCGGCAGCTGTTCGCCTCCGGCTTCCATCTCGACGCGGTTCAGGACCGCTTGGTGGTACGGCCGGTACGCGCGCTCGCCGGAGTCGTCACCGCCACCGACGAGAAGGTGGTGGACGCGGCCGTCGAAGGCACCGGCACCGGAACCACCGGCGTCGGGAACGCGCTGGCCCTGGCCCACCGGGTGCCGCTGCCGGCCGCCGCCGTGGCCGTCCTCGCCGGCGCCCTGCTGCTCGGCGTCGTGGCCGTCTGGTTCGGAGCCGCCTCATGACGATCTACCAAGTCGCTCTGGTCGCCGTCGTGGCGCTGCCCGCCCTGGGCGCGGCCGTCGTGGCCCTCCTGCGCGACCGCACCGCCCGCATCGCCGGCACCGCCTTCGCCGCGGTCACGCTCCTGCCGATCATCCTGCTGCCCTTCGCGCGGTCCTCGTCGGGTGGTGGCCTCTGGACCGAGGTGGACGTCTCCTGGGTCCCGGCGCTGCACCTCGACTTCCACCTCGGCGTGGACGGCGTCTCCTACCCGCTCGTCGCGTTGACCGGCCTGTTGACGGTGCTCTGCACGGCGTACCTCCAAAAAAGCTCCGGTCGTGCCCTGACCGCCCTGCTGTTGGTCCTCGAAGCCGGCATAGCCGGCACCTTCCTGGCTTTCGACCTCATCCTGTTCTTCCTGTTCTTCGAGGTCGTGCTGCTTCCCATGTACGCCGTGATCGCCGGCTGGGGTGGCGAGGACCGGCGCCGGGCGGCCCGCAAGTTCGTGCTCTACACCCTGTTCGGCTCGGTGTTCCTGCTGCTCGGCGTCGTCACCGTCGCGGTATCCGCCGGCAGCGCCGACCTGGCCGAGCTGGCCGGCGGGGCCGGACTCGACCGCACCACCCAGTACGCGGTCTTCACCCTGCTCGCCATCGCCTTCGCGGTGAAGGCCCCGCTCTGGCCGCTGCACACGTGGCTGCCCGACGCGCACACCCAGGCCCCCACCGTCGGTTCGGTGATCCTGGCCGGCGTGCTGCTCAAGATGGGCACCTACGGCCTCATCCGGGTCGGCGTCGGCGTGGCCCCGCTCGGCGCCGAGAAGGCCGCGCCCGTGCTGGGCGTCCTGGCCGTGGCGGCGATCCTGGCCGGCTCCCTGATCTGCCTGCGCCAGACCGAACTGAAGCGGCTGATCGCCTACTCCAGCGTCGGGCACATGGGCTTCGTGCTGCTCGGCATCGCCACCCTGAGCGAGACCGGCCTCCAGGCGGCGCTGCTCGGCAACGTCGCCCACGGGCTCATCACCGGTCTCCTGTTCTTCCTGGCCGGAGCGATCAAGGACCGGGCCCACACCGGTGAGCTGTCCCAGCTCGGCGGTCTGCGCGAGACGGCGCCCCGGCTGGCCGGCCTGCTCGGCTTCGCCGCCATCGCCTCCCTCGGCCTGCCCGGCCTGGCCGGTTTCTGGGGCGAGGCCTTCGCCGTGGTGGCCGCGGTCCAGCGCGGCGGCGGCCTGTGGACGACCCTGGCCGTGCTCGCGGCGATCGGCGGCGCGCTGACCGCCGCGTACTTCCTGCGCCTTCTCCGCCGGGTGACCCACGGCCCCGCCTTCGAACCGGGCTCCCTCATGCCGGCCGTCACCGGCCGCGAATGGCTGGCCTGGTCGCCGCTGGCCGTGCTGACCCTGGTCGTGGGGCTCGCGCCGGCCCTGGTGCTGATCGCGACGAGCGCACCCATGCGAGCCCTGACGGAGGCCCTGCCATGACGGCGCAGACTGTCGATCACGTCTCGCTGCTGCCGCTCTACGCCGCGGCGGGCACCGCTGTCCTCGTACTCCTGGCCGACCTGCTCTTCTCCTCCCGGCCCGCGATCTTCACCGCGCTGGCGGCCGGCGGCGTCGCCACCGCGGTCAGCGCGATCGTCGTCGGCGGCTCCCGGGCCGGCACCTTCTGCGCGGGAACCTCCTGCTCCTGGGTGCCGAGCCCACTGGCCATGGTGGCCGCCGTCGTCTTCGCCGGCCTGACCGTCGGCGTACTCGGGCTGTCCGTACCGTCCCTGAGGATCGGCACGGCCCCGGCGGGGGAGTACTGCTTCCTGCTCGCCTGCTCGATGACCGGCGGCGTGGTGGTCGGCTACGCCGGTGACCTCATCACCCTGATCGTCGGCGTGGAGACGCTGACCCTGCCGCTCTACCTGCTCGTCGGCCTGCGCCGCTTCGCGCCCGGTGAAAAGATCAGCACGGCCTCGGCCTCCGCCTCGGTCACGTTCTTCCTGATCAGCGTCGTGTCGACGGCGATCGCGCTGCTCGGCGCGGCCCTGAACTACGCGGCCACCGGCGCCCTGCACCTCGACCGCCTCATCGACGGAACCGGCCCGTTCGCACCGGTGGCCGACGCCGGGGTGGCGCTGCTGGTGATCGGTCTGGCCTTCAAGGTGGCGGCGGTGCCGCTGCACGCGTGGGCCCCGGCCACCTACGAGGGCGCGCCCCTGCCGGTCGCGACCTACCTGTCGACGGCCTCGAAGCTGGGCGGTGTGCTGGCTCTGGCCGCGATCGTGTCCCGGGTCGACGCGACCGCGCTGACCGGCGTCCTGGCCGTCCTGACGATGACTGTGGGTAACCTGGTCGCGCTCCGGCAGAGCCGGATGGTGCGCCTGCTGGCGTGGTCGTCGATCGCCCAGGCCGGCTACATCCTGGCCGCGCTGGCGCTGGGCGAGGCCGGGGTGGCGGCCGCGGCGGCGTACTCCGTCTTCTTCGTGGTGCTGGAGCTGATCGCCTTCGGCGCGGTGGTGGCCCTGCGGGCGCCGGGCGCGGACGGCGGGTCGCTGACGGCCTATCGAGGGGCGGGAAGGCGCTCACCGTGGCTGGGGGCGGCGCTGGTGCTGGCCTTCGCGGGCCTGGCCGGGCTGCCGCCGGGTCTGGCCGGCCTGTTCGCCAAGGTCACGGTGGTGGACGCCCTGATCGACAACGGGCACGGGTGGCTGGCCGGGGTGGTGGCGCTGAACGCGGTGATCGGTTTGGCGTATTACGTACGGGTGTCGGCGCTGCTCTACACAAAAGCCGAGGCGCCGGGCATCTCGGTCGCCGACCCGGCCCTGCTGGAGGCGGCCACGCACCCGCGCCGGCCGGTGTCCCGATCCGTCGGCTTCGTCCTGGCGGCGGCCTCGCTGGTGGCGGTGGGCCTCGGCTTCGCCCCACAGCTGCTCTTCGACGCCCTGACCTAGGGTTCCTCAGCGAACTCACAGTCCGTGACGGATGAATTCCCCGGCGGGCGATGTTCCATGGAATGCGGACCTCACCCGGTCCGCATGCCGAAGGAGTTTCTGTTGTCCAGCCATCACAACGGCCTCAAGACGGCCGCTCTGCTGGGTCTGCTCACCGCCCTCATCCTGGGCGCGGGCTACTGGCTCGGCGGCAGCGGCGGCCTGGTGTTCGCGGTGGTCATCTCGCTGGCCCTGAACGCCGGATCATATTTCTTCTCCGACAAGCTGGCCCTGCGGGCGATGCGCGCGCAGCCGGTCACCGAGGCCGAGTTCCCGGCCCTCCACCAGATCGTCCGTGAGCTGGCCACCGCCGCCGGCCAGCCGATGCCGCGGCTCTACGTCTCGCCGACGATGCAGCCCAACGCGTTCGCGACCGGCCGCAACCCGCGGCACGCCGCGGTCGCGGTGACCACCGGCATCACCCAGTTGCTCGACCGGCGTGAGCTGCGGGCCGTCATCGGCCACGAGCTTTCCCACGTCTACAACCGGGACATCCTGATCTCGAGCGTGGCCGCCGCGCTGGCCGGCATCGTCACGAGCTTCGCGCAGCTGGCGATCTTCCTGCCGCTGGGCGGTTCGGACGACGACGACGGCCCCAACCCGGCCGCGCTGCTGGCGATGCTGATCCTCGGCCCGCTGGCCGCGACGATCATCCAGCTCGCCATCAGCCGCAACCGCGAATACCAGGCGGATGCCGACGGCGCCGCGCTGACCGGCGACCCGCTGGCTCTGGCCAGTGCTCTCGAGAAGATTCAGTACGGGGCTCAGCGCCTGCCCCTGCCGGCCGACAACCGCCTCACCAGCGCCGCGCACCTGATGATCGCCAACCCGCTCAAGGGCGGCGGCATCGGGTCGCTGTTCTCCACCCACCCGCCCATGGAGCAGCGCGTCGCCCGCCTGCGCCAGCAGGCCGGTGCCATCCAGTACCGCTGACCCGTTCCCGCCGAGGGGCCGTCCGCGCGAGCGGGCGGCCCCTCGCTGTGTTTCCCAACACCGGCGCCAGGATTTCGGATGTGTTGCCGCCGCACCCGGCGTTAGGGTCGGGGACCGTATCGGTCGTTACATACCTGAGGGAGCGAAGAAGTGACCGCGTTGCGTCAGTACCTGGGCGTTTGGCACCTGCCGGGCGGACGGGTCCTGCTCAGCGTGGGGATCCTTGCCCGGCTAGGCATCGGCATGACCCCGCTGGCTCTGCTGCTTCTCGTCCAGCAGGAGACCGGCCGCTACGCCGCGGCGGGTCTGGCCGGCGGTGTGTACGCCCTGGCCGGCGCCGCCGTGAGCCCGATCGCCGGCCGTCTCGCCGACCGCATCGGCCCGTCCCCGATCCTCTTCGCCACCGCGATCCTGCATCCCCTGGCGCTCGTGGCCCTGGTCCTCACCAGCCGCTCCGGCGAGTCCGCCCTGCCGTGGATCTTCGTGGCCTCGGCGGTGGCCGGTGCCACGTACCCGCCGCTGACCGCCGCCATCCGCCGGGCCTGGACCGACATGACCGAGATCGGCGGCGGCAACCACCACCTGCGCGGCGCCGCCATGGCAGCCGAGACGTCCCTGTTCGAGCTGGTCTTCGTCCTCGGCCCGATGCTCGTGGCCGCCCTGATCGTCCTCACCAGCAACCCGGCCACGGCCCTGCTGGGCGCCGCCGGCGCCACGCTGCTCGGCACGCTGTGGATCGCCCGCCTGCCCGTCATGCGCCGCTGGCACCGCCACGAGGCGCTCGACGCCGCCCGCGGCCTGGGCCCGCTCAAGGTCTCAGGCTTCCCGGCTCTGCTGCTGTGCGTGGTGGCCCTCGGAATAGCCTTCGGCGCGGCCGGCGTCATCGTCCCCGCCTACGCCACCCACCACGGCGGCGGCGACGGCCTGGGCGGCGTGCTGCTCGGCATCTGGGGCGTGGGCAGCGCCATCGGCGGCATCTGGTTCGGCACCCGCCGCCCCGCCATGCCCCTGCCCCGCCAGTTCGCCTGGCTGCTGGCCAGCGTCTCCCTGAGCTTCCTGATCCTGGCCTTCATGCCCAGCCCCCTCTGGCTCGGCGCGGCCCTGGTCCTGGGCGGCGCCACGATCGCACCCGCCCTGACCGTCGAGAGCAACCTGGTGGGCCGCCTGGCCCCGCCGTCGATGCTGAACGAGGCCTACACCTGGATCGTCACCGTCTCGGTGACGGGCAGCGCCGCCGGCGGAGCCGTGGCCGGCGCCATCGTCGACCGCCCCGGCGGCCTCCCGTGGGCTTTCGTCTTCGCCTCAGTGGCCCTGCTGATCGCCGCCCTGGTCGCCGCCGTCCCGCACGGCTCCATCGCCCAGGCCGACCGCCGAGCCACCGACCGCCAACGCCAGGCCCTGGCCACCGAGCCGGTCTGACCGCTACAGACGCTCCGCCCCGAGATCAGGGCCCGGATCGACCAGCCGCTCACCGAGCCGGTCTGAGCCCGGCGAGCGGCGCTCAGTAGCCGGGCTCGCCGCCCGCGGCGATTCTTGCCGCCGCCTCGGCCGGGGTGTCGCCGTAACCGGGCCGGGCCACGGCGACGGTCTGGAAGAAGTAGCCCTCCTCCTCGCCGGGATCGTCGTCCGCGACGAAGGGGCGCCAGAACGCCAGATACAGGTCCTTCGCCGCGTAGCCGGAGCCCGACTCGAACTCCTCGAGTGCGGCATGTCGCCGGATGCGTGCGACGACCTCCTTGGCCGGGAGCCCGAAGACGTCGACATCCCGGAAGCGCACGACGTCGTCCGGGACGGAGGGGCGCCAGACCTCGATCGCGTTGACCCGGTGCAGTGTCGGGCCGGCCGCCCCGAAACCCACATCGAACCGAAGTCCGCTCGGCCGGTCCCGGTTCAGGGTGTCCACTGTCGACGTTGCCTCTTCGGCGGTCATGCCGAGGCGCAGCGGCCCTACGCCACGCGGTGGATCCAGCTCGAAGTCCATCCGGTGATCATTCAGTGCGACCCCGCCCGGGGGATCTAGGGGTGGCACGAATCGGTGAGATGCCGGCCACGTTGATCCTCTTAGGATTTCGGCATCGCGGTGAACGAAACCGCTCAATCGAAATCAACCACGGGGGTTGTTGTCATGTTCTTGTTCAACCGTAAGGCGCTGTCCGCCATCGGAATCGCCGCCGCCGCTGTCGGTGCGAGCGCCCTGTTCGTCTCTCCGGCGCAGGCCGCCTCGGGGGCCGGCGCGGCCCGGGTCGACGGCAGTGTTGTTCGGTTCACCGCCGGTCTCGGCCAGGCCAACTCTCTGGTCCTCACCATCTCCGGCCGCACCGTCACGCTCGACGACCGGGTCGCCGTCAAGGCCGGGAAGGGCTGCCAGGCCGTCAAGGGCGACGCCACCAAGGTCCGCTGCACGACTCCCCGGCCGGCGAGTCAGATCCGGGTTCTGCTCGAGGACAAGAACGACAAGGTCCAGAACAAGACGTCCGTACGCATGTACGCCGACGGCAGCTCGGGCCAGGACATCCTGTGGGGCGGCAGTGGCGCGGACACCCTGATCGGCGGCACCGACAACGACACGCTGTCCGGTGGCGGTGGCAACGATCACCTCACCGACGCGTACGGCAGCAACTGGCTCTCCGGCGGCGCCGGCGGCGACACCGTCGTGGGCGGTTACGGCACCGACAAGATCCTGGGCGGGGCCGGTGACGACTTCCTGTACGGCCTGGCCGGCAACGACACCATCTACGGCGACGCCGGCAACGACACCATCATGGGCAACCTGGGCCACGACGTCGCCTACGGCGGCGCCGGCAACGACCAGCTCCACGGCTTCGAGGGCGACGACCGCCTCTACGGCGGCGCCGGCAAGGACCTGATTCACGGCGACGAGGGCAACGACAAGCTGTACGGCGAGAGCGGCAACGACTTCCTCAGTGGCGACCAGGGCAACGACGTCGTCGTCGGCGGCACCGGCACCGACCGGCTCTTCGGTGGCCCGGGTCGCAACACGATCAGCCAGTGACCCATTGACCCGACCATACCCCCAGGGGGTATGGTCGGGTCATGTCTACGGCATCGAAGGAACTGACCCGGTCCGCGATCTCGGCGACCCTGCACTGCCTCACCGGCTGTGCCATCGGAGAAATCCTGGGCATGGTGATCGGAACGGCGCTGGGCTGGGGAACCGGGCCGACCATCGCGCTCTCCGTGGTGCTGGCCTTCCTCTTCGGCTACACGCTGGCCATCCGGCCGGTGCTGGCCGCGGGCGTCGGGTTCCAGCGGGCGCTCGGCGTCGCTCTGGCCGCCGACACCGTCTCCATCGCGGTGATGGAGTTGGTCGACAACGCCGCGCTACTCGTCATCCCGGGTGCGATGGAGGCCGGCCTCGGCGACCCGCTCTTCTGGGGGAGCCTGATCGTGGCGCTCGCCATCGCCTTCGTGGTCACCGTGCCGGTCAACCGGTGGATGATCTCGCGGGGCAAGGGGCACGCGGTCGCGCACCACTACCACCATCACCACTGAACCGGGCGGACCAGCGTCAGCGACTGGTAGCGGACGCCCACCGCGTACACATGGAAATCAAGAATCTCGAAGTGGCGGGCCGCGAGCGACAGCATCTGCTCGTCGGTGCGAAACGCGAAAAAGCGGGGCGGGGTGTGATGGTCCTCGGCCATCACACCCTCTTCGTGCTTCCCGCCGAAGACACCCAGGTGGAACAGCCCTCCGGGGCGCAGCACCGAGCAGATCGACGCCAGCGCCTCGTCCATGGCGTCCGTCGGGACGTGCAGCAGCGTGTTCATCGACCAGACGGCGTCGAACGACTCGGCCGGAAAGCCCAGGTCAAGGACGTCTCTCGGGTACGCCCGTACGCCCTTGGCCGCGGTCCTCTCCACCATCGACGGCGACATGTCGACAGCCGTCACGTCCAGGCCCTCGGACTGGAACCAGGCGCTGTCCTGACCTGTGCCCGAACCCACCTCGAGCAGTGACGACGCCCGCGCGGCGCGGAGCCGGGACAGGAACGCCGAGCGTTCGGACAGCTTCCACGGCTCCTTGGCGAACGTGTCGCGGTCGGCGGCGGCGTCCGGCCCGTACGCCGCGCGGTTGCGGGCCGCTATGTCGCTGTATCTCATCGTGGTGTTCCTCCGTTAGCCTGACCCGGTCGGCGGGGGTGCGTATAAGGAGTGTCCGATGACGAAAGAGGTTCGGACCGACATCGAGACGATGCGTGCCGCCGACGCCGACCGTCACAAGGTCGCCGAACAGCTCAAGGCCGCCCTCGACGAGGGCCGCCTCAGTCTCGACGAGTATGACGACCGCGTGCGTTCGGCGTACGGCTCGAAGACGTACCAGGAACTGCTTCTTCTCCTCACCGACCTGCCACGCCCCGGCCTCAGCGCGACCGAGGTCCGCGCCCGGCGCGACGCCGAGCAGCGCCGCGAGGCGCGCCGGCTGCCGACCGCGATGATGGTGCTCTGGACCATCTGGGCCGCCCTGGCCACCGTCAACCTGGTGGTCTTCGGCCTGGTCGCCGCCACTGTGGACGGCGACGTCTACCCGTGGCCGGTCTGGCTGCTGGCCCCGGGCGCCGCCCTCGCCGCGGTGACGGTCGGCGTCCAGGCCATCCGCCACCAGCAGCGGCGCGGCTAGCGCCCAGTGGGGAACAGTGCCTCGTCCAGGACCGGGGTGAGCGCCCGCGAGTAGGGCAGCGACATGTGGTTGTCGTCCTTGTAGACCAGTGTGTTGCCGACCACGATCGGGCACTTCCGGTCGGCGCAGAACCACGGCGTCGGGTTGATCACCCGGATGCCGTTCTTCGCGGCCTGCTCGGCGACCATCGCGCGCCGTCGCGGCTCGGCGATGGCCCGTACCGCCGAGCGGTCGCACTTGAAGATCTGGCGCGGGTTCGTCGCCGCGCACTCCGGCGCCACGTCCGCCGGGTACGGGGTGTCCTGCAGCAGCACCTTGGTGACGCCGGCGAGCCGGGCCCACGTCTTCTGCCAGCCGCTCACCCAGGCCGGGTCGTCCTGGCGGCCGGTACGTTCGATGATCCGGCCGTGCGCGTCGTAGATGCCGCCGTTGTCCAGGTCGTTGGAGGCCATGACGACCAGGTCGGGCTGGTCGGCGGCGACGCGGTCGAGGATCTGGTCGCGCCAGGCGACGCATTCGGTGTACGGCTTGTCGAGCACCGTGTTGAAGTTGAGCACCGACGGCAGCTGACAGGCCGCCTTGGTCAGCGCGATCAGCTTCCAGCCGTGCCCGCGGGCGACACCCTCCACCGCCGGGAACCACTGTGCCGCGTGCGAGTCACCGATCAGGTACATCGTCCGGGCGCCGTTCGGATCGCCGTAGACGCAGGCCCTGTCCTGTTCGCTTTCGCCGTAGCCGAGGTGGCAGCGGTCCCCGTAGGGGCGGGGGTTGAGGTCCCGCGCCTCGGTCAGTTTCGGCGTCAGGTTGTCCGGTAGGCGCGAGGCGCGGATGGAGCCGCTGATCAGCTGGGCGAGCCGGGCTTGCGGGTCGGCCGCCCGGGCCAGCTCGGCCGCGGTGTCGACTGTGGCCGCCCCGGTCGGGACGGGCGGTGTGAACTGCCCGGCGATCAGCGTCAGGGCGGCCACCCCGGCCGAGAGGATCAGGCCGAGGGCCAGGCCGCGGCGGGCCCGCGAGCGCAGCGCCGGGCGCGTCCGGACCGGGTTTTCGATCAGGTGGTACGTGATGAAGGCGAGCCCGAGCGCACCGGCCGCGACCACGAGGTTCGACGTGACGCCGGCGTCGCGCATGAAGGCCAGCGGCCAGATCATCAGGACCGGCCAGTGCCAGAGATACCACCCGTAGGACAGCTTGCCGATGAACCGGAACGGCGCCGTGCCGATGACCCGGCCCGCGCCCCATCTCCCGGCCGAGGTGCCGCCGGCGATCACGGCGGCCGTGCCCAGCACCGGGAGCAGCGCGGCCGAGCCCGGGAAGGGTGTCGACTCGTCGTAGGTCACGGCCGCCGCGACCACGGCCGCGAGGCCGCCCCAGGTCAACACCGCCGCCGGCGCTTCGGGGGTACGGCCCAGACGCCCGGCCGCCAGCGCGACCAGCGCCCCTGCGCCGAGTTCCCAGGCCCGGGTGTGCGAACCGAAGTAGGCCCAGGGCGCCGCGCCGGCCGTCTGCTGCACGCTGACGATCAGCGAGACCACGACCAGGGCGCTCAGCGCGATCGCGGCCCGGCGGTTCCCGCGCGCGCCGGCACCGACGGCGAGCAGCAGCAGCGGCCAGACCAGGTAGAACTGCTCCTCGACGGCGAGCGACCACAGGTGCTGCAACGGCGAGGGGGCGGCCGTCGCGTTGAGGTAGTCGGTCCCCTCGTACGCCAGACGCCAGTTGATGCCGTAGAAGGTGCTGAACAGGCCGTCCATCGTGATCGACGTGAACCGGGTCGCCGGCACGAAGAGCCAGGCGGCCACGATGGTCGCGACCACGACGACCGTCGAGACCGGCAGCAGGCGGACGGCCCGGCGCGCGTAGAAGCCCGGCAGTGAGATCTTTCCGGTCCTGTTCAGCTCCTTGAGCAGCAGCGTGGTGATCAGGAAGCCGGAGATGACGAAGAAGACGTCCACGCCGACGTACCCGCCGGCGAATGTGCTGAGACCCGCGTGGCTCAGCACGACCAGTGTCACGGCGATGGCCCGGAGACCCTCGATGTCCGGCCGGAAGCCGATGTGGCCCCCCTCGGCCCGGCGGGCGGGCGGAGTGGCCGGGGCTTCCCGGACTTCGATGGTGGAGGACACCATGAGTTGCTGCTCCAGTCGCTGGTCGGCGATCAAGTTGGGTTGGGAGCTGAGCCGGAGGACACCGATGACCTGGTCACAGGTCGACCCGGCGACCGGCGCGGTAGGGTCGGATCGTGACCACCGCGGACCGTGTCCCACTTTCCGTCCTCGACCTGGCCACTGTGCGTGAGGGGCATTCCAGTGCGGATGCCCTGCGTGGCACGGTCGAGATCGCGCAGACCGCCGACCAGTTGGGCTACGCCCGTTTCTGGGTCGCGGAGCACCACAACATGCCGGCCGTCGCGTCCACCTCACCGCCGGTGCTGATCGGTGCGGTGGCCGCACAAACCACAACGATTCGCGTCGGATCGGGTGGCGTGATGCTGCCCAACCACATGCCGTTCGTGGTCGCCGAGCAGTTCGCCATCCTCGAGGCGCTCTTCCCCGGCCGGGTCGATCTCGGCATCGGCCGCGCCCCCGGCACCGACCAGGCCACCGCGGCCGCGCTGCGCGGCGTCTCGCCGTACCTGACCGTCGAGCAGTTCCCCGACCACCTGCAGACGGTCCTGTCGCTGCTCGGCGACGACCGCATCGAGCCGTCATCCTTGCGGGCGACGCCGGTCGCCGAGAGTTACCCGGAAGTGTGGATGCTGGGCTCCTCCACCTACGGCGCTCAGGTCGCGGCTGCCCTCGGCCTGCCGTTCTGCTACGCGTACCACTTCGCGATGAGCTCCGATGTGGACAAGGCGCTCGACCTCTACCGGGCCGGTTTCACGCCGTCGCCGCGCCACCCCGAGCCGTGGGCCATGGTCAGCGCCTCGGTGATCGCCGCCGAGACGGCCGAGGAGGCGCAGTACCTGGCCGGCCCCAGCCGCATCATGGCGCTGAGCCTGCGTACCGGCCGCCTCGGCCCGATCGTCACACCCGAGGCGGCGGCCGCGGTCGAGCTCAGCGACCTCGACCGGAGCCTGCTCGAGTCGCTGCCCGGCACGCAGTACGCGGGCACCGCCGAGGAGGTCGTCGCCGCCCTCGACGAGTTGGTCGAGCGCACCGGGGCGCAGGAGCTGATGCTGGCCGGCACGGTCTACGACCCGGCCACCCGTCAGGACTCCCTGACCCGGATAGCGAAGGCGTGGGGCCTCTAAATTCGGGTGCGGGCGCGGCGGCCGCTGGCGAGGATCACAGGATGAGCTGGCGGCTGACGAACGACCTCGACGAATTCGCCACGGCCGCGGGGGACTTCCTCTCCGCCCGGCCGGTTCAGCACACGGTGTTTCTCACGATCGTCGACGCCTTGCGGCGCCGGGGACTCCGGGCGTTCGGGCCATCGGATCCGCTGTTCGGTTACTGGCGTACGGCGTCAGGCGCCGTCGACGGGGTGTTCCTGCGAACGCCGCCGCACCCGATGCTGGTCAGCGCCGTCCCGCCGGAGGCCGCGGAGGCCGTACCGCAAGCATCGGAAGTCAATCTCCCGGCGGAGGCGGCCGAGATCCTGGCCGCCGCCTGGCAGCGGCGCACGGGACACCGGCCCGCCGAGGGACGCCGGACCCGGCTGTACCGCCTCGAGTCCCTGACCGAGCCGTCCCCACCCGGCCGGGCGCGCTTGGCCACGCCGGCCGACCGGGAACTGCTGATGGAGTGGCACGAGGCGTTCTACGCGGAGACCGGCGGTGAGGGCTTCAGCGGTCTCGGCGACGTCATCGACGACCGCATCGGCTACGGCGGCCAGCTGATCTGGGAGGACGAGGGCCGCCCGGTCGCGATGGCGAGCCATTCCCGCCCCGACTCCGGCATGGCCCGCGTGCTGATCGTCTACACCCCGCCGGCCGACCGCGGCCACGGCTACGCGGCCGGCGCCACGGTGGCCGCCACCCGATCGGCCCAGGCCACCGGCGTCACCGAGGTCGTGCTCAACACCGACGCGGCCAACCCGACCAGCAACCGGCTGTACCAGCGGCTGGGCTACCGTCCCGTCGAAGATCGAGTAATCCTGGAGTTCGCGGCATGACAGACGGCAAGGTCCTCTCGGTGAACGTCGGCGCGATGCGCCCCAACCCGGCGAAGAAGGTCGGAAAAACCGGCATCTACAAGGAGCCGGTCACCCACCCCGTCGACGTGCGCGCCCCCGGCCCCCGCCGCACCGGCCTGCACAGCGGCGTGGTCGGCGACGAGATCGGCGACACGAAACACCACGGCGGCGACGACCAGGCCGTGTACGCCTACTCCCGCGAGGACTACGCCTTCTGGGAGAAGGAACTGAATCGGACCCTCCCCGACGGCATGTTCGGCGAAAACCTGACCACAGCCGGCCTCGACCTCCTGACCACCCAGATCGGCGAGGTATGGCGAATCGGTGACACGCTGGAACTGTCCCCCACCTTCGGCCGTATCCCGTGCGCCACTTTCCAGGCCAAGATGGGCGGCGAAAAGCAGTGGCTGAAACGCTTCGCCCGGGAAAACCGCACCGGCACCTACCTGCGCGTGGTCACCCCCGGCCCGGTCCAGGCCGGCGACGCCATCACAGTCGTCCACCGCCCCACCCGCGGCATGACCGTCACCGAGGCCTTCGCCATCTACATGTTCGACCCAGCCTCCCTCCCGCGCCTGCTGGAGGCCGAGGGCATGTCGGAGCACCTGCGAGCCGAGGTAGAGGAGCGCATCGCCCGCTTGTGACAAGGCGGGCGGTAGTAGTGCGGACGAGGTACGGCGGCGATGGCCGCGGCTCCGACGGCGCACGTTGCGGCGGTTGCCAGGAAGACCCCGGCGAAGTCGCCGCTCAGGACGTGCAGTCCCGCGCCGGCGAGTGGAGCGGTGGCCTTGGCAATGGTCATCGGTACGACGAGAACACCGGCGATGGAGGCGTATCTCCGGGTGTCGTATCGCTCCGCGAGCAGCAGTGGCTTGGCGATGCTGCCGACACCGAAGCCCAGGCCGAAGCTGGTCACCGCGACCACAGCGGCGATCGCGTTCCGTCCGGCCAGGGCCAGGACGACCGCGGCCGAGCCTTGCAGAGCGAAGATCGCGGCGACCACGATTGTGGTGCGGAAGCGTCGTTGCAGGCCGGTGGTCACGAGACGGCCGGTGACTGACAGGACGCCGAAAAGGCCGGCGACGGTGGCGGCGAAAGTGGGGGAATGACCCCAGTCGACGAGCGCCGCGATGAGGAGCACTCCGACAGTGGCCACGGCGGCGCTGTGCGCGGTGAAGCCGAGAGTGAGCAGCCAGAAGGGGCGATCGGCAAGAACGGCCTTGAGACGGAGGGGACGGTGGCGCGCGTCGGCCGGTCGGCCCGGTGCCGGCCGGAGAACCGTCGCGTGGGCGGGGATGGTGAGAAGTGCTTGAACGGCGGCGAGAATGAGCAATGCCGCGCGCCAGCCGTATTGGTTGACCAGCCAGCCGGTCAAGGGCAGGAAGATACTGCTGGCGAACCCCGCGACGACGGTCAGGGCGAGCAGCGCCATGGACCGCTTCGCGGGTGTGTGCCAGGCGATGATGACGGCGAAGGCCGCCTCGTAGAGACACGCGGCGGAGGCGATCCCGATGCCGATCTGCACCGCGTACAACTGCCACAGAGCATCCACCTGGGACCAGGCGGCCAGCAGCAGTGCGCCGGCCGTGGAGCCGGCCGTCATCAGTGCTCGGCCACCGTGCCGGTCGAGCCACCGGCCAACGGGTATGGCGAGTGCGGCGGACGCGAGCACGTTGGCGGTGAAGCTGCCGGTGACTGCCGTGGTGGAGGCGTTCAGGTCAGTGGCGAGGGGAACCAGGAAGACCGAGAACGCGTAGTAGAGCGTGCCGTAGCCGACGGTCTGGGTGACCGCCAGCGCTCCGACGATCATCCGGCCGCGGTGGCTGCCGGCGGACCGGCCGGCAGCCATCAGGTGCGAAGTTCCCACTACTCAGCCGCAGCAGCGGCCGGACTGCTCATCCGACCGCGGCGACGCTGTGATCACGGCCAGCGGCGCCCGAAGCAGGCCGCCCTCGACGCCGGTGGCCAGTCCCCGGCCGGCCGGCTCGGCGGCGGGAGTGCCGCAGCAGCCCTCGGACGCGGCGTCGATGCTCTCGGCATCGAGCGGCACGCTGCTGGAGCACACGCCGGTCGCCGGCAGATCGAGGCGGACGTCCCGGGCGGCCTCCCAGTCGCCGGCCAGCGCCGCGACGACAGAGCGCGCCTGCTCGTATCCCGTAGCCATCAGGAACGTGGGGGCGCGGCCGTAAGACTTCGATCCGATCGCGTAGTAGCCGGGCTCCGGGTGGGCGAGCTGGTCGACGCCGTGCGGCGGAACAGTGCCGCACGAGTGCTGGTTGGGGTCGATCAGCGGGGCGAGTGCCCGGGTGGAGCCCATGATCGGGTCGAGATCCAAGCGGAGTTCGCCGGTGATGGTGTGGTCGGGGCGGAAGCCCGTGGCCGACACGATCCGGTCGACGGTCACGGTGCGCGTGCCGTCGGAGACCTCGACGCCGTCGGTGATCTCGGTGACGGCCTGGACCTGGAAGCCGGTGAGAACGGTGATGGTGCCCGCCTCGACGTGCTCCCGGAGACGGGTCCCGAGCGCGCCACGTGCGGGGAGCGCGTCGGCCGTCCCGCCGCCGTAAGTGCGCCCCGGCGAGGCTGTGCGGATCGCCCACGTCACGGTTGTTCCGGATATCTGCTGAGCAAGCTCAGCCAGAACGAGGAGAGTGTTCGCGGCGGAATGCCCGGCACCCACCACCAGAGTGCGGCGCCCGGCGAAGCGGTCCCGGTCGCGTCCGAGGACGTCCGGAAGCGCGCTTTCGATGAACGCGGAAGCCTGGCTCTCGCCGTGAGCCGGTATGCCGGAGGCGCCCAGCACGTTGGGGGAGTCCCAGGTGCCGGAGGCGTCGATGACCGCGCGGGCGAGGACGTCTTCGCCGGTCGCGAGCCGGATCAGGTACGGCGCGCCGGCGCGGCCGGCGCTGCGGAGCCGATCGAGCCCGAGCCGGGTAACGGCGGCGACGCGGCTGCCGTAGCGCACATGAGGCTTGACGGCGGGGAGGTCGGCGAGCGGCTGCAAATAGTTCTCCGCGAGCTGAGCACCCGTCGGCAGCTTGTCGTCGTCCGGGTGAACCCATCCGGCCTCGGCGAGCAGACGAGCGGCGGCAGCGTCGATGTTGAAACGCCATGGGGAGAACAACCGGACGTGGCCCCATTGACGCATGGCCGCGGCGGGCTCTTCGCCGGCTTCCAGGACGACGAACGGCAGGCCGCGCTCCGCGAGGTGGGCGGCGGTGGCCAGGCCGACCGGACCGGCGCCGATGACGGCAATGGGCAGGCTGTCGAGCTGAGTGGGCACGGCTCCTCCGGATAAAGGCGAGACAGTTTCGAAGTCTGTCGAGTTCGATGATTGTCGAAACCGAAGCTTGCACACGGTTTCGATATCTGTCAACCTCGACGCATGTCAAAACCGGCGCGGGCCTTGGACGTGATCGACCTCAACGCCGACGGCTGTTGCGCGCCGATGACGCAGAGCCGCATCCCCTCGGAGGCGGCCGGCACGCTGGCCCAGGCGTTCAAGGCGCTGGGCGACCCGATCCGCCTCCAGCTGATGTCCATGATCGCGTCGGCGCCCGGCGGCGAGATCTGTGTCTGTGATCTGACCCCGGCGTTCGAGATCTCCGGTCCGACCATCTCGCACCACCTGAAAGTGCTGAAGGAGTCGGGCCTGGTCACCGCGGAGCGCCGGGCCAGCTGGGTCTACTACCGCGCCCAGCCGGCGCTCATGCGCCAGCTGTCGGGCCTGCTCGACCCTCGGGCTTGACCCTTCAAAAGCTCAGCGACGCTCGACAGTTCAGGAACGCCACCCCATGACCGATGCCACAACCGTCCATGCCCCGCCCGCAGTGGTGGGGCGCCTGTCCCGCCTTGATCAGTTCCTGCCGCTGTGGATCCTTCTGGCCATGGCGGGCGGCCTTCTGCTCGGCCGGTCCATCCCGGGTCTGAACAGCGCCCTGGACGCCATCAAGATCGGCGGCATCTCGCTGCCGATCGCCCTCGGCCTGCTGATCATGATGTATCCGGTGCTGGCCAAGGTGCGCTACGACCGGCTCGACACCGTCACGGGTGACCGGCGCCTGCTGATCTCCTCGCTGGTCCTGAACTGGATCGTCGGCCCGGCCGTCATGTTCGCGCTCGCCTGGATCCTCCTGGCCGATCACGCCGAGTACCGCACCGGCCTGATCATCGTCGGCCTGGCCCGCTGCATCGCCATGGTGATCATCTGGAACGACCTGGCCTGCGGCGACCGGGAGGCCGCGGCCGTACTGGTCGCCCTCAACTCGGTCTTCCAAGTCATCGCGTTCGGTGTGCTCGGCTGGTTCTACCTGTCCGTGCTGCCGGGCTGGCTGGGCCTGTCCGGCGCCGAGCTGGAGGTGTCCGGCTGGGACATCGCCCGCAACGTGTTGATCTTCCTGGGCATCCCGCTGGTGGCCGGCTTCCTCACCCGTCGTCTCGGCGAGAAGGTCAAGGGCCGGACCTGGTACGAGGACCGGTTCATCCCCAAGATCGGCCCGGTCGCGCTGTACGGGCTGCTGTTCACCATCGTCATCCTGTTCGCCCTGCAGGGTGACGCGATCACTTCCCGGCCGTGGGACGTGGCGCTGATCGCGGTGCCGTTGCTCGCCTACTTCGCCATCATGTGGGGCGGCTCGTACGCCCTGGGCAAGGCCATCGGCCTGACCTACGAGCGCACCACCACGCTCGCCTTCACCGCCGCCGGCAACAACTTCGAACTCGCCATCGCCGTGGCCGTCGGCACCTTCGGCGTCACGAGCGGTCAAGCCCTGGCCGGCGTCGTCGGCCCACTGATCGAGGTGCCCGTCCTCGTCGCCCTGGTCTACGTCAGCCTGGCCCTGCGCCGCCGGTTCTTCGCTCACGCCACCGTCTGAACCCCATAACTGGAGGCACCCCGGATGTCCGCCAAGCCCAGCGTCCTGTTCGTCTGCGTCCACAACGCCGGCCGCTCCCAGATGGCCGCCGGATGGCTGCGCCACCTCGCTGGCGACGCCGTCGAGGTCCGCTCCGCCGGATCCGAGCCCGCCGACCAGATCAACCCCGCCGCCGTCGAGGCCATGCGCGAGGTCGGCGTCGACATCACCGCCCAGACCCCCAAGAGCCTCGACTACGAGACCGCCCAGGACTCCGACGTGATCGTGACCATGGGTTGCGGCGACACCTGCCCGTTCTTCCCGGGCAAGCGTTACGAGGATTGGCAGCTCGAAGACCCGGCCGGCAAGGGCGTCGAGGCGGTCCGCCCCATCCGCGACGAGATCAAGCAGCGCGTCGAGGCCCTGCTCGCCGACCTCGTCCCTGCCCGCCGGCCTTGACCGCCTTTTTCGCCCGCGACCGCTTGTGGAGAGCTGGACTCCGCCCGATCACAAAGAGAACGGCCCCGGTCAGCATTTCCGCTGATACCGGGGCCGTTCTGTCTGCCTGTGGCGGGTAGAGGATTCGAACCTCTGTAGCTTTCGCGACGGATTTACAGTCCGCTCCCATTGGCCGCTCGGGCAACCCGCCTGGGCATGCCACCTCGGTTTCCCGAAGCGGCGGAGAACAGAATAGCCGCACCGCCGGTGCTTCTCGCAACCGGGTACGGTCGGCATGTCGGAGGCCGCTCGGCGGTCTCCTCCTCCCATTGACGTACGCCAGCTTCGCAGGAGTCTTTCATGGCAGCCAGCCCGTCTTTCGACATCGTGAGCAAGGTCGACCAGCAGGAGGTGGACAACGCGTTCCACCAGGCGGAGAAGGAGCTGGGCACCCGCTTCGACTTCCGCGGCACGGGCACGAGCATCGCCAAGTCGGGTGAGTCCGGCGTGACCATCACCTCCGAGACCGAGGAGCGCGCGTCGGCCGCCCTCGACGTCTTCAAGGAGAAGCTGGTCAAGCGGAACATCTCGCTGAAGGCGCTCGACGCGGGGGAGCCCCGGCAGTCCGGCAAGACGTACAAGATCGATTGCAAGGTCGTCGAGGGCATCGAGACCGACAAGGCCAAGGCGATCAGCAAGAAGATCCGGGACGAGGGCCCCAAGGGTGTGCAGGCGCAGATCCAGGGTGACCAGCTGCGGGTGACCGGCAAGAAGCGGGACGACCTGCAGGCCGTGATCGCGCTGTTGAAGGGTGAGGACTTCGGCGTGGCCCTCCAGTTCACCAATTACCGCTAAAAAGGCGCAAACCAGGCCCAGACTGGGCCTATGAGCACCAGTACGTGGACCCTGGTGGTCGGCGGGGTGGCCGGTGCCGTGTTGGCGATCTTCGGAGCGTCGATGCTGATCACCGGGCGCGCCCCGCAGGCCACCGCCCGTGCCTTCCGGAGCGTCCGGGACGCCGGCTTCTACCACCTGCTGTTCGGGGTGGGGCTGGGGCTGGTGTCGCTCGGTACGGCTCTCGACACTCCCGTGGTCACCATTACCGTCACGATTCTGGCGGTGGCCATGGTCGGCGTGGCCCTGGTCCGTTTCCGGCCGCGCGCCCGGCGACGGGAGCACCCGGTGGGCAAATAGCGGAGAGGAACAGCGTTGATCGAGCCGGTTGTCGATGTCGAGTGGGTCAGGGCGCGCCGGGACCGGTTGGTCCTCGCTGACGTCCGCGCTTACCTGGACGGCCGGTCGGGCCGTGACGCCTACCGCCGGGGTCATCTGCCGGGCGCGGTCTTCGCCGACCTCGATCAGGACCTCGCGGCCGCGCCCAGTGCGGCCGGCGGGCGCCACCCGCTGCCCGACTTTCGGGCTTTCGCCGTACGGATGGGGGAGCTCGGCATCGGCGACGGCGACACGGTCGTCGCGTACGACGACGCCGGCGGCGTGATGGCCGCCCGCCTGGTCTGGATGCTGCGGGCCCTGGGCCACGACGCGGCCCTGCTCGACGGCGGTATCGGCGCGTGGGACGGTGAGCTGGAAACCGCCGTACCGCAGCCGCGATTGAAGGTCTTCACCGCGAAGCCCTGGCCGGCCGAGCGGCTCGCCACCATCGACGAGGCGGCCGACGGCGCCGGCGTCGTGATCGACGCCCGCCAGCCCGAGCGGTTCCGGGGCGAGTCCGAGCCGATCGACTCCCGGCCGGGACACATCCCGGGCGCCCACAACGTCTCCTGCCGGGAGAACGTCGACGCCACCGGTCGTTTCCTGCCGGCCGAGGTGCTGCGCGCGAGGTTCGCCGCGGCCGGTGTGACCGACGGCGGCGAGGTCATCTCCTACTGCGGTTCCGGCGTCACCGCCTGCCACAACCTGCTCTCGCTCGAGCGCGCCGGTTTCGCTCCGGGCCGTCTTTACCCGGGCTCCTGGTCGCAGTACGCGGCCACGGACCGCCCCGCGGCGAAGGGCTCATGAGACCTGTTCTTCGGCCCAGCGGTTGTGTGCCTCCCAGGCGGCCTGTTTGGTGCTGCCGAGCGCGGCCCCGATCTGGGTCCAGGACGCGCCGGCGTCGCGGGCCGTGCGCACCATCGCCTGCCGCCCGTATCCGGCCTTGCGGATCACCACTTCGTTGAGGGCGAGCAGTTCGAGCGCCTCGGCCCGGCTCAGCGGCTCGGCCCGGTCGCCGGCCATCGAGGCCAGGGCGGTGCGCATCCTCAGTTCGTCGTATCGCGTTGTAGCCGAGGACAGCGTGTGCTGGCGCTCCAGATCGTCGGGGGAGAAGGAGTACGCGGTCACGGGCGACAGCCTGGCGTCAGGGCGACCTGACGTCAAGATGGCCTGACCGGGCGAGGCGAATTGCCCTCACTTCTACCGTTATTTCGGTCGTAAAAGCGTCAATTCTGCGCTTGGCGGTGGGGGAGGAAGCTCAACCGTTCGGTCAGGATTTCGGAATGTGCGGTTTCGACCCGCCCGTGGACGCTGCCAGTCGCACAACTGGTGTGGCACCATCATGGGACCCCCCACCGGAGCCTGTTACATACCGCAGGAGTCACACATGTTCGCAAAGAGGCTGGGCCGAGTGGCCGGCTTGGTTCTCGCGCTCGCTGTCGTTTTCGGCGGCGTGGCCGGCTTGAGCGGGCACCCGTCGTCTGTCGGTGCAGGGGCCGTGCAGACCACCAACGGCGTTCTGGAATGGGACTGAAGGTTCGGTGACGCGCTCACCTCGCGTTGCGGGACCGCGTCGACTGACGAGGGAGTGCAATGGTCGGGCGACCGCGGGCAGCGCGTCGTTCCGCGCGTTACGCCTGGTTGATCACTAACCCTCTGGCGCTTTTCGCCGCCATCTGCACTGCCGCGTTCTGGGTGCGCGAGACGGACTGGTACACCGAGTGGCTCGGTGGCCTGGTCGCGCTCGCCGGGATCATCGTCGCGTATATCGGCGTCATCAATGTGGTGATCCGCCGAAGCACGATGAGCTTCTACATCACCGAAGTGCCCTTCCTGCTCGCTCTGTACTACCTCCCGCCGGTCATGGTCATCGTGGTCATGACCCTGGCTGTGTTGATCGTCCAGCTGAGCCGCCGCTCCGAGGTCGTCGCGAGCAAATTGTGGTTCAACGTCGCCAAGTCGTCGGCCGGTGCGGCGGCGGCCGCCCTCGTCGTCGCGGCCGCGCCCCCGATCCGGGGCGCGGGCCCGGGCACGTGGGCCATCCTGTTCGCCGCGGTCGGCGTGAGCGTGCTGGTCGAAGTCCTCGGTCTGGCCGCCGTCATGGCCGTGGTGCAGAACGCGCGCGCCGGGCAGGAAGTGATCCGCGGTTCGATCCCGGTCTGGGCCATGGCCGGCGTCAACGTGGTGATCGGGCTGATCTTCCTGGTCGCGCTGGTCGCCACCGCGTGGTCGGCGGCCCTGCTCGCGGCCCTGGTGATCGCGCTCATCCTGATGCTGCGGTCGTACGCCGAGTTCTTCCGACAGCACCGCACGCTCGCCGACGTCTACGAGCTGACCAAGGCCGTCCGTGACGAGGGCAGCGACGCCGGCCTGCCCGACGTGATGCTGGAGCGGATGCGGGCGCTGATGCGCTCGGAGTACGCGACGCTCTGGCTCTCGCCGCAGGGCCGCCACCCCGAGGTGCTGCTCACCGCCCGCGTGGAGAACAAGGGCCTGCTCGACCTCTCGCCGACACCGGCCGCCATCCGGGAACGCGCCATCGCCGAGGGACACACCGTGGCGGTCGGCAACCAGTTCCCCGACTCCGAGCCGCTGCGCCACGAGCTGCGCAACACCAAGGTGAAAGACGTCATCGTCGTGCCGCTGCGGTCGGGCCACACACCGATCGGCAGCCTCGAGGTGGTCAACCGGCTCGGCGACACCCGCACCTTCCGCGCGGCCGACGTGCAGGTGCTCGAGACGATCGCCGCCCACGTCGCCGTGGCCGTCGAGAACACCCGCCTGGTCGACCGGCTGCGCTACGACGCCTACCACGACCGGCTCACCGGCCTGCCCAACCGGCGGCGGATCACCGACGCGCTCGCCGAGTCGGTCAAGGTGCGCGCCGAGGACGAGGTGGTGGCCGTGCTGCTGTTCGACGTCGACGGCCAGCGCGACGTCAACGAGTCGATGGGCCACGCGGCCGGCGACAAGCTGCTGGCCGAGGTGGCGGGCCGGCTGCGCGGCATCGCCGGGCCGGGCGCGCTGGTCGGGCGCATCGGCGGCGACGAGTTCGTGGTGACCCTGCGTGCCGAGAGCACCGACGCCACCGTGCAGCTCGCCACCGAGATGCGCGAGCAGCTGCGCGGCCCGATGACGGTGGGCACCCTCACCCTCGACCTCGACACCGCGGTCGGCGTCTCCGTCTACCCCGATCACGGCACCGACCCCGAGACGCTGATCCAGCGGGCCGAGCTGGCCGCCAACGCGGCCAAGGTCCTGCCGTACGGGGTCCAGCTCTTCCACCCGGCGCTCGAGTCGCGGGCCGTCCGCCGCCTCGGCATCGCCGCCGACCTGCGGGTGGCGCTCGACAGCGGCGCCATCGACGTGTACTTCCAGCCCAAGGTCACCCTCACCGACCGCCACTTGGTCGGCGTGGAGTGCCTGGCCCGCTGGCAACACCCGGCGCAGGGCGAGGTGGCCCCCGACGACTTCGTGGCGGTGGCCGAGCACACCGGTCAGCTGTCCCGCCTCACCGAGGTCGTGCTCACCGAGGGCCTGCGGCGCTGCCGGGAGTGGGCCGACCAGGACCGCCCGCTGTCCATCGCGGTGAACCTGTCGGTGCGGACCCTGCTCGACTCCCGCTTCCCCGACCAGGTGGCGGCGCTGCTGGAACGCTTCGCGGTGGCCCCGGCCCAGGTCACCTTCGAGATCTCCGAGCCCGGCATGCTCGGCGACATCGAGCGGGTGCTGCCCACCCTGTACCGGCTGCGCGATCTGGGCGTCCGGCTCAGCGTCGACGATTTCGGCACCGGCGCGTCCTCCCTGTCGTACCTGCGGCAGTGGCCGGTGCACGAGGTGAAGATCGACGACAGCTTCGTGCAGGGCATGGCGACCGACACGGGCGATCTGGCGATCGTCCGGGCGGTGGTCAGCCTGGCCCGCGAGTTCGGCCTCACCGTCGTCGCCGAGGGCGTCGAGAGCGAGCTCACCCTCGACCTGCTCGAGGAGATGGGCTGCGAGATCGGCCAGGGCTACCTGTTCAGCCGCCCGCTGCCGTACGAGCGTCTCGAGGCCTGGTTCTCGGCGCAGACCGAGCCGGCCACCACCCCCGCGGGCGAGGTACGCAAGCTCCGCGCGGTCGGGTAAAGATGCTCTGACCTGCGGCTTCAGGGTAATGGGGGAGTCGATTTCACCCCCGGTGCGAGGCCGTGTAGTCTTACTCCTGCGCAACAAGCGAGCGATCGCGCTGGGCTTGAAGTGCGATAGGCCCCCTTAGCTCAGTCGGCAGAGCGTCTCCATGGTAAGGAGAAGGTCTACGGTTCGATTCCGTAAGGGGGCTCTACCGGGTTCGTTCCCGCCGGAGGCGCTGGACTTGAGCCTGGCTCGGCGGTGTAGCTCAGATGGCAGAGCAAGCGGCTCATAATCGCTGTGTCGCCGGTTCAAGTCCGGCCACCGCTACTTGCGAGTAAGGGATCCCGCCCGGGGTCCCACTTTGCATGTCGGCACTCTTAGCGAGTACGCTGGAGCGTCGTTAAGTTTCCCGTTAGCAGGAAGGCAATCCGTCGTGGCCAAGGCGACCGACGTCCGTCCGAAGATCACCCTGGCGTGTACGGAGTGCAAGGAGCGGAACTACATCACCCGTAAGAACCGCCGCAACGACCCGGACCGCATCGAGCTGAAGAAGTTCTGCCCCCGGGACGGCAAGCACACCCTGCACCGCGAGACCCGCTGATCTCAGCACCTCACAGCTTCACTCCTGCGCCGCACGGTCATCGACCGGGCGGCGCAGAGTAGTTTGTGGGCCATGCCCCTCGACCAGTCTTTCCAGGGCCGTAGCTGGCCCGCCACGGAGCCCTATCTGGTCGGCCGCGAGAAGATCCGCGAGTTCGCCCGCGCGATCGGCGCCGCCGACCCCGAGTACCACGATCCCGCGGCCGCCCGCGCCCTCGGCTACGCCGACGTGGTCGCCCCGCCCACCTTCCCGGTCGCGATCACCATGGCGGCCAGCCGGCAGATCATCGAGGACCCGGAGCTCGGGCTCGACTACAGCCGCGTGGTGCACGGCGACCAGAAATTCGCGTACACCCGGCCCGTGGTGGCCGGCGACGCGCTCGTCTGCGTCAACTCGGTCGACGAGATCACCTCGCGCGGGGGGCACGACTTCATCACCACCCGCACCGAGGTCACCACCGAGTCCGGCGAGCGGGTCGTGACCGTGTGGTCCAAGCTGGTCCAGCGGGGCGGGGAGGCGTAAATGGAGCCGCAGACCTTCCGGGTGACCCGGGCCGACCTGGTGCGCTACGCGGGCGCCTCGGGCGATTTCAACCCCATCCACTGGAGCGACCGGATCGCCACCGGCGTCGGCCTGCCCGGTGTGATCGCGCACGGCATGTTCACCATGGCCCTGGTCGGCCGCGCGGTGACCGCCTGGGCCGGCGCGCCCGACGCCGTGGTCGAGTTCAGCGTCCGGTTCTCCCGCCCTGTCCCGGTGCCCGACACCGACGAGGGCACCGAGGTGGTCGTCACCGCCACGGTGAAAGAGACCACCGACGACGGCCTCACCCGGCTCGCCCTGACCGCCACCTGCCAGGGCGAAAAGGTCCTCTCCCTCGCTCAGGCGGTCATCCGCAAACGTTAGGGCGAGCCCGGGTTGGGCAAGCGCCGTGTGAACCCGTACACTGGTGCGCCGTGGGGCAGTGACCCCTCGAACCAGCCTGCCCCGAGCAGGCGAATTCGGGGATCAGCCGTCCCGCGAAGGGGTGTAGCTCAATTGGCAGAGCAGCGGTCTCCAAAACCGCAGGCTGCAGGTTCAAGTCCTGTCACCCCTGCGCAAGCCCTCGAGACGTGCCCGCCCGGTGCGCGGTCCGCACGACGCCGCGCCGGACGCAGCGTGGCGGGGACCCATCACCACCGATGACGGAAGTAGGGCGCCATGGCCGAGAGGAACCGACCCGGTGACGCCGGCGACCCGGCCGACGACGAGGTGTTCGCGGATGCCGTTGACGACGACAAGGACGTCGCGGACGACGACGCCGAGCCGGTAGGCCGCGGCGGAACAGCTGTCGCCGAGCGGACCCCGAAGTCGAAGAAGGAAGCCAGCAGGACCGGCTTCTTCGGCCGTATCGGTGGTTTCTTCCGTGAGGTCGTCAGCGAGCTGCGTAAGGTCATCTGGCCCACGCGCAAGGAACTGCTGACCTACACCACGATCGTCATCGTGTTCGTGGCCGTGATGACCACGATCGTCGGCCTTCTGGACCTCGGCCTGGGCAAGGCCGTCCTCTGGGCGTTCGGCGGCTGATCGCCGCTGGGCCCGGCCCGACGGCCGGCAGGGGCGTGTGCGCCCGCATGAAGACCATGACTTACCTGGAAGTGAGCGAGCGTGCCTGAGTACGACGAGGAGACCGCGGAGTCCGTCGACGAGCAGTCGTCGGTGGCGACGGCGGACGACGACGAGTCGGCCGAGGCCGCCCAGCCCGAGGCCGCGGCGGCGACGCCGGCCGCCGTGGAGCAGGACGAGGACTACGACCCGGTTCAGGAGCTGCGGCAGAAACTGCGGTACGCCCCCGGCGACTGGTACGTGGTGCACTCGTACGCGGGTTACGAGAACAAGGTCAAGACCAACCTCGAGACCCGCATCACGAGCCTCGACATGGAGGACTTCATCTTCCAGGTCGAGGTGCCGACCCGCGAAGAGATCGAAGTCAAGAGCGGCAAGCGCGTTCAGGTCAGCAACAAGGTCTTCCCGGGCTACATCCTGGTCCGCATGGACCTGACCCCCGAGTCGTACTCCTGCGTGCGCAACACGCCGGGTGTGACCGGCTTCGTGGGCGCGACCGACCGGGTCGACCGTCCCGCCCCGCTCTCGCTCGACGAGGTGCTGAAGTGGCTCGCCCCTGCCGTCGAGCAGGAGGAGAAGAAGGCCAAGCCCGAGATCAAGGTCCTCGACTTCGAGGTCGGCGACTCGGTCACGGTCACCGACGGCGCCTTCGCGTCGCTGCCGGCCTCGATCAGCGAAATTAATGCCGACCAGCAGAAGTTGAAGGTTCTGGTCTCCATCTTCGGCCGTGAGACGCCGGTGGAGCTGAACTTCAACCAGGTCACCAAGATCTGACGCAACACAGCAGTCAGTGGGAGGGCTTTCGGTAAAGCCCGCCATCTACCACAGGAGTAAGAACATGCAGCGCAGCAAGGGCTACCGCAAGGCGGCCGAGTCGATCGACGCCAACAAGCTCTACGAGCCGGCCGACGCCATCAAGCTGGCCAAGGACGCGAGCCCGACCAAGTTCGACGCGACCGTCGAGGTCGCGATGCGGCTGGGCGTCGACCCGCGTAAGGCCGACCAGATGGTCCGCGGCACCGTCAACCTGCCGCACGGCACCGGCAAGACCGCTCGGGTGATCGTCTTCGCCCAGGGCGCGAAGGCCGAGGAGGCCGTCGCGGCCGGCGCCGACGAGGTCGGCACGGACGAGCTCGTGGCCCGCATCCAGGGTGGCTGGCTGGACTTCGACGCCGCGATCGCGACGCCGGACCAGATGGCCAAGATCGGCCGTATCGCCCGGATCCTGGGCCCGCGTGGCCTCATGCCGAACCCGAAGACGGGCACGGTCACCATGGACGTGACCAAGGCCGTCAACGAGATCAAGGGCGGCAAGATCACCTTCCGGGTGGACAAGCACTCGAACCTGCACCTGATCATCGGCAAGGCCTCGTTCTCCGAGGACCAGCTGGTGGACAACTACGCCGCGGTGCTCGACGAGATCCTGCGGGCCAAGCCGTCCGCCGCCAAGGGCAAGTACCTCAAGAAGGTCGTCGTCACCACGACGATGGGCCCGGGCGTGCAGATCGACCCGAACGTCGTGAAGAACTTCAAGGCCGGCGCCGAGGCCTGATCGACACAGGTCACCAGGAACGCCCCCGGGGTACACCCCGGGGGCGTTTTCTGTGGGAGGCTTCGGCTCGTGCGTTTCGACGGGGTGTGGTTCCGCTACGGGCGCCGTCTGCCCTGGGCGCTGCGCGCGGTCGACGCCACCGTCGAGCCCGGCCAGACCGTCGTCGTGCTGGGCCGCAACGGCGCCGGCAAGTCGACGCTGCTCCAGCTCGCGGCCGGCGTCCTGCGCCCGGTGCGAGGCGCGGTACGCGACCGTCCGCCGGTCGTCGGCTGGGTGCCCGAGCGCTTCCCGGCCGACCAGCCGTTCACGGCCGGGCAATATCTGCGCCGAATGGCCCGGTTGCGCGGTGTGGCGGAGAGCGCGGCGGGGGAGTGGATCGAGCGCCTGCTGCTCACCGAGCACGCCGGCACCCGCCTCGGCGATCTCTCCAAGGGCACCGCGCAGAAGGTCGGCGTCGCTCAGGCCCTGCTCGCCCGCCCCGGCCTGCTGGTGCTCGACGAACCGTGGGAAGGACTCGACGCCGCCGCCCGCACGCTGATCCCCGAGATCGTCGCCGAGGTCACCGCGACCGGCGGCATGGTCCTGGTCAGCGACCACCGCAACGAGATCGCCGGCCTTCCCGGCGCCACCCACTGGACGGTCACCGAGTCGGCCCTGCGTTTCGAGGCCCCGGCGGGCCCGTCCGACGAGGTCGTCATCGAGGTGGCCGTCCGCCGCGCGGAGGCCGACCAGGCGGTGGTCCGGCTGCGTGCCGAGGGTCACCGCGTTCTAGAGGTACGAGACCTCCCCGCACCCCAGCCGCACAGCGGCCCCTCCGGGCCCGACGGGTCCTCCGCGGCCCCGCAGTGGCGAGCCGACTCGTACGCGAAAGACCCCCACATGACAGACCCCCAGACGAACGCCGACCGCCGGTGACCGCGCTCGTCCGTATGCGGCTGGCCGCCTTCGTCCGTGGCGGGCGGGCCCTGGCGCCCCTGATCGCCGTGCTCGTAGTCCTCGGCGTGATCTACGGCGGTGGCTCCTCACCGGCCGCCGTCGCCTACGGCTACTCCGCCGCCGCCCTGTTCCCCGTGCTGGCCTGGCAGTCCAAGCTCGTCCTGGACACCGAGCCCGACGTGCAGCGCCGCCTGGCCCGTACCGCCGTGGGTGCCCGCCGCGAGGCGGCCGCCGGCCTGCTGGCCGCCGTGCTGCTCGCGCTGGCCGTGTGTGCCGCCGCCATGCTCGCCCCGTGGCTCTTCGGCGGCATCGAGACCGAGGGCGCCCTCACCGGCTCGGCCCTCGGCGTCCTGGCCCACCTGCTCGCGGTCGTCCCCGCCGTGGCCGTCGGCGGACTGGCCAGCCGGGCCGTGACCGGCGGCGTCCGCAACGGCGTGGCCGTGCTCGTCGTCGCCGCCGTCCTGGTGGTCGTGCTCGGCCTGCAGGGCTCGATCGCGCCCTGGCTCGTCCCGCCGGTGATGGCCACCGCCCGGGTCCTGAACGACGCCGATCCGCCCCCGGCCGCGACCCTGCTGCTGATCACCGGCTGGGCCGCTCTGTGGTGCGTGGCCGCCCTCGGCGGCTACGGATGGCTCCGCCGATCCAGGGCGTGAGGCCGCCGATTTGGCGCTGGCCGTCTCACCCCGTACAGTTGCTTCTCGAAGTTCCACCCAAAGACCGCTGGTCGCCGCAACCACCGTCGTCACGACGGAAGGTCGCGGTCGAAGGCCCCGCTGAATGCGGGCGGCCCGCGCAGGGGAGAACGGTTCGTGACCGGGTGTTCCATCTGCCCGCTCCGCCCCGTGCGCCCTGCGCCGGGGCGTTTCTCATTCCGCCCCCTCCTTCGTTCCGGCCAGTGGCTCGAGCATTGAGAGAGGAGGGACATGGCGGACAAGCCGGTCCGGGCCGACAAGGCCAGCGCCGTTTCCGAGCTCACGGACGACTTCCGTAACTCGTCGGCCACCGTGCTGACCGAGTACCGCGGTCTCACGGTCAAGCAGCTCACGGAGCTGCGCCGTTCGCTGGGCAAGGACACCAAGTACTCGGTGTCCAAGAACACCCTGGCGAAGCGCGCGGCAACCGACGCGGGCATCGAGGGCCTCGACAACCTGTTTGCCGGTCCTACCGCGCTCGCCTTCATCAGCGGCGACCCGGTCGAGGCGGCCAAGGGCCTTCGTGCCTTCGCCAAGGCCAACCCCGTCCTGAAGATCAAGGGCGGTGTGTTCGAGGGCAAGGCGATCAGCGCTGACGACGTCAACAAGATCGCTGACCTCGAGTCGCGTGAGGTTCTGCTGGCCAAGCTGGCCGGCGCCATGAAGGGCAACCTGTCCAAGGCGGCCGGCCTCTTCCAGGCCCCGCTGTCGCAGGTGGCGCGCCTCGCGGCCGCTCTTCAGGAGAAGCGCGAGAAGGACGGTTCCGCGGAGGCCTGAGCCACCGCGCACCAGCAAGACTTTTTCATCAGTACCTAGGAAAGGTTGCCAGACATGGCGAAGCTCAGCACCGACGAGCTGCTCGACGCGTTCAAGGAAATGACCCTGATCGAGCTCTCCGAGTTCGTGAAGCAGTTCGAGGAGACCTTCGAGGTCACCGCGGCCGCTCCCGTCGCCGTCGCGGCGGCCGGTGGCGGCGGCGCTGCCGCTGCTCCCGTCGAGGAGGAGAAGGACTCGTTCGACGTCGTCCTCGAGGGTGACGGTGGCAAGAAGATCCAGGTCATCAAGGTCGTGCGTGAGCTGACCGGCCTGGGCCTCAAGGAGGCCAAGGACGCCGTCGAGTCCGCCCCCAAGGCGATCCTCGAGGGTGTCAACAAGGAGAAGGCCGACGCCGCCAAGGCGAAGCTCGAGGCCGAGGGCGCCAAGGTCACCCTCAAGTGATCTGACGCTTCACAGTTTCACCTCGTTTCGGCGAGGGCCCTGCTCAAGGGCCCTCGCCGTTCGTGCTTTCGGGCCCGACCCGCTCGGAGGCCCTTGACTGTGTGTCCGCTGACAGGCACGCTGATGGCAGCAAGTTTCCGCGCTTGCGACAGCCACCCCGTGGGTATTCCGGTCTAGCCGGTCCTACGGCCGGCACCGAGGAAGATCGCCGCGTTGAGCGGCCCCGCTTGAAGGCCCTGGCCCAGTCGAGGCGCAGGTCAGAGGCCGCGTGGGCCACGCTCCGCAGGTTTCCTCCGGTGTGGGCTGGACAGCGGTTAGCCGAGCGGCTACACTGCTAGTTTGCGCTGCCTTCTGCCTTGAGCCCTGCCGGAAATCATTTCCTGTGGGCTCGTCAGAGTGCACGCAGACAGTTGCATACCCGCAGCTGCAGCCGCATCAGCAGCACCGGTCCTCGGAAGGACGCATCTTGGCAGCTTCCCGCCCTGCGAAGACCAGCCGTACGTCGAGCGCTTACGCACCCCGCCGTGTCTCTTTCGGCAGGATCACCGAGCAACTAGAGGTCCCCAACCTCCTCGCCCTCCAGACGGAGTCTTTCGACTGGCTGGTCGGGAACGAGGCTTGGCAGGCCCGGTCGACGGACGACCCGCACGCCCAGTCGGGCCTCGCAGAGATCCTCGAAGAGATCAGTCCCATTGAGGACTTCTCCGGCACAATGTCGCTGTCCTTCTCGTCTCCCCGATTCGACGAGGTCAAGGCCTCGATCGAGGAGTGCAAGGAGAAGGATCTGACCTACTGCGCGCCGCTGTTCGTGACCGCGGAGTTCACCAACAACACGACTGGCGAGATCAAGAGCCAGACCGTGTTCATGGGTGACTTCCCGATGATGACCCCCAAGGGGACGTTCGTCATCAACGGCACGGAGCGCGTCGTGGTGAGCCAGCTCGTCCGCTCGCCGGGCGTGTACTTCACCAAGGAGCCGGACAAGACCTCCGACCGCGACCTCTCCAGCGTCAAGGTCATCCCCAGCCGGGGCGCCTGGCTGGAGTTCGACATCGACAAGCGCGACACCGTCGGTGTCCGGATCGACCGCAAGCGCCGGCAGGCCGTCACGGTCCTGCTCAAGGCGATCGGCTGGTCGGCCGACCAGATCCGTGAGCGGTTCGGGTGGTCCGAGCTTCTCATGACCACCCTCGAGAAGGACCACATCGCCGGGCAGGACGAGGCCCTGCTCGACATCTACCGCAAGCTCCGCCCTGGCGAGCCCCCGACGCGGGAGAACGCGCAGACCCTGCTCGACAACCTCTTCTTCAACCCGAAGAGGTACGACGTCGCCAAGGTCGGCCGTTACAAGTTCAACAAGAAGCTCGAGCTCGACCTGCCGATCGACCGCGGGACGCTGACCGAGGAAGACATCGTCAAGACCGTCGAGTACCTCGCCCGGCTGCACGCCGGTGAGGAGGGCTACGAGGCCGACGACATCGACCACTTCGGCAACCGCCGTCTGCGCACGGTCGGCGAGCTCATCCAGAACCAGGTCCGCGTCGGCCTGTCCCGGATGGAGCGCGTCGTCCGCGAGCGCATGACGACCCAGGACGTCGAGGCGATCACGCCGCAGACCCTGATCAACATCCGCCCCGTGGTGGCGGCGATCAAGGAGTTCTTCGGTACGTCGCAGCTGTCGCAGTTCATGGACCAGACCAACCCGCTCGCGGGTCTGACCCACCGTCGCCGCCTGTCGGCGCTCGGCCCGGGTGGTCTGTCGCGTGAGCGCGCCGGCTTCGAGGTCCGTGACGTGCACCCCTCGCACTACGGCCGCATGTGCCCGATCGAGACGCCCGAGGGACCGAACATCGGTCTGATCGGCGCGCTCTCGACGTTCGCGCGGGTCAACCCGTTCGGATTCATCGAGACGCCGTACCGCAAGGTCGAGGAAGGCGTCGTCACCGACGAGGTCCACTACCTCACGGCCGATGAGGAAGACCGGTACATCAAGGCGCAGGCCAACGCCACGCTGCGCAGCGACGGCACCTTCGCCGACGACCGCGTCCTGGTCCGCCGTAAGGGCGGTGAGGTCGACTACGTGCCCGGCACGCAGGTCGACTACATGGACGTGTCGCCGCGGCAGATGACGTCGGTCGCGACCGCGATGATCCCGTTCCTCGAGCACGACGACGCCAACCGCGCCCTCATGGGTGCGAACATGCAGCGTCAGGCGGTGCCGCTGGTCAAGGCCGAGGCCCCGCTGGTCGGTACGGGCATGGAGTACCGCGCCGCGGTCGACGCCGGTGACGTCGTCGTCGCCGAGGTCGGCGGCGTGGTCGAGGACCTGTGCGCCGACTACGTGACGGTCCACCAGGACGACGGCCACCGCCGTACGTACCTGCTGCACAAGTTCCGCCGCTCCAACGCCGGCTCCTGCGTCAACCAGAAGCCGGTCGTGTTCGAGGGTGACCGGGTCGAGGCCGGCCAGGTCATCGCCGACGGCCCGTGCACCGACGAGGGGGAGATGGCCCTCGGCCGCAACCTGCTCGTCGCGTTCATGTGCTGGGAGGGTCACAACTACGAGGACGCGATCATCCTGTCGCAGCGCCTCGTCCAGCAGGACGTCCTCACCTCGATCCACATCGAGGAGCACGAGGTCGACGCCCGTGACACCAAGCTCGGCCCGGAAGAGATCACCCGCGACATCCCGAACGTCAGCGAGGAAATGCTCGCCGACCTCGACGAGCGCGGCATCATCCGGATCGGCGCCGAGGTCGTCCCCGGCGACATCCTGGTCGGCAAGGTCACGCCCAAGGGCGAGACCGAGCTGACCCCCGAGGAGCGCCTGCTCCGCGCGATCTTCGGTGAGAAGGCCCGGGAGGTCCGGGACACCTCGCTGAAGGTGCCGCACGGCGAGACCGGCACGGTCATCGGCGTCCGCACGTTCTCGCGCGAGGACGGCGACGAGCTTCCTCCGGGCGTCAACGAGCTGGTCCGCGTCTACGTGGCCCAGAAGCGCAAGATCCAGGACGGTGACAAGCTCGCCGGCCGGCACGGCAACAAGGGCGTCATCTCCAAGATCCTTCCGGTCGAGGACATGCCGTTCCTCGAGGACGGCACCCCCGTCGACATCGTGCTCAACCCGCTCGGTGTGCCCTCGCGTATGAACATCGGCCAGGTTCTGGAGACCCACCTCGGGTGGATCGCCAAGACCGGCTGGGAGGTCGAGGGCGACGACGCCGAGTGGAAGCGCCAGCTGCGCGCGATCGAGGCGCACGAGTCCCCCAAGGACTCGAACGTCGCGACCCCCGTCTTCGACGGTGCGCAGGAGGAGGAGATCAAGGGTCTCCTGGAGTCGACGCTGGTCAACCGCGACGGTAAGCGGCTGGTCAACGGTGACGGCAAGGCGCAGCTGTTCGACGGCCGCTCCGGCGAGCCGCTGCCGGACCCGATCTCGGTCGGGTACGTGTACATCCTCAAGCTGAACCACCTGGTCGACGACAAGATCCACGCTCGGTCGACCGGCCCGTACTCGATGATCACGCAGCAGCCGCTGGGTGGTAAGGCGCAGTTCGGTGGCCAGCGGTTCGGCGAGATGGAGTGCTGGGCGATGCAGGCCTACGGCGCCGCTTACGCGCTGCAGGAGCTGCTCACCATCAAGTCCGACGACGTGCTCGGCCGCGTGAAGGTCTACGAGGCCATCGTCAAGGGCGAGAACATCCCGGAGCCGGGAATCCCGGAGTCGTTCAAGGTGCTGCTCAAGGAGCTGCAGTCGCTGTGCCTGAATGTTGAGGTGCTTTCCAGCGACGGCGTGGCTCTCGAGATGCGCGAGACCGACGACGAGGTCTTCCGGGCCGCGGAGGAACTCGGTATCGACCTGTCCCGGCGCCCGAACGAGGGCGTCAGCAGCGTCGAAGAGATCTGACGGAAGCGTCCCCCGCTCCTTTGAGGGCGGGGGACGCCACCGCCGGCCTGGAATCCATTCGAGCAAGAAATACGAGGGATAGACCAAGTGCTCGACGTCAACTTCTTCGACGAGTTGCGCATCGGCCTGGCCACCGCTGACGACATCCGGCAGTGGTCGCACGGCGAGGTCAAGAAGCCCGAGACGATCAACTACCGCACGCTCAAGCCCGAGAAGGACGGACTCTTCTGCGAGAAGATCTTCGGTCCTCAGCGGGACTGGGAGTGCTACTGCGGAAAGTACAAGCGGGTCCGGTTCAAGGGCATCATCTGTGAGCGCTGCGGCGTCGAGGTGACCCGGTCCAAGGTCCGCCGTGAGCGCATGGGCCACATCGAGCTGGCCGCCTCGGTCACGCACATCTGGTACTTCAAGGGTGTGCCGAGCCGGTTGGGCTACCTGCTCGACCTGGCGCCGAAGGACCTCGAGAAGATCATCTACTTCGCCTCGTACGTGATCACGAGCGTTGACGCCGAGGCGCGTCACCGCGACATGTCCACGATCGAGAACGAGATCTTCGCCGAGAAGCGCCAGTCCGAGAACGGCCGCGACTCCGAGATCGAGAAGCGGGCCGCCAAGCTGGAGCAGGACCTGGCCGAGCTCGAGGCCGAGGGTGCCAAGGCGGACGTGCGCCGCAAGGTCAAGGAAGCCGGCGAGCGCGAGATGCGCCAGATCCGGGACAAGGCGCAGCGCGAGATCGACCGTCTCGACGAGGTGCTCGACACCTTCCGCAAGCTCGACTCGAAGCAGCTGGTCACCGACGAGCTGCTCTACCGCGAGCTGCGGGACCGCTTCGGTGAGTACTTCACCGGCGGCATGGGTGCCGAGGCGATCAAGGCGCTGCTCGAGAACATGGACCTGGACGCCGAGGCCGAGAACCTGCGGGAGATCATCCGCACCGGTAAGGGCCAGCGGAAGATCCGTGCGCTCAAGCGCCTCAAGGTCGTCGCCGCGTTCCTGAACACCACCAACAAGCCGCTCGGCATGGTGCTGGACTGCGTCCCGGTCATCCCGCCGGACCTGCGCCCGATGGTGCAGCTCGACGGTGGCCGCTTCGCGACCTCCGACCTCAACGACCTGTACCGCCGGGTCATCAACCGGAACAACCGGTTGAAGCGCCTGATCGACCTGGGTGCGCCCGAGATCATCGTGAACAACGAGAAGCGGATGCTGCAGGAGGCCGTCGACGCGCTGTTCGACAACGGCCGCCGCGGCCGGCCGGTCACCGGCCCGGGTAACCGCCCGCTGAAGTCGCTGTCCGACATGCTCAAGGGCAAGCAGGGTCGTTTCCGCCAGAACCTGCTGGGCAAGCGCGTCGACTACTCCGGCCGTTCGGTCATCGTCGTCGGCCCGCGGCTCAAGCTGCACCAGTGCGGTCTGCCCAAGCAGATGGCCCTGGAGCTGTTCAAGCCGTTCGTGATGAAGCGCCTGGTCGACCTGAACCACGCGCAGAACATCAAGTCGGCCAAGCGGATGGTCGAGCGTCAGCGCCCGGTCGTGTGGGACGTCCTCGAAGAGGTCATCAGCGAGCACCCGGTGCTGCTGAACCGCGCGCCGACCCTGCACCGCCTCGGCATCCAGGCCTTCGAGCCCCAGCTGGTCGAGGGCAAGGCGATCCAGATCCACCCGCTCGTCTGTACGGCGTTCAACGCCGACTTCGACGGTGACCAGATGGCGGTGCACGTGCCGCTGTCGGCCGAGGCGCAGGCCGAGGCCCGGATCCTGATGCTGTCGTCGAACAACATCCTCAAGCCGGCCGACGGCAAGCCGGTCACCATGCCCACCCAGGACATGGTCATCGGCCTGTACCACCTGACCCACGAGACGCCCGGCAACAAGGGCGAGGGACGGGTGTTCAGCTCGGACGCCGAGGCGCGGATGGCGTACGACAACGGCGAGCTGCACCTGCAGGCGCCGGTCAAGATCCGTCTCCAGGGCGTCATCGGTGTCGACAACGGCGCCAAGGGCGCCAAGTGGGAGGCTCCGGAGGACTGGACCGAGGGCGAGCCGCTCCTGGTCGAGACCACCCTGGGCCGGGTCATCTTCAACGAGACGCTGCCCCCGGGCTACCGCTTCGTGAACTACGAGATCCGCAAGGGTCAGCTGTCGGCGATCGTCAACGACCTCGCCGAGCGCTTCCCCAAGGTCGCCCTGGCCGCGACCCTGGACGCGCTCAAGGAGGCCGGCTTCCACTGGGCCACCTGGTCCGGTGTGACGATCGGCATGGGCGATGTCATCGGCCCCCCGCGCAAGCCGGAGATCCTGCAGCGCTACCAGGTCGAGGCGGACCGGATCGACAAGCAGTACCAGCGTGGTCTGATGACCGCCGAGGAGCGTCGCGGCGAGCTCATCGAGATCTGGACGAAGGCGACCAACGAGATCTCCAAGGAGATGGAGAACTCGCTGCCGCACGAGAACCCGCTCTGGGTCATGATCAACTCGGGCGCCCGCGGTAACCTGCTGCAGCTGCGGCAGATCGCCGCGATCCGCGGCCTGGTGGCCAACCCCAAGGGTGAGATCATCCCGCGGCCGATCACCTCGTCGTACCGCGAGGGCCTGACCGTGCTGGAGTACTTCATCTCCACGCACGGTGCCCGTAAGGGTCTGGCCGACACCGCGCTGCGTACCGCCGACTCGGGTTACCTGACCCGTCGTCTGGTGGACGTCTCGCAGGACGTGATCATCCGCGAGGAGGACTGCGGCACCGACCGCGCGATCCCGATGCAGGTGGCCGACCGCGAGGCGGACGGCACGCTGGTCGTGCACGTGCACGCCGAGACCGGTGTCCACGCTCGTACGCTGGCCGACGACATCGACGACGCCCAGGGCAACCGGGTGGTGTCGCGTGGCGACGACCTGAACTCGATCCTGGTCGACAAGCTCGTCGCCGCCGGCGTCGAGAACGTCCGGGTGCGCAGCGTCCTGACCTGCGAGTCGAAGCTCGGTGTGTGTGCGGCCTGCTACGGCCGTTCGCTGCCGACCGGCAAGTCGGTCGACATCGGCGAGGCCGTCGGCATCATCGCGGCCCAGTCCATCGGTGAGCCCGGTACGCAGCTGACGATGCGTACCTTCCACACCGGTGGTGTCGCGGGTGAGGACATCACCCAGGGTCTGCCGCGTGTCCAGGAGATCTTCGAGGCCCGCGTTCCCAAGGGCAAGGCGCCCATCGCCGACACCCCGGGACGCATCCGCATCGAGGACGGCGAGCGGTCGCGCAAGATCATCGTGGTGCCGGACGACGGCAGCGACGAGATCGTGTACGACAAGATCTCGAAGCGCGTGAAGCTGCGCGCGCACGACGGCGACCACGTCGGCGTCGGCGAGAAGCTCACCGAGGGCACCATCGACCCGCACGAGCTGCTGCGCATCATGGGCCCGCGCGCGGTCCAGGTCCACCTGACCCAGGAGGTCCAGGAGGTCTACCGCTCGCAGGGTGTGCTCATCCACGACAAGCACATCGAGATCATCATCCGCCAGATGCTCAAGCGGGTGACGGTCATCGACTCGGGTGCCGCGGAGTTCCTCCCCGGTGTCCTGGTCGACCGGGCGCTCTTCGAGTCGGAGAACCGCCGGATCGTGGGCGAGGGTGGCGAGCCCGCCGCCGGTCGCCCGGTGCTGATGGGTATCACCAAGGCCTCGCTGGCCACCGACTCCTGGCTCTCGGCCGCCTCCTTCCAGGAGACGACCCGGGTGCTGACCGACGCGGCGATCAACTCGCGCAGCGACTCGCTCGTCGGCCTCAAGGAGAACGTGATCATCGGTAAGCTCATCCCGGCCGGTACGGGCATCAGCAAGTACCGCAACATCCGGGTCGAGCCGACCGAGGAGGCCAAGGCCAAGGTGTACTCGATGACCGGGTACCCCGAGACCGACTACGGCTTCGGGCCGGCCAGCGGGCAGGCTGTGCCGCTGGACGACTTCGACTTCGGGTCGTACCGCTAAGGGTCTCTGAACGCCTGAAGGGCGGTCGCGCACTGCGCGGCCGCCCTTCGGCGTACCTACTATGGGCTGGTGACGCTTCCCGCCCTCACCCGCCACCCGATGGATCCCGACCCGGCGCCGTCGTCGAAGGCACGGGCGGTCTTCGCGCTGGGCCTGGTGGGCTTCCTGACCGGCCCGTTCGTGGGCGGGGTCATCCCGGCCGTCCTGGCGCTGCTGCTCGCGCGCCAGGCCGCGCGGCAGGCGTACGAGGCCCAGGGCTTCCTGACCGGCTCCGCGTGGATCCGCCGCGGCCGCCGGTTCGCCTGGGCCGGCATCGTCCTGGCCCTCACCTCGCTGGTGATCGCCGCGATCGCCGGCCTGCTGCATCTGGCCGCCTCGCCCGGCGGTCCCGACTTCGCCCCGGGTACCGACTGACCCCGTTCGGGTGACATGCTCATGTCATGACGCACCCGCCGGCGGCCATGCCCTATCCGCCTCCGCCTCCGCCGCCCAACGGGCGCTGGCAGCCGGAGCGGGTCGACCCCCTGCCGGGCACCGAGTTCGGCCTGGTCCAGCTGCGGGTCGAGCCGATCACCTCCGGCCTCGCCATCGGTTCTCTGCTCGCCGGCATCGGCTCGATCCTGGTCTCCACGCTGGTCCTCTGCTTCGGCCTGCTCGGCGCCTCGGGCGGCTGGGGCGGCTGGGTCGGCGGAGCCTTCACCGTTCTCAGTGTGCTGGCCGGCGCCGGCGCTGTGATCGTCGGCATGGTGGCCCGGCGGCAGATCCGCCGTTCCGGCCAGGTCGGCCAGGTCCGGTTCACCGGCGGCGGCCTCGGTATGGCCGGGATCATCTGCGGATCGTGCGGAGCGGGAATTGCTCTCCTGTCACTCGCGTTGACCCTGGTGTTGCAGTTGTCATCCTGAGTGACCCGTGTGTCTCTCCGGCCGTGGATCGGGCACCGCGGCGCCGGTTCGTTCCAGCACCCGGTACACTTGCCTCGGAGGTATCCGTCACGAGGACTAGGTGCTCATTTTGACCTGGATGCTTGGGGTGGGTACTCTTTCCCCTCGTGCCCTGGCTTGCCAGGGCAACTCGTGCGTGCGCCCGAGTCGGTAGTACTACGACGGGGTCGACAAGCCGAGCGCGGCGCCTTTCCGGGCGCCGACACAGACAAGACCCGGTGCGCGTTGACAAACGCGCGGCGGGACCGTGAGCCGGACGACACGCCCGACCGCGGGTGCCGGAAGCCCCCCGGGCATGGGGAGCCTTCGGCACACAGAGGCATATCTAAGACGGTGCGGTCGCGGTGAAAGGCGGCCGAAGGGAGCGGAGAGAACCCGGTGCCCACGATCCAGCAGCTGGTCCGAAAGGGCCGCCAGGCGAAGACGAGCAAGACCAAGACGCCGGCGCTGAAGGGAAGTCCCCAGCGGCGCGGCGTGTGCACGCGCGTGTACACCACCACCCCCAAGAAGCCGAACTCTGCGCTGCGCAAGGTCGCTCGTGTGAAGCTCAGCAGCCAGATCGAGGTGACGGCGTACATCCCGGGCGTCGGCCACAACCTGCAGGAGCACTCGATCGTGCTCGTGCGTGGCGGTCGTGTGAAGGACCTCCCGGGCGTCCGCTACAAGATCGTCCGCGGTTCGCTGGACACCCAGGGTGTCCGCAACCGCAAGCAGGCCCGCAGCCGTTACGGCGCGAAGAAGGAGAAGAGCTGACATGCCGCGTAAGGGCCCCGCTCCGCGCCACCCAGTGGTCGCGGACCCGGTTTACAACTCGCCGCTGGTCACCCAGCTGGTGAACAAGATCCTGATCGGCGGCAAGCGTCAGCTCGCTGAGCGCATCGTGTACGGCGCCCTCGAGGGTGCCCGCGAGAAGAGCGGCACCGACCCCGTGGTGATCCTCAAGCGCGCCATGGACAACGTCAAGCCGACCCTCGAGGTCCGCAGCCGCCGCGTCGGTGGCGCGACCTACCAGGTTCCGGTCGAGGTCCGCACCCCGCGTCAGACCACGCTCGGCCTCCGCTGGCTCGTCCAGTACTCCAAGGCCCGCCGTGAGAAGACCATGATCGAGCGTCTCCAGAACGAGCTGCTCGACGCCAGCAACGGTCTCGGTGCCGCCGTCAAGCGGCGCGAGGACACCCACAAGATGGCGGAGTCCAACAAGGCCTTCGCGCACTACCGCTGGTAAGACCCCGCTGCCGGCCCGGTGATTGAACCGGGCCGGGACGCAAGTCGTACCGGTTCACGAGACGACGACGAAGAAGAGTAGGGATTCAAGTGGCCGCCGCAGACGCGCTCGCCAACGTACGCAACATCGGCATCATGGCGCACATCGATGCCGGTAAGACCACGACCACCGAGCGAATCCTGTTCTACACCGGTATCACGTACAAGATCGGTGAGGTCCACGATGGCGCAGCCACCATGGACTGGATGGAGCAGGAGCAGGAGCGCGGTATCACGATCACTTCCGCCGCCACCAAGTGCGAGTGGAAGGGTCACACGATCCAGATCATCGACACGCCCGGCCACGTCGACTTCACGGTCGAGGTCGAGCGGTCGCTGCGTGTGCTGGACGGCGCTGTGGCGGTCTACGACGGCGTCGCCGGCGTGGAGCCGCAGACCGAGAACGTGTGGCGGCAGGCGGACAAGTACCACGTCCCCCGGATGTGCTTCGTCAACAAGCTCGACCGGACCGGCGCCGACTTCTTCCGCTGCGTGCAGATGATGATCGACCGGCTCAACGCGACGCCGCTCGTCCTGCAGATCCCGATCGGCCTCGAGGGCGACCACATCGGCGTCGTCGACCTGATCGGCATGCGCGCGCTCACCTGGCGTGGTGAGACCCAGAAGGGTGAGGACTACGCGGTCGAGGAGATCCCGGCTGACCTGGTCGACTCCGCGAACGAGTGGCGCGAGAAGCTGATCGAGACCCTGGCCGACGTCGACGACGAGGTCATGCTGAAGTACCTCGAGGGCGAGTCGCTCACCGAGGACGAGATCAAGGCCGCCATCCGGCGCGCCACGATCGCCAGCAAGGCCAACCCGGTGCTGTGCGGCTCGGCGTTCAAGAACAAGGGCGTTCAGCCCATGCTCGACGCCGTGATCGACTTCCTGCCGTCGCCGCTGGACATCCCGGCCATCGAGGGCACCGCGACGGACGGCGAGACGCCGATCCAGCGCAAGCCGTCGAACTCGGAGCCGTTCTCGGCGCTGGCGTTCAAGATCCAGACCGACAAGCACCTCGGCAAGCTCACGTACGTGCGGGTCTACTCCGGCACGCTCGAGTCCGGTTCTCAGGTGGTCAACTCCACCAAGGACCGCAAGGAGCGGATCGGCAAGATCTACCAGATGCACGCGAACAAGCGTGAGGAGCGCGCCACCGCGCAGGCCGGCGACATCATCGCCGTCCAGGGTCTCAAGCAGACCACCACCGGTGACACGCTCAGCGACCCGGCCAACCCGGTCATCCTGGAGTCGATGACCTTCCCGGAGCCGGTCATCCAGGTCGCCATCGAGCCGAAGACCAAGTCGGACCAGGAGAAGCTGGGCACCGCGATCCAGCGCCTCGCCGAGGAGGACCCGACGTTCCGGGTCTTCAACGACGAGGAGACCGGCCAGACGATCATCGCCGGCATGGGCGAGCTCCACCTGGACATCCTGGTGGACCGCATGCGCCGCGAGTTCAACGTCGAGGCCAACATCGGCAAGCCGCAGGTGGCCTACCGTGAGACGATCCGCGGCACCGTGGAGAAGCACACGTACGTCCACAAGAAGCAGACCGGTGGCTCGGGCCAGTACGCGAAGGTCGTCGTCAACGTCGAGCCGCTGCCGCTCGAGGCCGACGGCCCCACGTACGAGTTCGTCAACGCGGTGACCGGTGGCCGCATCCCCAAGGAGTTCATCCCCTCGGTGGACGCGGGCGCGCAGGACTCGCTGCAGTACGGCGTTCTCGCCGGCTACCCGCTGGTCGGCGTGAAGTTCACGCTGGTCGACGGTCAGTACCACGAGGTCGACTCGTCCGAGATGGCGTTCAAGATCGCCGGCTCCATGGCGATGAAAGAGGTCGCCCGCAAGGCCGACCCCGCGCTGCTCGAGCCGATGATGTCCGTCGAGGTCACCACGCCCGAGGACAACATGGGCGACGTGATCGGCGACCTCAACTCGCGGCGTGGCATCATCCAGTCGATGGAGGAGCGCTCCGGCGCCCGCGTCGTCAAGGCTCTGGTCCCGCTCTCCGAGATGTTCGGCTACGTCGGCGACCTCCGGTCGAAGACCGCCGGCCGGGCTAGCTACAGCATGCAGTTCGACTCCTACGCCGAGGTCCCGCAGGGCGTCGCGAAGGAGATCATCGCCAAGGCGACGGGCGCCTAGTTCCCGCCGAAGCGTTGAGGCGCGTGCGGTCCGTCGAGGACCGCACGCGCGCGAGCAGTCGACAGAGTCCCCATCGCCTTATCGGGCGTGCCGGGCGAAAGTAAAACCACAGTCCACAGGAGGACACCAGTGGCGAAGGCGAAGTTCGAGCGGACTAAGCCGCACGTCAACATCGGCACCATTGGTCACATCGACCACGGTAAGACGACGCTGACTGCGGCCATCACCAAGGTCCTGCACGACCAGTACCCGGACCTGAACCCGTACACCCCGTTCGACGAGATCGACAAGGCGCCGGAGGAGAAGGCCCGCGGCATCACGATCTCGATCGCGCACGTCGAGTACCAGACCGCGGCGCGTCACTACGCGCACGTGGACTGCCCCGGCCACGCCGACTACATCAAGAACATGATCACCGGTGCCGCCCAGATGGACGGCGCGATCCTGGTGGTCGCCGCGACCGACGGCCCGATGCCGCAGACCAAGGAGCACGTGCTCCTGGCCCGCCAGGTCGGCGTTCCGTACATCGTCGTCGCCCTGAACAAGAGCGACATGGTGGACGACGAGGAGCTCCTCGAGCTCGTCGAGCTCGAGGTCCGTGAGCTGCTGAGCACCTACGAGTTCCCGGGCGACGACCTGCCGGTCGTGCGCGTCTCGGCGCTCAAGGCGCTCGAGGGCGACGCTCAGTGGACCGAGCGCCTCATGGAGCTGATGAACGCGGTCGACACCGCGATCCCGCAGCCCGAGCGTGAGACCGAGAAGCCGTTCCTCATGCCCATCGAGGACGTCTTCACGATCACCGGTCGTGGCACCGTGGTCACGGGTCGCGCCGAGCGCGGCATCCTCAAGCCGAACGAGGAGGTCGAGATCGTCGGCATCCGCGAGAAGTCGACGAAGACCGTCTGCACCGGCATCGAGATGTTCCGCAAGCTGCTCGACGAGGCCCGCGCGGGTGAGAACGTCGGTCTGCTGCTCCGCGGCATCAAGCGCGAGGACGTCGAGCGCGGCATGGTCGTGGTCAAGCCCGGCACCAGCACCCCGCACACGGAGTTCGAGGGCCAGGTCTACATCCTCTCGAAGGAAGAGGGCGGCCGGCACACCCCGTTCTTCCAGAACTACCGCCCGCAGTTCTACTTCCGCACCACGGACGTCACCGGTGTCGTCACGCTGCCCGAGGGCACCGAGATGGTCATGCCGGGCGACTCCACCAGCATGTCGGTCAAGCTGATCCAGCCGATCGCCATGGAGCAGGGCCTGAAGTTCGCGATCCGTGAGGGTGGCCGCACCGTCGGCGCCGGAACGGTTACGAAGATCAACAAGTAAGGTCGATGACCCCGATTAGCAATGCCGCGTTCTTTCGGGCATACTAGTCAGGTTGCGTCCGAGCGGGGTGGGTAGCTGCCTTGGCAGCTGCCCACCCTCGCCGGGTGTCTGGGGTGTGTTTTTGAGCCGCCCGCTGGACACTCCAAGATCCCCGTGATCTGGATAGCTGCTGTGCGCAGATTTCTGAGTGCAGGCGCGACACGCCCGACCGCGGGGGTCGGACAACGCAGGATCAACGGTCCTGCGGGCATGCGAGGGGCACCCCTCTCGCACGTAGCGGCATCGAGAGAAGGAAACAGAAGCCACCATGGCGGGACAGAAGATCCGCATCCGGCTCAAGGCCTATGACCACGAGGTCGTCGACTCCTCGGCTCGGAAGATCGTCGAGACGGTGACGCGTACCGGGGCGCAGGTTGCTGGCCCGGTGCCGCTGCCCACGGAGATCAACCGTTTCTGCGTCATCCGCTCGCCGCACAAGTACAAGGACTCGCGCGAGCACTTCGAGATGCGCACGCACAAGCGGCTGATCGACATCATCGACCCGACTCCCAAGACGGTCGACTCGCTCATGCGCCTCGACCTGCCGGCTGGCGTCGACATCGAGATCAAGCTGTAGGGATCTGCGACTAATGGACAGGGAAGTAAAGGGGATCCTGGGCGCCAAGCTCGGCATGACCCAGGTCTGGGACAACAACAAGGTTGTCCCGGTGACCGTGGTCCAGGCCGGCCCTTGTGTCGTGACCCAGGTTCGTACCGATGAGAAGGACGGCTACACCGCCGTCCAGCTGGCGTACGGCGCCATCGACCCGCGCAAGGTGAACAAGCCCGAGGGCGGTCACTTCGCGAAGGCCGGTGTGTCGCCGCGGCGGCACGTCGTCGAGCTGCGCACCAGCGACGCCGGCGCTTACGAGCTCGGCCAAGAGGTCACCGTCGAGACGTTCCCGGTCGGTACGCCGATCGACGTCACCGGCAAGACCAAGGGCAAGGGCTACGCCGGTGTCATGAAGCGGCACGGTTTCCACGGCCTCAAGAGCAGCCACGGTGTCGAGCGCAAGCACCGCTCGCCCGGCTCGATCGGCGCCTGCGCGACCCCCGGTCGCGTGTTCAAGGGTGTCCGCATGGCCGGTCGCATGGGTAGCCAGCGATTCACCGTGCAGAACCTCACCGTGCAGGCGGTGGACACCGAGAACAACCTGATCCTGGTCAAGGGCGCGGTGCCCGGTCCCAAGGGCGCGCTGATCCTGGTCCGTACCGCGGCGAAGAAGGGCGGTGCCAAGTGAGCTCGGTTGACGTGATCAACGTTGAGGGCAACAAGGCCGGCTCGGTCGAGCTGCCGGACTCGGTCTTCGACGTCCAGGCCAACATCCCGCTGATGCACCAGGTCGTGGTGGCCCAGCTCGCGGCCGCCCGCCAGGGCACGCACAAGGCGAAGTCCCGCGGCGAGGTCGCCGGCGGCGGCAAGAAGCCGTACAAGCAGAAGGGCACCGGCCGCGCCCGTCAGGGCTCGATCCGCGCGCCTCAGTTCACCGGCGGTGGCGTCGTGCACGGTCCCGTGCCGCGCGACTACAGCCAGCGGACCCCCAAGAAGATGAAGGCCGCCGCCCTGCGTGGCGCCCTGTCCGACCGGGCCCGCGACGGCCGCGTGCACGTGGTCGAGTCCTTCGTCAGCGGCGAGACGCCGTCGACCAAGGCCGCGATCGCCACGCTGCGCAAGGTCGCTCAGACCACGAAGGTTCTGGTCGTGCTCAGCAGCACCGACGAGCTCAACTGGCTCTCGCTGCGCAACGAGGTCACGGTTCACCTGCTCGAGGCCGGACAGCTCAACACGTACGACGTGCTGGTCGCCGACGAGGTTGTGTTCACCAAGGACGCGCTCGACGAGTTCCTGGGCACCCCGGCGACGGCCGAGGAGGGGAACAAGTGACCACGATCGCTGACCCGCGCGACATCATCGTCCGCCCGGTGGTCTCTGAGAAGAGCTACAGCGTCCTCGACCAGAACTGGTACACGTTCGAGGTCCACCCGGACGCGAACAAGACCGCGATCAAGATCGCGATCCAGCAGATCTTCAACGTCCGCGTGCTCTCGGTGAACACCGCGAACCGCGAGGGCAAGCGCAAGCGCACCCGGACCGGCTTCGGACAGCGCAAGGCGACCAAGCGCGCGATGGTCAAGCTGGCTGACGGCGACCGTATCGAGGCCTTCGGCGGCCCGGTCAGCTAAGGGGTTAGAAGACAATGGCTATCCGTAAGTACAAGCCGACCACGCCGGGCCGTCGTGGCTCCAGCGTCGCCGACTTCGCCGAGATCACCCGGTCGACGCCGGAGAAGTCTCTGCTGGCTCCGCTGCCCAAGAAGGGTGGCCGCAACGTCCACGGCCGCATCACCACGCGGCACCAGGGCGGTGGCCACAAGCGCCAGTACCGGCTGATCGACTTCAAGCGGGTCGACAAGGACGGCGTGCCGGCCAAGGTCGCGCACATCGAGTACGACCCCAACCGCACGTCGCGCATCGCGCTGCTGCACTACGCCGACGGCGAGAAGCGCTACATCCTCGCGCCGAAGGACCTCAAGCAGGGCGACCGGGTCGAGTCCGGACCGGGCGCCGACATCAAGCCGGGGAACAACCTTCCCCTGCGCAACATCCCGGTCGGTACGACGGTCCACGGTGTGGAGCTTCGTCCCGGCGGTGGCGCCAAGCTGGCCCGTTCGGCCGGTGTCGGTATCCAGCTGCTCGGCCGTGAGGGCGCGTACGCCACGCTGCGTATGCCCTCCGGTGAGATCCGGCGGGTCGACATCCGTTGCCGTGCCACGGTCGGCGAGATCGGCAATGCCGAGCAGTCGAACATCAACTGGGGCAAGGCCGGCCGTATGCGCTGGAAGGGCAAGCGCCCGACCGTCCGCGGTGTCGCCATGAACCCGATCGACCACCCGCACGGTGGTGGTGAGGGTAAGACCTCGGGTGGTCGCCACCCGGTCAACCCGGCTGGTAAGCCGGAGGGCCGTACCCGCCGCAAGGGCCAGGAGAGCGACAAGCTGATCGTTCGCCGCCGCTACGCCACCCGCAAGCGCGGGTAACGGGAGTTAGAAGATGCCACGCAGCCTGAAGAAGGGCCCGTTCGTCGACGACCACCTGCTCAAGAAGGTGGAAGTCCAGAACGAGAAGAACTCGAAGAACGTCATCAAGACGTGGTCGCGTCGCTCGATGATCATCCCCGACATGCTCGGGCACACGATCGCCGTGCACGACGGCCGCAAGCACGTCCCGGTGTTCATCACCGAGGCCATGGTCGGTCACAAGCTCGGCGAGTTCGCTCTGACCCGCACGTTCAAGGGTCACGAGAAGGACGACCGCAAGAGCCGTCGTCGCTAGTCAGTCCACGGATAAGAAAGGGGTCACAGCGATGCCAGTCAAGAACGACGCACCGGCGCTTCCGGGCAGTCGTGCGGTTGCCAAGCACGTCCGCATCTCGCCGAGCAAGGCACGCCGTGTGGTCAACCTCGTCCGCGGTCTGCCCGCGAAGGAGGCTCTGACGGTCCTGCAGTTCGCGCCGCAGGCGGCGAGCGAGCAGGTCTACAAGGTGCTCGCGAGCGCTATCGCGAACGCGGAGAACAACGAGCGGCTCGACCCGGACGCGCTCCTGGTCAGCGAGGCGTTCGTCGACGAGGGCCCGACGCTGAAGCGGTTCCGTCCGCGGGCGCAGGGCCGGGCGTACCGGATCCGCAAGCGCACCTGCCACATCACGATCGCCGTCGAGGCGGTCCAGGTCGCACGGCCCGCCAAGAAGGCGACCGCGGCGAAGAAGGCGGCGCCGGCCAAGGCCGCGCCCGCTACCGAGTCCCAGACCACGGAGGAGTCCGAGTAATGGGTCAGAAAGTTCACCCCACCGGATTCCGCCTCGGTATCTCCACCGACTGGAAGTCTCGGTGGTTCGCCGACAAGCTCTACAAGGACTACATCGGCGAGGACGTCAAGATCCGCCGCATGATGTCCAAGGGCCTCGAGCGCGCCGGCATCTCCAAGGTGGACATCGAGCGGACCCGTGACCGGGTGCGCGTCGACATCCACACCGCCCGGCCGGGCATCGTCATCGGCCGTAAGGGCGCGGAGGCCGACCGGATCCGCGGCGAGCTCGAGAAGCTCACCGGCAAGCAGGTCCAGCTCAACATCCTCGAGGTGAAGAGCCCGGAGTCGGATGCTCAGCTCGTGGCGCAGGGCGTCGCCGAGCAGCTGTCCTCCCGGGTCAGCTTCCGCCGGGCGATGCGCAAGGCCATGCAGTCCGCGATGAAGAACCCGATCTGCAAGGGCATCCGGGTGCAGGTCTCCGGCCGTCTCGGCGGCGCGGAGATGAGCCGCACGGAGTTCTACCGTGAGGGTCGCGTTCCGCTGCACACGCTGCGCGCCAACATCGAGTACGGCTTCTTCGAGGCCCGCACGACGTTCGGCCGCATCGGCGTGAAGGTCTGGATCTACAAGGGCGACGCCGTTCCGGGTCGCGAGGTCGTCACCGAGGCGCCGGCGCGTCCGCGCCGCGACCGTGGTGACCGCCCCGACCGTCCGCGTCGTGGCCGTTCCGGTTCGTCGGGCACGACGGCCGGTGGCACCGAGGCCGGTCGCGCCGCCGCGCAGGCTCGGGGTGGCGACACCCCGACCGGCGAGAACACGAACGACGCCGCGGTCGCCGCGGCTCCGGCTCAGGCCGAAACGCAGCAGGAGGGCTGACAGATGCTGATGCCGCGTAAGCCCCCGAAGGGCTTCCGCAAGCCGCACCACCCGGACCGCCACGGCGCGTCCAAGGGCGGCAACCGGGTTGTCTTCGGTGAGTTCGGTATCCAGGCGCTGGAGCCCGCGTACGTGACCAACCGGCAGATCGAGTCGGCCCGTATCGCGATGACCCGTCACATCAAGCGTGGCGGCAAGGTCTGGATCTCGGTCTTCCCCGACAACGCTCTGACCAAGAAGCCGGCCGAAACCCGCATGGGTTCCGGTAAGGGTTCTCCCGAGTGGTGGGTGGCGAACGTCAAGCCGGGCCGGATTCTCTTCGAGATGTCCTTCCCGAACGAGACGATCGCGCGCGAGGCGATGCGCCGTGCGATCCACAAGCTCCCGATGAAGTGCCGCATCGTGACACGCGAAGTGGGTGAAAGCTGATGGCAGCGGGCGTTAAGGCAGCCGAGCTGCGCGAGCTCTCCGAGGAGGAGCTGATCGCGCGGCTGCGGGAGGCCAAGGCGGAGCTGTTCAACCTTCGCGTGCAGGGCGCGACCGGCCAGCTCGACAACCACCGTCGGCTGCAGGTCGTCCGCAAGGACATCGCGAAGATCTACACGATCATGCGTGAGCGCGAGCTGGGGCTCTCGGTTGCGCCGGATGAGGTGACAGCATGAGTGACGAGAGCACGGCCACCTCGGCCCGGGCGACCCGCAAGGTTCGCGAGGGCCTGGTGGTCAGCGACAAGATGGACAAGACCGTCGTCGTCGAGGTCGAGGACCGCGTTAAGCACGCCCTCTACGGCAAGGTTCTGCGTCGTACCCGCAAGCTCAAGGTGCACGACGAGCAGAACGCGTGCGGCATCGGCGACCGGGTTCTCCTGATGGAGACCCGTCCGCTGTCGGCCACCAAGCGGTGGCGTGTCGTGGAGATCCTCGAAAAGGCCAAGTGAGTGCGCTGGGCCGGCCTTCGGGCCGGCCCGGCCCACCATCGTTCCGCCAAGCTTCGGCCCCCGGGCCGAAGAACTGGCAGACATAGGAGACAGACGTGATTCAGCAGGAGTCGCGACTGCGCGTCGCTGACAACACGGGTGCCCGGGAGATCCTGTGCATCCGGGTGCTCGGCGGCTCCGGTCGCCGTTACGCGAGCATCGGCGACGTCATCGTGGCCACGGTCAAGGACGCCATCCCCGGCGCCGGTGTGAAGAAGGGCGACGTCGTCAAGGCTGTCGTCGTTCGCACCGCCAAGGAGAAGCGCCGTCCCGACGGCTCGTACATCCGCTTCGACGAGAACGCCGCCGTCATCATCAAGGACGGTGGGGACCCCCGCGGTACCCGCATCTTCGGCCCGGTCGGCCGCGAGCTGCGCGACAAGCGGTTCATGAAGATCATCAGCCTGGCGCCGGAGGTGCTCTGACCGTGAAGATCAAGAAGGGCGACACGGTCGTCGTCATCGCCGGCAAGGACAAGGGTGCCAAGGGCAAGGTCATCGCGGCCTACCCGCGGCAGGACAAGGTCCTCGTCGAGGGCGTCAACCGCGTCAAGAAGCACGAACGTATTCGCACCACGCAGCGTGGTTCGAAGACCGGTGGCATCGTGACCCAGGAAGCCCCCGTTCACATCTCGAACGTGCAGATCGTGGACGACCAGGGCAAGCCGACCCGCATCGGGTACAAGGTCGACGAGAACGGCACCAAGGTCCGTATCGCGCGTACGACCGGTAAGGAAATCTGATGACTGCCGCCACCGAGACCAAGACGCTTCCGCGTCTGAAGCAGAAGTACCGCTCGGAGGTCGTCGCCGGCCTCCAGGAGCAGTACAAGTACGGCAACCCCATGCAGGTTCCCGGCCTGGTGAAGGTCGTCGTGAACATGGGTGTTGGCGAGGCCGCCCGCGACGCCAAGCTGATCGACGGCGCCGTGCGTGACCTGACCACCATCACCGGTCAGAAGCCGCTCGTGCGGCGGGCGACCAAGTCCATCGCGCAGTTCAAGCTGCGTGAGGGCATGCCGATCGGCGCGAAGGTGACCCTGCGCAACGACCGGATGTGGGAGTTCCTCGACCGGCTTCTGTCGATCGCCCTCCCGCGTATCCGTGACTTCCGCGGCCTCGACGGGCGCAAGCTCGACGGGCACGGTAACTACACCTTCGGTCTGACCGAGCAGTCGGTGTTCCACGAGATCGACCAGGACAAGATCGATCGTCCGCGGGGCATGGACATCACGGTGGTCACCACCGCGACGACCGACGACGAGGGCCGGGCGCTGCTCAAGCTCCTGGGCTTCCCGTTCAAGGAGAACTGAGCATGGCTAAGAAGGCGCTGATCATCAAGGCGGCCGCGAAGCCGAAGTTCGCCGTGCGTGCCTACACCCGCTGCCAGAAGTGCGGTCGCCCGCACTCGGTCTACCGCAAGTTCGGCCTGTGCCGCGTTTGCGTGCGGGACATGGCGCACCGGGGCGAGCTGCCCGGCGTGTCGAAGGCTTCTTGGTAACCGACTTTTTGTACTACCGCTTCGCCGTAGGCCCGTCCGCGGGAACCCCGGCGAGAAAGGTTGACGAACACCCATGACGATGACGGACCCGATCGCAGACATGCTGACGCGTCTGCGCAACGCCAACCAGGCGTACCACGACAAGGTGACCATGCCCTTCTCGAAGATCAAGGCGAACATCGCCGAGGTCCTCAAGAGCGAGGGTTACATCGCCTCCTGGTCGGCCGAGGAGCCCGAGGAAGGCGCTGTCGGACGGCGTCTGGTCGTTGAGCTCAAGTACGGCCAGAACCGCGAGCGCAGCCTCGCCGGCATCAAGCGCGTTTCCAAGCCCGGCCTCCGGGTGTACGCCAAGTCCGACGAGCTCCCTCGCGTGCTCGGCGGCCTGGGCGTCGCGATCATTTCGACGTCCCAGGGGCTGCTGACCGACCGGCAGGCCCGCAAGCGGAGCGTTGGCGGGGAAGTCCTCGCCTTCGTCTGGTAACTGGAGACTGAGAAACCATGTCGCGAATCGGACGTAAGTCGATCCCGGTCCCGGCCGGCGTCGACGTCACCATCACGGGCCAGACCGTCAAGGTCAAGGGCCCCAAGGGCGAGCTGTCGCACACCGTCTCGGAACCGATCACGGTCGAGAAGGACGGCGCTGAGCTGCACGTCAACCGCCCCAACGACGAGCGCAAGGCCAAGGAGCTCCACGGCCTGTCGCGTACCCTGGTCGCCAACATGATCGTCGGCGTCACCGAGGGCTACAAGAAGACGCTCGAGATCAACGGCACCGGTTACCGGGTCACGGCCAAGGGCAAGGACCTCGAGTTCGCCCTGGGCTTCTCGCACCCGGTGAACGTCGTGCCGCCGGCGGGCATCAGCTTCTCGGTCGAGAAGCCGACCCAGTTCACGGTCTCGGGCATCGACAAGCAGCTGGTCGGCGAGGTTGCCGCCAACATTCGGAAGATCCGCCCGCCGGAGCCCTACAAGGGCAAGGGCGTCAAGTACCAGGGCGAGGTCATCCGCCGCAAGGCTGGAAAGGCAGGTAAGAAGTGACCGCCACGCTTCTCAAGCGTCGCAACGGCGCGGGTGTGTCCGCCAAGCGGGCTGTCGGGAAGGCGCGTCGCCACTTCCGAGTCCGCCGGAACGTCTTCGGCACCGCCGAGCGTCCCCGCCTGGTCGTCACCCGTTCCGCGCGGCACATCACCGCGCAGATCATCGACGACCTCAAGGGCCACACCCTGGCCTCGGCCTCCACGCTCGACACCTCCCTGCGGGGTGGCGAGGGTGACAAGAGCGCGAAGGCCGGCAAGGTCGGCGCTCTCCTCGCCGAGCGGGCCAAGGCCGCGGGCGTGTCCAAGGTCGTCTTCGACCGCGGTGGCAACAAGTACGCGGGGCGGATCGCCTCGCTGGCCGATGCCGCTCGCGAAGCCGGACTCGAGTTCTAGGAGGAATTGACCAATGCCTGGTCAGCAGCGCCGAGGCGGCGGGTCCGGCGGTAACACCGAGGGTGGCAACCGCCGGGACAACCGCCGCGAGGGCGGCCGCGGCAACGCGCCCGTCGACAAGACCCCGCATCTCGAGCGGGTCGTCGCCATCAACCGTGTCGCCAAGGTCGTCAAGGGCGGTCGTCGCTTCAGCTTCACCGCTCTGGTGATCGTGGGCGACGGCGACGGCACCGTCGGCATCGGCTACGGAAAGGCCAAGGAGGTGCCCGCGGCCATCGCCAAGGGTGTCGAGGAGGCCAAGAAGCACTTCTTCAAGGTTCCGCGGATCGGCGCCACGATCCCGCACCCGATCACCGGTGAAGCCGCCGCGGGTGTCGTGCTCCTCAAGCCGGCCTCCGCCGGTACCGGTGTCATCGCCGGTGGCCCGGTGCGTGCCGTGCTCGAGTGCGCGGGCATCCACGACGTGCTCTCGAAGAGCCTCGGCTCGTCGAACCCGATCAACATCGTGCACGCGACGGTGGCCGCTCTGAAGGGCCTCGAGTCGCCGGAGCAGGTCGCGAGCCGTCGTGGCCTTCCGGTCGAGGACGTGGCGCCGGCGGCCATGCTGGCGGCGCGTGCGGAAGCGGCGGTGCACTGATGGCTCGTTTGAAGGTCACCCAGATCCGGTCCGAGATCGGGCGCAAGCAGAACCAGCGGGACTCGCTGCGTTCGCTCGGCCTGAAGCGGATCAACGATGTGGTGGTCAAGGAGGACCGTCCCGAGATTCGGGGCATGATCTTCGCCGTGAACCACCTCGTCACTGTTGAGGAGGTCGAGTAATGGCGATCAAGGTCCACCACCTCCGCCCGGCGCCCGGAGCCAAGACCCCGAAGACCCGCGTGGGTCGTGGTGAGGGCTCCAAGGGTAAGACCGCCGGTCGCGGTACCAAGGGCACCAAGGCCCGCTACCAGGTTCCGGCCCGCTTCGAGGGTGGGCAGATGCCCATCCACATGCGGCTGCCGAAGCTGAAGGGCTTCAAGAACAAGAACAAGGTCGTCTTCCAGGTCGTGAACCTGGACCGTCTGGCCGCGCTGTTCCCGAACGGCGGCGAGATCGGACCGGACGAGCTGGTTCAGGCCGGCGCGGTCCGCAAGGGCCAGCTGGTCAAGGTGCTGGGCTCGGGCGAGCTGGACGGCGTCTCGCTGACCATCTCGGCCCACGCGTTCAGCGAGTCGGCCAAGGAGAAGATCGCGGCCGCCGGTGGTTCCACCACCGAGCTGTAGTCAGTACTGGGGAAAGCCGTGCTCTCGGACTCGAGAGCACGGCTTTCTGCTTTCCGCGGGTCCGCTTCTAACAGCTGAAGGTGCGGCTGCCGGAGGTGACCACGAGCGGGCTACCGCCGACGTTCCGGCCTTCCTGGATGGTGCGGAAGTCGTGCGTGCCCGTGCCGGCGCAGTTGTAGCTCACCGAGCCGGAGCCGGTGATCTCCTTGGTCGCCATGTACTCCCAGCCGTACCAGCGGGACCGCTGGATGCCGATGCGGGTCTTTCCGGTGCCGCAGCCGGAGGTCCGGGAGCCGGTTCCGGTGATGGTCGAGCCGCTCTTGGTCGGCGCGCCCACCGACAGGGTGCACGCCTGGATCGAGACGTCCGACTCGGCGGCGGAGGCGGGCGACGGTGCGAAGGCCACTCCGGTGATCGTCATGCCGAGAGCGGCCAAGGCGGCTGCGGTTCTGCGCTTCATGGGTTCCTCCCGTGTGGTTGTCGTGGCCTGCGCGGCAGGCCGGTGAACATCCGAGCACGGGTTGTGACATCGGTCAACGCCGATATTTTGTGAAGTTGGCACGTGGGAGCGTGTGCGCCGGCGGTTGGCCGAGGTCACCCGGCGCCGCCCGGGGCCCGAAAAAGCCGGGAAGTCGTCTGCTTTCGGCGGGTTCGTGAATCGCGGGGTCGCGTCGTGACGAGGTACGTGCTAATTCCGGCAGCCCTCGGCGCGGACTGCGCCGTGGCGGTGTACCGGTGACCCGCCGATCAGCGGGTACGATGCAACCGACAAGTCGTTCTGGGGCCCTGGTGCGACAACGGGGTGCCGGGCTCAGTGGTGGTTTCTGCGCGGGTGCTGATACAGTCCTCCGCTGGCGGCCTATCTGGGCTGCTTGATGGGTGATGCCCGACTTGCGGGAGCGCAACACGCTTCCATCACATGGCAACCTACGCAGGAGGATCAGTTGTTGTCCGCCTTCACCAGTGCGTTCCGGACGCCTGATCTGCGCAAAAAGTTGCTCTTCACGGTCGCTATCATCGCGCTCTACCGGTTGGGTGCCACCTTGCCCAGCCCTGGTGTGTCCTACACCAACATCCAGACCTGCATCAAACTGAGCCAGGAGAGCGGCACGTCCGGCGTGCTGAACCTGCTCAACCTGTTCTCCGGCGGCGCGCTACTGCAGTTGTCGGTCTTCGCGCTGGGCATCATGCCCTACATCACCGCCTCCATCATCCTGCAGCTGCTCACCGTGGTGATTCCCCGCCTGGAGCAGCTTCGCAAGGAGGGCCAGTCCGGCCAGGCGAAGATCACGCAGTACACCCGTTACCTGACGCTCGGCCTCGCGGTCCTGCAGTCCTCGGCCTTCGTCGCCCTGGCGCGGACCGGCCAGCTGTTCGGTAACGCCTGTGACCAGAGTGTCCCGTCGCAGCAGATCATCCCGGAGAACACCGGCCTGCCGATGTGGCTCACGCTCTCGGTCCTGGTGCTGACGATGACCGCCGGCACCGGCATGGTCATGTGGCTCGGCGAGCTCATCACCGACCGCGGCGTCGGCAACGGCATGTCCGTCCTGATCTTCACCTCGATCGCCGCCCGCCTCCCCGGCGAGGGCTGGACGATCAAGGAGTCGAGCGGTGTCGCCAAGTTCTTCCTGGTGATCGTGCTGGTTCTGGTCATCATCGCCCTGGTCGTCTTCATCGAGCAGGCCCAGCGCCGCATCCCGGTGCAGTACGCCAAGCGCATGATCGGCCGCCGGATGTACGGCGGCACGTCGACCTACATCCCGCTCAAGGTCAACCAGGCCGGTGTCGTCCCGGTCATCTTCGCGTCGTCGCTGCTGTACCTGCCGCAGCTGTACCTGCAGTTCTTCGACCCGAACAACCTCAAGGGCTACCAGATCTGGATCCAGAAGTGGCTGGCCGACCCGACGAGTGAGCTCTACATCGGCGTCTACTTCCTGCTGATCATCTTCTTCACCTACTTCTACGTCTCGATCACGTTCAACCCGACCGAGGTCGCTGACAACATGAAGAAGTACGGTGGGTTCGTGCCGGGCATCCGCCCGGGGAAGCCGACCGCCGACTACCTGGACTTCATCCTCAGCCGGATCACCCTGCCGGGCGCGCTCTACCTGGGCCTGATCTCGGTTCTGCCGAACTTCTTCTTCATCTGGCTCGACCAGCAGCAGTACCAGAACTTCCCGTTCGGTGGTACGGCCGTGCTGATCATGGTGGGTGTGGGTCTGGAGACGGTGAAGCAGATCGAGAGCCAGCTGATGCAGCGCAACTACGAAGGATTCCTCCGGTAGTGGCGGCGCGGAGCCGGGGGGCTCTGGCGTCGAGGATCTCAACGACTCACCTAAGCGAGGCGATGTAGGTGCGGCTGGTGCTGGTGGGCCCTCCGGGGGCCGGCAAGGGGACCCAGGCTGAGTTCATTGCCGCCCATCTCGCCGTACCGAAGATCTCTACGGGCGACATCTTCCGGGCGAACGTGTCGCAGGGCACGCCGCTCGGTGTCGAGGCGAAGCGGTACATGGACGCGGGACAGCTCGTTCCGGACGAGGTGACCATCAACATGGTCCGGGACAGGCTGGCCGAGCCGGACGCCGGCGACGGCTTCCTGCTCGACGGGTTCCCGCGCACGGTTCCGCAGGCGTCGGCGCTCGACAAGCTCCTGGCAGACCTGGGCACCGCGCTCGACCTCGTGATGGAGCTCGTGGTCGACGACGACGAGGTCATCCGGCGGCTCTCCGGCCGCCGGACCTGCCGCGGCTGCGGCAAGATCTGGCACGTCGAGTTCGACCCGACCACCAAGGAGAACATCTGCGACCGCTGTGGGTCGGAGCTGTTCCAGCGGGACGACGACAAGGCCGAGACGATCGCCAACCGCCTGGTCGAGTACGCGGAGAAGACCGCTCCTCTGGTCGACTTCTACGGCGCTCAGGGCAAGCTGGTGGGCATCGACGCCACCGGGCCGGTCGAGGACGTCACGGTGCGCGCCATCGACGCCCTGCGGTCCTACGGGGGCTGACGTGCGCCGCCCCCAACTCGACATCCAACTGAAGACGCCCGAGCAGATCGAGAAGATGCGCGGCGCCGGCCTCGTCGTCTTCGCCGCGCTCGAGGCCATGCGTGAGGCCGTGGCGCCCGGGGTCTCCACCGGCGACCTCGACGCCATCGCCGAAAAGGTCATCCGCGACTCGGGCGCGATCCCGTCGTTCAAGGGCTACCACGGCTTCCCGGCCTCGATCTGCGCCTCGGTGAACGACCAGGTCGTCCACGGCATCCCGAGCAACGAGCAGATCCTCAAGGAGGGCGACCTCATCTCGCTCGACTGCGGGGCCATCCTCGACGGCTGGCACGGCGACTCGGCCATCACGGTCGGGGTCGGCGAGACCGACCCGGCGCTGCTGCGCATGGCCGAGGTCGCCGAGGACGCCATGTGGGCCGGCATCGCGGCCGCCGCCCGCGGCGCGGCCAACGGCCGGGGCAAGCTCACCGACATCTCCTTCAACGTGGAGAAAGTCGTGCGCAAGGGCGGGCGGTACGGGATCGTGGACGGCTACGGCGGTCACGGCATCGGCACCGAGATGCACCAGGACCCGCACGTGCTCAACCACGGTAAGCCCGGCAAGGGCCCGCGGCTGGTGCCCGGCCTGTGCCTGGCCATCGAGCCGATGATCACGATGGGCTCGCCGCGCACGGCGGAACTCGACGACGGCTGGACCGTGGTGACCCGGGACGGCTCGTACGCCGCCCACGTGGAGCACACCATGGCGCTGCTGGAGGACGGCGTGTGGGTCACCACGGCGCCCGACGGTGGCCGGGCCCGTCTCGGCGATCTGGTGACGTCCCGACAGCCCTGAGGCCGGCCTTCCGGTTCTGGTGCCGGACTGGCACTCTGGGTGGTATGAGCCGTGACCAGATGCGCGCCGCCGACGACGATCGACGGCAGATCGCCGACACGCTCAAGACCGCGCTGGACGAGGGCCGGCTCGACCTCTCCGAGTACGACGAGCGCCTCCAGCAGGCGTACGCCGCGAAGACGTACGCCGAATTGGATCTTCTGATCGCCGATCTTCCGGGCAGCCGGCCGGCCCAGCCGGCGCCGGTGGCGAATCCGGTGAAGGCGGCCGGTCGCGGGGCGACCGCCGAGTGGATCGGCCAGGTGTGGGGCTCGTGGTTGTTCGTCACGCTGCTCACGACCGCCATCTGGTTCATCACCAGCCTCGCCGGTGACGAGTGGCAATACTTCTGGCCGATCTGGGTCGCCGGCCCCTGGGGCGTCCTCCAGCTGTTCGCGACGATCGGCGGCCTGAGCGGCGGCGCCCCGCGCAAGATGGTCGAGGAGCGGGAGCGCAAACGCGAGCGTAAGCAGCGCAAACGTGAGCGCCGGGCGATGCGGGCCGCATTGCCGCCCTCGGCAGGGGAAAAATGGAATATGTCCGATTCCAAGGTTGCCGACACACCCGACCACGGGTAGCGGCGACCTCGGTTTGGTGTCCCTGCTGAGCGGGCGTACACTGGCTAGCTGGCGCGCCTGCGTCCACTCCCGCATGTCCTCAGCGCTTCGAGGACTGCCGGGAGCCGCGGCTGGCATAGGTCACTGTGTGACCTGTGTGAGACGTCAGGTCGCGTTAGCCCCGATTCCCAGTGTCAGGTAGCGGAGGACATGCCCAAGAAAGACGGAGCCATCGAGATCGAGGGCCGCGTGATCGAGCCCCTGCCGAACGCCATGTTCCGCGTTGAGCTCGCAAATGGTCACAAGGTTCTTGCACACATCTCCGGCAAGATGCGGCAGCACTACATCCGTATCCTTCCCGAGGACCGAGTCGTCGTCGAACTGTCGCCGTACGACCTCACCCGTGGGCGAATCGTCTACCGCTACAAGTGACTGGGCGCGGGGACCTCGTATCCCGTCCCGCTGAGAGTTAAGGCAAACCGTGAAGGTCAAGCCGAGCGTCAAGCGGATCTGCAACAACTGCCGGGTCATCCGGCGGCACGGTCGCGTCATGGTCATCTGCAAGACCGACGCGCGCCACAAGCAGCGCCAGGGCTGAGCCCCGGTACTGCCAGATCCGGTACATGCAAGAGCCTTTCCCAGTCACTTCGGTGACTACACCCCCGGCGCGGAGGCCGGGGCCCGTCCGGGCAGACGGGGTGGGAAGGCCCAGACCTCCGAACGATTCTGAGGAGTTCGCCCGCTTATGGCACGACTCGTCGGCGTCGATCTTCCCCGCGAGAAGCGGATGGAGATCGCGCTCACCTACATCTACGGGATCGGTCGCACCCGTGCCGTCGAGGCACTGACCGCCACCGCGATTGACCTGAACAAGCGCGCCAAGGACCTCACGGACGAGGAGCTGGTCCAGCTCCGCGACTACATCGAGGGCAATTTCAAGGTTGAGGGTGACCTGCGCCGCGAGGTCGCCGCGGACATCCGCCGCAAGGTCGAGATCGGCTCTTACGCCGGCATCCGCCACCGCCGGGGCCTGCCCGTGCGCGGTCAGCGGACCCGGACCAACGCTCGTACCCGCAAGGGCCCGAAGCGCACGGTCGCCGGTAAGAAGAAGCCCGGTCGGAAGTAATAGGAGCGCACTGACTTATGCCACCGAAGGCACGCGCTGGGGCCGCTGTAAAGAAGGTCCGGCGCAAGGAACGCAAGAACGTCGCCCACGGGCAGGCGCACATCAAGAGCACCTTCAACAACACCATCGTGTCGATCACCGACCCGACCGGTGCTGTCATCTCCTGGGCCTCGTCCGGCCAGGTGGGCTTCAAGGGCTCCCGCAAGTCGACCCCGTTCGCCGCGCAGCTGGCCGCCGAGGCCGCCGCTCGCCGTGCCATGGAGCACGGCATGCGCAAGGTGGACGTGTTCGTCAAGGGTCCGGGCTCCGGCCGTGAGACCGCCATCCGTTCGCTGCAGGCCGCCGGCCTCGAGGTCGGGCAGATCTCCGACGTCACGCCGCAGCCGCACAACGGTTGCCGTCCGCCGAAGCGCCGCCGGGTCTAAGGGAGAGACAAGAAGCAATGGCTCGTTACACAGGTGCGGACTGCAAGCGCTGCCGCCGCGAGAAGATGAAGCTGTTCCTCAAGGGCAGCAAGTGCGACGGGCCGAAGTGCCCGTTCGAGTCGCGTCCCTTCCCGCCCGGCCAGCACGGCCGTGGCCGGACCAAGGAGACCGAGTACCTGCTGCAGCACCGCGAGAAGCAGAAGGCCCGCCGCGTCTACGGCGTGCTCGAGAAGCAGTTCCGCGGTTACTACGAGGAAGCCGTCAACAAGCAGGGCAAGACCGGTGAGGTCCTCCTGCAGATCCTCGAGTCCCGTCTCGACAACGTCGTCTACCGGGCCGGCCTCGCCCAGTCCCGCGACATGGCCCGGCAGCTGGTCAAGCACGGCCACTTCCTGGTCAACGGCGTGAAGGTCGACATCCCGTCGTACCGCGTCAAGGAGAAGGACATCATCACGACCCGGGAGAAGTCGAAGGAGATGACTCCTTTCGTCGTCGCCCAGGCTCAGGCCGGTTCGCGTCCGGTTCCGGCGTGGCTGGAGCCGATCCCGAGCGAGATGAAGGTCCTCGTGCACTCGCTCCCGGCCCGCGCTGTCATCGACACGCAGGTCCAGGAGCAGCTGATCGTCGAGCTCTACTCCAAGTAGTGCTCTACCGGGGGCGCCACTCGGCGCCCCCGGTGCATCACCGACGGCCATCAAATAGTGGGTGGCCCGACAGAAAGAAGAAGTAGCGTGCTCATCAGCCAGCGGCCGACCCTCTCCGAGGAGTCGATCAGCGAGACCCGCTCCCGGTTCACCATCGAGCCCCTGGAGCCCGGTTTCGGGTACACCCTCGGCAACTCGCTGCGGCGTACTCTGCTGTCCTCCATCCCCGGTGCTGCTGTCACCAGCATCAAGATCGACGGCGTTCTGCACGAGTTCACCACCATCCCCGGTGTCAAGGAGGATGTGGTCGAGCTGGTCATGAACGTCAAGGAGCTCACCGTCAGCTCCGAGCACGACGAGCCGGTCAGCATGTACCTGCGCAAGCAGGGCCCGGGCGACGTCACCGCCGGTGACATCCAGCCCCCGGCCGGCGTGTCCGTGCACAACCCCGACCTGAAGCTGGCCACGCTCAACAGCAAGGGCCGGCTCGACATGGAGCTCACCGTCGAGCGGGGCCGTGGCTACGTCACGGCGGCGCAGAACAAGAGCGCCGGCGCCGAGATCGGCCGTATCCCGGTCGACTCGATCTACTCGCCGGTCATGAAGGTGACCTACCGCGTCGAGGCGACCCGTGTCGAGCAGCGCACCGACTTCGACCGCCTCATCATCGACGTCGAGTCGAAGGCGTCCATCTCGCCCCGCACCGCGCTGGCCTCGGCCGGCTCGACCCTGGTCGAGCTGTTCGGGCTCTGCCGTGAGCTGGACGAGACCGCCGAGGGCATCGACATCGGTCCGTCGCCGCAGGACGCGCAGCTCGCTGCCGACCTGGCCCTGCCGATCGAGGAGCTGGACCTCACCGTCCGGTCGTACAACTGCCTCAAGCGCGAGGGCATCAACTCCGTCGGTGAGCTCATCGGGCGGACGGAGGCCGACCTTCTGGATATAAGGAATTTCGGTCAGAAGAGCATCGACGAGGTCAAGATGAAGCTCGCCGGAATGGGGCTGGGCCTCAAGGACAGCGCGCCGTCCTTCGACCCCGCTCACGTCGTGGACTCGTTCGGCGACGTGGACTACGACACCGACGATTACCGCGAGACCGAGCAGCTCTGAGTTTTTTAAGCTCGGCCATCTAAAGGAGCATTGGAAATGCCCACGCCCACCAAGGGAGCCCGCCTCGGCGGCAGCCCGTCGCACGAGAAGCTCATCCTGGCCAACCTGGCCACCGAGCTTTTCCGGCACGGGAAGATCAAGACCACTGAGGCCAAGGCCCGCCGGCTGCGCCCCCTGGCTGAGCAGCTCATCACCAAGGCCAAGCGCGGCGACCTGCACAACCGTCGCCGGGTGCTGGCCACGGTGAAGGACAAGGACGTCGTGTACGCCCTGTTCGAGCAGATCGCGCCGCGCTACGGCAACCGCCCCGGCGGCTACACCCGGATCACCAAGACCGGCCCGCGCAAGGGTGACGCCGCTCCCATGGCCGTCATCGAGCTGGTCGAGGAGCTCCAGGTCGCGGCGACCACCGCGCCGGCCAAGAAGGCGGCCCGCAAGGCCACCGCGCAGCAGGACAAGGTCGAGGCCCTGGCCCGCGAGGACGAGGCTCCGGCCACCGCGCCGGCCGCCAAGGCCGACACCGACGGTGACCAGGACGCCGAGGCTCCGGTCAACGCGTCCGGTGACAAGGGCGCCGAGGGCCCGGGCGACCAGGCCGAGGGCGACGACACCAAGGCGTGACGTAACGCGAAAGACCCGGTGCTCCCATCTGTGGGAGCACCGGGTCTTTTCTTTGTGTGGGGGAGAGATGGAATCGATCCGGCTGCGGCTGGACGTGTCGTACGACGGGGCCGACTTCTCCGGGTGGGCGGCGCAGCCCGGCCGGCGGACGGTCGCCGGGGTGCTCGTCGAAGCGCTCGGGCGGCTGGTCGACGCCTCTTCGCTGGGGCTGACGGTCGCGGGACGTACCGATGCGGGCGTGCACGCGAGTGGGCAGGTCTGCCATGTGGATCTGCCCGCCGAAGCGTGGGAGCGGCTGGAGGCGTCGCTGCTGCGGCGGCTGGCCGCACTGATGCCGCCGGACGCGCGGGTCCGGGCGGTGCGGCCGGTGCCGCCGACCTTCGACGCGCGCTTCTCGGCCACCTTCCGCCGGTACGAGTACCGGGTCGCCGACACCGTTTGGGGGCCGGAGCCGCTGCGCCGGCACGACACCATCAACTGGGTGCGGCCGCTCGACCTGGACCGGCTGAACGCGGCCTCGCAATGGCTCACCGGCGAACACGACTACGCCGCGTACTGCAAACGCAAGGAGCACGCCACCACGATCCGGGCCATCAACCGGCTCGACTGGCGGCGTGACCCGGACGGCGTCTGCGTGGCCACCGTGCAGGCCGACGCGTTCTGCCAGTCGATGGTCCGCAGCCTGGTCGGCGCGCTGCTGGCGGTCGGTGACGGCCGCCGCGACCCGGGCTGGCCGGCCACCCTGCTGAGCCGCACGGAACGCTCCAGCGAGGTCACGGTGGCCCCCGCCCATGGGCTGACCCTGGTCGAGGTGGGCTATCCGGCCGAGACCGAATACGCCGTACGGGCCGAAGCTACCCGGCGGCTACGGGCCTGAGCAGCGACTCGGCCAGATGGGTGTCGATGATCTCGGCGGTGATCCGGGTCGCCACCTCATCGTCCGGCAAACCGTCGGCCCGGGTGATCACGCAGTAGAGCAGATAGTGACCCCGGGCGTGCCAGCCCACCTGCGGCGGGGTCGTACCGGCCTCGGACGCGGGCAGCGTCGCGAAACCGCCGTCACCGCCCTCGACCAGACCGCGCAGCAGGTCCTCGACCTCGGCCGCGCCGGCCGGATCGGCCAGGTTGAAGGCGCCGGCCGTGACCCGGTAACCCGGGTAGGGCGCGATCAGGCCGGCCCGGACCACCTCGGTACAGCCGTAACGCTCGAGCAAGGCGCCGATCTCACCCGTCGTCGCCTCGGCGCAGTCGGCGCTCATGTGCCGCAGATCGACGGCGTACGGCCCGGCCGCCCCGGCCGGGCGTATCCCGTCGTCGGCCGGGAAGACCTCGCCGAGCGAGAGCGTCCGCGGCTGGGAGACGCCGGCCGGCGCCAGAGTGGTGGCCGGTGCCCGGTCGCGGAACCGGTCGGCGAAGACCAGGAAACCGAACATGCCGAGCAGGGCCACCAGGATCAGCGCGGCCAGGCCGCGGGTGAGCAGTTGGAAAGGGCGCAACGGCTCCACTCGGGCGCGGCGCCGAACCCGGGGCGGGGAAGGGGCCGGACGATGCTGTCCGGCGGGGGCGACGCCGCGGGCGAGCAGAACCAGGCCGCCGTCGGCGGTCGCGCGGTGGGCCGGTCGGGAAGGGGTGCCGTACCGCATGCGGCCACGCTAGGAGCGCATGGTGATCAATGAACGCACAGTTTGTGCGGCACCCCGGAGGTTGGTGCCGCGTTGAAAACCGGCAGACTTGACGGGTGACCGCCGACCATTACTTCAGCGCCGAGCCGACGGGGCCCGAGCAGCGCCGTGAGATCCAGTTCAGCGTCTCGGGCCAGGACTACAAGCTCGCCACCGCGTCCGGCGTGTTCTCGTCGGGACGGCTCGACCCCGGCACGACCGTACTGCTGGAAAAGGGTGACCTGCCGACCGGCGGGACGCTGCTCGACCTCGGGTGCGGCTATGGGCCGATCGCGTGCGTGCTGGCCCGGACGGCGCCCGGCGCGGTCGTGCACGCCGTCGACGTCAACGCGCGGGCCCGGCAGCTGACGATGGAGAACGCGGCCTCGCTCGGGCTGACCATCCACGTCGCCGCGCCGGACGAGGTGCCGGCCGACGTCACGTTCGACGAGATCTGGAGCAACCCGCCCACCCACGTCGGCAAGGCCGAACTGCACGCGATCATGGAGCGCTGGCTGCCCCGGCTCGCTCCCGGCGGCGTGGCCTGGCTGGTCATCAACCGCAACCTCGGCGGTGACTCGCTGCACACCTGGCTGGTCGGGAAGGGCTGGGCGGTGACGCGGGTGGCCAGCAAGAAGGGCTTCCGGGTGCTGCGTGTGACGTCCGCGCCCGAGAAAACCGCCTGACTTCCGGCCAGTCGCCAGGAAGGATGTCGGCCATGGGGTACGTGGATGTCGCCGGCGCCGGATTCGTGCTGCCCGACGGGCGGCGGCTGTTCGCCGATGTGTCGTTCCGGGTCGGCGAAGGGGCCAAGGTTGCCCTGGTCGGGCCGAACGGCGCGGGCAAGACCACGCTGATGCGGCTGGTCGCCGGCGATCTGTCCACCCCGGAGGGCAGCATCGCGCGCTCCGGCGGGCTCGGCGTGATGCGCCAGTTCATCGGCATGATCGGCGACGACCGTACGCTGGCCGACCTGGCCCTGTCGCTGGTGAAACCGGCGCTGTCGCAGGCGGGGGAGCGGCTCGAACGGGCCGCGGCGGCGCTCGACGACTCCGAGCGCAGCCAACTGGCGTACGCCAACGCCCTCGCCCATTGGGGCGAGGTCGGTGGATACGACGCCGAGGTGCTGTTCGACACCGTGGCCGTGGCGATCCTCGGCAAGCCGTGGGAGGACGTGCGGCATCGTCCGGTCCGGACCCTCAGCGGCGGGCAGCAGAAAAGGTTCGCGCTCGACCTGCTGCTACGCGGCGACGACGAGGTGCTGCTGCTCGACGAGCCCGACAACTTCCTCGACGTGCCGGGCAAGCGCTGGCTCGAGTCCCGGCTGCGCGAGTCGTCGAAATCGGTCCTGTACGTCTCGCACGACCGGGAACTGCTGGCGCAGACCGCCGACCGCGTGGTGGCGGTCGAGGGCGGCAGCGCGTGGACCCACCCCGGCGGCTTCGCGTCCTGGCACGAGGCTCGCGTGCATCGCCACTCCAAGCTGGAGGAGAACCGCCGCCGCTGGGAGGAGGAACATCAGAAGCTGCGCGAACTGATGTTCATGTACAAGCAGAAGGCGGCCTACAACTCCGACATGGCGTCGCGCTACCAGTCGGCGCAGACCCGGCTGCGCAAGTTCGAGGAGATCGGCCCGCCGCCGCTGCCGCCGAAAGACCAGTCGCTGCGCATGAACCTGCGCGGCGGCCGTACGGCGAAAAGAGCGGTGATCCTCGAACAGCTGGAACTCGAGGACCTGACGTTCCCGTTCGACCTGGAGATCTGGTACGGCGACCGGGTGGCCGTGCTCGGCGCGAACGGCACCGGCAAGTCCCACTTCCTGCGCCTGCTGGCGGCCGGCGGCAGCGACCCGGAAGCGGAGAACAAGCCGGTCGACGGGGCGCCGCTGGCCCACGTGGCCCACAACGGCGTGGCCCGGCTCGGCGCCCGGGTGCGGCCCGGCCACTTCTCACAGACCCACGACCGGCCCGAACTGCTCGAACGCACCCTGGTCGAGATCCTGTGGCGGGGCGACGACCACCGCTCCGGCATGGACCGGGCCGGCGCGATGAAGGCCCTGAACCGCTACGAGCTGGCCGGACAGGGCGATCAGCGCTTCGGCACCCTGTCCGGCGGTCAGCAGGCCCGCTTCCTGGTGTTGCTGCTGGAACTCTCCGGCGCCACGGTCCTGCTGCTCGACGAGCCGACCGACAACCTCGACCTGGCCTCGGCCGAGGCCCTGGAGGAGGGCTTGCGCCAGTTCGAGGGCACGGTGATCGCGGTGACCCACGACCGCTGGTTCACCCGCTCCTTCGACCGCTTCATCCTCTTCCAGGGCGACGGCGAGGTCGTCGAAACCCCCGAGCCGGTCTGGGACGTCCGCTAGGACTGCGTGGTGAGCGGAACGTAGACCTTTCCGCCGCTTGCGGTGAACTCCTCCGACTTCTGCTGCATGCCCTTGGCCTTCAGTTCGTGGCTGATCTTCATGGAGCAGAACTTGGGGCCGCACATGGAGCAGAAGTGGGCGGTCTTGGCGGCGGGGGCGGGCAGGGTCTCGTCGTGGTAGGCGCGGGCCGTCTCGGGGTCCAGGGCCAGCTCGAACTGGTCCTCCCAGCGGAACTCGAAGCGGGCCTTGGACAGGGCGTCGTCCCAGGCCTGGGCGCCGGGGTGGCCCTTGGCCAGGTCGGCCGCGTGTGCGGCGATCTTGTAGGCGATCATGCCGGCCTTCACGTCGTCCTTGTCGGGCAGGCCCAGGTGCTCCTTGGGGGTGACGTAGCAGAGCATCGCCGTGCCGTACATGCCGATCATCGCGGCGCCGATGGCCGAGGTGATGTGGTCGTAGGCGGGGGCGATGTCGGTGGCGAGCGGGCCCAGCGTGTAGAAGGGTGCGCCGCCGCAGAGCTCGACCTGCAGGTCGACGTTCTCCTTGATTTTGTGCATGGGCACGTGGCCGGGACCCTCGACCATGACCTGGACGTCGTACTCCCAGGCCCGGTGGGTCAGCTCGCCCAGGGTGCGCAGTTCGGCGAACTGGGCCGCGTCGTTGGCGTCGGCGATCGAACCGGGGCGCAGGCCGTCGCCCAGGGAGAACGTGATGTCGTACCGGGCGAAGATCTCGCACAGCTCGTCGTAGTGGGTGTAGAGGAAGTTCTCCTCATGGTGGGCGAGACACCAGGCCGCCATGATGGAGCCGCCGCGGGAGACGATGCCGGTGACCCGGTCGGCGGCCAGCGGCACGTGCGGCAGGAGCACGCCGGCGTGGATCGTCATGTAGTCGACGCCCTGCTCGGCCTGCTCGATGATGGTGTCGCGGAACAGGTCCCAGGTCAGCTTGACCGGGTCGCCCTTGACCTTCTCGAGCGCCTGGTAGATCGGCACGGTCCCGATCGGCACCGGCGAGTTCCGGATGATCGCCTCGCGGGTCTCGTGGATGCGCGGGCCGGTCGACAGGTCCATCACCGTGTCCGCGCCCCAGCGGGTCGCCCAGGTCATCTTCTCGACCTCCTCGGCGACCGACGAGGTCACCGCGGAGGTGCCGATGTTGGCGTTGACCTTCACCAGGAAGCGGGAGCCGATCACCATCGGCTCCGACTCGGGGTGGTTGACGTTCACCGGCAGCACGGCCCGGCCGGCCGCGATCTCGTCGCGGACCAGTTCCACCGGAACGTTCTCACGGATGGCGACGAACTCCATCTCGGGCGTCGTCTCGCCGGCCCGGGCGGCGGCGAGCTGCGTCCGGCCGCCGGCCCACGGTTTCCGCAACGGGGGCAGGCCCACCGCCGGATCGCTGCCCGGGCCGGAGGTGTCGTAGAGCCGTACGGGGTCGTTCCCGTCGCTCAGCACGACCTCCGAGAACGGCACCTTCAGGTCGGGGCGCGATCCCTCGACGTACACCTTGCGCCTCATGCTTTTCCTCCCCAATCGTGACAAAACCGGCGGCGAGTGGCAGCACGGATTCCCGTACCGCAGCCGTCGGAGCCTTTTAGATGAAGTGGTTCAGCGGACCGGGCCCGGCACCCAGCCGCCAGTCGCTCCCGCCGGACAGCGCGGCGGTCACGTAACGCTTGGCCGCGCGGACGGCCACCGGCACGGAGTCCCCGGCCGCGAGACGCACGGCCACGGCCGAGGAGAAGGTGCAGCCCGAGCCGTGGTTGTTCGCGGTCGGCACGGACTCGCCGCGCAACGTCTCGGCGGCGCCGTCGTGCCACAGGACATCGGCGGCGGTCTCACTGCCGGTCACCACCACAGCGCGTGCGCCCCGCTTGGCCAGCAGCTCGGCCGCCGCGACCATCTCCTCGGGCGTCTCGACCGGGCTTCCGGTCAGGGCGCCGGCCTCCTGGCGGTTCGGGGTCAGGACACAGTGGTGCGAGACCAGGGGCGCGACGGCCGCGGTGTCGGCCAGGCGGGCGCCGGAAGTGGCGACCAGCACCGGGTCGACGACGAGGTTGGGCAGGCGGTCGGCGCGGTCGGCGATCAGGGCGGCCACGGCGGGGTCGCCGATCATGCCGACCTTGACGGCGGCGACCGGGAAATCGGCCAGGACGGCGTCGAGCTGCGCGGCGACGATGTCGACGGGGATGGGGTGGATGGCGGTGACGCCGAGCGTGTTCTGGGCGGTCACGGCGGTGATGACCGAGGTGCCGTAGGCGCCCAGGGCGGCGAAGGTCTTGAGGTCGGCTTGAATGCCGGCGCCGCCGCCGGAGTCGGAGCCGGCGATGGTGAGCACGACCGGCGGCGTCATCGCGCGGCCGCCGGGCTCGCCGACAGGGCTTCCGCCAGTTCCCCGGCGGCTCGTTCCGGATCGGGAGCCCGCATGACGGCCCCGAGGACGGCGACCCCGCGTGCCCCGGCCGCGACGCAAGCCGCCGCCCGCGATGGTGTGTCGATCCCGCCCAGCGCCAGCCACGGCACCTTCCCGGCGAGCGCCGCCGCCCCCTCCGGGCTCAGCGCCGGCCCGTACCCCGGCTTGGTTTTCGTCAGGAACACCGGCGACAACGTCACGTAGTCCTCAGTGGACAGGCGCGGTACTCCGTGCGCCGAGCGCCCGACCAGCTCGACACCACTGACCGGCAGCGGGTCCGCCTCGGCCAGGTGCACCGCGTTCCCGCCCAGCGGATCAGGGCCCGCCACGATCAGCCGTCCGGGCGGCAGCAGCGAGCGCAACTGCTCGGCGAGCGCGGCCCGTTCGGCGTACGGCAGATCTCTCTCGCGCAGCACGACCCACTCGGCGCCGCCGCGGATCGCGGCCCGGACCACCGAGACCAGCGGGCCCGTGGCGATCCGCCGATCGGTGAGGACGACGAGCCCGCCCGGCGTCACCATTGGGCCAGCCCCTCATCCGATGTGGACGCCAGAGCGTGGAAGCGCCGTGGGATGCGCCCCGCCGTGTAGGCCAGCCTTCCGGCCAGGACCGCGTGGCGCATGGCCGACGCCATCGCCGCCGGGTCGTCGGCCCGGGTGATGGCGCTGGCGATCAGCACCGCGTCGCAGCCCAGCTCCATCGCCAGGGTCGCGTCCGAGGCCGTGCCGATGCCCGCGTCGAGCACGACCGGGATGTCGACGCTCTGCCGGATCAGCCGGATGTGGTGCGGGTTGGAAATGCCCAGGCCGGAGCCGATCGGCGAACCCGCCGGCATCACCGCCGCGCAGCCCACGTCGGCCAGGCGCCGGGCCAGGATCGGGTCGTCGCTCGTGTACGGCAGCACCGTGAACCCGTCGCCGACCAGCGTCTCGGCCGCGCGCAGCAGCTCCACACCGTCGGGCAGCAGGGTCCGGTCGTCGCCGATCACCTCGAGCTTGATCAGGTCGGTTTCGAAGGCCTCGCGGGCCAGGTGGGCGGTTTTCACCGCGTCGCCCGCCGTGTAGCAGCCGGCCGTGTTCGGCAGCACCCGCACGCCGAGCCGGTCGAGCATCGGCAGCAGGCCCGGCCCGGCCGCGTCGACCCGGCGCAGGGCGACCGTGACCAGGTCGGTTTCGGAGGCGACGATCGCCTGTTCGAGGGCGGCCAGGCTGTTGGCGCCGCCCGTGCCCAGGATGAGCCGCGACTTGTCGAACACCGTCAACCTCCCTGCGCGGCGGTCAGCACCTCGACCGCGTCGCCCTCGGTCAGCGGCACCGCGCCCCACGTGGACCGGGGCACCACCTCGCCGTTCACCGCGACCGCGACGCCGCGCCGGGCCTCGGTGAGCGTTTCGACCAGGGCCAGCACGGACATTTCCGTCTCGGAGTCGAAGCTGCGCCCGTTGACTGTCAACCGCATCAGAACCTCCTCGGGTCGAAGTCGGGGATTTCCTTGCCGTCCAGCACCAGATCGGCCACGAGTTCGGCGGTCACCGGGGCGAGCAGGATCCCGTTGCGGTGATGGCCGGCGGCGACGATGTGCCCGTCCGCGAAGAAGCCGATCAGCGGCGCGTTGTCGGGTGTTCCGGGGCGATGGCCCACGGTCGTCTCGGCCAGTTCCAGCTCGGCCAGGCCCGGTACCAGATCGATCGCGGCCCGCAGCAGGTCGTGGACGCCGCCGGCGGTGACCAGGCTGTCGGTGCGCTCCTCCTGGGTGGCGCCGATGACGATCTCGCCGTCCCGGCGGGGCACGATGTAGACCGGCCGGCCGTCGACCGTCGCGTCGAGCACGTGCCGCAGCAGCCCCGGCTCGCCTCGCAACCGCAGGACCTGGCCTTTGACCGGCCGTACGGGCAGTCCGGTGAGCCGGGCGGTGCCGCAACCGGCCGCCACCACGACCGTCGTCGCGTCCACATCGGACAGCGACTCGATCCGCTTCGGCACGACCCGGTCGCCGAGTTTCGCCCGCAGCGCGGCGACCACGCGCCGCGGGTCGACCTGACGTTCGCGCGGCGAGTGGACGCCGGCGCGTACCCGCGGCGACAGCGCCGGCTCCAGTTCCCGCAGCTTCGAGTGGCGCAGCAGCGGCAACTGCTGCCTGGTCCACTGGCGGGCCGCCTCGGCCACGTCGTCGGCGGTCATGGCCAGGCTCAAGGTACCGGTGTCGTCGTAGCCGACGTCGACGCCGAGCTCGGCCGCGAAACCCGGCCACAGCTCGGCCGACCGCTCCATCAGCCGCACCAGAGCCGGCTCCTCGAACGCCGACTCGCCGCCGGGCGCCAGCATGCCCGCCGCGACATGCCAGGCGCCCTCGTCACCGCCGTCGAAGACGGTGACGTCCAGCCCGCGCTCGACGAGCCGGAAGGCGACCGCCAGGCCGATGATCCCGCCACCCACCACCGCGACGTCGCTCATGCCCGGCCGTCCAGGGCCTGGAGGAACTCGATGGTGGCCCGGGCCGGGTCGGACGCGATCGCCGAGATCGCCGCCACGCCGTACGCGTCAAGCACCGCGACCCGGTCGGCGGTGACCCCGCCGATCGCGATGACCGGCGTGCCCGGCACCGCCGCGACCACGTCTTTCACTCCCGCCGGCCCGATCGGCTCGGGCAGCCCGACCTTGCTGGCGGTCGCGAAGGCGGGGCCCACGCCGAGGTAGGACGCTCCGTCCCGCACGGCGTCGAGGGCGGCTTCAGGGGTACGGCACGTGGCCCCCACGACCGCATCGGGCCCGAGCACCCGGCGCACCGCGGCGACGGGCAGATCTTCGGCCCCGACGTGTACGCCGTCGGCGCCGGCGGCCAGAGCCACACCGACCCGGTCGTCGACCAGGCAGAGCGCGTCACCAGCGCGCCGGCACACGTCGAGGGCGGCGACGGTCAGCTCGTAGGCCGCCCGGTCGGACGATTTGACCCGCACCTGGATCGCGACCGGCCCATGGCCGACCGCCCCGCGCACCACATCGAGCGAGTCGGTGATGACATGCAATCGAGGAAACAACGAACGCTCCTCCCTGCGCCGGCATGACCCGGATCAGGTTCGACGGTCGGGGGCTGCGACGGCCCCCCTCTCAGCCCGGTGCACCGGACTCCCGTGGGGTTGTGTTCGGACCATAACCGGTCCGCGACGAGAAAAGCTAGAGCGAGCGCTGTGCCCGACGTCTCCCGAAATCACCCACCGGTGGCCCAGGGCCTGTCTGGTGGGTCACGCGGGGCTGCGGCGTGGCCCAGGTGGTGGCTGGCGGCGGCCGCAGAACGACCACACACAACACCGGTATGCGACCTTCCCGCAGCCGACGCCAGCCACCACCTAGACCTCGCCTCGCTCAGTCGATGGCCGCGAGGTTGCATGGGCCGCCTGAGCAGGCGCTGAACGACGTCGGTAGGCGCACGCCGAGATGGCGGCTTGCCCTGGACATGATCGACGAGCTACTCGGCTCGGGCTGAAGCCCGAGCGTGCTGGTCGCTGACGCCGGCTACGGCGACGCCGGACAGTTCCGGCAAGCCCTCGCTGAGCGCGGCATCGACTACGCGGTCCAAGTCGCGCGCATCGAACACGACTACCGCGAAGTCAAAACCCATGCGCCGGAATGACTCTCTACGCCGTACTTCGACGCCCGCCTCATCGGCACCTGCCCACCTGCCGCGCCCACTTCCCGCAACGCAATCGCCGCGCGGGAAGAGGACCAGGACAAAGCCCTACTAGAGCTTGTAGAAGGTGACGTAGTGGTCCGGAGTGAACCAGGTCTCCCTTGTGGAGCGGTTGACCACGATGCGGTACGCGTCCCGGGCCGCGCCGCGGGTGCGGGAGTAGACGTCGTATTCGCTGTAGGTGGCGTTCGTGGGGAGCTGCTTCTCGCGGTTCTGGAACGTGCCGCCGGTGTAGTTGTACTGGCCGTACGGCCACGCGTACCAGCCGCTGCTCGTCGGCCAGCCGAGTGTGGACCAGCCCGTGCGGGCGGTGCGGGCGGCCGAGCAGCGGGAGATCGTGCAACTCGAGTGGACGGCGGCCTGGGCCGCGTCGGGGGCCACCACGGCCGGCGCCACCAGGGCGGGGCCGGTGAGGGCGAAGACCAGGGCGAGGCCGGTGAGGAACCGGCGGAGGCGGGGGTGCCGGTCAGTGGTCATGACGACATCGTGCGCGGCCGGGAGGCCACGCGGTACCTCCCGGCCGGATCATTCCATTGATGTTTACCTATGCCTTACCGGCCCAGGCCGCTCACCCAGTCGCTCAGTTCGCCCTCTTTGCCCTGGTGGCGGGGCTGCGGTGGGGTGAAGCCGTCGAACGACGGTGTCGGCAGGACGCCGGTGTCGGACGGGCGCAGCTCATGGTCGGGGCGCTGGGCGGCAGCCGACGCGCGGGCGGCCACTGTGGCCCGGGCCGCGGCGACGTTCGCCCGGCCGGTGATCGCCTGGGCGGCGCCGGCGCCCGGCAGCGGGCCGGTCGGGGCGGCGCCGGGCAGCGCGCCCGTGGGGGCAGCGCCGGGCAGCGAGCCGGTGGGAGCGCCGGCCGAGGGGCCGGCGGCGGCCTGGGCGATCGCCGAGTGGGGCTGGGCGTCGCGCTGGGGCAGCGGCGGGCGGTCGGCAGTCGGCGGGGCCTCTCCGGTGGCGCCGACCGGGCCGCGCCGGAGGACCGCGGCCAGCACCGAGCCGAAGACGCCGGCGCCGGCGGCGGTCATCGCCGCCCAGTAGGGGACTTCCTGGTAGCGGTCGGCGCCCGCACCCGGTCCGGCGATCAGGTAAGCCACCGTCAGCAGGGCGGGGCCGGGCAGACCGGCCAGCGCGACGGCGACCAGCGAATGCCGGCCGCGGCGGGCGATGAGGCCGATCACCAGGCCGCAGATCAGCGCGAGCGCCGGCATCGTGAAGAGCGCGGCCTGGTCGACGACCTTGTCGGGCAGGATGCTCAGGTCGAGCACGCCGAGGCGTACGGAAACCGGGTCTTGACCTGGCCGCAGTGACGGCGCCACCGAGACCAGCGCGATGACCCACGTCGCGACCGTCAGCGTGAGGACGCTCCAGCGAGCGACCGCGCTGCGCAGGACCGCGTACGCCGCGAAGATGCCCACGGCCGCGCCGAGCGCCGCGCACGCGCCCACCACGAAGACCGGGTCGACGCCGGTGACCTGGGCCGCCCGGGCCGGCTGCATGGTGAGCGGCAGGATCGCGGCGGCGCCGAAGCCGGCCACGACCGCGGGGACGAAACGGGAGCCGGCGGGAGCCTGGTGGGGGATCAGGGTACGGGCGGCGACGGCACCGATCGCGGCGGCGGTCATGGCGAACCACGCCACCCAGGCCAGCTGGGCGATCCACTCGTCACGCGCGGTGACCTCGACGACGCGGGTGAAGCGCAGGACGCCCAACCCGTAGGCCAGGCCCAGCTGAGAAGCCCCGCCCAGCGCGGCAACGCCGAACGAGGCACCCAACAACTTCGCCCAGGTGCGGAAAGTCATGCCCGGCACGTTACGGAATCCTCTCCCGTGAACGCCACTGGGACGTCCGATTCTTAAGGCAGTCCAAAATCCCGCTTAGAAATCCCTTGTACGCAGCGTGATCTCGCTGTGCCATGAAGAGATCACGCCATCAAGAGATCATGGAGCTGGGCGCTGCAGCGGGCGACCTCGTCCAGGTTGGCCGTGCGGCCCAGCGTGCGGGGGCGCGGGATGCGCACCTCGAGGATCTCGCGGACCCGGCCCGGCCGCGGGCTCAGCACCACCACGCGGTCGGCCAGCAGCACCGCCTCGTCGATCGAATGGGTGACGAAGACCGTGGTGGGCGCCTGCTCCATGTGGATGCGCTGGAGCTCGACCGACAGCTCCTCCCGGATCAGCGGGTCGAGCGCCGAGAACGGCTCGTCCATCAGCATCACGCGGGGGCGGCCGATCAGCGCGCGGCACAGCGCCACCCGCTGCTGCATGCCGCCCGAGAGCTCGTGCGGCAGCCGCTTCTCGAACCCGGTCAGGCCGGTCAGCGCCAGCAGGTCGTGCGCGCGGGACACGTACTCCGCCTTGCGCCAGCCGAAGATCTGCACCGGCAGCAGCACGTTGTCGAGCACCGACCGCCACGGCAGCAGGGCCGGGCGCTGGAACATCATCGCCACGTCGCGGCGCGGCTTGACCACCCGCTCGCCGGCGACGTCGATGTGGCCGCCGGTCGGCGGGAGCAGGCCGGCGATCATCCGCAGCAGCGTCGACTTGCCGCAGCCGGAACGGCCGACCACGGCCACGAACTCACCGTCGGCCACCTCGAGGCTGACGTCGCGCAGCGCCTCGACCGTGCCGGAGCGGCCGGTGAAGGTGCGTGACAGGTTCTCGACACGGATCATGAGGCGAGCCGCCAGCGGCCGGCCCGGGCCACCAGCACGGTGAGCGCCTGCGGCATCAGGCCGGAGTGGTTGTCCGGCGTGAGGCGCAGCGGGCCGGAGAGGCCGTCGACCTGTGAGGTCTCCAGGATGTCGCGGATGCGCTCGCGGTCGGCGCCGACCCGGGCCACCGCGTCGGCGACCAGGTCGACCGCGTCCGCGGCGAACGCGGCGACGCCCGAGTAGCTGCCGTAGCGCGAGGTGTAGTCGCGGAACCACTGCTTGCGGGAGGATTTCGCCGGCGTGGTGGCGATGACGTCGTCGATCGCCAGGATCTGGGTGAAGACCATCCGGACGTTGTTCGTGGCCGCGGTCGCGGCGGCCGGGATGAACAGGTCACTGGCGGCCGCGGCGTCGAAGTAGACCCGGCCCTTGTATCCGACCTGCTTCATGCCGATCGCGGCGAGCTGGGCCAGATCGGGCGCGGTCAGCACGACGATGGCGCTGGGGTTGCCGTCGGCCAGCGTGCCGATGGCCTGGGTGATGTCGGTGGCGGTCGGCTTGACCGAGCGGGAGAGCTGGGCGGCGATCCCGGTCCCGGGCAGCTTGGCCAGCAGCGCCTTGCGCGCCCCACGCCCGTACAGGTCGTCGGAGTAGAGGATCGAGATGTTCTTGGTCTTCGCCTGGCTCAGCTCGGACACCATCGCCGACGCGCTGTCGGCCGAGTTCGGGCCGATCTTGAAAATGTACCGCCGGCTGGAAACCGGGTTGACTACTTCCTCGGAAGCGCCTAACGAGATGGTCGGCGCCTTCTTGTCGTTGATCGTCTTGGCCGCGCCGACCACGCACTGGTCGCAGGCGCCGGTGATGATGGCGGCGACCGACGGGTCGTCGGCGAACGCGCCGATGTTGCGCAGCGAGGACGTGGGGTCGTTCCGATTGTCCTGTGTGGTCAGCTTCAGCTGCCGGTCGCCGAGCTGGCCCGAGGCGTTCACCTGTTCGATGCGCAGCTGAAGGGCGCGCGCGTAGGCGATGTCGACGGCCGACGAATTGTCGAGGTCGGCGGCGATCGTGATCACCTCGGACGCTGCCGGTTTGCCGTCGTCCGAGGAGCAGCCGGCCGCACCGGTGACAAGGAGCATCGATGCCACGGCGGATGCCGCGGTGATGCGGGAGAGCCGCACTGCGGTGCCTCCTAGAAAGGCGATACGGACAAGATGTCCGTTCGAACGCGCCAAACCTTGCCAACGTGAGGGCCCCTGGTCAAGCAGAGGTCCATCGATGGAGCGAGACGCTTGTCTCACATATTGGTTGGAATCTTGCGGTTTGATCGTGAGCGGGTCATCACGGATTGTCGTGGTCGGCATATTCGTGCACGTCAAAGAGGTGTGAATGTCGATTGTGGAACTGGCAATGCATCCAACAGTCGGACGGGGAGTTCGTTTCGGGTTGTTTCCGGACTTCCCAAACCAATGTCCGTTCTGATGAAATTCCCGGGCCGCAGCGCTCAGGCGGGCACGGAGACACGGGAATGACCACGGAGGAGAAGTCGTGAGCACCGGATCTTCGACCCAGGTGGCACGCCGTGGTGTCTTTCCCCGGCTTCGGGACGCGCGTATCCGTTCGAAGCTGGCTCTGATCCTGCTCGTGCCCCTGGCCGCAGTAATCGTCCTCGCCACCACGCGACTCGTCGACATCGGACAGCGCGCCTCGGCGGCCGGTCAGGTGCAGGAGCTCACCAAGCTCGACACCGACATCTCGGCGCTGACGCAGCTGCTGCACACCGAGCGGATGGCCGCCGCCGCCTACCTGGCCGCACCGGCCGGCGCGAAGCCCGACGCCTACGACGCCGCCGTGCGCAACAGCGACGCGCAGATCGCCGTCTACCGCTCGCACCGGGCCGACGTCGACGACTCGCCCGGCGCCGTGGGTGATCGTCTCGCCCGCATCGACGACCACCTCAACACGATGGACGCCACCCGGACGGCGGTCAGCAAGCGCGAGGGCATCGCCGTCGCCGAGGCCGTCTCCCGCTACGGCGTCGTCATCACCGACCTGGTCGCCTACGGCGAGTCGGTCAGCCAGCTGGCCGGTGACGGCGACATCGCCGACAGCCTGCGGGCGCTCTCCGCGTTCTCCCGCGCCAAGGCGGGCACGGCCGAGCAGGAGGCCGTCTCGTACGCGGCCCGGGTCGCCGACGACCTCAGCGAGGAACAGCGCGTCACCTTCATCGCCACCCAGACCAGCCAGCAGGAGGCGCTGACCACCTTCTCGCTGGTCGCCAGCGGAGAGCAGCGGGCCCTGGCCGACAAGGTGGTCAGCGGCGACGCGGTCAACCTGGTCGACGGCGTCGCCACCCGGCTCGGCCGCGGCGAGGCGGTGCCGGCGGACGACATCACCGAGGCGTTCGGCGCGGTGGTCGACCTGATGCGCTGGGCCGAGCAGCAGCTCGAGTCGAAGATCGTGAAGGCGACCGGCGACGACCGCGACTCCGTCGTCCGGCAGGCCGCCATCGAGTCGGCGCTGGTCGTGCTCGTGCTGATCATCGCCATCGCGCTCGCCGTGATCCTGGCCCGCTCGCTCAACATGTCGCTGCGCCGGCTGCGCGAGGGCGCGCTCGCGGTGGCCAACCGCGACCTGCCCGACGCCGTGGCCAAGCTGCGCGACGCCAAGAACCTCGGCGACGGCGGCGCCGACGACATCGTCCGCCAGGTCCGCGACCCGATCCAGCTGTCCAACCGTGACGAGATCGGCCAGGTCGCCCAGGCGTTCAACGTGGTGCACCGCGAGGCGGTCCGCATCGCGGCCGAGCAGGCGGCCCTGCGCACCAGCGTCTCGACGATGTTCCTCAACCTGGCCCGCCGCTCGCAGTCGCTGGTCGACCGGATGATCGGCGAGCTCGACATGATCGAGCGCACCGAGGAGGACCCGAAGCGGCTGGCCCAGCTCTTCGAGCTCGACCACCTGGCCACCCGGATGCGCCGCAACGACGAGAACCTGCTGGTGCTGGCCGGCGCCGACTCGAGCCCGCCCCGGCGCGAGGACGCGCTGGTGGTCGACGCGCTGCGCGCCGCGCAGTCCGAGGTCGAGCTCTACAACCGCATCGAGTTCGGCACCGTCGACACCGACGTCTCGATCGCCGCGCTCGCCGTCAACGACGTGGTCCGCCTCGTCGCTGAGCTGCTCGACAACGCCACCCGCTTCTCGCCGCCGACCACAGTGGTGGTCGCCGACGGCCGCCGGATCCGCGACTACGTGGTGATCCAGGTGGAGGACCGCGGGCTCGGCATGTCCGAGGAGCAGATGGACCAGCTCAACCGCCGGCTCTCCGAACCGCCCAGTGTGGACGTCGCCGCGTTCCGCCTGATGGGCCTGGCCGTGGTGTCCCGGCTCGCCTCCCGGTACGGCATCAAGGTCGAGCTGCGGGCCAACCTCGAGGGCGGCACGGTCGCCCAGGTCACGCTGCCGAGCAGCATCGTCGTGACGCCGCGCCGCTACGACACGTTCGGTGGCGGCCCTCGCCCGGAGCTGGGCGCGGCCCCGTCCGGCGGCTGGGACGCCCGGGCCTCGCGGGCCGCCACGGCCACGCTGCCGACCATCGAGCCCCCGGCGCCCGCTCCCGAGCCGGTGCAGCAGCTTCCGGCCCACCCGTCGCTGCCGGTCTTCCCGTCGCAGCGGCCGCCGAGCGACCCGGCCGAGGTGCGCCCGACGCCGAACCGGCCGCCGCTGCCGACCCGGGTGTCGAAGACGATCGCGCAGGCGCAGGACGCGCCGACGATGAACGGCTTCACCCCCACCGTGCAGACGCCGATCGTGACGCCCTCGGTCTCCGCTCCGCCGGTCTCGTCCCCGCCGGCCCCGACCGGCGGGTGGGGTGCCGCGCTGGCCGCGATGCCGCCCGTGCCGGCGCAGCCGGTGGCGCCACCGGCCGAGGACCGCACCGAGGCCCCCATCTTCGTGCAGATGCAGCAGAGCTGGTTCCGTAACCACGACGGGGCGAGCCAGGAGCAGTTCGGCATGCCGACGGCGGGCTACGCGCCTCCGCCGAACGCGGTGCCGGCCGTGACTCCCGCGCCCGCCCCCGTCCAGGAGGCCGTGGCTCCCGCGCCGGCCCCCGTCCAGGAGGCCCCCAAGCCCCCACCGGCTCCCGCACGCGAAGAGCCGACGGACACCGGGCACAATGGACCGTCGGTTCCGAGACAGCGTTCCGCTGAGGAGGACCGGTGGAAGACAGCGGCGGACGATGGATGGAAGCGGGCCATGGCGGCGGCTGAGCCGGTCGACGCCGGGACCACGAGATCCGGCCTCCCCAAGCGCGTACCGCAGGCACAGCTCGTGCCGGGCGGCGTGCAGCCGGGACCGAAGGCACAGAACCGCCGCAGCCCCGACGAGGTCCGCGGGTTGCTGTCCGCGTACCACCGGGGAGTGCAACGCGGGCGGACGGACGGCACCGCCGAGTCCGCCGCCTCCCAGGCTAAGGAGACCGAACAGTGACCAGGCCCCCCACCATGCAGGACATGGGCTGGCTGCTCAACAACTTCGCCAACAGCGTGGCCGGCATCGCCCACGTCGTGGCCGTGTCCGCCGACGGGCTGCTGCTGGCGGCCTCACGCGACCTGCCCGCCGACCGGGCCGACCAGCTGGCCGCCATCACCTCCGGCGTGGTCAGCCTGACCGACGGCGCCTCACGCATGTTCAACGCGGGCACCGTCCAGCAGACGATCATCGAGATGGAGAGCGGATACCTCTTCCTCATGTCGATCAGCGACGGCTCCGCGATGGCCGTCCTGGCCGCCCGCAGCTGCGACGTCGGCCAGGTCGGATACGAGATGGCGTTGCTGGTCGAGCGGGTCGGCGCGGCCCTCTCGCCGGTCGCGCGTGAAGCAGTCAGTCATTAGAGGCCGGACCGCCGGAACGGGGTGAGGAGCGGATGGGACAGCCACAGGACCCGAGAGGCAACCTTGTGCGCCCGTACGCGGTCACCCGCGGACGGACGGAACCACGCCGGGACATCCCGATCGAAGCGGTCCTGGTCGCCAGCCAGGCCGGCCTGCAAGAGGCCCGGTTCGCCGGGCATGACAAATACCGCATCGCTGTTCTGTGCGAGGCGAAAGCGCAGTCCCTCGCCGAGCTTTCCGCGCTCTCCCGGTTGCCGCTGGGTGTCGCTCGGGTGCTCGTCGCGGACATGGTGGCCGACGGGCTGCTGTCGTTGCACAGCGCCGCTCCCAAGACTGGGTTCACGGAGCGGATGGACCTGCTGGAAAGGGTGTTAGGTGGACTTCGCAAGCTCTGAGCGGGCGGGGGCGCAGCCCAAGGAGATCACCTCCGCGAAGATCGTCGTCGCCGGGGGATTCGGCGTCGGCAAGACGACGCTGGTCGGTGCGGTCTCCGAGATCGAGCCGCTGACGACCGAGGCCGTGATGACCTCGGCCGGCCAGGGGATCGACGACGCGTCCAAGGTGCCCGGCAAGGGGACCACGACCGTCGCCATGGACTTCGGCCGCATCACCATGGCCGACGACTTGATCCTCTACCTCTTCGGCACGCCCGGGCAGACCCGTTTCTGGTTCATGTGGGACGAGCTGATCCGCGGTGCCGTCGGCGCGGCGGTGCTGGTCGACACCCGGCGGATAGCCGACGCGTTCGCGCCGCTCGACTACTTCGAGAACCGTCACCTGCCGTACCTGGTCGCGCTGAACTGCTTCGACGGCGCTCCGCGCTACGAGCCCGACGAGGTCCGCGAGGCGCTGGCGATTCCGCCGCACGTCCCGCTGATCATGTGCGACGCCCGTCATCGCGAGTCGGTCAAGCAGGTGCTGGTCGGCGTCGTCGAACACGCGATGGCGACGCTGGTGGCCGAGCAGTCGGGCGGCTATCCGGCTCCGGTCGGATAAAGAACACAAAGACGATGTCGTAGGCGGGTGGGGCGTACAGACCGTCGCTCCCGCCGAGGGCCGCGGCGAGCCGAGCTGGGCGCTGGCGCGCCCAGAACGCTCGGCCCACCACGGCGACGTGAGTGAGTGGTCGCGCTGTCAACCGGCCAACCGGTAACCGCGCTTGACCACCGTCTGCACCACCCCGGGAGCGGAGAGGCCGGCCCTCAGCCGGGCCACGGCCATCTCGACGGCGTGCTCGTCGGCGCCCCGGGGGAGGGCGTGCAGCAGGGCCGCGCGGGAGAGGACCCGGCCCGGCGCCGACGCGAGCGCGCGCAGGACGGCCATCGGGCCGGGCGCCAGGGACCGCAGCTCCCCGTCCACGATCGCTGCGTGGCCACGCAAGGTGATGGAGTGGCCGGCCACGTCCAGAGACACGGCCCGCTGGGGCAGCTCGTCGGCGATCGTGCGGACCAGCGCGCTGAGCCGGGCCCGCGCGGGCGTGACGACCGGGATCCCGTGCCGGCGCAGGGGAGCGGCCGTGACCGGACCGGCGCAGGCGACCAGGACGTCGGTGCGCAGCGCTTCGAGCACGGCCTCACTGTGCGGCCCGGCCGCGTGGAGCAGGGCCGCGACGGCCGGCGCGGCGGTGAAGGTCACGGCGTCGACCAGGCGGCCGGTGACCAGGTCGACCAGGCGGTCCAGCGGGGCCGGGTCGGCCGGCGGCGCCCATCGGTAGACCGGCACCTCGATCACCCGGGCCCCGGCCTCGCGCAGCGCCTCGGTGTATTCGGGCTGGCTCTCCCCGTGCAGCTGCATGGCCACGGTCAGGCCGCCCAGGCCCCGGGCCGCGAGGTGGCTGACAACCTCCTCGTAGCTCTCGCCCTCGGGGGACCACTGATCGTGCAGGCCGGCCGCGCGGACCGCGGACCGGGCCTTAGGGCCCCGTGCGATGAGATAGGCCCTCGCCAGCGCCGCGCGCAGCGGGTCGGCCAGGCCCCAGCCCTCGGCCGCCTCCAGCCAGCCGCGCAGGCCGAGGCCGGTGGTGACCAGCACGACATCCGGCGGGTTCTCCAGGCAGGCCCGGGTCGCGGCCTTGAGCTCGGCGTCGTCGGCGATCGGGACGATGCGCAGCGCGGGCGCGAGCACCACCCGGGCGCCGCGGCTCTCCAGCAGGCTCGCGAGCTCGTCGCGGCGACGGTCGGAGGTGACCCCCACCGTGTAGCCGGAGAGTTCGGACCAGCTCGCCACTCGGCCGGTCATGGTGTCCGAAGAAGTCGCGACGCGGCCGGCCGGTCCACCGAAGGGCACGCTCGGAGCCCGCCGTCCTCAGCGTCGACCCGCTCCCATGTCACGCCTGCGTTCTCCGCCGTACCTCCGGCCGGCGCGCGCCGCGACTCCTCCTCGCCGAGCCGGTGAACCGGCTCGGCGGACACCGTCAGGTCCGTCCTCAACCCTGACGGTGGCTCTTCCATAGTGCGCCGGGCCCCGGCGTGCCGGCGATGACCGGCCCGCTTCGTCGAGGTCTCCGCACCGATGGCCATGACGGAAGCGTGCCTTCCGGGAATTTCGCCCTCGGGTCCCGTTTGTTTCGAGCCTGCTAACCGTCGCCGGGTTGTGACCTCGGTGACCTTGGATCCCGGTGTCGGGCGTGTTCGGAAGGGCGGGTATGCTTGACACGCATATGTTTGGAGGTCACGTCGGCCTGGGCTTTGATGCGGGCGACGGCGGGGCCGCCGATCGCTGTGACCCTGCACGTTTTGACCACGCGCCGCGCCACCGGGTATTGTTGCCTGCTGTTGTGCGACAGCTGCGAGCGTGCCCCCCGGGGTAGGCTTGATGTTCGCGTTCGCCGCGACCAGCGCGCGACCCCAGACCGACGACAAGACAAGGTAATTCTGTGCGTACGTACAGCCCGAAGCCGGGTGAGATCGAGCGTCAGTGGCACATTATCGACGCTTCTGACGTCGTCCTGGGCCGCCTGGCCACCCACACCGCGACCCTTCTGCGCGGCAAGCACAAGCCGACCTTCGCGCCGCATGTCGACACCGGCGACTACGTCGTGATCATCAACGCCGGCAAGGTGGCCCTGACCGGCAACAAGCGGCAGACCAAGGTCGCCTACCGCCACTCGGGCTACCCGGGCGGCCTCAAGCAGGTCGGCTACGAGGAGCTGCTCACCAAGCGCCCCGAGAAGGCGGTCGAGCTGGCCGTCAAGGGCATGCTCCCGCACAACAAGCTCGCGCGGCAGATCATCAAGAAGCTGAAGGTCTACCCGGGCGCCGAGCACCCGCACGCCGCTCAGCAGCCCCAGCCGTTCGAAATCAAGCAGATCGCGCAGTGAGCGCGGGAGAAGGCAGCAGCATGTCCGACATCATCGAGCCCGAGGTCGTCGAGACCGTCGAGGAGCCCGCTGAGACGGTCGTCGTGGTCGAGACGCCCGCGCCGGCCCCGGTCCGCGCCCCGCGTCCCGGTGACCGTCCGATCCAGACCGTCGGCCGCCGCAAGGAGGCCATCGTCCGGGTGCGCCTCGTGCCCGGCAGCGGCAAGATCACCTGCAACGGCCGCGACCTCGAGGCCTACTTCCCCAGCAAGGTGCACCAGCAGCTCATCCGTGAGCCGCTCGTCACCGCTGAGAAGGAAGAGCAGTTCGACGTGATCGCCAACCTGCGCGGTGGCGGCATCACCGGCCAGGCCGGCGCGCTGCGCCTCGGCATCGCCCGGGCGCTCATCACGAACGAGCCCGACGACCGTCCGGCTCTCAAGAAGGCCGGCTTCCTCACCCGTGACGCCCGCGTCAAGGAGAGCAAGAAGTACGGTCTCAAGAAGGCCCGTAAGGCTCCGCAGTACTCGAAGCGCTGATTTTGCGCCGAGTCTGACACGGCCGGGTTGCGCCCCTCGCGGGGCCGCGGCCCGGCCGTTTGCGTTCCCTCCCCTCCACCGACGCACGCACCCCGGATGGCCCCTCCTCTCCCTGGGCCGCCGGCGAAAGGAAACCGCCATGGGGCGACTCTTCGGCACCGACGGCGTACGCGGGCTCGCGAATGGCGACCTCACCCCCGAACTGGCCCTGTCCGTCGCGGTCGCGGCCGCCCGCGTGCTGGTCGAGAGCGACGGCAGCCACCCTCCGCTGGCGATCGTCGGCCGTGACCCGCGGGCCAGCGGCGAAATGCTCGAGGCGGCCGTCGTGGCCGGCCTGACCAGCGCCGGCGCCAACGTGGTGCGGGTCGGCGTGCTGCCCACCCCGGCCGTGGCCTACCTGGTGGCCCAGACCGGCGCCGACCTCGGCGTCATGCTCTCGGCCTCGCACAACCCGATGCCCGACAACGGGATCAAGCTCTTCGCCGCGGGTGGCACCAAGCTCCCCGACGAGCTGGAGGAGCGCATCGAGAAGGCCATCGAGGACGGGCACGGGCTGATCGGCCGGCCCACCGGTGCCGGCATCGGCCGGGTCAACGACCTGCTCGACGGGGCCGAGCACTACATCAAGCACCTGGTCGGCTCGACGCCGCACTCGCTGGCCGGCATCAAGGTCGTGGTCGACTGCGCCAACGGCGCGGCCAGCGAGGTCGCCCCGGTGGCCTACGAGGAGGCGGGCGCCGAGGTCATCGCGATCCACGCCGACCCGGACGGCCTCAACATCAACGACGACTGTGGCTCCACTCACCTCGAGAAGGTGCAGGCGGCGGTCCTCGAGCACGGTGCCGACCTGGGTCTCGCGCACGACGGCGACGCCGACCGCTGCCTGGCCGTGACGGCCTCGGGCGAGGTCGTCGACGGCGACCAGATCATGGCGATCCTGGCCCTGGCCATGCGCGACGCGGGCACGCTGACCGACGACACGCTGGTCGCGACCGTGATGAGCAACCTGGGCCTGCGCATCGCCATGAAGCAGAACGGCATCAAGCTTCTCGAGACCAAGGTCGGCGACCGGTACGTGCTGGAGGCGCTGGCCGCGGACGGTCTGGCCCTGGGCGGCGAGCAGAGCGGGCACATCGTGATGCCGGCGTTCGCGACCACCGGCGACGGCGTGCTGACCGGCCTGCACCTGATGGCCCAGCTGGCGGCGAGCGGCAAGTCGCTGGCCGACCTGGCCTCGGTGGTGCACACGCTGCCCCAGGTCCTGATCAACGTGAAGGTCGGCGACCGGGAGGCCGGCGCGGCCGCCCCGACGGTGCAGGCGGCCGTGGCGCTGGCCGAGGACGAGCTGGGCGAGACCGGCCGGGTGCTGCTGCGCCCGTCGGGCACCGAGCCGCTCGTCCGGGTGATGGTCGAGGCCGCCACCGAGGAGCAGGCCCGCGCCGTGGCGTCGCGGATCGCCGACGAGGTGCGGGCGGCCAGCCCGGCCTGAGCCGTTACCTGAGCTTCGCCAGGCGGCGGGCTGCCTCCTCGATGACCTCTTCGCGCTTGCAGAAGGCGAAGCGGATCAGGTGGCGGCCCGCCGCCTTGTCGTCGTAGAAGACCTGAGTGGGCACGGCCACGACACCGCACCGCTCGGGCAGCGCCCGGCAGAACTCGATGCCGTCGGTCCCACCCGATCGGGTGATATCCGCCGTGACGAAGTAAGTACCCTCGGACGGCAGGACGTCGAACCCGGCCTCGGTCAGTCCGGTCACGAGCCGGTCGCGGCGGGCCTGAAGACCGGCCCGGAAACCGGTGAAATAGTCGTCGGGCAGCCCGAGTGCGACGGCGACGGCCGGTTGCAGCGGCCCGGCGTTCACGAAGGTCAGGAACTGCTTGACCCGCATGAGGGCCGAGACCAGCGGGGCCGGCCCGGTGGCCCAGCCGACCTTCCAGCCGGTGCACGAGAAGGTCTTGCCGGCCGAGGAGATCCGCAGGGTCCGCTCGCGCATGCCGGGCAGGCTGGCCAGCGGCACGTGCGGCTCGGCGGCGTCGGTGAAGACCAGGTGTTCGTACACCTCGTCGGTGACGGCGTACGTGCCGTACTCCTGGCAGAGGCCGGCGATCAGCGTGAGCTCGCCGCGGGTGAAGACCTTGCCGGTGGGGTTGTGCGGCGAGTTGAGCAGCACGAGGCGGGTGCGGGGACCGAAGGCGGCCCGCAGCTGCTCCTCGTCGAAGCCGTACCGGCCGTCGGCCCCCGGGCGCAGGGTGACCGGGCGGCGGACGGCGCCGGCCAGGGCGATCGAGGCGGCGTACGAGTCGTAGTAGGGCTCGAAGCAGACAACCTCGTCACCGGGCTCGCAGAGGGCCAGGATCGCGGCCGCGACGGCCTCGGTGGCGCCGGCGGTGACCACGATCTCGGTCTCCGGGTCGCGCGACAGGCCCCAGAATCGCCGCTCGTGGGCGGCGACGGCCTGGCGCAGGGCGGGAATGCCGGGCAGCGGCGGATATTGGTTGGCGCCCTCACGCAGCGCCCGCGCGGCGGCCTCGAGCATCTCGGCCGGGCCGTCGGTGTCCGGGAAGCCCTGCCCGAGATTGATCGCGCCGGTGCGCGCGGCCAGCGCCGACATCTCGGTGAAGATCGTGGTGCCGAACGGGCGCATCCGTTCGACCAGCGGGTCGCTCGTCATCGTCCCTATTCAAACGCGAAGTGGTTACAGGTGGCCGTGCCGAACGTACCGGGCTCGGAGGTACGGTGCGCGACCTCCTGGCCGTCGACAAGCACGCGGCAGCTGATCGTGCCCTCGGTGCCGCTCAGCCGGATCGCGGTGACGGTGAGCACGGTGGGGGTGTCGATCTCCCCGGTGAACGTCCAGGGCAGCTTCACGTTCTCCAGCCGCTGCGGCGACTCACTGAGCGATTCCGCGTAGACCAGCTGCGAGGCGGGGCCGTCACCGGTCACCTCGTACGTCACGCTGACCTTCCCGCCGATCTCCGGCGCCTCGGTAGGCGCCGCCGGCAGCTCGGGAATCTGCGGCACGGCGTCTTTCGCCGTTTGTGTGACGTTGCGCGCGATGAGCACACCGGCGGTCCCGACGCCCCCACAGAGCAACAGCGTGACCGCAATGATCACCGCCACGATGGGCACACTGCTCTTCCGCGGCGGCCGCCCAGCGGGCCCAGGCGGCGGATACCCGCCCGCGCCGCCCCCGCCACCCGGATAGCCCGCGCCTCCCGGGTAGCCTGCGCCGCCTCCGCCGCCCGGATAGCCCGCGCCGCCCGGGTAGCCCGCGCCGTTGGGGTAGCCCCCGCCTCCCCAGCCGCCCGCCTGGTTTCCGGCGCCCGGGCCATATCCGCCGCCGTACGCCCCTTCGCCTCCGCCGTCATAGGGAGTGCCGTAACCAGGCGGTGGATAGCCCGGCGGGACGTTGTCGGAGGCGGTGGCCGGGAACTCCGACGTCGGCGGGTAGTCGGGGTCCGGCGGCTGGGGGAGCGACGCGTATCCCGGACTGAAGGTCGGCGACGGCCGGTAGGGGTCCGGGGAGAGCGGGTCACCCGACGGGGTGGACCAGGGCTGTCCCGACACCGGCGAGGGCGTCGTCCGGTCGGGGTCCCGCTGCGGCTGGTCGGGCTGAGAATTGCTGCTCAACGTCTCTCCCGGGGCGAGCGCTGGTCAGATGTCCGTCAGCCGACGGTACGCCGGTGACGCCAGCCGATCGGCGGCGCCACCCGCCGTTCGGACCGTTTTGCGCATACCGCATGCTCGAAAGGGTGCTTCTCGAGCATGACGGATGAGCGGACGTCGGCTACAGTGCCCGTCATGTGTGGCATCGTGGGGTACGTCGGCGGTCGTCCGGCGCTCAGCATCGTTCTCGACGGCCTGCGCCGGCTGGAGTACCGCGGATATGACTCCGCCGGCGTCGCGGTCATCGACAGCGACACCGTTCTGACCGAGAAGAAGGCCGGCAAGCTCGCCAACCTGGAGAAGGCCCTGGCCGACCGGCCGTCCGACGAGATCGCCACCGGGCGTACGGCGATCGGGCACACCCGCTGGGCGACGCACGGCGGCCCGACCGACCGCAACGCGCACCCGCACCTGTCGGCCGACGGCCGGGTCGCCGTCATCCACAACGGCATCATCGAGAACTTCGGCCGCCTGCGCGCTTCGCTGGAGGCCGAGGGCATCGAGTTCACCAGCGACACCGACACCGAGTGCGCGGCCCACCTGCTCGCCGCCGAGGTGCGCAAGCTGCGCGAGTCCGGCGCCGTGGACGGCCCGCAGCTGCTGGCCGAGGCCATGCGCCGCACGGTCAGCCGCTTGGAGGGCGCGTTCACGCTGCTCGCCGTCGACGTCGAGGTGCCGAACGCGGTAGTCGCCGCCCGCCGCAACTCGCCGCTGGTCGTCGGCCGCGGCAAGGGCGAGAACTTCCTGGCCAGCGACGTGTCGGCCTTCATCGAGCACACCCGCGAGGCGATCGAGCTCGGCCAGGACCAGGTCGTCCTGATCACCCCGGACGCCATCGAGATCACCGGCTTCGACGGCTCGCCCGCCATCGGCCAGGAGTTCCACATCGACTGGGACGCCTCGGCCGCGGAGAAGGGCGGCTACGACTACTTCATGCTCAAGGAGATCGCCGAGCAGCCGCAGGCCATCGCCGACACCCTGCTGGGCCGCCTCTCCGACCGCGGCGAGATCGTGCTCGACGAGGTGCGCCTGACCGACCAGGACCTGCGCGACATCGACAAGGTCTTCATCGTCGCCTGCGGCACGGCCTACCACGCCGGCATGGTCGCCAAGTACGCGATCGAGCACTGGGTGCGCATCCCGTGCGAGGTCGAGCTGGCCAGCGAGTTCCGCTACCGCGACCCGATCCTGGACCGCTCGACCCTGGTGATCGCGATCAGCCAGTCCGGCGAGACCATGGACACCCTGATGGCGCTGCGCCACGCCAAGGAGCAGAAGGCCCGCGTCCTGGCCATCTGCAACACCAACGGCTCGACGATCCCCCGCGAGTCCGACGCCGTGCTCTACACCCACGGCGGCCCGGAGATCGCCGTCGCCTCGACGAAGGCGTTCCTGACCCAGCTCGTCGCCACCTACCTGATCGGCCTGCACCTGGCCCAGATCCGCGGCGTCATGTACGCCGACGAGGTCGCCGCCGTGGTCGAGAGGCTGCGCAGCACCCCCGACGCGCTGCGCGAGCTGCTCAACTCCATGGAGGACGTCCGCGCCCTGGCCCGCGACCTGAAGACCGCCTCGACGGTGCTCTTCATCGGCCGCCACGTCGGCTTCCCGGTGGCCCTGGAGGGCGCCCTGAAGCTCAAGGAGCTCGCCTACATGCACGCCGAGGGCTTCGCCGCCGGCGAGCTCAAGCACGGCCCGATCGCCCTGATCGACCAGGGCACCCCGGTCGTCTGCGTGGTGCCGTCCCCGGCCGGCCGCGGCGTCATGCGCGACAAGGTCGTCTCCAACATCCAGGAGGTACGGGCCCGCGGCGCCCGCACCATCGTGATCGCCGAGGAGGGCGACGACGACGTCCGCGCCTACGCCGACCACCTCATCACGGTCCCGCACACCCCCACGCTGCTCGCCCCGCTGATGACCACGGTCCCGCTGCAGATCCTGGCCTGCGAGATCGCCGCCGCCCGCGGCCACGACGTCGACCAGCCCCGCAACCTGGCCAAGTCCGTCACCGTCGAGTAACCACCGCGGCGGCACGCTCCCGAGGCCGCCCCGGCGCACACAGCGCCTGGGCGGCCTTCGCGTCATCGGGCGGTCCCCAGGGTGATGGCGGCCATCGTGTCCAGGGCGGGGTTTCCGGGGTTCCAGTAGCCGACATGGCCCTTCGGGTCGCTCGCGAAGACCCGGGCACCGAAGCCGGGATCGCTCGGGTTGCGGCCGAACCACAGGTCCTCCTCCGGGCGGCCGAAGGCGAGCCACGGGCCCACGAAGGGGACCGTGGCGGCCACGGCGAGGTCGCGGGCCAGGCCGGCCGGGGCGACCGGGACCCACTGGATCACGTCGTTGCGGGCGGTGGAGGACCAGACCTCGCCGGACCGCAGGCGCAGGTCGCTCGCGGAGTCGACGCCGACGCCGGGCGAGCCCACGAAGACGACGCTGTCGGCGTCGAGCCCCGGTCCGGACGCCGCCCGGCCCACCACGAGCGAGCCGTAGCTGTGGCCGAGCACCGTCTGCCGCGCCGCTGGCCCCTCGTGGCCGGCCCGGAGCCCGTCCTGGAACCGCCGCAGAACAGGCGCGGCCGCCTCGGCCTGGCGTGAGCGGGCGGCCTCGTCGACGAAGTCGGGGGCGTCGTAGTCGAGCCACAGCACGGCGCTCGACGCGACCCGCGGGCCGAGCTCGGCGGCCCGCGTGACGACCCGCTCGGCCCGGGTCAGCTCGCCGCCGAAGGACGCCAGGTCGGCCGTCATCCCCGGCACCTGGGTGAGGACGTTCCCAGCCCGGTCCGGGTCGCCGAGAGCCACCACCGCCCGGCCCTCCCCGGCCAGGTCGAGCCGCAGCAGGTAGGCCCGCGGCCCGTCGCCGTCGGCCAGCCGGTCGCTCAGGGCGGTCAGCCCGTCGCGTACCGACCGCAGCCGGTCCCGATCGTCGCCGCGAGCGTAGGTGATGGCCCGGTCGAGCTCGGCGCGCCGATTGTCGAGCAGCAGACGGTTGGCGATGTCGCGGTCGGCCGCCGGAACGCCGTCGAGCCCGGCCGGCACACCAGGCTCGGTGGCCAGCAACCACTGCCGCTGCGCCGGCGGCAGACCAGCCCACCATTCGTGGACCTCGGCGGGCGACGCCGTACAGTCCGGCCGCGCGCCGTCCGGCGGCTCGGCCGAGGCGTGAAAGGCATCGGTCAGCCGGCTGAAGTCCTCGGACGCCCGCAGGTCAGCGCGTGTGGCGACCGAGATCGCCGCGGCAAGCTGCCCGGTCACAAGACGCCGGGCGCGTTCCAGGGAGGCGGCGAACTCGCTCGCGAACTGGTCGGCCCGCCAGCAGTGGAGGCGGAACAGGACGAGCCGCCGGTGCAGGCCGCCGAGCCGGCTCGTGGCGGCGGTGGCCGCCGCGCCCGTCCAGGAGCGGCCCAGCGCCACCAGACGGGCGGCGAGCTCGGCCGCCAGCCGGCCGGCCAGGTCGGCCCAGCGGCGCCAGGACAGGGCGAGCGCCCGCCACCGGCCCGGATCGGTGACCCGGAGGCGGGCGTGGACCGTACCCGGATCGCTGGTCATCGGCTCAGCCTCAGGCGGGTGACGGCGCGGGCGTCGGCCAGTTCGTAATCGGCCGCGGCTGTCGCGATGTTCCGGGCGGTCTCGGCCACCTCGGCCCCGAGCAGGCTCAGGTGGTGGCGGGCCGTCTCGGCGGCCAGGGTGGCCGCGTCGGCCGCGGCCCACCTCGGGGTGACGTCGGGAGCCGGGGCCCGGGCTGCTCCGGAGGTGATGCGGGACGCTGTGCCGGCCACGGCCGAGGCGTCGTGGCGCAGCTGATCGGTGTCGACTTCGAGATCGGGTTGCATCGGCGGCCTCCAGGCGGTGCGAAGGGATGCGCCGACGTTAGGGGCCGCCAGGCCTCCGTGGGCGGCCCTGTGGATATCCGCCGCGATCACGCAGCGGCGTTGTCCACAGGGCTTGAGAGCGGGCCTGCCTGGTGCTAAGCCCGCCCGTTAGGGTGGGCGAGTGATCGTGTCTGTCGGCATCGACGTGGTTCTGGTGGAGCGCTTCGCGCGCGCCCTCGACCGGACACCGCTGCTGGGGGTTCGGCTCTTCACCGAGGACGAGCGGCTGACCGGCTCGGGGAGCCCTCGCTCGGCCGAGTCGCTCGCGGCCCGCTTCGCGGCCAAGGAGGCGGTGGCCAAGGCCCTGGGTGCTCCGGCCGGGCTGCGGTGGCACGACTGCGAGATCGTCTCCGATCCCGACGGCCGCCCGTGGTTGACGGTTTCCGGTACGGTCGCCGCGGCCGCCACCGAGCGAGGGATCAACCGGTGGCACCTCTCCCTGTCGCACGACGGGGGAATCGCCTCGGCGATGGTGGTCGCCGAGTCCTGACCAGCGCCGACGTAAAAGTGTCGTACCCACGGCATAGAACTCTCGGCACACACCGAGCGGCTGGAGGACGAGATGCGGCAGGCATGGCGGGTCGCCGACGTGCGGGCGGCCGAGAAGGCCCTGATGGCCACGCTGCCCGAGGGCACGCTCATGCGGCGGGCGGCCGCCGGGCTGGCCCGGCGCTGCGCGCTGCTGCTCGAGGAGAGCGGCGGCGTCTACGGCTCCCGGGTGCTGCTGCTGGTCGGCAGCGGCGACAACGGGGGTGACACGCTGTACGCCGGGGCCGCCCTGGCCCGGCGGGGCGCTCAGGTGCGCGCGCTGCTGCTGCGCCCCGAGCGGGTCCATCTGGCCGGCCTGGGCGCGCTGCGGAGTGCCGGCGGCTTCACCGTCCGCGACCTGCCCGACGGCGCCGATCTGGTGCTCGACGGCATCGTCGGGATCGGGGCGAGCGGTGGTCTGCGCCCGCCGGCCACGGTGATCGTCGACGCCCTGGTCGGGCTGCGCGGGCGTACGGGCAAGCGGGCTCCGATCGTCGCCGTCGACGTGCCGAGCGGGGTCGCGGTCGACACCGGTGACGTTCCCGGCGAGGCCGTGACCGCTGATGTCACAGTCACCTTCGGCTGCTACAAACCGGCTCATTTCGTCGGTGCCGCGGCGCCGCGGTGCGGTCAGGTGGAGCTGGTCGACATCGGGCTCGGCCCGGTGCTGCGCGCCGATCCGGCCCTGCGGGTCCCCGACGCGGACGACATCGCGGGTTGGTGGCCTCAGCCGGGGCCGGCCTCCGACAAGTACACCCGTGGAGTGGTGGGGGTGGCGACCGGCTCGGCGACCTATCCGGGCGCCGCGATCCTCTCGACGACCGGCGCGCTGGCCGGCCCGACCGGCATGGTGCGTTATGCGGGCAGCGGTCATCGGGAGGTGGTCCGCGCCCATCCGTCGGTCGTGGCGGTGCCCAAGGTGAACGATGCCGGCCGGGTGCAGGCGTGGGTGTGCGGCTCCGGTCTGGGCACCGACGAGGAAGCGCGCGTCGCGCTGCGCAGCGTGCTCGCCACCTCGGTGCCGGTGGTGCTCGACGCCGACGCGCTGACCCTGCTGGTCGACGGCAAGCACGCCAAGGACCTGCGGCGCAACGCGCCCCTGGTGATCACGCCGCACGACGGGGAGTTCAAGCGGCTGGCCGGGGAGGCGCCCGGCGCCGACCGCGCGGGCAGCGCCCTGCGGCTGGCCTCGTGGATGAACGCGGTGGTGCTGCTCAAGGGTGACCGCACGATCGTGGCCACACCGGCGGGCGAGGTCTGGGTCAACCCGACCGGCTCCTCGGCGCTGGCCACCGCCGGCAGCGGCGACGTGCTGGGCGGGCTGCTCGGCTCGCTGCTGGCCGGCGGACTTCAGCCCGAGCGGGCCGCGGTGGCCGCCGCCTACGCGCACGGGCTGGCCGGCCGCCGGGCCGCCGCCGACGGCCCGGTGACGGCGCCCGACGTGGCCGCCGCCCTCCGGCCAGTCGTCGGCGACCTCCTGAGGGGTAAGCCGTAACGGGAATCGTCATACCGAATAAGTAGGCTGGGAATCATGTGGCAGGCCGAAGTCCGGGTCGATCTGGACGCAATCCGGGACAACGTCGCGTTGCTGCGCGCCCGCACCACCGCCGAGGTCATGGCGGTCGTCAAGGCCGACGGCTACGGGCACGGCATGGTGCCGGCGGCCCGGGCCGCGCTGGCCGGTGGGGCGACCTGGCTGGGCGTCGTGACCCTCGAGGAGGCGCTGGAGCTGCGGCGAGCCGGTATCGACGCGCCCGTGCTGTCCTGGCTGCATGTTCCCGGCCGCCCGCTGCACGAGGCGGTGGCGGCCGACATCGATCTGAGCGCGGCGAGCCTGGACCTGCTCGCCGAGGTGGTCGCGGCCGCTCGCCGGGCGGAGCGGACCGCCCGCGTACATCTGAAGATCGACACGGGTCTGGCCCGCGGTGGCGCGACGCCCGCCGAGTGGCCGGCGTTGCTCGAGGCGGCGGCGAAAGCGCAGGCCGACGGCGACATCGACGTGGTCGGCGTGTGGAGCCACTTCGTCTACGCCGACGCTCCCGGCCACGAGACCATCGACCACCAGCTCGCCGTGTTCGCCGAGGGGCTGGCCACCGCCGAGCGGTTCGGCATCACCCCGCGGTACCGGCACATCGCCAACTCGGCCGCCACCCTCACCCGGCCCGACACCCACTTCGACCTGGTCCGCCCCGGCATCGCGGTCTACGGGCTGTCGCCGATCGCGGGGGAGACCTTCGGGTTGCGTCCCGCCATGACCGCGCGGGCCCGGGTCGCGCTCGTCAAGCGGGTCCCGGCGGGTCAGGGTGTGTCGTACGGGCACACGTATTTCACCGAGCGTGAGACGAGCCTCGCTCTGGTGCCGCTGGGGTACGCCGACGGCGTGCCGCGCCACGCCTCCAACTCGGGGCCGGTGCAGCTCGGCGGCAAGCGGCGGACGATCGCCGGCCGGGTCTGCATGGACCAGATCGTTCTCGACATCGGCGACGACCCCGTCGAGCCGGGCGAGGTGGCCACCCTGTTCGGGCCCGGCGACGACGGCGAGCCGACCGCCGACGACTGGGCCGCGGTGGTCGACACGATCAACTACGAGATCGTGACGCGCTTCGGCAGCGCGCGGGTGCCGCGGGTCTACGACGGGGATCAGGCATGAGCCCGGCGAAGGGATCGCGGCGGGCCAAACAGGTCGGCATCGCGGGCGCCGCGGTCGGTGTCGTCGCGGCCGGGCTGGCCACCGCGTTCGCCGTCGAGCGGGCCCTGGTGCGCCGCTCGGTAAACGCCCCCGGCGATCCCCACATCGACGAGCCCTTCGGCGACCAGCCGTTCGACCGCGAGCTGACGGTGACCGCGGCCGACGGCACCGACCTGCACGTGGAGATCGTCGAGCCGAAAAAGGGAAAGCCGGGAGCCAAGCCCACTGTCGTCTTCGTGCACGGCTTCGCGCTCGACATGGGCACCTTCTATTTCCAGCGCAAGGCGCTGACCGAGCGCGGCGATCAGCGCCTGGTCTTCTACGACCAGCCGGGTCACGGCAAGTCCAGCCGGCTCCAGTCGGGCGACTACGACATCGCCGCGCTGGGCAAGTCGCTGGCCGCGGTGCTCGACGCGACAGTGCCGGACGGGCACATCGTCCTGGTCGGCCACTCGATGGGCGGCATGACCATCATGGCGTTCGCGGAGCAGTATCCGGAGTGGTTCGGCGAACGGGTCACCGGCGTGGTGCTGATGTCCACCTCGGCCGGGCTGATCGACAAAGCCAAGATCGGCATTCCGTCCCTGGTCGCCCGGGCCAGCGCGCCGTTCTTCCCGCTCTGGGGCAAGGCGGCCCATCTCGGCGGCAGCCACATCGACCGGGCCCGGATGGTCTCGTCCGACCTCTCCTGGCTGCTGACCCGCCGGTACGGCTTCGGCGAGCCCAAGCCCAGCCCCTCCCTGGTCACGTTCGTGGAAAGCATGAACTCGAAGACCTCGGTCGAGACGCTGACGAAATATCTCCAGACGCTCTACACCCACAACCGCTTCCCGGCGCTGTCCGCCCTGCGGGGCGTGCCGGTGCTGGTCATCGTCGGCACGAAGGACTACCTGACGCCGGTCACCCACTCCGAGCAGATCTTGAAATACCTGCCCGAGGCGGAGCTGGTCAAGATCGAGAACAGCGGTCACGTGGTGATGCTGGAGAAGGCGGACGAGGTCAACGCCGTACTGCTGCGCTTCCTGGAGAAGGTCTCGTGATCAAGCTGCCGACGGTCGAGGACACGCACGCGTTCGGGCGGCGGCTCGCGGGAATCCTGCGCGCGGGTGACCTGGTGCTGCTCACCGGGCCGCTCGGGGCCGGCAAGACGGCCCTGGTGCAGGGCATCGCGGCCGGCCTCGGCGTGTCCGACGCGATCACCTCGCCGACCTTCGTGATCGCCCGGGTCCATCGCGGGCGTACGCCGTTGGTGCACGCGGACGCGTACCGGCTGGGTGACAGTCCCGATCCCCGGGCCGAGATCGACGACCTCGACCTGGACGCCTCGGCCGACGACGCCGTCACCGTCGTCGAGTGGGGTGCCGGGATGGTCGAGCAACTGAACGACGAATACCTTCGGGTCCGCATCGACCGGCTGGACGACGACACGCGGGTGATCGAGTTGATCCCGCACGGCGGCGACTGGGCCGACCGCGTACAAACCTTGTCCCCCTAAAAGAAGGGAACACCGTGAATCTGGCGGAACTGCTGCCGGCCGACTGGCGAGCCGAGCTTGCCGGCTTTCTCGACGAGAAGGAGACGGCCGCGCTGGGTGAGTTCGTGGCGGCGGAGTACGCGGCGCACACGATCTATCCGCCGATCGAGGACCTGTTCGCGGCGTACCGGCTCTGCCCTCCGGAGCAGACCCGCGTGCTGATCCTGGGCCAGGACCCGTACCACGGCGCCGGCCAGGCGCACGGCCTGAGCTTCAGCGTGCGCGACGGGGTGCGGATCCCGCCGTCGCTGCGCAACGTGTTCAAGGAGCTGGCCGAGGACGTCGGCGTGGCGCCGCCGGCCAGCGGCGACCTGACCGGCTGGGCCCGGCAGGGTGTTCTGCTGCTCAACGCGGTTCTGACCGTCCGGGCGGGTGCCGCGGCGTCGCACGGCGGCAAGGGCTGGGAGGCGTTCACCGACGCGACGATCAAGGCGCTGAACGCGCGCGACGAGCGGGTCGTCTTCCTGCTCTGGGGTGGTTACGCGCGCAAGAAGGCCGCGCTGATCACCAATCCGGTGCACGCGGTGCTCGAGGCGGGCCACCCCAGCCCGCTCAACCCGAAGGGCTTCCGCGGTGCGCGCCCGTTCAGCGCGGCCAACAAGGCGCTGGCCGACGGCGGCCGTCCCCTGATCGACTGGGATCCGCGAGCCGAGCCGGTCGCCGGATAACGGATACCGCGGCGCGTTAGGGTCGGGGACGTGCTCGTACTGGCTCTGGACACCGCGACCCCCGCGTCGACGGCCGCCCTGGTGGAGGTCACCGCCGACCGCCTCACCGGGGTGGCCGAGCGGCGCACCGTCGACCCCCGCGCGCATGGGGAGAAGCTCGCGCCCGAGATCTCCGCCGTGCTCGATGAGGCGGAGATCCGGCCGGGTGATCTCGGCGCGATAGTCGCCGGGCTCGGGCCGGGGCCGTTCACCGGCCTGCGGGTCGGCCTGGCCACCGCCGCCAGCATGGGACAGACCTTGGGCATTCCCACGTACGGGGTGTGTTCGCTCGACGGGATCGGCCGCGCCGCCGGGCCGGGGCGGGTGCTGGTCGCCACCGACGCGCGGCGCCGCGAGGTCTACTTCGCGACCTATGTGGACGGTGTGCGGCTGTTCGGTCCCGAGGTGGCCAAGCCGGCCGACGTGGCCGAGGTGCTGGGTCAGGCGTACCGGAAAAGGACCAGTGAGGCGGCCGAGTCGGCCGCCCTGTCCGAGTCCGAGATCATCGAGTCGGCCACGGCGCTGGCCGGCGTCGAGGCCGCCCGGCTCGCGGCCGTCCTGGCCCGGGCCGAGATCGACGCGGTGGTCGACGACCCCGACGAGGACCGTGGCTACTGGGCCAAGAAGCTGCGGGCGTTCGACCGGGCGGCCGGTGAGGGCGCGCTCAAGTACGGGGATATTTTCGGCGTACCGGTGGAAGAGCATCTCCTCTACCCGCCCGGCGCGGCCCTCGTGGCCCTGGCCGCCGAGCGCATCCGCTCGGCCGCGCCCAGCGAGCAGCTGACGCCGCTCTATCTCCGCCGGCCGGACGCTGTCGAACCGGCCGGGCGCAAGCCGGTGCTCACCTGATGCGCATCGAGCGTTTCCGCTGGTGGCACATCGCCGACGTGCTGCCCATCGAGGCCGATCTGTTCGGCGACGAGAAATGGTCGCCGGCGATGTTCTGGAACGAGCTCGCCCAGCGCAACTTCTATCTGGTGGCGCTGGCCGGTGCGGACGAGGTGGCCGGCTACGCCGGTCTGTCCACCACGCCGGACGAAGCCTGGGTGCAGAACATCGCGGTCAAGCGCGACGGCCAGCGGCGCGGCACCGGCCGGGCCCTGCTCGAGGCGCTGCTGGCCGAGGCCGCCCGGCTCGGCATCAAGCAGACGCTGCTGGAAGTCGCGGTCGACAACGCGCCCGCCCAGCGGCTCTACGCCACGTACGACTTCGAGCCCGTCGGCATCCGGCGCGGCTACTACCAACCCAGCAACACGGACGCACTGGTGATGATGCGCAATGCCTGACGAACCCCTGGTCCTCGGGATCGAAACCTCCTGCGACGAGACCGGGATCGGCATCGTCCGCGGGCACACCCTGCTCGCCGACGCCCTGGCGTCCAGTGTGGACCAGCACGCCCGGTTCGGCGGTGTCGTGCCCGAGGTGGCCAGCCGCGCCCACCTCGAGGCCCTCGTGCCGACCATGCAGCGCGCGCTGGACGAGGCGAAGGTCACCCTGGCCGACATCGACGCGATCGCGGTGACCAGCGGGCCCGGTCTCGCGGGGGCGCTGCTCGTCGGGGTGGCGGCGGCCAAGGGGTACGCGGTGGCGGCCGACAAGCCGTTGTACGGGGTCAACCATCTCGCCGCGCACGTGGCCGTCGACACCCTGGAGCACGGCCCGTTGCCCGAGCCCGCCATCGCCATGCTGGTTTCCGGCGGGCACTCCTCGCTGCTGCTCGTCGACGACCTCACCAACGGCGTCAAGCCGCTGGGCGCCACCATCGACGACGCGGCGGGCGAGGCCTTCGACAAGGTGGCCCGCCTGCTCGGGCTGGGCTTTCCCGGCGGGCCCGTCATCGACCGTACGGCGAGGGACGGCTCCGCCTCGATCGCGTTCCCGCGCGGGCTGACCGCGGCCAAGGACCTCGCGGCGCACCGTTTCGACTTCTCCTTCTCCGGGCTCAAGACGGCCGTCGCCCGCTGGGTCGAGGCCCGGCAACGCGACGGCGATCCGGTACCGATCGCCGACGTGTCCGCCTCCTTCCAGGAGGCCGTGTGTGACGTCCTGACCGCCAAGGCGATCGACGCCTGCCTGACCCACGGCGTCCGCACGCTGGTGATCGGTGGGGGAGTGGCGGCCAACTCGCGCCTGCGGGTACTGGCCGAGGAGCGGGCCGCCAAGCACGGCATCGAGGTCCGCGTGCCCCGGCCGCAGCTCTGCACGGACAACGGGGCGATGGTGGCGGCCCTCGGCTCGCGGCTGGTCGCCGCCGGTGTGGCGCCCAGCCGTCTCGATCTGCCCGCCGATTCCGCGATGCCATTGACCTCGGTCAGCGTGGCGGGGTAGGAAGCGAACATGATCGCGCGGATGTGGGAGATACGGGCTTCCAAGAGCGGCTTCGACGAGCTGCTGACGTGGGTCTGTGACGTGGCCGTGCCGCGGATCGAGGTGCTTCCGCAGCACGTGTCGAGCGACGTCTACTCGTCCACCGACAACCGGATCGTCGTCATCTCGAAGTGGCGGAACACCCCCGAGAACCTGCCGGCGCCCCCGCCGAATCTCATCGCCCGGGCGCCGCACGTGTGGGATTTCAGCCCGGTCGACCGCTGAGGGGAAAACGCGTCGCGTTTTGTCGTACCCCCGCCGTAACGTCGGGGCCCTGATGCGACGACTACCCGATGCCGATCCCGGCACCCCCGACGGCCGGTCCCCGGTCCGCTATCTGCGATGGCTGATCCGGCGTGACCGGTTCGCCGTCTACACGGCGATCGTCATGGCCGTGCTCTGGATGCTCTGCCAGGCCGCCGTGCCCGCCGTGGTCGGCAAGGCGATCGACGCCGCCACCGACCACGACCGGCACGACCTTCTGATCTGGTCGCTGGCGCTGCTCGGGGCCGGTCTCGGTCAGGCGTTCTTCGGTGTGGTGCGCCATCGGTTCGCGGTCATCAACTTCCTCGGCGCGATGTTCCGGACCGTTCAGGTCACGGTCCGCCAGGCCGGGCGGCTCGGGTCGGCGCTCCCGCGCCGGCTCGACACCGGCGAGGTGGTCGCGATCGGCACCTCCGACATCCGCCAGATCGGCTCCGCCGTCGACATCACCGCCCGGGGCACCGGCTCGCTCATCGCCGTCGTCGCGGTGACGGTCATCCTGCTCACCACGTTGGTGCCGCTCGGCCTCGTGGTGGTGCTGGGCGTGCCGCTGCTGATGGCCATCGTGGGCCTGCTCATCCGCCCGCTGCACCGGCTCCAGCAGGCCTCCCGCGACCAGCAGGGCCTGCTCACCGGCCGCGCCGCCGATCTGGTGGGCGGCCTGCGGGTGCTGCGCGGCATCGGCGGCGAGGCGGTGATGGGCGAGCGCTACCGCGCCGAGTCGCAGCGGCTGCGGGCGGCCGGGGTGCGCACGGCCCGGGTCGAGTCGCTGCTCGAGGCCGCGCAGGTGCTGCTGCCCGGCATCTTCCTGGTGCTGGTCACGTGGCTCGGCGCGCGCTTCGCGCTCACCGGCCACATCACGGTGGGCCAGCTGGTCTCCTTCTACGCGTACGCCGCGTTCCTCGTCACGCCGCTGCGGCAGCTCACCGAGGCGATCGACAAGCTCACCCGCGGCCACGTCTCGGCGCGTCGCGTCGTCTCGATGCTGGCCGCGGAAACCGACCTGCCCGACCCGGCCGGGCCGCTTCCGGCGAGCCTGCTCGCCGGTGACCTGGCCGACCCGGAGTCCGGCGTGACGGTCCGGCCGGGCGAGGTCACCGCGATCGTCGCGGCGGTGCCGGCCGACGCTGCCGCCATCGCCGACCGCCTGGGGCGGTACGCCGAGGGCGCCACCGTCGGCGGGCACGCGCTGTCGTCGTTCGAGCTGGCCGCGGTCCGCGAGCGGATCCTGGTCGGCGACAACGACGCGCGGCTGTTCACCGGTCCGCTACGGTCCGATCTCGACCCGGCCGGCGACGACCGGCTCCCGGCCGCGCTGCACGCGGCGGCCGCCACCGACATCGTCGAGGCGCTGCCCGGCGGGCTCGACAGCGAGGTCGCCGAGCGGGGGCGTTCCTTCTCGGGCGGCCAGCAGCAACGGCTGCGGCTGGTCCGGGCCCTGGTCGCCGACCCCGACACGCTCGTGCTGGTCGAGCCGACCAGCGCGGTCGACGCGCACACCGAGGCGCGGATAGCCGACCGGCTCGCCGTGGCCCGGGCCGGGCGGACGACGGTGATCTGCACGTCCAGCCCGCTGGTGCTCGACCGCACCGACCGGGTGCTCTATGTGGAAGGGGGCCGGGTGGTCGCCACCGGCACCCACCGGGGGCTGTTGGAAAGCGAACCGGGCTACGCCCGGACGGTGCTGCGAGAGGACGCCGCGTGAGCAACCTGTTGCCGGTGGCCGACACGGCCCAGGTGCGGCGCTACGCCCGTGATCTCTTCCGGCGCTACCCGCGTGCCCTGACCATCGCGGTCGGGCTGCACGTGCTGGGTGCGCTGGCCGGGCTGGCCGGTCCGCCCCTGCTCGGCGACCTGGTCGAGGCGATCCGGCAGGGCAAGGGTGTCGGGGTGGTCGACAAACTGGCCGCGTTGATCGCCGGATTCGTCGTGCTGCAAGCGATTCTGGTGCGCTTCGCGCATCTGGCCTCGGCCCGGCTCGGTGAGCGGGTGCTCGCCCGGCTGCGCGAGGAGTTCGTCGACCGGGTGCTCGCCCTGCCGCTCTCCACAGTGGAACGGGCGGGCTCCGGTGACCTGCTGACCCGGACGACGCGTGACGTCGACGCCCTGTCGCGGTGTGTGCGGCTGGCCGTGCCCGAGACGATGATCGCGCTGATCACCGTCGTGCTCGTGGTGGGCGCGCTCATCGTGGTCACGCCCGTGCTGGCGCTCTCGCTGCTGGTCGCGGTGCCGATCCTGGTCGTCGGCACGAGGTGGTACCTGCGGCGCGCGCCGGCCGGCTATCTGCGACAGAACGCGGCCTATTCGACGGTCACCGACGGGCTGGCCGAGACGGTCGAGGGCGCGCGGACGGTCGACGCGCTGCGCCGTCAGCGGCAGCGGATCGAGCGCTCCGACGCCGACCTGGGCCAGAGCTGGGTGGCCGAGCGGTACACGCTGTTCCTGCGGATGGTGTGGTTCCCGGTGGTCGAGGCGGCGTACGTGCTGCCGGTGGTGGCGACGCTGGTCCTGGGCGGCTGGCTCTACCTGCGCGGCTCGATCTCGCTGGGGCAGCTCACGGCCGCGGTCATCTACGCGCAGATGCTGATCGACCCGCTCGACCGGCTGCTGAGCTGGCTCGACGAGTTGCAGATCGGCGGCGCGTCCCTGGCCCGCCTGCTCGGAGTCGAGGACGAGGCGCGGGAGAGCGTCCAGCTGCGGGCGGCGAAGGAGCCGGTGGGGACGCGTATCGAGGTCTCCGGCGTGCGGTTCTCCTATGTGGCCGGTCGCGAAGTGCTGCACGGCATCGATCTCACGCTCGAACCGGGGGAGCGGCTGGCCATCGTCGGGCCTTCCGGCGCCGGCAAGTCGACGCTGGGCCGGTTGCTGGCCGGGGTGCACGCACCGACCGGCGGCACCATCACGGTGGGCGGGGTGCCGCTGGGTGAGCTGCCGCTCGACCGGCTGCGCACCGAGGTGGCGCTGGTCAGCCAGGAACACCACGTGTTCATCGGCACGGTCCGCGACAACGTGGCCATGGTGCGGCCGGGCGCGGCGGACGACGAGGTGCGCGGGGCGCTTCAGGCGGTGCGCGCGCTGGAATGGGCCGAGGCCCTGCCGGACGGGCTCGAGACCGTGGTCGGCTCGGGCGGGCAGGCGCTGACGGCCGCGCAGGCGCAGCAGCTCGCGCTGGCCCGGCTCGTGCTGGCCGATCCGCACACGCTCGTCCTCGACGAGGCGACGTCACTGCTCGACCCGCGGGCGGCCCGCGATCTGGAGCGGTCGCTGGCGGCGGTGCTCCACGGCCGTACGGTCGTGGCCATCGCCCACCGGCTCTTCTCGGCGCACGACGCCGACCGGGTCGCCGTGGTCGAGGACGGCCGCATCACCGAGCTCGGCTCCCACGACGAGCTCGTGGCCGCCGGCGGCCCCTACGCGGCCCTGTGGCGCTCCTGGCACGGCGAGCGCGTCCCCGACCTGCTGGACGACGAGACCGAAAAGGGGCGCGCCCCGCAGGACGCGCCCCTTCGGTGATGCTGTCCGGTCAGAAGCCCGGGCCGTGCTGGTGGCCGTGGCCACCGTGGCTGTGGCCGTGACCGCCGGCGGCGGCGGGCTCCGGCTCGGCCGGCTTGTCCACCACGAGGCTTTCCGTGGTCAGCAGCAGGCCGGCGATCGAGACGGCGTTGGAGACCGCGTTGCGGGTCACCTTCACCGGGTCGAGGATGCCGGCCGCGGCCAGGTCCACGTACTCGTCGGTGGCCGCGTTGAGGCCGTGGCCCCAGCCCAGCTCGGCGACCTTGCCCACCACGACGTAACCGTCGTGGCCGGCGTTCTGCGCGATCCAGCGCAGCGGCTCCACCAGCGCCTTGCGGACGATCGAAACGCCGATCGCCTCCTCGCCGGTCAGGCCGAGGCCACCGTCGAGCTCCTTCGCCACCTGGGCGAGGGCGGCGCCACCGCCGGGCACGGTGCCCTCCTCGACGGCCGCCTTCGTCGCTGCGATGGCGTCCTCGATGCGGTGCTTGCGCTCCTTCATCTCGACCTCGGTCACGGCGCCGACCTTGATCACCGCGATGCCGCCGGAGAGCTTGGCCAGCCGCTCCTGAAGCTTCTCGCGGTCCCAGTCGGAGTCCGACGCCTCGATCTCCTTGCGGATCTGCGAGACCCGGTCGGTGACGTCGGACTTCTTGCCGCCACCGTCGACGATGGTGGTGTTCTCCTTGTCGACGACGATGCGCCGGGCGGTGCCCAGCGACTCGAGGCCGACCTGGTCGAGCTTGTAGCCGAGCTCGGGGGCGATGAGCTCGCCACCGGTGGCGATCGCCAGGTCCTGCAGGATCGCCTTGCGGCGGTCACCGAAACCGGGCGCCTTCACCGCGGCGACCTTGATGGTCTTGCGCAGCGCGTTCACCACCAGGGTGGAGAGCGCCTGACCCTCGACGTCCTCGGCCACGATCAGCAGCGGCTTGCTGTTCTGGAGCACCTTCTCCAGCAGCGGGAGGAGCTCCTCGATGCTGGAGATCTTCTGGGTGGTGAGGAGGATGTACGCGTCCTCCAGCACCGCCTCCTGCGACTCGGCGTCGGTCACGAAGTTCGGCGAGATGAAGCCCTTGTCGAACTGCAGACCCTCGGTGACCTCGAGCTCGGTCGCCATGGCCGAGCCCTCCTCGACGGTGATGACACCGTCGCGGCCGACCCGGTCCATCGCCTCGGCGATCAGCTCGCCGATGGTGGCGTCCTGGGCCGAGATGGTGGCCACGTTCGCGATCGCCTTGTGGTCGGCGACCTCGACGGCCTTGCCGAGCAGCGCCTCCGAGACGACCTCGGCGGCCTTGTCCATGCCCCGCTTGAGCGAGATGGGGCTGGCACCCGCGGTGACGTTGCGCAGGCCCTCGCGCACCAGCGCCTGGGCGAGCACCGTCGCCGTGGTGGTCCCGTCGCCGGCGACGTCGTTGGTCTTCGTCGCCACCTCCTTGACCAGCTGGGCACCGAGGTTCTGGTACGGGTCGGTGAGCTCGATCTCCTTGGCGATGGTGACACCGTCGTTGGTGATCGTGGGAGCGCCGAACTTCTTGTCGAGGACGACGTTGCGGCCGCGCGGGCCGAGGGTGACCTTGACCGTGTCGGCGAGCGAGTTGACCCCGTGCTCGAGCAGGTGACGGGCGTCGTCCGAGAAGCTGAGAATCTTCGCCATGTTTAAGGTCCCTTCACGCACCACCGCCCTGACCCGTGATCACGGGCCAGGGCGGTCAGCACTGTCAGTAGGTCACTTCTCGATGACCGCGAGGACGTCGCGGGCGGAGAGCACCAGGTACTCCTCGCCGGCGTACTTGACCTCGGTGCCGCCGTACTTCGAGTAGAGGACCGTCTCGCCGACCTTGACGTCAACCGGGATGCGGTTGCCCTTGTCGTCGATGCGGCCGGGGCCCACAGCGAGGACGGTGCCCTCCTGCGGCTTCTCCTTGGCGGTGTCGGGGATCACGATGCCCGACGCCGTGGTCGTCTCAGCCTCGTTCGCCTGGACCACGATGCGGTCCTCGAGCGGCTTGATCGCAACCTTGGTCGCGGTAGTCACGGGCATACCCTCCTGGGTACAGGTTTCGCCGGCCACGGTGATGGCCGGTCTGATGCCTCATGCCACCGGGCGGGGCCGTCGTCGCGGGTGCCGGTCCGCCTGGTGCCTCACCGCGCGCCCGGATGGCCGCGCGGTTGGCACCCTCAGGATGAGAGTGCTAATCGGAGGTTAGGCCGGAACTAGCACTCCGTCAACCAGAGTGCCAATGAAGTCGCACGGGGGAGAATGCCTGCGTGACTGCGGAATCGACGGCCCTGCTGCGTACCCCCGAAGGGGTGAAGGCGCTGGACAGCGCGATGGAGGTCGCCGGAAGTGATCCGCTCGCGGCCGCTTCGGCACTGCGGTCCCGCGGCGTCCCGCCGGACCTGGCCTCGGCCGCGCTGACCCAGGTCGAGCTGCGCCGTCGCGCGGTGGGGAAGTTCGGCGCCGACGCGGCGTCGATGTTCTTCACCCGGGCCGGCCTGGAACAGGCGACGCGGGCCGTCGTCGCCGAGAGGCGGGCGAGGCGCCTCGCGGCGGCCGGGGTCCGGACCTTGGCCGATCTGGGCTGCGGGCTGGGCTCGGACGCGCTGGCGGCGGCGAGGTTCGGGATTTCGGTGTACGCCGTGGAAGCCGATCCGGAGACAGCGGCGATGGCCGCCGCCAACGCGGAGGCGCTGGGCCTGGACGTACGGGTGGAATGCGCCGACGCGACGTCGGTGCCGGTCGAGCGGTACGACGCGGTCTTCGCCGACCCGGCCCGCCGGAAGGCCGGCCGCGGCCGGGTGTTCGATCCCCGGTCGTACTCACCGCCCTGGGATTTCATCGCCTCTCTGCCCGAGCGCGTGCCGCGCACCGTCCTGAAGCTGGCGCCCGGCATCGACCACGACCTCTTGCCGCCCGGCGCCGAGGGCGAGTGGACCAGCGTCGACGGCGATCTGGTCGAGGCCGCCTTCTGGTGCGGCCCGCTGGCCGAGGTCCCGCGCCGAGCGGTGTTGCTGCGCGAGCGGGCGTCCGAACTGACGGGTACCGGAGCTGAGAAGGCTCCGGTGGGCCCGGTCGGTGCCTTCCTGTACGACCCGGACCCCGCTGTCGTCCGGTCGCACCTCGTGGCCGAGCTCGCCGACGGGCTCGGCGCCCGGCTGGGGGACCCGGAGATCGCGTATCTCTACACCGATGGCCCGGTGGAGACCCCCTTCGCCCGGCGGCTCGAGATCACCGATGTGCTGCCGTTCTCGCTCAAGCGGCTGCGGGCGCTGCTGCGCGAGCGCGGCGTCGGGCGGCTGGAGATCCGCAAGCGCGGCTCGGCCCTGGAGCCCGAGCAGCTGCGCCGAGACCTGCGGCTGGCCGGGCCGAACGGCGCGTCGCTGGTGCTGACCCGCGTCGCGGGGGCGCCGACTGCCCTCCTGTGCCGGGCGATCTGACCCCTACGGGCACGAAATCTCATGTGATCAACGAGTCACGCAGGGAGATTCGTCACGGTAGTACGGTTCCGGCATGGCGAAGAAGGCCGCTGCCGGAACCCCGGCCACCGCGTTGCTGACCTCTCGGAAGGTCGAGCACACGCTGCATCCGTACGACGTGTCCCCGGACGCGCCGAACTATGGCGCGCTCGTCGCGGAAGCGCTCGGTGTCGAGCCGCGGAAGGTCTTCAAAACTCTGGTCGCGGACGTCGACGGGGCGCTGGTCGTGGGGGTCGTGCCGGTCACCGGGGACCTCGACCTCAAGGCGCTGGCGCACGCCGCCGGCGGCAAGCGGGCCACCCTCGCCGACCGGGCCGCGGCCGAGCGCAGCAGCGGCTACGTGCGCGGCGGCATCAGCCCGCTCGGGCAGCGCAAGAAGCTGCCGACGGTGGTGGACGACTCGGCGCTCGCGCTTGATCTGATGTTCATCTCGGCGGGCCGGCGCGGGCTTCAGGTGAGCCTGGCGCCGGGGGATCTCATTCGCCTCAGCGACGCGGTAACCGCTCAGATCCGGACATAATGTCCGGCGAGCGCGCGCCGTTACGACAACGTTACGCGCCGGGTGGATCTTTCTCCTGAGAACGGTCCAGATCGGGCGCCGGGCTGACTTAGCGTCACGGAGTGAGCGTCGTTAGCGATCTTGCTCAGCTGGTCTCTTGGCCCTCACCAGGGCCGAAGTCCCTGTATCACCGCCGTGTTGCCGGATTGTTATCCCCGGTTACGAGATCGGCTGGCGTCACCGCTTGTGCTACCGGTCGCAACGGGAATACGTTGCCGGACACAACAAACTAGATCCTGATCACACGGCGTCTCGGGGAGCGACACTCCCGACAACGCAGAACATCGAATCCGATCGAAGGCCCGGATTTACCCGAAAGGACACAAGGAATGCGTAAGGGACTGTTCGCCCTTGCCGCGGTTGGCCTGCTGGCCACCGGCAGCGTCGCCGCCTGTGGCGACGACAAAGGCAGCGACTCCGGTAGCGGCAACTCGAGCTCGGCCGGCAAGGTCGGCGTGATCCTGCCCGACACCAAGAGCTCGCAGCGGTGGGGCACCGACGACCCGAAGTTCCTCAAGGCGGCGTTCGAGGCGGCCGGGGTACAGGTCGACATCCAGAACGCGCAGGGTGACAAGACCGCGTTCCAGACCATCGCCGACGGCATGATCTCCAGCGGCGTCAAGGTTCTGATGATCGTCAACCTCGACTCCGGCACCGGTAAGGCCGTCCTCGAGAAGGCCAAGAAGGCCGGCATCGCGACGATCGACTACGACCGTCTCACGCTGAGCGGCGGCGCGGACTACTACGTGTCGTTCGACAACGTGAAGGTCGGCGAGCTCCAGGGCCAGGGCCTGGTCGACTGCCTGACCGAGAAGAAGGCCGTCAAGCCGGTCGTCGCCGAGCTCAACGGCTCCCCGACCGACAACAACGCGACCCTCTTCGCGCAGGGCTACAACTCGGTCCTCGACCCGAAGTACGCGGACGGCACCTTCACCAAGGGCCCGAACCAGGACGTTCCGGACTGGGACAACGCGCAGGCCGGCACCATCTTCGAGCAGATGCTGACCTCGAACAAGAACATCAAGGGCGTTCTGGCGGCGAACGACGGTCTCGGTAACGCGGCCATCTCGGTGCTGAAGAAGAACAAGCTCAACGGTCAGGTCCCGGTCACCGGCCAGGACGCGACCGTTCAGGGTCTGCAGAACATCCTCGCCGGCGACCAGTGCATGACGGTCTACAAGGCGATCAAGAAGGAGGCCGACGCGGCCGCCGAGCTGGCGATCGCGCTCTCCAAGGGCCAGAAGCCGACCTCGGCCACCGGCACCACCAAGGACCCGGAGTCGGGCGCCTCGGTTCCGTCCGTGCTGCTGACCCCGCAGTCGATCACCAAGGCGAACGTCAAGGACGTCATCACCGACGGCTTCGTCACCAAGGACGCGGTCTGCACCGCCGACTTCGCGAAGGCCTGCACTGAAGCGGGTATCAGCTGACCCCAGCTGATATCGGGCTAGTCCCGAAATCCTGACGACGGCGCCGCTTGCTTCCGATAGAGGAAGCGGGCGGCGCCAGAGTCAGGTGCCCCCCACCCTGCCGCCCCGGGCGACCCCCGCCGTGGGCGGCAAAACCGGTCACTCAGCGAAGGAGAAACACCGTGGCCGCGACACCCCTCCTGGAGCTCAGCGGGATCAATAAAGGCTTTGGTCCCGTTCAGGTCCTGCACGACGTCGGCTTGAGCGTCTACCCCGGCGAGGTCACCGCTCTCGTCGGCGACAACGGCGCCGGCAAGTCGACGCTGGTCAAGTGCATCAGTGGCATCTACCAGATCGACTCCGGCACGGTGACCTTCGAAGGTAACCCGGTCTCGATCAGTGGCCCGAGCGACGCCTCGGGTCTCGGGATCGAAGTCGTCTACCAGGACCTCGCGCTCTGCGACAACCTGGACGTGGTCCAGAACATGTTCCTGGGCCGGGAGAAGAAGCGGGGCATCGTCCTCGACGAGCCCACCATGGAGCAGATGGCCGGCGACGCGCTCGCCAGTCTGTCGGTGCGCACCCTGAAGTCGCTGCGGCAGCTGGTCGCCAGCCTCTCCGGTGGGCAGCGGCAGACCGTGGCGATCGCCAAGGCCGTGCTCTGGAACTCCAAGGTCGTCATCCTGGACGAGCCGACCGCCGCCCTCGGCGTGGCGCAGACCGCCCAGGTGCTCGAGCTGGTGCGCCGCCTGGCCGACAACGGCCTCGGCGTCGTGCTGATCTCGCACAACATGAACGACGTGTTCGCGGTCTCGGACCGGATCGCGGCGCTCTACCTCGGCCGCATGGCGGCCCAGGTCAAGACGACCGATGTGACCCACTCGCAGGTCGTCGAGCTGATCACTGCCGGCCGCAGTGGCAACATCGGCCTGCCTCCCGAGAAGCCCGCGGACTTCAACGGCGACGCCGTCGACATCACGCCGGGAGGCGACAAGTGAGCACCACCACGACCACTACGGCCGGCGGCGTCAAGGTCGTCAAGCCGACCGTCAACAGCTACATCCGCGACTACTGGGGCCGGATCCGCGGCGGTGACCTGGGCACCCTGCCGGCCATCCTCGGCCTGGTCGTCCTGAGCCTGATCTTCGGTGTCTCGACCGACACCTTCTTCAGCGAGCTCAACTTCGCGAACCTGTTCAACCAGAGCGCCCAGGTCGTCTTCATCGCCATGGGCCTGGTCTTCGTCCTGCTGCTGGGCGAGATCGACCTGTCCGCCGGTTTCACCAGCGGTCTCTGTGGCGCCGTCGCGGCCGTCCTGCTGACCAACCACGGCTGGGACTGGTACACCGCGATCCCGGCCGCGCTGGTCACCGGTCTCGTGATCGGTTTCGTGCTCGGCTTCCTGGTCGCGAAGATCGGCATCCCGTCGTTCGTCGTCACCCTGGCCGCCTTCCTCGGCTTCCAGGGCCTGCTGCTCGTGCTGCTCGGTGGCGGCACGAACGTCTCGACGCGCAACGAGTTCTTCAACTCGCTCAACAACGACAACCTGTCGGTTGCCTGGAGCTGGATCCTCTGCCTCGTCGCGGTCATCGGCTACGCCGCGGTCCAGCTGCTCAACCTGCGCAGCCGGGCCAAGCGCGGCCTGGTCACCGACCCGATCGGCGTCGTCGCGGCCCGCATCGGCGGCCTCGCGGTCCTGCTGATCGCGGCCACCGCGATCCTCAGCCAGGAGCGCGCGATCAACCCGGCGATCAACTCGCTCAAGGGCGTGCCGATCGTCGTCCCGATCATGGGTGTCTTCCTGGTCCTGTGGACGTTCGTCCTGGGCCGTACGGCCTACGGCCGGCACGTCTACGCGGTCGGCGGCAACACCGAGGCGGCCCGCCGGGCCGGCATCAAGGTCGACCGGATCCGCATCTCGGTCTTCGTGATCGGCTCGTTCATGGCCGCGATCGGCGGCATCATGGCCGTCAGCCGGGCCAGCTCGGTCGACCCGAACACCGGTGGCAGCAACATCCTGCTCTACTCGGTGGGCGCGGCCGTCATCGGCGGTACCAGCCTCTTCGGCGGTAAGGGCAAGATCATCAACGCCGTCATCGGTGGCGCGGTGATCGCCGTGATCGACAACGGCATGGGCCTGCTGGGCTTCAGCGCCGGCACCAAGTACATCGTGACCGGCCTGATCCTGCTCGTCGCCGCCAGCGTCGACGCCCTCGCCCGGCGCAGAGCGGCCGCTACCGGCAACCGATGAGCCGGACCATCCTGGGTACGGGGACGGCGCGCTGATGCGGGCCGGCCCCAGCCAGGAGGAGGTGCGGCGGCACAACCTCGGGACCCTGTTGCGTTACGTGCACGTGCACGGCGCCACGTCCCGGGCGGAGCTGACGAGCCTGCTCGGTCTCAACCGCAGCACCATCGGGGCCCTGACCGCCGAGCTGACCACCGCAGGGCTGGTCAGCGAGGCGGCACCACGTGAGACCGGCCGGGCCGGGCGACCGTCGCTGGTCGTCCGGCCCGAGTCGTCGAAGGTCTACGCGTACGCCCTCAGCATCGAGGTGGACCGCCTGCGCGCGGCCCGGGTCGGCCTCGGCGGCCGCATCCTGGACCGCCGCGAGGCGCATCGGCCGCGCGGCATGCAGGTGCTCGACGCGGTGCAGCCGCTGGCCGGCTTCGTCCACGACATGCGCGAGGACGTCCCCGACGACGCGCGCTACGTGGGCACCGGGGTCGCGGTGGCCGGCATGGTCCGCCGCGCCGACGGCGTGGTGCGGCTGGCCCCGACGATCGGCTGGGTCGAGGAGCCGGTCGGTGAGGCGCTCGGCGCCGAGCTCGGCGACGCCGGCAAGCTCACCGTCGGCAACCACGCGGACGTCTCGGCCCTGGTCGAGCACAGCCGCGGCGCCGCCGTCGGCTGCGACAACGTCATCTACCTCTACGGCGACGTCGGTGTCGGCGCCGGCATCATCGCCGACGGTCACCGGGTCGCCGGTCACGGCGGCTACGGCGGCGAGGTCGGCCACATGGTGGTCAACCCGTACGGCCGCGAGTGCAGTTGCGGCTCGCGCGGCTGCTGGGAGACCGAGATCGGCGAGTACGCGCTGCTCAAGCACGCGGGACGCGGCGATCGGAGCGGTCGCGAGGCCGTGCTGGGCGTGGTCGACGCGGCCATGCGCGGCGACAGCCAGGCCCAGTTCGCCGTCCGGCAGGTCGGCGACTGGATCGGCTTCGGCGTCGGCAACCTGGTCAACATCTTCAACCCGGAAGCCGTGATCTTCGGCGGCACGCTGCGCGACGTCTACCTGGTCGCCGCCGCGCAGATCCGCAGCCGGCTCACCTCGATCGCGCTGCCCGCCTGCCGGGAGCACATCCGCCTGCGTACCCCCGAACTGGGCGACGACGCGGCCCTCATCGGCGCCGCCGAGCTCGCTTTCGAACATCTCCTCAGGGACCCGGTCGGCTGAGACCGGGGCCCCTGAGGCCCTTCAAGATCGTCTAAGCTGCGCGCCATGCCCGCAGAGGTGCTGTTCGATCCGGCCGCCGCCTACCCCGAGGCCGGGATCGCGCGGACGGCGATGGCCGCGCGCGACTGGGAAAAGCCCGCTCCACGGTCGACGAGCTGCCGGCCGCCGGCACGGCCTTCGCGGCGTTGAAGGGCTCCCGATGATCAAAGAGCTCGACGTCGACGGCGTACCCACCCTTCTCGCCCCCACCACCGGCCCGTCCCACGCCGGCCTCGCCTTCCGCGTCGGCTTCGCCGACGAGCCGCTGCACCGGCGCGGCATCACCCACCTGGTCGAACACCTGGCCCTGTACTCGACGGGAGTCGCCGACTACCACTACAACGGCGCCACCGGGGTCGAGTACACGTACTTCCACATGCAGGGCTCGGACGACGACTTGGCCGGCTTCCTCACCGGTGTCTGCTCCTCGCTGCGCGACCTGCCGATGGGCCGCCTGGCCGTGGAGAAAGACCTGCTCCAGGCCGAGGCGAACGGCCGTAATCAGGGGGCGGCCGACAGCATGCCGCTCTGGCGGCACGGCGCCCGCGACTACGGGATGCCGAGCTACCCCGAATGGGGCCTGCCCGGCATCACCGAGGACGACCTGCGGGCCTGGGTGAGCCGCTACTTCACCCGGGAGAACGCCGTGCTGTGGGTGGCCGGCGACGGCGTACCGGAAGGACTGAAGCTGGACCTTCCCAGCGGTACGCGTCAGCCGGCGCCCGCGCCGTCCATGGCGCTGCCGGTCACGCCGGCCTACTTCACGGCTCACTCCGGGGTGCTGGTCTGGGACGCCGAGGTGGCCCGGGCCGCGCGGAGTTCGGTCTTCGCCGGAGTCCTGGAGCGCGAGATGCGGCGCGAGCTGCGCCAGGAGGCCGGGTTGTCGTACACGGCCCAGGCGAGCTACGAGCCCCTCGGCGCCGACCGGGCGCTGGTGACGGCGGTGGCGGACTCGCTGCCGGACAAACAGGACGCGGTCCTGGGCGGTTTCGTCGACGTGCTGGCCGCCTTGCGCGCGGGCCGGATCGACGAGGCGGACGTGGCGGCGGTGGTGAAGCAGCGGGCCGAGGCGCTGCACCACGCCGAGGAGCAGGGCGCCCGGCTCCCCGGCCAGGCGCTGAACCTGCTCGCCGGGCGGCCGGTGCAGAGCGCGGACGAGGCGATCGCGGAGACGCGCGCGGTCGGGCCGGCCGAGGTGGCCGAGGTGGCCGGCGCGGCCTGCGCCAACGGTCTGCTGATGGCCCCGCGCACGCGAGCCGACTGGGCGGGCTTCACGGCCGCGCCCAGCCACTCGGAGTCGGCGGTGCCGGGCACGGAGTACGCGTCGTGGGAAGCGCCGGACGAAACCCTGATCATCGGGCCGGAGGGCGTCAGCATCGTGCGTGCGGGCGAGGCGGCGACGGTACGGTTCGACGCCTGCGCCATCGTCCGGGCCTGGCCGGACGGAGCGCGGTACTTCGTCGGGCACGACGGCATCGTGGTGGGAATCGAGCCGACGCTGTGGTCGGGGGTGGCGGCGGCGCTGCCCTGGCTCGACGCCCACTCGCCGGCTGCGGTCCGGGTCGACCAGCCACCGCGCGACCCGGCCCAGATCCCCCAGCCGGAGCACCGCGCGGCGGCGACCGCGAACCGGCGCGAGGGCCCGGCGATCTCCCCGCTCGGCACGCGGATCATCGGCATCGTGGCGCTGGTGCTGGCCGCCCCGATCATCGCCGTCGTCAACGGCGACGGCCCCCGCGACGCCTTCGGCATAGCGGCGACGATCGGCATCCTGGCCGTCGTGGTCGCCGCCGGCCTCGCGGGCGGCCTCGGCGTCCGCCGCTTGCTGGCCCGCCTGCGCCGCCGCTGATCCTGAGTGGGCTGATTCCTGAGGTGCCGCTGGTCCGGTGCGGAGGCCGTCGCCGCTGTCGCTGAGCTTGTCGCTGTGGGCGCGGTTCGCCGCTGCCGGCTGCTGGCTGTCGGTGTGCCGGTGGCGGCGTGAGGTTGGGATGGTCACTTCGTCCTGAGGCCGGTGGGAGAGCAGGATGGGGGTGTGAATCTTTCGGTGCGCTGTGGGCTGTCCGGGGTGGCGGCGGCCGCGGTGGCGGTGGGTGCCGCCGAGGTGGTCGCGGTTCTGACCGGGCCGCTGTCGGCTCCGCTGCTCGCGGTGGGTGGCGTGGTGGTCGACAACGTTCCGGGGCCGGTCAAGGACTTCGGGGTCCGGGTGTTCGGCGTGCACGACAAGACGGCGCTGATCGTGGGGACGGCCGTTCTGCTGGCGATTTACGCGTACGGGGCCGGGTTGCTGGCGGCCCGTCGCTGGTGGGCCGGGGTGGCGGGGGTCGGGCTGTTCGCGGCGATCGGGGTGGCGGCCGCCATGACGCGTCATGACGCGGGGGTGTTCGCCTGGCTGCCCACGGTGGCGGGGGCGGCGCTCGCCGTGTGGGTGCTGCGCAAGCTGCTTCAGCTGGCCGGAGCCCCGTCGGTCGCCACCGTCGGCAGCGCGTGGACGCCCGCCGCGACGCCGGCCGGACCGCGCGCGGCGAATGTCCGGGCGGGCGTCGCCGGCGTGAGCGCGGCGGGCGATGAAGGTTTGAGCGTCAGCGGGCAGGACAGCCCGCAGCGGGCGGACGGCCCGGACCACGACGGACCCGGGTCTGAGTGGCCGGGGGCCGGCCAGGACTCGTACGGGAAAGGGTCCGAAAGGCTCACCGAGAGTGAGCGTCGGCGGTTTTTCAAGACTCTGGGGCTGGCGGCCGGATCGGCGGTCGTGGCTGGGGTGGTGGGGCGGCTGCTGACCGGGCGGCAGGCGGTTCAGCGGGCGCGCAGCGAAGTGGTGTTGCCGCCGCCGCGGCAGGCGCCGCCCACTGTGCCGGCGGGTGTTCAAGTGCCGGGGGCGACGCCCTATGTGTCGAAGAATGCGAACTTCTATCGGATCGATACGGCGCTGTATCCGCCGCAGGTCGATCCGGCGACGTGGGAGTTGCGGATTCACGGGATGGTGCGGAATCCGATCACGCTGACCTGGGAGCAGCTGCTTCAGCGGCCGATGATCGAGCGCTATGTGACGCTCGCGTGCGTGTCGAACGAGGTCGGCGGGGATCTGATCGGTAACGCGTTGTGGCTGGGTACGCCGATCAAGGAGCTGCTGGACGAGGCGGATCCGCTGCCGGGGGCCGATCAGGTCGTTCAGCGGTCGGTGGACGGGTGGACCTGCGGTACGCCGACGGCCGTGCTCCGGGACGGGCGGGACGCGCTGCTGACGATCGGGATGAACGGGGAGCCGCTGCCGGTCGACCATGGGTTCCCGGTGCGGATGGTGGTGCCGGGTCTGTACGGGTATGTCAGCGCCTGTAAGTGGATCACCGAGATCGAGCTGAGCCGGTTCGAGGACTTCGACGCCTACTGGGTGCCGCGCGGGTGGTCGGCTCAGGGGCCGATCAAGACGGAGTCGCGGATCGACACGCCGCGGGACGGGGCCAAGCGCGACGCCGGGCCGGTGGTGATCGGCGGGGTGGCGTGGGCGCAGCACACCGGGATCGCGAAGGTGGAGGTTCAGGTCGACGACGAGCCATGGGCGGAGGCGACTCTCGCGGCGACCGTCTCGGTGGACACGTGGCGGCAGTGGAGCTACACGTGGCAGGCGACCGCGGGGGAGCACCGGCTGCGCGTGCGGGCCACCGACCGGAACGGGCAGACCCAGACGAGCACCCCGGCGCCGCCGGCGCCCGACGGGGCCACGGGCTGGCACGCCGTCAAGGTGACTATCGCCTGACCAGAACGCGCGCGTGCCACTTCGTTGAAGGCCGCACTACCGGTCCGTCTCGAAAGCGCAAGTCGCTCATACGGTGGCTTGCATGTCCACCGATGCGGTTGTTGAAGAACCGTCTGACAACCCGACCCGGCCCCCGGAGGGGGACCGGATCGTCATGATCATGCCGGGCGTGGGCCGGCGTCAGGCCGCCGGCGCCTGCCGCTGCGCCGGCACCGCCGACTTGTGGGGCCGGCCGAGGCGGGCCTCGAGACGAGCAAGGTCGACACGTCCGTGATGACGGTCGGCGAGGTCCTCCCAGCCGACAGCGAGCAGCCGCAGCCGCTCCGCTTCGCTGAAGCCTCCCCAGACCCCGTACGGCTCACGGACCGCGAGGGCGTGGGCGGCGCACTCGGCCCGAACCGGGCACGCGCCGCACATGGCCTTGGCTTTGGCCTCCCGGCGGTTGCGGGACGAACCGCGCTCACCGTCGGGGTGGAAGAACTGCGCACTGTCCCGGCCACGGCACAGTCCCAGTCTCTGCCAATCCCAGAGATCGGCGATGGGCCCGGGCAGTCTGCGAACGTTCGACATGAAAAACCCTCCTCCCGCGTGGCCACGCGGAGTGTGGTCATGAGGGCCCTTGCTCAGGCCTGCCGCCGTGGTACCCCGGTGATCCCTGAATCACACGCACCACGTCGATGTCTTCTGAAGCCGCATGACATCGGTCGAGCAACTGATACCGATCTTTCCCATTTTTTCCATCTAAAGCGCGTAATGCTGCGGCCCTCGCGTGATCTCCTCTGAGAGAGAAGGAGGATCACTGTGCGTACCGTCCTCGTGTGCGTCCGTACCCCGCTGGCGGCCCAGACCGTCGCGTCCACCGCGGCCCGGCTCGGCATGACCGGCGTCGTCCGGACCGCGGTCAGCGAGACCGAGGCCATGATCCGCCTGGCTGAACGGCCGGCTGAAGTGGTCCTGGCTGACACCGCCGTGACTCGTCCCGACAGCGTCGGCTTCACCCGGCGCGTCCTCGCCCGTGCCCCGCAGGCACAGGTCGTCCTCTTCGGTGCCGAGGACCCGCGCGTCGCCGCGGCGGCCGTGGCCGCCGGCGCCCGCGGAGTCATCCGTGGCGTGGAGCACGACCTGGTCAGTGTGGTCGCCAAGGCGCTGCTGCTGCTCCTGCTCCCGGTACGCCCGCAGGGCATGCCGATGAACGGGGCCAACGCCCAGCCGGCCACCGTGGCCGGGGGCGCCCGCAACAGCAATTCGACGGCGGCCCGGGCCGCCTATCAGAACGGTCTCAGCGTGGGTTCGCCCAACGCGGCGGCCGTGCCGGCCATGCTGCCCAACTCGCCGATGGTGCCGGCGCAGCGTGGTGATGCCCCGATCGATCCCGCCACCGGCCGGCCGATGGTGGCCTGGCCGGGCAACGAGACCCAGGTCGGCGTGGCCGATCCGGCGCCGGCCGGACGGCGGCTCACGCTCACCGAGCGCGAGTTGCAGGTCCTGCGGGGGATGGCCGACGGCAAGAGCAACGCCGAGATCGGCCGGGAGCTCTTCGTCTCGGAAGACACCGTCAAGACCCACGCGCGGCGGCTCTTCCGCAAGCTGGGGGCCCGAGACAGAGCCCATGCGGTGGCCGCCGGCTTCCGAGCCGGGCTGGTCGCTTAGCTAACTGCTCACCACGCAATCGCCGCCGGCGAGGAGGCGTGTGATTTTTCGACGCCCGCGGGGTTTGCGGGTGGCGGAAATTGTCCGCCTCCTCACCGGTTACAAGGCGATTGCCCGCGGAGCGAAGCGGAGCCAGCCAGCTCAGTGTTTGCGGGTGGCGGAAATTGCCCGCCTCCTCACCGGTTACAAGGCGATTGCCCGCGGAGCGCAGCGGAGCCAGCTAGCGCTGCGATTCCCCCTCGTCTGTTCCTTCGGTCAGGGTGTCGTGTACGCCGTCGGCGTAACCGCGGGCGTACTCCCATGTGACGTAGTGATCGGGGTCCGGGTCGTAGGCCGGCTCGTGCACGCGCGGGCGCCCGTTGGTCAGCAGATGGCGCAGGTTGCCGCGCAGCAGATCCCAGTCGAAGTAGTGCGGCTCGTGGCAGTCCTCACACTCGATGACGAGGCCGCGGATGCCGGTCGGGCTCAACAGCGCCTGGTAGATCTCCAGGTCGGAGAGATCCTCGAGGACGTCCTGACGTTCGGCCTCGGACAGCGGCTCGGGCTCGGCGTCCTCGCTGAGGTCGTCGAGCTCGGCGGCCGGGTCGGTGGGGTCGCCGTTGAACGGGTCGATCGGCTCTTCTTGCACCCCCATACCGTACTCACCTCCGGTAGATGTGTGCTGGCCCGCACGGCCGGTCCGTCCGCCCGGGTGTCCCGAGGTGGATAGGTACGATGAACCATCCGTCCTCTTGCAGTTAGGGATGCTCCGTGGAGACAGATTCCGCTCGTACGGTTCCGCTAGGTCTGACTTTCGACGACGTGCTGCTCCAGCCCGGCGAGTCGGACATCGTGCCCAGCCGGGTCAACACCAGGACTCGCCTGACCCGGAACATCGAGTTGACCATCCCGCTGCTGTCGGCCGCGATGGACACGGTCACCGAGGCGCGCATGGCCATCGCGATGGCCCGTCAGGGCGGCATCGGCGTGCTGCACCGCAACCTCTCGCCCGAGGACCAGGCGGCCCAGGTCGACCTGGTGAAGCGCTCCGAGTCCGGCATGATCACCAACCCGGTCACCTGCAGCCCGGACGACACGCTGCGCGAGGTCGACCAGCTGTGCGGGCGCTACCGCATCTCCGGTGTGCCGGTGACCGACGCCGACGGCGTGCTGGTCGGCATCGTGACCAACCGCGACATGCGCTTCGTCACCGACGAGAACGCCAAGGTCCGCGACGTCATGACCAAGATGCCGCTGATCACCGCGCCGGTCGGGGTGAGCAAGGACGAGGCCCTGGGCCTGCTGCAGAAGCACAAGATCGAGAAGCTTCCGCTGGTCGACGAGAGCGGCCGCCTGCGCGGGCTGATCACGGTGAAGGACTTCACCAAGAGCGAGCAGTTCCCCGACGCGACCAAGGACGCTCAGGGCCGGCTGCGGGTCGCCGCGGCGGTCGGCGTCGGCGACGAGTCGTACAAGCGGGCGCGCGGCCTGATCGACGCCGGTGTCGACGTCATCATCGTGGACACCTCGCACGGTCACCAGCGCCAGGTGCTCGACATGATCGCCCGCCTCAAGCGGGACACCGCGACCGACATCATCGGCGGCAACGTGGCTACCTTCGCCGGCGCCAAGGCCATGGCCGAGGCCGGCGCCGACGCGGTCAAGGTGGGCGTGGGCCCGGGCGCGATCTGCACGACGCGCATCGTGGCGGGCGTCGGCGTCCCGCAGATCACCGCCATCATGGAGGCGGCGCGGGCCTGCGGCCCGGCCGGCGTCCCGGTGATCGCCGACGGCGGCATCCAGTACAGCGGCGACATCGCCAAGGCGCTCGTGGCCGGGGCCGAGACGGTCATGCTGGGCGGCCTGCTGGCCGGCTCCGAGGAGAGCCCCGGCGACCTGATCTTCGTGAACGGCAAGCAGTACAAGTCGTACCGGGGAATGGGCTCGCTCGGCGCCATGCAGTCGCGGGGGCAGGCCAAGTCGTACTCCAAGGACCGCTACTTCCAGCACGATGTGCCGGAGGAGAAGCTGGTTCCCGAGGGCGTCGAGGGCCAGGTGCCGTATCGTGGGCCGCTGTCGCGGGTGGTCAGCCAGCTCGTCGGCGGGGTTCGCCTGGCCATGGGCTACGCGGGCGCCGAGACGATCCCTGACCTGCAGGAGCGCGGCCAGCTCATCCGGATCACCGCGGCCGGCCTCAAGGAGAGCCACCCGCACGACATCCAGATGACGGTAGAGGCCCCTAATTACCACTCCCGTTAGGAACTGAGATGCGCGACGTAGTGGAGATCGGTCTCGGCAAGACCGCCCAGCGGGGGTACCACCTGGACGACATCGCCATCGTCCCGAGCCGGCGCACGCGCGACGTGGACGACGTGTCCACCGAGTGGCGCCTCGACGCGTACCCCTTCAAGATCCCCTGCGTCGCGCATCCGTCCGACGCCACCATGAGCCCGGAGTCCGCGGTCGCCCTGGGCCGCCTCGGCGGCCTGGGCGTGCTCAACGCCGAGGGCCTGTGGACCAGGTACGAGGACCCGACCAAGATCCTCGAGGAGCTGGCGTCGCTCGACGAGGACGCCGACGCCACCAAGCGCCTCCAGGAGGTCTACTCCGAGCCGATCAAGCCGGAGCTGATCGCCGAGCGGGTGCGGACCATGCGCGAGGGCGGTGTCACCGTCGCCGTGCGGGTCTCGCCGCAGCACACGCTGGCCCTGGCCCCGGTGGTCCTCGACGCCGGCGTCGACCTGCTCGTCATCCAGGGCACCCTGGTCAGCGCCGAGCACGTGTCCACCACGGACGAGCCGCTGAACCTCAAGGAGTTCATCGCCGACCTCGACCTGCCGGTCATCGTCGGCGGCTGCACGGACTACAAGACCGCCCTGCACCTGATGCGCACCGGCGCCGCCGGCGTGATCGTCGGGGTGGGCGCCGACGAGTGGTCCACCACCGACACCGTCCTGGGCATCCGGGTGCCGATGGCCTCCGCGATCGCCGACGCCGCGGCCGCCCGCCGCGACTACCTGGACGAGACCGGTGGCCGTTACGTTCACCTGATCGCGGACGGTGGCATCTCCACTTCGGGTGATATCGCTAAGGCGATCGGGTGCGGCGCGGACGCCGTGATGCTCGGTGAACCGCTCTCGCTGGCCGAGGGAGCGCCCGCCGGAGGGGCCTGGTGGCACTCCTCGGCGAGCCACCCGCAGCTGCCCCGGGGTGGCTTCTGCATCGCCGGTGAGCCCGACGGCACCCTCGATGAGCTGCTGTTCGGCCCGGCCGACCGGCCCGACGGCCAGCTCAACCTGTTCGGCGGACTCCGGCGCGCGATGGCCAAGTGTGGCTACAGCGACGTCAAGGAGTTCCAGAAAGTCGCGCTGGTCCTCGACCGCTAACCTCGCGCCATGAGGCGTGCAGCGATGGTGCTCGCGGTCACTCTGGTGGCCGCGAGCGGGTGCTCGGGAGACGACGGCGGCAAGCCCGCGCCGGCGGTCAGTTCGTCGTTCAGCGCCGGCTCCGACGGGGCCGGCGACCCGTACTTCCCCAAGTACGGCAACGGCGGGTACGACGTCGCCGCGTACGACCTGAAGGTGAAGTTCGACCCGAAGACGGATCAGCTCACCGGCACGGCCACGATCACCGCGACCGCCACGCAGGATCTGTCGTCGTTCAACCTCGACCTGTCCAAGCTGGCGGTCAGCGCCGTGACGGTCGACGGCGCCAAGGCCACCTCGGCGGCCTCCGGGGCCGAGCTGACGATCACCCCGTCCGGCGGCATCGGCCGGGGGCGTGAGTTCACCACGGTCGTCGAGTACGGCGGTAAGCCGTCCCGCCTGGCGAACTCCACACTGGGCGACGGCGGCTGGCTCGAGACGGCGACCGGGGCGATCGCGCTGGGCCAGCCCGAGTCGGCCAGTACGTGGTATCCGGTGAACGACCACCCGTCCGACAAGGCGATCTGGCGGCTGGAGATGACAGTGCCGTCCGGGCTCGAGGCGATCAGCAACGGCGTCCAGGGTCCCACCCGGGACGCCGGCGGCTGGACGACGTGGACCTGGACCGAGAGTTCGCCGATGGCCAGCTACCTGTCCTACGTGGTGATCGGGCAGTACCGGATCACCACCGGCACCCACGGCGGCAAGCCGATGATCACCGCCGTCGCCGACTCGCTGCCGGCCGGCGGCCCGGCCGCGGCGTCGATCGCCAGGACCGGCGAGATCACCGACTTCCTGGCCACCAAGTTCGGGCCGTACCCGTTCGACGCCAACGGCGGCGTGGTCGTCGACGAGCAGCGGATCGGCTACGCGCTGGAGACGCAGAGCCGGCCGGTGTACGGGCCGTCGTTCTTCGCCGGCGGCGAGAACGAGACCGTGGTCGCCCACGAGCTGGCTCACCAGTGGTTCGGCGACAGCGTGGCGCTTCAGCGGTGGCAGGACATCTGGCTCAACGAGGGCTTCGCGACGTACGCCGAATGGCTGTGGGACGAGCACGAGAAGGTGCAGACCGTCGAGCAGGCCTTCGACGACACGTACGAGAACTACGGCTGGCTCCAGACGCCGGAGACGACCGGCGACCCGGGCGCCGGGCGGATCTTCGGCGACGCCGTCTACCAGCGCGGCGGCATGACCGTCTACGCGCTGCGCAAGACCATCGGCGACGCGGCCTTCGACAAGCTGCTCAAGCAGTGGACGGCTCAGCACCGCGACGGCAACGCCACCACCGACGAGCTGATCGCCCTGGCCGAGCAGGTCTCCGGCAAGCAGCTCGACGCCTTCTTCCAGAAGTGGCTCTTCGAGAAGGCCAAGCCGCCGAAGCCGTAGCTCCTATTTGTCGACGAGCTTGGGGTGGCTCGCCAGGTAGGCGGCGGCCTTGCCCTGGGCGACGGCGGTGACGAAGCCCTTGCCCTCGGCGGTCAGCCGCTCGCCGAGGTAGCCGCTGCCACCGCCGACCCCTTCGCCGGGCAGCGTGACCCGGGTGATGTCCTTCGCGGTCAAATTCCGCAGTGCGTACGCGTACTCGACCGGCCGCCGCCCGCCCAGGTAGACCAGCGTGTCGCCGAGCGCGGAGACCAGAGACTCGAGCGCGGCCGGATCGTCGGCCAGGTCGCGGCTCAGCGCCTTGTCGAACAGCGCCGAGACCAGCTGGCGCTGGTGGCGCTGCCGGTCGTAGTCGCCGTTGGGCAGGCCGTAGCGCTGGCGCGCGTAGTCGATCGCCTGCCAGCCGTTCAGGTGCCGCCGGCCGGCCTGGTAGACGGCCTGCGGTCCGATGTAGTCACCGCCGGAGAGCGGCCGCAGCGTGCCGTCCGGTTTGCGGTGCCGCGACTTGACCGTCTGGTCGATCACCAGGTCGACCCCGCCGAGCTGGGCGGTGAGCCGTTCCAGGCCGCCGAAGTTGAGGACCGCGCCGGCCTGGAACTTCTTGATGCCGGTGTACTGGCTGATCGTCCGCGAGAGCAGTTCGTAGCCCTTCTTGACGTCCCGCTTGTCGCCGGCGCCCCGGCTCATCGCCTCGGTGAGCTTGTGGTTGCCGCCGCTGTAGCTGACCCGCAGGTCGCGCGGCAGCGAGTAGAGGTAGGCCTTCCGCAGCCCGGGCTCGACGTGCAGCAGCATGACGGCGTCCGCGTGCGGCTGCCAGTCGGGGATGCTGACCCGGGTGTCCACACCGATCAGCAGCAGGTCGAGCGGGCCGGTGATGTCGGCCCCGGGCGAGGGCGGCGCCGTGGTGGGCGCGGCGCTGGGCGGCGCGGCCGTAGGATCCACCGAAGTCGACGGAGCGGGAGCGGCTTCGGGCTTGTCCGAGCCGGACCGGACCGCCCAGGCGATGCCCGCGCCGACGAGCAGCACCAGGACGACCGCCGCGCCGATCCATAGACCAAGCCTGCTGTTCCGCATGGCGGAACAGTAATTCAGGATGATCACCAGCTCAATGGTGGCCCTTTCCCGCACTGTGAAACCGGTCATTGTGTTTCACCCGATCGGCCGTACGCTGGCCGCCGCCATAAACGGGGGAGGCAGGCTTCGATGAAGCTCACCAAACGACGGATCACCGTCGGCGCGATCTCCACGACCGTCGTCCTGGCGATGACGAGCGTGACCACCTGGGCCATGGCCGACACCAAGGCGGCGGCCCCGCAGTCAAGCTCGCCGGTACGCCTGGTCGTCGGTTACAAGGACGGCGCCAACCGCGCCGCGGCCACCAATACTCTTTCCGCCGCGGGCGCGCACAAGCTCAACGCCTCCGCCGGCGGCCTCGGTCTGGACCAGATCGGCGCGTCGACCGTGCAGGTGCCGGCCGCGCGCAGCGCCGCGACGATCGCCGCCCTGCGCAGCGACCCGAACGTGGCCTACGTCGAGGTCGACCGGCAGCGCACGGCGTCGCTGGTCCCCAACGACGAGACCTACCGCGAGGGCGAGCAGCCCGAGATCGACGAGGTCCGCGCGCCGCTGGCCTGGGACACGACGACCGGCGGGGCCTCACCCGTCAAGATCGCGGTCATCGACACCGGCGTGAACGCGGTCGGCGACCTGGCCGGCGCCGTGCTGCCCGGCTACGACTTCGTCAACAAGGACGCGTCCCCGGCCGACGACAACAACCACGGCACCGAGGTCGCCTCGCTGATCGCGGGTCGCGGCAACAACACCAAGGGCATGGCCGGCATCTGCTGGACCTGCAAGATCATTCCGGTCAAGGTGCTCGACCGCCGCGGCAGCGGCTGGGACAGCGACGTGGCGGCCGGCATCACCTGGGCCGTCCGGAACGGCGCCAAAATCATCAACCTGTCGCTCGGCGGCCCCGGCTCCTCCAAGGTGCTGGCCGACGCGGTGGCCTACGCCAACACGAACGCCGTCCTGGTCGTGGCCGCCGCCGGCAACCAGGAGGACAACGAGCCGCTGACCACCCGCTCGTACCCGGCGGCCTACTACGACGTGGTCTCCGTCGCCGCCACCGCCCGCCGGTCGAACGCGCTGGCCTGGTACTCGTACCGCAACAAGGCGGGTGACAACTGGGTCGACCTCGCGGCGCCCGGCACCGTGACGGCCATGGACCGGTACGGCAACTACAACAACACGGTCGAGGGCACGTCGTTCGCGTCGCCGATCGTGGCCGGCATCGCCGGTCTGATCAAGGCGAAAAACCCGACCTTCACCGGCTGGTCGCTGATGAACGCGCTGTACAACTCGGCCGCCCAGCACAAGATCAGCGGTACCGGCGTGCTCTTCGGCAAGATCGACGCCAAGGACGCGCTGACCTACAACACCGACAAGGTGGCGCCGCGGCTGAAGACCATCAGCCCGCCGCAGAACGCGCTGGTCCGCGGCACGGCCACCATCACGCCGGCCGGCATCTCGGACAACAAGTCGGGCATCCGGATGGTCCAGCTCTTCGTGAACGGCGTGAACAAGGGCTACGCGGCCAAGGCGCCGTGGGGCGTCGCGTTCAAGACGAACGCCTACAACGGCGCGACCCGGGTCAACTTCCGCATCTTCGACAAGGCCGGCAACGTCACCACGACGCCCGTCCGCACGGTGATCGTGGACAACATCGCCCCGGCCGTGAAGATCACCTCGGCCCCGAAGAGCGGTTCGAAGATCAAGGGCACCGTGACCATCAAGTTCACCCGGTCGGACGCGCGGGGCATCAAGACGGTCCAGCTGCTGATCAACGGCAAGGTGTCGCAGGTGCGCTCGACGACCACCCCGTTCACCTTCAAGGCGAGCGCGGTGCCGAAGAAGACCACGGTGCAGCTGCGGGCGTACGACAAGGCCGGCAACGCGGGCCTCTCGGCCAAGTACACGTACAAGAAGTGAACAACCTGACCGCACCCGGGCGAGACCCGGACGGTCAGTGAGCGAACCGAAGTGAAGGGAGCCGGCCACTCTGGCCGGCTCCTTTTCGCTTTGGGGGTTCTCGCGTGCTCGGTCGGGTCGGAAAGCTGTTCGTGGGTCTGCTGGCCGGTGCCGCGATGTTCGTGGCGCCCACCGGGGACGCCGCGACGGCCTCGGCCGACGGCTGGTCGAAGCCGAACGACCCGGGCTTCTCGACCCAGTGGGGCCTCAAGCAGACGCGCGTCGACCAGGTGTGGAACACCGTCCGCGGCACCACGCGGGTGGTCGTGGCCGTGCTCGACACCGGCGTGAACCCGCTGCCCGACCTGCGCACCCGCATGCTGCCCGGCTACGACTTCGTCAACGGCGACAGCAACCCGGCCGACGACAACGGCCACGGCACGATGGCCGCCGGCGTGGTCGCGGCCGGCGGCGCCAACCGCACCGGCATCGCCGGCATCTGCTGGAACTGCCGCATCCTGCCGGTCAAGGTGCTCAACGCCAAGGGCAGCGGCAGCTACACCGCCATCGCCCAGGGCATCCGGTTCGCGGCCGACCGCGGCGCGACCGTCATCAGCCTGTCGCTGGGCGGCAACACCGACAGCGACCTCCTGCGCGACGCCCTGACCTACGCCGAGGCCAAGGGCGCCCTGATCGTCGCCGCGGCCGGCAACAAGGGCGTCTCCGCCCCGCACTACCCCGCGGCCATTCCGTCGGTCCTGGCGGTCGGCGGCGTCACCGCGACCGGCACTCGCTACAGCTGGTCCAACTACGGCTCGTGGGTCGACGTGACCGCGCCCGGCTGCAACCCGGCCCAGGGCCCGTCCGGCGCGATCGGCCAGTACTGCGGCACCTCGTCGGCGGCTCCGTTCATCGCCGGCGTCGCGGGCCTGCTCGCCTCGTCGCCGTCGCAGCCGACCGCCGCCCAGATCCGCTCGGCCATCGTCGCCTCCAGGACCATGCCGTCGGGCCGGGTCGACGCTCTGAAGGCCCTCCAGGCCCTCCGGTAAACTTCCCCGGTGAGCACTCCCCGACCCGTTCTCGTCGTCGATTTCGGCGCCCAGTACGCCCAGCTGATCGCCCGCCGCGTCCGCGAGGCGCGGGTCTACTCGGAGATCGTCCCGCATTCGATGCCGGTCGCCGAGATGCTGGCCAAGAACCCGGCCGCGATCATCCTGTCCGGCGGCCCGTCCAGCGTCTACGAGCCGGGCGCGCCCGTGCTCGACCCGAGCCTGTTCGACAACGACGTGCCCGTCTTCGGCATCTGCTACGGCTTCCAGGCCATGGCCCAGGCGCTGGGCGGCACGGTCGCGCACACCGGTTCCCGGGAGTACGGGCGGACCCTGCTCAGCGCGCAGGGCGGCACCCTGCTGCGCGAGCTCCCCGACGACCTGCCGGTCTGGATGAGCCACGGCGACAGCGTGGCGGTGGCGCCGCAGGGGTTCGCGGTGACCGCGTCGACGCCGGGCGCCCCGGTGGCCGCGTTCGAAGACCTCACGGCCAAGCGGGCCGGTGTGCAGTTCCACCCCGAGGTGGCGCACACCGAGCAGGGGCAGGAGATGCTCAAGCGCTTCCTGTACGACATCGCGGGCCTCGAGCCGACCTGGACGTCGACGAACATCATCGATGAGCAGGTGGCCGCCATCCGCGAGCAGGTCGGCGACAAGCAGGTGATCTGCGGCCTGTCCGGCGGTGTCGACTCGGCGGTCGCCGCCGCGCTCGTGCACAAGGCCATCGGCGACCAGCTGACCTGCATCTTCGTCGACCACGGCCTGCTGCGGGCGGGCGAGGCGGAGCAGGTCGAGAAGGACTACGTGGCCGCGACCGGCATCCGGCTCAAGGTGGTCGACGCCGCCGACACGTTCCTGGGCCACCTGGCCGGGGTCACCGACCCCGAGCAGAAGCGCAAGATCATCGGCCGCGAGTTCATCCGCACGTTCGAGGCGGCGGCCCGCGAGCTCGACGCCGAGCGGCACATCGAGTTCCTCGTGCAGGGCACGCTCTACCCCGACGTGGTGGAGTCCGGCGGCGGCACCGGCACGGCCAACATCAAGTCCCACCACAACGTGGGCGGCCTGCCCGACGACCTCCAGTTCGCGCTCATCGAGCCGCTCCGCACGCTGTTCAAGGACGAGGTTCGGGCCTTGGGTACGGAGCTGGGCCTGCCCGACGAGATGGTGCAGCGCCACCCGTTCCCCGGGCCCGGTCTGGCCATCCGCATCATCGGCGCGGTCGACCGGGAGCGGCTCGACCTGCTGCGCGCGGCCGACCTGATCGCCCGCGAGGAGCTGACCGCGGCCGGCCTCGACCGCGACGTCTGGCAGTTCCCGGTGGTGCTGCTGGCCGACGTGCGCAGCGTCGGCGTGCAGGGCGACGGCCGCACGTACGGTCACCCGGTCGTGCTGCGCCCGGTCTCCAGCGAGGACGCCATGACGGCCGACTGGTCGCGGCTGCCCTACGACGTGATCGCCAAGATCTCGACCCGGATCACCAACGAGGTGCGCGAGGTCAACCGGGTCGTGCTCGACGTGACGAGCAAGCCGCCGGGCACCATCGAGTGGGAGTGACCGCTCACCACTCCTCCGGCATCAGGAACCACATCACGGGGTAGGCGAGCAGGGCCGCGCCCCAGGTGGCGGCGGCCAGCACGACGAAGGCGACCCGGACCAGCACCGGGTCGATGCCGAAGTAGCGGCCGATGCCGCTGCAGACGCCGGCCCCGACACGGTCGTCCTTGGGGCGGCGCAGGAGTTTGTAGGGTGCCTCGTTCATGCCCCAATGGTGGGACTGAACGGGGCCCTACGACCTCAGGTGAGGCCCGGATACGTACCCTGAAATGATGGTTACGGGCCGTGGTCGATCTAGTGCACGTTGTCCCTGGCAACGCTCTGATCAGGGATTACGCAGCGCGAGCACCCTGTCAGGAATCCGACAGATGTTTTCTGCAGTTAACATATTTCGGGCAGAATGCCGCCCGTGACCCCCGCACTCGAACCGCTCCGCCGGATCGCCGCCTACGCCGTCGCCCGCGACGACGAGGGCCGCGTGCTGCTGGTCCGGGCCTCCACCAGCTCCGGCACGCCGGGCGTCTGGTCCCTGCCCGGTGGCGCCGTCGACCACGGCGAAGACCCCAACCACACCGTCGTCCGCGAGACGGCCGCCGAGACCGGCCTGTCCGTGGCCGTCACCGGCCTGCAGGACGTCCTGGCCGACATGCGCTCCCTGCCGCACCGAGGCGTCACCATCCACACCGACCGCCTCATCTACGAGGTGTCGATCCGGGGTGGCACGCTGGTGGACCGCATCGGCCACCCCACCGACCTCGCCCGCTGGCACACGCTGGAGGAGGCCGAACACCTCAAACTCCGGCAGTTCACCGCCGACGCCCTCGGCCTGGGCGGCGCCTCGGCCGACCTGCGGCCCGAGCCGGCGCCGACCTTCCCGTCGTTCTACGCCTACCCCGGCCCGGACGGGCTGCACCGGGCGCAGCGCTTCGCGGCGTACGCGATCGCCACCGACCCGCGGGACGCCAGCCTGCTGCTGACCCGCATCGCCCCCGGCTATCCGGGGGAGGGGCGCTGGCACCTGCCCGGCGGCGGCACCGACTACGGCGAGCAGCCCGGCACGGCGCTGATCCGCGAACTCGTCGAGGAGACCGGCCAGGAGGGCCGGCTGGTCGAACTGCTCGGCGTGGCCAGTCACCGTGACGCGGCGTCACTGGGCCCCGAGGGCTACCCGATCGACTGGCACGGCGTACGGGCCTTCTACCGGGTGATCGTCGACCGGCCGACCGAGGTCATTGTCAAAGACGTGGGCGGCTCCACCTCCGAGGCGCGCTGGATGCCGGTCAAGGAGGTCGCCGACCTGGCCGAGGACGAGCTGACCGAAGTGACGGCCGAGGCGCTGCGGAAGGCGCGGCTAATCTGATCTGGTGAAGATCAGACGGGTCGGGGCCTACGGAATCTGTCGCGACTCCTCCGGGCGGGTGCTGCTCGCCCGGAACTCGCCCCGCAGCGAGTTCCCCGGCCTGTGGACCCTGCCCGGCGGAGGCGTCGAGCAGGGCGAACACCCGAACGACGCGGTGGTCCGCGAGTTCGCCGAGGAAACCGGTCTTGAGGTACGCCTCGACGGCCTCCACACGGTCACCGCCGACGTCTTCCCCCTGTCGAACGGCGCCCTCGAACACACCGACCGAATCATCTACGACGTCACAGCCGTCAGCGGCACCCTACGCAACGAAGCCGAAGGCACCACCGAACTCGTCGAGTGGGTAGCCGACCCGGCCACCCTCCCGCTGATGCCTTTCACCGCCGCCGCACTGAACCTCACGCCCGACGCCCCCACCCCCTCGCCCGGCGCCGGTTCCGATCCGCATTCCTCGACCGGCATCTCCTCCCGACCTCACTTTCCGTCCGACATTTCCGAAAAGTCGGGCGAAGGGGATGGCGATTCGGTGAACGCCAGTTCGAGGCGACCAGAGGCAGGGCCGCGCGGTGAGGGCGGAAAGGCGACACGGCCGGAGGCGGGGTCGAGCGGGGTGGGTGTTGAAGCCGCGCCCCTGGGGCCGGTACAGCGATTTGGGGCCTATGCGGCGGCGTCGGATGTGGCGGGGCGGATTCTGCTTACGCGGATCGCGCCGGGGTATCCAGGAGCTGGGCGCTGGCATGTGCCCGGTGGTGGGACCGACCACGGGGAGACGCCGGAGGCGGCGCTCGCCCGGGAGGTGTTCGAGGAGACCGGGCAACACGGTCGGGTGACCGGTCTGGTGGAGATCTCGCATCGTTACGACCCGGCGGCCGTGGGGCCGGAGGGGGTGCCGGTCGACTGGCACGTCATCCGGGTTCTGTTCCGGGTGGAGGTCGACACGCCGACCGAACCGGTGGTCAAGGAGGTGGACGGCTCGACCGCCGAGGCGCGCTGGTTCACGCTGGCCGAGGCCGGGCGGCTCGCCCTCACCGAGCCGGCAGCCGTCGCCGTAGCCCGAATCGGGGCGGAACGGGCGAGTTAGAATCGTTATCCGGGAGGGGCGCTCTCGTGGCCCGTCCCGTACCCACCCGGCCAAGGAAAGACCCGGAGGAGCACCTGCCAACGACTGTCGATCGACTTCTCGCCAAGGTCGTCCGGCTGTGCGATGGTGTACACCGCGAATTTCCCCGGTCCGCGTGTGCGGCGGGCTACCGGGAACCAACCCACCGCAAACGTGCAGGTGGGCCACCTATCCCATGGAGGAAGCACGTGCCGAGATCCCCTTGGCGCCGGCGTCGATCGACGGATAGCCCCCGTCCCGCCGGTCGTCGTTGGGCAGGCCGTCTGCGCCGCGGAGGAACCATCGCGCGGCAGGCCCTGTTGGTGCGGGTCGGCCGCCGGAACGCTGAGTCCGGCCGGGCCGCCACCGCGACCAGGGCAGAAGTCATCTACACCGGTGCCGAGCACACCCGGGCCCTCGGCCCGGCCGCTCCGCACCTGGCCATCCCGGCGGTCGTCGAGCCGGCCGTCCCGGCCTCCCTGCTGCCCGGTGAGCACACCGCGGCCCGCAAGGTGCGCTTCGCGATCGTGAACGGCTGCACGATCGCCAGCCTCGCCCTCGGCCTCATGGCCATCTTCCTGGCGATGCACGGCGACGTCCGCCTGGCCGCCGCCTGCCTGGTTGCTTGCGTCGCTTTCGACGGCCTCGACGGCGCGCTCGCCCGCAAGCTGGGCGTCTCGAGCCCGTTCGGCGCTCAGATGGACTCGCTGGCCGACATGTGCTCGTTCGGCCTGGCCGCGCCGGTCGTGGTCTACGCCTCGCTGGTCCACTCGGTGCCGACCCCGGCCGCCGCCGTGGCCTGCGTGCTCGTCGCGGCCTGCGCCGCGATCCGCCTGGCCCGCTTCAACGTCTCGCCCAAGGACGGCAAGTTCTTCTGCGGCGTGCCGACCACGATGGTGGCCGCGGTCCTCGCGGTGTCCGTGCTGATCGGCCTGCCGCTGCCCGGTCTGGTGCTGCTCGGCGGGGTGGCGCTGCTGGCCTTCGCGATGGTGTCCAGTTTCCCGTACGCGAAGCTGGCCCGCCTCCTGCGGCTTCCGGCCTGGCTCTGGCTGCTGCCGATCGTCGGCGCCCTGGTCGACGCCCGTCTGACCTTTGTCATGGTCGTGGCGGCGTACCTGATCAGTGGCCCGGTCCTCTGGATGCGCCAAAGAACAACCGCGTGAAAAATGGCCGCCCCGAGGGGCGGCCATTTTTCTTCAGATCCAGCGGGCGATGACCGAGGAACCGCCGATGACCTTGTCGTTCACCGCGACCAGCGGCTCGGCCGCGCCGGCCGGCAGGTAGACGTCGGTGCGCGAGCCGAACCGGATCAGGCCCATCCGCTCACCCTTGGCGACCAGCGTGCCGACCGGCGTGCGCTGCACGATGCGGCGCGCGATCAGGCCGGTCCGCTGGGCCACCACGACCGTGCCGTGCTCGGTGTCGAGCACCGTGTAGGCGGCCACGTTGTGTTCGGCCGCGGCCGTCATCGCGTTCGCGTAGCCGCCCTCCTCGACGAAGTGGTCGGCCACCCGGCCCGCCACCGGCACCCGGTTGACGTGCACGTCGAGGACCGACAGGAAGACCGCGATCCGCAGGAACTCGCCGGCGCCGAAGCGCTCGTCGGTCATCCGCTCGACCGACAGCACCCGGCCGTCGGACGCCGCCACCACGGCCGACGCGTCGTCGGGCACGTCGCGCTCGGGGTCGCGGAAGAACGCCGCCACCGGCGCCGCGGCCAGGGCCGGCAGCAGCCACAGCTTCGACCCGGGCCGGGCCCGGCGGGCCAGCGCGGCCAGCCCGAGCGCGATGCCGGCGGCGGCCACGCCGTTCGAGTCGATGTGCATCGAGCGGGTCACCGGAACGCTGGACGGCCGGTACGCCGGGGCGAGCGTCGCCGCCACCCGCGGGTCGGCCGCGGTGAACCGCAGCTTGTGCACCCGCAGCGGCGGCTGGTTGCGCAGCACCAGGTCGGAGCCGACGCCGAACAGCGCGCCCTGCCGGAACAGCTCGGCCGCCGCGCCGCCGGTGCGGCCCGGCGTGGCCGGGGTCGCCACGGTGAGCACGGCACCCTCGTTCAGATACTTACCGAGGCTGTCGAGGAGGACCCGGACCTCGTCGGCCGTGCCGGTCAGCGGCTCGCCCACGATCACCACGTCGGCCGGCTCGGCCTCGGAGAGGGCGTCGACCACCCGCACCCGGTCGGCGATCCAGCTGCCCAGCCCGGTGATGTGGTCGCGCAGCAGGTCGGCCGTGCTGCGCTCGCCCGCCACCAGGGTGAGCTTGTCGGCCGGCAGCAGGGCCTCGACGGCGGCCGCCACCACCTCGGTGGCGTGGTCGGCGGCGAACACCAGGGCGGTGGTGGGCGCGTTGTGCCGGGCGAACTCGGCGGTCAGGGCCCGGGCGGCGACGGGGCCGACCCCGGCGATCGGAGCGTTGGACACCACGGGGTACGTCATGGCAACGAGCATATGGGGCTACTTCTCGGGTGACGCGGGGTGCTCCTTGGTGAACCGCTCGGACGGCTCCTCGAGGAGTTCCCGGACGATCGACGCGTGCATCTCGGGCGGGAGGTCACCCGGGATCTCGGGGCCGGGGGCCGCGGCCGGGACGGCCGGCGCCATGGCCGGCTCCATCACCGCCTCGGGCGGGCCGCCCCGGGCCGACCGGAGCGCGCCGAGCAGGCCGATCACGCCGAAGACGATCAGGCCGCCGGCCACCAGCCAGCCCACCGCGGGCAGGTGGACGTTGACCACCGCCGAGACCGCCCACCAGGCGACCACCAGCAGGAACAGGACGCCGAAGCTGAGCGAGACGCCGTCGGTGCGGTGCGGTTTCATCGGTACACCTCCAGGTTGCCGGCGTTCAGCCGCAGGTCGAGCTTGAGCGTGCCGCCACCGGCGCCGTCCGGGCCGAGGTCGGTCAGGTCCTCGTGGCCGAGCGATTCGCCCTCGAAGGTCTTGCCGAAGATCTCGGCGCGGCCGTTGGCGACCTCGAGCGTCGCGGTCGTGTCGACGGTCGGCGGCAGGAGCACCCGTACCTGGCCGAACTTCATGTTCACGGCGATCGTCTGCTGCTGGCCGGCGAAGTCGATCTGGCGGAGATCGATCGTGGCGTCGCCGAGGTTGAAGTCGTACCGGTCGGCGACCTGGGTCAGGGTGGTCGGCCGGTAGACGCTGTTGCCCACGTCGTCGCCCCAGCGCTCGGAGCCGGTGGCGGCGAACAGGCCGAGGGTGGCGATCAGGCCGAGCGCGATCAGCCCGCGGGCCCGGCCGAGCCAGGCGCCGACGATCAGGCCGGCCGCGATGGTGGCCAGCGCCGCCGCGAAGTAGGCGGACACGGTGATGCTGGCACCGGCCGTGTCGGCGGCGGCCATCACGCCCATCACGACGATCAGCGCGAAGAAGGTGAGGCGGCCCAGCTTGGAGCGCTCCTTCGGCTTCTTCGGCGGCTTCGCCGCCGGCGGGGCGGGCGGGGCCGGCGGGTACGTCGCCGGCGTGGGCCGGGCGAACGGGCCGTGCGGCGCGAACGGTGGCCGGTAGGCACCGGGCGGCGGCCCGAACGGCGGTGGCGGAGGAGGCGGAGCCGCCGGGGCCGCGGCCGCGTCAAAAGCCGGGGCCGGGGCCGTGGCCGCCTCGAAAGGCGTGGCCGCCCCGAAAGGTGTGGCCGGGGCCGGCTCGAAGGGCGGAGGTGAGGCCGGCTCGGACGGCGCCGGGTGGGGCGCGGTGGCGAACTCGGCCGTCGGGAACGGGTCCTCCGGCGCCGGCGGCGGGGGAGTCGCGTGGGAACCCGACCGCTTGATCAGGATGATCGCGCCGAAGATGACCGCGCAGGCCAGCAGGCTGGCCCGTACCCCGTCCCGCACGATGAAGGCGAACGAGAGAACCGCGGCGCCGCCGAGGAAGACCACCGAGAGCGGGGTCATGCCCGCCCGGCCCTTGCCGAGCAGCGACTCGATGGGCGAGGCGGTGTCCCCCTCAGCCGGGATGATCAGCCAGCCGATGAGGTAGAGCAGCAGGCCGACACCACTGATCACACCGAGCACGGCGAACAGCACCCGCCACAGCACCGGGTCGGTGTTGGTGGCGCGGGCCAGGGCGCCGGAGACGCCGGCCAGGTAGCGGCCCTGGCGCGGGCGGACCAGCTTGTCGCGGGAGAAGGGCGGCCCGCCGGCCCACGGCGGAGCGTTCCGGTCCGCTCCGGGAGGGGCTTGGGTGCCCTGCGGTTCGGCAGCTTCCTCGTTCATGGCATCGATCCTCGCTCCCCGGGCACCCGAGACGCTTCCGGCGGCGACCCTGAGGCCACCCTGAGATCCGGGCCGCGGATACCGGGGGAAGTTCCCCGTGGTCCGCGCGGCCGGAACGTGTGACGATCGGAGGACACAACCGAGGAGGAGCCATCAGCACCGCCACCGCACCGCCCACTCGCCGCCTGTTCCGGCCGCGCGATCACCGCATCATCGCGGGTGTCGCCTCCGGGCTCGCGCAGCACCTCGGCGTGCCCGTGCTGGCCGTGCGTATCTCCCTGGTCGTGCTGCTCGGCTTCAACGGCCTCGGCCTGCTGCTCTACGCGGCCTTCTGGGCCGTGCTGCCGCAGCAGGTCCCGGCCGCCGGCGAGCCGGCCAAGCGCCGCGACCTGGCCATGCTGCTTCCGTTCGGCGCGATCGGCCTCGGTGTGATCGTGCTTCAGGCCCTGGTCTTCGAGGACAACGTCGCCGGCACGGTGGGCTGGCTGATCGCCGTGGTCGCGGTCGGCGCCGGCATCATCTGGCACCAGGCCGACCCCACGCGCCGGCAGTGGGGCGCCAACATGCCGCAGACCCCCTGGCTGGCCGCCGTGGTGGCCGAGAGCGACCGGCGGTTCTTCCTGCTGCGCTTCATCGGCGGCGGCGTGCTGGTCGCGACCGGCGTCATCGGCGTGGTCGCGGTCTACGCGCCGGCCGGCAGCCTCACCTCGGTCATCAACGGCGTGATCTTCGCGCTGGTCGGCCTGCTCGGCGTCGGCGTGGTGGCCGCGCCGCTGCTCTGGCGCATGTTCAACCAGCTCCGGGCCGAGCGCGAGGGGCGCATCCGGGAGCAGGAGCGGGCCGAGGTGGCCGCCATGATCCACGATCAGGTGCTGCACACGCTGGCCTTGATCCAGCGCAACTCGGCCGACATCAAAGAGGTGCAGCGGTTGGCCCGGGGTCAGGAGCGCAGCCTGCGTAACTGGCTCTACAAGCCGACCGCGTCGCCCACCGAGCGGTTCGCGGCGGCGCTCGAGCAGGCCGCGGCCGAGGTCGAGGACACGTACGCGATCAGCGTCGAGACCGTCGTGGTGGGCGACACCGAGTGCGACGAGCGGGTCGCGGCCCTGGTCGCGGCGGCGCGTGAGGCGCTGGTGAACGCGGCCCGCCACGCCGGGGTGCAGACGGTCTCGCTGTACGCCGAGGTCGAGCCGGACGAGCTCAGCGTCTTCGTCCGCGACCGCGGCGCCGGTTTCGACCTGAAGGGTGTGCAGGAGTCGCGGCACGGCGTGCGAGGCTCGATCATCGGACGGATGCAGCGTCACGGCGGCAAGGCGGAGATCCGCAGCGCCGTCGGCGACGGCACAGAGGTCCGGCTGACGCTTCCCGTGTCGCGGGACAGCGTGACGGCCGGTAAGGAGGCAACACGATGACCGAGCCCGAGAGCCGGCGGCTCACCGTCTTCCTGGTGGACGACCACGCGATGTTCCGCGCGGGCGTGCGCGCCGAGCTGGGGGCGCACGTCGACGTCATCGGAGAGGCCAGCACGGTCGCCGAGGCGGTCTCCCGGATCGCGGCCGCCGAGCCCGACGTGGTGCTGCTCGACGTGCACATGCCCGACGGCGGCGGCCGCGCGGTGCTCGACGCGATGCGCCGCACCCATCCGCACGTGCGTTTCCTGGCCCTGTCCGTCTCCGACGCGGCCGAGGACGTGATCGGCCTGATCCGGGCCGGCGCCCGGGGCTACGTGACCAAGACGATCTCGCCGGACGAGCTGGCGGCGGCGATCCGCCGGGTGGCCGACGGCGACGCCGTCTTCAGCCCGCGGCTGGCCGGCTTCGTGCTGGACGCCTTCGCCTCCCGGCCCGACGTGCCGGTCGCCGACCCGGAGCTCGACCAGCTCACCAACCGCGAGCGCGAGGTCCTGCGCCTGCTCGCGCGCGGGTACGCGTACAAGGAGATCGCGAAGGAATTGTTCATCTCGATCAAGACCGTCGAGACGCATGTCTCGAACGTCCTGCGCAAGCTCCAAATGAGCAACCGTTACGAATTGTCACGTTGGGCGGCCGACCGCCGGCTCGTCTGACCGATCTCCACGCGGGCGCTGCGGTGGGTGGTGGCCCGCGTACCGAACGACGTTTTCCCTGGTAAGGCCGGTTGCTCATATCGAAGAACCGGTCGGGGGGCAAGCGTGGCACCGGGCCTGTCTAATATCGGCTTGGTAACGGGGCCTTGGCTGTCGTTGGCTCTGTGTCACAGTTGCGGGCGACTCACACGACCCCCGTGAGCGCCCCGAAGGAGGCACCCACCCCATGCCTGGGAAAATGCCATGGAAGATGGCGGCCGGAGCGGCCGCCATCGTCTTGTTGGCGTCCGGCTGCAGCGGTAGTTCCTCGGACGACGCCGAAGCTCTGCCGAACAGCATCAGCATCGGCATCGTCGAGCCGACGAGCCTGATCCCGTCCAATGTGGTGGAAACGGGGGGCTCGCAGGTCCTGGCGTCGCTGTATTACCCGCTCGTGCGATTCAACGACAAGAGCACGCCGTACGCGGTGGCCGCCCAGTCGATCACGCACGACAAGGCCAACCGCGTCTGGACGATCCGGCTCAAGCCGGGCTTCACCTTCAGCAACGGCGAACCGGTCACGGCGGACAACTACATCAACGCCTGGAACTACGGCGCGTACGGCCCGAACGGGCAGCTCGCCTCGTACTTCTACAGCCGGATCCAGGGCTTCGCCGACCTGCAGTCCGAGGACCCGGACGGCAAGGACGGGCCGGCTCAGGCGCCCGAGCCCAAGGCCCGGACGATGAGCGGCCTCAAGAAGGTGAACAACACGACCTTCACGGTCACGCTCTCCGCGGGCTTCGCCGGCTGGGAGTCGGTGATGGGCTACACCGCGTTCTACCCGCTGCCCAAGGCCGCCTGGGAGAGCGAGGGGGTGCTCAAGAAGGACTTCGCCGAGGCGCCGATCGGCAACGGGCCCTTCAAGATCAAGGGCAAGTGGCAGCACGACCAGCAGATCCAGGTGGAGAAGGTCGCCGACTTCAAGGGCACCATCCCCAAGGTCAACGCCATCAACTGGAAGATCTACCAGGACCTGTCGACGCAGTACAACGACCTCGTCGCGGGCAACCTCGACGTGGAGACCCAGATTCCTGTCGAGAGCCTCTCGCAGGCCTCCAGCGACCTGGGCGACCGGCTGCTGAAAAGCCCGAGCTCGGGCTTCGACTTCGTCGGCTTCCCGCTGTACGACGAGAAGTTCAAGAACCCTCAGGTGCGCCGGGCCATCTCGATGGCGATCAACCGCGAGGAGATGACCGAGCAGATCTTCCTCGGCTCGGAGACCGCGGCCAACGCTTTCGTCTCGCCGGTCCTGCAGGGCGCGCGCCGCAACACCTGCGGCCCGAACTGCGAATACAACCCGATCAAGGCCAGGCAGATGTACACCGCGGCCGGCGGCCCGGCCGAAATCAAGATCACGTACAACGCGGACGGCGGCCACAAGCCCTGGATCGACGCGATGTGCAACCAGATCAAGTCGTCGCTCGGCGTCAACTGTGTCGGCACGACGGTGCCCAAGCTGACCGACCTGCTGGCCAAGGTGCGCGCCCGCGAGGATGTCGGCCTCTACCGGCTTGCCTGGTCGATGGACTACCCGCTGATGGAGAACTACCTCGGCCCGCTGTACACGAGCGACGGGTCCTCCAACTACGGCGCCTACAAGAGCACGGCGTTCGACACCCTGGTCCGTCAGGGCTCCGAGGCGCCGACCGTGGAGCAGGCCACGAAGTACTGGCAGAAGGCGGAAGACATCCTGGCCAAGGACGTGCCGGTGCTGCCGCTCCGGTTCAGCCAGAACGTCTTCGGCCACTCGGACCGGGTCACCGACGTGACCATGGACCTGTTCGCCATGGTGGACATCTACAAGATCGATATCGCCAGCTAGTCTGGCCCGTTCGAACGGTTGTGGCGCCACGGGTCAGGTGACACCGTGGCGCCACCGCTGTGTTCCACCCCTTCGGCCCAAGAGGCTTCACCCACATGTTCCGGTATGTCGTGCGGCGCCTGCTTCAGATGGTGCTCACCTTCTTCGGGGCCACGTTCCTGGTGTACGCGCTGATGTTCGCCAACCAGGACGACCCGTACCAGGCTCTCGTCGGCGAACGGCCGCTCAGTGAGAGCCAGCGGGCGGCCCTGAACGCGCAGTACCACCTCGACGACCCCTTCCTGGCGCAGTACTGGCATTACGTGCGCGGCCTGCTCACCGGCGACCTCGGCACCTCGCTGACCCAGCGCCGCCCGATCAGCGAGATGCTGGCCGACGCCTGGCCCATCACGATCAAGCTGGCGCTGCTGGCGGTCCTCATCTCGGCCGTCATCGCCGTCTCCGCCGGCGTGCTCTCCGGCATCCGGCGCGGCGGCGTCTTCGACAACGTGACGCTGGTGATCACCCTGATCGTGCTGGCGCTGCCGGTCGTGGTGCTGGCGCCGGTGGCCCAGGTGATCTTCAGCGTCCAGCTCGGCTGGTTCCCGGTGACCGTCACCCGCGACGCCGGCCTCTGGGATCTGCTGTTACCGGCGCTGGTGCTGGGCACCCTGGTGATCGCCACCGAGTTGCGAGTCACCCGTTCCTCGGTGGCCGAGAACATGCGCGCCGACTACGTGCGTACGGCCCGGGCCAAGGGCCTGACGAACAAGCGGGTGATCGGGGCGCACGTGCTGCGCAACTCGCTCATCCCGGTGATCACGCTGATCGGTGTGGACATCGGCGCCCTGATGTCGGGCGCCATCGTCACCGAGGGCGTCTTCAACATCCCCGGCGTGGGCCTGAACCTGTTCCGCGGCATCCGGTCCGAGGACGGCCCGCTGGTGGTCGGCTTCGTGAGCGTCCTGGTGATCGTCTTCCTGGTGATCAACCTGATCGTCGACCTGCTGTACGCCGCCCTCGACCCGAGGATCCGCTATGAGTGACCTCACCGCCGTGACCACGGCCGAGGCGCCCGGCCCGGCCCCGACCCGCCCCCGCCGCGGCGGCTCGGCGGGGCGCAGCCTGGCCGGCGACGCCTGGCTCGACCTGCGCTCCAGCACGATCTTCTGGGTGGCCACGGCGCTGGTCGCGGTGATCCTGCTGATGGCGGTCTGGCCGTCGCTGTTCACCTCGGCCGACCCGCGCGACTGCGTGCTCGCCCACAAGAACGCCGGCGCGGCGAACGGGGCGCCCTTCGGATACGACTTCCAGGGCTGCAACGTCTACGCCAAGACCATCTACGGCGCGCGCAACTCGCTGATCGTCGGCCTGTTCGCCACCCTCATCGCCGGCGTGATCGGCCTGCTGTTCGGCCTCGCCGCCGGCTACTACGGCGGGTGGCTCGACGCGGTGCTGTCCCGCTTCATCGACGTCATGCTCGGCGTCCCGTTCCTGCTCGCGGCGATCGTGCTGGCCAAGCGGTTCTCGGCGAACCCGGACGACAACGGCATCCTCGCGGTGACCCTGACCCTCGGGTTGCTCGGCTGGACGACCTCGGCCCGGGTGATGCGCTCGGCCGTCATCTCGGCCAAGGGTCAGGACTACGTGGCGGCCGCCCGCATGCTCGGCGCCGGCCCGGGCCGCCAGATGTTCCGGCACATCCTGCCCAACTCGATCGGCCCGTTCCTGGTGGTGCTGACGATCCTGCTCGGCATCAACATCGCCAGCGAATCGACGTTGTCGTTCCTCGGCGTCGGGCTCAAGGGCGACGCGATCAGCTGGGGCATCGCCATCGCGGAGGCCGGCCCGTACATCCGTACCACCGCCGCCCCTCTGGTCTGGCCTTCGATCTTCCTCGCGGTGACGGTGCTCGCCTTCATCATGCTCGGCGACGCCATCCGCGACGCCTTCGACCCGAAGCTGCGGTGACCGCCATGGATTTCGACCCTCAGGCTCCGTTGTTGCAGGTCAATGACATGCACGTGGAGTTCCGGACCCGCGACGGCATCGCCCGCGCGGTGAACGGCGTCAACCTGATCCTGCGCCCCGGCGAGACGCTGGCCGTGCTCGGCGAGTCGGGCTGCGGCAAGTCGGTCACCGCGCAGGCGATCATGGGCATCCTCGACTCGCCGCCGGCCCACGTGACCAAGGGCGAGGTGCTCTACCGCGGCGTCGACCTGCTGCGCCTGCCGGAGAACGAGCGCCGCCAGATCCGGGCCAACCGGATCGCGATGATCTTTCAAGACGCGCTGAGCGCGCTGAATCCGGTCCACAGTGTCGGAACTCAGATCGGCGAGCTTTTCCGTACGCATCGTGGCCTCTCCCGCCAGCAGGCCAAGCTCCGCGCCGTCGAACTCCTCGACCAGGTGCGCATCCCCGACGCCAAGAACCGAGTCGACGACTACCCGCACCAGTTCTCCGGCGGCATGCGCCAGCGCGTCATGATCGCAATGGCGCTCGCCCTCGACCCCGACGTGCTGATCGCCGACGAGCCGACCACGGCCCTCGACGTGACCGTCCAGGCCCAGATCATGGGTCTGCTGGCCGAGGTCCAACGCGAGCGCAACATGGGGCTGGTGCTGATCACGCACGACATGGGCGTGGTCGCGGACGTGGCCGACACGATCGCCGTGATGTACGCGGGCCGGGTCGTCGAGTACGCGCCGGTGTACGACATCTACGCCCACCCGGCTCACCCGTACACGAAGGCGCTGCTCGAATCGATCCCGCGCCTGGACTTCAAGGGCCGCGGGCTCAACGTGATCCACGGGCTTCCGCCGGCCCTGACCGACGTGCCCCGGGGCTGCCCGTTCCACCCGCGCTGCGCGTACGCCCGGGACGTGTGCCGGCAGGATCCGCCGCCACCCGCGTACCAGATCGCCTCCCGGCGCATCGCCAGCTGCCACTTCATCCGGGAGGTCCTCGGTGTCTGACGTCGTTCTCGAGGCGCGGGGCCTGGTCAAGCACTTCCCGATCACCCAGGGCATCGTGGTCAAGAAGAAGACCGGCGCCGTACGGGCGGTCGACGGTGTCGACCTTCACCTGCGCCGCGGCGAGACCCTGGGCATCGTCGGCGAGTCCGGCTGCGGCAAGTCGACGCTGGCGAAGATGCTGGTCGGCCTGGAGAAACCCACAAGCGGCGAGATCCGGGTACGCGGCGACGACATGATCCGCCTGCGCGGCCCGGCGCTGCGCCAGGCCCGCCGCAACATCCAGATGGTCATGCAGGACCCGTACACGTCCCTGAACCCGCGGATGACCGTCGGCGACATCGTCGGCGAACCGTTCGCGATCCACCCGGACGCGGTGCCCCGGCCGGGCCGCGAACGGGCGGTGCAGGACCTGCTCGACACGGTCGGCCTCAACCCCGACCACATCAACCGCTACCCGCACCAGTTCTCGGGCGGTCAGCGCCAGCGCATCGGCATCGCCCGCGCGCTGGCCCTCCGCCCCGAGATCATCATCTGCGACGAGCCGGTCTCCGCCCTGGACGTGTCGATCCAGGCCCAGGTGATCAACCTGCTGGAGCGTCTCCAGCGCGACTTCGGCCTGTCGTACGTCTTCATCGCCCACGACCTGTCGGTGGTCCGGCACATCTCCGACCGCATCGCCGTGATGTACCTGGGCAAGGTGGTCGAGACGGGCAGCCACGTGGCGATCTACGACCAGCCGACCCACCCGTACACCCAGGCGCTGCTGTCGGCGGTGCCGGTGCCGGACCCCCGCCTGCGCGGTCACCGGCGGCACATCGTCCTGGAGGGCGACGTGCCCTCACCGGCGAACCCGCCGTCGGGCTGCCGCTTCCGCACCCGGTGCTGGAAGGCCCAGCCCGGCTGCGCCGAGCACGAGCCCTTGCTGGAGGTCCGCCAGCGTTCCCCGCACCCGAGCGCCTGCCACTTCGCCGAGACCCTGGACCTGGCCCGCCGCTACTGACCGCCGCGCGTCAGAGAGGCCCGCGCGGGGGATGGCCGCGTGTCAGAGGGGCCCGCGGCCCGCGCGCAGGATCATCAGGGCGACCTGGGCGCCGTCGGCGCCCAGGGCCTCGCGGAAGCGCTCGACGATCTCGCGCTCGCGGGACAGCACGAGGCGGGTGCCGCCGCTGGCCATCCGGGTGCGGCCTACCTCCTGGGAGAGCCGGGCCCGTTCCAGCCACAGGTCGATGATCGCCTGATCGATCTCGTCGATCCGCTCGCGCATCGCGCGGATCTCGTGCGCGGCCAGCGGCTCGGCCGCGCCGGTCTTGAGATCCATGCCGGCCACGTTCGCGCTGTCACCGGTCTTGTTGTCCACCACGTCGGCGGTCATGTCGTGCTCCTCGGGTGCTTGCGCCCCGGTCGACCCGGCCCGGGCAGCATCAAGCCCCGGGCGGTGAGGCCCGGGGCTTGATGGAGGTCTGTCGTTCAGACGCGTCCTACGGCCGCGGGGCTTCCGCTGCCATAGAAAAATCGCGCCTGCTGGATCACGTTGCCGAGTATGCCCCCGCCGACAACCAGTCCGCAAGAAAAGCGCCCGATCCGTGGGACGCCCCTCGCCAGGACAAACGTCCGCCTAACGTGATCATGTGAAGGAGAGCTGGCTGCGGGAGCCGGGCCGGCTGCGCATCCTCGCCCTGCTGGCGACGATGCTCGTGGTTCTGCTGGTACCCGTCTGGGTGATCACCCTCCGCTCGTTCGGCACCGCCGAGCAGCGGTTGCTGACCAAAGAGGCGGAGGAGCTGCGGGTCGCGCTCAGCGACCGGGCCGGAAGCATGGTCGACTTCGGCATCACCAACTCGATGCGGAGCAGCGCGTACACCGACGTGGCCACGGGCAACCAGAGGAGCTTCGCCGCGGACTTCCCGGCCGAGCAGTTGCGGGCCTTCTACGGGCTGTCCGGCATCGTGGGTGTGAGCCGGGACGGGAAGGGGACGGTCGGCGGGTTGCTGGGCCCGGCCGGGTACGAGAGCCTGCCGGACGAGCTGCGTGACACGACGGTCCTGAACCGGATGGCCGACACCACGGCGACTCCCGGATCGGCGAGCTGCGGGGTCACCTCGGTCACCGGCACGCCCACCATCTTCTGCAGCCTGGCCGTCTACAAGCGCGACGGCGGTGGCGCGGCGTCCGGCTCGCTGATCATGCTGCGGGCGCTCGACGCCTGCGGCCTCAGCTTCGTCGGCCGCAACACCGACGACGAAATTCAGCTGCGCGGCGCTCCCCGCGCCGACAGCGTGCGCCACGAGGACATGTCGAGTCTGATCGGCACGCTGGAGGTGCACACGGCGGTGGTCGGCACCGAGGTGGCCGTGCAGTCGACGGTCACTGGTGTGGACGGTGTCCCGGTGACGTTCGAGAACCTGGAGGAGCGGCCGGTGCACGCCGCCGCGGTCCGCTCGCTGACCGCGATCGCGATCGCCGTCGTGCTCATGATGGTCGTCCTGAAGGCGGCGATCGGCCGGGTGGTGCGCGGCAGCGTCCGCGATCAGGTCCGGCCGCTGCGCGAGGCCGCCGACCGGATCATGGAGTCCCGCGACCTGAGCGGACGGCTTCCCGACTCGCCGCACCCGGACCTGCGGGCGCTGAGTGCGGCGGCCAACGGCATGCTGGCCGCCTTCGAGGCGCAGGAGGCTGAGCTCGCGGTGGAGCGCGAGCGCGCCGAGACGCGGCGGCAGGAGGAGCAGTCGGCCGAGGAGCGGGCGCGTGACGAGACGCTGCGCCGGGTCGAGGCCGAGTCGGAGCAGATCATCGGTGGTATCGCCTACCAGCTCGGCGACGCGATCCACGAGGTCGACACGGTCCGCGAGTCGGTGCAGAACATCAACGCCGGCGCGGCCACCGCCCACGAGGCGACCGAGCAGATGGCCGAGCACGCGGCGCACACCGACCGGGCGGCCGAGGCGCTCGGCGTCAGCCTGCCGGCCGCCGCCGAGATGGTCGCCGTGATCGCGCAGATCGCCGGCCAGACCCGCATGCTCACCCTGAACGCCACGATCGAGGCCGCCCGCGCGAGCCAGGCGGGCGAGGGCTTCGCGGTGGTGGCCGACGAGGTCCGCAAGCTGGCCGACGACACGTCGACCAGCAGCACAGCATCAGCGGCCTGATCTCCCAGGGCCAGGCCGCCATCGCCCAGATCGACCAGCTGGCCCCCGAACACTCCGGCCCGGCCCAGCTCGCGGCCACCGCCGACGGCGGCGGTGGCCGCGAGCTCTTCTGATCCCGTGCGCGTGGCCCGGGTCAGGCCGTGGTGCTGATGCGGTTGGCCGGGCCGGGGGAGACCGGGGCCGCTCCCAGGTGGGCGACCAGGGCGTCGATGTCGAAGCCCGGTGCGGTCGTGCGGCCGGTGCCGGCGGTCAGGGCGCCGAAGCCGTCACCGCCGTTGGCCAGGAAGTCGTTCGTGGTGACCTGGTAGGAGGCGGCGGGGTCGATCGGCGTGCCGTTGAGGGCCAGGTTCGAGATCTTCGACCCGGGGGCGGCCGACGCGCTCCACGTGTACGTGAAGCCGGCCGACACCTGGAGGATCTTGTTCGTCGTCTGCCCTTGGAAGCCGGCGAACTGCTGCTCCAGCACCGTCTTGATCTGGGCGCCGGTGAAGGTCTGCGTCACCACCAGGTTGTTGAACGGCTGGACGGTGAACGCTTCGCCGTACGTCACCTGGCCGTTGGCCTCACCGCCGGACGACGCCTCGGCGTCGAAGTCGGCCCGGATGCCGCCCGGGTTCATCAGCGCGATCTGCGCCCCGGCCGCCTTCGTGTATGCCAGCTGGGCGTCGGCGATCACGTCGCCGAGCGGGCTCTCGCCGGCCGGCGTCGCGGCGCGGGTGATGTCGCCGGTGATCGAGCCGACGACCCGGTTGGCGATCGGCGCCACCGCCGTGCGGTACTTGTCGGCGATCTTCTTGGCGCCCGGGTCGACCGTGTCGGGGTTCTTCAGGTAGACGCCGTTCGCGTCCTTCTTCCAGCCGCCCTGCCCGTCGGCCACGCCGTTCTCGACGATCACGTTCTTCGCGGTGATCTCGGCGAACCGGCCGCTGCGCCGGTCGAGCGTGTAGTCGATGTCGGTGATCAGCTGGCCGTTGGTGCCGGCGCTGGTCACCACCGACGTGCCCTTCTTGTTGGGCAGCGTGCACGAGTAGAAACGGTGGGTGTGCCCGGAGACGACCAGGCCGAATTCGGGGTTGAGCCCGGTCACGATCGGCACGATCGGCCCGGAGAAGCCGTTGCAGTCGGAGACGCCCGGCGTCGGGGTGGCCGTGGCCTGCGACCCGCCCTCGTGCACCAGCAGCACCTGCGCCTTCACGCCGAACAGCTTGAGCACGTTGCCCCACTTGTTGGCGGTCTGGATCTCGTCGGCGAAGTGCACGTTCTTGATGCCGGCCGGGTTGACGATGCCGGCCGTGCCCTCCAGGGTCAGGCCGACGAAGCCGACCGGCACGCCGCCGACCAGCTTGATGTCGATCGGCGGGAGGATCGGCAGGCCGGTCTTGTTGTCGATCGTGTTGGCCGCGAGGTAAGTGAATTTCGCGCCGCCGAAGCCGTCGCCGTCCTGGCAGCCGTCGACCGGGTGGCAGCCACCGCGCTGGAGGCGGATCAGCTCGTCGACGCCCTCGTCGAACTCGTGGTTGCCGACCGAGCTGACCTGGAGGCCGACCTGGTTCATCAGCTCGATCGTCGGTTCGTCGTGGAAGGCGGCGCTGACCAGCGGGGACGCGCCGATCAGGTCGCCGGCGCCGACGGTCAGCGTCTGGCGGCCCTCGGTCTTGGCCTCGGCGCGCAGCTTCTTCAGGTAGGTCGCGAGGTATTCGACGCCGCCGGCCGGCGTGCTCGTGCCGGACGCGTTGACCACGGCGCCGCTCCCGCTCGGCGGGTCGATCGCGCCGTGGAAGTCGTTGTAGCTCAGGAACTGTCCCTTGACGGCCGCGCCCTTGGCTACGCCGGCCGAGACGCTGACCGGGGCGAACTCCGGCGGCGCGGCGGCGCTGGGGGCCGGCCGGGCCAGCGGCAGGGCGGCGACGACGGCGAGCGCCAGGGCCGGGGCGGCGAGATGGCGGAGACGGTCCATAGTGCTCAACTCCGGATCAAGGTGAGGGGCGGCCGACTCCGACAGCCTGGTGCATCGATGGGCGTGCGCGCTACCGCTTCGCCGAAACCTGTGGATAACCCGGCGGCTGTGGACGACCGCGATTCTTGTCGGTGGGTCGGCATAGACTTGCCCCCGCGATGCGACCTTCCTCTGAAACCTCCGACGGTGCCCTGTTCGCGATGCCCGCTGTGCGGGAGCCCGAGGCGCCGAGGCCCCCGCGCCCGAAACCGCGCGGGCTCGACCCCGAGTCGCTGCTGACCGGCCTGAACGGCCCGCAGCGCGACGCCGTGACCCACGCCGGGTCGCCGTTGCTGATCGTGGCCGGCGCCGGGTCGGGCAAGACCCGGGTGCTGACCCATCGCATCGCCTATCTGCTGGCAGCGCGCGACGTGCACCCCGGCGAGATCATCGCGATCACGTTCACCAACAAGGCCGCCGGTGAGATGAAGGAGCGGGTCGCCGCCCTCGTCGGGCCCCGTGCCCGGTTGATGTGGGTCTCGACCTTCCACTCCGCGTGCGTCCGCATCCTGCGCGCCGAGCACGAGCACGCCGGCCTCAAGAGCACCTTCTCCATCTACGACGCCGACGACTCGCGCCGGCTCATGCAGCTCGTGGTGCGCGAGCTCGACCTCGACCCGAAGAGGTACACGGCCCGCGGCCTGGCCGCTCAGGTCTCCAACCTCAAGAACGAGCTGATCGAGCCCGAGGAGTTCAAGGAGAAGGCCAAGGGTCCCAACGAGCGGGCCATCGCCGAGGCGTACGAGCTCTATCAGCGCCGCCTCCGTGAGGCCCACGCGCTCGACTTCGACGACATCATCATGGCCACGGTCCACCTGTTCCAGTCGCACCCGCACGTGGTCGAGACCTACCGCCGCCGCTTCCGCCACGTGCTCGTCGACGAATACCAGGACACCAACCACGCGCAGTACATGCTGGTCAAGGCATTGGTGGGCGAGAAGGACGGCGACGTGCCGCCCGGCGAGTTGTGCGTGGTGGGTGACGCCGACCAGTCGATCTACGCGTTCCGCGGCGCCACCATCCGCAACATCCTCGAGTTCGAGCGTGACTACCCCGACGCCCGCACCATCCTGCTGGAGCAGAACTACCGCTCCACCCAGACGATCCTGTCGGCGGCCAACGCGGTGATCGACCGCAACACGTCGCGCAAGCCCAAGCGGCTCTGGAGCGACCAGGGCGAGGGCGAGCAGATCGTCGGCTACGTGGCCGACACCGAGCACGCCGAGGCCGACTGGGTGGCCCGCGAGATCGACCGCCTCACCGACCGCGGTGACGCCCGCCCCGGCGACGTCGCCGTCTTCTACCGCACCAACGCGCAGTCCCGTGTGTTCGAGGAGGTGTTCATCCGGGTCGGCCTGCCGTACAAGGTGGTCGGCGGAGTGCGCTTCTACGAGCGCAAGGAGGTGCGCGACGCCCTGGGCTACCTGCGCGCGGTGGTCAACGACGACGACACGGTGAGCATCCGCCGCGTCCTCAACACCCCCAAGCGCGGCATCGGCGACCGGGCCGAGGCCTGCGTCGAGGCGCTCTCGGCCCGCGACCGCATCTCGTTCGGCCAGGCGCTGCGCCACGCCAAGAACGCGCCGGGCATCTCGACCCGCGCCGCCAACAGCATCGGTGACTTCGTCCAGCTCCTCGACGACCTGCGCGAGCTGTCCCGCACGGCGCCGCCCGAGGAGGTGCTCGAGTCGGTGTTGCAGCGTTCCGGCCTGCTCTCCGAGCTCGAGGAAAGCCTCGACCCGCAGGACCAGGGCCGGGTGGAGAACCTTCAGGAGCTTGTCAGCGTCGCCCGTGAGTACACCGAGCGCGTCGAGGCTCAGGCCGAGGACGCCGAGGAGGGTGAGGCTCCGGCCGCGACCCTGGCCGGCTTCCTCGAGCAGGTCGCGCTGGTGGCCGACGCCGACCAGATCCCGAGCGACGACCCCGACCACCAGGGCGTGGTCACGCTGATGACGCTGCACACGGCGAAGGGTCTCGAGTTCCCGGTGGTCTTCCTGACCGGTCTCGAGGACGGCGTCTTCCCGCACACGCGCGCGCTCGGCGACAACAACGAGCTCGAGGAGGAGCGGCGCCTGGCCTACGTGGGCATCACGCGCGCCCGCCAGCGGCTCTACCTCTCCCGCGCGGTGACCCGCGGCGCGTGGGGCCAGCCGCAGTACAACCCGCCCTCGCGCTTCACGGCCGAGCTTCCGCCCGAGCTGATCCGCTGGGAGCGCACCGCCGGCAACTACACCTCCTGGTCCGGTACGGGCGGCGGGGTGGGCGGCCGTGCGGGTGGCGACCGGTCCCGTGGTGGTGGCTTCGCCGGGGGCACGCCGAAGGCGCAGCAGCTCGCGAGCCGCCTCGGTATCGACGCCAGCAAGCTTTCGACAGCGAGTGAGCTGCGGCAGGCGCCCAAGGTGTCGGCCGGCGACCGGGTCAACCATCAGCGCTACGGCCTGGGCCGGGTCGTCACCGTCGAGGGGCAGGGTCCCGGCGCCCGGGCCCAGATCGACTTCGGCGATCAGGTGATGTGGCTCGTGCTGCGGCACGCCCCGATCGAGAAGATCTAACAGCCCGGCAGCTGTACGCCGTGCTCGTGCAGCCAGCGGGTGGGCTCGATCGGGTTCTTGTAGCTACCCAGGTGCACCTCGAAGTGCAGGTGCGGGCCGGTGGAGTGGCCGGTGGAGCCCTCGTCGCCGATCCGCTGGCCGGGCGCGACGTGCTCGCCGGCCTGGACCGCGATCACTGACATGTGCCCGTAGTGGGTGAGGTATCCGTTGCCGTGGTCGATGAGCACCGCGTTGCCGTAGCCGGCGGCCGCGCCCGCGCGCACCACCACGCCGGCGCCCGCCGCGAGGATGGGTGAGCCGTGCGGGCCCGCGATGTCGACGCCGGCGTGCAGCCGCCCCCAGCGCTGGCCGAAGCAGGAGGTCACCCGGCCCGCCGGGTTCGGGTTGACCCACGCGGCGGCGCGCTCGGCGGCCGTTTTCGCGGCGGGAGTGGCCGCGGCGACAACCTTGGGCCGCTCCTTCTGACCGGCCGACTGCGCAGCGATGTCGCCCGCGGCGATCGGCTCACCCGGAACATAGTCATCGCCGCTGCCCAGATCGCCGCTGCCCAGATCGCCGCTGCCGAAGTCGGAGGCGGCCGCGATCGGAGCGTCGACCGGTGTGGTCTGCCATGACGAGGCGGCCGCGGCCACGCCGCCGGTGATACCGGTGGCCAGGGCGACGCCCAGGATCACGGTCAGGGCCGCGTTGCGCGTACGGCGGCTGGCGAGGGCGAAGGGCAGCGCGACGTGCCGGCGGACCGACTCCTGGCGGTGACGTCCGCCGGTGCGGGACTCGACTCGATTCGGCACGCGGCAAGACCTCCCCAGTTGGTGACCGACATCTGCCTGTCGGTCCCCCGGGGCGGGCACTGAGCCACCCGGGCCACTGGGAACGGAACGCCTACCGAGCGGCAACCATGCGGCACCGCGAGAAGAAAAGGGTCAGGACGCGGCGGCGAGCCCGGCGTACACCGACTCGACCTGAAGCTTGATGTCGACGCCGCGATCGCGCAGGTACGGGATCGGGTCGGTCGGCGCGCCGTTCACGTGGATCTCGAGGTGCAGGTGCACGCCGTACGAGGCGCCGGTGTTGCCGACCTCGCCGAGCACCTGACCGGCCTTGACCTTGTCACCGGTCTTGACCAGCACGCGGCGCGAGTGCGCGTAGATGACCTCGGTGCCGTCGTCGTTCTTGACGGTGACCGAGTAGCCGTAGCCGCCGTTGTATCCGGCCTGGGTGACCTCGCCGGCGTGCACCGACTTGTACGGCATGCCCTCGGGGGCGGTCAGGTCGATACCGGCGTGCAGCTTGCCCCACCGGACGCCGTAGGGCGAGGTGAAGACGTAGTCGTCGAGGGGGAGCAGCCACACGTCCTCGGTGGCCTGCTCGGCGCTGACCTTCTGCTTGGCGGCCGAGTCGCGGCTGTCGCTGCGCGAGGCGGCGGCCTCGTCGGTGGCGCGGTCGGCGACGGCGTCGGCGACCTGGGCCGTCTGGAGGCTCTTCAGGACCTCGGTGTCGACCTGCTTGGTGTCGGGCATGTTGGCCGCGGCACCCAGGGCCACGACCCCGGCTCCGACGAAGGCCGACGTGACGGCGACGGCGTAGCGGCTGCGGGGAGGGGTGGGTACGCGGCGTCGGCCGCGATAGCGATCGGGCTCAGACGACAAGCGCTGGCGCACGAACAACCCTCCGTCGGTGGCAAAACGTCGGTGTCCCGAGCTCACCTAATTGCCGGTGAACCAGGTCTTCCGTGCTGTCGGATCGGTGTTATCCGGTTGACAGCCGGGAGCCACGGTAGCCAAACGCCAGCCGTGTCACAAGTCGCAGCGCCAATTCGCTGACAGTTCCTGGTCCGCATTGCGCAGCGAATGTCCGAATTCGTGGTCTTTCCCTGGTGAACTGTTCGCACACGCGGTGTGATTGGTTGAGAAGCGCAAAGTAAGGTGACGCAGAATACATTTTCGACTACGCCGGGTGATCACGGTTATGTGACCGCCGCTACCCCGTGGGCCCGGCGCGGGTTACCGTTCGTTCAGGTGACAACGCGGTCAGTGGCTCGGAGGGTCAGGATGCAAGCACGGATCAGGGTCGTCGTCGCGAAGCCCGGGTTGGACGGGCACGACCGCGGCGCCAAAGTGGTGGCTCGCGCGCTGCGCGACGCCGGCATGGAAGTGGTCTACACCGGCCTGCACCAGACGCCGGAGCAGATCGTCGAGACTGCCATTCAGGAGGACGCCGACGCGATCGGTTTGTCCGTTCTGTCCGGCGCGCACATGACATTGTTTCGTCGGGTAATCGAACTGCTGGCGGAGCGTGACGCCGCCGATGTCGTCGTATTCGGCGGAGGCATCATTCCGGCCGACGACATCGCCGAATTGGAAAAGCTCGGAGTCGCGCACATCTTCACTCCGGGAGCCACTACCGCGTCCATCGTCGAATGGGTACGCGCCAATGTCTCAACACCGGTGAGCTGAGCAGGGGAAAATGCGGCGGGGGCAAGTGTAGCGGGGGCAAGGGGAGAGGCCGGACGCACCCCTCACACGTCCGGCCTCTCATGCACGATGCCCCGCCGCCACCCCTCGACCGACAGGGCATCGGCCGCCTTCGCGCCGGTGCGCCGTAGCGCTCCGACACCACACTCAACGACGCCCTGAAGAGCCGGTTACGGGGAACCTCGGGCAACTCCGGCATGTCCTCATAACAGCGGCCACTCCCGCCCCGGGTGTGTGGTCTTGCACACCACGCACCCGCGCCTTCGGAGTACCCGTTCAGGTCGCTAGTCTGCGAATGAAGGCCTTCAGGGCCGGACATTCTTCACGCCGGCGGCTTCCGTTCGCCGCGCGCACACAGGTCGGGACGCAACGGTGCGGCTTGCCGGCGCTTGGCGTCGCGAGCGAAAGGAGACACGTGGACCTGTTCGAGTATCAGGGGCGTGACCTGTTCGAACGGCACGGCTTGCCCGTGCTGGGCGGCGGCGTCGCCGAGACCCCGCAGGAGGCCCGGGCGATCGCCGAGCGGCTCGGTGGCAAGGTCGTCGTCAAGGCGCAGGTCAAGGTCGGCGGCCGCGGCAAGGCGGGCGGCGTCAAGCTGGCCGACGGGCCGGACGAGGCCGAGGCCCGCGCCACCGACATCCTGGGCATGGACATCAAGGGCCACACGGTCGGAAAGGTGATGCTGGCCGAGACGGCCGACATCAAGGAGGAGTACTACTTCTCCTACCTGCTCGACCGCGCGAACCGCACCTTCCTCTGCATCGCCAGCGTCGCCGGCGGCATGGAGATCGAGCAGGTCGCCGAGGAGCAGCCCGACCGGGTGGCCAAGGTCGCCATCGACGCCAGCAAGGGTGTCGACGAGGCCAAGGCCCGCGAGATCGTCACCGCCGCGCAGTTCCCGGCCGAGGTCGCCGACCAGGTCGTCGACATCGCGGTCAAGCTGTGGCAGGCCTTCGTGGCCGAGGACGCCACCCTGGTCGAGGTCAACCCGCTGGCCAAGGTCGGCGACGGCCGGGTGCTCGCGCTCGACGCCAAGGTCACCCTGGACGAGAACGCGGCGTTCCGGCACCCCGACCACGAGGGGCTGGTCGACCAGTCCGCGGTGGACCCGCTGGAGCAGGCGGCCAAGGCCAAGAACCTCAACTACGTCAAGCTGGACGGCGAGGTCGGCATCATCGGTAACGGCGCCGGCCTGGTCATGTCCACCCTCGACGTGGTGGCATACGCGGGTGAGAAGCACGGCAACGTGAAGCCGGCGAACTTCCTCGACATCGGCGGTGGCGCCAGCGCCCAGGTGATGGCGAACGGCCTCGAGATCGTCCTCGGCGACCCGGCCGTGAAGTCCGTCTTCGTCAACGTCTTCGGCGGCATCACCGCCTGCGACGCCGTCGCGAACGGCATCATCCAGGCCCTCGCCCTGCTCGCCGAGCGCGGCGAGACCGTCACCAAGCCGCTCGTGGTGCGCCTCGACGGCAACAACGCCGAGGCCGGCCGGGCCATCCTCGACGGAGCGAACAACCCGCTGGTCGAGCGGGTGGACACGATGGACGGAGCGGCCGAGCGCGCCGCCGAGCTCGCGGCTGCGGGGAAGTGACGTAATGGCGATCTGGCTTACCAAGGACTCGAAGGTCATCGTCCAGGGCATCACCGGCTCGGAGGGCTCCAAGCACACCAAGCGGATGCTCGCTGCCGGCACCCAGGTGGTCGGTGGTGTCAACCCGCGCAAGGCGGGCACCAAGGTGGACTTCGACGGCACCGAGCTGCCGGTCTTCGCGACCGTGGCCGAGGCGATGAAGGAGACCGGCGCCGACGTGTCGGTCATCTTCGTACCGCCGGCGTTCACCAAGTCGGCCGTGATCGAGGCGATCGACGCCGAGATCCCGCTGGCCGTGGTGATCACCGAGGGCGTGCCGGTGCAGGACTCGGCCGCCTTCTGGGCGTACAACATCGACCGCGGCCAGAAGACCCGGATCATCGGGCCGAACTGCCCCGGCATCGCCTCGCCCGGCGCCTCGAACGCCGGCATCATCCCGGCCGACATCACCCCGGGCGGCCGCATCGGGCTGGTCAGCAAGAGCGGCACGCTGACCTACCAGCTCATGTACGAGCTGCGCGACTTCGGCTTCTCGACCGCCGTCGGCATCGGTGGCGACCCGATCATCGGGACCACGCACATCGACGCGCTCAAGGCGTTCCAGGAGGACCCGGAGACCGACGCCATCGTCATGATCGGTGAGATCGGTGGCGACGCCGAGGAGCGGGCCGCCGAGTTCATCAAGGCGAACGTCACCAAGCCGGTCGTCGGCTACATCGCCGGCTTCACCGCGCCGCCCGGCAAGACCATGGGTCACGCCGGCGCGATCATCTCGGGCTCGGCCGGCACGGCCGACGCCAAGAAGGCCGCGCTCGAGGCCGCGGGCGTCAAGGTCGGCAAGACGCCGAGCGAGACCGCGCGCCTCATGCGCGAGGTCATGAGCTGATTTCGTTCGTACGCACGTCGGCGCGCCGTCAATTGATTGACGGCGCGCCGCCGTATCTGCAGCGCCGGGCCGCCCCCGGCGTGGAAAAGTAGTTCACGATGTCGACGCCACCCGACCGACCCGGCAACTCGGACGACCCGAAGGTCGCCGAGACGGTTCAGGCTGAGCCGGTCGGGAAGAACACCGAGCCGATCGAGCGCCGCACCGAGGCGTTCGACCCGGGGCAGCCGGACCGCGACGAGGAAGCCGAGCGGAAGACCGTCCTGGTCGACGACAAGGCGCTCGGCAACCGCGAGACCGTCAAGCTGCCCACCCAGCGCCGCCCGGCCGAGCGGGTCCGCCGGGCCCCGCTGCCGGTGGCCGCCGGCTTCGCCACGATCTGGGCCGCCCTGATCTCGTACCTGCCCGTGGCCGCCGTGATCGGCCTGGCCCGCACCCTGGAGGGCGCCGGCGGCCTGGCCGGCGCCGCGCACGCCGGCCTGGCCGGCTGGATGCTCGGCCACGGCGTGCCGATCGGCACCTCGATCGGTTCCCTCGGCCTGGCCCCGCTGCTGCTCACCGCCCTGATCCTCTGGCGGCTCGAGCGCGCCGGCCTGCACGTCACCCGGGCCGTCGGCGCCCGCCGCTCGGGCTCCACGGGCGACGCTCTCTCGGTCGCGTTCGCGATCGCTCTGACCTATTCGCTGCTCGGCTCGGTGGCCGCGCTCGTGGTCGACGGGCGCGGCACCGAGGTCACGCCCGGCCGGGCCGCGATCAACTTCTTCGTCCTGGGCGGCCTGGCCGCGTTCGCGGGTTCGGTGCGCGGGACCGGGGTGCTGGCCCGGTGGGCGCGTGGCATGCCCGCGGTGCTGCGGCACGGGCTGCGTACGGGCGTACTCGCGGCGCTGTTGATCCTCGCCGCCGGGGCCGCGGTGACCGGGCTCGCCGTCGCGGTCGGCGGCGGGCAGGCGGCCGACATGATCTCCGCCTACGGCACCGGCGTGGCCGGGCAGGCCGGCATCACGCTGGTCAGCCTCGCCTACGGGGTGAACGGCGTGGTCTGGGCGGCCGCGTACCTGCTCGGTCCCGGTTTCGCCCTCGGCACCGGATCGGTGGTGCGGCTGACCGAGGTGACCGTCGGGCCGCTGCCCACCCTGCCGCTGCTGGCCGGCCTGCCGAACGGCCCGATGGGCGCGGTCGGCGCGCTGCTGCTGTCGATCCCGGTGCTGGCCGGCCTGGCCGCCGGCTGGCTGCTCACCTTGCGCGTCTGCCGCGAGGCCGGCCAGGCCGCGCCGCCCGAGCCGCGCCGCCGCCCCGGATCCACCCGCCCGCCGGCGTCGCCGAAGACCCCCGACACCCCGTGGTCGCTGCTCCTGGGCGGTGGCCTGATCGCCGGGCCCGCGGCCGGAATCGTGCTGGGCGTGCTGGCCGACCTCTCCGGCGGCCCGCTGGGCGACGGCCGGATGGCCACCATCGGGCCCGACGCCTGGCAGGTCGGGCTGGTCGCCACCGCCGTGGTCGGTGTCTCGGCGGCGATCGGCGCGGCCGCCGGGCGCCGCTTCAAGAAGTCGCAAGCATGAGAAAGGGGGCGCCCGGTGGGCGCCCCCTTCCGTACGACCGTCAGTTGTTCCTGTTCTGAAGGTCTTCCCAGTTGATGTTCTGACCGGCGGTCAGCGCCCAGATCAGCAGACCGATGCCGAGCACGGCGGCCACGGCGCCGCAGATCAGGCCGGTCAGGGCCTGGCTGCGGTTGGTGGCGCGGCCCGCGTTCGCCTTCTGCAGGCCGAGCCAGCTCACGATGGCGGCGGCGATGCCGAGCGGGATACCGAGATATACGCAGCAGACCAGCGGGATCGCCACGATCCCGAGGATCATGCCGACGAGACCCTGGGTGTTCTGGTTGCCGGCCGGCGGGCCGACCGGGTCACCGGCCGGGGGGCCGTAGTAGGGGGGTGGGGTTGTCACGCGTCCTCCAGTGTCACAGATGGCGCTGGCAAGCGACGAATTCGCATTCCTGAGAATCGGCAGCGTAACCGATGATCAGCGGTTATGTGTGCCGCTGGCACTACCCGTTGTCGGCCGTCGCGAACCGCGGCGATAGGCTCCTCGGGTGACCGACCCCGCGCCCGCCCGCCTGGTCGTCCTCGTCTCCGGTTCGGGCAGCAACCTGCAGGCTCTGCTCGAGGCCACCGCCGATCCCGCCTACGGCGCGCAGGTCGTCGCCGTGGGCGCCGACCGTGACGGCATCGCCGGCCTCGACCACGCGGCCGCCGCGGGCGTGCCGACCTTCGTCGACTCGGTGAAGGCGTACGAGACGCGCGACGACTGGGACGCGGCCCTCACCAGCCACGTCGCCGAGTTCAAGCCCGACCTGGTCGTCTCCGCCGGCTTCCTCAAGCTGGTCGGCCCGGCGTTCCTGGCCGCGTTCGGCGACCGCTACATCAACACGCACAACGCGCTGCTGCCGTCGTTCCCCGGCATCCACGGCCCGCGCGACGCGCTCGCCTACGGCGTCAAGATCGCCGGGGCGACCCTCTTCTTCGTCGACGCCGGTGTCGACACCGGCCCGATCATCGCCCAGGTCGCGGTGCCCGTGCTCGACGGCGACACCGAGGAAACGCTGACCGAGCGCATCAAAGTGGCCGAGCGGGCCCAGCTCGTCGAGTGGGTCGGCCGCCTGGTTCGTGAGGGCTGGACCATCCAGGACAGGAAGGTACGCATTCCATGAGTTCGACTGCCGAGGGGCGCCGCCCGATCCGTCGCGCGCTGCTGAGCGTGTACGACAAGACCGGGCTGGTCGAGCTCGCCCAGGCGCTGCACGCGGCCGGGGTACAGATCGTCTCCACCGGTTCGACCGCCTCGACCGTCGAGGGCGCCGGTGTGCCGGTGACCCGGGTCGAGGAGCTGACCGGTTTCCCCGAGTGCCTGGACGGCCGGGTCAAGACGCTGCACCCGCGCGTACACGCGGGCCTGCTCGCCGACCTGCGCCTGCCCTCGCACGCCGAGCAGCTGTCCGAGTTCGAGATCGAGCCGTTCGACCTGCTCGTCAGCAACCTCTACCCGTTCACCCAGACGGTGGCCTCGGGCGCGAGCGTCGACGAGTGCGTGGAGCAGATCGACATCGGCGGCCCGGCCATGGTCCGTTCCGCCGCCAAGAACCACCCGTCGGTCGCGGTCGTGACCGCCGTCGAGGCGTACCCCCTGATCGTGACGGCCCTGGAAGCCGGCGGTTTCACCCTGCCGCAGCGCAAGGCGCTGGCGGCGCGGGCTTTCGCCGACATCGCGGAGTACGACGTGGCGGTGGCCAACTGGACCGCGACGACCCTGGTCGGCGAGACCGGCTGGCCGGAGTTCACCGGGCTCGCGCTGAAGAAGCAGAACACCCTGCGGTACGGCGAGAACCCGCACCAGCAGGCCGCGCTCTACCTCGACCCGGGCGCCCCGGCGGGCCTGGCCCAGGCCGAGCTCGTGCACGGCGGCGAGCTCTCGTTCAACAACTACGTCGACGCGGACGCCGCCTGGCGCAGCGCCAACGACTTCACCGAGCCCTGCGTGGCGATCATCAAGCACGCCAACCCGTGCGGTATCGCCATCGGCGCCGACGTGGCCGAGGCGCACCGCAAGGCCAACGACTGCGACCCGGTCTCGGCGTTCGGTGGCGTCATCGCGGTCAACCGCGAGGTCACCGAGGCGATGGCCAAGCAGCTCGACGGCATCTTCACCGAGGTGATCGTGGCGCCGTCGTACGAGGCCGGCGCCCTCGAGATCTTCAAGGGCAAGAAGAAGCTGCGCGTGCTGGTCGCCCCGGCCTGGAACCCGGCCGCGGCCGAGGTCAAGCTGATCGGCGGCGGCGCCCTCGTGCAGCAGCCCGACCGCATCGACGCCGACGGCGACGACCCGGCCCACTGGGAGCTCGCGACCGGCGCCGCGCTGTCCGCCGACGATCTGGCCGACCTGGCGTTCGCCTGGCGCGCGATCCGCAGCGTCAAGAGCAACGCGATCCTGCTGGCCAAGGACGGCGCCACCGTCGGCGTCGGCATGGGCCAGGTCAACCGGGTCGACTCGGCCCACCTCGCGGTCAACCGGGCCGGCGCCGACCGGGCCAAGGGCAGCTTCGCCGCCTCCGACGCCTTCTTCCCGTTCCCGGACGGGCTCGAGGTGCTGATCGCGGCCGGCGTCAAGGCGGTCGTCCAGCCGGGCGGCTCGATCCGCGACAACCTCGTCATCGAGGCCGCCGAAAAGGCCGGCATGACGGTCTACCTGACCGGGACGCGGCACTTCTACCACGGCTGAGGCTTCGTGACGGACCTCGTGCAGGACCGGACCTTCTCGGGCGCCGACTGGGCGCTCGAGGAGGTCGTCGGCGTCCGGTACGAGGACTGCGCGTTCCACGACGTCGACTGGTCGGAGGCGCGGCTCACCGGCTGCGTCTTCACCAATTGCCTCTTCGGGAACGTCCGTTTCAACGCGGCGACGCTCGACAGCGTGGCCGTCATGCAGTCGACGGTGCGGCGCTGCTCGTTCTTCGACGCGACCCTGACCGGCTGCAAGCTGACCGGCACCCAGTTCATCGACTGTGGCCTGCGCCCGATCACCGTCGAGGGCGGCGACTGGGGTTTCGTCAACCTGCGCGGCCAGAACCTCACCGGGGCCCGCCTGCCCGGCCTACGGTTACGGGAGGCCGACCTGATGGGTGCCGACCTGACCCGGGCCGACCTGCGCGACTGCGACCTGTCGAACGCCCGGCTCACCGACGCTGTGCTCAAGGGCGCCGACCTGCGCGGCGCCGACCTCGACGGCGTCCAACTGCGCGGAGTCGACCTCACCGGCGCCAAGATCGACATCGCGCAGGCGGTGCAGTTCGCCACCGCGTACGGCGCCGTCGTCGGGGAATAGTGGGGAGTGGCTTACTTCGCGTTAAGCCGACCAGGCCGAAACGTGGCGTTAACCGACTGATACGTTCGCAAAAACTGTCCCCAGGACTGGGAGTGGATAGAGCTATGGGCAAGAAGGTAACCGTCGTCGGTGCCGGCTTCTACGGGTCCACGACTGCACAGCGTCTGGCCGAGTACGACATCTTCGACACCGTGGTGCTCACCGACATCATCGACGGCAAGCCGGCCGGTCTGGCGCTCGACATGAACCAGTCCCGGCCGATCGAGGGCTTCGAGACCAAGGTCGTCGGCGTCACCACCGGCCCCAACGGCGAGGGCTACGAGGCCATCGAGGGCTCGGACGTCGTCGTGGTCACCGCCGGCCTGCCCCGCAAGCCCGGCATGAGCCGCATGGACCTGCTCGAGGTCAACGCCAAGATCGTGCGCCAGGTGGCCGAGAACATCGCCAAGTACGCGCCGAACGCCGTCGTCATCGTGGTCTCGAACCCGGTCGACGAGATGACCGCGCTGGCCCAGCTCGCCACCCAGTTCCCCAAGAACCGGGTCTTCGGCCAGGCCGGCGTGCTCGACACCGCCCGCTTCACCAACTCGATCGCCGAGACCCTCGCGGTGCCGGTCAAGAGCGTCAAGGCGCTCACCCTCGGCTCGCACGGCGACACCATGGTCCCGGTCCCGTCGCGCTGCACCGTCGACGGCAAGCCGCTGTCCGACCTGCTCCCCGCCGACAAGATCGAGGAGCTCGTCGTCCGCACCCGCAACGGCGGCGCCGAGGTGGTCGCCCTGCTCAAGACCGGCTCGGCGTACTACGCCCCGTCGGCCGCCGCCGCCCGCATGGCCAAGGCCGTCGTCGAGGACTCCGGCGAGGTCCTCCCGGTCTGCGCCTGGGTCGACGGCGAGTACGGCATCTCCGGCGTCTACCTGGGCGTCGAAGCCCAGATCGGCGCCGAGGGCATCAAGAAGGTCGTCGAGGAGAAGCTCACCGACTCCGAGATCGCCGGCCTCAAGGAGGCCGCCGAGGCCGTCCGCGCCAAGCAGGCCGACGTCGCGACCCTCTGAGTTTCATCGGGAAAGGCCGGGCCGTTCGGTCCGGCCTTTCCTTGTACGCGCGTCCGGCTGGATCGCCGCCCCCGGTGCGCCCGGTCGTCTCACGCTCCGACGTTTCGGAACGCCTCCCCCAAGTGCGACACGGCCACCGCTGTCACCTCCTTCAACGTGCGCTGACGGGTGGCCCGGGCGAGCTCCGGATCGATGTCGCTGGCGTAGGCCAGCTCCGGGTGCAGCAGCTGGATGGCGTGGACGAGCATGTCGCCCGCGACGAGCAGGCTGTCGGACCCGTCCTCGACCAGGACCGACTGGTGGCCCGGCGTGTGGCCGGGCGTCGCCACCACCTGGATGCCCGGGGCCAGGGCCAGGTCGCCGTCGAGCTCCTGGAGGCGGCCCTGGGCGCGCAGCGGCGCGATCAGCAGGTCGAACTGGCCGGCCCGCTCGCGGTTGGCCTCATAGAGCTCGACGTCCGCCCGCGACACGACCACCCGCGCCGACGGGAAGGGTGAGTCGCGCGGGACGGCCCAGCCCATGTGGTCGTTGTGCAGATGGGTCAGCACGATCGTCTCGACGTCGGCCGGCTCGATGCCCGCCGCGGCCAATTCCTCGGGCAGCCGCCCCGGCACCGGCGCCCAGTCGGACGCGAGCGACCCGGCCGGCCCGATACCCGCGTCGACCAGCGTGACCGGGCCGTCCCCGACCCGCACCGCATAGCTCCGGAAACGCAGCCACCACTCACCCTCGGCCGTCACCGCGGCCGGATCGGCCGCGTCGGCGGCCGCCCACTGCTCGGCCGTGGCGTCCGGAAACGCCTCGGCCCGGGGCATGAAGAAGGGCCCCGCGGCATCCTCCAGGGCGATGACAGTGAGCCGTCCGACGGCGTGGGTGACAGGCATGCCGCGATTCTGCCGGGGACGCCGTCCGCCCCGCGCCCCCGTTTTCCGGATCTGTGGATAACCCCGGCCCCTGTGGATAACTACTGGCCGAGGCTCTGGTCGTCGGTATCGTCGTAGGCCCGCTGGGCGCTCCTCGCGACGGCCGTGAGCACCGCCGACTCGACCACCTCGGCGATGCCCGGGCGGCCCGACTCCGCGCCGGCGACGGCCCACAACACCTGGTTGGCCAGCAGGTTCCAGCGGGCGCCGGAGTGGCGCCGCCCGTTGACCAGCCGGCTCTCCTGCTCGGGGCCGGTCATGGTCAGCGCCGGGTCCTTCGCCGCTTCCGGCAGCGGGTCGCCCGACGCTACGTCGAGCCCGAAGAGGTCCGCCGGGAGGCGGGTGGTGCTGTTGTTGGCGTACGCCTACGTGTGGTTGAGGAGCAGCGGCCCGGCGGCCCGGCAGAGAGGAGCAGTCGATGGCCGATCGGCTGGTCGAGCTTCTTTTGCAGTGACATTTCTCGATGCCATCGGGTTTGCGATACAAGGTGCCGACGAGCGGGCAGACTGGTTGGGGCGATCCGGGTAGATCCCGGTCGGGGGTGACCGGTGATCTTCAACGGCCCTGCCGTACGCTCGTACTGCTAAGCATGTTTTCGGGAGAGGAGCGCCGGCCGAATGGCGAAAATCAAGGTCACAAACCCGGTGGTGGAGCTCGACGGCGACGAGATGACCCGGATCATCTGGAAGCAGATCCGTGAGCAGCTGATCCTGCCCTACCTCGATGTCCCCCTCGAGTACTACGACCTGTCGATCCAGTACCGCGACGAGACCGACGACCAGGTGACCATCGACGCGGCCAACGCCATCAAGCGCCACGGCGTCGGCGTCAAGTGCGCGACGATCACCCCGGACGAGGCCCGCGTCGAGGAGTTCGGCCTGAAGAAGATGTGGCGGTCGCCCAACGGCACCATCCGCAACATCCTCGGCGGCGTCGTCTTCCGTGAGCCGATCATCATGAAGAACGTGCCGCGGCTGGTGCCGGGCTGGACCAAGCCGATCATCATCGGCCGGCACGCCCACGGCGACCAGTACAAGGCCACCGACTTCGTGGTGCCCAGCGCCGGCAAGCTGACCGTGACGTTCACCCCCGAGGACGGCTCGGCGCCGATGGAGTTCCACGTCGCCGACTACCCGGGCGGCGGCGTCGCCATGGCGATGTACAACTACGACGAGTCGATCCGCGACTTCGCGCGCGCCTCGTTCCGGTACGGCCTGGCCCGCAACTACCCGGTCTACCTGTCGACCAAGAACACGATCCTCAAGGCGTACGACGGCCGTTTCAAGGATCTCTTCGCGGAGATCTTCGAGACCGAGTTCGCCGACCAGTTCAAGGCGGCCGGGCTGACCTACGAGCACCGGCTGATCGACGACATGGTCGCGGCCGCGCTCAAGTGGGAGGGCGGCTACGTCTGGGCCTGCAAGAACTACGACGGTGACGTGCAGTCCGACACCGTGGCCCAGGGCTTCGGCTCGCTCGGCCTGATGACCTCCGTGCTGATGACCCCGGACGGCAACACCGTCGAGGCCGAGGCCGCGCACGGCACCGTCACCCGGCACTACCGGCAGTGGCAGAAGGGCGAGAAGACGTCGACGAACCCGATCGCGTCGATCTTCGCCTGGACCGGTGGTCTCAAGCACCGCGGCAAGCTGGACGGCACCCCCGAGGTGACCCAGTTCGCCGAGACGCTGGAGAAGGTCTGCGTCGAGACCGTCGAGGGCGGTCAGATGACCAAGGACCTGGCCCTGCTGATCTCCAAGGACGCGCCGTGGCTCTCGACTGACGAGTTCATGAACGCGCTCGACGAGAACCTGGCCCGCAAGCTCGCCTGATCTCGCAAGCAGAACAGGGCCGCCCGCGCGTGAGCGTGGGCGGCCCTGTGATGTTTAGATCCGTAACCAGTGGGTACGGGCGTCGTTTCTCATGGCAGAACGGATGGGCCGCGCGACGCCGAGGGGTCGCCCACCGATCCGGCTGCCTTGTCCCGGGCGCCGATCGGTTCTCTCGCCGGCGATGCGGCCACGTGGGCGCACCACCACCTTTGCGCCTGCCGTCCCTTCCCAGCGGGGGTCCCAATGTCCCGGGACCCCCGCCCCTCTTCTCCCGCCCCGAAGGCCTCGCCTGGTGAAAAGGCGAGAAGGCGGAAGAGAGGAAGGGAAGACTTACGCGGCCTCGCGCAGCAGCTGCGCGGCCCTCTCGGGAACGATGTCGTTCACGAAGTAGCCCATGGCCGACTCGGAGCCGGCCAGGTACTTCAGCTTGTCGGCGGCGCGCCGGATGCTGAACAGCTGCAAGTGCAGATATCCCAGGTCGCGGCCCTCGCCCACGACCGCCTGGTGCCAGGCCGAGATGTACGGCATCGGCTTGCCGAACAGCCCGTCGAAGCGCTTCAGCATGTCCAGGTAGAGCGGACCGAACGCGTCGCGCTCGGCGTCGGACAGCTCGGGGATGTCGGCCACCTTGCGGTTCGGCGCGATCTGCACCTCGAACGGCCAGCGGGCCGCGGCCGGCACGAAGGCCGTCCAGTGCTCGTTGCCGCCGACGATCCGGGTGCCCTGCTCGCGCTCGGCCGCCAGGACGTCGGTGTACAGGTCGCCGCCGGTCCGCTCCCGGTAGGCAGCGGCGGCCGTCAGCATCAGCTTCGTGCGCGGCGGGACGGTCGGGTACGCGTAGATCTGCCCGTGCGGGTGGTGCAGGGTCACGCCGATCTCGACGCCCCGGTTCTCGAACGGGAAGACCTGGGCCACGCCGGGCAACCGCGAGATTTCGGCCGTACGGTCGGCGAGCACGTCCACGACCGTGCGAACGCGGGCCGGCGTGAGCGCTCCGAAGTAGCTGTTGTGGTCGCTGGTGAAACACACGACCTCACAGCGGCCCACGCCAGGGCGTACGGGAACCATGGGGTTGATCTCTTGAACCTCGTCCGGGGACACCCGGTCGCTGAAGGACGGGAACTGGTTCTCGAAGACCACGACGTCGTAGTCCGGAGCCGGGATCTCGCTCGCGAACGTCGGCTTGGTCGGGCACAGCGGGCACGAGTCGCTCGGCGGCAGGAACGTGCGGGTCTGCCGGTGGGCGGCGATCGCGATCCACTCGTCGACGAGCGGGTCGTAGCGCAACTGCGAGGTGTGCGGCGGGGGCGGAAGGGTGCGGGTGTCCGGGTGCTCGGCCCGGTGCGAACCGTCCTGTTCGTTGAAGTAGATCAGCTCACGGCCGTCGGAGAGACGGATCGCCGTGCGGCTCTTGAAGGTCACTGGCCACTCACCATCACAAGTTCTGGAACTGTTTCGCTCAGCAATGCACGGGCCTGCTCGTCCAGCCCGTCGTCGGTGATCAGCACGTCGGCCCGCTCGAGCGGAACGATCGAGCTGATGCCGACGGTGCCCCACTTCGTGTGGTCGGCCAGCACGACGAGCCGCTCGGCCGCCTCGACGAGGGCCCGGTTGACGTCGGCCTCCATGAGGTTCGGCGTGGTGTATCCGGCGCGCTCGCTCATCCCGTGCACGCCCAGGAAGAGCATGTCGAGGTGCAGGGTGCCGATCGCGGCCACCGCGACCGGGCCGACGAGGGCGTCCGAGGGGGTACGGGTGCCGCCGGTCAGCACGACGGTCTGGTCCGGGCGGCCGGCCCGGTAGAAGACGTCGGCGACCGGGATCGAATTCGTCACCACGGTCAGCGACGGGACGTCGACAAGGCGCTGGGCCAGCTCGGCCGTGGTGGTGCCGGCGGAGAGCGCGATGGCATCGCCGGGGGAGACCATGGCGGCGGCGCGCATGGCCATGGCGGATTTCTCGGCCCGCTGGCGGACGCTCTTGGCGGCGAAGCCGGGCTCGTGCGCGGAGCCGGGACTGACGGTGGTCGCTCCGCCGTGTACCTTCGCGAGCAGGCCACGATCGGCCAGCGACTCCAGGTCACGGCGGATCGTCATGTCGGAGACGCCGTACTCGGCGGCCAGCTCGCTGACCCGTACACCGCCGGCGGCCCGCACCCGGTCGAGGATCGCGGCTTGGCGCTGCTGCGCCAGCATCAGAGGATCCGCACTAATTCGAACACGCCCGAACACTACCTTGTGATCGGGCGTGACCGAAAGAGTGTGTTACCCCTCTAGATGCCTCGGCCGCGCTTATGCAAGGCAGAGAGCACGTTCTCGACCTTGACCGCGCCGGTCATGGCCGCGAGGGCGATCGCGGTGCGCGGCTCTTTCCAATTCGCCCGTACGGCCTCCTTGCTGAACTGCCAGGCCTGGCTCCGGTTGCCGGTCGCGGCCGACCAGCACGCGAGCTGGCCGTAGACGCGGGCCGCGCCCGGACGGCAGCCGCTGATCTCCGGGTGCCGCTGCATCATCCAGCGCAGCGAGCTGATCTTCGTCGCGTACTCGTACGCGTAATGCGAGGTCCGCCCCCACAGCACCCGCACCAGTGGCTCGTCGAGATGCACGATCGGCGACCGGCGGGCCGCCCGCAGCAGCAGGTCCCAGTCCTCGTTCTGGCTGCCCGGCGCGTCCTCGGCGACCAGGCCGATCGCGTCCTCGACCAGCGCCGTACGGCGGATCAGGAACGACGACGAATGCAGCATCGCCATCCGGGAGCGGGCCAGCTCGTCGACCGTGACCCGGCTGCGCCCGGCCAGCCGGGCGGTGGTCTTCCCCTCGTACTCCACCTCGATCGCACACGTCGCGAACTCGGAATCCGGGTCGGCCAGCAGCGCGGCCACCTGACGGCGGAGCTTGTCCGGGCGCCACTGGTCGTCGTCGTCGCAGAAGGCCACGTACTCGGTGTCCAGGGCCAGGATGCCGGTGTTGCGGGCGCCGGCCAGGCCGGACGTACGCCAGTTGGTAAGCACCAGCACCTGTACGCCCTCGGTGGCGGCGAGCAGGTAGTCGGGCTCGGTCTGGTCGTACACCACCAAGATTTTGATCTCGCCCGGATAGCGCTGGTCACGCACCGAGGCGATCGCCTTGCGGACCAGCTCGGGCCGGTTCCGGGTGGGGATGACGACACCGACGGACGGCCAGTTCATCGACTCTCCTCTTTCAGAAGCGGATATCCGTACGCCCGCAGCATCGGCGCACACACCGCTCCGACCAGGCGGCGCTGCTTGGCGGGCAGGGACTTCACCCAGGCGTCGTCGCGGCGCAGCTCCAGGCGCCCGACGGTGAAACGCATCGGGTTGCCGGCCGCGCTGTGCCCGACACCCAGATCGGCGTGGCCCTCGCCGAGGAACGCCAGGTCGGTGGGGAGGAGCCGGAGGCCGGCGAAGTCGCCGATCTTGAGCAGTTCCGACCGCGGGTGCGCGAGGAACTCCTCGTAGCGCAGCCGGTGCACGGCCACGCCGCGCTTGGCCAGCAGGCCGAAGGCGGCGTTGTGGGCGTTCCAGAGCATGGCCGAGCGGCCGGGGGAGTAGCGGGTCATCTCCTCGGCGCCGTCGGTCTCCGGCCGGGAGACCCGCTTGGTCCAGGAGTACGCGACCCCGCGCGCGTCCCGCACGACGTGTACGACGCGCAGGTCGATGTCGCCGGACCAGCGCAGCACGTGGGCGAGCGCCGAATGCTTGGAGGAGTCGACGACGACCTCGGCCCCGGACACCTCGGCGGCGGCCGCGTAGACGCGGGCGTAGAAGTCGGCGTACTCGTGCACCTCGCTGGGCGCCTCGCCGGCGGTGGCGAGGCGGGGGATGTGCCGGGTCCGCTCGACGGCGTCGCGCAGCGCGTGCACCCGGTCGACGTCGACGTGGTGCCAGCCGCCGAAGGCCCGCTCGCCGACCCGCCGCCAGAACGTGCAGGCCGAGAACCGGGCGCCGCAGCCGCACCGCTCGTCGTCGCGGATGTCGCGCTGCCAGAGGTGGACGACCTCGCCGAGCGCGCACACCCCGGGCAGTTGACCGAGCAGACGTTCGACGAGCGTTGTCCCACTTCGCCCTAATCCACCCAGAAATACCACGCGTGCCACTCTTGCCCACCTTCGCTCGTTTCGCTCCTATAACGAGCGAACAAGCGCGAAGGAGGCGTTGCGTGACAATCCAGGCGTTCGACCGCGTCCACCTGGACGGCACGGGCATCGACCGGATCACCGAGGCGGAGGTCGTGGCGGTCGTCCGCGACTCGCTGGCCCGCGGCCGCGGCGGCCGCATCCTCACCCCGAACATCGACATCCTGCGCCGCGCCCAGGCCGACGCCGAATGCCGCCGCCACCTCGACGACGCCGACCTGATCGTCGCCGACGGCATGCCGCTGGTCTGGGCCAGCCGCCTCGGCGGCCGCCCCCTGCCCGAGCGGGTGGCCGGCAGCAGCCTGATCTGGTCCCTGTCGGAGGGCCTGGGCCGCGACGGCCGCTCCATCTTCGTGATCGGCGGAACTCCGGCCCGGGCCAACGAGAAGGACGGCGCCACCCGGGCCGCCGACCGCCTCGCCGGCGAATGCCCCGGCCTGCGCGTGGCCGGCACGCTGTGCCCGCCGTTCGGCTTCGACCGCGACCCCCTGATGTACGAGGACTACTGCACGAAAATCGCCGGCGCCTCCCCGGACCTGGTGTTCGTCGGCCTCGGCTACCCCAAACAGGAACGCATGATCACCCGCCTGCGCTCCCTGCTCCCCCAGGCCTGGTTCATAGGTTGCGGCGCCGCGGTCAACTTCGTCGCCGGCGACATCGAACGGGCCCCCCGCTGGATGCAGCGAACCGGCCTGGAGTGGGCCCACCGCCTCGGCACGGAGCCCCGCCGCTTGGCCAGCCGCTACCTACGCCACGACGCCCCCTATGCGCTGCGCTTACTGGCCCAGGCCCCCGGCCAGCGTGCTCGAGCCCGTTGATCTGCCTTTCCCGGCCCAATTAAGCGGCATACAGTCGCCATTGCCGCCCCCAAAACCGCAGGCGTATTATTCGATGGCCCCTTCTCGCCCGGCGAAAAGCGCAATTTCACCGAAGTAAGCTTTACCAAGAAGCGTGATAGCAGCTTGCTCGAATTGCCCGTCGCGCGCGGTCGCCCCGATTGCCACACAACCGACCGCGCCCCGGCCGCCGAATTCGCCGCGCATAGGCGGGCGGCACCCCATTGCGACGGCGACACCCCGGGGCTTGCGGAGCAGTGTCAACGCCCGCAGTTGGCGGCACGTAGAGCAGTGGCGACCTTCCGGGCTTGGGGCGCAGTCAACGCCACGGTTGGCGGCGCGCAGGGCCGTGGCGACCTCCGGGCTTGGGGCGCAGTGTCAACGCCACGGCGCGCAGGGCAGTGGCGACCTTCCGGGCTTGGGGCACAATGGCGACGCCACAGTTGGCGGCGCGTAGAGCAGTGGCGACCTCTCGGGCTGGGCGCAGCGGCGACGCGCAGGGCGGTGGCGACCTCTCGGGCTGGGCGCAGCGGCGACGCGCAGGGCCGTGGCGACCTCCCGGGCTTGCGGCGCAGTGGCGACGCCACAGTTGACGGTGCGTCGAGCAGTAGCGACCCTGGGACTTTGAGGCACGCGTGGACCAGCGACGACGGCGTGGCCTGGGACGGCTAAGGCGCAGCCCCAATGTGCGGCGACGGCGGATCGCCGGCGATGCCCGAACTCTGCGGCGACGGCGGATCGCCGACGATGCTTGAGCTTTGCGGTGGCTGCGGGAAAGCGACGATGCTCGCAGCCACTGGCGACTGTGGACCTTCAGTGATCATCGGGGCCTCAGGTGGCTGCTGAGCTGTGGATGAGGCTGGCGCCTGAGCTGTAGTGGCGGGGCGGGGCTGCTCTGGCGGCGGGGTCCGCGCCTGCACTTCGGTTCGGCAATGTTCCGAAGTGGACTGGGCGGTGTCCGGTCCTCGAGTGTCGGTCGGGGGGCGGGGTGCTGCGCTTTGCTCGAGTCGTAACCGCATGAGCTTGAGTCCGTGGCGCTGGGTGAGGCCCCATGCGCGGTGACGTTCGTGCTCTCGGCGGAAGGCGTCATTCTCGGGCGACCAATTTCGGGCACGGGTGCGATCGCGCATGCTGTCCATTTGTTTGCGAGTGAAAAGTCCAAGCTGTTGGTATCGCATGCCCAATTATCCCGCCGCCGCGTCGTCGAAGCCATCGATAATTGATGAGGATCATGCCAAATTCGTCGCGGCGATAGGGAATTGTGCGGCAGGAGAACCGCTCGAACGCGATCCGGTCGCAAAGCCGCGCCTCCGCCCGAACCGGCCGTCCGCACAAGCGCAGGTCGGGCAGCCCTGAGGCGAGACCCGGGTTGGCCGTCCGTGGAAGCGCAGGTCGGGCAGCCCTGAGGCGAGACCCGGGCTGGCCGTCCGCGGAAGCGCAGGTCGGCAGGCTTAGGGCTGGCCGTCCGTGGAAGCGCGAGCCGTGCAGGCGTAAGGATGGAGCCCGGGCTGGCCCTTCGTGGAAGCGGAAGCCGGGCAGGCGTGAGGCCGCGACCAGCGCTGGCCCTCCGTGCAAGCGTGAGTCGGGCGGCCGGGGCCGCACCCTCGCCCGGGCTGGGCCGTCCAGGGCAAGCCACCATGGGCAGTGCCCATGTGCACAAGGCGGAACCTTAAGCAAGACGTACGTACGGTTTGCAGGGTAGGCTGCGGGCATGTCCTTCAGTTTTGAGCGGCTGCACCACGTTCAGGTCCTCTGTCCGCCCGGGGGTGAGGATGACGCGCGCGGCTTCTACGGGGGTGTGCTCGGCATGACGGAACTCCCCAAACCGCCAGCCCTCGCGGCGCGGGGTGGGTGCTGGTTCCGCGGTGGGGGCTGGGAGATCCACGTCAGTCCCGTGGCCGACTTCGTGGCCGCTAGGAGGGCTCACCCCGGCGTACTCGTCAATGACCTTGACGGTCTTGCGGAGAGGCTGAAAACCGCCGGTCGCCCGGTGGAGTGGGATGCTCACTTTCCGGGCCACCGGCGGTTCTACTCGCAGGACGATCACGGGAATCGGCTGGAGTTTCTTGAAGCCGTCACGGATTGAAGTACGGGTCTCGCACCAGCTTGTGGAACGCCCTGAACGCCGCCTTGTCGCCCGTGAGCTGGAACTGCTTTGTCGGGCCGTTGCCCTCCGGGTCCGACTCGAAGTAGGCGATGGCCTTGATCTGCGGGTTGGCCTTGAAGGTGCGGCCGGCGTCCTTCAGCCAGTCCGCGCGGCCGGCTGAACCCCACGCCTTCGCCACGCCGAACTCGCCGATCACGATCGGTTTCGGGCGCTGGGCCGCCCACTGCAGGAACGGGGCCATCAGCTGGCCGATGGGCTCGAACTTCTCGCCGGCGTACACGTCGACGCACGTCCAGTCGACCTGGTCGTCGCCCGGATAGAAGTCCGGCGCGTCGCCCCGGATGAAACCCTCGGCCGTCGGGCACCACACCCACGACACGTTCGTCGCCCGCTCCTCGTCGAAGATCTTCCGGACGTACTTCCAGGCCGCGATGTAGTCGGCGCCGGACCACATCGTCGCGCGCAGGTTGGGCCGGTCCATCTCCCAGCGCATCCGCAGCAACACCGGGACCTTCAATTTGCGTACGGCCTTGGCCTGCTTGCGGATCAGCTCGTCGTGTTCGCCGTCCAGGATGGACCGGTTGTCGCCGGTCGCCCAGCTCACCATGAGCGTGGAACCCCGGGCCAGGAACTCCTTGTCGGACGGGGTGCCCACCATCTGCTCGAAGCGGCGGTACGTGTTCACGATGCTCAGCCGCCGCCCCAGGTCGGCCTGGAGGCTGTCCACCGCGGCGAGCCGGCCGACGTGGGTCAGCGCATCCGGCTTGATCCACGCCCCGACCAGGGCGCCCCGCTGCGGCGCGCGTACCGGGCCCGACGCGAAGGGCCCCTGCTGGACGGCGACGGCGGCCGGCGCCGCCGACAAATCGGGTGGCACCGGGGGTGGCTCCGTGTCCTTTTTGTCCCGGCTAAATGAGCAAGCGCTCACAAACAGGACAAAAACTAAGATCAAAATGCCTTTACGCATGGACACGGCGGGCGGTGTAGAGAACGTTCACGGCGTACGAGTCACTGCCGGGCATTCGCCGGGCCGCCGCGTCCACGGCCCGGGCCACCGGATTCCCGTGCAGCGAGGGCGTGATCATCGAGAAGCCCCGCCGCTCGACGATCTCGAATCCGTGCCGCTCGAACAGCGCGGACACCTCCTCGTGCGACAGCTCGGCGAACCACCGCTGCCCCTGATGCCGGCGGGCCCGCAGATGGCGTACCGAGGCCGCGTTCCCGTGGTTCTCCACCACGAGCACCCCCGAGTCCCGCGTCGGCAGCGCCTTCGCCGCGAACGCGAGTGCCCGGTCCCGGATCGCCGAGTCCACGTTGAGCAACAGCCGGAACATCGTCACGATGGCCGGGAAGCCGGCCGGCACCGGGTGCGGCACCGGGCCGTCCGGCGCCACCTGGTGCCAGTTCGCCCGCGAGCCGACCTCGGCCGCCTTCGCCATCATCTCGGCCGACGTGTCGTAGCCGTGCGCCTCGCGGACCAGCCCGTGCAGGATGCGGATGGCCCGCCCGGTGCCGCAGGCGAAGTCGTGCTGCACCGGCGCCAGCGGACCGAACTCGCGCCGCACCAGCGTGCGCAGGTAGTCCTGCTGCCGCTCGTTGATCTGCGACGCGTAGCTGTCCGGTGCGTAGGTGACGTTCTCGTACTTCTCGACCGCGTCGGTGTCCTGGAACACCTTTGTGTAGTCGGTGGTCAACTCGTCCTCCTCGAAGGTTTGAAGGCGTCCAGAGCGAGGTGTGCGCGCAGCAGCCAGGCGCCGCCGCCGTAGGCGGGAACGGCGGCCAGCGCCGCGAGGGTCAGTCCGATGCCGCCGGTTCCGGCGATCGCGGTGACGGCCCAGGGGAGTACGCCGAAGCAGACGACCGCCAGCAGGGCCGCCACCCGCGTGCCGCGCCCGAACGGGTGCAGCCCCACCGACCGGCCCACCTGGGCCAGCGGGAGCAGGTTGTTGGCGACCATCGCGCAGGCCAGCCCGATGGCCGCGCCCAGCGCGCCGTACGCGGGGATCAGCAGCAGGTCCAGCCCGACCGTGACGACCAGCGCGATCAGCACGTTGGCCAGGTTCCACGAGGTGCGCCCGGCCATGGCCAGGACCATGTCGACCATGCCGCAGCCGGTGGCGACCAGCATCGCGCCGGCCAGCACGACCACCACGACCCGTCCCTCGCTCGCGTAGTGCTCGCCGAACAGCCGCAGCCAGAGCGGCGCGAACAGGATGACCAGCAGGATGATCGGCCAGGTGACGAGCACGAGCCAGCCGGTGGCGGTCTGGTAGAGGTGGTTGGCCTGGCGGCGGTCGCCGGTGGCCAGTGCCTCGGCCAGCCGCGGCTGCACCGATTGCGAGATCCCCTGATTGGCGAACTGAATCAAAACGACAAATCGCCCCGCTACGGCGTAGACGGCGGCCGGCGCGAGACCGGCCAGCGCCGCCACCAGCAGCACGTCCACCCGCTGCAGGGCCAGCTGGGCCACGCTGGCCAGCGCGCGCGGCCCGGTGAACCGCCAGAAGTCGCGGCGGACGCCGATCCGCTCGGCCCGGTGCGTGGTCACCCCGGGCGGCTTCTGAGCGCGATACACCTTTCTGAGGCTGTACGCGGCCAGCACCGCGACCGGCAGGTAGGGGGCCGCCCAGGCGAGCGCGAACCCGGGCAACGATCCCGCGGTCCACAGTGCCGCCATCCCGACCAGGGCGACCTGCACGAGGTTGCGCAGCACCCGGTCGAGCAGCACGGTCGGCCGCATGGCCCGGTAGCCGCGGGTCGCCGTGAGCAGCGCGTCGGTCAGCGCCTGCAACGGCAGGAACGCGGCCAGCACCCGCAGCCCCGCGGTGTGGGCGTCGACCACGTGTCCCGCGTCGTGCGCGGTGATCCGCGCGATCGCCGGCGCGGTCAGCCACATCGCCGCCGCGAGCACGACCGAGACCACCACGACCGGCGCCAGCCCGGCCCGCAGGCACGCGCCGAGCAGGTGGGCCCGGCCGGTGGCCCGCAGCCGCGCCGGCCAGTAGACCAGCCCGGTCTGCGTGCCCAGCTTGGCCAGCCCACCGGCCAGCACGAACGCGGCCGTGGCGGCGAAGAACGCCCCGGCCTGCTCGGCGCCGAGCGACCGGGCCACCACCCACGTGACCACCACCCCGGTGCCGCCGGCCAGCGCCGAACCGACCATGTTGGCCAGCCCGCCCCGGGCCGCCGCTTTCGTCGAAGAAGAGCTATCCAGAACAGCTGTCACGTGCGGCGCCAGATCGGCATGCGCCCCAGCCACCGGGCCAGGGCCTCGTCGTGGGGCAGGTAGTAGTCGGTGAGCTCGCGGCGCAGGGCCGGGTCCATGTCGGCCTGGCGGGGGCGGGCGTTGTGCCGCTCGAACGGCGGCCGCTCGAGATAGTTGGGCAGCCCCAGGAAGTCGCAGACCTCGTCGTAGACGTCCTCCGGCTCGGCGAAGAACCGCTCGCTCTCCACCACGTGGATCCGCTCGCGGCCCACGTGCTGCGCCATCACGCTCAGGTAGCGGGCGTACTCGCCGCGGGCCCGGTACGCGTGGTGCTGGTGGCTGAAGCTGTAGTACTCCGGGTCCTCGGCCAGCTTCTCCTCCTGCTTGTGCAGGCGGGCCGGTTCGAGGGCGAGCGCCGCCCCGAAGTCGCGCTCGGGTTCGAAGTCGCGGGCCACCTCGTGGTGGTGCTGCGAGTACGCCCGCTCCACCGGGTCACGGACCAGCACGACCAGCTTGGCGTACGGCAGGTCGCGGGCGATCCGGGCCGCCGCCTGCGGGTGGTACATGTAGTAGGGGCTCGACTCGAATGTCTGCGCCGCCACCCCGTACCTGTCGGAGATCTTGTCGGCGCTGCGGGTCAGCGGGAAATGCGCCTTGTACCAGCCCATTCCGCGGTCGTACGACGTGTCGAAGTAGTGCACGCCCTTGTGCAGTACGGCCTTGAGCACCACCGGATGCTCGGCCAGCGCGCGGTACAGCGACGTCGTGCCGCAGCGCTGCCCGCCGCAGATCAGGAACGACGGCGTCATCCGGCCCGGCGCGGTGAGCCGGCCGTAGGAGCGTGAGCCCAGGTGCACCACGCGCTTCATCGGCGCCGGCATCTTGCGTACGTCCATGGTCACAGCTCCTCGACCCGGCGGATCAGCACCGGGAGCAGCCAGGTGCCGAGCACGCCCAGGCGGGCGCCGGCCTCGGCCTGGCGGTCGGTCAGATATCGGGTGGCCAGGTCGACCAGGTAGAGCAGCGCGGTCACCTCGCGGCCCTCGGGTACCACCCCGAACGGCGCCAGCAGCTCGCCCGCGCGCTTGACGGTCGCCTCGACCGCGTCCCGGGCGTCCTCGGTGGACTGGATGCGCTTCTGCAGCTCGTGGTGCACCGCGTCGAAGCCCAGCGGCACCCCGGTGGCGAACCGTTCCCAGTCCCAGACCAGCAGCGCGTCGGCCAGGTTGGCCATGTTCCAGGGCGCCCAGTCGCCGTGCCAGGCGCCGTAGCGGAAGCCGATCTCGCCGCCGCGGCGCACCAGCAGCTCGGCCGCCGAGGCCAGGGCGACGCCCTCGGGCCGGTCGCTCACCCCGGCCAGCCGTCCCCGCAGCTCGTGCCAGTACGCGCTGCCGGCCAGCGTCCCGGTCGTGTAGCCGCAGCAGCCGGCGATGTCGAGCATCGCCCCGACCAGGCGCCGCTGGTTCAGCGGGGCGCGCGGCAACCACACCGGCAGCGCCGACTGCACCAGCACCTGCAGGCCGCGCCACTCGCCGGCGTGCAGCACCCGCGGCACGGTCAGCTTGGTCAGGCCGCTGTTGCCGAGCGCGGTCAGCGCCGCCGCCTCGGCCTTGACCAGCCGCTGGGTGAGCGGCCCGGTGCCGAGCTTGCCGAAGCCGAACGTGTCACCGTCCGGGCTGAGCAGCTGGAGCACCGGCTTGCGGTTGGCCCGGGCCGGGCCGATGTGGACGCTCACCGCCAGCTCGCGGCCCAGCGCCTCGCTCAGATAACCGTCGATGCATTGCGAGTACGGGCCGGTGACCCGGACCCGGTCGCGCAACAGCACGCCGGAGGCGCCCGTGCGGACCGCGGCGACCACCGCCTCGCGCTTGAGGCGGGCGGCCCGCGACTGCGGCTCGGCGTAACGCCGGACCGCGGCCGCCGCGACCCGGCGCGACATCGAGGGCACCAGCAGGCGGGGCCGCCGCGCGTCCGGAACCACGAGGTACTCGGCGATCGGGGTGCCCGGCGAGCCGTCCGTACGGCACGGCTGCGGGTAGAGAAGGTCGAGCACCTCGGTCAGGTACCGCGTACGCAGCTCCGCGTCGCCCGCGGTCAGCTCGGCCGGCGCCGTCTTGACCGGACTCATGTCGTCGTGTCCCCCTCGGATGAATTGCGCCAGAGCAGCGCGAACGCCAGAACGGTGAAGGCCAGGGGGGTGACGAGCGAGTTGTACCAGAGCATCGCCGAGAACGAGGTGACGATCGCGGCGCTGCCGGCCACCCCGATCGGGCTGCGGTCGCGGCGGAACCGCCACAGCCCGTACGCGAAGAAGCCGAGATAACCCACGGTGCCGACCGCGCCGTGCGCGTAGAGCAGCTGCCACAGCTGCCCGTTGCCGCCGACGGTGAAGTTGCCGCAGCGCTCGCAGCCGGCGCTCTCCCCGACGGTGATCGAGTTGCGGCCGCCCAGGGTGTTGCGGGTGCCGCCGTAGCCGATCACGGGGGAGCCGGTGAAGCCGTCCAGGGCGCGGTCGATGAGGAACGAGCGGACGCCGTTGGACTTGCCGTTGTCCATCCGGGCCCCGACCACGTCGCCGAGGGGGGTGGCGACCAGGGTGACCGAAAGCATGGCGGCGGCCATGACGACCGCGCCGATGATCCAGAGCTTGCCGGCCAGCACGTACCGGGCGGCCACGTAGACGACCAGCACGCCGATGCCGATCCACAGGCCCCGGTTGAGCGAGACGACGGCCGGCACGATCGAGACGACCAGGCAGACGGTCGTCCAGAATTTCGCCCGGTACGACCGGGCGGCCACGATCAGCCAGCCCACCAGCAGGCAGAAGTTGTTGCCCCAGGTGTTCGTGTAACCCCACGGCGCGGCCGGGCGCGGCTGGCCCTCGCCGACGATGTCCATGATCTGTGCCGCGTACGGATGGACCAGCGACTGCACGAAGCCCTTGTTGCGTACGCCCGGGGGCAGCAGCCACTCGACCGGCGAGGTGAACTCGAACGTGCCCGCCACCATGCCGAGCAGCCCGCCCAGCACGGTCACCACGAACAGCCAGCCGAGCAGCTTCACCAGCCGGCGTTTCGGCAGTTCGGCCTCGGTCAGGTTGCCCGCGTAGACCAGCAGCACGGTCAGCGACGCGTACATCAGAGCCTTGTAAGTCACCGCCGGCAGTCGCCCGGTCGCGTGCTCGGCCACCGTGCCGGCCGGGTCGGCGCCAAGCGCGCCGATGCTGACCACCACGGCCGCCAGGAAGATCACCCAGAAGGCGAAGCCGGGCGGCAGCCGCAGCGGGCGGCCGGCGGCGCGGCGCCGGATCAGCAGGAACAGCATCGGCACGGCCATCAGCGCGAAGATCAGCACGCCCAGGCCGAGCGCCCACCAGACCGGGTAGAAGCCCAGGATGCACGCCACCGGCCAGGCCGGCAGATCCCGCCGCTTCGGCGCACCGTGAGCCGCCCCGCCCGCTACACGCGCCGGGGTGGGGGCCGTCTGGGTCACTTCTTGTCGCCGTCCTTGGCGATGTCCTTGACCGCGCCCGACATGTCGATCACCGCGGTGATCTCGTCCGCGTGGTTGGCGTCCCGCTGGCGCAGCGCGGCCTTCTCGGCCGACGAGACCGTGTTGGTCGGGAAGCGCTGGGGCGCGGTCAGCACGGCCGTCTCGTCGGGCCGGGGGCCCTCCGACGAGGCCGGTGCGGGCGTCAGGGTCACCACGGGTGCGGCCGCTTCGGCCGTACGCAGGTTGGTCAGATGCGGCAGCACGACCGCGCCCAGCAGCGGCGTGCCGACCCGCTGCAGCTGCTCGGCCGCGTCGAGCAGGGCGGGGCGGCGGGCCCGGCGCAGCTCGACCGCGAGGATCGCGGCGTCGGCCAGGCTGGCCAGGCTCTGCGCGTCGGCGCTGCTCGCCGTCGACGGCGCCTCGATGACCACGTAGCCGCCCTGTCCGCGCAGCGTCTCCAGGGTGTCGCGCAGCCGCTGCGACTGCATCAGCCCGGCCGCGGTGGCGGCGCCACCGGTGGTGATCACCCGCAGCGACGGGATGCGCGGGCAGCGCTGCAGCACGCGGTTGAGGCCGACCCGGCCGGCCAGCAGGTCGGACAGGCCGGGCACGGCCGAGACGCCGAGCATCCGGGCCAGCGGGGCGGCGTCGACGACGCTGTCCGGCAGGTGCGCGCCGATCAGCACGACGTCGCTGCCGGTGCGGGCCAGGGCGGCGGCCAGGTTCGCGGCGACCAGGGTGCTGGCCGAGCCGCGGCTGGCGCCGGTCACCACGATGGTCCGGGCGTCGGCCGGCAGGGTCGCCAGCACCTCGTTGCGCAGCCGGTTGAAGACCCGGCCACCGGCGCCGTACGGCTGCAGGACGTCGTCGAAGTGCGGCGTGGTCCGCTCGTCGAGCGCGGCCAGCACGTTCATCCGCCCGCGGTCGCGCACGTCGGCCGCCGAGCGCAGCCGACGGTCGTACCGCTCCCGGACGAAGGCGAGAGCCAGGCCGAGCAGCAGGCCCAGCATGCCCCCGGTGGCGATGTTGATCATCGCGTTCGGGCTGACCGGGGTCTCCGGCAGGCGGGCGTCGCTGATGATGCTGCCCGCGCCGACAGTGGTGGTGGTGAGCTCGTTCAGCTTGCCGGTCATGCCGTTGAGCTGGTTCTGCGAGTTCTGCCGCAGGCTCTGCAGGTTGCTCTCGTCCGAGCTGCCCCGGGTGGCCCGGGCCAGCCGCGCGTTGATCCCGGTCAGCGTCGTGGTGAGCTGCTTGATCTTCGCGGTGAGCGTCTTGATCTGCTGGTCCAGGCCGTTCTGCGCGGTCTCCTCGCGGTTGCGCAGATAGGCCTCGGCGAAAGCGTGCGAGCCGGCCTGCGCGCCCTCCGGCGAGTCTGCCTGGAAGGTGACCATCAGGACCGTCGTGTTGGCCGGCACCTCGACCGAGACGTCCTTGGCCAGCTCGATCGGCGACCGGTCACTGCGCAGCAACGCGGCCGCCTTGGTCGCGACCGCGCCCGAGCCGACCAGCTGGGCCTCGGTGTCAAGGTTGACCGAGCCCTTGGTGCGGCCACCCTGCGCGTTGGTGTCCTGGTCGACGGCCTGCACGAGCACCGCCGTGGACGACTGGTAGACCTTGGGCATCGCCGAGGTCAGGCCCGCTCCCGCACCGAGGCCGGCGCCCGTCGCGATCAGTGCGATCCACCAGTGCCGGCGGAAGACACCGAGATAGTGCGAGACATCCGCGGGGCGTGACGCTTCCATCGGTTGGCGGCCCTTTCGGGGGTGGAGTGAGGTTCATTTGGGCGTTTCGCCCCCAAGGGCTCAACGCCTCACTCCCGCCGACGTGATGGGTGCTTTACATTTTCGGCTCCACCCAGCCGCTTTCCACGAGATAGGCGATCACGATCTCGATGGCCTCGGCCACCGACATCGTCGTGGTGTCGATGGTCAGCTCGGCGTCGGCCGGCTCCTCGTACGGGTCGTCGATGCCGGTCATGCCGCGCAGCTGGCCGGCCCGGGCCCGGGCGTACAGGCCCTTGCGGTCGCGCTGCTCGCAGACCTCGAGCGGCGTGTTCACGTGCACCAGCACGAAGCCCGCGCCGGCCTCGACGGCCATCGCCCGCACGGCCGCGCGGGCGTTCTCGTACGGCGCGATCGGGCAGGCCACCGCCATGCCCCGGTGGCGGCCGACCTCGGCCGCGACCCAGCCGATGCGGCGTACGTTGCGGTCGCGGTCGGCCTTGCTGAAGCCCAGCCCGGCCGAGAGCTCGCGGCGCACCACGTCGCCGTCGAGCAGCGTGATCGTCCGGTCGCCGCTCTCCCGCAGCGTGTCAGCCAGACCGCGGGCGATCGTCGACTTGCCGGAGCCGGAGAAGCCGGTGAAGAAGACCACCAGGCCGCGGTGCCGGCGCGGCGGCCGGACCCGGACCAGCTCCTTGGCCACGGCCGGGGGAGTGTGCCACTCGGGCAGCGGGAAGCCGCGGTCGAGCAGGTCGTCGATCTCGGCCGGGGTCATCGCGAGTCGGCGGTTGCGCGGCGGGATGTCGTCGCGCCAGCGCCACTGGCCGTCCCGGTTGTCGTAGGCCAGCTCGCGCGGCACGAGCACGCGCAGGTTGCCGCCGGTGAGCATGTCGCCGGTGGAGAGCACGTGGCTCACGCCGTACGCGCCGGCGACGCGGGCCCGCAGCAGGGCGTCGCGCAGCTCGTCACCGCGCGGCAGCAGCGGCACGGCGACGATCGTGGCCGGGGGCATCCGGTCACGGGCCGCGAAGATCGTGCGGACCAGCGCCTCGGGCGGCAGCCCGTCGGGCCCGGGGCCGATCACCGGGATGAGGATCAGCAGGTGAGCGCCGAGCGTGCGGGCGGCGTGCGAGATCTGCGCGAGCTGCGGGCGATGCAGCGGCCGGTCGGCGATCACGCCGAGCACCCGGCCGGGTGGGAGCAGGGCGCGGACCTCCTCGGGCGTACGCCGCAGGCGCTGGAACGGACCGTGGCCGCCGTCGCCCATCCGGGTCACCCGGCCGCCGACGCCCCACTCGCGCTCCCGCGACGGCCAGGCGTCGCTGACCTCGAGCGCGGCCACCGGGGCGCCCTCGGGGTCGGTGAGGATGACCGTGCGGTGCAGCGGGTCCTCGAGGTCGAGCCGTCCGGCGATCTCCTCGGGAATCTCCAATGTGACCGGAACCGGCCACGGCGTGCCGTCGGCCAGACGGCCCCGGCGGCGCAGCGCGTGCAGATCGGCGCGGCCGAGGAATCCGGTCAGCGGCGCATAGGCGCCGGAGAGCAGAAGTTCGAGGTCCGCCAGCTCGTGCGGGTGCGGCGTGTACGACGGGGCGTCGCGCAGCACGTCTTCGGGCAGCATCGAACCATTCACTTCCGTATCCCCCTGCGGGCCGACTAAGGGGACAGTTTGGCAGCCCGCGTGATCGTGGTCGAGATGGGACTCCCCTCTCCCTTTTCCCGTCGGGTATTAGACAAAACGGACTTAAGCCTCAATACTGGCTGATCGTGAGTCGACGAATTGTTCAGTTCGCCGCGATACCCACGGCATTCGCGCTGTCGGTCGCGGCCACGCTCGCTTGGGCGTGGACCGGCGGCGCCGACCAGATCGGACTCGGGCTCAGCGACCCGACCGTCTCCGTTCCGGCCATGTCGCCGCCCGAAGCCCCGGAAACGGCCGAGCCCGGCGTCGCGCCGCCGGTCTTCCGCGCGCCGTCGTCGGCCGCTCCCTCCACCGCCGCCACCTCGGCCACCAGCGCCGCCGCCGCGGTTCTGGCGCCCGCCCCGGCGCCACGGATCGCCAACATCGCCGCGCCCGGCTTCGCCGCCGCCATCACCCAGCCGCAGCAACAGCAGCAGCAGCGTCGCGGGGGACGCTGCTACACCGGCCACAACCTGGTGCCGACCTGCGGCGTCCTCTGGGGCGTGGCCCCCGGCGCGCACACCGAGAGCCGCGGCGCCTCCGCCCTCTCCCGGTTCGAGCGCAAGACCGGCCGCCACCAGGCGATCTACCACGCCTACCACGGCGGCACGCGGCAGCTGTTCCCGACCGAGCAGGAGATCGCGATCGCGCACCAGCCCGGCCGCCAGCGCATCCTGTTCCTCAACTGGAAGCCCGAGTCAGCGTCCTGGGCCAAGATCGCCAAGGGGGACCGGCGCACCGACGCGTTCCTGGACCGGCTCGCCGTACACATCAAGAAGAATTTTCCCGAGCAGTTCTTCTTCGCCGTGCACCATGAGGGCGAGAACGACGTCCGCGAGAAAGCCGGCTCCGGCTACACCGCCCGCGACTACGCCGCCATGTACCGCCACGTGGTCAAGCGGCTGCGGGCCAAAGGCGCCGACAACATCGTCAGCGTGCTCGTCCACATGGCGTACGTGCCGCACGCCCAGAAGAGCTGGTTCAACCAGATGTACCCGGGCGACGACGTGGTCGACTGGATCGGCTTCGACACCTACGCCTACAGCGACCCCGGATACGGGCACGGCGACTTCGCCGAGATCCTCAACCGCCGGCTCGAAGGCAAGCGCAGCTGGCCCGGCTTCTACAGCTGGGCGGTGACCCGCCACCCCAACAAGCCGCTCATGCTGGCCGAGTGGGGCGTCTGGTCCTCCAAGCGGAACACCCAGTACAAGGCCGACTTCTACCGCCGGATGGGCAACGACATCCGCGAGTTCCCGCGGATCAAGGCCATGGTGCAGTTCGAGACGCCGAGCAACCAGAAGGGCCAGGACTCGTCGGTGGACAGCACGCCGGCCGCCCTCAACGCGTACCGCAAGCTCGGCCGTTTGCCCATCTTTCAGGTTGCCGTCACCCCACGGCGCTAGCCTCCACCCGTGCTCATCGTCCGGCACCGCCGCGCCACCCTCCTGGGAGGCGCGGCGGTTCTCGTGGTCCTGGCCCTCGCCCACCGGGGCGCCCTGCTGCTCGGCGCCGCGGTCGTCCTGGCCCTGCTGGCCTGGTTCGTGGCCGAACGCCCCCGCACACCGTCGATGCCCGGCTTCGCCACACCCCGCGGCCCGGCGCTGATCCTGGCCGGCCTGGCCCACTTCGCGCTCATCGCGACGGTTCTGTCACTCGGCCTGACCGAGCCCGACCGGACCGCGTGGGTGGTCCTGCTGGCCGCCACGCTCACGCCACTACCGTTCTACGGGTACGGCCTGTGGCACGGCACCGGAGTCACTTTCACGTCTTCGGGGGTACGCGCGGACAGGCTGACCGGCACGCTCTTCCACCCGTGGCCGGCACTGGCCGAGACCCAGCCCCGCAACGACCTGGACGGCGAGATCACGGTCGCCCTGGCCGGCGCGCCCGAGGCGACCCTCACCTTCGACAAGACCTCCGGCGCGTTCGTGGCCGCCGCCCTCCGCTTCTACCTGGCCCACCCGGCCGAGCGGGCCGGCATCGGCACCCCGGAGGGCTACCGCCGCCTGACCGCCGGCATAGCGGTGGAGCCGGACCGTCCCTTGCCGCCACCGGTCCCGCGCCCCGCCACCCGTGAGGTCCCGGTGGGCCTCGCGATCATCGCCGCGGCCACCCTGATCGGCCTGTGGACCAACTGGCGCCTGTCCGGCCACGGCCTGATCGCCCTGCTGCCACAGGTGATGGTGTTGCCGGCCCTGTTCGGCCTAGCCTTGATCCTCCGAGCCCGAGCCACCCCCTGAGGACCGATCATCGATGGAAGTCACCGGCACGATGGTCACCGACGTGGCCGTGGGCGCGCTGTGGGCACCCGGCGCCTTCGACCGCATCGTCGACCACGACGAGGACATAGCGGGGCACATAGCCGCCGGCACCCTCGTGCCGGTGGACATCGAAAGCGACGGCCGGTTCGCGTTCGTGGCCCGCATCGGCACGGCCGCGGCCCCGGCCCGCTGGACCGAGCGGGAGCGCGAATACGCGTACGCCACCTCGGCCCCCTACCTGCTGACCACCGCCGGCGGCGCCGTGATCAGCGGCCTGGAACACGTCCGGGCCGACCCCTCCGACGGCGTGCGGTTCCCCCTGCCGGCGGGCCGCTGGACCGTGACGGTCGCCCTGATCGACTGGGAGTCGGAGCCCGGCCAGACAGACGACGACGGCGAGCCGGCGCCGACCGCCCTGCCCGACCTGACCATCCTGCTCAACCCCGAGACCGACCCCACCCCCACATACCGAACCAGTGCCGAAACCTTCGGCCGCTGACCCAGCCGGCGCCCCGCACCGAGGCTGCGGCGCCCGCGCGATCCGCCATCACCGGCCGCCACCATCGCGGCCGCCGTCATGGCGTAAAGGAGTCCTCCCGGCCGGCGGTGATGCGCCGGCGACGACCTGACTCGGCCCGCCACACCGCGGCGAAGTGCGGCAGAAGGCTGACCACCGGAAAGACGGCAACCGCGGCGGTGTTCGGCTCGGCCCACATCGTGATCAGCGTCCAGGGCGGACCGGCCACCATCGGGATCCACCCGGCGTCACAGTCCGGGGATGGGCTTGTACTCCTCGGCACCGGTGAGGGTCATGCGCCAGCGCTGGGATTCGGCGGGCTCGCCTCGGCGGGTAGCTCAGTCGGAGCCGTTGCGGATATAGCCAGGGACTCGGAGACCCGGTTGGAGGCGTGGTCGCCGGAGCCAGGGCTCTGGCGTGGCTCGTTCTGTTCAGCGCGAACCGGCGGTGGCGGCTTTGCGGCCTGGTGAACCGGGTCCCGGGCTCTGCTCGACCACCATGAACGAGGCCTGACCGGCTAAATGCGGGTGCGAGTCTCGCCTTGGCGCGCTGAGATGGTGCTGTGTCCCGGTGGAAGATGGTGGAGACGTGGGACCGTGATCGGGCCGGTCTCACCGACGAGCAGTTGCGGGGGCGGCTGGAGCTGGCCCGGGAGCGTGAGCTGTGGTCCGACCGGTCGCCCGGCCGCAATCCGAAGGCCAGGCGTGACTGGCGGCGCCGGCGGGAGGCCGTCGAGGCTGAGATGCAGTCGCGGGGCCTCACCCGTTGAGGGACTTCCGCATTCTGTGGTTCGGGCAGACCACCAGCCGGTTCGGTAGCGCCGTCACCGCTGTCGCCATGCCGCTGGTCGCGGTGAGTGTGCTCGACGCGTCGACGTTTCAGGTGGCTCTGCTTCAGGCGGCGGTCTGGCTGCCCTGGCTGCTGATCGGGTTGCCGGCCGGTGTGTGGGTGGACCGGCTGCCCCGGCGGGCGGTGCTGATCGCCTGTGACGCGGTTTCCCTGGTGTTGTTCGCCGGCGTGCCGGTGGCGGCCGGGCTCGGCGCCCTGACCATGGGGCATCTGCTCGGTGTGGCCCTGCTGGCCGGGGTGGCGTCGGTCTTCGCCGAGACGGCGGCTCCGGTCTACCTGCCCTCGTTGCTCGGCCCCGAACGGCTGGCCGACGGCAACGCCAAGCTTCAGGGCAGCGAGGCCGCCGCGCAGGTCGCCGGGCCGGGCGTGGGCGGCCTCATCGCGCAGGTCTTCGGGGCCGTGACCGGGCTGCTGGTGGACGCGGTCAGCTTCCTCGTCTCGATCGTCTGCCTGGTCAGCCTGCGGCATCGGGAACCACCGCGCCCGGCGGCTCCCCGGCGGGCGCTGCGGTCCGAGATCGCCGAGGGGCTGCGGTTCCTGGCGCGCGACCCGTACCTGCGGACCATGGCGATGTTCGGGGCGGCGGCGAACCTGGCGCTGATCGGCTACCAGTCGATCCTGGTCGTGTTCCTGGTCCGCGAGATCGGGGCCGAGCCGGGCACGGTCGGCCTCGTGGTGGCCGCGACGGGTTGTGGTGGCGTCCTGGGCGCGCTGGCGGCCGGCGCGATGGCCCGGCGCCTGGGTACGGCGTACGCGATGATGGCCTGTCAGATCGGCGCGGCGCCGTTCGCCCTGCTGATCCCGCTCGCCGGTCCCGGCCCCCGGCTGGCCTTCGTCGTGGTGGGTGGCGTGGTGGTCGGCGCCGGCATCGTGGCCGGGAACATCATCAAGGACAGTTTCCGCCAGCTGTACACGCCGCGCCCGCTCCTCGGCCGGGTCATCACCGCCATGCAACTGGTCAACTACGGCGCCATCCCGCTGGGCGCGCTGCTCGGCGGCTTCCTGGGCACCTCGCTGGGCCTGCGCCCGACGCTCTGGTTGATGACCGCCACCCTGGTGCTCTCCACCGGCATCCTGCTCACCGGCCCGATCCGCGACCGCCGCGACCTGCCCGGCCCGGTGTCAGCGGCCTGAGCGGGCCGAGTGACAGGCGTCACCGGCGTGAACAGGCTCGGAGGGTCGCAAGATGTGGAGATGGCGATGCTGCGATCGGTGAACGTCGGCCTGCCCAAGGATGTCGTGTGGCGGGGGCGGACCGTTCACACGGGGGTCTGGAAGTCGCCTGTCGACGGGGCGGCCATGGTGCGGCGGCTCAACATCGACGGGGATGGGCAGGGGGATCTCGGCGGGCACGGCGGGGAGCAGCGCGCCGTGTTCGTGTACCAGCTCGAGTCGTACGAGTACTGGCGCGATTTCCTGGGTCGTGACGACTTCGAGTTCGGGCAGTTCGGGGAGAACTTCACGGTCGACGGGCTGGCCGACGACGAGGTGCACATCGGTGACCGGTATCGGATCGGGGCGGCGCTGTTCGAGGTCACGCAGCCGCGGGTGACCTGTTACCGGGTCGGGATCCGGATGAACGAGCCGCGGATGCCCGCGCTGCTCGTTCAGCATCGGCGGCCGGGGTTCTACTTCCGGGTGCTCGAGGAGGGCGAGGTCCGGGCCGGCGACGAGATCGTCAAGGTCGCCGACGGGCCGGAAGGGCTCACCGTGTCCGAAGTGGACGGGCTGCTTTATCTGCCGGGGCACGACCGCGCGACGATCGAGCGGGCGCTGCGGATCCCGGCGCTCAGCCCGGGCTGGCAGGGGTCGTTCCGGGCGATGCTCGACCAGCCGGAGTCGGCGGGTGGCAACGCCGGGCTGGCCGGCGCCGCGCCGCCGCCGGCCTGGGCCGGGTTCCGGGCGTTGCGGGTGACCGCCATCGAGCGGGAGAGCAGCACGATCACCTCGGTGCGGCTGGCCGATCCGGACGGCGTTCCGCTGCCGGCCGCGCTCGCCGGGCAGTTCTTGACCGTACGGCTGCGGTCCGGGCTCGTCCGCAGCTACTCGCTCTCCGGGCGGCCGGGCGACGCCGCGTACCGGATCAGTGTCAAACGCGAGCCGCACGGGGTGGGCAGCGAATATCTGCACACCCACCTGCGTGCCGGCGACACCGTCGACGTCGCCGCGCCGCGCGGGAGTTTCGTCCTGGCGCCGGGATCGTCGCCGGTCGTGCTGATCAGCGGTGGGGTCGGCGCCACGCCGGTACTGGCGATGCTGCACGCGCTGGCCGAGCAGCGGTCCACCCGCCGGATCTGGTGGGTGCAGGCCGCGCGCAACGGCGACGAGCGGCCCTTCGCCGCCGAGGCCGCCGCCTTGCTGGCGCAACTACCCCAGGCCCGGTCGTACGTCTGTTACAGCCGCCCCCGGCCGCAGGACACCGACTACGACGTCGTCGGCCACCTGACGCCCGCTCTGCTGCGCACGCTCGATCTGCCGCCCGACGCCGACGTCTACCTCTGCGTCCCGACCGCCATGGAGGAGGCCGTCGCCGCCGCCTTCCCGGCCGGCAAGGTTCACACCGAGGTCTTCGGCGCGCGGGCCGCCTTGACCCCCGGCATCAGGGCCAAGCCGTCCCGGCCGCCTCACGCGCCCGACGGGGAGCCGGGCACCGGGCCGTCGGTGTCCTTCGTCCGCAGCGACCTCACCGTCCCCTGGCCGGGCGACGGGACCAGCCTGCTCGAGCTGGCCGAGGCGTGCGACGTGCCGGTGCGCTGGTCGTGCCGGGTCGGCGTCTGCCACAACTGCGAGTCCGGCCTGCTGTCGGGCGAGGTCACCTACACCACCGACCCGGTCGATCCGCCGGCCGAGGGCAACGTCCTGATCTGCTCGTCGCGACCCCGGGGCGACATAGTCCTGGATCTTTAGGGGAGCGGGTCGCCCGGCCGGACCAGGCCGCTCTGATAGGCCAGCACGACCAGTTGGGCCCGGTCGCGGGCGTTCAGCTTGGCCATGGCCCGGTTGACGTGGGTCTTGGCGGTCAGTGGGGAGACGTAGAGGCGGGCCGCGATGTCGTCGTTCGACAGCCCGTGCGCGACCAGCACCAGGACCTCGCGTTCGCGGTCGGTGAGGACGTCGAGGGCGGCCAGGGCCTGCGCCGGTGGCGGGCGCAGCTGGTCGAGGAAGCGGCCGACCAGGCCCTGGGTGGCCCGCGGGGAGAGCAGGGCCTCACCGCCGGCCACCACGCGGATCGCGGTGACCAGGTCGGCCGGGGCGACGTTCTTGCCGAGGAAGCCGCTGGCGCCGGCCTGGAGGGCGAGCACGACGTTGTCGTCGTTCTCGAACGTGGTGAGCACCAGAACCCGTACGCCTGCCAAATGGTCGTCGGCGCAGATGCGCCGCGTCGCCTCGAGGCCGTCCATGTGCGGCATCCGGATGTCCATCAGCACGACGTCGACGCGGGCTGAGCGGGCCAGCTCGACCGCCTCCTTGCCGTCGGAGGCCTCGCCGGCCACCTCGAGCCCGTCCTCGGCGTCGAGGATCATCTTGAAGCCGGCCCGGATCAGCGCCTGGTCGTCAGCGAGCAGCACGCGAATGGTCAACGGTGTGTCCTTTCAAGGGCAGCACGGCGTGCACCCGGTAGCGCCCGTCGCCGTCCGGCCCGGTGGTCAGGGTGCCGTGCGCGGCCGCGGCCCGTTCCCGCATGCCGATCTGGCCGAAGCCGGAGCCGGAGCGGGTGTTCACCCGGTACGGGACGATCGTGTTGGTGACGTCGAGGGTGATCGCATGGGATTCATACGAAATGTCCAGAAAAGCCGAGCCGTCACCGTACCGATGGGCGTTCGTCAGGGCTTCCTGCACGATCCGGTAGGCGGCGAGGTCCGTCATCGCGGGCAAGGCCCTTGGCTCGCCATTGCGCGAGAGGCGTACGCGGAAACCAGCCGTGCCCAGACCGCTCAGCAGGTCCGGGAGCCGGTCGAGGCCGGAGGTGGGCTCGGTGGTGTCGGCCTCGTCCGGGTCGCGCAGCACGCCGATCACCGACTGGATCTCGCGGAGCACGGTGTCGGCCGCGTCGCGGATGTGCCCGAGCACCGGCCAGACCTGCTCGGGATGCTTCTGCAGCACGTGCCCGGCCGCGCCGGCCTGGACGCTGATCACCGCGATGTGGTGGGCCACCACGTCGTGCAGCTCGCGCGCGATGCGCAGCCGCTCGTCCATCACCCGCCGCCGGGCCTCCTCCTCGCGGGTCTGTTCCGCCTGGCGGGCCCTTTCGGTCACTTCGAGGATGTACGCCCGCCGGGAGCGCACACCGAGGCCGAGCCCGGCGCCGCCGAAGATCCAGGAGAAGGCGGCCAGCGACTGGATGTTCCACCAGCTGTGGGTGTCGGCGATCAGCCCGGTCACGAAGATCGCCGCCGACACCGCGCAGGCGTACTCCCGCGGCCGGAACGGCACCGCGTACATGACCACGCCGGCCGCCAGGAGCAGACCGCCCGAGGGCGCCTTGACGGCGATGGTCACCAGGGTGGCCACGGTGACCACCGCGAGGGTCGGCAGCGGCCATCGGCGGCGGGCGAACACCGCCACGACGGCGATCGTGGTGAGCAGGACGTAGCGCCGCTCGCCCTGCGCCTCCTCCAGCTTGATCGTGGCCCAGCCGAGCAGGACGGCGATGAGCAGATCCCACAGCAGGGTCTGGCGCCGGCGCGCCCACGCCTCGACTTCGGTCATCATCGCCCTCGACGGTAGGCGCCGCCGTCCCGCCCCGGCGTCGTCTCCGCGTAGTAGCCACCGGAGAACCGAAATACCGCGGACGCGGTACCGGCCGACCGCGCTCGGACGACGCTATTCCGCGCGCTTCCCGCGACCTTGGAGAGGTCACTTCTTCTACCTCTCGGAGGACATCTCAGGTGGCGACTCTCCTCTACCGGCTCGGCCGGTTCTCGTTCCGGCGGCGGCGCCGGGTGACCGTCATGTGGCTGCTGCTGTTCGCCCTCCTCGGCGTCGGCGCGGCCACTCTGTCCGGCCCGACGAGCAACGCCTTCTCCATTCCCGGTACGGAGTCGTCCCGCGCCCTGGAGGTGATCAAGGAGAAGATGGGCGGCGGCGGGGACACCGCGTCGGCCCAGGTGGTCTTCACCGTCGGCGGGGCCGGCACGCTGACCGACACCGATCAGCAGGCCGCGCTGAAGCGGGCGGTGACCGCGCTGCGCGGCGCGCCCGAGGTCGCCGCCGTCGGGGAGCCGACGGTCTCGGCCGACAAGCAGACCGCGTACACGACGGTCACGTACAGGGTCGCCCGGGCGACCTGACCGAGCACGACCGGGAGGCCCTGTACGCGGCCGGGGAGACCGCCGAGACGGCCAGCGTCGAGGTCGAGTACGGCGGCACCGCCACCCAGGCCGCCGAGGCCGGCGGCGCCACCGAGGCGATCGGCGTCGTGGTGGCCGCGGTGGTCCTGGTCATCACGTTCGGGGCGCTCGTCGCGGCCGGGCTGCCGCTGCTCACCGCCCTGCTCAGCGTCGGCGTGGGCATGCTCGGCATCCAGATCGCCACCGGCTTCTTCGACCTCAGCGGCTCGACCTCGGCCCTGGCCACGATGCTGGGCCTGGCCGTCGGGATCGACTACGCGCTGTTCGTCGTCTCCCGCTACCGCCACGAGCTGGCCGAGGGCCGTGACAAGGAAGAGGCGGCCGGCCGCGCGATCGGCACCGCCGGTTCGGCTGTCGTCTTCGCCGGCCTCACCGTGATCATCGCGCTGGCCGCGCTGTCGGTGGTCGGCATCGGCTTCCTCACCAGCATGGGCCTGGCCGCCGCGGGCACCGTGGCGGTCGCCGTACTGATCACCCTCACCCTGCTGCCGGCGCTGCTCGGCTTCGCCGGCGACAAGATTCTGGCCCGGAAGCGCCGCCGGGTCAGCACCGGCATGACGTTCGGCGAACGCTGGGCCCGGCTCGTGGTCCGCCGCCGGGTACCGGCCCTGCTGCTGGCGGCCGGCGTGCTGGCTTTGATCGCCGTCCCGGCCACGAGCCTGCGGCTGGCCCTGCCCGACGACAGCACCGCGGCCGTCGACTCGACCCAGCGCAAGGCGTACGACCAGCTCGCCGAGGGGTTCGGGGCCGGCTTCAACGGGCCGCTGATCGTCGTCGTGGAGGCCGCCGCCGGTCAGGCCACGACCGCCGCCCAGCAGGCCACCAAGGTCATCGGCGGCCTGGACGACGTCGTCGCGGTGACCCCGCCGACCGTGAACAAGGCCGGCGACACGGCCCTGCTGACCGTGATCCCGGGCAGCGGGCCGAGCAGCGCGGCGACCCAGGATCTGGTGACCGCGATCCGGGACCACTCGGTGCCGGGGGCGACCTTGGCGGTCACCGGCACCACCGCCGTCAACATCGACGTGTCGGAGAAGCTGAACGACGCGCTCATCCCGTACCTGGCCGTGGTCGTGGGTCTGGCGATCCTGCTCTTGATGTTGGTCTTCCGCAGCATCGCCGTGCCGGTCAAGGCCACGCTGGGCTTCCTGCTGTCGGTGGCGGCCACGTTCGGCGCGGTGGTGGCGGTCTTCCAGTGGGGCTGGCTCTCCGGGCTGCTCGGGCTCGACAGCACCGGGCCGATCGTCAGCATCATGCCGATCTTCCTGATCGGCGTGCTGTTCGGCCTGGCCATGGACTACGAGGTCTTCCTGGTCACCCGGGCCCGCGAGGAGTTCGTGCACGGCGCGTCCCCGGACGAGGCGGTGATCACCGGCGTGAAGCACGGCGCCCGGGTGGTGACGGCGGCCGCCCTCATCATGATCAGCGTCTTCGCCGGCTTCATCCTGGCCGACGACGCGATCATCAAGTCGCTCGGTTTCGCGCTCGCCTTCGGCGTCGCGGTCGATGCCTTCCTGGTGCGGATGACTATCGTGCCCGCCGTGCTCTCGCTGCTCGGCCGGTCGGCCTGGTGGTTGCCGCGCTGGCTCGACCGGGCCCTGCCCGACGTCGACATCGAGGGCGAGAAGCTGGTCACCCGCGAGCAGACCCCGGAACTGGTGGGCGCCGCTAAGTGAGGGCGACCTTGGCGCCGGTGGTGTGGAACGACTCGTGCAGCACCACCGACGCCAAGGTCCCGCCCCTCGGCAGGTCGAAGACCAGCGTCCCCCTCGCCTCCGCGCTGGGGGCGATCGGGTCGACGAAGTTCCGGTCGGGGTTGACGATGACCTCGGCCTGCATGTCGGTGGAGTATTCGGCGCCGGCCGCGTCGTACCCCTTCTGGGCCGTGCCGTCGAAGGTGACCGGCTTGGCGGAGCCGTTGCGGGCGACGATGTCGACCAGGCAGAACGAACCCTTGGGCTCGAGGTCGACCGAACCCTCGCCGAGCGAGCCGACCCGGCAGCGCACGGCCGTCACCCGGAAGATGAACCGGCCGTCGACCACCGCGATGTTGAGCTGGCCGCCCTCGGTGGTGAGGACTTCACCGTCGTCGCGCTCGCGCCACTTGGCGTAGACCAGCAGAGCGGCGGCGGCCAGGACGGCCAGGACGACGAAGCCACCGAGGACGCGCGGCCATCGCGATGGTGCGGATGCTGGCGCGGGAGCGATCACGCAACACATCCAAACGATGACCGTCACCGTCCGCAGTGGCCCGTTCAGCCATACTTCGGCCGGCCTTACCTCAGCTGGTCTCGCCCGCCATGCTGAAGGAACCGAGCCGGTTGATCGCGTACAGCGTGCCGCCGACCAGGAAGATCAGGCTCATCACGACGGCCACCGGCAGCGACACCTTGCCCTCGAGCACATAGCTCGGCGCGATCTTGTCGGCGATGCCGATGACGTACTGCTCGATCGAGAGCACCCGGGTGCCGGTGATGAAACGGCCGAGCAGACCCTCCCAGACCAGGATGTACGCGAGACCGACCAGCACCGGCCGGCGGGTCAGCAGGCTCAGCAGCAGGAAGAGCGCCGAGTACGCGAGCGCGCCCGCCACCGAGCCGATCACCAGGGCGAAACCGAACTTCACCGACTCGACCAGTGCGCCCACCACGAACAGCGGGACCGCGGCCGTCAGCGCCGTCACCCCGGCCGCCACCAGAAGCTTGGCCAGGATGATGTCGCGGCGTGGCAGCGGCTTGGTCAGGATGTGGATGATCGTGCCGTCGTCGACCTCGGAGCCGAGCACCCCGGTACCGACGATCAGGGCCGTCACCGGCAGCACGACGGCCAGGCCGAGCCCGACCACGACCGGCTGACCCCAGTCCGACGGGCTCACGTCGTACGCCTTGCAGATCAGCGCGAGACCGATGAGCAGCAGGGGAAGCGGCAGCAGGAGCAGCGCCCGGCGGCGGCCGAACAGGCCCCGGGCGGTGATGTAGGCGACCGTGGACATCATGCCTCCAGCAGGTAGGAGAAGACGCTCTCCAGCGACTCGTCGGACGGCAGCAGTTTGCGCAGCCGGATGCCCTCGCCGAGGGCGATGCGCGGCAGCGCGCGGGTGAAGCTGCCGTAGTCGGAGGCGCGTACGGTCAAGCCGCCCGCCTCGATCTCCACCCCGCTCACCGATTTCTCCCCGATGAGCGCGACCGCCAGCCGGCGGTCGTCGGAGCTCTGCACGGCGAACACGTGCGGGCGGTTGGTCATCAGCCGGCGGATCCGCCGGTAGTCGCCGGAGGCGGCCAGCCGGCCCGCGACGATCACCTGGACCAGGCCGGAAAGCTGCTCGACCTCCTCCAGGATGTGCGAGCTGAACAGGATCGTGTGGCCCCGGTCGCCCAGCCCGTGCAGCAGCTCCATCATGTGCATGCGCTGCCGCGGGTCCATGCCGTTGAACGGCTCGTCGAGCAGCAGCACCTGCGGCTCGTGCACGAGGGCGGCGGCCACCCGGGTGCGCTGGCGCATGCCCTTGGAGAAGGTGTCGATCCGCCTGTCCTGGGCGCTCGTCATCTCGACCAGCTCCAGCGCGCGGGTGGCGGCGCCGGCCGGGTCGGGCAGCTTCTGCATCTTGGCGCAGGCCACCACGAACTCGCGGGCGGTCAGGAAGCCGTGCACGGCCTCCCGCTCGGCGACCAGGCCGAGCGTGCGGTAGACGCCCGGGTTGCGCCAGGTCGGCGCGCCGTCGATGGTGACGGCGCCCTTCGACGGGGCGAGGAAGCCGGCCATCATGTGCAGCACGGTGGTCTTGCCCGCGCCGTTCGGGCCCAGCAGACCGGTCACGCCGGGCTGGAGGGTCATGCTGATGTCGTTCACCGCGACCACGTTGCCGTACCAGCGGGAGACGTTCTGAAGTTCGACGACGCTCACAGCGCGGCCACCTTCCGGTAGCGGGCCAGCAACAGCAGGAGGGCGGCAGCGAGCAGGCAGAACGCCTCGATGCCGTAGATCGGGCCGAAGCGGCCGACGTCCAATCCGAGGTCCACGCCGTCGCGTAGCCAGATCTGCACGCCGCTGATCAGCGTCATCGGGCTGACCAGGCCGGCCAGCTCCTGTGCGGTCTGCGACGGCAGGATGCTCAGCACGCCGACCACCGGGGTGGTCATCAGGAAGAAGGCGACGATGCCACCGGCGGCGAACGCGCGCTTGCCGGTCAGCGAGGCGATCAGCAGGCTGATCGCGGCGAAGAGCACGGCCCACAGCAGGCTGTACGCCCAACCGGGCAGCAGCGCGCCGTAGAACTCCTCCCAGACCTTGCTGATCCCGCCGTCGATGGTGAAGGCGGCGGTCAGGAACATGATGAACTGGGGCACGCCGAGCAGCAGGAACACCGCGGTGACGAGCGAGGCGACCTTCGCGCCCACGTAGTCGGAGGCTCGCAGCGGCCGGCTGAAGTACAGCGGCAGCACACCGGCCCGCATGTCCCGCGACATCAGCTCCGGCGCGACGATCGCCACGAAGAAGATGATCAGCCAGCTGATCGTGTCGTCGAACTCGTAGTAGTCGAACAGGATGACGTCGAACTGGGCCCGGGCGGCGGCGTTGATCACCGCGACCAGCAGCACGATGCCGACCACCAGCCACGGGAAGATCTTGGCCTTGATGGAGCGGCCCATCCCGAACGCGGCCCGCAGCCCGTGCTGGTACAGCGCGCCGAACACCGCGGCCCGGCCCAGACGCGGGCCCTCGTACCGCTGGTATCCGATGTCGTGAATGACGCCGGCGTCAGACATCGGCCGTCTCCTTCGTGGTGAAGAGCTCGGCCACCCGGTGGCGTCGCTGGTCCAGGCGGTGCAGCGGCAGGTCGAGCTCGGCGACGGCGCGCAGGATCTCGTCGTACGAGCTCTCCGACTCCAGCGGGACGAGCAGCTGCCGCCCCTCGCGGGTCACGGCGAGCCGCAACTGCGTCAGGGCGTCGAACAGTTCATCAGTGCCCTCGGAAACCTCCACCGCGAGCACATCGGAGGCCGCCGTCATCGCCGAGATGCGGTCGGCGCGCAGCAGCCGGCCGCCCTCGATGGCGATGAGCGAGTCGCAGATGCGCTCGACCTCACCGAGCAGGTGGGAGCAGACGACGACGGAGATGCCGAACTCGGTGCCGATCCGGTGCACCAGGGCGAGCATGGCGTCGCGGCCGGCCGGGTCGAGGCCGTTGGTCGGCTCGTCGAGCAGCAGCAGGTCCGGGTCGTGCACGAGCGCCTGGGCCAGCTTGACCCGCTGCTTCATGCCGGTGGAGTAGCCGCCGATCTGCCGGTAACGCTCCTCGTAGAGGCCGACGTGCCGCAGGGTCTCGGAGGCCCGCTCGCGCGCGGCCGTCTTCGGCAGCCCGCTGAGCCGGCCCAGGTGCGTGACGAACTCGGCCGCCGACACGTCCGGCGGCAGGCAGTCGTTCTCCGGCATGTAGCCGACCCGCGCCCGCACCTGATCGGTCTGCACGACCGGATCGAGGTCGAACACCCGCACGCTCCCACTGGTCGGGGCGATCAACCCCAGCATGATCTTGATGAACGTGCTCTTCCCGGCGCCGTTGGCGCCGACCAGCCCGATCACGCCCGCCTCGACGTCGACGGTGAGATCGCCGAGAGCGGTCACCCCGCCCCCGTACGTCTTCGTCAATGACTGTGTCGCGATGATGGTCACGGCCTCAGCCTAGGAAGCCCGCGCACCCGACCGGATCCGGAGGAACCCTGAGAGCGCCTACAGGGTCTCTCAGCCCACTCTCAGGTTCGGGGTACGGTGCGCTGGTGCCGTCCACGTACCCACCACTGAACCTGGCCGTACACACCCCGCGGCTCACCCTGGCCGCCGCCACCGACGACCTCCTAGACCGGTTGGCGCCGATCGTCCGGGCCGGAGTGGTCACCGAGGGCACCCCACTGCCGTTCGACGACCCGATGTCGCTGTACGACGAAAGCCCCGCCCGCGAATGGAACTGGCTCCGCCGCATCTGGTCGGGCCGCTCCCGCGTCAGCGCGGACTACTGGCGTCTCTACTTCGTGATCGTCGCCGACGGTGAACCACTGGGCATGCAGGACCTGGTCGGCCGCGACTTCGCGGCCCTGGGCACGGTGACCACGTTCTCCTGGCTGGCCCCGGCCGCCCGGGGCCGAGGCCTGGGCAAACAGGCCCGCGCGGCGATCCTGCACCTGGCCTTCGACGGTTTCGGCGCCCGCGAGGCGGCCAGCGACGCCTTCACCGACAACCACGCCTCCAACCGGATCTCCGAATCTCTCGGCTACACCCGCAACGGCTCCGACTGGGCCACCCACCGAGGCGAGCCCGCCGAACTGCAGCGCTGGCGCCTGACCCGCGCCGCCTGGCTCACCCACCGCCGCCCCGACATCACCCTCACCGGCGTCGAGGAGTGCAGGCCCGTCCTCGGCCTCCCGTGATCCAGGGTGCGGCCGGTGGCGGTAGCGCCGGCCCGCATGAGCCCCGAAGATCGCCGGCGAAAATTCGGCGCCGCGATGGGGACTGATCGCCGACGCGTTTGTGGCGCTCCCTCCCGAACTGAGCACCGAGCGGCGACCGGCTTCTTCGAGGCGTTGCTGCACAAGGGCGACGCGGGCTGCGATCCGTGCGCGGTGTGGCCGCTGTCCGGGCCGAGAGCCGACACCCGTGGTCAGGTGCGGTCGGCCGTGCAGTGTGCGTCGGGGGCGTTCCAGTGGACCAGCGCGGCGGCCGGCGCCGCGGTGACGAGGATCTGGTGGACGGCCGGGTTGTCGCGGAACTCGTCAGCCAGGCGGTCGCACAGGCGCAGCCGCTCGTCGATGGTCGCGCGGGCGCCCCGGACGACGACCTGGACCACGCCGTCGTTGAAGGCGTGCGAGACCAGGTCGTTCGTGATTCCTTCGCCGGCCAGGATCTCGGTCAGACCGATCGACGGCGACGGCGACGGGGATGGCGCCGGCTCGGGACTGTTTTCCGAGGCGCAGGCGGCCAGGCCGAGGCTCAGGGCGACGGCGAGCAGCGCCGATCGGATCATGAACCGAGTATGGCAAGGCGGTTACTGGCCGGGCTGGCGAACGGAAAGCTGGCCGGCGCCCGCCCGCAGCATGTGTTTCGCGAGGTAGATGGGGCGGCCGTCCATCTTCGCCGTCTGGGTGACGATCAGGACGGGCTCGCCGGGGTCCGCGTCCAGGGGCGCCGCCCGTGACTCACCGAGCAGGCCGGCCGTGAAACGGACGACCCCGGAGCCGAGGCGGTCGAGCAGGGCGGACAGCGCCGTCTCGCCTGGGGAGAGCGAGTCGAGCGGGGCGTCGGCCGGCAGGTGTTCCTGGCTCAGGGCGATCGGCTGGCCGTCCCGCCGTACGACCGTCTCGAAGAACCACGCCGCCGAGTCGGCGGGGATCGACAGCTCCTCGGCTATGTAGGTCGAGGTCGTCTCCTGCAGCTCGGCCTGGGTGCGGCGCAGTTCCAGGACGCTGCCGGGCACACTCAGCAGATCTTCCAGCGGGCGCAGGCGTTCCAGCCCGGCCTCGGGGACGGCGTCGGCCACGAACCGGCCGATGCCGCGGCGGGAGACGATGAAGCCGTCCTCGTCCAGCAGCATCAGGGCTTCGCGGACGACCGTGCGGCTCACGCCGAGCAGGCGGCCGATCTCGGTCTCGGTCGGGATCATCGAGCCGGGGGTGAGCACGCCGGTGCGGATGCCGTCGAGGATGCGGCTGTGCACCTGGACGCGCAGCGGCACGCCGGCGTCGCGGGCGAGCGGCGCCGCCAGGAAGGAGAGGCGGTCGGTCATAGTCACCGTATGGTAGGCAACCGCGTTCCCAGGGCCGCGACCGCCGACGCGCCGAGGACGGCCACGGTGGTGCCGGTGAAACCGCCATGGTCGGTCAGCAGGCCGGCCAGGTACGTGCCGGCGCCGATGCCGACGCTGAAGGCGCTGACGATCCACGCGTTGGCCTCGGTGGCCAGCGCGGCCGGGGCGCTCGCCTCCGTCGCCCGGAAGATCAGGGTGAGGTACGGCGCCAGGCAGATCCCGCTGACGAAGGCGGCGGTCAGCCAGTACGCGGGTGGCGTCTGCACGAACGCGGTCGGCGCGTAGAGGAGAGCGACCAGCAGGAGCGCGGGGCGAACCAGGCGCTCGGGAGCCGTCCGGAAGGGACGGCGGCTGACGTGGACGGCGCCGGCGAACGCGCCGATGCCGTTGACCGCCAGACCCCAGCCGGACAGGGCCGGGTTGCCGGCGCTGGTCGCGTGGGCGGTGGCCGTGATCGCCAGGACGCCGACCGGGAGGCCGGCCGCGACCTGGGTCAGGACCAGGGTTCGGATGGCCGCGTACCGCAGCGGCGAACCGCGCTTGCCGGTGTGCGGCACCGGTGCCGTGCGTTCGAGGAGGCCGTGTCGGCAGAACAGCGCGGTGCCGGCCAGCCCGAGGACGCCCATGACGGCGACCGCGCCGGGCGCGCCCAGCACGGCGATGCTGATCGCGCTGACGAGCGGACCCAGGACGAAGATCAGTTCCTGTACGGCCGCGTCGGCGCTGAACGCCTTGGTGAGCTGCGCGCCGGGGCGCATGACGCGGGGCCACAGGCTGCGCAGGACCGGCTCGAGCGGCGGCGCGGCGAGGCCGGCGATCAGGGTGAACACGACGGCCGCCAGGTGGTGGCCGGGTGCGGTCACCGCGATGCCGAGGAAGGCGAGCCCGGACGCGACGGCCGCGCCGAGCAGGGTCGGCCGCGCGCGCCCGGTGCGGTCGATCGTGCGGCTGATCAGCGGCGCTCCGACCGTACCGGCGAGAATGTAGATCGAGGTCAGGGCGCCGGCGAAGGCGTAGGAGCCGCCGGCGTCGAGCACGACGCGCAGCAGCGCCAGCGAGGACATGGCCTGCGGCAGCCGCCCGATCAGCGAGGACACCAGAAGTGTCGACGAAAGCCGGATCTGGGCGGGGCTCATGGCCTCGCGTTCGATCACCGTCATGCCCGTACCTGCCAAGATCATTAATTGTTATACAAGCTAATGCTACACGCAGGTCAGACAGAAGGGCTCCGGGCGAGAACGCCCGGAGCCCTGAAGGTCAGGAGTTGCGGATGCGGTTGCGCAGGTAGGTTCCCGACTCGGTCAGAACGCCGGTGCCGGCGTAGGTCGGGCCGCCGCAGGTGCCCGGCTTGAAGGCGGCGCTGCTCTCGTCGGCGTCCGAGTACGTCCAGTTGGCGTAGCTGATCTGGAGCCGGTCGAGGAGATCGAGCCAGGTGCCCGTGCTGGCCAGGTCGACCGCGCCGCCGCCGGTGTAGGTGACGGTGCCGAACTCGGTGACGAACAGCGGAAGCGAGGCGGCCGCCCGCTGCACCTCGGCCCGGTAGTTGTCCTTGTGCGAGGCCGCGTAGAAGTGGAACGCGTACATGATGTTCGACGCGTTCACCGGGTTGGCCACGATCTCGCTGGAGGTCGAGCCGTCCGAGACGCCGAGCGACGACCAGCCGCGGGTGCCCACGATGATCACTGCGTCCGGGTCGTTGGCCCGGATGACCGGGATGACCTGTTCGGCGTACGACTTGATCCCGGCCCAGCTGACCCCGTTGGGCTCATTGGTGATCTCGTAGATGACGTTCGGCTTGGCGGCGTTGCGGGCCGACACGTTGGCGAAGAACGTCTTGGCGTTGGCCAGGTTGTAGTTGGGATCGCCCGGCGTCAGCGTGTGGAAGTCGACGATGGCGTAGAGGCCCCGCTCGGCGGCCTCGTCGACCAGGCTGTTGACCCGCGAGGTGAAGCCGGACGGGTTGGTCTCGTAGCCCTGCTCCTGCACGTACATCGAGATCCGCAGCAGGTCGGCCTGCCAGTCGGTGGCCAGCGCGTCCAGCGAGGCGTCGTTGTAGCAGTCGGCGAACCACTGCAGGCCGTGCGTGCTCATGCCCTTGAGCTGGATCGTCTGCCCCGACGAGTTGCACAGGTGCACGCCGCAGACCCGCAGCTGGCCGTTGATCGCCACCGGGGTGGAGCCGGTCGGCGGAGGGGTGGTCGGCGGGGGAGCCGAGCCGTCACACGAGGCCCCGTTGATCGTGCAGGCGGTCGGCCGCCCGGAGCCGTTGGCGATGAAGCCGAAGCTGGCCGAGGCGCCCGGGGCCAGGGTGCCGTTCCAGCTCACGGGCGTGAACACGGTGCCGGACTGGGTGGCGTTCCACGACTGGGCGACGGTCGTGCCGGCGGGGAAGGTCAGCTCGACCCGCCAGGTGGTGATCGTCGACGACGTGTTGTTGGTGACCGCGACCTGTCCCTGGTAGCCGTTGTTCCACGAGCTGACCACGGTGAAGGCGGCGGTCGCGGCGCTGGCCGGCTGGGCCGCGACCAGCACGGTCGCGGCGGCCGCGAGCAGGGCCGCTCCGGCCAGGATGAGTTTTCGCATGGGGATTCGCTTCCAGTGAGGGGGTTGGGAGCGCTCCCACCATGGCATGGAAAGTTACCCATGTAAATATGGCCGGACACCCCCGCGGGGGTGCCCGGCCATCGCCTTTCTGAAGATCAGCCGGTGTTACGCATGCCGGCCGCGATGCCGTTGACCGAGGTCAGCAGCGCGCGCTCCAGGGCCGTCGAGTCGGACGGGGCCCGCCGCGCACCGGGGCCCACCTGAAGCTGACGCTCGGCCTCGTTCAGGTCGCGGTACTGCCGCAGCAGCGCCACCTGGAGGTGGTGGAGCGGCTCCAGGTACGTGTCCCGGACGCCCAGCGTGCGCTTGAGCTCCGGCTGCCCCTCCAGCAGAGCCGACGTGCCGGTGATGGCCAGCACCTCGCGCACCGTCAGCTCGTACTCGGCCTGAATGGTCTCGAAGATCGGGTGCAGGTGATCCGGGACCAGCGTCTCCACGTACCGCTTGGCGATCGACAGGTCGGTCTTGGTCAACATCATCTCGACGTTCGACAGGAACGTCTTGAAGAACTGCCAGTCGCCGTACATCTCGGCCAGAACCTCGGTCTTGCCCGCCTCGCGGGCCGCCTTGAGGCCGGAGCCGACACCGAACCAGCCCGGCACGATCTGCCGCGTCTGGGTCCAGCCGAACACCCACGGGATCGCCCGCAGGCCGCCCAGGCCGGCGTCCGCGTTCGGCCGCTTCGACGGGCGGGAGCCGATGTTCAGCGCGCCCAGCAGCTCCGTCGGCGTGGCCGCCCAGAAGTAGGCCGGCAGGTCCGGGTTCTCGACCAGGCTGCGGTACGTCCGGAAGGCCGCGTCCGAGGCGCAGTCCATGGTCGCGTCCCAGCGGGCCAACCGCTCCTGGTCCACCGACGGCTCGGTGTGCAGCAGCGTCGCCTGCAGGACCGCGGCCACCGTGAGCTCGAGGTTCTCCCGGGCCAGAGCCGGGATCGTGTACTTGTCGGAGATGACCTCGCCCTGCTCGGTCACCTTGATCGCGCCGTCCAGCGTGCCGTACGGCTGGGCCAGGATCGCCTCGTGCGTGGGACCGCCACCACGGCCGACCGTGCCGCCCCGGCCGTGGAACAGCCGCAGGCGCACGCCGTGCCGGGCCGCCACGTCACGCAGCTTGCGCTGCGCCTTGTGGATGCCCCACTGGCTGGTGGTGATGCCACCCTCTTTGTTCGAGTCGGAGTAGCCGAGCATGACTTCCTGCACGTCGCCCCGGGCCCGGACGATCTCGCGGTAGGCCGGCAGCGACAGCATCTCGTCCAGCAGGTCGCCGCCCGCGTCCAGCTCGGCCGGCGTCTCCAGCAGCGGCACGATGTTGACCCGCGCCCGTCCGGTGTGGATGTCGACCAGGCCGGCCTCGCGGGCCAGCACGGCCGCGGCCAGCACGTCGTCGACACCCAGGGTCATCGAGATGATGTACGTCTCGATGACGTCGGCGCCGAAGCGGTCCTGCACCTCGCGGATCGTGTTGAACACGTCGAACGTCTTGCGGGCCGAGTCCGTGAGCGGGGTGTCGGCGCTGGCCAGCGGCCGCCGGCCGCCCAGCTCGGTGGCGAGCAGCTTGGTCCGGTCCGAGCGGTCGAGCGCCGCGTAGTCATCGACCTCGCCGACCTGCGCGTACATCTGCTGCAGCACCTCGTGGTGCTTCTCCGCGTGCTCGCGCACGTCGAGCGTGGCCAGCTGGAGGCCGAAGGCCGACACCGTGCGGATGGTCGTGGCGACCACGCCGACCGCGGTGAGCTGACCCGAGTTGCGGGCCAGCGAGGCCCGCATCAGCTCGAGGTCGCTGATCAGCTCGTCGCTGCCCAGGTAGTCGCGGCCGGGCACGTGGGCGGTGCCGTTGCGCAGGCGCTCGCGGGTGTTGGCCAGCTTCGCCTTGATCGCGCGGACCTTGAGCCGGTACGGCTCCTCGGCGTTCGTCCGGCGGAAGCGGGGCGCCACCTCGGGCAGGTTGTCCAGGTCCTTGGCCAGCGAGGCCGACAGGTCCAGCGACACCCCGCGCAGCCGGCGCGACACCGACAGCACGTCGATGAGCTGGTCCATGGCCGCCTCGGTGGCCTGGATGCCGTGCTCGTGCTGGATCAGCAGGACGTCGCGGGTGACGGCGGGCGTGACGAACGGGTTGCCGTCGCGGTCGCCGCCGATCCACGAGCCGAAGGTGAGCGGCCGGGAGGTCGGCGCGGTCTCGACGCCGAGCTGGCGCAGCGTCTCGGCCAGGTCGGAGAGCACCTGCGGGGCGGCCTCGGCGTACAGGTCGCGCAGGTAGTAGACGGCGTTGCGGGCCTCGTCGGTCGGCTCCGGCCGGTCCAGCCGCAGCTCGTCGGTCTGCCACAGCAGGTCGATGAGCTCGGCGAACTTGCGGGTCGAGGCGGTGGTGTCGGCCTGGCCGTACAGGATCGCGTCCGACGCCTCGGCGTCCAGCGTGTCGGCCAGCTGGCGCAGCTTCGACAGGATCGAGCGCCGGGACGCCTCGGTCGGGTGCGCGGTGAAGACCGGGCGCACCGCGAGCCGGCGGGCGGCCGCGGCCACCTCGTCCGACGGCACGCCCTTCTCGGCGATCAGCTTGGCCGCCTGGTCGAGCCAGCCGCCGTCGCGGGCGCGGCGCCGGCGCAGGTCGCGGGCCCGGTGCACCTGCTCGGTGATGTTGGCCAGGTGGAAGTACGTGGAGAACGCGCGGGCCAGCTTGGTGCCGGTGGTGATGTCCATCGCGGCGAGGCGGTCGGCGGCGGCCTGTGCGTCCTGGCGGACCAGGGCGCGTACCTCCTCGACCAGGTCGAGCAGGGGGCGTCCTTCCTGGCGAGCCAGGGTCTGGCCCAGAAGCGTGCCGATCCTCCGGATGTCCGCGCGTAGGGCCGCGTCAGGACCTTCGGGATCGAGGTGGCCATGCTGGTCTGTCATCGGGGGGCGCTCCTTCGCCTCAAGGTGCTCCAGGACAGCGCTGTCCCGACTTCGCCGATCGTATCGGCGCCACCCCAGCGCCGGGCAAACTGAGGGAAGTCTCACCTCCTCTTGCCGGAATGGAACCGGGATCAGGCCGAGACCGGGATCGCGGGGCGCAGAAGGCGGCGGCGCGGCCGGCCGACCGGCTCGAACTGGAGCCGCGCGGGGGTGTCCGAGGGGCGGGTCTTGTGCACGAAGGCGTGCCGGGCGGCGGCGAAGCCGAACCGGTCGGCGAACATGTCGCGGCTCATCTCGGCCAGCTCACGGGCCTCGTAGACCTCCAGCGGCACGCGCTCGGCGGCCAGGCGGCGCGCCTTCGCCTGGCGGCGACGGCGGCTGGTGCGCGGGTCGCTCTCGCGCTCGGCCAGGGCGGTCAGCCATTCGCCGTACGCGTCGGGGTGCCGGGGGCCGGCCTCGTCGGCCAGCCCGAGGGTGACCGCCCGGGCCGCGCTGACCGGCAGCTTGCCCTCGACGAGCTGCTGGGCCCGGTCGGCCCCGACCCGGCGGGGAAGCGTGAAAGTGTGCAGCTCCGACCCGTACAACCCGATGTCGTAATAGGGGTTGAGGACGATCCCCTCGCGGACCGCCACGATGTCGGCGCCGAGACCGAGCATCACCCCGCCCGCGCCGGCGCTTCCGGCGTACGCCGCGACGACCACCTGCCGCGTGCAGCCGATGATCTCCCGGCACACGTCGTTGATCGCCCGGATGTTGGCCCAGGCCGTGCCGGCCGGGTCGGGCGCGGCCTCGACGACGTTGAGGTGGATGCCGTTGCTGAACGCGTCGGTCCCGCCCCGCAGCACCAGCACGCCGGTGTCCTGCGCGGCCGCGTACCGCAGCCCGGCCAGCAGACGGCGGCAGTGCCCGGGCGCCATCGCGCCGTTGTAGAAGTCGAAGGTGAGCCAGCCGACGCGCGCGGTCCGGCGGTAGCGCACCTGCCGGTACGCGGCCGGGGACTCCGGCTCGGCGCCGACCGGAAGGGGTGAGTGCGGCACCCCGCGCAGGCGGGCACCGAGCAGCGTCGTCGCCGGCAGCTTGATCCGGGCCCGGGGGTGTGCCGGGTCGGCCGCTCGCAGATGGCCGAGCCAGATGCTGCCGTCGCCGGTGCCGACGAGGACGGCGCCCTGCCGGCGGCTCAGGATCTGGCCCGGCTTGTCGGCGCGGCGGCCGAGGCCCGGCGTGGCGTCGTACGCGAAGACCGGCAGGCCACCGACCTCCGTGCGCACCCCGGGCGCGCCGTCGGCGGCCCGGATCGCCCGCAGGATCCGCTCGGTCGGGTCGCTCCAGTCGAAGGCGCGGTCGTCCTGGGTCATCAGAGGCCGGGGACGACCCGTGTCCTGCGGCGCGGGGGTGAAGGAGGGTGCGGCCGCCTTGGCCACGACTTCGAGGACGCACTCCATGGCCGCGTCGGCCACCGGCCCGTTGTAGAGCGACGACTTGCGCGGCGGGGTGGCCGGCATGGGAAAGGTCCGGGTCGCCCAGACCGGCCCGGCGTCCATCTCCTCGACGGCCTGGAGCGCGGTGACGCCCCACGACCGGGCGCCCTCGGCGATGGCCCAGTCCAGCGAGGACGGGCCGCGGTCGCCGACCGGGCCGGGGTGGATGATCACGGTGCGCCAGTGCCGCCAGATCTCGGCCGGCACCCGGTCCTTGAGGAAGGGACAGATGATGAGCTCGGGGGCGGCCCGCCGGACCCCTTCGATCATGTCGGCCGCGCTCGTCGCGAGCTGCACACCGACATCGTGTCCGCCCTCGCGCAGGGCGCACCAGGCACGCTGGGTCAGGCCGTTGAACGCCGTAACGAGCAGGAGGATTCGCACGTTGGCCTCCCTGAGAGTTGTGCTCGCTCAGCCTTCTCCCGGCATAGACAGATTTGTCGGACATATTGTGCGTCCATCGAATGTCGGACCCGCGGACTAGACTTGTCGGCGTACCCCCGCCCCTCCTGGGCGTTGGGGTTATTCGACGTGGGGAACTCCGTCATGCAGCTTTCCGGTTTGATCCCGGCCGCCCTCCGCGACCGTGGCCTCGCGCGCGCCCGTGACCTGGCGCGTAAGGGCTTCGTCGACTCCGATTCGCTCGATCTGACCGCGCCCGCCTCGCTGCGGCCGTTCCTGGTCGCCACGGTGGCCGGCAGCGCCGGCCGCCCGGTCCTGGCCGTCACCGCCACCAGCCGTGAGGCCGACGACCTGGCCGACGCGCTCGGCTGCCTGCTGCCGGCCGACCGGGTCGTGGTCTACCCGTCCTGGGAGACGCTGCCGCACGAGCGGCTCTCCCCGCGCTCCGACACGGTCGGCCGTCGCCTGGCCGTGCTGCGCCGCCTGGCCCACCCGGCGGCCGGCGAGGAGATCCAGGTCGTCGTGGCGCCCGTCCGTTCGGTGCTCCAGCCGCAGCTCAAGGGCCTGGGCGATCTCGAGCCGGTCGAGCTCACCACCGGCGGCGAGGCCGAGCTCGAGGGGGTCGCCCGCCGCCTCACCGACATGGCGTACGCGCGGGTCGACCTGGTCACCAAGCGCGGCGAGTTCGCCGTCCGGGGCGGCATCCTCGACGTCTTCCCGCCCACCGACGAGCACCCGTCCCGGGTCGAGTTCTGGGGCGACGAGGTCGAGGAGATCCGCACCTTCGCCGTCGCCGACCAGCGCACCATCGACCCGGTTCAGCGTTTGTGGGCGCCCCCTTGTCGTGAGCTCTTGCTGACGCCGCCGGTCCGCGCGAAAGCGGCCGCGCTGGCCGCTGAACATCCCGAACTGTCGGAAATCTTGGACAAATTGGCCGAAGGCATCCCGGTCGAAGGAATGGAGTCCCTCGCGCCGGCGCTGCTCGACGGCACCGACAGCATGGAGCTCCTGCTCGACTGCATGCCCGCCGACACGCACGTGCTGCTCTGCGATCCCGAGCGCATCCGCACGCGGGCGCACGACCTCACCCGTACATCAGCGGAATTCCTGGAAGCCTCCTGGGCCGCGGCCGCCGTCGGTGGCCAGGCGCCGATCGATGTCGGCGCCGCGGCTTTCAAAACCCTTGCCGATGTACGGGCCCACGCCGCGACCCTGCGTCAGCCCTGGTGGACGGTGTCGCCGTTCGGCCTGGTCGAGTCCTCCGACGCCTCGGTCGATGACCAACCGTGGCTGGAGACGCCCGCGGTCGAGGTCACGCCCGACGCCGGTGACGCCATCGCGCTGGCCGCGCAGCCCGTGCCGCTCTACCACGGCGACACCGCCAAGCTCGCCGCCGACCTGCACGACTGGTCCGCCGCCGGCTGGGCCATCGCGCTGGTCTTCGAGGGGCACGGCACCGCCCAGCGCGCCACCGAGGTGCTGCGCGACGCCGGCCTGGGCGTCACCCCGGCCGACTCCCTCCAGGAGCCGATCGAGCCCGGACAGCTGATCGTCACCTGCGGCGGGCTCAACCACGGCTTCATCGACGAGACCTCGCAGCTCGCGGTGATCACCGGCAACGACATCACCGGCGGCCGCGGCGCGTCCACGAAGGACATGCGCAAGATGCCCTCGCGGCGGCGCAACACGATCGACCCGCTCGAGCTCAAGCCGGGCGACTTCGTGGTGCACGAGCAGCACGGCATCGGCCGGTACGTGGAGCTGGTGCAGCGCACGGTGAACGGCGCCGACCGCGAGTACATCGTGCTCGAGTACGCCGCGTCCAAGCGGGGCCAGCCCGGCGACCGGCTCTACGTGCCGACCGACCAGCTCGACCAGCTGTCCCGCTACGTCGGCGGCGAGTCGCCGGCGCTGCACAAGATGGGCGGCGCCGACTGGCAGAAGAGCAAGGCCCGCGCCCGCAAGGCGGTCCGCGAGATCGCGGCCCAGCTCATCCAGCTGTACGCGGCGCGGCAGGCCTCCCAGGGCCACTCCTTCGGCCCCGACACGCCCTGGCAGCGCGAGCTGGAGGACGCCTTCCCGTACCAGGAGACCCCCGATCAGCTGGCCGCGATCTCCGAGGTCAAGCACGACATGGAACTGTCAGTTCCGATGGACCGGCTGATCTGCGGCGACGTCGGTTACGGCAAGACCGAGATCGCCGTACGGGCCGCCTTCAAGGCCGTGCAGGACGGCAAGCAGGTGGCCGTGCTCGTGCCGACCACGCTGCTGGCCCAGCAGCACTACAACACGTTCACCGAGCGCATGTCGCAGTTCCCGCTCACCATCAAGCAGCTGTCCCGCTTCCAGACGCCGGCCGAGGCCCGGCTGACCCTCGAACAGGCGGCCAACGGCACCGCCGACATCGTGATCGGCACCCACCGGCTGCTGGCCAACTCGACCAAGTTCAAGAACCTCGGCCTGATCATCGTGGACGAGGAGCAGCGCTTCGGCGTCGAGCACAAGGAACAGCTCAAGGCCCTGCGCGCCTCGGTCGACGTGCTCACCATGTCGGCCACGCCGATCCCGCGCACCCTGGAGATGGCGATCACCGGCATCCGTGAGATGTCGACCATCGCCACCCCGCCCGAGGAGCGCCACCCGGTGCTCACGTTCGTCGGCGCCCACGACGAGAAGCAGGTGGCCGCGGCCGTCCACCGCGAACTGCTCCGCGACGGCCAGGTGTTCTACCTGCACAACCGGGTCGAGTCGATCGACAAGGCGGCCCGCAAGCTGCGCGAGCTGGTCCCCGAGGCCCGGGTCGCGGTGGCCCACGGCCAGATGAGCGAGGAACAGCTCGAGAAGGTCATGGTCGGCTTCTGGGAGAAGGAGTTCGACGTCCTGGTCTGCACCACGATCGTCGAGTCCGGCATCGACATCCCGAACGCCAACACGCTGATCGTCGAGCGGGCCGACCTGCTCGGCCTGGCCCAGCTCCACCAGATCCGGGGCCGGGTCGGCCGGGGCCGGGAGCGAGCGTACGCCTACTTCCTCTACCCGGGCGAGAAACCGCTCACCGAGCAGGCCCACGAGCGCCTGGCCACCATCGCCCAGCACACAGAGCTCGGCGCCGGCATGTACGTGGCCATGAAGGACCTCGAGATCCGCGGCGCCGGCAACCTGCTCGGCGGCGAACAGTCCGGCCACATCGAGGGCGTCGGCTTCGACCTGTACGTGCGGATGGTCGGCGAGGCGGTACAGGCCTTCAAGGGCGAACGCCCCGAGGAGGAGCCCGAGGTCAAGATCGATCTCCCGGTCGACGCGCACCTGCCGGTCGAGTACATCGCGGTCGAGCGCCTGCGCCTCGAGATGTACCGCAAGCTGGCCGAGGCCCGCGACGAGGAGAAGCTGCGCGAGGTCGTGGCCGAGATGACCGACCGCTACGGCGAGCCGCCGGCCCAGGTGGCCAACCTGATCGCGGTGGCCCGCTTCCGTCAGCGGGCCCGGCAGTACGGCCTGACCGACGTCTCGATGCAGGGCAAGCACATCCGCTTCTCCCCGCTGCCCCTGCCCGACTCGAAGCAGATGCGCCTGAAGCGCTACCACCCCGACTCGGTCTACAAGCCGGCCAACGACCAGGTGAGCGTGCCCCGCCCGAGCACCCGCCGTCTGGGCGGCGAGCCGCTGCGCGACCAGGCCCTGCTCGAGTGGTGCGCCCAGCTCCTGACCGACGTCCTGGGAGAGCCCGTGCCGGCAAAGGTGTGATGTATCGGCGGGGCGGGTGACGTGGGTCATACGAGGCGTGAGAGAGTCTTGGCCATGCAGCGTGCCCGCCGACTCGCATCCATGGCCGTCGTCGCGTCCCTGACCGTGGCCGGCCTCTCCGCCTGCCGCAGCGAGCCCTCCGTGGCCGCGTACGTGGGGGACTCCGGCCGCATCACCGAGAAGCGCGTCCAGCAGATCTGGGACGACGCGCAGACCGCGCTGACCGACGCCGGGGCCAAGGGCGCCGTGCCGATCTCGCGCGGCGACATCGTGAAGGCGCTGGTCAGCGTCGACGTGATGAGCCAGGTGGCGAAAAACGAGAACGTCACGCTGCCGACGAACCTGCCGCTGGGCGACTACGCGACCCAGCTGAAACTGCCGGAGCAGGCGGAGTACGTGCGGCTCTACGCCGAGTCGGACGCGCTGATCCGCCTGCTCCGCGAGCGCGCCGGCTCGGCGTCGGCCCGGCCCGGCGACGACGACTTGCGCACCGTGTACGACACGCTGAAGGCGGCCGGCGAGGTCGACCCGGCCATGACGTACGACCAGTTCAAAACCCAGCTGCCGGCCGAAAACCAGCAGCTGGTCTCCACCTCGGCCGCGGTCCGCAACGAGGTGGCCTCGGCCGCCGGCGACCTGAAGATCAAGGTCAACCCCCGCTACCAGCCGCTGCAGATCTCGGTCCTCGACTTCCAGACCCAGAACGGCGAACTCCGCCCGCTGGTCACGGTCCCCCTGGGCGCGGCCGACGCCGGTGCCCCCGTGACCGACCTGCCCTGACCCGCTGGCAGAGTTGGCGGCATGACCGCTCGGATCATCCTGCTCGTCACGTCCCCCCGCCTACCAGCGGGTTTACTGACAGCCGCCGCGTGGGACACCGTCCGCACCCACCCGGTTTTCACGGCCGCGGAGTCCCCCCAGGCCGCGGCCCTACGAGCAAGCGGCGTCCCGGTAACGGTCATCGACCCCAGCCCGGAGACGCTGCTCGCCACCCTGGGCGTCACCGCCTCACCGACCGGCGTCCCCACCTTCCTGGGCGCCCCTATCGCCCTCACCTCGGTGGGCCCCGCCCCGAACCCCACCTCGGCGGGTGCCGCACCAGCCTCCGCCTCAGCGGGTGCCGCACCAGCCTCTGCCTCGGCGGGTGCCGCACCAACCTCCGCCTCGGCGGGTGCCGCACCAACCTCCGCCTCGGCGGGTGCCGCACCAGCCTCCGCCTCGGCGGGTGCCGCGTCATCTTCCGCCTCGACGGGTGCCGCGCCGACCTCCGCCTCGACGGGTGCCGCGCCGGCCCCCGCCTCGGTGGGGATTACGTCTACCCCTGCGTCCGAGGGCGTCGGGTCCGCCCCTGCGCCTGAGGGCGTCGGGGCCACCCCTTCCTCTGCGAGCGTCGCGGCCAACCCTGTGCCTGCGGGGACCGCGTCCACCTCCACTGGCAACGCGCTCAACCTCACCTCCGCGAGCATCACGCCGGATTCTGCCTCCGGGGGTGTGACGCCGAATCCCGCGTTCGCCGAAACCACACTCCCTTCCTCTTCGGACATTTCCGAAATGCCGGTCGCAGAACAGGGTTCGGGGTCTGGCGGCGAGTGGGAGTCGGGGTCTGGCGGCGAGTGGAGGCCGGGGTCTGCTGGCGAGCGGGTGGTCGGACCTGATGGCGAGCGGAGGCCGGGGTCTGCGGGCGAGCGGCTGGTCGGACCTGGCGGCGAGCGGGTGGTGGGGCACGACGGGGAGCCGGGCGGGGTGGACGAGCGAAGCGCTGTCGTCTGGCTCGCGGGGCCGGATGGGGACGAGAGCTTTGCCCGTATGCTTGGGCTTCGTCTCGCTCGTGAGCCCGGGCTGGCCGAGCTTGAGCTCATGTACGGCTCCTGGGATCCGCCCGGCGCCCGGCTTCTCGACGCCGTCGCGGTCATGGATCAGCTTGTCTCGCCCGGTGGTGATCCCTGGAAGCGGCAGCAGAACCACCAGACCCTGGCGCCTTACCTTCTCGAGGAGAGCTACGAGGCCTACGACACCATCGAGGCCGGTGACACCGATGCGCTCCGGGAGGAGCTCGGCGACGTACTCCTGCAAATTCTCCTTCATGCCCGCCTGGCCGAGGAGCATCCCGAGGACGAGCGCTGGAGCATCGACGACGTCGCCGGGGGCTTCGTCGAGAAGATGATCCGCCGTAATCCGCATGTCTTCGCCGGTGAGGCGGTGGACGGCATCGAAGAGATCACCGCCAATTGGGAACGCATCAAGAAAGCCGAGAAATCCCGCCAGTCCGTGCTCGACGGCGTCGCCCTCTCCCAGCCGGCTCTGGCTTTGAGCGCCAAAATCCTTTCCCGTACGCGACGAGCCGGCCTCGATGTGCCGCTGCCCACCGGCGATGATGTCGGCTCGCGCCTGCTCCGCCTGGTCGCCGAGTCGCCCGACGCCGAACACCTTCTGCGCCAGGCCGCCCTCGCCTACGCCGACGCGGTGCGGGCGCGCGAAAACGTCGTACCCCCCGAGTAAGTTTCAGACCATGCCGGAGTTCGTACCGCTAGCCGAGCGCATCGTCGACGCCATCCTCGAGTCCGAGCCCGGGCTCGCCACCGAGACGGGTGACCACCGCTTCGACGACCGCATGCCCGACCTGTCGCCGGGTGCCGTCAGCGCCAAGGTGGCCATGCTGCGCGACGCGGCCGACGCCCTGTCCGGTGTCGACGCCGACGGTCTCGAGCCCGAGGAGCAGGTCGACCACGCGATCCTGTCCGCGATCGTGGAGCGGGGCCTGTTCGAGGCGACCGACGTCCGCGAACACGAGTGGAACCCGCTGCACCACAACCCCGGCCCCCTGCTGCACGCCCTTCTGTCGCGCCAGTTCGCCCCCGCCGAGGAGCGCCTGGCCAGCGTGGCCGGCCGCCTCGCCGCGATCCCCGACGCCCTGGCCACCGCCCGGGCCGTGCTGCGCGACGTCCCGCGGATCCACGCCGAGACCGCTGTCGGCCAGTTCGCCGGCACGGCCGGCCTGATCCGCGACGAGCTGCCCGTCCTGCTCGAGCAGGAGCCCGGCCTGGCCGCGACCGTCGAGCCGGCCGCGGCCACCGCGCTGGCCGCGCTGGCCGAGTTCGACGGCTGGCTCCGCGCCCGCCTCGAGAGCAACGATCCCGGCCGCGATCCCCGCCTGGGCCGCCGCCTCTGGGAGGCCCGCCTCTGGCACACGCTCGACACCGAGTTGCCCGCCGCCGAGGTCCTGTCCCGGGCCCGGGAAAACCTGGCCCGGGTCGGCGAGCAGCTCCGCCGGGCCTCGGCCGAGCTGGTCGGCGGCCCGGCCACCGACGAGACCGTCCGGCGCGCCCTGGACAGCCTCGCCGCCCAGCACCCGGCCGACGACACCATCGTCGGGCTGGCCCGCGTCACGATGGACGAGGCCACCGAGTTCGTCCGCAAACACGACGTCCTCACCCTGCTCGACGACCCCCTGGTCATCGAGGAGATGCCCGAGTTCGCCCGGGGCGTCGCCGTGGCCTACTGCGACCCGCCCGGCCCGCTGGAGACCGCCGAGGTACCCACCTTCTACTGCATCTCGCCGGCCCCCGCCGACTGGCCGGCCGAGCGGGTCGAGTCGTTCTACCGTGAGTACAACGACCACATGATCCGCGACCTCACGGTTCACGAGGCCATGCCCGGCCACTTCCTGCAGCTCGCGCACGCCCGCCGCTTCCGGGCCGCCACCCGCGTCCGCTCGATGGGCTGGTCCGGCCCGTTCGTCGAGGGCTGGGCCGTGTACGCCGAGGAGGTGATGGCCGACCTGGGCTTCGGCGGCCTGCCGGTGCGGCTGCAGCAGCTCAAGATGCAGCTCCGCATGAGCCTGAACGCCATCATCGACCAGCTGGTCCACTGTGAAGAACTCCCCGAGTCCGAGGCCATGGCCCTGATGACCGGCCCGGGCTTCCAGGAGGAGGGCGAGGCCGCCGGCAAGTGGCGCCGCGCGCTGCTCACGTCGACCCAGCTCTCCACCTACTTCGTCGGCTACACCGAGGTCGCCTCCCTGGCCGCCGCCCGTCCTTTCGGCGCCACCCCGAAGGCCTGGCACGACGCCATGCTCGCCCACGGCTCCCCACCCACACGCCACCTGCGCACCCTCCTCGGCGTCTAACCCCGGCCGCCGGCCCCCTACGATCGCTGTCGACAGTGGAGTGTCGTGCGGTGAAACCACTGCCCGCTGCTGGCCGGCTGCACCTCCTGCGACGGGGAGGAGCCGAGCCGTAAGTACGCACGCCGGCGACGAGCGGCCCGGACGTGAAGGACGAGTGCCGGGCCGCGCTGCGGCGGCTGCGAACCGTGGACTCCCGTCAGCGCCGACTACGCCACCATCGACCACGCGACGAGCAGGATCCCCCGGGTCTGGGCACCTTCACCCGGCACGTCACCTTCGTCGAGCGCGCCACTCACGGTACGAGCGCTTCCGGCGAAGTCCGGCTACCTTCCGTTGGGTGCACCGTCGCAGCCGATGGGCGGGGGAATATCACCTCGATCGACGTGGTCATCACGACCAAGGAGCTGACTTCCCGGCAGGCCATCGCCTTCAGTGACCACCGCCGACCGCTTGTGATCGTCGAGCCGGACGGCGTCGACGAATAGAAAATTACATTAACTATTCCTTGAATCAACCTCTGTCGATGCTTCAGGATGGGTGTCAGCGGCCGCGTCCCCGACATCCCCGAGAACCCTGAGGTATCTGACATGAGTCTGCTCAGACGTGTCCTCATCGCTCTGCTCGCGGCCGCTGCCGTGCTTGTCGTGCCCACCGCGGCCCGGGCGGCGGCGCCGTTCAAGGTGCTCGCGTTCTACAACGGAACGTGGGATGCCGCGCACATCGACTTCGACAAGGAAGCGCGGGAATGGTTCCCGCAGGCCGGCGCCCAGAACGGCTTCACCTGGGAGGCCACCACCGACTGGAGCCGGCTCAGCGCGACCGGCCTGGCCGGCTACAAGGTCGTCATGTTCCTGGACGACGCCCCGCCGGCCGACCGGCGGGCCGCCTTCCAGCAGTACATGCAGAACGGCGGCGCCTGGCTCGGCTTCCACGTCAGCGCCTTCACGACCAACGCCGGCGAGTGGTCCTGGTACTACAACACGTTCCTCGGCTCCGGCAACTTCGCCACCAACACCTGGGGGCCCACCGCCGAGACGCTGCGCATCGACGACCGTACGCACCCCACCACCGCGTCCCTGCCCGCCACCATCCCGTCGTCGGTCAGCGAGTGGTATTCGTGGAGCCGCGACCTGCGCCAGAACCCGGACATCGACATCCTGGCCTCGATCGACGCGTCGAGTTTCCCGGTCGGCACCGATCCCAATCAGCAGTGGCGCTCCGGCTACTATCCGTTGATCTGGTCCAACCGGAACTACAAGATGATCTACACGAACTTCGGGCACAACGGCATGAACTACGAGACCAACACCCGTACGTCCTCGACCTTCGCCAGTCCTCAGCAGAACCAGTGGCTCATCAACAGCATCCTGTGGCTGGCCGGCCAGAGCGGCGGCGGCGAGCCTCCGGCCGAGCAGCCCATCGACCCCGCCGCCTGGTATCCGGTCGTCAACAAGAACAGCGGCAAGTGCGTCGACGCCCGCTCCGCCGGCACGGTCAACGGCACGGCGATTCAGCAGTACGCCTGCAACGCCAGCACTGCCCAGCAGTACCAGTTCACCCCGGCCGACAGCGGCTACGTGCGCATAGCCCACCGTGCCGCCGCCGCCCAGGTCCTCGACGTGACCAATGTGTCCACAGCCGACAATGCCAAGATTCAGACTTGGTCGTACGGCGGTGGAGCGAACCAGCAATGGCAGCCCGTCAGCGAGGGCGGCGGCTACTACCACTTCGTCAACCGCAACAGCGGCAAGTGCCTGGACGTCCCCGCCGCCTCCCAGGCCGACAGCGTCCAGCTCGTCCAGTACGCCTGCAACGGCACCGCCGCCCAGAGCTTCCGCCTGACCAGGTAGACGTAGCACCACCAGTCGTCGGGGGGCCTACGGGATAGGGCGGCGTCGATAGCGTTCGTACGGTCGAGTCATGCGTAAACGTCATATGCAGTGGGGTGTCGCCACCGCCCTGGTGGCGACCCTCGTCGCCGGAGCCGCCGCCCCGGCCGCCGCCGCGAGGGGAAACCACCGGCTTCAGTCCGCCGCCGACGATCTGCACCGGATCGGCATCACGGGGGTGCAGGCCCTCAGCCGGGCCGGCGGCGACACCGACCGCGCCCGGGCCGGCGACGCGCCGGCCGACGGCTACTTCCGGATGGGCAGCAACACCAAGACCTTCGTCGCGGTGGTCGTGCTCCAGCTGGCCGCCGAACACCGCCTCGCCCTCGACGACACGGTCGACCGCTGGCTGCCGGGCGTGGTCACCGGCAACGGCAACGACGGCCGCCGCATCACCGTCCGGCAGCTGTTGCAGCACACCAGCGGCCTCTACAACTACACGAACGATCTGGCCGGCCTGGACTCGTACGAGGGCTATCTGGCGCACCGCCTCGACCACTACGGCCAGGCCGATCTGGTCGCCGTCGCGATGAAGCACGAGCCCGTCTTCGCCCCCGGCACGAGCTGGGACTACTCCAACACCAACTACATCCTGGCCGGCATGATCGTGGAGAGGGTCACCGGCCGTACGTGGTCGTCGGAAGTCCACCGGCGCATCGTCGGCCCGCTGAACCTGCGGCACACCTTCTACCCCGGCGACCGGGCCACCCTGCCGTCCCCGCACGCCACGGCCTACCAGCAGTGGACCCCCGGCGGCCCGCGGCACGACACGACAGTGCTGAACCCGACCGTGGCCGCCTCGGCCGGCGGCCTCGTCACCACCCCCGCCGACCTGGCCCGTTTCTGGCAGGCCCTGCAGCAGGGCCGCCTGCTGCCCCCACGCCAGATGGCCGAGATGCACCGTACGGTCCCCGCCGAGACGTGGCAGGACGGCACCCGCTACGGCCTGGGCATCGAGTTCACCCCCAACCGCTGCGGCGGCTACTGGTCCCACGGCGGTGACGTCCCCGGCTCCCACACCGCCAACGCCGTAAGCCGTACCGGCACCCGTGTGGTGGTGCTCTCGCTGACCACCCAGCCCGCTTCCGACGAGACGGCCCAGGCCGTCCAGCAGCGAACCACCCGCCTCATCGACGACGTGCTCTGCGCCCCGAACTGATCACCGCGGCCGGGCGTCAGCGGTCGGCGGTGAGCCTGGCCTTGGGCGGGACGGCGAAGGCGGTGGCGTCGGTGTCGTCGGTCAGGGAGGTCAGGGTGATGTCGGCCTTTTTGCCGGCGATCGTGGCGGCGAAGCTGGCCAGGGCTCCCTCGTTTGTCACGCACAGGTCGAAGGCGCTGGTGGGGGTGCCCGACACCTCCTTGAGGGACAGGCAGGTGGCGTGGCGGCCGGCGATGGTCGTGTCGCGCTGGGTGGAGACGACCTCGGGGTCGAGGGCGGCCGTGGTCAGCATCGACTGGGCGGCCTCGGGGGTCACCAGGGCACCGGTCAGGGTGGCCGCCGCGGCCGGGTCGGGCGCCGACCTCGTACAGGAAACGCCTTGGCATCTGATCGTCGCCGTCGGGGTGACGATGAGGCGGCCGCCCGGATAGACGTAGGAGGAGCGCGAGGGCTCCTGGGTGATCGTCGCCGTGTCGCCGCCGGTCAGGTGGTAGGTCGCCGTGTAGGTCAGGGTGTCGCCGGCCGCGAGCTGGGCCGCCGTTTCCGAGATCAGGTCGTCTCGGGTGGGGCCGGCCGCGCTCGCCTCGTCGAGGCCGGTGCAGGCGGTCGTGCCGAGCAGCAGGGCGCCGGCGGCGAGCAGGCCGGCGACGGTAAGGCGCGGAACATCAGGCACGACTGACACCTTGGCCTACGCGCGCAACCCGCCGCAAATCAGTATTGGGCGCGGGCCCGCAGCTGGGCCTGCAAAATGTATCGACGGACGATTGTGGCCTGATGCTCGCCGATTTCCGGGAAAATCGCCACCAATTCCACCTGAAGCGGCCCCCGGGCCGGCACCTGCTGACGCATGGAGCTGACCTTGGTGGCCTGGGCCGGAATGACGACGATCTCGTCGTCCAGCTGGATGCGGAGCGTCACCTCGTCGCCGGGGCGGACCGTGACGTCGGTGAAGCGGGCCCGTACGGAGTGCTCACTCAGGTCGTGCACCTGGCCCTGCGCCGGCTCCTGGCCCTCCAGCAGCAGCACGATCGGCTCCCCGCCGCCGCCGCGCACGTAGTCGCGGCTCTGCTCGATCGCCGGCTCGCCCGAGAAGCGCAGGTCCACCCGGTTTCCGTCGATCGCCATCACCTGGGCGGACAGCGCGTAGCGACCGCGCGGAGCCGCCGCCCAGCGCAGCGTGACCGTCGAGTGGGCCGGCGGGAGGTCGGCCACCGCCAGGGACAGTGTGATCACCGTCCCCGCCGACTGCACGACGCGGACTTCGGGCATCGTTTCGCCGAAGGAGGTCATCTCCACGTACGACCCGTCGGCGGGAAGCAGGGGTGCGCTCATAGTGCCGGTGTCATCGGCAGGCCGGGCGGCGACCTTAGCCTTTTCACCCACCGCGCGTACGCCCGCCATCCGGGCTCGATACGCTCATTGCCGTGGTCGGCCGCAGGGTCGCGGTCGGTGAACGGCAGCGTTACACAAAGGGAGCGACACGACACATGGCCACCATTGAAGCGATCGTCGCCCGCGAGATCCTGGACTCCCGGGGCAACCCGACCGTCGAGGTCGAGGTCGGGCTCGACGACGGCACGGTCGGCCGCGCCGCGGTCCCCTCGGGCGCCTCCACGGGCGCGTTCGAGGCGATCGAGCTGCGCGACGGCGACAAGGGCCGCTACCTCGGCAAGGGTGTCGAGAAGGCCGTCGCCAACGTCGAAGACAAGATCGCCGACGAGCTCCTCGGCTACGAGGCGAGCGAGCAGCGGCTGATCGACCAGAAGATGCTCGACCTGGACGGCACGGCCGACAAGTCCGAGCTGGGCGCGAACGCGATCCTCGGCGTGTCGCTCGCGGTGGCCAAGGCCGCCGCGCTCTCCGCCGAGCTTCCCCTGTTCCGCTACGTGGGCGGGCCCAACGCGGCCGTCCTGCCGGTGCCGATGATGAACATCCTCAACGGCGGCGCCCACGCCGACTCGAACGTCGACGTGCAGGAGTTCATGATCGCGCCGATCGGGGCGCCGACGTTCCGCGAGGCGCTGCGCACCGGCGCCGAGGTCTACCACGCTCTCAAGTCGGTCCTGAAGAAGAAGGGCCTCTCGACCGGCCTGGGCGACGAGGGCGGCTTCGCGCCGAACCTGCCGTCCAACGCGTCCGCGCTCGACCTGATCGCCGAGGCCGTGCAGGCCGCCGGCTTCTCGCTGGGCACCGACATCGTGCTGGCCATGGACGTCGCGGCGACCGAGTTCTACAAGGACGGGTCGTACGTCTTCGAGGGCAACCCGAAGTCGACCGACGAGATGATCGCCTACTACGCCAAGCTCGCCGCCGACTACCCGATCGTCTCGATCGAGGACCCGCTGTCGGAGGAGGACTGGGCCGGCTGGAGCGCGATGACCTCCGAGCTCGGCAGCAAGATCCAGATCGTCGGCGACGACCTGTTCGTGACCAACCCGACCCGCATCGGCCGGGGCATCGCCGAGGGCGCGGCCAACTCGGTGCTCGTCAAGGTCAACCAGATCGGCTCGCTCACCGAGACGCTCGACGCGGTCGACCTGGCCCACCGGGCCGGCTTCACGACCATGATGAGCCACCGCTCGGGCGAGACCGAGGACACCACGATCGCCGACCTGGCCGTCGCGGTGGGCAGCGGCCAGATCAAGACCGGCGCGCCGGCCCGTTCCGACCGCGTCGCCAAGTACAACCAGCTCCTGCGCATCGAGGAGCAGCTGGAGAGTGCGGCCCGGTACGCCGGTGCGGGCGCGTTCCCGCGTTACCGCACGGCGTGACGAACGCCCGCTAGATCATGGAGTTGTGGCGCCCGCTTTGCGGGGCATAGGTTTCTCCGAGCGGGCGCCACAAACCCACAGCCGAGCGGGGGAGCAGGGTGACGACACAGCGACGAGCACCGAGCGGTCAGGGCCCGGCCCGCCGCCCCGGTTCGGCGCGCGTGCGGACCACCGGCTCCACCCGTATCCAGCGCAACCGGCCGTCGGCCTCCCGGCGCACGGTCACGGTCAGCCGGGGCACCACGAAACGGACGGTGGCGCCGCGCCCGCGCGCGCTCACCGGCCGGGCCACGGTGCTGATCATCGTGCTGATCGCGCTGGCCCTGGCGTACACCTATCCCTTGCGGGTCTACCTCGCGCAACGGTCGCAGATCGAGCAGCTCGAGGCCGATCAGGCCACCCAGCGCGAAAAGATCGCACAGACGTCGCAAGAGCTCCAGAAATGGAACGACCCGGAGTATGTGCGGGCCCAGGCCCGCGAGAAGCTTTTCTATGTACGGCCGGGGGAGACGCCCCTGCTCGTGCTGAACGACCCGGCCGGCGCCGCCGCCGAGGCCGGGCAGAAAGATCCGGCGGCCGCATCCGGCCCCTGGTACGACACCATGTGGAACAGCGTTCGAGCCGCTGACGCGGAGTCTTCTGAATAACATGACTGAGCTTCCCCGCAGCGGAAAACAGAATGAAAAACCGTTGGAAGACGATCTCGATATTGTTGAGGCCCAATTGGGCCGCCGTCCCCGGGGCACCCGTGCCATCGCGCACCGCTGCCCGTGCGGAAATCCCGACGTCGTCGAGACGTCGCCCCGCCTGGAGGACGGCACCCCCTTCCCCACGTTGTACTACCTGACCTGCCCGCACGCCACCGCCGCGTGCAGCCGGCTGGAGTCGGCCGGGGTCATGCGCGACATGCAGGAGCGCCTGTCGACCGACCCCGAGCTCGCCGAGCAGTACCGGAAGGCGGCGGAGGACTACGTGACCCGCCGCAAGGCGATCCAGGACGTGCCCGAGATCGCCCACGTCGCCGCCGGCGGCATGCCCGATCGGGTGAAATGCCTGCATGTGCACCTCGGTCACGCGCTGGCCGTGGGCCGCGGCATCAACCCGTTCGGTGACGAGGTGCGCGACGCGGTGGAGCCGTGGTGGGCCGACGGGCCCTGTGTACGCAAGGATTCCTAGCGTGGAGATCCGGCGCGCGAGGACCAAGGACGTGCGGGCCATCCGCGATCTCGTCGACACCTATACGACCGATCGCCGGCTGCTGAGCAAGGCGACGGTCACCCTGTACGAGTCGGTCCAGGAGTTCTGGGTCGCCGTCGACGACCGTGACCGGGTGTACGGCTGCGGCGCCCTGCACGTGATGTGGGAGGACCTGGCCGAGATCCGCACGGTCGCGGTCGACCCGTCGGCCCGGGGGCAGAAGATCGGCCGCCGGATCGTGGAGCGGCTGCTCGACGTGGCCCGCGAGGTCGGCGTGGCCCGCGTCTTCTGCCTCACGTTCGAGACCAGCTTCTTCGGCTCGTTCGGGTTCACCGAGATCGACGGCGCCCCCGTGCCGCACGCCGTCTATGAGCAACTGCTGCGGTCGTACGACGAGGGTGTGGCCGAATTCCTCGATCTGGAACGGGTCAAGCCGAACACGTTGGGAAACACGAGAATGCTGCTGCACCTATGAGAGTCGCGGCGATCGACTGCGGGACGAACTCGATCCGCCTGCTCATCGCGGACGTGGCCGGCGGTGGCCTGACCGACGTCACGCGCCAGATGGAGATCGTCCGGCTCGGCGAGGGCGTCGACCGGACGGGCCGGCTGTCGGACGCGGCCATCGCCCGTACCCGCAAAGCTCTTGTGGGTTATGCCGCCGAGATCGAGGCGCACGATGTGGCGAAGGTGCGCATGTGCGCGACCTCGGCGTCGCGGGACGCCGACAACGCGCGGGAGTTCCGCGACATGGTCCGCGGCGTGCTCGGCGTCGACCCCGAGGTGATCAGCGGCGACGAGGAGGCGCGGCTGTCGTTCGCCGGCGCCGTGGCCGGGCTGTCGGCCGAGCCGCCCTACCTGATCGTCGACATCGGCGGTGGCTCGACCGAGTTCGTCACGGGCAGTACCGACGTCGACCGGGCCATCTCGATGGACATCGGCTGCGTCCGCATGACGGAGCGTCACCTGCACGGGGATCCGCCGGCCGCCGCCGAGATCGACGCGGCCGAACGGGACATCCGGGCCGCCGTCGACGTCGCACTCGCCGCGGTGCCCGGCCAGGAGGCGAAGACGCTGGTCGGGCTGGCCGGGACGGTCACGACCGTCGTCGCTCTGGCCGAGGGCCTCGGGTCGTACGACCCCTCCCGCATCCACCACGCCCGAGTCACCTACGAGCAGGTAGCGGCGGTCACCTCCGAAATCCTGGCCATGTCCGTGGCCGAACGGCGGTCACTGCCCGTGATGCATCCGGGCCGGGCCGACGTGATCGGTGGCGGTGCGCTGATCCTGCGCATCATCATGGAACGCGCCGGGCAGACCTCGGTGATCGCCTCCGAACACGACATTCTCGACGGGATCGCCTACAAACTGGTGGGATGACCAACCTTCGACAGCAGATCGTCGCCGAACTCGGCGTCAAGCCGTCCATCGACCCGGCGGCCGAGATCCGGCAGCGGATCGATTTCCTCAAGGACTACCTGCGGTCGACCCCGGCCCGGGGTTTCGTGCTCGGCATCAGCGGCGGCCAGGACAGCACCCTGGCCGGCAAGCTGTGCCAGACGGCCGCGGCCGAGTTGCGGGCCGAGGGGCACGACGCGACGTTCGTGGCCGTCCGGCTCCCGTACGGCGTGCAGGCCGACGAGGACGACGCGCAGATCGCGCTGCGCTTCATCGAACCCGACCGGTCGATCGCGGTGAACGTCAAGCCCAGTTCGGACGCGGTGGCGGCCGAGACCGCGGCGGGCCTGGGCGAGCCGGTGCGCGACTTCGTCCGGGGCAACATCAAGGCCCGCGAGCGCATGGTGATCCAGTACTCGGTCGCCGGCCAGCTGAACATGCTGGTCGTCGGCACCGACCACGCGGCCGAGGCGGTCACCGGCTTCTTCACCAAGTACGGCGACGGCGGCGTGGACGTCACGCCGCTGACCGGCCTGACCAAGCGCCAGGGGGCTGCCCTGCTGCGTCATCTGGACGCGCCGGCCTCGTGCTGGCAGAAGGTGCCGACCGCCGATCTCGAGGACGACCGGCCGGCCCTGCCGGACGAGGAGGCGCTCGGTGTCCGCTATGCCGACATCGACGACTACCTCGAGGGCGCTGACGTGTCCGCCGCGGTGGTGGACCGTGTCGAGTCCTTGTTTCTCGCGACCCGCCACAAGCGGGCGGTGCCGGTGACGCCGCTCGATGCGTGGTGGCGTTCTTGACGGTATTTCGCAGTGCGCAGTACTGTGCACCGCGTGGATACCACCCAGCTCCTCAAGGGCGTGCTGGATCTGGCCGTCCTCGCCGCGCTGCGCGACGAGGACGGCTACGGCTACGACATCCTGCGCCGGCTCCGGGCCGCCGGCCTCGACGACGTCGGTGACGCCTCGGTCTACGGCACGCTGCGGCGGCTGTTCGCGGCCGGATTCCTGACCACGTACGTGGTGCCCAGCGACGAGGGCCCCCACCGCAAGTACTACGGGATGAACGCCGCCGGCCGGGCCGAGCTGGAACGGTCGGCCAAGGTATGGAACGGCTTCGCGTCCACCATGGACGATCTTCTTCGCGAGCGGGGAGCGGCGTGAACATCACCGAGCAGGACGAGATTGCCGAGTACGTGGCCGGGGTCCGGCAGGCGCTGGCCGACCTGCCCGACGCGACCCGCGACGAGCTCCTCGAGGACCTTCCGGAACACCTGGCCGAGGTGCGGGCCGAGGGCACGGGCACGCTGACCGAGCGGCTGGGCACCCCGGCGGCGTACGCGGCCGAGCTGCGCGCCACGGCCGGTTTCGTCGGCGGCTTCCCCGACCCGCCGCGCGGCGCCTGGGTGACGGCGGCCGAGATCCGGGCCAAGGTGATGCCGGTCCTCGACCGAGCCGACGTGAAGGTCGGCCCGCTGATCGGCTACCCGAGGGCCAGCGAGTTCCTGACCCTGCTGCGCCCGGCCTGGTGGGTGCTGCGCGGCTACCTGGTGGCGATGGCCCTGGCCATGATCCTCGACAGCAGCGGCGGCAGTCCCGGCCTGCTGCCCCGGGTCGGCGGCAGCAACGTCATCGCGCTGATGCTGCTGGCGGTCGGCGTGGCGGGCTCGATCCTGCTGGGCAAGAGGGGCGTCCAGCTGTCGCAATGGCCGCGGTGGGCACTCTATTCGGGGACGACCGTCCTGGTGATTTTCGGCCTGGCCGGCTTCACCGCGGCCGACAACGGCGTTCGTGGCCCCGGCTTCAGCGACGTGTCCAGCTACCAGGAGAGCAACCCGTACAACACGATCAATGACCTTTTCGTGTACGACGAGAAGGGCACCCTGGTCCCCAACGCGCGCGTCTTCGACCAGAACGGCAACGCGGTCCAGTTCGGCGGCGGCTACTGCACCGACCCGAACACCGGCGAGACCTGGCACACCCGCAACCTGGGCTACCCGTACTGCCCGCAGGACGCGCCCTTCGGCCCGGCCCCGTCCGCCGACCCCCGCCCGAGCTTCCTGGAGAACGGCGAGCCGGCCCCCGCCGATCCCAGCCCCACCGGCCCCAGCGCCACGGACCCCAGCCCCGGCCGGACGCCTGCCGCCGCCCCGGCGCCGTCCGGCGCCTCGGCCTCGCCCACCCCTGCTCCGAGCAGCCGAAGCCCCCGATGAAAGCTGGGTAACGGGGTCGCGTCGGGTCCCGGCCGATCGTTAGGGTCCCTCTGCGATCGGTCGACCCCCTCGACCGGCCCCCGGAAAGGAACCACCCCAGTGAGCAACCCCGTCCCGCCGTTCGGCGGCGACTACCCGCCGCCCGGCCCGGGCCAGCCCGGCTACCCGCCACCCCGGAACCACCCCGGTTACCCGCCGGCCGCCGCGCAGGGCCAGCCCGGCTACCCGCCGGCCGCCGCGCAGGGCCAGCCCGGCTACCCGCCGGCCGCCGCGCAGGGCCAGCCGGGTTACCCGCCGGCCGCCGCGCAGGGCCAGCCGGGTTACCCGCCCGCCGCCGCCCAGGGCCAGCCGAGTTACCCGCCGGCCGGTGCTCAACGCCAGCCCGGGTACCCGCCCGCCGGCGGCCAGCACGGCTACGCCCCCGCAGGGCAGCCCGCCTACGCCCCGGACGGAACCCAGCCCGGCTACCAGCCAGCCGGCTACCAGCCAGCCGGCTACCCGCCGCCCGGTGGCCAGCCCGGCTACCCGCCGGCCGGGGGCCAGCCCGGTTTTCCGCCGCCCAACGCCGGTGGCTACCCGCCGCCGAACGCCGGTGAAGCCCCGCCGCCCCTCACTCCCGTCCCGGTCGAGAAGAAGCGCGGCGCCGGCAAGCTCATCCTCCGGATCGGCCTGGCGCTCGTCGCCGTCGTCGTCTTCGGCATCATCAAGGGCGGCATCGTCTCCGCCCTTTTCGGCGGCGACGACGCCAAGGAAGCCAAGGCCGGCGACTGCGTCTCCGCCGACACCGACATTCCCGAGGACAAGACCGAGCGCACCCGCGCCGACGTGGTCGACTGTGCCTCCTCCGACGCTGCCTACTCGGTGGTGGCCCGCGTCGACGGCGAGAGCGACCCCAAGTCCACCTCCTGCGACAAGTTCTTCAAGGAGGGCGAGCGCTTCCTGGTCCTGGGCAGCCGCGAGGACGGCGGCTACCTGCTCTGCCTGCGTCCCGCCAAGGCCTGACACCGCCGGCGGCCACCCCGGGTGCGGCGGCCGCGCGGCGGATGCTGTGCTGGGTGGGTGAGTAACGCGCGTACTAGGGAAGACGTTGTGCGGTGTGCGGCGGGGGCCGCGTCTCTCGACGTGCTCGATGAGGAGATCTCGGACTGTTTCGCCTGTCCGCGGCTGGTGGCCTGGCGGGAGGAAGTGGCCGCCACCAAGCGTGCGTCCTTCCGGAGCTGGGACTACTGGGGGCGGCCGGTCCCGGGCTTCGGCAACGCCGACGCCGAGATCGCGATTCTCGGGCTGGCGCCGGCCGCGCACGGCGGAAACCGGACGGGGCGGATCTTCACGGGGGACCGGTCGGGGGATGTGCTCTTCGCGGCTCTGCACCGGGCGGGGCTGGCCAATCAGCCGACCAGCGTGTCCATTGACGACGGGCTGGCCCTGCGGCATCTGCGGATCTTCTCCGCGGTGCGTTGTGCACCTCCGGACAACAAACCGCTTCCCGACGAAAGGGACACCTGCGCGCCGTGGGCCGAGCGGGAGTTGAGCCTGATTCGGCCGACCCTGCGGGTCGTGGTGGCGCTCGGTGCTTTCGCCTGGCAGGCGTGGTGGCCTGCGATGAGGGCGGTCTACGGCGTACGGCCGCCGGTGCCCCGGCCGAAGTTCGGGCACGGGGCGCATGTCAGCCTGCCGGGAGTGCCCGACTTGCTGGGGTGCTTCCACGTGTCTCAGCAGAACACGTTCACCGGTAAGCTCACCCCGGCCATGCTGGACGACGTCTTCGCGCGTGCCAAAGAGCTGGCCGGTTTGTGATGGAGACAAGACGTGGATCTCGCTGCGGTGCGTCGCTGGTGGCCTCTGGCCGCCGTCCTCGTGCTGCTCTTCGTGACCTCGCTGGCCGCCACCCGCAGTGAGGCCCAGCTCGACGAGATCGTGCGTGACGAACCGGTCGGTGACCAGCCGATCCTGCCCACCACGGTGCCGTCGGCCCAGGCGACCACGCCGCCCGAGCCGGAGCCGGCGCGCGGGCTGCCCGACTGGGTGGGCACGGTCGCCCTGGTCGTCTTCGGGGTCATCGCCGCCGTCCTCGTCGGACTGGTTGTCTACGCGCTGATCCGCGATCGTCGTACGAAAAAGGGAAAAAACCCGAAAAGCCGCAAGCGCGCGAAGGGCCAGCCGGGTACGGCCGAGGAACTTGTCGCTGCTCTCGACGCCGGCCTGGAGGAGCTGTCCGACACCGACCGCGACCCCCGCCGCGCCGTGATCGCGTGCTGGGTACGCCTGGAGCAGGCCGCCGCGGCCGCCGGCACCCCGCGGCATCCCGGCGACAGCCCCACCGACCTGGTCGGCCGCCTTCTCAACGAGCAGCAGGTCGACGCCGCCGTGCTGGCCGCTCTCCTCGAGGTCTACCGCGAGGCCCGCTACGCCACGCACACCGTCGACGACCGGATGCGCCGGCAGGCCCGCGAGGCCCTGCAACGCCTGCGCGCGGACCTGGGCGCCCCGTCGGAGGTGGCGGCCCGATGATGCCCGACGGCAGCCTGGACGATCTCTTCGGCTACCGCGAGGAGCCGGCGGCGGCCGAGGAGCAGACGCCGGTCGAGAAGCGGCGGTCGCTGCTCTCCTGGATCCTCGTCAACCTCGTCGTCGTCACCCTGCTCACCGTCGTCATCGTGGCCGCGCTCCGGTCGTCCGACGTCGACATCTCCGTCGTCTTCGTGGTGACCGCGCTGGTCGCGCTCCGCCTCGTCGTGCTCGCCGTCCAATGGGTCCAGGCCCCGGCCCTCCCCAAGCGCTCCGGACGCGGCCGCGGGTCCGGCGACCGCGCCGGCCGGGACGCTCTGCGGGCCGCCGTCCGGCGGTGGGAGCAGACCCTGGAAAGGGCGCACGACGACCCGGATCTCTACTCGCGTAACGTTCTGCCGGTGCTGGCCGAGCTCACCGACGAGCGGCTGCGGCTGCGACACGGGATCACCCGTCAATCGGACCCGCGGCGCGCCCGTGAACTGCTCGGCGATCCGCTCTGGGCGGCGCTGCACGACCGCGGCCGCCGCGCGCCCAAGACGCGGGAGCTGGAGAGCTACGTCGACGCCCTGGAAAAACTGTGACGAGAGGTGCCCCGGTGACCGAGACAGGCGTGCAGGCCCTTCCCCCGTACGAGGTGGGCAGACTGGCCAATGCCGTCCTCGACTCGGTCGGCAGCGTCGTGGTCGGCAAGCGTGACTCGCTGGAGCTGGTCCTGGCCGGCATCCTGGCCGGCGGCCACGTCCTGCTGGAGGATCTGCCCGGTCTCGGCAAGACGCTGACCGCCCGCTGTTTCGCCCAGTCGCTGGGTCTCGACTTCCGCCGGCTCCAGTTCACCCCCGACCTGCTGCCGGCCGACGTCACCGGCTCTTTCCTGTACGACCAGCGCAAGGGCGACTTCGCCTTCCGGGCCGGCCCGGTGTTCACCAACATGCTGCTGGCCGACGAGATCAACCGGACGCCGCCCAAGACCCAGGCCGCCCTGCTCGAGGCCATGCAGGAGAAGCAGGTCTCCGTCGAGGGCGTCACCTACCGCCTCGACCCACCGTTCCACGTTCTCGCCACGGCCAACCCGATCGAGTACGAGGGCACCTACCCGCTTCCCGAGGCGCAGCTCGACCGCTTCCTGCTGCGCGTCTCGTTCGGCTACCCCACCGCCGAGGAGGAGTGGGACGTTCTGCAGCGCCGCATGTCCCGCCGGCAGGAGGAGGCCTTCCTGACGCCGGTCGTCGACTCCGCCACCCTGCAGTCGATGCAGGCCGCCTGCGAGTCGATCGCCGTCGAGGACTCGATCGGCCGGTACATCGTGGCGTTGACCGCCGCCACCCGCGAGCACGCCTCCGTTCTGGTCGGCTCCTCGCCGCGTGGCTCGCTGGCCCTGCTGTTGCTGGCCCGCGCCCGGGCCGCCATGGCCGGCCGTGACTTCGTCGTTCCCGAGGACGTCAAGGACGTCGCCGTCCCGGCCCTCGCCCACCGCATCACGCTGCGCCCGGAGATGTGGCTGCGCCGCGTCGACCCGTCGTTCGTGGTCGACGAGGTTCTGCAGGCCACGCCCGCGCCGGCCAGTGGCGCGCTGCCCACATACACCGCCGGCTGATGGGCCCGCGGCTGCGCAGCGCCGTTCCGCCGCCGTCGCCGGCCGACGTGACGGCCGGTCCGGCCTGGGTGCCGACCCGGGCGCTGGGCCGGGCTGTGCTGCTGACCGGCCTGCTGCTGGTGCTCGGCGTCGCGCTCGGCCGCGTCGACCTGGTGCTGCTGGCCGCCCCGTTCGCGATCGGCGTCGCCGTCGGCCTGCGGCGCATGCCGAAATCCTTCCCCGAGCTGACCGTGCAGTCCGATCAGGAGTATCTGGTCGAGGGCGGCCAGGTCGAGGCGTCGGTGACCGTCAGCAACCCGGACGAGATCTCGTACGACCTGGTCGTGGTCCGGGTCCGCACCTCACGCTGGCTGAAGCTGGAGGAGTCGGACCGGCCGTTCGCGATCACCGTGGGCGCCGACGGCTGGGCCGCCGTCGAGTTGAGCGGTGAGGCCCGGCGCTGGGGCCGGCAGGATGTCGGCCCGGCCGCGGCCCGGGTCGCCACCTGCGGCGGCCTGCTCGCCTGCCGCCCGGTGATCACCCAGGGCAGCGACGTGCGGGTCTACCCGGTGACCGAGCCGTTCAACGCCATCGAGGCCATGCCGGCCGCCGCCGGACTCGTCGGCAACCACCGGTCGCGCCGGCCCGGCGAGGGCGGCGAGCTGGCCGGGGTGCGCCCGTTCGCCCCGGGCGACCGGTTGCGCCGCATCGACTGGCGCGTCTCGCTGCGTACGCGGGACCTGCATGTCGCCTCGACCCTCTCCGACCGTGACGCCGAGGTCGTCCTTCTCCTCGACGTGCTGGGCGAGGTGGGCCTCTCCGGTGGCGTCGGTGGCAGCGCCTCGGTGCTGGACACGACCGTCCGCGCCTCGGCCGCGATCGCCGAACACTATCTTCAGCGCGGCGACCGCGTCTCCCTGCTCGAGTACGGTGCCGCCGCCCGCCGGCTGCGCCCGGCCACCGGCCGGCGTCAATATCTGACGGTGCTGGAGTGGCTGCTCGACGTGCGCCCGGACCCGATGGAGGCGCACGAGCACGACTTCGGCGCCCACCACGTCTCCCCGGACGCGCTGGTCATGGTCTTGACCCCGCTGATCGACCCGCGGTCGGCCGACATGCTGGCCGCGCTGGCCCAGTCCGGCCGCTATGTCGTCGCGGTCGACACGCTGCCCGCCGGCGCCGCCCCCGAGGTCCGCGACCAGTGGACCCCGCTGGCCACCCGGCTGTGGCGCGTCGAGCGGGAGAACGTCCTCGGCCGCCTGCGCGAGCACGGCGTGCCGGTCGTCGCCTGGGCCGGCGCCGGCAGCCTCGACCTGGTGCTGCGGGACGTCTCCCGCCTCGCCTCGGCGCCCCGGGGGCACTGACATGTTCACCCTGTTCGCCCGCAAGCTGGCCGGCGCCAAGACCGTGCTGACCCGGGCCACCATCCTGCCGTTCCTGGTGCGGTGCGGCATCGCGCTCTGCGGTCTGGTCGCGATGGCCGTCGCCTGGCCGCAGGCGATGCTCGGCTCGCAGTTCTTCGTGCCGCTGGCTCTGGTCGCGATCTACCCGGCGGTGGCGCCGCGCGGCCGGGGTGCCACCTTCGCCGCGCTGGCCGTCGTGGCCGGCTGGCTGGTCGACACCGTGATGGAGGACGCGGCCGTCTCGCTGTGGCGGGTGCTGACCATCGCCACGGCCCTCTATCTTGGACATTCACTGACGGCTTTGGCGGCCGTTCTGCCGTACGACGCGGTCGTCAATGTCGACGTCGTCGGTGTCTGGTTGGCGCGGGCGCTTACTGTGGTGCTTATCTCGGCCGTACTGACAGTAGCCATTCTGGGACTCACCGCTGATTTGGCGGGAAGCGCGTTTTTGGTGGCTACTCTGGTCGGATTGGTTGGTGCCGCGGGTGCCACGCTCCTCATAGCACGCCTCGTTCGTCGCGTGTAAATGTCCTCGAAATATGTGCGTCACAGCACTTGACATACGGACTTGGGATAGATCACACCGAGAGGCGTTGCGAGCCGCGAAGAGCGACAATATAAGGCGTGAATCCGCAGCGCATTGTCGTCGTAGGGGCAGGTCACGTCGGGCTCTATGCCGCCCTGCGTCTGTCGAAGAAGCTCAGCCGCCGCAAGGCTGAGATCGTCGTCATCGACCCCCAGCCCCACATGACGTATCAGCCGTTCCTGCCCGAGGCAGCGGCCGGCAACATCGAGCCGCGGCACAGTGTTGTGCCGCTCCGCCGCGAGCTCAAGAAGTGCCGCGTCATCGTCGGCGAGGTCACCAAGGTCGAGCACGCGCGCAAGACGGTCACCGTCCAGCCCATCGAGGGCCCGGCCACCGAGATGGAGTACGACCACATCATCGTGGCGCCCGGCTCGGTCTCGCGGACCCTTCCGATCCCCGGCCTCAGCGAGCGCGGTATCGGCTTCAAGACCATCGGCGAAGCCATCTACCTGCGCAACCACGTCATGGACCAGCTCGATGTCGCGGCCGTGACGCCCGATCCCGAGATCCGCAAGGCGGCCCTGAGCTTCGTCTTCGTCGGTGGCGGCTTCGCCGGCGTCGAGGCCATGGCCGAGATGGAGGACGTCGTCCGCGACGCCCTCAAGTACTACCCCGAGCTCGACCAGAAAGAGGTCAAGTTCGTCCTGGTCGAGGCCAGCAACCGGATCCTGCCCGAGGTCGGCGCCAAGATGGGCGCGTACGCGGCCCGTCAGCTGGCCAAGCGCGACATCTCGATCCGCCTCGAGACGTTCCTGAAGTCCTGCGTCGACGGCAACATCGAGCTGTCCGACGGCGACAAGTTCCGCGCCGAGACGGTGGTCTGGACCGCGGGCGTGAAGCCGTCGCCCATGCTCGACGTCACCGACCTGCCGCGCGGTCCCAAGGGCCACGTCAACTGCCTGCCCACGCTTCAGGTGGCCGACGACGAGGGCAACGTCCTCGACGGCGCCTGGTCGGCCGGCGACTGCGCCCAGGTCCCCGACCTGACCAACCCCGGTGGCTGGTGCTCGCCGAGCGCCCAGCACGCGGTCCGCCAGGCCAAGGTGCTCGCCGACAACATCAAGGCGGTCGTCCTGGGCGGCTTGCCCAAGGAGTACCGCCACAAGTACGTCGGCTCCGTCGCCGGCCTCGGCCTCTACAAGGGCGTGGCGCACGTCTACGGCATCAAGGTCCGTGGCCTTCCCGCCTGGTTCATGCACCGCTCGTACCACATGAGCCGGATCCCCTCGTTCAACCGCAAGGTCCGGGTCATCGCCGACTGGACGCTGGCCTTCGTGCTCCGCCGCGAGACCATCGCCCTCGGCCAGCTGCATCACCCGCGCGAGGAGTTCCTCGAGGTCACGCCGCCGGTCCGCAAGCCGGAGGAGCGCGAGACGGTGAGCGCCGGCACCCACTGAGGTAATCTCCGTTTCCGCCACCCGGCCGGCAACCGATACGGTGTCTCCAGTGCCGCCCGGGTGGTGGAATGGCAGACACGGCCGCCTTAAAAGCGGCTGCCTCGCGCAGGCGTGCGGGTTCGAGACCCGCCCCGGGCACACAGTTCGTTGAAAAGACGCCGCAGGCTTCGGTCCGCGGCGTCTTTTTCATAGGTACGTCTTCTCCTCGAGCCCAGAAGCACAACGCTCGCCCCCAGAAGCTCATCGCGGCGTTTCCGCAGCTCAAGGCCATAGCGCGTCTCTCGCGCCACTGCATGGTGCCACGCTGGCACACTGATGGTGCCAAAGCTCTTGTGAGCGGTGCCATGTGTGTGCCACCATGGTGCCATGGACTTGACCTCGTATGTGAACAACCTCGGCCGTGAGTTCGCCACGCTGGCCGAGGCCGGCGGCGAGGAGTCGCGTGCGCTGGTCGAGCGCCTGACCGGCTCCCTCGAGTCGGCGATCCGCATGACCCTGCTCGAGGCGCTGTCCGGCGCCGCCGACGAGATCACCCGTGACCTGGCGCCCGGCTCGGTCGAGCTGCGCCTTCGCGGCCGCGACCCCGAGTTCGTGGTGAGCGCGGCGCCCACCACGGCCGACCACACCGTGGAGAACGCCACCGAGAGCGACCTCCCGTTCGCCGAGGACGGCCCGGCCGCCCGCATCAACGTCCGTATGCCCGAGCCGCTCAAGGCCGCCATCGAGGAGGCCGCGGCCAAGGAGGGCCGCTCGGTCAACGCCTGGCTCGTCCGGGCCGCCGCCGCCGCCCTGCAGCAGCCCGACCGGGCCCAGCGGCCCGAGCCCCGCGACGGCGGCAAGCGAGCCGCGCAGCGTTTCACCGGATGGGTCCGCTAACCCTCTGACCTGCTAGAACGCCTCACTGACTCAGGAAGCGGGGACAACCATGCCTATTTTCGACACTCCCGAATCGATCAGTGTCACTCTCGACTACTACGTCGGCGACGTGCGGATCATCGCGAGCGACCGCGCCGACACCGTCGTCGAGGTCCGCCCGAACGACGAGCACGACGAGTCCGATGTGCAGGCGGCCCAGCAGCTCAAGGTCGACTACAGCAACGGCCAGCTCCGGGTGACCGGCCCCAAGCGCACCTTCGACTTCTCCAAGAAGTCCAAGGCGGTCGCCGTCGACATCGAGGTGCCCAGCGGCTCGCGGCTCGACGCCCACCTCGTGATGGGCGCCTTCCACGTCACCGGCCGGCTCGGCGACACCCGGATCAGGAGTACCGGCGACATGCGGCTCGAGCAGACCGGCTCGCTGCGCCTGCACACCGGATTCGGGAACATCACCGTCGACCGCGTGCTCGGTGACGCCGAGGTCTCCACCGGCTCCGGCGACATCCAGCTGGGCGAGGTCGAGGGCGCCGCCGTGCTCAAGAACGCCAACGGCGACACCGCGATCGACGTCGTCACCGGCGACGTACGGGTCAAGAACGCCAACGGCGACATCGACATCGAGCGGGCCGGCTCCGGCGCCGAGGTGAAGACGGCCAACGGCAAGATCCGGCTCGGTGAGGTGGTCCGCGGCTCGATCACCCTCGGCACCGCCGCCGGCGCCCTCGACATCGGCATCGCCGAGGGAACCGCCGCCTGGCTCGAGGTCACCACCGGCTTCGGCCAGGTCCTCAACTCGATGGAGCAGACCTCAAGTCCGGGCGAGGCCACCGAGACCGTCGAGGTCCGCGGCCGCACCGGCTTCGGCGACATCCTCATCCACCGCTCCTGAAGGGTATTGGCGACCATGGACGGACAGAACCCCGCGATCCGGGTGCACGGACTCCGCAAGTCGTACAAGGACGTCGAGGTGCTCAAGGGCGTCGACCTCGAGGTGGCCCGGGGAAGCATCTTCGCGCTGCTCGGGTCCAACGGCGCCGGCAAGACCACGACCGTACGGATCCTGGCCACGCTCCTGAAAGCGGACGACGGCACCGCCGTCGTCAACGGCTTCGACGTCGCCACCGAGGCACAGCGGGTGCGCGAGTCGATCAGCCTGACCGGGCAGTTCGCCGCGGTCGACGAGATCCTCACCGGCCGCGAGAACATCGTCATGATCGCCCGGCTGCGGCGGGTCGACGACCCGGGCAAGGTCGCCGACGGCCTGCTCGAGCGCTTCGGGCTGACCGAGGCGGGCGGGCGCCGGGTCGGCACCTACTCCGGCGGCATGCGGCGGCGGCTCGACATCGCGATGAGCCTGATCGGCGACCCGCCGATCATCTTCCTGGACGAGCCGACCACCGGCCTCGACCCGGAGGCCCGCATCGAGGTGTGGAAGGTGATCGAGAAACTGGCCGACGGCGGCACGACGGTCCTGCTCACCACCCAATATCTGGACGAGGCGGAGAAGCTGGCCGGCCGGATCGCGATCCTGCACCGGGGCCGCATCATCGTCGACGGCACCCTGGCCGAGCTCCGCAAGCTGCTCCCGCCGACCAAGGTCGAGTACGTGGAGCGCCAGCCCACCCTGGAAGAGATCTTCCTGGCCATCGTCGGAGAGAAGGGTCAGTCGTGACCACGCACGTCCTGAGCGACACCAACGTCATGCTCGGCCGCTCGATGCGGCACATCACCCGCAGCCTCGACACGATCATCACCGTCACGATCATGCCGATCGCGTTCCTGCTGCTGTTCCGCTACGTGTTCGGTGGCGCCATCCAGGCGAACACCGACAACTACACCAACTACCTGATGCCCGGTGTGCTGCTGATCGCCATCGCCAGCGGCATCTCGTACACCGGCTTCCGCCTCTTCAACGACCTTCAGGGCGGCATCTTCGAGCGGTTCAACTCGATGCCGATCGCCCGCTCCTCGGTGTTGTGGGGTCACGTACTCACGTCGCTGGTCTCGAACGCACTTTCCTGTGCCCTGATTGTCCTCATTGGACTGGGTATCGGTTTCCGCTCCTCGGCCGGCGTGCTGGCCTGGCTCGCCGTGATCGGCATCCTGCTGCTGTTCACCCTGGCCCTGACCTGGATCGCGGTGCTGGCCGGCCTGTCCGCCTCCTCACCCGACGGCGCCTCGGCCTTCTCGTACCCGATCGTCTTCCTGCCCTTCGTCTCCTCGGCCTTCGTGCCGACCGACACCATGCCGGCCCCGGTCAAGGCGTTCGCCGAGAACCAGCCGGTCACCTCGATCGTCAACTCGATCCGGGCCCTGCTCGACCAGCAGCCGGTCGGCCACGACATCTGGATCGCCCTGGCCTGGTGCGCCGGCATCACCGTCGTCGCCTACGCGTTCGCCATGCGGGCCTACCAGCGCAAGATCTCCTGACCCGGGCCTCGTCTCACCGGCGGATCATCCCATTCGGGGTGATCCGCCGGTTCATCCGTTCCGGGTGACGCTCCCCGGATCGACGGCTACCTACGTTGGCTGCATGCGACTCACGCCGGGACGTCTGGTCGCCGGGGCAGTGGCCTTGGCGCTGCTGTCGGGGATCACCGGCGGTCTGCTCGGCGCGGCCGCGTCCGGTTCGGACGGCGACGGCCGTCCGGCCGCGGCCGCCGCCGGCGTGACCGGCTGCGACGTGACCCAGGTGGCCGCCACCGTCTTCCCGTCCCTGGTCACGGTCAATGTGCGGCGCGGGGCCACCGGCGGCCTCGGCTCCGGATCGGTGCTCGACCGGGACGGGAACATCCTCACCAACGACCACGTGATCGCCCCGGCCTTCGGAGCCGGTACCACCCCCGCCACCATCACCGTCGACTTCGCCCGCGGCGCCTCCGAAGTTCCGGCGACCGTGGTCGGCCGAGACCCCGCCACCGACCTCGCGGTGCTGCGGGTGGACCCGGCCGCGGCCACCCTCACCCCGATCGCGATCGGCGACTCCTCAGCCGTTGTCGTCGGTCAGCCGGTGGTCGCGGCCGGCTCCCCGCTCGGCCTGAACAGCACCATCACAGCCGGCGTGGTCAGCGCGCTCAACCGCTGGATCGACGTCGGCCAGGGCGCCGAACCGGCCGCCCTGGTCAACGCCGTGCAGACCGACGCCGCGGTCAACCAGGGCAACAGCGGCGGTCCGCTCACCGACTGCGCGGGCCGGCAGGTCGGCGTCAACTCGGCCGGCGCCCAGCCGCCCGAGGGCGGTGGCGGCAGCATCGGCCTCAACTTCGCCATCCCGATCGACTTCGCCGTCTCGGTGGCCGAGCAGCTCATCGCCGGCAAGAAGGCCACCCACCCGGTCATCGGCGTCATGTCGGTGAGCGTGACCGACGAGATCGCCCGGGCCACCGGCCTGCCCCGCGGCGCCCTGGTCGAGCAGGTCGTGCCCGGTTTCGGCGCCGCCCGGGCCGGTCTGCGCACCGGCGACGTGATCACGCAGATCGGCGGCACCGCGGTGAACGGCACCGACCAGATGCTCGTCGCGATCCGCACCCACAAGCCCGGCGACACGGTCGACGTCCGCTTCAGCCGCGGCGGCGCCGCCCAGAACGCCCAGGTACCGGTGACCGAACCCTGATCCGCGGGAGGAAGGCGACGACGTGACCGGAACCGGCACCACCACGACCACCGCGTCCACGGCCCAGAAGCTCACCCTGGCCACGATGACCATGATGGTCATCGGCGGCATGGTCGGCGCCGGTGTCTTCTCGCTGCCCCGGCGCTTCGCCCAGGAGACCGGCGTCTACGGCGCGATCATCGCGTGGGCCATCGCGGGCACCGGCATGCTCATGCTGGCCTTCGTCTTCCAGACCCTCGCCCTGCGCAAACCGGAGCTGGACGCCGGGGTCTACGCGTACGCCAAAGCGGGCTTCGGCGAATACCTGGGCTTCTTCTCCGCCTTCGGCTACTGGGCCAGCGCCTGCGTCGGCAACGTGACGTACTGGGTGCTGATCATGTCGACCGTCGGCACGATCTGGCCGGCCATGGGCGACGGCGACACCCTGCTCGCGGTCACCGTCTCCACGGCCGGGATCTGGCTGTTCTTCTACCTGATCCAGCGCGGGGTCAAGGACGCGGCCGCGCTCAACCGGGTCGTCACGGTGGCCAAGGTCGTACCGATCATCGTCTTCGTCCTCATCGCCCTGTTCCTGCTCGACCCCAAGGTGTTCGCCGACAACCTCAGTGGACCGGCCGACTACGGCTCGCTCTTCGAGCAGGTCAAGGGCACGATGCTGGTCACCGTCTTCGTGTTCCTGGGCGTCGAGGGGGCCAGCGTGTACTCCCGGCACGCGAAGCGCCGGCAGGACGTCGGCCGGGCCACCATCCTCGGCTTCCTCGGCGTGTTCGCCATCTTCGCGTCGGTCACCATCGTGTCGTACGGAATCCTGCCCAGCTCCGAGATCGCCGAACTGCGGCAGCCGTCGATGGGCGGGGTGCTCGAGGCGGCCGTCGGCACCTGGGGCAAGGTCTTCGTCAGCGTCGGCCTGATCATCTCGGTGCTCGGCGCCTACCTGGCCTGGACCCTGATGGCGGCCGAGGTCCTGTTCGTGGCGGCCGCCGACGACGACATGCCGCGTTTCCTGCGGCGCACCAAGCGCGGCGACGTGCCGTTCAACGCGCTGCTGCTGACCTCGATCCTGATCCAGGCCGTCCTGATCGTCACCTACTTCTCCGAGGACGCGTTCAACTTCGCCCTCGACCTCACGAGCGCGCTCACCCTGATCCCGTTCCTGCTCGCCGCCGCGTACGCCCTGAAACTGGCCCTGACCCGCGATACCTATGTGGAGCAGCCGCGCGGACACGGGCGCGAGCTCGTGGTCGGGGTGCTCGCCGTGGCGTACACCCTCTTCCTGCTCTTCGCCGCCGGCCCGAAGTTCGTGCTGGTCTCACTGATCATCTATGCCCCGGCCACCCTGCTGTTCATCAAAGCGCGCCGGGAGCAGGGCCGGCAGCTGTTCTCCGGCCGCGAGCTCGTCATCCTGGCCGTCTCGGTCCTCGGCGCCGTCCTCGGCGTCGTGGCGCTCGCGGCGGGCTGGATCTCCATCTAACTCACCAGGGAGTTGTCATGGAACACGGCGTCCACTCCGAGGTCGGCCGGCTGCGCAAGGTGCTCGTCTGCGCGCCCGGGCTGGCGCATCGCCGGCTCACCCCCGGCAACGCCGACGACCTGCTCTTCGACGACGTCATGTGGGTGGAGAACGCCCAGCGCGACCACGCCGACTTCGTCAACAAGCTGCGCAACCGCGGCGTCGAGGTGGTCGAGCTGCACGACCTGCTGGCCGCGACGATGACGATCCCGGAAGCCCGCACGTGGCTGCTCGACCGCAAGATCATCGCCAACGAGGTGGGTCTCGGGCTGCTCGACGACACCCGCGCCTTCCTGGAGGAACTGAAGCCGCGCGAACTGGCCGAGTTCCTGATCGGCGGGCTCGCCACGTCGGACCTGCCACCGGAATTCCGCAAATCGGCCTACGTGTCGCTGGCCCGCGAGTCGACCGGCGTCCGCGAATACCTCATGCCACCGCTGCCCAACACCCTTTACACCAGAGACACCACTTGCTGGCTGTACGGCGGGTTGACGCTCAATCCGCTCTACTGGCCGGCCCGGCACGACGAGACCCTGCTGATGAAGGCGATCTACGAGTTCCACCCGGACTACGTGGGCTCCAAGGTGTGGTGGGGCGACCCGGAGAAGGACTGGGGCCTGGCCACCTTCGAGGGCGGCGACGTGATGCCGGTCGGCAACGGCGTGGTGCTGGTCGGCATGAGCGAGCGCACGTCACGGCAGGCGATCACCCAGGTGGCACAGTCGCTGTTCGCCAACGGCGCGGCCTCGAAGGTCGTCGTGGCCGGCATGCCGAAGCTGCGCGCCGCGATGCACCTGGACACGGTGTTCACCTTCGCCGACCGCGACGTGGTCACCCTCTACCCGAACATCGTCGACGGCATCCACCCGTTCACGCTGGTGCCCGGCTCCTGGGGCGTCGACGTGATCGACAACGAGGGCCAGCGCTTCGTGGACGTGGTGGCCGAGTCGCTGGGCTTCAAACAGCTGCGCGTGATCGAGACGGGCGGCGACGTGTACGCCTCCGAACGCCAGCAGTGGGACAGCGGCAACAACGCGGTGGCGGTCGAGCCGGGCGTGGTCTTCACCTACGACCGGAACACCCAGACCAACACCCTGCTCCGCCAGGCCGGCGTCGAGGTCATCACGATCGTCGGCGCCGAACTCGGCCGCGGCCGGGGCGGCGGGCACTGCATGACCTGCCCGCTGATCCGCGACGCGGTCGACTTCTGACATGTCCTTCAAGTACGACGCCCTGGTCCTGTTCCTGGCGTTGTTCGCCCTGTACAGCCCGGTGGCGGCGCTGTCGTCGTACCTGCCGATCGTCCGCCCGTTCTCGCACGCCGAGCAGCTGCGGCTCGCCCTGGGCCTGGTCGTCAACGTGGCCGTCTTCGTCCTGCTGGCGATCTGGGTGGGTGAGCCGCTGCTCGAGCTGCTCGGCATCAGCACGGCGGCCCTGACCGCGACCGGCGGCATAGCCCTGATCCTGGCCGCCGTCCCCTTGATGACCGGCAAAGCCACACCACCGACCCCAGCCGCCGCCCCTACCTCCATCGCCGCCACCTCGGTCGCGCCTACCTCCGCGGTGCCCGCGTCCGCCTCGCCTACCTCCGCCGTGCCCGCGTCCGCCTCGCCTACCTCCGCCTCGCCTACCTCCGCCTCGCCTACCTCGGCCGCGTCTACCTCCGCGTCCGCCGCCCCCGCGTCCGCCTCGCCTATCTCTGCCGTGCCCGTGTCCGCCGCGCCCGCCTCGGCCCTTGCTTCCCAGCCGGACAAATCGTTTAAGTCCGTTTTGTTTACGCCGATCACGTTTCCGCTGACCGTCGGTGGGACGACCTTCGCTTTCGGGGTGGCGGCCTCGGCCGACGTCGGCGGCGTCACGGGCCGCCTGTTCCTGTCGGTCGCCGCCCTGGCGTACGCAATAGTCACGGGTCTGACTCTTTATGCCGCCGGCCATGTCGAGCGCAGGATCTCCGGGGCCGCGGCCGGCATCCTCGACCGGATCGCCGGCATCCTGCTGACTGCCATCGCCGTCGTGCTCCTGACGAACGGTTTCACCGAACTCGCCCTGTCCGCCATCGACCGCTTTCAGTAACTTCACAGTTTCACCTTCAGCTGGTTCACAGGCTCGCGCCGCGCCGAGAAGTGACTCTTGCCCGTACCCTGGAAGAGCACGTCAAGGTGCCATTACCTCGTGCCTCAACCTCAAGGGAGGCTGGACACAGTGAAGACTTCAAACCCGGTGCTCTCACGCCTCGGCCAGGCGGCCGAGCGCGAGCGTACGGCCGGGTACGGGGCATACGGCCCCGCCGGCGCCCCGGGTTACGGTCAGCCGTACCCGACGACGCCGGATTACCCCGCCGCTCCGCCCGCCGTGCGCCCCATGACGGTCGACGACGTCGTCGTCAAGACGGTGACGCTGCTCGGCATCACCGGCATCTCCGCCGTCGTAGCGTGGAACGTGGTGCCCGACTCGGCCACCGGGGCCGCCTGGATCGGCGCCGCCATCGTCGGCCTCATCCTGGGCTTCGTCATCTCGTTCTCGCGCATGGCCAACCCGGCGCTCGTGGTGACCTACGCGGTCGTCGAGGGCGTCTTCGTCGGCATGGTCTCGAAGACGTACCAGGAGTTCTTCGGCTACGACGGCATCATCCTGCAGGCGGTGACGGCCACGTTCGGCGTCTTCTTCCTGATGGCGGTGCTGTACAAGACCCGGGTCATCCGGGCGACGCCGAAATTCACCCGCGGCCTCATCGCGGTCATGGGCGGCCTGTTCGCCGTCATCCTGATCAACCTGGTGCTGTCGCTGTTCGGCTTCAACACCGGCCTGCGCGACAACGGCCCGCTCGGCTACATCTTCAGCCTCGTCTGCATCGTGGTGGCCGCGCTCAGCTTCATCCTGAGCTTCAACGAGGTCGAGGAGGGCGTGCGGATGGGGCTTCCGCAGCGCTACTCCTGGGTCGCCGCCTTCGGCATCCTGGTCAGCCTCGTCTGGCTCTACCTCGAGATCCTGCGCCTCCTGAGCTTCCTACAGGGCGACGACTGATCTCCACGCTTGACCGACAGCGCCCGGACCGACTCCCCTCGGCCCGGGCGCTGTTTTTTTGGCCCTCCACCCACTCCGCGCGGTCCATCCCCGTTCCGCGCCGCTTTCGTTCCGCGTCGCTTCCGTGCGGTGCCGCTTCCCGGTTCGCGCCATTCCGCGCCGCTTCGCTTCCTTGGTTCCGCGCCGCTTCGCTTCCTTGGTTCCGCGCCGCTTCGCTTCCTTGGTTCCGCGCCGCTTCGCTTCCTTGGTTCCGCGCCGCTTCCCGTTCGGCGCAGCTCCGCTCTCTTGGTTCCGCCCCGCTTTCTGTTCCGCTCCGCTTTCCGCTCCACGCCGCTCCGCGTTGCTTCCTGTTCTACGCCGCGCCGCTCCGCTTCCGTTCTACGCCGCGCAGCTTTCCGCGCCGCGCTGCTTCGCGTTGTGGGCTCAGCGCGTTTCCGCGTTCCGGGCGTCTCTCCTGTCACGTGTCGCGCCGTGGTCTGGCTTTATCCACAGGCTGAACGTTGTCCACAGGGGGTTGGGCGTGGCCTTCGGTTTTCCGGAACACTGGGGCAGGACGGGGGCCCCCTTGGGAGGGTGGGCTGTGAGTTCGGGGCACGCTTTAGGCTCGTGCGGTGACTGACTTCGCTACGTCGATCGAGCGGCTGCTCAACCAGGTGCGGCACTGGGAGGCGCCGCGGTGGCGGGCCGAAGGGCGCGGGGACCGGGTTTACGCGTTGGTGCAGCGGCTGGCTGATCTGGGGGCCGACGCCGAAGGGCGGCCGCGGCGTACCGTGCCGCGTGAGTCTGACCTGGTTCTGCCCGACCAGTTGCGAGTGGTGGCCGACGATCTGCTCGCTGCCGGCGGGGGCGACGATGCCGCGCTGGCCGAGGTCGACGCCGTACGGCAAAGCCTTTGACGCGCTGAGCCGGTAAACAGCGCCGGGCCGGTAAAGCAGTGCCGGGCCGGTAAAGCAGTGCCGGGCCGGTAAAGCAGTGCCGGGCCGGTAAAGCAGTGCCGGGCCGGTAAAGCAGTGCCGGGCCGGTGAAACAGCCGGGCCGGAACCATCGGGCTGGTAGAACAGCCGGGCCGGTAGAACAGCGCTGAGCCGCCAAAAACAGCGCAAAGACATCGCTGGGTCGTTGGAAGCAGCGCGAAGCCCCAGAAAATAAAGCCGCCGAGCCCGGCCGCTCGTGGCAGGCCGGACCCGGCGGGAATCCGGGGTGGGGCGTCTAGCTCAGGCGCTCCAGGATCAGGGCCATGCCTTGGCCGCCGCCGACGCACATCGTTTCCAGGCCGATGGACTTGTCGTGCCAGGCGAGCGAGTTCAGCAGGGTGCCGGTGATGCGGGCGCCCGTCATGCCGAACGGGTGGCCGACCGCGATCGCGCCGCCGTTCACGTTCAGCTTGTCGATCGGGATGCCCAGGTCCTGGTACGAGGGGATGACCTGGGCCGCGAACGCCTCGTTGATCTCGACCAGGTCGACGTCGTCGATGGTCATTCCGGCTCGCTTGAGGGCCTGCTTCGAGGCCTCGACCGGGCCCAGGCCCATGATCTCGGGGCTGAGCGCGGTGACGCCGGTCGACACGATCCGGGCCAGCGGGGTGATGCCCAGCTCGCGGGCCTTCGTGTCGCTCATGATGACCACCGCGGCCGCGCCGTCGTTCAGCGGGCAGCAGTTGCCGGCCGTCACCCGGCCGTCGGGGCGGAACACCGGCTTCAGCTGGGACACGCCCTCGATGGTGACGCCGGGGCGCGGGCCGTCATCCGTGGAGACGACCGTGCCGTCGGGCAGCGTCACCGGGGTGATCTCCCGCTCCCAGAAGCCGTCGGCGATCGCCTTCTCGGCCAGGTTTTGGCTGCGTACGCCGAATTCGTCCATTTCCTCGCGGCTGATCCCCTTGACCTGGGCGAGGTTCTCGGCGGTCTGCCCCATCGCGATGTAGACGTCCGGCAGCAGGTCGTCCTCGCGCGGGTCGTGCCAGGTCTTGCCGCCTTCGGCGTACGACTTGGTGCGGGCGTGGGCGTCGGCGAACTTCGGGTTCTCCCAGCCGCCGCCGACCTGCGCGCGCAGCTCGGGCGGGAGGCCGTCGGAGTTGCCCCGGGCGAACCGGGAGACGGTCTCGACGCCGGCCGAGAGGAAGATGTCGCCCTCGCCGGCCTTGATGGCGTGGAACGCCATGCGCGTGGTCTGCAGCGACGACGAGCAGTACCGCGTGACGGTGGCGCCGGGCAGGCCGTCGAGGCCGAGCTGGGTGGCGACCACGCGGGCCATGTTGAAGCCCTGCTCGCCGCCGGGGAGCCCGCAGCCGAGGTACAGGTCTTCGATCAGGGTCCGGTCGAGCTGCGGCACCTTGTTCAGGGCGGCGTCGATGATGGTGGTGGCGAGGTCGTCGGGGCGCAGGTCCTTCAGCGAGCCTTTGACGGCGCGGCCGATGGGCGATCGGGCGGTGGCGACGATGACGGCTTCCGGCATGCAGTCAATTTAACTCGCCGGTAACTTTCATCGGAAGTGCAAATTTGTCACACCTACTGCACCGACGACATCGCGGCCTTGACCACCGCCGGGTAGAGCGCGTGGGCCCATACCCGGTAGCCGTCGGCCGAGGGATGGAAGCCGTCGTAGCAGAGCGTCCCGGCGTCGGCGCGGAACACCGCGCCCGTCTCCTCGGCCAGGTCGACCACCGCCCCGCCGGCCGCGGTGACCGCCTTGGCCTGGGCTTTCGCCATGCGGCGGCCCATCAGGCCGGCCATCTGCCGCAGCGGGGGAGCGATCGCCCGCAGCGCGCCCAGGTCGGGGCAGGTGCCGACGACGACCCGGACGCCGGCCTCGCGCAGGCGGCGCACCGCCGTGCCGAGCTGGGCCGCCGACTCCTCGGGGCTGCGCAGGCTGGTCGCGTCGTGCGCGCCGATCAGCACCACGGCCACGTCGGGCCGGTCGCCGAGCAGGGCCCGGGCCACCTGGGTGCCCAGGTCGGAGGAGCGGGAACCGGCCACGCCCACGCTGGAGAGCAGCACGTGGCGCTCACCGGTGTCGGCCGTGCCCTCGGCGAGCAGGCGGGCGAGCTGACCGCCGACCGTCTCGGAGAGCCATTCCACGCCCACCCCGATCGCGGCCGAGTCGCCCAGCAGCACCAGGCGCAGCTGGGGCGCCGACAGGCGGCCCATCGACGTGCGCAGGGCCAGGCCCATGGTCGGTTTCGCGTACCGCCGGGCCTTGGCCGCGAGCACCTCGCCGACCATCAGGGCGGCACCGCCCACGGCGCCGGCGAGCAGACCGGTGGCCGCGGCCCTGCCGATCCGTGCGTTGAGCCCCGCCATCTCTCGCCTCCCTGCTATTGATCCTCTGGGGTCCACCCTACGGCGCTCGGCGCCGAGGTACGGCGGTGACCGAACCAGTGCCGCGTCTCGCCGAACCACGGGTGACGCCGCAGAACGGCCCATCGTCCCTGCGCGCTCACCTCCGTGCCGGCCGCCCGCACCGCCTCGTGCGCGGCCTCCTCCAGGCCGTCGACAGCGGCGGCGGGGCGGGGGGTGTCTTCGCCGAGGGCGGCCATCAGGGTCGGCATCACGACCGCCGCCGCACGGGCGTACCCCTCGACGGACGGGTGGAAACGGTCGGAGCTGAACATCCGTACCGGATCGGCGATGAACATCGGGCCGAGCAGGTTGCCTAGCGAGACCGTACGCCCGCCGGCCTCGACCACGGCGACCGTCTGGGCGGCCGCCAGGTCGCGGCTCCACTTGCGGGCCAGCCAGCGCAGGGGCGGCTTGATCGGCTGGATGGCGCCGATGTCGGGGCAGGTGCCGACCACGACGCGGCAGCCGGTGGCGCGCAGCCGCCGTACGGCGTCGCCCAGATGGCGTACGGCTCCGGCCCGGTCCGAATAGTGCGTGACGTCGTTGGCGCCGATCAGGATCACCGCGACCTCGGGCTCGTGCTCGAGGGCGGCGTCCACCTGGTACGGCAGGCCGGACGACATGGAACCGACCACGGCCAGCCGGTGCAGCCGCACGGGCCGGCGCAGCCGCCGCGACACGCCGGTGGCCAGCAGCGCGCCGGGTGTCTCGCGGGGACGGTGCACGCCGTACCCGGCGGCCGAGGAGTCACCGAGGATGACCATGGTGAGTGGCTTGCCGCCGAATTTCGCGCCGTAGACGCCGTCGCCCCGCGGCGGGGGCGCCTCGGCCATGGGGATGACGCGCCGCGCGTCCGCGGCCTGGCGCAACAGGAGACCGGCCGACACCGCGGTCAGCCCGGCCAGCGCGCCCGTCACGCCGCCGAGGACCCGCCCGGCCAGCTTGATCCGGCGCCAGTCGTCGGCGGTGATCTCGATGGTGCTCACGGGCTCCCTCGCTGTTGGGTCAAAACAACGTCAGTAGGGAATTACGAGGCTAACGCGCGACGGCGAGAGGTAATCATGGCGCGCCCAAGTCATGCTGGAGTAGCGGAGAGGGGAACACCATGGCGAAAACACTGAAACGTGCGGCGGCGTTCAGCGCCCTGACCAAGGCTCTCGTGTCCGGGGCCCGGGGCGGCCCGTCGCTGAGCAAGCGGGTCGCGGCCATCCCGCGGATGCTGAAGGCCACGGCCGGCGGCAAGTACGACGGTGGGATGCGCCTGGCGCTGATGACCGCCGCCACCGTGTACGTCGTCTCGCCGATCGACTTCGTCCCGGAGGCCTTCCTGTTGGTCCTCGGGCTGGCCGACGACGCCGTGATGGTCGCCTGGCTGGCCGGGGCGGTGCTGGCCGAGACCGAGCGCTTCCTGGAGTGGGAGAGGCAGCAGGACCGGATCGTCGTAGTCTAAAGCGTGCGCTACTACGACAACGTCGTCGACATCATCGGGGACACCCCCCTGGTCAAGCTGAACCGGGTCACCGAGGGCATCTCCGCCACGGTGCTGGCCAAGGTCGAGTACTTCAATCCGGGCGGTTCGGTCAAGGACCGGATCGCCCTGCGGATGGTGCTCGACGCCGAGGAGGCCGGCCTGCTCAAACCCGGCGGCACCATCGTCGAGCCGACCAGCGGTAACACCGGGGTCGGCCTCGCCCTCGTCGCGCAGCAGCGCGGCTACAAGTGCGTCTTCGTCTGCCCCGACAAGGTCAGCGAGGACAAGCGGAACGTTCTCAAGGCGTACGGCGCTGAGGTCGTCGTCTGCCCCACGGCAGTGGCCCCCGAGGACCCCCGCTCCTACTACAACGTCTCCGACCGGCTGGCCCGCGAGATCCCGGGCGCCTGGAAGCCGGACCAGTACAGCAACCAGGCCAACCCGCGCTCGCACTACGAGCAGACCGGCCCCGAGCTGTGGAAACAGACCGACGGCCGGATCACCCACTTCGTGGCGGGCGTCGGCACCGGCGGCACGATCACCGGTGTCGGGAAATACCTCAAGGAGCAGGGTTCCGTACGGGTAATCGGGGCCGACCCCGAGGGATCGGTCTACTCCGGTGGCACCGGCCGGCCGTACCTGGTCGAGGGCGTCGGTGAGGACTTCTGGCCGACGACGTACGACCGGTCGCTGGCCGACGACATCATCGAGGTCTCCGACTCGGACTCGTTCGAGATGACCCGTCGCCTGGCCCGCGAGGAGGGGCTGCTGGTCGGCGGCTCCTGCGGCATGGCCGTGGTGGCCGCGCTCGAGGTGGCCCGCAAGGCCGGCCCCGACGACGTCATCGTGGTCCTGCTGCCGGACGGCGGTCGCGGCTACCTGTCGAAGATCTTCAACGACGACTGGATGGCCCGGTACGGCTTCCTGCGTACGGTGGAGGGCCAGCCCACGGTGGCCGACGCGCTTGAGAGCAAGGGCGGCGCCATGCCGCCCCTGATCCACGTGCACCCCACGGAGACGGTCCGCGACGCCATCGACTACATGCGGGAGTACGGCGTCTCGCAGCTGCCCGTGCTCAAGGCCGAGCCCCCGGTGGTCACCGGGGAGGTGGCCGGCTCGATCGCCGAGAAGGCGCTGCTGGACGCCCTGTTCACCGGTCAGGCCCACCTGCACGACACGATCGAGCGGCACATGGGCGACCCGCTGCCGATGATCGGCGGCGGCCAGCCCGTCAGCGAGGCGGTGTCGATGCTGGAGAAGGCGGACGCCGCCATGGTCCTCGTCGACGGCAAGCCGGCCGGCGTGCTGACCCGCCAGGACCTGCTGGCTCACCTGTCCTGATCGTCGCGGTCGTGCCCGCCGGGGCTCACTCCAGCTCGGCGGGCACGGTCACCACGTCGACCAGGGCGTTCTTGCGCAGCAGGGTCATCGGCAGCTCCTGCCCGATGGCCGGGCCCAGCATGAGCCGCTGCAGCTCCTGCACGGTCTGTACGGGCTTGCCGCCGGCCGTGAGCAGGACGTCGCCCAGGTAGATGCCGGCCTTGCCGGCCGGGCTGCCCGGCACGACCTCCACCACGCGCAGGCCGAGCTTCTGGTCGATGCGCGCGGCCAGCTGCGGCGGCAGCGGGGCGGGCACGCCCGCGACTCCCAGCCAGGCGCGCCGCACCCGGCCCGAGGCCACCAGCTCCCCGACGATCGCGCGGGTGGTGGCGTTGATCGGCACGGCCAGGCCGAGGCCGTACCCGGCGACCGCGGTGTTGATCCCGACGACCGTGCCGGTCGAGTCGGCCAGTGCCCCGCCCGAATTGCCCGGGTTGAGGGCGGCGTCGGTCTGGATGACGCTGTCGATGATCCGCAGGCGGTGCCCGTCGCGGGCCGGCAGGGAACGCCCGAGCCCGGAGATCACGCCCGCGGTGACCGATCCGGCCAGGCCCATCGGGTTGCCCACGGCCACGACCAGCTGGCCGATCTTGAGATCGTCCGCGTTGCCGAGCGGCGCCGCGGGCGCGCCCGCGTTCTGCACGCGGACCACGGCCAGGTCGGAGAGCGGATCGGCGCCGACCACGTCGAACCTGGTCTCGGTGCCGTCGGCGAAGGTGGCCGTTCCGCCGTTGGCCCCGGCCACCACATGAGCATTTGTCAGGAGAAAACCGTCGTCGGTGAAGGTGACCGCCGATCCGGCGCCGGCGCCGCGGGCGGTACGGACCGACAGGGCGGCCACGGAGGGCAGAAGCTTGGTGGCGACGCCGGTCACCACACGGCTGTAGGCATCGAGCGCCCCGGATTCGACACCCGTGTGTTCGGTATCCATGACGGTCTCAACATTGTCCGTACGACCGTCGATGCCCGCCGCCCGTCCGCCCATGGCGAACACTTGTCCGTCACGCATAGTCGCCGCAGTCGCACAGAAAGTCCGACCGGGGGATGGCGCTGGGCGGTTGTATGAGTCGTGACGGACGTATGACGAACGGGGGTGAGGAATGGTCATCGCCGACAAGCCGGTCCCGGCCGACATCGTGGACCGCCTGCTGTGGCGCGACGCCCAGAGCATGCTCGGGCAGCACGCCGGTGCCGGCCAGGACGGGAACTGTGTCGGGTGTGGATGGCGCTGGCCGTGCGCCCCGCGGCGGCTCGCCGAGCGGGCCGAGGCGGCCTCCCGGCGGCCCTGGCGGGAAGCCTGGACCGTACGCCACGACCTGAACAGCATCCGGGCGCTGCCGGTCATGAACCATCGGCCACGCAACACCGGCTACTTCAACTGAATCTTCCGACGTCGCCGTCCGCTTGACCTCCCCCGGATTAGCAGCCCGGCGACGTCACCCCGGCGGTGAGTTCGCTGCGCCCCGCCAGCGCCGCGATCTCCCGCATCAGGACCCGCCCTTGAACCGGCCAGGATCGGCACGCCTCCGCCGGTCCAGCGCCTCCGGCCAGGCGCGACCCCCGGTTCGGGCGGGGCGGTTGGCGGGAGTGCGTGACCACAGGTTCCCCCGTTCCACATCGGTCACGCGCTCCCGCCCAACCAACTGTCAGCAACTGATGATCGCGTAGCTCCCTCGCCCCTTCGTCCATTCCCACCCGGCACTGCGCCGGGCGTCGGCACGAAGACAGGGCGACGTCTCCGACGAGATACGCGACCAGTTGTAGACCCGGAATCCGAACGGCCCGACCCCGCAGGTATTGGTGCCGACCACCTTCTGTTTGGTGCTGAAGAACGGGCTGCTGTGCTTGAAGTCCAGACAGCCGCTGACGTCAGAATCGCTGAACGCCGAGGCGGGAGCCGCAAGACCAAGCACGAGCGCACCGCCCGCAACCACGCTCATAGCCGTACGGACGAGTGTGCGCTTAAGGGCCATGACCACTCCTCAAAACGGGGGATATCACCGCGAAATATCGCTGGCCCCACGATAAATAGCCGCCGCCCCGGCCACAGTCCCTCGCCGGCGGTCACCTGTTAAGAGCCCGATTCCAGCGGAACGGCCGCCCCGCTCCGGCCACAGTCCCTCGCCGGCGGTCACCTGTTAAGAGCCCGATTCCAGCGGAACGGCCGCCCCGCTCCGGCCACGCGATCGACTGGCCGGCCTGGTCTGGCGTCCAGCCCCTTCTCCGGCCGGCGCTGCACCACATTTGTCGGCTGATCTCGTCGATGATCGAGGTAGGGCGCGCCTGACGCGCGCTTTGGTCGGCAGTGCGCCAGATCCGGTCCCAGGACCCGTGCATCCGGGCCAGGGTCAGCGAGGCGAGATCCTGGGCAGGTGCCAGTCGCGGCACATCAGGTACGCGATTCTCCGCAGCCTGGGTGTCGCGGCGGCCACGAATGGGACCTGGGACGGCCGGTGCACCTCTCGGTGAACCGCGAGTACCGCGTTCCGGCTCTCGAAGACCGGCTCCCGGACGAGCGGATCGGCGCGCAGAGCCTCCCGGAGTGCGTCGCGCCACTGCCCGGTGCTGCCCTGCCTCAGGGTGATCCCGACGTCGGTGACATCGTGGCCGAGCGCCGGCCAGCAGCCCATGGCGGATGACCCGGTCTCTCGATCGAACAGGTCCTTCAAAAGGCTTCCCTACGTGACGTTGGAGGCGGAGATCGGTCACATGCCACGACCCGAATCCACTCTGACCATCGGGGCCCGATGACCAATACAGCAGAGTCGCACAATAAAAAGGTTTTGGGTTTTACTGATCTTGCTACATTCGGTCGGTGACGAAACGGCTCGCTCTGTGGCTCGCCGCAGGCATGTTGGTGGCGATCAGCCTAAGGGTGAACGGCCGCGACGGCCTCGAAGCGCTGAGCTGGCTGTTTGCCATTGGCGGAACGGTCTATGTCGTCACGACCAATGTGCGCTCGCCAGATGCCGGCCGCGCGACGGAAACGGCCGTCGAGGTTCCGGCAAAAAATGAAGAATCCTCCATTGTGGCTGAGCCCGTCCCTGGCCACCTTGACAGTAAAACGCCAGAGCCAACCCCGAGGGAAGAGGAGCCGGTCGAGCCGAATCTCGGTAATGCCGGGAAAGCCCATGGGTGGTCGCAGCTACGCGCCCTCATCATCATGATCGTCATAGTCGCTGGATTGATCGCCGCCGCGGAATCGGCGGATTGGGGCGGCGGCGGCAGCGGTGGCAGCGGGAGAGACCCGAACTGCGTCCCCGGCTGGGGCAACTACTGCGCTCTATGATCACGCGCCGACCGGCCGGTGGAATTCATGCCTCTGGGTGTAAAAGATCGACATATCCCGACATGATCCGCACACTGGGGGTCCAGGAGCGGTACTGCGGGAGGTGAACCATGCCGTCCTTCTTCAACGACGAGGAGCGCCACGCCTGGGATCTCGGCGAGGCGCTGTCCGAGCAGGCCCGGGCCATGATGCGGGAGGCCGAGGCGGCGCTCGAGACGTGGAAGACCGGCAAGGAGATGAACCGGCTGCGCTGCGCCCGCAAGGGGATCAGCGAGTCGGATGCGGAGATCCGCTGGGCGGCGTCGGCCAACTCGAAGAACGCGCTGACGAACAACAGCTTCCACGTCGGGCTGGCGACGATGTATTACAGCGCGGCCTCCGCCGCCTATTCGCGCGCGCTCTACCTGCGCACCGTGCGCATGGCCGGCGTCTAGGCCTCGTCGTCCTCGACTCTGGTCGCCTCGGGGGACGCGGACGGGGCCGCGGTGGACGAGGACGAGGAGGACGCGGCGGACGAAGCGGAGGACGAGGACGAGGACGAGGACGGGGCAGCCGAAGCCGGGCCGGTGAGCGCGAGGCCGAGAACGGCGCCGGCGCCGATCAGGCCCAGGCCGGCCAGGGACACCGGACGACGGTCTTGCTTCTCCACGAGGTACCTCCCCAAAGAAGTGGCTTACCAAGATGCCCGACCAAGCTGAGATCTCGCTGTGCACAACCTGCCAAACAGTTCCCTGTGTCGTACGGCGAAAGTCGGGCAACATGAATACATGGAGATCGCCAGCGAAACGGAACTCAAATACGACGTGCCCGACGGCTTCGTGTTGCCGGACTTCGCCGGCGAGGCGGGTGTCGCCGGCGCCGGTGGCGCCGAGACCCATGATCTCGATGCCACGTACTTCGACACGGACGAGCTGACCCTCCTGCGGCATCGGCGGACGCTGCGCCGGCGCAGCGGCGGCCACGACGCCGGCTGGCATCTGAAGACGCCCGGTGAGGGCTTCAGCCGTAAGGAACACCGGTTGCCGCTCAACGGCAGCGATCCCGACCTCGTGCCCGGCGAGCTTCAGGCAATGGTCCGGGCCATCATCCGGCGGCAGGACCTCAAGCCGATCGCCCGGCTGCGCACACACCGGGTCGAGACGCCGCTGAAGAAGGCCGACGGCACCACGCTCGCGCTGATCGCGCAGGACCAGGTGATCGCCGAACGCGACGGGCAGGAGCAGCGCTGGCAGGAGGTCGAGGTCGAGCTGGTCGACGGCAGCCCGGCCCTGCTGGCCAAGGTCGGCCGCCTGCTCGAGGAGGCCGGCGCGCGGCCCGCCGCCGGTCCCTCCAAAGTCGCCCGCGCCCTCGGCAACCCGCAGCCTGGCAAAACCCCCAAGACCCCTAAAAACCCGGTTCTCGCGTACGTGCGGGAGCAGCGCGACGCGATCACCGGCTTCGATCCCGGCGTGCGCCAGGGTGAGCCCGACGCCGTACACAAGATGCGCGTCGGCACGCGGCGGCTGCGCAGCACCCTGAAGACCTTCAAGCGCAGCTTCGCCGGCGCCCAGGAGATCGGCGACGAGCTCAAGTGGCTGGCCGACCTGCTCGGCGAGGTGCGCGACGGCCAGGTGCAGGAGCAGAAACTGCTGGCCGGCATCGAGGACAGCCCGCGCTTCGCGCCGGTCGCCGCCCGCATCCGGCAGCATCTCGACGCCCAGGTCGAGCGGGGCCGGGCCGCCCTCGACGAGGCCCTGGAAAGTGAGCGCTACCTGGCCCTGCTCGACCGCATCGACCGGCTCGCCGAGCAGCAGACCACCGAGAAGGATCTGCTCAAGCAGGCCCGCAAGAGTCTGGCCAAGGCCGACGCCCTGCTCGACCGGGCGCTCGCCGACGGCATCGACCACGAATTGCATGACGCGCGGAAGGCGTACAAGAAAGCGCGTTATGCCGTCGAGGTTTTCGCCCCGGCGGCCGGAAAGCCGGGCAAGCAGCTGGTCAGCGCGCTGACCGACCTGCAGGACGTGCTCGGCGCCCACCAGGACTCGGTGGTCGCCCGTGAACTGCTCGAGGAGATCGGCCAGGGCGACGGCGACGCGTTCTGGTTCGGTGTGCTCTACGGGCGGCAGGAGCAGGTCGGCGTCGAAACCCACGCCCAGCTCCCGCCGGTGGTCGAGGACTCGCGGGGGAAGAAGCTTCGGGCCTGGATCGGCTGATGTTCACCTTCACTGGGTATGTATGACGGTCATGCAGGCGGAGGCGGAGTTCGAAGAGATCCAGGAGCAGGTCAGCGAGCCGTACGACGGTTCGATCGCCGAGCTCGACGGCTACCGGGTGGCGGACGACGATGACGACGACCCGGTGCTGCTCAATGCCGACGGCACGCCGGTCGACACCTGGCGCGAGGACTATCCGTACGACGAACGGATGTCCCGCCAGGAGTACGACCACCAGAAGCGCCTGCTCCAGATCGAGCTGCTGAAGCTGCAGAACTGGTGCAAGTCGTCCGGCGAGCGTCTGGTGATCCTCTTCGAGGGGCGGGACGCCGCCGGCAAGGGCGGCACGATCAAGCGCTTCATGGAGCACCTGAACCCGCGCGGCGCCTCGGTGGTCGCTCTCGAGAAGCCGAACGAGCGCGAGAGCAACCAGTGGTACTACCAGCGCTACATCAAGCACCTGCCGTCCGCCGGCGAGATCGTGCTGTTCGACCGGTCCTGGTACAACCGGGCCGGCGTGGAGCGGGTCATGGGCTTCTGCACCCGGGCCGAGTACCTCGAGTTCATGCGGCAGACCCCCGAGCTGGAGCGGATGTTCGTCCGCTCCGGCATCCACCTGGTCAAGTTCTGGTTCTCGGTCACCCAGCGCGAGCAGCGCACACGGTTCGCCATCCGCCAGGTCGATCCGGTACGCCAGTGGAAGCTCTCCCCGAACGACCTGGCCTCCCTGGACAAGTGGGGCGACTACACCGAGGCGAAGGAGGCGATGTTCTTCTACACCGACACCGCCGACGCCCCGTGGACCGTGGTCAAGAGCAACGACAAGAAGCGGGCCCGGCTCGAGGCGATGCGCCACGTGCTCAACCGGTTCGACTACGAGAACAAGGACGCCGAGGTCGTCGGCACCCCCGATCCGCTGATCGTGGGCCCGGCCTCGCTTGCGGTGGAAGGAACCGAAATGTCCCCGCGGGTATTCCCTCGTCTGTAGTGATTCAAAAAGCATTGGCGAAGGGCCCCTCGGCTGGTTAACGTGGCCGTACACGTGAAGGGAGGTGGTCCGAAGTTGTATAGCAACGGGACTCGTGAGGTGGCTGTCCGCTAGCCGCTGTCCTCGACAGCTTCGTTTGTAGTACGTCGAGACCGTGTGGCAGCGGTGCGGCGAATATCAGACAGCCACCCGACCCCTGGGGATCCGGCCTTGTCCGACCGGACCACGTACTTCGTGCGTGGAAGTCCCCAGGGGTCGCTTCATTTCCGGGGATGAACATGCGCGAGTTGGTGATCCTGGGTAGCGCGAGTCAGGTGCCGACCCGCCACCGCAACCACAACGGCTACCTGCTGCGCTGGGACGACGATGTGATCCTCTTCGACCCGGGCGAGGGCACCCAGCGCCAGATGCTGTTCGCCGGCCTCGCGGTGACCCCCATCCGGCGCATCTGCATCACCCATTTCCACGGCGACCACAGCCTCGGCCTGCCCGGCATCCTCCAGCGGATCTCGCTCGACAAGGTGCAACACCCGGTGACGGTCCACTACCCGGGCGCCGGCCAGGAGTTCTACGACCGCCTGCGGCACGCCACCAGCTACTGGGACAACGCGGAGATCGTCGCTTCGCCGATCGAGGGCGCGAGCTTCTCGGCGGAGACCCCGGCGGGGCGCCTCACGGCGCTGCCACTGCGGCATTCACTTCCCACGTACGGGTACCGACTCGACGAACCACCGGCCCGGCGCATGATTCCCGAGCGGCTGGCCGAGCACGGCCTGGCCGGACCGGCGGTGGGCGCGCTGCAACGCGACGGCCGGTTCGGCGACGTGACGCTGGACCAGGTCAGCGTCGAGCGCCCCGGGCAGAGCTTCGCCTTCATCATGGACACCGGGCTCACCGACACCGTCTACCGGCTCGCCGAGGGCGTCGACCTGCTGGTCATCGAGTCCACGTTCCTCACCGAGGACGCCGAGATGGCGGCCATGGTCGGCCACCTGACGGCGGCCCAGGCGGCGTCGGTGGCGCGCGAGTCCGGCGTACGCAAACTGGTCTTGACCCATTTCTCCCAGCGCTACGCCGACCCGCAACGCTTCCTCGACGAGGCCGCGGCCGAGTTCCCGGGCGAGATCGTGATCGCGGAGGACCTGATGCGCGTCCCCGTGCCCGCGCGGCGCCCCGCTACGGTCGAGAAATGAGCCTGTCCCTCCGTACAGCCGAGGAATTTGATTTGCACGCGGTGGGAGCGCTGCACCAGCGGTCGCGGGTCGCCGCCTACGCCCACATCCTGCCCGCGGAGGTCCTGGCCGCGAGGTCGGAGGAGGGCTTCGGCGAGTGGTGGGCCGAACGCTGGAAGTGGGAGCGCGACACCCACGAGATGACGGTGGCCCTCGTCGACGGCGAGATCGCCGGTTTCACGTACGTGGGCCCGAGCGAGACCCCTTCCTCGGCGGAGCTGTACGCGATCCACGTGGCCCCCGACCTGGTCGGTACGGGCGTGGGCCGAGCCTTGATGGTCAACGCCCTCGACCAGCTACACGCGCTGGGCGCCCCACGGGCCGTGCTCTGGGTCTTGGAGGACAACACTGTGGCCCGCCGCTTCTACGAGCGGGGCGGCTGGACCCCCGACGGCGAAACCCGCGTCGAGCCCATCAACGACACCCCGGTCCGCCAGCTGCGCTACGCGTTGACCCTCACCCCCGACTTAGTTAGGTTACCCTAACTAGGGACCTTGAGCCGTCCCGAAGTACTTCGGCGCGCCCAGTCTTGCCGGGCCGGGCGCGCCGAGGATCAAACCGCTGACGGCGGCGTGTGTCCGACGATGCCGCCGATGTCTTCGTCGGCCCGGAGCGGACGTCACCGCGCGGCAACGCGACACTCTTCAAGATGCTCTGTGCGCCGATCCGCTCCTGCGGAATCGCGTCGGCAGAATCTGCCCGTGAGGCGGTCGGAGCGGGCGCTGCGACACCATGGCTGCGGCGTACCGCGTATTTGATGTGCCGCGACTGGCATCTGACTCAGGATCTCTGCGCCACTGAGACGCCTACGTCTCGGTGGTGGAAATGCACAGCATGCGCCCCGGCCCGGGAGAGAGCCGGCTGGCAAGAACTTCGCCCCGGCGCTGACGGACCGATCCGCCACCGCCGGCGCGATCGGCCCTACTGAGCTTCGCTGTATCGGCGGTCGATGGCGTCGGCCAGTGCGCGGAGGCGCCTCGCTCCCGCTGGAGCATCGCCGAGAACGTACGTGGCGAACCTCGGATCGTTGGCCTTGTCCACCAGCCGCAGCGCACTGACTTGCAGGCTTGACATGACGTCGATCGCATTGACGATTTCTTCGACGCTCGGGTGGAGCTCCGTTCTTCGCCCGTCTCGGGAAATGTCCCGGGCGGAGACCGCCTCGCCCTCCTCGTTCTCCTCCTCGGCGAGCTTGGTGAGCAGGAATGACACGATGTCCAACTCGCGACGGCGGTCCGCGATCAAATCGTCGAGATCCGAGAGACCGTTCGGCACTAGGAACAATTGCCCGATTTCGTACGGACGGAGGCCTAAGGAAATCGAAGAATCCGCCAGAGTGCCCAACCGGTCAGCGTCCAACAGCACCCACTTCTTCTGCAACGCCATGTTTTTCACGGTCTCCCCGCTGAAACCGGGGCCGACGATTGCGATGAAGCTTGCATGGTGACGTCCCTTGTGGGTCTCAATCGCCACGTCGCTGACGTCGGTGTGGGTGACTTGGCCGGACGATCGAGCCTTCGCCTCGATGATCGCTGTCGACGTTGAGCCGTCTGCGCTGCGCCACCGGACAAGGATGTCCGTGTCACCGGATTTGCCGATCGTCCGGGCCTCGAAGCCCATGGCGATAAAGGTGTCACAGATGGCTTTCTCGAACGCTCGGCCTGCATTCTCGCCTCCGGCTTGGGGTTCCCTGGAGAGCCGGACCAGATCTGGCCTCACCGTGAGCGGCTCAATGCTTTCCGGCGTCGGTCGAGTTTTCTGGGTCTGAGCTGAACGCTCGTGCGGAGCCGTCGGCACGTCGGCCAAAGGCAACTCAGCCGCTAGCGTGCTGCCCCTGGGCGTAGCCCGGAGACTCCCGTAGCGGGGCTCCTCGATCAGTTTCGTGTTGAGCAGGAAACTGGCGATCCAGCGGCATTTGTCGATATTCAATCCGAATTTGGCTGCTTCGGAGTACATCTCGTTCCGGGTGACGTCGCCTTCAACCGCACGAATCATTTCACCAACGAACCGCATGTTCGCGTGCAGGATGCGTACGAAGTTGAGGTCCTCACCCGACTCGACCCAGGCTCTGGCTGCGGGCGTGGCCTCGAAAATACCCCGGCCGACTTCGACGAGAAGGCCCGAGGCTCGAAGGAACGGCAGCATCGACTCGACGCTGCTGCTTCTTAGGTCGAACGTCTCGCTGATGAAGGAAAAGAGCTCTTTTCGGCCGATCCTTCCCAGGGCTGCGTTCATGATGGTTCGGAGATTTTCGACCTTGTTGGTATTCGCCGGCGGGCTTGGAACCCAGATGTTATAGGTGTTACGCGACTCGTGCGTGCGGGCTGATGTCCGCAATTCCTCGAGAAGGGCTGCGACCTCGGCCGGTGCCTCAGGAATCTCGACCACGCTTACCGGGGCTTCATCGAAGGCATCGGGGCTCACCAGTACGCGATCCGCGAGTAAGGTCCGCCCGGTCGGCGTAATGCCCCACCGTCGGTTGCCAACCGCCTCGATCAGGCCGAGGACCTCCAGCCAGTCCATCCGGATGCGAGTGTTTCCCTTGCTCTTCCAGGACTGCTTGTAAAGCGCTCGGATACGCTCATCGACCTCTTCGACGGTGAGCGGTTCCTGGCCGATCAAAGACAGGACCTCCGCGAACAGCCTGACGCGATCGGCCAGAATCGCAGCCAGCCGCGCGGGCGTCGGATCGGATTGAAGCTGCAATCCGGTCACGGTGAGGTGCAGTTCGCCCGCGGTGTTGGTGACGAGTTGAAGTCCGCGAAGGAAGCCGTAGTAGTCGCGCCATGTCGCGGGCTCCGATTTAGGGGCCGCGCCGCCTTGACGTCGTTCAACGCCCTCGAGATCAAACGACAACTGAGGCTTCGTGTCGAGACCGGCCGCGCGACCCTCGCCAACCTGCTTGACGAGCTCTAGGGCCAGCGGGACCCACACCGCCTTGCCACCAAGCAGGCCCGGGATCGCGCCGGCCTGCCTGAGCCAGAGAGCCCGCTGTTCAGTGAGATCGGGGAGCGGATCGATCGGATCATCTGGCGTCATGAGCGCCATGCTAGAAAGCATCGAAAATCTAATCAATATAGTTAAGTCGATGGTGGTGACCGAAGACGAACTGGGCTCGCCGCCGCCGAGGCGACCGCGAGCCCGGAGCGAGAAGATCAGTTGGTGCGGGCCACGCCGACCGGGCAGGTCATGCCGTTGGGGCCGTGGTTGCAGTAGCCGTATGGGTTCTTCGCGTCGGAGAGGTACTGCTGGTGGTAGTCCTCGGCGTAGAAGTAGCTGCCCAAGGGGCGGATCTCCGTGGTGATCTGGCCGTGGCGGGCGGCGGTCACGATCGGCTGGAAGGCCTCCAGGGAAGCCTTCGCCGTCGCGGCCTGGGCGTCCGTCGTGGTGTAGATCGTGGAGCGGTACTGGGTGCCGACGTCGTTGCCCTGGCGCATGCCCTGGGTGGGGTCGTGGTTCTCCCAGAAGGCCTTCAGCAGGTCCTCGTACTGGATTCTGCTCGGGTCGTAGACGACCTGGACCACCTCGGCGTGGCCGGTGGAGCCGGAGCAGACCTCTTCGTACGTGGGGTTGCTGGTGAAGCCGCCGGCGTAGCCGACCGACGTCGAGTGGACGCCGGGCAGGCGCCAGAAGATGCGCTCGGCGCCCCAGAAACAGCCCATGCCGAAGACGGCTACCTCATAGCCGGCCGGCCAGGGGCCCTTCAGTGGGGTGCCCAGCACGACGTGGGTGTCGGCGACCGGCATTTCGAAAGTGCGGCCGGGCAGGGCCTTGTCGGGGGTCACCAGCTCGGGCTTGCGGAACCGTAGGAACACGGTCACTCCCTTCATCCGCTGGGTGCAACACCGGGGTCAGTCCAGTTGTTTCGCGATCAGGGCGGCGTACGAGGTGGCCTCCTCGTCGCTGTCGTAGCGGTGCCGCGGCCAGAAGAAGCCGCGCAGCCCGTCGCCTTTCGTCCGGGGGACGACGTGGAAGTGCAGGTGCGCCACTGACTGCGACACCACGTTGTTGTTCGCCACAAATGTCCCCTGGGCATCGAGCGCGGGAGGTACCGCCGCCGCGACCCGCTGAACGAGTCCGAAAAATCCGGGCAAAAGGTCGAGGGGGAGCGAAGGAAGCGTGACGACGTGGGTGCGGGGGACGATCAACACGTGGCCCTTGAAGACGGGGCGCGTATCGAGGAAACCAACTCCATCAGGGGAATCCACGACCTTGAAAGCGGGCACCGTCCCCGCCACGATGCCACAGAACACACAGTCGGCCACCAGCTGAGACTAGCCTTGCGCAGCATGACGGCTAACCACTACGGGTTCGACACCCTCGCCATCCACGCCGGCCAGGATCCGGATCCCCGGACCGGCGCGGTGGTGCCTCCGATCTATCAGACGAGCACGTACGCCCAGGACGCCGTCGGCGCGCCGCGGCTCGGCTACGAGTACAGCCGCTCCAGCAACCCGACGCGTGACGCGCTCCAGGAATGCCTCGCCGCGATCGAGGGCGGCCGCCGCGGGCTGGCCTTCGCCAGCGGGCTGTCGGCCGAGGACACGCTGCTCCGCACGGTGTGCCGGCCGGGTGACCATGTGGTGATCCCCGACGACGCGTACGGCGGGACCTTCCGTCTTTTCTCCAAGGTCCTGGAGAACTGGGGTCTCGATTGGACCGCCGTGCCGCTCGAGGACCTCGACGCCGTGCGCGCCGCCTTCCGGCCCGGCCACACCAAGCTGATCTGGGCCGAGACGCCGACCAACCCGCTGCTCAACGTGGCCGACATCGCCGCGCTGGGCGGGCTCGCCCACGAGTACGACGCCCTGCTCGTCGTCGACAACACCTTCGCCTCGCCGTACCTGCAGCAGCCGATCGCGCTCGGCGCCGACGTCGTCGTCCACTCGACCACCAAATATCTGGGCGGCCACTCCGATGTGGTCGGTGGCGCGCTGATCACGGCCACCGACGACCTCGGTGACCAGCTCGCCTTCCACCAGAACGCGATGGGCGGCGTCAACGGCCCCTTCGACGCGTGGCTGACCCTGCGCGGGATCAAGACCTTGGGTGTACGGATGGAGCGGCACTGCGACAACGCGGAACGCATCGTGGGATTCCTGCGGGAGCACCGGGCCGTCGCGAGCGTTCTCTACCCGGGCCTGGAGGATCACCCCGGGCACGAGGTCGCGGCCAAGCAGATGCGGCGCTTCGGCGGCATGGTGTCGTTCCGCGCGGCCGGCGGCCCCGAGCAGGCGATCGCGATCTGCAACCGGACGAAGCTCTTCGTGCTCGCCGAGTCACTGGGCGGGGTCGAGTCGCTGATCGAGCACCCGGGTCAGATGACACACCTGTCGGCTGCGGGCTCCGCGCTTGAAGTCCCCGCCGATCTCGTGCGACTGTCTGTCGGCATCGAGACCGTTGACGATCTGCTCGCCGATCTCGAGCAGGCATTGGGCTGATATACCGCTGATTTATGGAGTAACTATGACGGACGGGACGACCTGGGCCGGCGCCACCGCGAAGCAGATCGCCCGCGCGGTGCGGCGCGGTGACGTGACAGCCACCCAGGTCGTCGCCGACCACCTCGAACAGATCGCCATCACCGACCCGTCGCTCGACGCGTTCCGCGTGGTCCGCGGGGGAGAGGCGATCACCGAGGCCGAGAAGGTCGACGACCAGGAGGACCTGGCCAACCTTCCGCTGGCCGGCGTGCCGGTCGCGGTCAAGGAGAACACCGCGGTGGCCGGGCTTCCGGTCTGGTCGGGCTCGGCGGCGGTGCGCTCGGCTGTCGCCGAGGAGGACCACGAGGTCGTACGGCGGTTGCGCGGCGCCGGAGCGGTGGTGGTGGGCGTGACCCGGATGCCCGAGATGGGCCTCTGGGCGGTCACCGACGACGCCGAGGGCGCCACCCGCAACCCCTGGGACCTGGACCGTACGCCCGGTGGCTCGTCCGGCGGGTCGGCCGCCGCGGTGGCCGCGGGCCTGGTGCCGATCGCGCACGGCAACGACGGGCTCGGCTCGATCCGCATCCCGGCCGCCTGCTGCGGCCTGGTCGGCCTCAAGCCCGGCCGCGGCGTGGTCCCGGCCGAGCTGGGCGTCGACAACTGGTTCGGCCTGGTCGAGAACGGCGTGCTCACCACCACGGTGGGCGACGCCGCGGTGGGCTTCTCGGTGCTGGCCGGCCGCGACCCGGTCCGGCTGGTCGAGCCGTCCCGGCTGCGGATCGGCGTGTCCACCCGCTCGCCGGTGGCCGGCATCCGCCTCGACGAGCCGAACGCGGACGCCGTCACCGCCGCCTCCAAGCTGCTCGTGAAGGCCGGGCACGACACGCTCACGGCCAACCCGAGCTACCCGCAGTCGCTCGGCGTCGGCACGCTGGCCACCTGGTTCGCCTCGGCCTACGTCGAGTCGCGCGACTACGACCTGGCCCGGCTCCAGCCGCGCACCCGGCGCCACATCAAGCTCGGCAAGTGGGCCATGCGCAGCGGCCTGGTGCGCCAGTCGCAGCGCGACGCCTTCCGCGAGCGCTCGATCGGCTTCTTCGCCGACCGGGGAATCGACCTGCTGCTCACCCCGGCCCTGGCCACCGCGCCGCCGCCGGCCGAGGGACACGCGAACGGGTCGTGGCGGGCCAACATGAGCGCGAGCATGCGGTACGCCCCGTACGCCGCGCCCTGGAACGTCGCCGGCCTCCCGGCGATCGTGGTCCCGGTCGGCGTGCGCCCCGACGGCCTGCCCGTCGCCGTGCAGCTGGTCGGCCCGCCCGACTCCGAGACGCTGCTGCTGGCCGTCGCCGGTCAGTTCGAAGTGATGAACCCCTGGCGCCGTCACGCTTTCGGATGATCAGTGGCACGATTCAGTCCATGCCTGGTGCCACCCCGCCGCTCGATCTGCTGACCCTCGCCGACATCCAAGCGGCCCGCAGCCTGCTGAAAGGGGTGGTCAAGACCACCCCGCTGATCGAGTCCCGCCCGCTCACCGAGATCACCGGCACCGACGCCTGGCTCAAGTGTGAGAACCAGCAGCGCGCCGGGTCGTACAAGGTGCGCGGCGCCTACACCCGGATCAGCCGCCTCTCGGACGCCGAGCGGTCCCGGGGCGTCGTCGCGGCCAGCGCCGGCAACCACGCACAGGGTGTCGCGCTCGCGGCCGAACTGCTGGGCGCCCGGGCCACAGTCTTCATGCCGGAGGGGGCGCCGCTGCCCAAGGTCACGGCGACCAAGGGGTACGGCGCGGCGATCGAGTACGCGGGCACGAGCGTCGACGATTCGCTGGTGGCGGCGCAGCTGTTCGCCGAGCGGACCGGCGCCGTGCTGATCCACCCGTTCGACCACCCGGACGTCATAGCCGGTCAGGGCACGGTCGGCCTGGAGATCCTCGACCAGCTGCCGGCGGCCACCACGATCATCACGGCCGTCGGCGGCGGCGGGCTCATCTCGGGCATCGCGGTCGCGGCCAAGGCCCTGCGGCCGGACGTCCGGGTCGTCGGCGTGCAGGCGGCCGGCGCCGCCGCCTATCCGCCCTCGCTCGCCGCGGGCTCGCCGCAGAAGCTGGCCCAGGGCGTCACGATCGCCGACGGCATCTGCGTACTGCGGCCCGGCGACCTGAACTTCGCGCACGTCAGCAAGCTGGTCGACGAGGTTGTCACGGTCAGCGACGAGGACCTGTCGGCGGCGCTGCTGGTGCTGCTGGAGCGGCACAAGATGGTGGTCGAGCCGGCCGGGGGAGCGGCCTTCGCGGCGCTGCTGACCGGCGCCTACGTCCCGCCGGCGGACGGGCCGGTGGTGGCCGTGCTCTCCGGCGGCAACATCGACCCGATGCTGCTCCTGCGGGTGATCGAGCACGGGCTGGCCTCGGCCGGGCGCTTCCTGCGCCTCGCGGTGCGCTGCGACGACCGGCCGGGTGAACTGGCCCGGCTGCTCGGCCGCATCGCCGAGCTGCGGGCGAACGTGGTCGAGGTCGGGCACTCGCGGCAGAGCCCGCGGCTCGGGTTCGGCCAGGTCGAGGTGGCGCTGTCGGTCGAGACCCGCGGGCCGGACCACTCGGACGCCCTGATCAGCACGCTGCGCGACAGCGGTTACCGGGTCTCGCTCCTGGCCGACGCGACCCCGTGAACGGAAACGGGCCCGCCTTTCGGCGGGCCCGAACAAATCTCGGTCAGCCCTCGAACGGGCCGAACTTGACCACCGTGACCTTGATGTCGGCGCCGCTGGGGGCCGTGTAGGTGACGGTCTGGCCCTCGCCGGCGCCGAGGATCGCCTTGCCGAGCGCCGACTCCGGGCTGTACACGGTGAGGTCGGTGGTCGAGGAGATCTCGCGCGAGCCCAGCAGGAAGGTCTCGGTGTCGCTCTGGTCGTCGTCGAAGTAGATCGTGACGACCGAGCCCGGCCCGACGTTGTCGGCCGCCGACGCCTCGCCGACCTCGGCGGTGCGCAGGAACTCCTTCAAGTAGAGGATCCGGCCCTCCTGGCGGCTCTGCTCCTCGCGGGCGGCGTGGTAGCCGCCGTTCTCCCGCAGGTCACCCTCCTCGCGGCGCGCGTTGATCTCGGCCGCGACCTCGGGCCGGGCGGCGATCAGCTCGTCAAGCTCGGACTGCAGCCGGTCGTAAGCGTCCTGAGAAAGCCATGTCTTGGGCGCCTCTGAACTGGACACGGTTGATCTCCTTGCATGGAAGGGCGGGCACTAACAAGATCGCTCCGTACAAAGAACATTGACGGAGCGAATCACCAAGCTTACCAGCGGTACGCACGGGGCCAGAATGGCGCGAGGCGCCCGGGCCTCAGGCGGGGTCACACCCCAGGACGTCGCCGACGGAGCCGCGGGCGGTGGTGGTCACCGTCTCTTTGGCGTCGATGGCCGTCTCGCCGGGCTCGGGTCTCACCACGACCGTACGGCGGCCGACCTCGAATCCGTCGTAGTCGCGGGCCCGCAGCGTGCAGCTCGCCGCTCCGCCGGCCGGGACCCGCACCTTGAACTCGATGACCATCTCTTTGTCGGTCGGCTCCGACCACCCGACGATCTGCGCGTCGTAGTCCGTCTGGCCGAACCGCTGGTAGAGCTTCAGCGAGAGGACCAGCGACGCGGCGAGGACCACCACGAGAACGAGGATGGGCAGCACCAACCGGCGGCGGCCGGACCGGCGCCGTCCGTATCGGCCCGGCGGGAAGACCGGGGCTGTGGTGCGCGTCTCGCTCACCTGACGACCTCTCATGCGTTTGTTGTCGGTGGGATCCGCCAGAATGGCAGTGTCCATCTTCGCAGCCGACACCGGCCCGCGCGACGCGGGTCAGGTCCGAGGAGATTTCAGTGGCTGAGCAGTTGCGTCTCATGGCGGTGCACGCGCACCCCGACGACGAGTCCAGCAAGGGTGCCGCGACCATGGCGAAATACGTCGCCGAGGGTGTCCAGGTGCTGGTCGCGACGTGTACGGGTGGCGAGCGCGGGAGCGTGCTCAACCCGAAGATGGACCGGCCCGAGGTGCTGGCCGACATCACCAACATCCGCCGGGCCGAGATGGATCGCGCCCGCGAGATCCTCGGCGTCGAGCAGGCCTGGCTCGGCTTCGTCGACTCGGGCCTGCCCGAGGGCGACCCGCTGCCGCCGCTGCCCGAGGGCTGCTTCGGCCTGCAAGATCCGGAGACCGCCGCGATCCCGCTGATCAAGCTGATCCGCGAGTTCCGGCCGCACGTCATGACGACGTACGACGAGAACGGCGGCTACCCGCACCCCGACCACATCATGTGCCACAAGATCTCGGTGGTGGCCTTCGAGGCGGCCGGCGACCCGGAGAAGTACCCGGAGCTGGGCGAGCCGTGGCAGCCGCTGAAGCTGTACTACAACTCGGGCTGGACCCGGGCCCGCATGCTCGCGCTGCACGAGGGCATGATCGCGGCGGGGCTCGAGTCGCCGTACACCGAATGGCTCGAGAAGAGCGCCGACCGCGAGGACCGCGGCGACAAGATCACCACTCGGGTCGAGGTCGGCGAGTACTTCGAGATCCGCGACGAGGCGCTGCGGGCCCACGCCACCCAGGTCGACCCGGACGGTTTCTGGTTCAAGATCCCGCTGGAGCTCCAGCAGAAGGTGTGGCCGACCGAGGACTTCGAGTTGGCCCGCTCGCTGGTCGACAGCCCGATTCCCGAGTCCGACCTCTTCGCGGGGGTTCGCGAGCGCGTCGAGACGCACTAGTAGTCTCGTCCCATGGGCACTTTTGCCGTCAACAACTTCGGAGACACCCGCTCGGGCGGCCTGGCCGGCCCGATGGGTCTCTTCATCATCGTGCTGCTGTCCATAGCAACTGTTTTGCTGATCCGCAATATGAACAAGCGCGTGCGTCGGCTTCCCGACAGTTTTCCGGACGTAAGGCAGACACAGCGTGAGGCCGAGATCGCTCGGCTGAATGCGGCTCTCGAGCGTTCCGGCGACGGAACGGTGGCGGATCGTGTCGAAGCCGATCGATCGACGACGGTCGACCCGGGCGCGGACGGCGAGGTCAAAGCCGTTACTACTGAGCGTGACGGTGGATCGGCGGACGGCGATCCGCGCCGCGTTTGACCTAGTGGGAAGTGGTTCGATCTTCAGGGCGACGGGTACGGTCCGTATTGGTCAGACGTATGTGTAATACGGGCCGTTCGTCAAGCCTTGTTGTGTTCATCGGTATTGATTTAGCCTTCCGCCGGGGGCCTAGCCGCCCCTGATCCCTGCGCGGAAGGGGGCGCTGAAAATGACCATTCCCCGCCCGCAGATTTCTCCACTGCAGATGCACGTGCATCCGCCAGTGCTCCTGGTGAAGTGGGTTTCGCCGTGACCGCGCCGCCGGTCGCCCGGCGTTCCTGGATCGACGTCGCCGGGCTTGCCGGGCGTCCCCTCAGCGTGCGCGTTCTGACCGCCACGGTCGCCGCCGCGGCGCTCATCCTGGCCGTCCTCGGCGCGCTGCTGCCGGTCGACCGGCCGGCCGACCGCCCCCTCACCCCGCTGGCCGGCGCGGCGCTGGCCGCCGCCGTGGTCGCCGCGGGCCAGCTCGCCCGGCTGCGATTCCGGCTCGGCCGCGGCGTCGTCTCCGTCTCGTGGGGCGAGGCCGCCTTCATCATCGGCTTCGTCGTGGCCCCGCCCGGGTGGCTGCCCGCCGTGACCCTCGCCGGCGCGGTCGCCGCGTGGGCGCTGCTCGCCTGGTGGGAATCGCTGCGCAACGTGGCCGAGGTGGTTCATCTGGCCGCCTCGCTCAGCCTCGGCGCGGCCGGCGCCGCCGTCGTGGCCGGCGCGATCGCCGGCGGCGCGCCGGTGCTCGGCGCCCGCATGGTGACCGCCCTGGTCGCGGGCGCGCTCACCTACCTGGTCCTGACCTTCGGGCTGGCCACCCTGACGCTCGCCCTGCACCGCGACGCCCCGGCCGCCCAGATCCTGGTCCGCGCCTCGTACGCGAAGGTCCCGATGGTCGTCGGCAACGTGATCGTCGGCCTGGCCGCCGTGGTCGCGCTGGTCGAGAACCCGCTCTGGCTGCTCGCCTTCCCGCCGGCCCTGTGGCTGCTCCAGCGGACCTACCGGTTCCACCTGCGGGCCGAGGAGGAGCGCCGGCTGTGGGAGGCGTTCGCCGCGGCCACGGCCACCCTGCCCGGCGGCACCGAGATCGAGGTGGTCGAGGCCGGCCTGCGCGCCGCGCTCGACGTCTTCGGTGCCCGGCGGGTCGAGATCGAGGTGCGCGGCCGCGACGGCGAGCGCCGCTACGCCCAGGACGGCCCGGGCCAGGACAACGCGGTGGCCGGACTGCCCGGCCCGGCGATCACCCGGTCCATGGCGGTCGACGGCGACCTGGTCGGCGAGCTGACCGTCTGGCTCTCCGAGCCCACCCTGCCCGTCCCGCGCGACGAGTCGGCCATCTCGGCGTTCGGCGACGCGCTGGCCGGCGCCCTGCACGACGCCGCCGCCCGTGAGCGGGTGGCCGAGCTGAGCGGGCAGGTGGCGTACGAGACGCGTCACGACCGGCTGACCGGCCTGCTCGACCGTCCCACCCTGCTGGCCGAGGGCGACCAGCTGCTGCGCTCGTTCGACCGCCGGCGGCACGTGGCCCTGCTGCTGCTCGACATCAACGACTTCCGCGAGGTCAACGGCACCCTCGGCCATCGGCACGGCGACGAGCTGCTGCGCCTGGTGGCCGACCGGCTGACCGAGCTGACCCGCGACGGCGAGATGCTCGCCCGCACCGGCGACGACGAGTTCGCGCTGCTGGTGCCCCGGGTGGTCCCGCTGATCGACTCGTCCGCCCCGGCCGACGTGCCGCTGTCCGACTCGATGCCGCTGGCCCTGCGCCGCGCCCGCGAGCTGGTCGAGGAGCTGGGCCGCCCGATGGAGGTGTCCAGCGTCCGGCTCGCGGTCGAGGTGGCGGCCGGCGTCACGGTCGCCCCGGCCGGCCGGGCCGACGTGGCCGAGCTGGTGCGCCGCGCCTCGCTGGCCCTGCAGGAGGCGAAACGCCAGGAGGTGACGGTCGCCGCCTTCGACGCCGGCCAGGACGCGGTCACCACCGACGGCCTGGCCCTGCTGGCCGAGCTGAAGGAGGCGCTGGCCGCCGACGACCAGATCGTGCTGCACCTGCAGCCCGCCGTCGACCTGATCACCGCCGCTCCCACCGGCGTCGAAGCGCTTGTCCGCTGGCAGCACCCCCGCCGCGGCCGGCTGTCGCCCGACGAGTTCATCGCCAAGGTCGAGCACACCGAGCTGCACACGGCGTTCACCCGCCGGGTCCTCGACCTGGCCCTGGACGCGGCCGGCCGGTGGCACGCGGCCGGCGTCGACGTGCCGGTCTCGGTGAACGTGCCCGCCCGCAGCCTGCTCGACCCGAGCTTTCCGGCCCAGGTCCGCGACGCCCTCCGGCGCCACCACGCCCCCGCCTCCCGCCTGGTCCTCGAGATCACCGAGTCGGTCGCGGTCAGCGAGGAGCGCATCGTCGACGACGTCCTGGCCGAGCTGCGCGGCGCCGGTGTCCAGCTCTCCCTGGACGACTTCGGCACCGGCTACTCGTCGCTGGCGATAGTCACCCGGGCTCCGGTCGACGAAATCAAGATCGACCGCTCCTTCGTCGACGACATGATCGAGTCGCCCGCCGCCGGCGCCGTGGTCCGGGGCGCCGTCGAGCTCGGCGCCCGCCTGGGTGTCCGGGTGGTGGCCGAGGGCGTCGAGACGACCGAGCAGCGGGCCGCCCTGATCGAGCTGGGCTGCCCCACGGCCCAGGGCTACCACTTCTGCCGGCCCATGCCGGCCGACCGCATCGTCCAGTCCCTCACCCAGTTGAGCGAGGCCGCACCGGCCAACATCCGCCCGTTGCGCGCCGACGACGCCTCCTGACCGCGCTCCGGCGGCGAGGCCGAGCGGGGCGTGAGAGGCTGGTGGCATGGCCAACCGCCTCGCCGACGCGACCTCGCCCTATCTGCTCCAGCACAAGGACAATCCGGTTGACTGGTGGCAATGGGGGGACGAGGCGTTCGCCGAGGCCAAGCGCCGCGATGTGCCGGTCCTGATCTCGGTCGGCTACGCGGCCTGCCACTGGTGCCACGTGATGGCCCACGAGTCCTTCGAGGATGAGCAGATCGCCGCTCTGCTCAACGACGGCTTCGTGTCGATCAAGGTGGATCGCGAGGAGCGGCCCGACGTCGACGCCGTCTACATGACCGCCACGCAGGCCATGACCGGGCAGGGCGGCTGGCCCATGACCGTCTTCGCCACCCCCGAGGGGGAACCGTTCTTCTGCGGCACCTACTACCCCAAGAGCAACTTCGGTCGCCTGATCAGCTCGGTCACCAAGGCGTGGCAGGAGCAGCGCGACCAGGTGATCGAGCAGGGCGCCTCGGTGGTCAAGGCGATCGGCGGGGCCCAGCTGGTCGGCGGGCCGGTCGCGCCGATCTCGGCCGAACTGCTCGAGGCGGGCGCGCTGGGGCTGCTCAAGGAACAGGACGAGATCAACGGCGGCTTCGGCGGGGCGCCGAAGTTCCCGCCGCACATGGGGATGCTCTTCCTGCTGCGCCACCACCAGCGGACCGGGTCGGCCGAGGCGCTCGAGGTGGTCCGGCACGCGGCCGAGCGGATGGGGCGCGGCGGCATCTACGACCAGCTCGGCGGCGGGTTCGCGCGGTACGCGGTGGACGCCACCTGGACCGTGCCGCACTTCGAGAAGATGCTGTACGACAACGCGCTCCTGCTGCGGGCGTACACCCAGCTGTGGCGGCTCACCGGTGACGTCTACGCGCGGCGGATCGCCGACGAGACGGCCACCTTCCTGCTGCGCGACCTCGGCACGCCGCGGGGCGGGCTGGCGTCGGCGCTGGACGCGGACACCGACGGGGTCGAGGGGCTGACCTACGCGTGGACGCCGGCCCAGCTCACCGAAGTGCTCGGCGAACAGGACGGCGCGTGGGCGGCCGACCTGTTCAACGTGACCGAGGAGGGCACGTTCGAGCACGGCAGCAGCGTGCTGGTACTGGCCCGCGACATCGACGCGGCCGAGCCTGAGCTTGTCGAGCGCTGGACGGGCGTACGCCGCAAGCTCTATGAGGCCCGGCAGGGCCGTCCTCAGCCCGCCCGTGACGACAAGGTCGTCGGCTCCTGGAACGGGCTCGCGGTGACCGCGCTGGCCGAGCACGCCGTGCTGACCGGCGATCGCGCCTCGCACGACGCGGCCGTGGAGATCGCGACCGTGCTGGCCGAGCGGCACATCGTCGACGGCCGGCTGCGCCGGGTGTCCCGCGACGGCGTGGTGGGCGAGCCGGCCGGGGTGCTCGACGACTACGGCTGCGTGGCCGAGGCGTTCCTGGCCGTGCACCAGCTCACGGCCGAGGGGAAGTGGCTCGACGCGGCCCGGGAACTGCTCGACGTGGCGCTCGCCCGCTTCGCCACCGGCCAGGGCGGTTTCTACGACACCGCCGACGACGCCGAGAAGCTGGTCACCCGGCCGGCCGACCCGACCGACAACGCGACGCCCTCGGGGGTGTCGTCCATCGTCGCCGCGCTGGTGACGTACGCGGCCCTCAGCGGCGAGCCGGAGTACCGGGAGGCCGCGGACGCGGCGCTGGGCACGGTCGGGCCGCTGATCGGCGGGCATCCGCGGTTCGCCGGCTACTCGGCGGCGGTGGCCGAGGCGGCGCTCTCCGGGCCGTACGAGATCGCCATCGCCACCACCGACCCGGTGGGAGACCCGCTGGTCGCGGAGGCGCACCGCAGTGCCCCGGCCGGGGCCGTGGTGGTGGCCGGCGAGCCCGACCGGCCGGGTGTGCCGCTGCTGGCCGACCGCCCGCTCCTGGACGGCGTGCCCACGGCGTACGTCTGCAAGGGTTTCGTCTGTGAGCGGCCCGTCACCAGCCCGGCTGATCTGATTGCCCGCTTGCAGGCGTGAGCTGGGGCGTCGCTACGCTTGGCGTGCGATGGATACCCGAACCGGTCTGCCCGTAGTCGGCATGGTGGGCGGGGGCCAGCTGGCCCGGATGACCCACCAAGCCGCCATCTCCCTCGGCCAGTCACTGCGCGTGCTCAGTGAGTCGCCCGACGACAGTGCGGCGCTGGTCGCCGCCGACGTCCGGATCGGCACACACACCGATCTGGCCGCGTTGCGCGAGTTCGCCAAGGGGTGCGAGGCGCTCACCTTCGATCATGAGCATGTGCCGACGGCGCACATCGAGGCGCTGGAGGCCGAGGGGGTCAAGGTCTTCCCCGGCTCGAAGGCGCTCGTGTTCGCCCAGGACAAGGGCCTGATGCGGGACCGGCTCACCGGCCCGTTCACACCCCGCTGGCGCCGCGTCTCCGACACTTCTGACATCTCCGATTTCGCGGCGGAAGTCGGCTGGCCGATCATCGCCAAGGCGACCCGCGGCGGCTACGACGGCAAGGGCGTCTGGGTGCTCGACTCGCAAGCCGCCGCCGCCGAACTCGTGGCCACCGGCACGCCGCTGATCGTCGAGGAGAAGGTGCGGCTCAAGCGCGAGCTGGCCGCCCTGGTCGCGCGCTCGCCGTTCGGGCAGGTCGCGGCGTACCCGGTGGTGGAGACCGTCCAGAAGGACGGCATCTGCGTCGAGGTGCTGGCCCCCGCCCCCGGGCTCCCCGAGGACCTGGCGGTCAAGGCCCAGCAGCTCGCCATCGACCTGGCCAACGACCTCGGCGTGGTCGGCCTGCTCGCGGTCGAGCTGTTCGAGACCGACGAGGGCATCGTCGTCAACGAGCTGGCCATGCGCCCGCACAACTCCGGTCACTGGACCATCGAGGGCGCCCGCACGTCGCAGTTCGAGCAGCACCTGCGGGCCGTGCTCGACTACCCGATGGGCGAGACGTCGCTGACCGCCCCCGCCGTCGTGATGGCGAACGTCCTCGGCGGCGAGCCGGGCGGCATCTCCATCGACGAACGCCTGCACCATCTGTTCGCCGAGGACCCGGGGGCCCGCGTCCACCTGTACGGCAAACAGGTCCGGCCCGGCCGCAAGATCGGCCACGTCACGGTCCTGGGCGACGACATGACCTCGGTGCGGGCCCGCGCGGCCCGCGCCGCCCGCTGGCTTCAGGAAGGCAAGTAATGGCACCGCAGGTCGGCATCATCATGGGCAGCGACTCCGACTGGCCCACGATGGAGGCGGCGGCCCTGGCCCTGGCCGAGTTCGAGGTGCCGTTCGAGGTCGGCGTCGTCTCGGCGCACCGCACGGTCCGCAAAATGGTCGACTACGCCGAGTCGGCGGCCGACCGCGGCCTGCGCGCCATCATCGCCGGCGCAGGCGGCGCGGCCCACCTGCCCGGCATGGTCGCGGCCCTGACCCCGCTGCCGGTGATCGGCGTGCCGGTCCCGCTCAAACACCTCGACGGCATGGACTCCCTGCTCTCGATCGTCCAGATGCCGGCCGGCGTCCCCGTGGCCACCGTCTCGATCGGCGGCGCCCGCAACGCCGGCCTGCTCGCCATCCGCATCCTCGGCGCCGCCGACCCGGCCCTGCGCACCAAGATGGCCAACTTCCAGGCCGGCCTGGAGAAGCTGGTGGCCGAAAAGGACGCCGCCCTCCGCAGCCGGCTCCTCGGCTGAAGCCCGCCGGGTCGCCCGCCCGGCGCTGAGGTAGCGTCGCGGCATGGTGCGGAGGTGGCTTCCCTCGATCGTGGTCGTCGTGGCGGCCGTCTTCCTCGTCGGCGTGTGGCTCCGCGACGGCCGCGTCCTGACCGCCGTGCTGATGGGCGCCCTGCTGCTGGCCGGCGCCGTCGCGCTGTCGCCGCGCGGCTTCCCGGCCTCGGTCAGCGACGCCGCGGCCCGCGAGGCCAGCGCCCACGACGGACGCCCGATCGTCTATTGGCGTCCGGGATGCCCCTATTGCGCCCGGCTCCGCGTCTCCCTCGGCCGCCGCGCGTCCCAACTGCACTGGGTCGACATCTGGCAGGACCCGGCCGGCGCCGCCTCGGTCCGCGACATCACCGGCGGCGACGAAACGGTCCCGACCGTCGTCACCAGCGGTGACTCATTCGTCAACCCCTCGCCCGGGCTGGTGCGGCGACTCGCCCTCTGAAGAAGAGATACGGAATTGACGGAGAGCACCGCCGAGGGCACCGGGTCCGTCGTGGTCACCCTCCGCGCGCCGCCGCCGGGCTGTCCCGTCACTCGCGCTGAAAACCCCGCTTCACGCGCCGGCGCCGTGCACGGTCCCGAGGCCATCGTGAAGTTCGCCGGGGCGTGCGGCGGCGCGGGTAGGGTCGGCTCATGAGTTCTGCTATCGACCTGCATGGTGATCCGCACGTTGAGCGCTACCTCGCGACCAACGGCGAGGACGGGTTCCACTGGCGGAACGGGACCGAGATCCTGATCCTGTTCACGCGGGGCCGCAAGTCCGGGCACGAGCGTACCCACGCCCTGATCTTCCGCGAGCACGGCGGCGACTACCTGGTGGTCGCCTCAAAGGGCGGCACCGACGCGCCACCGGCCTGGTTCGTCAACCTCCAGGCCGACCCGCACGTCGAGGTCCAGATCAAGGGCGACCGTTTCCCCGCCCGCGCCCGCGTAGCCACCCCGGAGGAGAAGCCGGAGATGTGGGCGAAGATGGCCGAGGTCTGGCCCGACTACAACGAGTACCAGAAGAAGACCGACCGCGAGATCCCCGTGGTCGTCCTCGAACGCGCCTGACTGTTGCCTGCCGGGGCAACCTCTGCCCCGGCCCGCTTCTCGGCGGGTGGCCGACCACAGTGGCCGGCACCGCGTCCTGGGTCAGGGCAGGACCACGCAGCGGCGGCAGCGGGCCTCGTAGGTGTAGGTGCCGTCGTCGGGGAGCGCGGTCGACGGGGCCAGCTCGCGGATCATCGGCTTGCCGTGCTCCAGGACCTGGGTGTGCGTGGCGCCCAGGGAACGGCAGACGTCGCATACGGCACGCCGGTAGATGACCTTCTCGGGGGCCAGTTCGAACAGCGCCCGGACCGGGGCGAACAGCTGCCCGCGGTGGTCAAGGTCGATGCCGGCGACGACGACCTTGATTCCCTGGCGTACGGCGGCGCCCAGCTCCGCGATGTCGTCGACCGTGAACATGTGGATCTCGTCGACGCCGATCACCTCGAAGCCGCCGCCGGCCGCGCCGGCCAGCGAACTCACCTTCACGGTCTGCAGGCTTCCGCCGGAGCGCGACGTCACGGCCGTGTCCCGCCCGTGCCGGGCCGACTGATAGACGCGGTGCGGGATGCCGGCGTGCTGCAACGGCGACAGCAGGCTGATCATCTCGAGCGACTTGCCGCCCTTCATCGGGCCGAGGATCACGGTCAAATCCATGCCGCAGACCGTGCCATGCCCCTCCGCCGCCCGCCATCGGCCCACCGCCCCGGAGACAACTGCCACACCGCTCCCGCCCGGCTGTCACGCCGTCCCGGTGGGTTGTCGCGCTGTTCCCGGTGGGCTGTCGCGCTGTTTCCGGTGGGCTGTCGCGCTGTTTCCGGTCGGCTGTCGCGCTGTTTCCGGTCGGCTGTCGCGCTGTTCCCGGTCGGCTGTCACGCCGTTTTCGGTCGGCTGTCACGCCGTTTCCGGTCGGCTGTCACGCCGTTTCCGGTCGGTCGTCACGCCGTTCCTGGCCGGCTGTCACGTCGCTCGTGGCCAGCTGCCACACCGGCTCCGCGTGGAGGGATCCAGCCGGGGCCTATCGGAGCCAGGCTGATCGAAGGGCCTGTCGGTGCTGGGGCCTGTCGGCAGACGGGCTGATCCGGACCGTCGTGCGAGCGGGTTGTGCGGGTGGTGGTCGAAGTGCGGTGTGGCGGCGAAGCCGCCTTGCTTTGAGCTATGGCGACGGGAACAGCCCGGCAGCGGCACGCCGGGAATGACCACGACGGGCCCGATGCCCTCGGCGGTGCTGGTGGAGAATTCCGTATATCTGCGGTTTTAGGGGTTACCGCATGCGGACCAGGGCGCCTCGTAGGCCTTCGCGGGTGCGGCGGCGGTTTTCGTTTGTGGCGCCGACCCAGAGGAGGATGATGCCGAGTGGCACCAGGACCAGCCAGGGGCCTACCAGCGTGACGGCGAAGTGGATGGCGGCGAAGACGGTGGCCAAGGCGCCGACCACCACGGGAGCCTGCTGGCGGTTGCGGGAGCCGATGATCAGGGTGGCTACGGCGCCCAGCAGCAGCAGGACCTCGCGGAGTTCGCCGCCGTTGCCGGCCAGGACGATGCCCATGGTGGGGACGAACGCGGCCAGCAACGCCACGCCGTAGGCGGCCCAGCTGCTCAGGTCGGGGCGATGGCGCGACTCGATGACGCCGACGATCAGAGCCAGGGCGGCGAAGGGCAGGGTGTACGCCTCGGGGAGTGCGACGTCGGCCAGGGCGATGAACAGCCACCAGCCGACGATCTCGAAGCCCACGGCCAGCCAGAAGAGCAGGCGGCGCTGGTTGGCCGGACGGCCGGCCCGGGAAGCGGCCAGGCCGAGCACGGCGCCCCAGGCGGCGAGCAGGGCGGCCAGGTGGGCGGGGGAGTCGAAGGCCAGGACGCCGGCCAGGATGGCCGAGGCGTAGCCGCTCCACTCGACCGTCTGGGCCTCGAGACGGTACTGCGGGAGGCCCATCCGGGGGACCGTCGCCTCGAGGATGAGCAGGGCCGCGCCGACCGCCAGGACGCCGAAGGCGGCCCACGGGCGCTGGACGCCGGCGGCGATGGCGGCCGTGAGGACGAAGAACTGGCCCATCACGGCGGTGAAGAGCCAGCCCAGGACGCGGGCGTGGCGGCTGCGGCCGCCGAGGGCGGCGACCAGGCCGACGCCGATCGCCGAGCCCAGGGTGAACAGGGTCAGGGGCTGCTGGGCCAGGCTGCCGGCCAGGCCCGCGTTGCCGGCCAGCAGGCCGATCACGAAGACGATCGTGCGGGTGGTGCGCAGCAGCGACGCGCGGGTGGCGATCGGGGGCGGCGTCAGGGCCAGGCCCAGCATCGAGATCGTGAAGACCACCAGGGCGGCCGAGGTCGCCGCCGGGAAGCGCATGTGCAGGGCGATCGGCGTGATCAGCAGGGTGATGGCCAGGCCGGGCAGGATCACCGGTACGGACTCGGAGGCCTTGCCGCCGAAGCCGATGGCGGCCAGGGCGGCGGCGCCGGTGAGCAGCACGATGGCCAGGACGCTGGTGCCGTCGACGTAGCCGGCGGGCGGGGTGGACAGCGCCGGGATGGGGCCGTCCCAGATGTGCTGGGCCTGGGCCAGCGGGTCGATCAGGGCCGCCTTGAGCGCCGGGGCGATCGAGAAAAGGGCCAGGATGGTGGGTACGAGGGCCAGCACCACCGCGCTGGTGGCCGGGTCGACCAGCCAGCGGCCGCTGAGGCCGAGCGGGCGGCGCGGGCCGCGGAAACGGGTGTTCGACCAGTAGTGGTCGCGGGCCAGCGTGATGCCGGGAGCCGGGATGGAGCCGCGCAGCAGTTCGGCCATCACGCCGAGCAGGGCGGCGGCGGCCGCGTAGAGGGCCGTCGAGTACGGGGTGGGAATCGACACGAACGCGGTGACGGTCGCGCCGAGGACCAGGCCGACGGTCGCCCACGGCAGGTACTGCGGGATCTTGCGGCCGGCCAGGGCCAGCAGGGCCAGGCTGAGGCTGGACGCGGCCATGGCGGCGGTCAGCGCGACCTGCGCGTCGTGGCCCTGGTCGGCGGCGAGCGAGGCCAGCACGCCGGGCAGCGCCAGCAGCACGGCGCCGGTGGCGGCGCCGCCGATCTGGGCGCGGTGCCGGGGCATGCCGGTGTCGTCGCGGGCCAGGTCGCTCTCGGTCACCACGAACGGCGCCCAGAAGCGGCCGGGGCCGCCGGGCACGGCGTCGTCCTCGGCCGGGTCGGGGATCTCGGCCACCGCGGTCCGGGCCATCACGGCGGCCAGCAGGCCGACCAGCACGACCACCAGCAGCGCGAGCGCGGTCGACCAGGGCCGGGCCAGTCCGGCGCCGACCGCGTAGAGCAGCACGACGGCGGCGGCGCCGGCGCGGCACAGGGCGGCCCGCGGGTCGGTGGTGGCCACGGCGGCCATCACGTAGCCGATGGCGACCGCGCCGCTGATCAGCAGCGGCGACCACCAGGGCAGGCCCAGCGCGAACGGCGCGCCGATGGTGGCCAGCGCCCCGCAGACGGCGGAGATCAGGTACGAGAACGGGCGGGGCGCGGCGATGGCGGCCGCGAAGGCGACCATGAGCAGGGCGAACGGCGCCTGCCAGGCGCCGGGGCCGGGCGCCGGGTACTTGCTCAGGTCGGCGTCCCACACCTCGCCCAGAACCGTGATGACGCGGCCGGCGCCGGCCAGGGCCTGCCAGCCGGCGATCGCGCCGACCACGACACCGGCCACGGCCAGACCCCGGTTGGGCCCGCGGCTCCAGTCGGCCGGGAGCAGCGCCACGCCGAAGGCGACGATCAGCACGACCACGCCGGCCACGGCCAGCGGCGCGCTCGGGAAGGCCAGCGCGAAGACCCGGGCCAGCGCGCCGCAGATGGCGACGGTGGCGGCCGCGGCGGCGATGTCGGGGCCGTCCAGCACCCGGTCGCTGCGCCGGCCGTTGTCGATCGACTTGGCGAAGAACAGCAGGCCCGCGGCGACCAGCAGCAGCGCGCCGACCCAGACGTCGGGCGCGGTCGCGCCGGGGGCGAGCAGGGCGGCCAGGGCCAGCGAGATCGCTCCGAGGCTGGTGCCGGCCGTGAGCGGGGTGCTGATCTCGCGGCGGGCCACCTGGAAGACGGCGGCGTAGCTGAGCGTGGCGGCGACCGCGAGGAAGCCGACGGCCAGCGCGGGCACGGTGACTTCCGGGGTGGGCGGCGGGCCGTCGCCGCGGTCGGCGACGGCGAGCGCGGCGGTGACCACGGCGCCGGGCAGGGCCAGGGCGGCCGCGCCGGAGGCCCAGTCGCCGACCAGCCAGGCGTACAACCGGATCGGGATCTGCCGGGCGGCCACGGCGATCATCACGCCGGCCCCGGCCAGCGCGGTGAGCACGGCGGCGGTCAGCCACGGGGCGCTGAGGGCGGAACCGGCGCCGAAGAAGCCGACCACGGCGGCCGCGGCGACGTGCACGATCGCGATCCGCCGGGTGGTGGCGGCCAGGCCGGCCGCGCCGATGCCGACGGCGGCCAGGACCAGCGGCCACGGCGCCTCCGACCAGCGCATGCTCAGCGAGGCGGGCACGGCCAGGGCGGTCAGCGCGATACCGGTGACCGCGCCCTCGTGGCGCACGTTGCGGGGCAGGGCGAGCGCGGCGCCGATGGTGACGATCAGGGCGCTGAACGCGAGCAGCCAGCCCTGGCCCTGAGTCGCGTCGGCGAGCTTGGCCGCGTAGCCGGCGGTGTCGGCGTGCCAGACCGGGCGGGCCGCCTGGAGCGGGGCCAGAGCGGCGCGCAGGCAGTCGACGGTGAGGATGACGCCGACGATGCCGAGCGCGACGGCCGAGGCGATCTCGGGACCGCGCCGGACCTCGGCCGGCAGCAGGGAGGCGACGGCGCCGACGACCGCGACGACGGCGGCGGCCACCACGATGGTCCAGCGCGGCGACACCACGTCGGCGATCCGGGCGGCCGAGCCGACCAGGGCCAGGGCGAGCACCCCGCCGGCGATGTTGCGGGCGGTCAGGTTGTCGAGCAGCCAGGCGGCGGCCACCGTGGTCAGCGCGGCCAGCACCACGATCAGGCCGGAACGCATGGCGTCCGGCACGACCTGGGCCTGGAGCAGGGCGACCGACGAGTAGAGCAGGGCGCCCGCGCTGGCCACGCAGAGCAGGGCGAACGTGAGCTCGCGGAGCCAGTCGGCCGAGGGCGGGCTGGCCGGCGGGGCGAGCGGAACCGAACCGGCGGCGGGGGCGCCCGCCGGGCGGGGACCGGGGAAGATGCGGGTGCGCAGCCAGCGGCGCCTGGGCCCGGTCAGCCCGTGGATGATGAGGTCGGGCTCCTCCGGAGCCGACTCGGGCCGGGGCGGGGCGTCGGCCGCGTACGCGTCGGGGTCGGCCGGATCGGGCGCGCCCGGGTGAAGGTCGTCGTCGGCCTGGGCGAGCGTCTCGCGGTCGCCCGCGACCGGGCGCCCGAGAGGCCATCGCGGCAGCAGGCGGCCACGGCGGATCACGGTGGTGAGCAGGAGCAGGTCGAGTACGGCGACGATGGTCAGCGCCATGCCCCAGCCGGCCGGGCTCTGGATCAGCGGCTCGGCCAGCAGCAGGGGCACCGGCTGGACGGCGACGACGGTCGCGTAGCGCGGAGCGGCCAGGCGGGTGACGCCGGCGTAGAGGAAGCTGGCCACGGCGGTGATCGCGAAGGTGATGCCCAGATAGAGCGGGACGGGCACGTCGGCGCCGCCGGCCAGCTCGCTGCCGTGCAGCGCGAACATCGTCATGGGCAGCAGCACGAGGCCGACACCGGCGACGGTCTCGGCGGTCGAGCTCAGGCCGCGCTTGGCGATGCCGGGGGCGGCGACCAGGGCGATCGCGGTGGCCATGGCCAGGATGGTGGCCCGGGCCAGGGGGTTGTTGACGGCGACGCCGGCGAAGACGACGGCGGCCACGCCGATGAGCAGGGCGCCGAGGGCGAGCGTGATGTTCTGCACCGACTGCGAGGACGCCTCGGGCGGGTGGACCTCGCCGCCGGTGAAGCTGGCGACCCGGCGGGGCGGGGGAGCCACCCGCTCGGTGGGCGGCGGGTCGTCGACGAGCGCTGTCACGCCGTCGGTGGCGACGCCGGGTGGGCCGCTGTGCGCGGTGCCCGGGGCGGCCCAGTCCGGCGGCGGGCCGGCCGGGCGGGCCGTACGGCGCGGCGGCGGCTCCGCATCGACGACCGTACGTCCGGGCGGCGGAGGCGGCGGGGCGTTCCGCGCGGAGGCGCCGCCGGGCGGAGGCGGCGGGGCGTCGCGTGGCGGGCTGGTCCCGGGCGGGGGCGGAGGGGCGTCGTAGTCCGTGACGCCGCCCGGCGGGGGTGGCGGGGGAGGCGGGGCGTCCGGCCTGCGTACACGCCGGGGCTTTGCCGCCTTTTTGGCCTTTTTCTGCTGGTTGGCGTGCGACAGGATGTCGCGCTGGAACTGCGCCGCCTGGATCTTGGCGGCGATCTGGGTGCGCTCCTTCGCCGCGGCCATGTCGCGGATCTTCAGATCCGCGATCGAGGCTTCGATGCGGGCCAGCTCTTCGTCGTAGCTGTCGGGCTGTTCAGCCTGCGCCACGGAACCTCCTCGACCTGCCGGCCACCCGTCCACCTAGAGCATGCCCATACGACACCTCATTAGAACAGGCTCACGGGGGCGGAGATCTATAGAAAACGCCGCAGACCTCGTGCCCGGGTCTCAGGCGGGCGGCCGCCCCATCCCCCGATAGGACCACCCCGCCCGCGACCACTGGCGCGGATCCAGGCAATTCCGCCCGTCGATGACCTTGCGGTCGGCGACGAGCTCACCCAGGAGCACCGGGTCGGCGTTGCGAAATTCCGGCCATTCGGTCGCGACGAGGACGAGGGAGACGTCCGTCACGGCGGCCGTCATCGACTCGGCGTAGTTCAAGGCCGGCTGGGCCCGGCGGGCGTTCGCCATGCCCTGCGGGTCGTAGACGCGGACGTGCGCGCCGGCCGCGGCCAGGGCGCCCGCGACGGCGAGACTGGGCGCGTCGCGGACGTCATCGGAGTTCGGCTTGAACGTCGCGCCCAGCACAGCCACCGACGTGCCGGAAAGGTCCGGCCCGGCCGGGCCGACCGGCCGCCCGAGCAGCTCCGCCGCGAGGGTGAGCACCCGGGAGCGCCGGCGGGTGTTGATCAGATCGACCTCGTGCAGGAAGCGCAGCGCCTCGCCCGCGCCCAGCTCCTGCGCGCGGGCCTGGAAGGCGCGGATGTCCTTGGGCAGGCAGCCGCCGCCGAAGCCGAGGCCGGCCTGCAGGAAGCGGTTGCCGATCCGCGGGTCGTAGCCGATGGCCCGGGCGAGCTGGGTGACGTCGGCCCCGGCGACGTCGCAGACCTCGGCCATCGCGTTGATGAAGCTGATCTTGGTGGCGAGGAAGGCGTTGGCGGCCACCTTGACCAGTTCGGCCGTGGCGAAATTGGTCATCACCACCGGAACGTCGCGATCCTCGGTGGCCGCCAGGTCGAAGACGCCCTTGTGGGCGGCGCGCAGGCGGTCCGACGCCCACTGGCTCTTCACCCCGCAGACGATCCGATTCGGTCGCAGGACGTCCTCGACCGCGTACCCCTCCTGCAGGAACTCCGGTGACCAGGCGACCTCGACCCCGAGCCCGGGGTCGGCGTGCTTGGCGACCAGTTCCTCGACCCAGTCCGCGGTGCCGACGGGCACCGTCGACTTGCCCACGATCAGCGCCCGCTTGGTGAGCAGCGGGGCCAGGTTGATCACGGCGCTCTCCACGTAGCTGAGGTCGGCGCCCATGCCGTCCGCCCGCTGCGGGGTGCCGACACAGATGAAGTGAACATCGGCAAAATTCGCGATTTCCCGGTACGTGGTCACGAAGCGCAACCGGCCGGACGCGAGGTTGCGGCGCAGCAGATCGTCCAGCCCCGGCTCGTGGAACGGCACCTGGCCGCTCGCCAGCTTGGATATCTTCGCCTCGTCGACGTCGAACCCGAGGACCTCGTAGCCGAGCTCGGCGAAGCAGATGGCGTACGTGGCGCCGAGGTATCCGGTGCCCAGGAAGGCCAGACGGGGAAGCGTGATCACGTCTGGCATAACGATCCGGACCCTGGCGGGCGTACGCTACCTGCCAGTAACATCGCTGCAAACGAGAAGGGCATGGGCCATGAGCGAGTTCGACGCCTACCGGCTTTCGGAGGACCACGAGACCATCCGGGCCGCCGTGCGCGAGGTCTGCGACGCCCGCGTGGCGCCGAACGCGGCCGAGGCCGACGAGACCAGCGAGTTCCCCAAGGCTTCCTACGACGCGCTGCGCGCCTCCGACTTCCACGCCCCGCACATCCCGGTCGAGTACGGCGGCGCCGGCGCGGACGCCCTGGCCACCGCGATCGTGATCGAGGAGGTGGCCCGCGCCTGCGCGTCCTCGTCGCTGATCCCGGCGGTGAACAAGCTCGGCACGATGCCCCTCATCCTGGCGGCGTCGGAAGAGCTCAAGCAGAAGTACCTGCCCAAGGTGGCGTCGGGCGAGGCGATGTTCTCGTACTGCCTGTCCGAGCCGGAGGCCGGCTCGGACGCGGCGTCGATGACCACGCGCGCGGTCCGCGACGGCGACTTCTGGGTGCTCAACGGGGTCAAGCGCTGGATCACCAACGCGGGCGTGTCGGAGTACTACACGGTCTTCGCGGTCACCGACCCCACGTTGCGGTCGCGCGGCATCTCGGCGTTCGTCGTGGAGAAGTCGGACGAGGGGGTCTCGTTCGGGGCGCCGGAGAAGAAGCTGGGCATCAAGGGTTCCCCGACCCGCGAGGTCTACTTCGACAACGTCCGCATCCCCGCCGACCGCATGATCGGCGCCGAGGGCACCGGCTTCGCCACGGCCATGGCCACCCTCGACCACACGCGGGTGACGATCGCGGCCCAGGCGCTGGGCATCGCGCAGGGCGCCCTCGACTTCGCCAAGGGCTACGTGAAGGAACGCAAGCAGTTCGGCAAGCCGGTGAGCGACTTCCAGGGCGTCCAGTTCATGCTGGCCGACATGGGCATGAAGCTCGAGGCGGCCCGCCAGCTGACGTACGCCGCCGCCGGTAAGAGCGAACGAGGCGACGCCGACCTGACCTACTTCGGCGCGGCCGCGAAGTGCTTCGCCTCCGACGCCGCCATGGAAATCACCACGGACGCGGTCCAGCTCCTGGGCGGCTACGGCTACACCCGCGACTACCCGGTGGAGCGCATGATGCGCGACGCCAAAATCACCCAGATCTACGAGGGCACCAACCAGGTCCAGCGCATCGTCATGGCCCGCCAGCTCCTGAAGGACTGAACCGGGGCGTTTCCAGGGCCTGCGGTCAGGGTTCGCGCCTGGCCGCAGGTCGGATGCCGCACTTAAGACATTTTCCTAGCTTCCGCTTGTCGTTGACGTAGCTTTTCGAGAAGTGCGGTGTCTTTGGCGAGGTCGGGATGGCTGACCTGACGATCAAGGTCGACTACCTGTTCGAGTTCGCTGATGGCCTGGTCGAGCTCACCCTGTGCCAGGTGGACCGTCGCGATGTTGTATCGAGCGGTCGCCTCGCCGACTCGGTCACCAGTCCCGCGCCGGATAGGCAGGGCTTGCCGGTAGAAGGTCAGAGCTTGTCGCCGGTCGCCCAACCCCTCGTACACGGTGCCGATGTTGTTGAGAGTGGTGGCTTCGCCGGCACGGTCACCGACCTCGCGTCGAATGGGTAGGGCCTGTTGGTGGTAGGCCAGAGCCTGCTCGTAGTCGCCTAACACGTCGTGGACTTGGCCAATGTTGTTGAGGGTGGT
>NZ_JBICTW010000002.1:230078-487426 GCF_043197815.1 Actinoplanes sp. NPDC048988 | reverse complement strand
GGTGGCTTCGCCGGCGCGGTTGCCGACCTCCCGTGTGATAGGTAGGGCTTGTTGGTAGTAGGTCAAAGCTTGCTCCTGGTCGCCCAACGCGTCGTGGGCGTGGCCGATGTTGTTGAGGGTGGTGGCTTCGCCGGCGCGGTTGCCGACCTCCCGTGTGATAGGTAGGGCTTGTTGGTAGTAGGTCAAAGCTTGCTCCTGGTCGCCCAACGCGTCGTGGACGTGGCCGATGTTGTTGAGAATGGCCGCTTCGCTGACGCGGCCACCGGCCTCTCGTGCGAGGGGTAGGACTCGCTCGAAATAGGTCAGGGCCTGCTGTTGGTCGCCAAGGGCGCTGTACACGGTGCCGATGCTGTTAAGAGTGGCAGCTTCGTTGGCCTTGTCACCCGCTAACTGATCCAGGGCTAAGGCCTTCTCGAAGTCGTCGAGCGCCTGTCGGGGCTGGCCGGTGACTAGGCGTGCCCGACCCCGGCTGAAGAGGGCCCTGGCGTCTGTGCCCAAACTCAACGTCGATGTCGCCAGGGTTTCGACATCGGCGAAGCGTGAGGTGCGTAGCCATACGTGGGCCAGTCGGGCGCCGACGTCACTGGCGATGTCGAGTTGCTGGCCGGCCACCGCGAGCCGGTGGACCTCGATCGCTTGCTGGATTGACGTCATGACGTCGCCTCGGGGCCTGTGATCCACAGTTCATACAGGGACCGGGCGGCGGCTGCGCACGCCTGGGTGTACTCGTCGTCGGTGAGCAAGGGACGGATCAGCGGGCGTAGGACGTTCGAGACGTAGTAGCGGGGCTGACCCGTTTCGGGGTCGGTGCCCTCCTCGATCAGGCCCAATTGGGCGGCGCGTTCGATGTGGCTGGCGGCGTCCTCGTGGTCGTGTAGGGCGTGGACCGTCTCCACCGGAACGGGCAGTTCTACGACGTTGACTTTGGCGAGCATTTTTCGCAGGTCCAGGGGCTGCGAGTCGAGCAGGTTGGTGGCGAGGATCGTTTCGCGGCGGAAACGGTCGGCCTCGTTTTCGATGGCCGTGAGCAGGGCGTCGACGTCGAGGGCGGTGTCGGTGACGATCAGGTCGAGCCAGTCGAGCAGGCGGGGGTTGCCGGCCGCGGCGTCGATCGCTCGGTCTCGGATGCCGGGGTCGAGGGTTGAGTCCAGGCGCAGGTTTCGGAGGTTCGCGATCTTCTTGGCCTGCTCGACGGGCGTGAGGGTTTCCAGGGATTCGACGACGACTGTGGTTCCGGCCGGTGTGGGGAAGCGGTAGCGGCTCGTGATGATGACCCGGCTGGGGCTGCCCGTGTCGCGGATCGCCTGCAGCAGGGCGGGCAGGATGCCGGCCATGTCGGGGGAGAGTACGTGGCCGTCGGCGCCGCGCTTGTCGAGGTTGCCGTCCTCGAAGTCGTCGAAGACGAACAGGCATGGTGTCTGGCCGAGCAGGCCGTCGGCGTCGAGCAGGTGACGGAGGCGAAGCGTCAGGGAAACCCGGTCGTTGTCGAGCACCTCGGCTGCTTCGGCCTGCGCTTCCAGGGTGTCGAAGCGGACCTTGTTGGTGAGCTCGCGGAACTTCGTCAGGTCGACCCGGCCGTACCAGACCACGCGTTGGTGGGTGGGCATGCGCTCCAGCAGCCGCGAGGCGAGGCTGCTCTTGCCGAGACCGCCCATGCCCTGCAGCACCAGGGCCTGCGCGGTACCGGCGCCGGCCGGTTTCTTGAGCGTGCGCAGGCAGCGCTGGATGATGCGGCGCCGGCCGACGAACGTCGCCCGCGAGGCGACCCGGGACAGCTGGGTCTGCGGGTCCAGGAACTCCTGGTCGGCCGCCCGTACCCGCAAGCGTGCCCTTTTCGGGGTGTGCAGCGGGGTGACCATGGGAGCCAGCGGCGACCGGTCGGCGTAGACGCGCAGCAGATGCCAGTTGCCGCGCTTGTTCGCGTAGAGATGGCGACGCGCCTCGACGACGGCGTGATCGAGGGGCTGCCCGTCGGCCAGCGACCGGTACAGCTCGGCGGCGAACTCGGTCGCCGAGACGTCGCCGACCGGCAGCGCCCAGCCCAGCACCGCCGGCGCTCCCGCTTTGACCAGGCTCTCGCTCATCGACGGAAGGGTTCCGCCGCCGGGAGCGCTACCGGTCAGGCAGCCCGAGACGAACACCAGCCGGGGCCAATGGCCTTCCAGCGCCTGGGCGATCTGGTCGGCGGTGGCCATGACGCTCCCGCCGAACTCGTTCTCCACCACGAACGTCGGCTGCCCACCGCTGGTGGTGGCGTGCCCGCTCAAATGCAGAACGTCGAAATGGTCGGGGCCGTAGTCGCGGCTCAGGAAACGAAGCCCTTCCAGGGTTCCGCTTTCTTCGACGACCAGATCGGTTCCCGTACGCGACGTGGCGTCCAGAATGGCCGTCTCTTCCGCCTCGTAGTTGAGGACGGGCTCGACCCCTTCCGGGGAGGTGGCCATGAACAGCACCCGCAACGGCCGATTACCGGGTGTTATCGGAGCGGCGTTGGCGCCCACAGCCCGTACGGGCAATAAAGGCGCACGACCCGCGACCGCGAGAAAAGAGCCTTGCTGGGCCAGCAGCTCCCAGGGCAGATGACGCAGCCGCTGCGCGGCGGTGATTCGCAGTACGGCCCCGTCCCGGTGCAGCAGGACCGGAGCCAGCCACCGCTCGTCCCCGTCGAGAAAGACCGCGAGACGCTCACCCAACTCGCTGAGCCGAACAGCGCCGAACACCTTTTGCGCGTACGCGTCCTGGCTGTAGTCCCGCTCCACCAGAGCGATCAGCTCGTCGACGATCGCCCCGTCCAAGCCTCGCGTCAGCGGCGGACCGTCATCGCTGGACAGCCTCAGCTCGTAGTAGCTCGAGGTCTGCTCGAAGATCTCCAGCTCGTACGTGTTCATCCGGCTCATCCCCGCCCGAGCGTGATCTCCAACTGCTCCTGGTCAGCGTCCTTGAGCTCGATCCGCGTACCGTCCGGCAGAAGAATCGTGACAGCGACATCGTCCTTACGCCGCGCCTGCCACCACTCAGCGAGCGTCTTGGCCACCTCCACCCCGGAGAACACGAGCCCGATCACCGCGATCACCATCTCCGCCGACCGCTGAACCTCCACAGGCGACACGGAATCGCCCGGCCGGGCCTCCGCAACGAGCGCGGCCCGCAGCTCAGCCGCCGACTGCGCAGCCCGTACCCCTGAAACCTCCACCGTGGCGCTACCCATTTGCCCATCCTTTTCCGCTTACCGACGCTGGACCAAGGACAGTCCCATCCGGCCCAGACCGGTATCGCCCATGTGACGGATTTCCGACCCCACCCAAATCTGTAGCGTTGCTGACCCATCAGAGCGGGATCATCGAAGGGCTCGTTCGCAGGGAGCGCCGAGATGGCAGAGAATCGAGGTGCGGTGGTCACCGTCGCCCATCAGGTCGAGGTGCATCGGCTGGCGGTGGCCGGCCGGGAGGCGAGCATCGCCCGGGAAGTCGGCAGCCAAGTGGCAGCAACCTGGCTGCGAACATCACGGTTCGCCGAGGTCGAAGCCCTCACCACCGAAACGCTGCGCCTAGGACCAGACGCCGACGCGTTCTACAGCCGAGGCTGGGCACGGTCCGCAACCGGTCGAGCCTCGCAAGCGCTCAATGACTATGGACAAGCCTTGGCCTTGTACCGGCAGAAGGGCAGCAGCGGCAATGAAGCCGCTACTTTGAGTAATATCGGGCTGTCGCTCAATGAGCTGGGTGATCCACGGCAGGCCCTAGCGCACTTCCAGCAGGCCCTTCCCATTGCCAGGGCGGTCGGTGACCGGGCGGGCGAAGCCACTGCCCTCAGCAACATCGGCAGCTTGTACAACCGGTTGGGCGATCGGCAGCAGGCACTGGCGTACTGCCAAGAGGCCTTGCCGATTCAGCGGGAAGTCGGTGACCGGGTCGGCGAGGCGACTACCCAATTCAACATCGCTATGGTCCATCTTGCTCAGGGTCGGCTTGACCAAGCGATCAACGAACTTGAACGGGCCGTCGAGCTGGAACGTCAGGTCAGCCACCCCGACCTCGCCGCCGACACGGCACTTCTTGAGCGGCTGCGCCGACATCTTCACTAGTCGTGCAGTGGGAGATATTCGTCCGGTGGGGGAAATAGGAGCGAGTGCAGGTCCGCGCTGAAGGCGACGACCAGGAACAACACCCCGGACGCCGCCACGGCGATCAGTGCCGTCATCGCCGCGCGGCCTCGCAGCCAAGCTGTGGCGCTGAGGCCGAGAGTCCATGGTGACAGGAAGCCGAGCGCCGTGAAATAGCCGTAGCCGTCGGCCGTCATCATTCCGGGCATCATCACCAGCAGGGACACGCCGCCGGCCGCGAAGCCGGGAAGGACGGGGATCAGCGCCTTCCAGCCGCCGGCCGGTGTTCGCCGGGTCAGTGCGACCACGCGAACCGCCGCCGCGGCCAGGACTGTCGTTGTCACCACGGCTGCGGCTGTCCACGCCACCAGCAGGGGCCAGGGCAGGCCGCCGCCGGGTGCGCTGGTCATCCACGCCGGGACCACGGTGCTCACCTAGGCTCAACCGCGATGGCACGGCTTCGGTCACGGGCCGGAGGAAGACGGGGGCATGATGATTGAATACGCCGTACGTGACGGCGCCGGATGGGTGACCATCGACAACCCGGCTCGGCGTAACGCTCTCTCGGTGGCGTTGATGGGTGACCTTGAGTCCGCGGTGCGGCAGCTCGACGACGATGACGCGGCCCGCAGCATCGTGCTGACGGGGGCGGGCAATACCTTCTGCGCCGGTGCCGACATCTCCGAGTTCGCCGGGCACCACGACTCCGAAGACGGGCGGCGCGCGTTCAACGAGGCGCTGTCGGGGCTGTTCGCCACCCTGAGCGGGCTGCGGACACCGTTGATCGCCGTCATCCGGGGGCACTGCCTCGGTGCCGGTATGGCTCTGGCCCTCAGCGCCGATCTGCGGATCGCGGCCGAGGGCAGCACGTTCGGCATTCCGGCGGCGCGGCTGGGGGTGGGCTATCCGGTGGCACTGGCCGAAACGCTCGTGCATGTGGTCGGTCCGGCCCACGCGGCCGATCTGCTGCTCACCGCCCGCACGTTCACCGCGGCCGAGGCACTGGCCGCGGGCTTCGTCAACCGCCTGGTTCCGACCGAGGAATTGAACGCTGACGCGCTGCGGACGGTCAAAGCCATCGCGGCCAACGCCCCGCTGTCGGTTCGAGCGGCCAAGGCGTCGATCCGAGCCACCGCTCACCCCGAGCTGGCGGCGCGGGCCCGCGAGATGGTCGCAGCCTGCGCCGACAGCGCCGACGAGCGGGAAGGGCAGCGCGCCTTCATGGAGCGGCGCCCCCCGGTTTTCCACGGCCGGTAACTGTTACGCCGGCGCCGGCCGTGAGGTGTGGCTCGACCACGAGTTCCGCGTCCGCGCCGACGTCGTACCTGGTCGACGGAACGATCCGGCAGTGGATAGGTGCCGCCGAAATAGCTGGGCGTCACGTCCGCAAGTCGGGTAGGGCCTCGCCACCTGCGGGAATGAAGCCGCGGCATGACCATGACCCAACAGGAACTCCGCGCCGCCGTGGCGCGGGAGATGCCCGGCGTCCGGGCCGGCCTCGAACGGCTGGTGCGCATTCCCAGCGTCGCCTTCGACGGCTTCGACCACGCCCAGGTGGACCGGTCGGCCGACGCGGTCGCTGACCTTCTCCGCGGCTGCGGCCTCGACACGAAGGTCGTCCGCAGCGGCGGCCGCCCCGCGGTGATCGGCCGCCGGGCGGCGCCGCCGGGAGCGCCGACCGTCATGTTGTACGCCCACCACGACGTACAGCCGGCCGTTGACCGATCTTTGTGGACGAACGGTGATCCGTTCGAGCCGCAGGAGCGCGACGGCCGGTTGTACGGGCGGGGCACCGCCGACGACAAGTCGGGCATCATGGCGCACGTCGCCGCGTTGCGCGCCTTCGGCGACGACCTGCCGGTCGGCGTGGTGGTCTTCGTCGAGGGCGAGGAGGAGTACGGCTCCCACTCGCTGCGCGGCATCCTCCGCGAGCACCTCGACGACCTGCGGGCCGACGTCATCGTGATCGCCGACTCGACCAACTGGGACCTCGGCGTGCCCGCGCTCACCACGTCGCTGCGCGGCGAGGTCAACTGCTTCGTCGAGGTACGGACCCTCGAGTCGGCGGTGCACAGCGGCATCTACGGCGGCCCGGCCCCGGACGCGCTGACCACGCTGGCCCGGCTGATCGCCACCCTGCACGACGCCGACGGCAACCCTGTCGTCGACGGGCTCGGCGGCTACGACCACGCCACCCTGGACTACCCGGAGGAGCGTTTCCGCCGGCAGGCCGGGGTCCTCGACGGCGTACACCTGATCGGCTCCGGCGGCATCGCCGCGCGCAACTGGACCAAGCCCTCGATCTCGGTGCTCGGCCTCGACGCCCTGCCGACCGGCGCCGCGCCCAACGCCCTGGTGCCGGTGGCCAAGGCGAAGATCGGCGTCCGGGTGGCGCCGGGGGACGACGCCGGCGCGGCCTGGCAGGCGATCCGCGCCCACCTGGAGAAGCACGTGCCGTGGGGCGCTCAGCTGACGGTCACGCTGGAACTCACGGGCGAGCCGACCACCCTGGACGCGACCGGCCCGGCCTTCGACGCGGCCCGCGCCGCGCTGCGCGACGCCTGGGACGGCACCGACCCGGTCGACATGGGCCTGGGCGGCTCCATCCCGTTCATCGCCGACTTCCGCGCCGTGCTCCCGGATGCCGTGATCATGGTGACGGGCGCCGAGGACCCGTACTCGCGAACGCATTCCCCCGACGAAAGCCTCGACCTGTCGGAGTTCGCCCGGATCTGCCTAGGGGAGGCGTTTCTGCTGCACAACCTGGCGATCGCGGATCAGCGGCGCGACCCAGACCAGAACGAGGGCGAGCACAAGGAAAAGGCCTAAGGGCTGGGTTCCCTCGTACGCCGCAAGCGCGACCAGCCAGGGGGCGAGAACCAGGGTTCGCAGCATGAGGTCCGGCTTCATGCCAGTGGACTTCCCCGCCGCCCGGCCCACGGGGGCCGCGCGGTGGCCCGCGGGGGCCACCGCGGCAGGACGACCTCCATGGCCAGCCCGGCCGGGAAGAGCCGGCGGGCCCGGACCGACCCGCGTAACGAGCCCACGAGCTGCCGGACAACCCACAGCCCGAGGCCGCGGTCATCCGGCGGCGCGGTGCGGCGCCGCAGCGCGGTACGCAGGGCCGGCGTCGCACCACCCCGGTCGACAACCGCGAGGCGCAGCCGCCGCGCCCGCACCGAGGCGGTGAGCTTCACCGGCCCCGGCGCGTGCCGAAGCGAGTTGCCCACCAGATTGATCAGAATCTGCCGGGTGTGCGCCGGATGCACCGGCCACCCCAGCGCCGCCCGACTGGCCGAAACCGACAATCCCGGAGCCCCGGCCCGAACAGCCGCCAGAACCACCCCCAGCGACTCCGGCGCCCGCGGCCCGTCCCCTTCCCGCCCCCACGCGGTCGCGGCGGCTTCCCGCAGAACCGCACCCGCATACTCCACATGCTCCGCCGCAAGCCGAGCAAGCTCACTGCGCCGAGGCTCCGGCGGCGCCTCCTCCAACGCCCGAAGCAGAGCGGCCAGCGTCGCCATCGGCGGCCGCAGCTCATGACAGAGGCTGCGAGCCAGCAGAAGCCCCGGATCAGCGCCACCACCGGAGCCCACAGCAGGACCGAGATCATCCCCGCCCCCGGCAGCAACCACAGGCCCGGTGTCACCGGTGACGCCGGCAAGCGAGACGCCACCGGCAAAGCCGCCCGGCCCAGTCGAGCCGCTGACGCCAGACCTGTCCGTCCGAATCTCCGTCGCCCAGGGTTCGGCCGTTCCGGGCTCGGCTGTCCTGGAACTGGCCGTCTTGGGTTCCGCCCCCGGGCGTTCGGCTGTCCTGGATTTGGCCGTCCTGAAATCCGCCGTCCTAGTTTCGGCAGTCCCGGGGTTGTCCGTGCGGGGGTCGGCCGGGCGGAACGTGGCGGCGCGAGGGTCGCCCGGGCGGGTCGGGCTGGTGGGGTGACGGCGGCGGATCAGGCGCATGAGTTGTCCCGGAGGGGGGAAGCGGGCGCCATGCGCAACATTCGAGTGGCGATCGTCGATGACCACAATCTCTTCGCGCGCGGCCTGGAACTGCTCCTGCCCGAGGTGAGTGACGGGCGTGCCACCGTTGTGGCGACTACGGACGACGCGGCGTACGCGGCCAGTGTGGTCCGGCACGCCGTGCCGGATGTGGTTCTGGTGGATCTGCGCATGCCGCCGCCCGGTGGGTTGCGAGCGATCGACGCGGTGCGCCGGGCTGCCCCGCGGGCGCGGGTGCTGGCCATGTCGGGCGATGACGATCCGGAGCTGGCGCTGGCGGCACTGCGGGCCGGGGCCGCTGGGTTCCTGCCCAAGAGCAGCGATCCGGCCGACATCCTCCAGCCGCTGCTGGCCGTGATCGACGGCTGGGCGGTGGTGCCGCCACGGCTGCTCGCCGTGATGATCGAGAAGAACGGCCGGCCCGCCGTACCGGAGACCCTGTCCGACGACGACCGTGACCTGCTGCGGCTGATCGCGGCCGGCGCATCAACCGTCGACATAGCCGTCAAGCTGCACGTCTCCGAGCGAACCGTCAAACGCCTGACCGCAACGCTGCTACGCAAACTGCACGTCACCAGCCGCGCGGAGGCGGCAGCCCTGGCCGGCCGCGCCGGCCTGCTGTAAGTCGGCATGCGCCCCGCATGCCCCCTCACACACCGGTCAATCCACCGGCATTCACCCCAAGCCCTCCCGTGCCGGCCGCCCCGCCCATCCTCCTTGGTCGGCCGGAGGCGTTCGCCTCGCATGCCCTTTCACTGTGGCCGACCCGGAAATTTGCCTCGCGTGCCCCTTTCGCCTTGGCCGGCTCGGGAATTTGCCCTTTCGCCTTGGCCGGCTCGGGAATTTGCCCTTTCGCCTTGGCCGGCTCGGGAATTTGCCCTTTCGCCTTGGCCGGCTCGGGAATTTGCCTCGCGTGCCCTTTCGCTTCGGCCGGCCGGGGTATTTGCCTCGGATGCTCTTCCGCCTTGGCCGGCCCAAAGGCACACCCACGTCGGCGGCATTCGCGCCGCGCACCCTTTCGCCCTGGTCGAGCCAAGGCGGCCCCCGCGTCGTGGTTGACCTCGAAGGTATGCGCCTCGCGCGCAGTCCTGTCCGGGCTCACGCAAAGGCATGTGATCCGAGCCTGTCCGCGTCGGTCGGCCGAGCGGCATGCGGCCCGCGCGTCATCCCGAGCCGATCAGAACAACAGCGCGATCGCAACGACAGCGCGGCCAGAACGACGGCGCGGCCAGGACGACGACGCGGCCAGGACGACGGCGCGGCCGGGACGACAGTGCGGCCAGAACGACAGTGCGGCCAGGACGACGGGCGCGGCCAGGACGACGGGCGGCCAGGACGACGGCGCGGCCAGAACAGCGGCGCAACAGCGCGGTCGGACAACAGCGCGGACAAACAACGGCGGTTGAACGGCGGGGCCAACTCAACGGCGGGCGAGCGGGATGGAGGGTCCGGCTTCGACGGGGGAGATCAGCCCAGCGTTCTGATGATCAGGAGGGCGTTGAGGGCGATGATCAGCAGGGCCGCCGCCGAGGCCGCCGCTGTGGTGAGGGGGTGGTTGACCTGGTCGCCCATCACGTCTCGGCGGCGGGTCAGCCAGATCAGGGGTACCAGGGCGAACGGCACCCCGAACGACAGCACCACCTGGGACCAGACCAGGGCGCTCGTCGGGTCGGCGCCCAGCATCAGCACCGCCATCGCCGGCGCCATGGTGATCAGGCGGCGGGCCGCCAGGGGGATCGTACGGCCGATGAAGCCCTGCATGACCACCTGCCCGGCGTAGGTTCCGACGCTGGAGGACGCGAGGCCGGAGGCCAGCAGCGCGACCGCGAACGCCGTCGCCGCGTGCCCGTCCAGCACCGAGGCGAACGCCGCGTGGATGCCCTCCAACGACTCGACGTCGGAGCCGAAGAAGAGCTGGGCCGCTATGACCAGCATGGCCAGGTTGACCAGCCCGGCCGCGCCGAGCGCGATCAGCGTGTCCGCCCTCTGGTAGCGCAGTGCCTCCCGGCGGCGTGTCACCGCGGCCGCCGCCCGTGACTTCGTCAGTGCCGAGTGCAGGTAGATGACGTGTGGCATCACCGTCGCGCCGAGGATGCCCGTGGCCAGGACCAGGCTGTCGGGGCCGTCGAACGATGGCATCATGCCGGCGCCCAGGGCGACGCCGTCCACCCCGGAGCGGAGCGCGTTGTAGAGGAAGCCGAGCAGGATCACGCCGAGCAGGGCGCCGATCACCGTCTCGAAGCGGCGTACGCCGTGCCTGTGCAGTTCGAGCAGGGCGAACGCGGCCGCGCAGGTGATCAGGCCGCCGATCGGCAGTGGGATGCCGAACAGCAGGTGGAGGGCCAGCGCGCCGCCGATGATCTCGGCCAGGTCGGTGGCCATGGCGACCAGTTCGGCCTGCACCCACAGGCCGCGGGCGACCGGGCGGGGCAGCCGTTCGCGGCACCATTCGGGCAGGTCGCGGCCCGTCACCAGGCCCAGCTTGGCCGACAGCGACTGGATCAGCATGGCCATGATGTTGGCCGCCACGATCACCCAGACCAGCAGGTAGCCGAAGCTCGCGCCGCCGGTGAAGTTCGTCGCGAAGTTGCCGGGGTCGGCGTAGGCGATCGCGGCCACGAAGGCCGGTCCGAACCAGGGCGCCACCCGGGCCACCCGCTGTCGTAAGGGGATCGCAACCACCATGCGGCTTCGATTGCCCTTGATCGAAGGCCCGTAGAGGCCGCGGCCGACCCGCGGGGGCCAGGACGGCGGGTAGCCGGATGTCGTACCGCACGACACCGCAAGGGAGGCCCGTGATGTTCAAGCACGTCGATTACCTGCAGTTCCAGGCCAAGCCGGAGAAGCCGGACGCGTTCTTCGCGGCCAAGCTCCAGGAGCTGGTCGGTGGCCAGTTCGGCGAGATGACGGTGATGATGCAGTACCTGTGGCAGGGCTGGTCGTGCCGGGTGCCCGGCAAGTACAAAGACATGATCATGGACATCGCGACCGAGGAGATCGGTCACGTCGAGATGCTCACGACCATGCTGGCCCGCCTGCTCGAGGGCGCGCCGTCGGAGGCCACCGAGAAGGCGGCCGCCGCCAACCCGCTGCTCGCGGCCGTGCTGGGTGGGCAGAACCCGCAGCACGCCATCGTCACCGGCGGCGGACCGATGCCGACCAACAGCCAGGGCGTGCCGTGGAACGCCGGCTACATCGTGGCCAGCGGCAACCTGCTGGCCGACTTCCGGTCCAACGTGGCCGCCGAGGCGCAGAGCCGCCTGCAGACCAGCCGCATCTACAACATGACGGACGACCGCGGCGTCAAGGACATGCTGCAATTCAACCTGGCCCGCGACACCTACCACCAGCAGCAGTGGCTGCTCGGCATCGAGCAGCTCATCGAGGACGGTTTCACCGAGAACGGCATCGAGGACTCCAACGCCGAGCACGAGCACCCGGAGGCCAACCACACGTTCTACAGCTTCGACCCGGAGAGCACCGCGGCCGAGGGCCGGTGGGCGCGCGGTCCGGCGCTCAACGGCAAGGACGAGATCATCTACGTGCCGGACGCGCAGCCGCTGACCGACGACAAGCCGCTGGGCCCGGCGCCGGACCCGAAGCTGTTCGTCACCTACGACGGCTCGATGGGCAAGGGCAAGCCCGGCACCGGCGCGGGCGCGCACGGTCAGGGCGTGGCCAATGTGGTCAACAAGATCAAGGGTGCCCTCGAATAGTTTATCGACGCCTCACCGCGGTATCCGGCCCATGACCCAACGAAGGGACGGATCATGGGCCGTACGGTGAAAGCACTGCTCGTCATCGCGCCGATCGCAGCCGTCGTCGCGCTGATCGCCACCAGAAAGCCGTCACCACGTCGCACCCACGTGGTGACGGTGAACCGGCCGCTCTCCGAGGTGCCACCCCGGCTGCGCGAGCTCGCCGACAGCGTCGAGATCACCCTGTCCGACGCTCCGGGAGATCGAGGGACGGAGATTTCCGTACGCGTCCCGGACGGCTCCCCGGTGAGCGAGGGGGAGGTCCGCCGGGCCCTGCGCGAGACCCGCTCCCTGGTGGAGGTGGGCGACGTGCTGTTGCCGTCCCGGCCGACGACGGAGAAGACGCTGGCCAACCGGCCGCTGCGGAAAGTGACCGAGCACGGCCGTGAGGGAGGACTGCTGTGAAGGCGTTGCAGTGGCAGGGAGTCAACAAGCTCGCGGTGGGAACCGTCCCCGATCCCGAGCTGCGTAACCCGGGCGACATCATCGTCAAGGTGGCCCGGACCGTGACCTGCGGCTCCGACCTGCACCTGATCGGCGGCTACATCCCGTTCATGGAGAAGGGCGACGTGCTCGGGCACGAGTTCCTGGGTGAGGTCGTCGAGGTGGGCCCGGACGTCAAGCGCCACCGGGTCGGCGACCGGGTGGTGGTCTCCTCGTTCATCGCCTGCGGCAGCTGCTGGTACTGCGACCAGCAGCTCTTCTCGCTCTGCGACAACGGCAACACCAATCCGGCGATCACCGAGACGCTGTGGGGCCAGGCCCCCGGCGGGTGTTTCGGCTACTCGCACGCGATGGGCGGCAACGCCGGCAGCCACGCCGAGTTCATCCGGGTGCCGTTCGCCGACGTGGGCGCGTTCACCGTGCCCGACGGGGTGAGCGACGAGCGCGCGCTGTTCGCCTCGGACTCCGCCGCGACCGGCTGGATGGGCGCCGACCTGGGCGGGGTGAAGCCGGGTGACGTGGTCGCGGTGTGGGGCGCCGGCGCGGTGGGCCAGATGGCCGCGCGGGCGGCGGCGCTGCTCGGCGCCGACCGGGTCATCGTCATCGACCGCCTGGACAACCGTCTCGACCAGGCCGCGAAGTACGCCGGGGCCGAGACCCTGAACTATGAGCGCACCGATGTCGCCGGCGAGCTGCGCGAGCGCAGCGGCGGCCGGGGGCCGGACGTGTGCATCGAGGCGGTCGGCATGGAGGCGCATTCGCCCGGCGCGCATTTCGCGTACGACCAGATCAAGCAGCAGTTGCGCCTGCAGACGGACCGGCCGATCGCCGTCCGGGAGGCGATTCACGCCTGCCGCAAGGGCGGCTCGGTCTTCGTGCTCGGCGTCTACGCCGGCTTCGTCGACAAGTTCCCGCTCGGCGCGCTGATGAACAAGGGCCTGACCGTGCGCGGGGCGCAGATGCACGGCCAGCGCTACATCCCGATGCTGCTCGAGCGGATGGCCAAGGACGAGCTGGTCACCGAGCATCTGGCGACGCACGTGATGCCGCTTGACCAGGGGCCCGAGGGCTATCGCATCTTCAAGGAGAAAGACGACAATTGCGTACGGGCGGTGTTCGTGCCGTAGGTGGTTCAGCGGTGACTCGAGAATCACGTTCCGTTTTCCCGGGAACGGCCGCGGAGATTCTCGGGTCATGCGGACAACGATCATTGCGGTAGGAGCGGCCGGGCTCGTCCTCGCCGCCGGCGGATGCGCCTCCTCGTCCAACGCGTCCCCGGCCGCGACTCCCACGAGTCCGACGACCTCCACAACCGAGGCGCCCGCGCCGTCGGAGACGACTACTGCAGTCGCGCCGTCGCCCACCTCGACACGGACCACGACGACCGCCGTCAAGTCCTGTCTCAGCAAGAACCTCAAGGTCACCGCGGTGGCCGACGAGGGCGGCGGGTCGGCCGGGCACACCACCCAGAACATCGTCTTCGCGAACACCGCCGGCTTCGCCTGCACGCTGTACGGATATCCGGGCGTCTCGTTCGTCGCCGGCAACCAGGGCAAGCAGGTCGGCAGCGCCTTCACCCGGACGCCGGGCGAGAAGCGGACGGTCACCCTCGAGCCGGGCGACAAGGTGCACGCCACGGTCCAGATCGCCGACTACCAGAACGTCGACGCGGCCTCCTGCAAGCCGGTCCAGGTGCGCGGCTTCCGGGTCTACCCGCCGAACGAGACCGCCGCCGTCTTCGTCGCCCAGCCGCAGACCGCCTGCTCGGCGCCGAACCAGGCGGTCGGCCAGGTGCAGCCGGTGGCGCGGGGGGAGTGATCCGCGCCTCGGTCCGGCAATGTTCACGCAGTAAGTTCCCCGACTGTCCGCCGGCAGCGAACGGGCCAGACTGTGGCCCATGCGTCTTCTTGAGCGCGAGCACGCCCTCGCCTCCCTGTCCGACTACGCCGCCGGCGGCGAGGTGCGCCTCGTGCTGGTCGCGGGCGAGGCCGGCATCGGCAAGACGAGCCTGGTCGAGGCGCTGCGCGAGCGGACCGGCGACGAGCTCCGCTGGGCCTGGGGGATGTGCGACGGGCTGTTCACCCCGCGGCCGCTCGGCCCGCTGTTCGACCTCGCGGCCGAGCTGGGCGGCGAGATCGACCAGCTGTGCCGCCGCCGGGCGCCCCGCGAGGAGCTGTTCGACGCGCTGCTGGAACAAACGAAACAGCGGCCGCACGTCCTGGTCATCGAGGATCTGCACTGGGCCGACGAGGCGACCGTCGACCTGGTGCGGTTCTTGGCCCGGCGGTTGCGCGACACGCTGCTGATCGCCACCTACCGCGACGACGAGCTCGATCCGCACGGGCCGCTGCGGATCGCGCTCGGCCGGCTGGCCGCGCTGCGCGGCACACGCCGGATCAACCTGGCCCCGCTGTCGCCGGAAGCCGTGGGCGCCCTGGCCGGCGACAGCTGTCTTCCGGCGGCCGAGCTGCACCGGCTGACCGGGGGCAACCCGTTCTTCGTGACCGAGGTGATCCGGGCCGGGAGCACGGCCGTGCCCGCCTCGGCCCGCGACGCGGTGCTGGCGCGCGTGGCCGAACTCAGCGCCGAGGGCCGCGCGCTGCTGGAGACGGCGGCACTGGCCGGGTCGCGGGTGGATCCGCGTCTGGTCGAGGCGGCGCCGCTCGACGAAGTGCTCAAGAGCGGTCTGCTGGTCGATGATCCGCCCTGGTTGCGGTTCCGGCACGAGCTGGCCCGGCTCGCCGTCGAGCAGGCCGTCCCGGCCCATCGGGCGACCCGCGTGCACGCCGCGATCCTGGCCACCCTGCACGACCTGGGCAGCGACGACGACGCCCAGATGGCCTTCCACGCCGAGGCGGCCGGTGACGCCGAGGCCACCCTTCATCACGCCGTACGGGCGGCCGACCGCGCGGCCGAGCTGGGCGCCCACCGCGAGGCGGCCGCGCAGTACGAGCGGGCGTTGCGGATCACCGAGAACGCCGAGCTCTACGACCGTCTCTCGGCCCAACTGTCCCTTCTGGATCGGGGCGCGGATCAGCTCGTCGCCGCCACCAAGGCGCGGGAGCTGTGGCGGGCCGAGGGCGACGAGCGCAAGGAGGGCGTGGCGCTGCTGCGGCTCTCGATCGCGCTGGTCACCCTCTGCCGCCGGCGCGAGGCGATGGTCGCGGCCGAGCAGGCCCTGACCCTGCTGGAAAGGCACGGCAAAACCCCGGAGCTGGCCCGGGCGTACGCCCACCTGGCGACCCAGTGCATGCTCACCGACCGCCACGTGGAGGCGATCGACCTGGCCGTCCGGGCCCAGGAGGCCGCGGCCGAGCTGGGCCTGCCCGCGATCCTCAGCGACGCGCTGAACACGCAGGCGTGCGCGCTGTCGATAGGCGATCAGCACTGGGCGGCCGAGATGACCGCCGCCCTGCGCGTCGCCCAGGAGCACGGGCTGGAGGAGCAGGCCGGCCGCGCGTACACCAATTTCTACGGTGTTCTCACCTGCGAGCGCCGCTACGCCGAGGCCGAGCCGTGGTACGAGACCGGCATCGCCTTCTGCGACGAGCGTGACGTCTCCGCGTTCGGCACCTGCATGCGCGGCGAGCGCACGGTCAGCTTGGCCCGCACCGACCGCTGGGACGAGGCGGCCCGGCTCGGCCGCCGGCTCCTCACCGAGGTCGAGGCGTCGCCGATCAACCGGATCAGCCCGCTGCTCGGCCTGGCCACGGTGCTGGTGCGCCGCGGCGACGACGAGGCCGCGGCGCTGCTGGACGAGGCGGCGGTGACCGCCGACGGCTCGGCCGAACCACAGTGGATCGTCTACGCCCGGCTGACCAGGGCCGAATGGCGATGGTTAGCCGGCTACCGGGACGAGGCGCGGCGCGAGGCCGAGCTCGCGGACGACGTGGCGGGCGCGGCGAACCGGTGGATGCGCGGCGCGGTCGCGGTGTGGCTCCGCCGTACCCAATCGGAAAGGTCCTGGAAGTCACCGGTGGCCGAGCCGTTCCAGCTCTTCCTCGACGGCGACTTCGCGGCGTCGGCCGAGAGCTGGGACGCGATCGGCAGCCGCTACGAGGCGGCGCTGTCGTTGATGGCCTCGCCCGCGGAGGAGCACCTGCGCGAAGCGGTCCGCCGGTTCGACGAGCTGGGCGCCGTGCCCGCCGCCCGCCGGGCCCGGCAATTGCTGCGAAGCCGTGGGGTCCGATCGGTGCCGGTCGGGCCGCGCGCGGCCACCCGCGCCCATCCGGCCGGGCTGACACGCAGGGAGCACGAGGTGCTCGACCTGATCGGCGCCGGGCGCACCAACGCCGAGATCGCGGCCCACCTCGTGCTCTCGGTGAAGACGATCGACCATCACGTGTCGGCCGTGCTGGCCAAGCTCGGCGCGCCGACACGCTCGGCGGCGGCGGCCGAGGCCCGGCGCCTCGGTCTGATTGGGTAGCCGGCGAAGAAAACTGGGTAGCCGCTCCCGATCTGCCGGGAAGGCTCGGCGACCAGAGTGAATGCCATGAACACCTACATGGATGTCCACACCGTCGCCGGCGGAGTCAACCTCGACGACGTCGTCAAGGCACACCAGGCCGACCTCGCCGCGCAGGCGGAGTTCGACGTCAGCTACCTGCGCTACTGGGTCGACGAGGCCCACGGCAAGATCTTCTGCCTCGTCGCCGCCCCCTCGGCCGACGCCGCCGCGGCCGTACACTGCAAGGCCCACGGCCTGGTGGCCGACGAGATCTACCAGGTGGCGGAAGGAGCGTGACCCGCTAGTCAGGCTATCTGCTATGCAGGTAGTCTGACTACATGACGCCTCGGCCGTGGTTGCACGGCTTCCTCGATCTCTGCTTGCTCGCGATGCTGCGCGAGCGGCCCGACTACGGGTACGGCCTGGCCCAGCGGCTCGCCGCGGCCGGCGTGGCCGACGTTCCCGGCGGCACGCTCTACCCGGCCCTGCTGCGCCTGGAGCAGCAGGGCCTCGCCGTGCCGGACTGGCAGCCGTCCGAGTCGGGGCCGCGCCGCAAGTACTACGCGATCACCGACGCCGGCCGGGAGTTCGTCGACGGCCAGACGGCGGAGTGGCGGCAGTTCCGGGACGGCGTGGACGCCCTCATCGAAGCGCGGGCGGCCCGATGAGCGACTGGCCCGAGCTGTTCGAGACCGAACTGCTGCGCCTCGGCCTGCAACCGGTGCGGGCCCGGCAGCTGACCGCCGAGACGGCCCAGCAGTCGGCCGAACACGGGGCACCGCCGGCCGACGTCTTCGGCCCGGCTCACCTGTACGCCCGGCATCTGGTCGCCGAGCTCAACTCTTCGGCCTCCGCCCGTCGGCTGGCGCCCGGCCCGGTGCTGCTGAGCCTCACCGGTGTCGGCAAACGCTACCGCCGCCGCACCGTCTTCGCGGGCGTCGATCTGCGGGTACGAGGCGGTGAGGTGGCCGCGATCGTCGGCGCCAACGGCTGTGGCAAGTCCACATTGCTCAGGATCTGCGCGGGCCTGATCCGGCCCAGTGCCGGCGAGGTGCGCCGCACCCGGCGCGTCGGCTTCGTCCCCCAGGACGGCGGCACGGCGGGCTGGCTGACCGCGGAGGAGCACTTCACGCTCTTCGGCGCGGCGGCCGGCATGGTGCCCGGCCGGGCCCGCTCCACCGGCGTCCACCTGGCGGCCCGGCTGGCCTGGCGGCCGAACACCGGGCAGCCCGCGCAACATCTGTCCGGCGGTACACGGCAGAAGCTCAACCTGGTGCTCGGCGAACTGCACGCGCCCGATCTGCTGTTGCTCGACGAGCCGTACCAGGGCTTCGATCAGGGCACGTACCTCGACTTCTGGCAGCAGGTCTTCGCCTGGCGTGACGCCGGCCGGGCCGTCGTGGTCGTCACCCACCTGCTGCACGACCTGCGGAACGTCGACCACGTACTCGACCTGGGCGCGCTGTGACGGCCTTCGTGGTGGCGAGCCTGTGTGCTCGCGAGGTGTCCCGCCGGTGGGCGGCGCTGGTTCTGGTGGTCGCGCTTCCGCTCTGGTTCTATCTCGTACGCCGTGACCTCGCCGGCCAGTCGACGCGCATGCTGGCCCTGGGCATCGGCTGGTCAGTGTCCACTTTGACGTTGTTCGTGGTGAACGCCTCGCGGAGCGTCGATCCGCGCCTGCGACTGACCGGCGCGTCGACGGCGAGCATCATCGGTGGCCGGCTGGCCGCGATGTCGGGCGTCGGTCTCGCCGTGGCGCTCGGCTACTGGCTGCTGGTCGGCGTCGACCAGGACCTGCGGCACTGGTGGGTGGCCGGTCTCATGATGGCGGTGACGGCGCTGGCCGCGGCTCCGCTCGGCAGCCTGATCGGCGCGCTGCTGCCGCGCGAGCTGGAGGGTGCCCTGGCCCTGCTCAGCGTGTGCGCGGTGCAGATGCTGGCCGACCCGGCGGGCTCGGTCGCCAAGCTGATGCCGTTCTGGTCCACACGCGAGATCGGCACGTACGCGGTGGACGGCGGCGGCTTCGACATGGTGTGGCGCGGTCTCGGGCACGCCGCCCTGGTGTGGCTCATCTGCACGGGCGGGACGCTGGCGATCTTTCGGTGGCGCCTGCGCGTGGCGAACTATCCAGAACCGACTTAAAACCTGACAAACGGTCAAGCAAGATCAGCCGAAAGTACGTATCAGCCTCCGCAAGACTCTTATGTCCGATATGCCACGATCTGTGGCGTAAGCGGAAAACACAGCTGGAGGTTGGATATGAACAAGGCAGTTCGGATGCTGACCATGATCGGCATGGGTGTGATGGCCAGCGCGGCGATCGGCGCCCCGGCCCTGGCGGCGGACGGCGGCTCGTCGGCGACGGCCAAGAGCGAGTCCACCGCCAAGGTGCAGCGGCACGACCGCGACCAGGTCGTCGGCTTCTACCGGACGCTGCGCGACTGTGAGAAGGCCGGCCGTATCGGCGAGTGGTTCGACCGCTGGGAGGACTACGACTGCGACCGGGTGCGCTTCGGCTTCCGCCGCGGTTTCTGGGCCCTCGAGGTCGAGCGGAACTGGCGGGGCGGCGGCCACCACTTCCGTGACCGCGACTTCCGCGACCGCGACCGTGACCACCGCGACCGTGACTTCGGCGACCGCGACCGCGACCGTCACGACAACGACCGTCACGACAACGACCGTCACGACTCGCGTCGCTGAGGCGGCGTGCCAGACACGCCGCCGGCCATGACGCCCCGAACCGTCAAGGCCGTCGGCGTGCTCTGACACCCACACATGCCGGAGCCCGGCCCGCGCCGCGGAAGGCGTGAGCCGGGCGCCGCGCACAAACCCACCCCGGTGCTCGGGCCGTGTCTCTGCGGAGGCGCGGCCCGAGCATTTGTCTGTATGCGCCGGAGGGCGCTTGTCTGTATGCGCCGGAGGGCGCCTGTCTGTATGCGCCGGAGGGCGCCTGTCCGTATGCGCCGGAGGGCGCTTGTTTATATGCGCCGGAGGACGCTGACGACCTTGCCGAGGATGGTGGCGCCGTCGCCGGGAATCACGTCGTAGGCCGGGTTGCGCGGCACCAGCTCGACGTGGCCGTTGGCGCGGCGCAGCACCTTCACCGTCGCCTCGCCGTCGAGCATGGCGGCGACGATCTCGCCGTCCTCGGCGACCTGCTGCTGGCGGACCACGACGGTGTCGCCGTCGCAGATCGCGGCCTCGACCATCGAGTCACCCTTGACCCGCAGGGCGAAGAGCGTTCCCTTGCCGACCAGGCTGACCGGCAGGGTGAGCTGTTCCTCGACGTGTTCGTCGGCCAGGATCGGCGCGCCGGCGGCGATCGCGCCCAGCACCGGAACCGAGACGTTGCCGTCGCTCTCGGTGCGGATGTCGATCGCCCGCGAGCCGCGCGCACCCCGGCGGATCAGGCCGCGCTCCTCGAGGACGCCGAGCTGATGCGCGACCGACGACGGCGAGTCGAGCCCGACCGCGGCACCGATCTCACGGATGGTCGGCGGGTAGCCATGGCGGTCGATCCAGTCACGGATCATCGCGTAGATCTGCCGTTGTCGCTTACTGAGAGGCACGTCATCCGGGGACGTCATGCGTGGATGATACTACAATCTTCGATCATCTGTACGAAACTCTTCCGGGTGACGCTCGGCCCAGCAGTCGGCTGAGCAGCACGTCCTCGGCCCGGTCCGCCGCCAGCGGGTCCGCTTCTCCACCTGCAACTCGGTCACGACCGGGTAGGCCAGGTCCGACAAGCCCTAAATCAGGGGCGCTGGCCGTCGGAGGGCGTCCGCTGGGCGGGGATCTCGTCCGGCGGCCGCTCCATGCTCATCACGGTCATCGCCCGCTCAGCCGACTTTCCCGCACGAGCCGCCGCCGGCACGATACGGCTGGTCGGATCATCAGCGATGTCGGGCTGCTCCGCATCCACAATGGAGATCGCGCCACCCCGCTGGGCCTGAGACTCCACCGAATCTTCCCGGACGACCTGAGCCCCATCCGCCTCCGAAAGCCGAATCACCTGCGTCCGATCCCCATCAGCATCCCCGGCGTCGGCCGCTTCGACACCGTTCGCGCTATCCACGCGGTTGGCAAGCTCTTCACCGTTCGTGCCGCCCGCCGAATCGCCGCCCGCCGAATCGCCGCTCGCCGAATCGCCGCTCGCCGAATCGCCGCTCGCTGAATCGCCGCCCGCCGAATCGCCGGTCGTCGTGTCGCCGGTCGCCGGGTGGGCGCTCCCCGGATGGCCGGTCGCTGAATCGGCGCTCGCCGGATCGTCCTCTGCCGGGGACAGCGCGGTGAGCTTGATCGCTTGGGTCTGATCGGGGTCTGGCGCGGTGAAAGACCTGGTGGTGTCGGGGTCTGGCGTGGTGAGGGCTCGGGTGGTGTCGGGGTCTGGCGTGGTGAGGGATCCGGTGATGTCGGGAGTCTCCGCCGGCGCGGACGCATCTGCCGCCTTTGGGGCGGAAGCTTCGATGGGCTCGCCGGCGGTGGAGGCAGCCCCGTCCGGGGAAGTCGCGGCGGTCATCGACTGCGCGGGAGAAGCGATCGGCCGGGGAGCCGATTCGAGAGTGCGTTCCTCGGGGGCGTTCTCCGTAGCGACCGGTTCGACGTCGAGTTGCGGGGCGGCCGGCGTGTTCACGGTCGGTTCGCCGGCGATGACCGTCGTGGCGTCGCTGTCCGTGGCTGGTGCGGTGGGCTCGTCGCCGGCGATGACCGTTGTGGAGTCGCTGCTTGTAGGTGCGGCGGTGGGCTCGTCGCTTGCGATGACCGCTGTGGGCTCGCTGTGGGTGGTGGCGGCGGTGGGCTCGTCGCTTGCGATGACCGCTGTGGGTTCGCTGTGGGTGGTGGCGGCGGTGGGCTCGTCGCTTGCGATGACCGCTGTGGGTTCGCCGTGGGTGGTTGCTGCCGTCGGTTCGTTGTTGGGGAGCGGCGATGTGGCCGCCGTCGGAGCGTTGGGCGGAGAGCCGGCGACCGTCGGGTCGCTGCCGGGGACGACCACGGCCGTGGTGCTGTCGGTGGATGTGGGCTTGGGGGTGAGCCGCAGGACCGTGGTCGGGTCGGGGTCGGACGGGGGCCTGATGACAGTGGTCTCCAGGATGGCGGCCGGGGTGCTCGGGGCCGGCGCGGCTCCCCGGAAGCGGCCGATCTGGCCGATCAGCGGGAGGACCGGGGGCTCGTATCGTTCCCAGCGGCGCGCGCTCAACGCCGTACACAGCAGGGGAATCGCCAGCATCGCGGCCAGGCCGTAGCCGGGGCGGCTGAGGTCGAAGCCTTCTTTCGCGACGTTCGCCGGCCACTGGGCGGCGTAGTCGGACGGCGCCGTCAGGGCCCAGATCGAGACGCCCAGGAAGGTCAGGCCGGCCAGCAGTGGGCCGGCGGGGGAGATCGGGGCCGACAGCAGGATGGCGTACGCCGCGCCGGCCAGCAGGAGCAGGGACAGGCCGCCCAGGGATTCGACGGCGAAGTCGTCGCGGCCGCGGGTGGTCAGGTCCTGGGTGAAGCCCGCGCCGGCGAGGATCCACACCGCCGGGGCCAGCACGACGGCGTACAAGATCGACCTGAAGTGGCGCAAGGTTTGTCTCCCATGTTTTCCCGCTGCTCAGGCACCGTAGCGCCGGCCCGCAAGCCCCGTAATCTACGGCGCATGAGTGAGCAGCCCACCGGCCGGCCGACGTCGTATTCGCGGGTCACGCTGAGCCGGATCATGACCGCGGTGGACGTCAATCTGTACGGGACGGTGCACGGCGGCGTGCTGATGAAGTTCGTCGACGACGTGGCGGGGGCGGCCGCGGCCCGGCACAGCGGCGGCACCGCCGTGACCGCCGCCATCGACGAGATCCTGTTCCTCGAGCCGGTGCGGGTCGGTGACCTCGTACACGCTTACGCGCAGGTGAACTGGACCGGCACCAGTTCGATGGAGGTCGGCGTCAAGCTGGTCGCCGAGCGCTGGGACGTGGTCAGCCCGGAGCCGCTGACCGTCGCCACCGCATACCTCGTTTTCGTGGCGGTGGACGTGGCGGGCCACCCACGGAACGTGCCACCGGTGTTGCCTGAGCACATGGACGACGAGCGCCGTTTCCGCGAGGCTCTGATCAGGCGGGAGCACCGTCTGTCGCGCCGGACGGCCATCCAGCGGGCCCGGCAGGAGCAGGTGAATGAACGTTAAGGTGAGCGCATGACGGGCACAGTGTTGTGGGAGCCGCCGGCCGATGTCCTCCAGACCTCGCGCATCGGGCGCTACATGTCCTGGCTGGGCCGGGCCGACGACGACTACGCGGCGCTGTGGCAGTGGTCCGTCGACGACCTGCCCGGCTTCTGGCAATCGATTTGGGACTATTTCGATGTCATCAGCCATGACAAACCGACCGCAGTCCTTCAAAAAGCCGAAATGCCCGGGGCGAAGTGGTTCCCCGGCGCCACTCTCAACTACGCCGAGCACGTCCTGCGCGCGGCGGGGCTCGACGAGGATGAGCCGGTCGTCATCGCGTACAGCCAAAGCCGTGACCGCAAGCAACTCACCGTGCGTGAGTTGCGCGAGGAGGTCCGCCAGGTCCGGGCCGGGCTGAAAGCCCGCGGTGTCGGCCCGGGCGACCGGGTCGCGGCTTATGCGCCGAACATCCCCGAGACGTACGTTCTGATGCTCGCCACCGCCAGCCTCGGCGCGATCTTCTCGTCGTGCGCGCCCGAGTTCGGCGTACGCAGCGTCATCGACCGCTGGCAGCAGATCGAGCCCAAGGTTCTCGTCGCCGTCGACGGCTACATGTACGGCGACAAGGCCGTGGATCGCCGCGAGGAGGTGGCGGCCATCGTCGCCGCGCTCCCGTCGATCGAGCACCTGGTGACCATCGGTTACCTCCACGGTGGCGGCGACTTCGCCGAGCTCCATGGCGACGAGCCGATGGCGTACGCGCACGTGCCGTTCGATCATCCGCTGTACGTGCTCTACAGCTCGGGCACCACCGGCCTGCCCAAACCGATCGTCCACGGGCACGGCGGCATCCTGCTGGAACACCTGAAGATGCTCGCCCTGCATCACGATCTGGGCCCGGGCGACCGCTTCTTCTGGTTCACCACGACCGGCTGGATGATGTGGAACTTCCTGGTCAGCGCCCCGGCGGTGGGCGCGGCCATCGTGCTGTTCGACGGCAACCCGGGTTTCCCGGACATGTCGGCGCTGTGGGATCTCGTCGACGAGGCCGGCATCACCTATTTCGGCACCTCGGCGCCGTACATCATGGCCTGTCGCAAGGCCGGCCTGACCCCGCGCAAGCGGCTCAAGGGCATCGGCTCGACGGGCGCGCCGCTGCCGCCGGAGGGCTTCGACTGGGTGTACGAGGCGGTCGGCTCGGAGCTGCAACTCCAGTCGCTGTCCGGCGGCACCGACGTCTGCACCGGCTTCGTCGGCGCGGTTCCGCTGCTCCCGGTGGTCGAGGGCAAGATCGCCTGTCGCGCGCTGGGGGCCCGGGTCGAGGCGTACGACCCGGCCGGGAAGCCGGTGATCGGTGAGCTGGGCGAGCTGGTGATCACCGCTCCGATGCCGAGCATGCCGGTCGGCTTCTGGAACGATCCCGACGGCAAGCGCTATCGCGAGGCGTACTTCGACTACTTCCCGGGCGTGTGGCGGCACGGCGACTGGATCACCATCGGCGCCGACGGCAGCTGTGTGATCACCGGCCGCTCCGACGCCACGCTCAACCGCGGCGGCGTGCGGCTGGGCACCGCCGAGTTCTACTCGGTCGTCGAGAGCCTGCCCGAGATCGCCGACTCGGTGGTCGTGCACCTCGAGCAGGACGGCAACCCCAACGGCGAGCTGCTGCTGTTCGTCGTGCCGGCCGAGGGCGTCACCCTCGACGACGCCCTGCGCAAGCGGATCGGTGCAGAGCTGCGTGCGGCGCTGTCGCCCCGGCATGTCCCCGACGAGATATTTGCCGTACGGGCGGTGCCGCGCACCCTGTCGTCGAAGAAGCTCGAGGTGCCGGTGAAGCGCATCCTCACCGGCACGCCGGTCGAGTCGGCGGCCGCGGCCGGCGCCCTGGCCAACCCGTCGTCGCTGCTCGAGTTCGAGAAACTGTTCAGAGCACGAGGCTGACCTTCTCGGATTCGGCCCGCGCGGCCGTCCTGGCCGGGTCCAGGTTGGCGCAGAGCACGACCGAGGCACCCGCGACCAGCGGGGCGAGCAGCCAGGTGACCGGGTCGGGGTGCCTGCCCGCGTCGATCAGGACGCGGGCCCCGGCCGGGATGGCGATCTCCGCCGCGGCGGCCAGGACCTCTCGGTGGGTACGGCCGTCGAGCGCCTTGTCGTCGGCGGCGACCGGCTGCCCGGGGAAGTAGTCGCCGTGCTGGCGCACCTCCAGGACGTAGTCGGCGTAGCCGGCCGGCAGCTCGCGCAGCGGCATCGCGAACGGCAGCAGGCCCGTGGCGTACCTGTCTGGTGCTTTTGTCGTACTGGTCTGTCCTGGCGTGGTCACCACGACATCGGCCGACGCTGTGTCCCCGGTCTCGGCGGCCAGGCCGGCCGACCACACGCCGAGCAGGATCGCCGCGGTCTGCCAGTGCGGCGGCAGCTGCACGGCGGCGGTGTCGCCCTTACTCAGGCCGAGGCCGTCGACCAGCAGATTCGCGGTCTTCGAGACCCAGTTGTCCAGCGTCACCCCGGACAATTCGGTGCGGTCACCACTGGTGTCGTCATAGAAGGTCAGCAGCGGCGAAGCCGGGTCATTCCGGACGGCTGCGGCGAGAACCTGCGGGATCGTCGATTGCACTTCGACCACGATAGTGTCGTGACCGTCCGTAATCGATCCTGGACGCGCGATGAGTTCGCCGAAACGCTGGGAACAAGGCGGTGTCGCCGTCACATGCGCGATGCATTGCGGGCGTAGTCTTGCCAGTGGTCTGAATTACAACCTCTTTGGGAGTTGCCTCGTGACCGCCGGTCGCCCCCCGCGAGTGCTCGTCGACGCCACCAGCGTCCCCGCTGACCGAGGAGGCGTCGGCAGATACGTCGACGGCTTGCTCGGCGCCCTCGGACGGATGGACCCCGACCGGGTCGATCTGGCCGTCGTGGCCCAGCGTTCGGATGCGGAGCGTTACAGCCGCATGCTCGACGACAAGGCCGAGGTGATCGCCGGCCCGGCCGCGGTCGCCCACCGGCCGGCCCGACTGGCCTGGGAGCAGACGGGCCTGCCGTTGCTCGCCCAGCAGGTCGGCGCCCAGGTGCTGCACTCACCGTTCTACACGTGCCCGCTGCGCGCGGGCTGCCCCGTCACGGTGACCGTGCACGACGCCACGTTCTTCACCGAGCCGGAGCACTACGACAACACCAAGCGCACGTTCTTCCGCAGCGCCATCAAGACGTCGCTGCGCCGGGCGGCCCGGGTCATCGTGCCCAGCAAGGCCACCCGCGACGAGCTGATCCGCCTGCTCGACGCCGACCCGACCCGGATCGACGTCGCCTACCACGGCGTCGACCAGGCCGCGTTCCACGCGCCGACCGAGGAGGAGAAAGCGCGCGTGCGCGCCCGCCTCGGCCTCAACGACTCCGGTTACGTCGCGTTCCTCGGGGCCAAGGAGCCCCGCAAGAACGTGCCCAACCTGATCCGCGGCTGGGCCCGCGCGGTCGCCGACTGGCCGCACCCGCCGGCGCTGGTGCTGGCCGGCGGCCAGGGCCACGACGACGAGATCGACCGCGCGGTGGCCGAGGTGCCGTCCCACCTGCGCCTGCTGCGCCCGGGCTACCTGCGCTACGCCGACCTGCCCGGCTTCCTCGGCGGCGCGCTGGTCGCCTGCTACCCGTCGTTCGGCGAGGGCTTCGGCCTGCCGATCCTCGAGGCGATGGCCTGCGCCACGCCGGTGCTCACCACCCCGCGGCTCTCCCTGCCCGAGGTGGGCGGCGACGCGGTCGCGTACACCACCGAGGACCCCGACCGGATCGCCTCCGACCTGGCCGATCTGCTGCACGACGAGCCCCGCCGGCTGACCCTCGCCAAGGCCGGCTTCGACCGGGCCAAGGAGTTCACGTGGCAGTCGAGCGCCGAGGTACATGTCACAACCTGGAAACGAGTCGCGGCCCTCTGACCTTTACACTCTGTGCACATGAGCGATCAATTCGGTGGACTCTACGGTGTCGTGCTGGCCGGTGGCACGGGCACTCGCCTCTGGCCTTTGTCCCGGGCAGGTCACCCGAAATTCCTTCACCCGCTGACCGGCACTGACGCCTCGCTGTTGCAGGCGACGGTGCAGCGCCTCGACCTGCTCGCGCCCCTCGACCGCATCTTCGTGGTCACCGGCGTGGCGCACGCGGCCGCGGTGTCCCGCCAGCTCGACGCCATCCCCGACACGAACGTCCTGGTCGAACCGTCCCCACGCGACTCCTGCGCGGCGATCGCCCTGGCCGCGGCGGTGATCGCCCGCCGCGACCCGCAGGCGATCATGGGCTCGTTCGCGTCGGACCACCTGATCGCCGACAAGCAGCGGTTCACCGAGGTCATCAAGAAGGCGATGGTCGGCGCCCAGCAGGGCCTGCTGATGACGCTGGGCATCACGCCGACACGCCCGGAAACCGGATACGGCTACCTTCAGTGCGGCGGCGCGGTCGGCGAGGGCCCCGTGCTCGGCGTCGAGGAGTTCAAGGAGAAGCCGACGTACGACGTAGCCGAGAGTTACGTCAAGTCGGGCAACTACCTCTGGAACGCCGGCATGTTCGTCTGGCGTGTCGACGCGTTCCTGGCCGAGCTCTCCCGTCAGCAGCCGCAACTGGCGGCCGGCGTCTCGCGCATCGCCGCGGCCTGGGACTCGCCCGAGCGCGAAGAGGTGCTCGGCGAGGTGTGGCCGACCCTGCCCCGCATCTCGGTCGACTACGCGGTCATGGAGGGCGCGGCCACTGTGGGCCGGGTCGGCACCGTGCCCGGCGACTTCGGCTGGAACGACGTCGGCGACTTCCACACCCTGGGCGAGGTGCTGGCGGCCGACCCGTCCGGCAACGTGGTGGTCGGCCAGGCCGTCGAGGCGGACACCAAGTCGGGCGTCCTGCTGCGCGACACCGAGGGCCTGGTCGTCGTGCCCACACCGGGCCGCCTGGTCGCCGCCATGGGCGTCCGTGACCTGATCATCGTGGACACTCCGGACGCCGTCCTGGTTTGCCCCCGCGAGCGCGCCCAGGAGGTCAAGCACCTGGTCGACGAGCTGAAGGAACTGGGCGAGCACGACTACGTGTGACCCACCCCCTGCGGCCGCGCTCCTCTCGGCGCGGCCGTCCGCTCGCCGGGTTCATCGTCTCGAAACATTGCCGAAAACGTTTTCGTACGTCAGGGTAGCTCGCATAGATGGCGCTCAATCGCCATCGACCTGCGAATCTCCGCCGCAGGCACCCCACAACCTTGGGATGGGTGGTGTCGAATGCAGCTTCCCCGGGTGCAAGCTTGGCGACCCTGGTTGGTCGTTCTCCTCGCCCTCACGCTGCTCACGGGCGTGACTCTGACGCCGCGACTCGCCACCCCGGCGTCCGCGGCCGCCAAGACCGTCTACATCCCCGAGCGATGGGCCCGGACCGGTGAGGTGCCCTGGGCCGCGAACCGTACCCGTGAGTCGAACAACTTCGTACTGCTGTGGGGTGAGAAGTCCGGCGTCAACCCGGTATCGGCCCCCGCGCCCTACAACTTCGACCCGGCCGACGTCATCGGCCAGCTCGAGCGCCTGTACAGCTTCTACGTGGACACCATGAGGTTCACGCCGGAGTCCGGACTGCTGGCCCAGCACAAGATCATCGTGATCGTCACCAACACCTGGAACCGTGCCGAACTCAACGCCTGGGCATCCGGCGGATCGGTCGACGGCAAGGTCGGCGTCATCAACCTCGCCCCGGGTGCGGCGCTGCCCGGCTCCTGGGGAGTCGCCCACGAACTCGCCCACGTGTTCCAGAACTACACCTTCCTCGGACGCCCCGGCTTCGGCTTCACCGACCCCGCGGCCGGCACGTTCTGGGAGACCAGCGCCGAGTTCATGGCGATGCAGGCCCTGCCGGCCACGGCCGCCGGCGACCTGACCCGGTTCCTGCGCTCGGAGAACCTGTACTACAGCTCCAGCCGCCACCACTACGGCAACTGGATGCTCGCGCAGTACATCAAGGATCGCGACGGCATCGGCATGTTCAACCGAATGTGGAACGAAGCCCGCGACAACGAACACCCGCTCGAGGTCTACCGCCGCCTCGCCGGCATCACCCAAGCCGAACTCAACCGGCGCGTCGGTGAGTACGCCACCCGCACCGTCACCTACGACTTCGGCAACCGGTCCACCCTCATGCCGTTCATCGACAACGTCTACGGCGCCGGTTTCCTCAACGCCTACAACGGCGGCAACGTGGAAGCCGTCGACCGGAGCCTCGACCACTACCGCGTCAACGCCCGCGTCGCGCCCTCCGACTACGGCTACCACAAAATCAAGCTCGTCCCCACCGCCGCCGGGAGCCTGGTCAAACTTCGGCTCAAGGGCCACACCGAGACCGGCGCCAGTGGCTGGACGTTCGGCCTGGTCGCGATCCGCAACGGCGTCCCGCGCTACTCGGCGCTGCACACGGGCGTCGACGGGCAGATCGGCTTCCAGCTCCAGGCCGGCGAGACAGAGGTCTGGCTGGTCGTCACCGCCACCCCGACCGCCGTGCCGCACTACGGTTTCCTCGACGGCTACACCAAGGCACGCCGTTTCCCGTACGAGTTCCGCGTCGTCGGCGCCAGCCCGTCGGGATTCGAACCCGGCTACGTCAAGCCGGCCCCGGCCGGCGGCGGCCGCTGGCACACCAACGGCGGCGGCTGGGTCGCCGCGGGCGCCAACGTCGCCGCCTCCGCCTACGTCGGGCCGAAAGCCGCTGTGATGGCCGGAACCGTCACCGGCAACGCCCGCGTCGAAGGCCTCGGCTGGGTCAACGGCGGCACCGTCGGAGGCAACGCCATCGTCAAGGACAACGCCCTCATCCAGGGCGGCGCCAACCTTTCCGGCACCGTCGTCGTCGGCGGTGACGCCGAAATCGGGTACGCCTGTTCCTCCGGCACCTATCTCATGTTCAATCCGGACCGCGGTTGCGACGGAGCCGGCGGCGAACCCGACATCAACCCGGCCTTCACCGCCTTCAACAGCGCCGACCTGGCGATCAGCGACACCGTCAATCCCCGGTGGGGTGCCTGGCCGGAAACCGGCCAGACGCCTACAACACCGTCACCTTCGCCCCGGTCGACACCACCCGGCTCCGGATCCTGATGCGGGCCGGCGCCGCCTCGGTCGGCCTCCTCGAGGTGAAGGCCTTCCCTTGAGGCCGGCGCGGCGAAGTCGAACTGCACCCTTATGTGAGGGTGCGGTCGAGTTTGTTCTGGTATGCGGGGGCGGTAGAGTGCCCGGATGTCTGACGACGACTTCCGGGCCACGGTGATCAGCGCGGCCGAAGAGCTGGTCCGCGAGCGACTGGGCGCCGACGCCACCGGGCACGACTGGTTCCACGCCGACCGCGTCCGCCGTACGGCGCTGCGGATCGCCCGCGAGGAGGGCGCCGACCTCTTCGTGGTGGAGCTGACCGCCCTGCTGCACGACATCGCCGACTACAAGTTCTCCGGCAGCGAGGAGGCCGGCCCGCAGCTCGCCCAGGCCTGGCTGATCGGCAAGGGCGTCGAGGCCGAGACCGCCGAGGCGGTCGCCCACATCATCCGGCACCTGTCCTACAAGGGCGCCGGGGTGGCCGACGTCCCGCTGAGCCTCGAGGGCCAGTGCGTGCAGGACGCCGACCGGCTGGACGCGCTGGGCGCGATCGGCGTGGGCCGGGCTTTCGCGTACGGCGGCTGGGACAAGCGCCTCATGCACGACCCCGACGTGCCCCCCACCATGCACGCCGACGTGGCGGCGTACCGGGCGGCGAAGGGCACGACGGTCAACCACTTCTACGAGAAGCTGCTACTCCTCAAGGACCGGATCAACACCAAGGCGGGCGCCCGGATCGCCGAACACCGTCATGAGGTCCTGTCGAACTTCCTCGACGAGTTCCTCGCCGAGTGGGACGCCAAGGACTGAAGGCAACGGGTCGGCGCCGGCGCCGGCTTAGCGGGCGGCGCCCGAGAGATCGAGACGGATGCCGTCCTCGTGCGGCAGCGACAGCGTGACCACACCCTCGGCGGCCAGGGCCGCGCGCAGGCGGTGGGCGTCGGCGCCCAGGCGCATGAAGCCGGCCGGGCTCGCGTCGCGGGTGCTCAGGTGGAAGGCGGCGGTGGCCCCGCTGCCGGTGATCGCCTCGGCCGGGGCGATGACGGTGGCGTGCGACAGGGTCCCCGCGATCAGGGCCAGGGCCCGGTCGACGGCGGCCGGGTCGGTCGGCAGGCCGGGCAGGGCGGCCCGCGGGCCGTCGGGCAGCTGGGCGGCGGTGCGCAGGCCGGTGGCGACGGCCTCGGTGGTGCCCAGGCTGAACATGTCGCTGGCGGCGTCGCGGAGCAGGACCGCGGCGCCGTCCGAGTCGCGGATGCCGGAGCGCGGGTAGCCGCGGACGACGGCGACCGGCACCGCGTCGACCTTGCCCTTCACGAGCTCGCCGGCCGCGGCCAGCTCGTCGATGACGGCCATCTGGGTGATTTCCAGCTGATTGCCGTACGGGTCGGTCTCGCCCCGGTGGTCGCGGACGGGCTCGATGCCGGCCGCGCCCAGGGCCACGTCGGTCAGGCCGTTGCGCCAGGCCCGGCCCATCGTGTCGGAGACGATGACGCCGACGTCGAGGCCGCGGGCGCGCAGGTCGGCGCGGAGCCGGCGGGCCGAGGCGTCGGGATCGGCGGGCAGCAGGACCAGGTGGGTCTTGTCCACGTTGGAGGCGTCGATGCCGGCCGCCGCCATCACGAAGCCGTGGTGGGTCTGCACGATCGTGGTCGGGCCGCGGCGGGCGACCACCCGGGCCGTCTCGGACTCCAGGGCGGCGGCGCGGGCGGCGTCCCGCTCGGGGCCGTCGGCCGGCACCTCGACCAGGCGGCCCTCCGCCTTGGAGACGATCTTGCTGGTGACCACCAGTACGTCGCCGTCGGCCAGCCAGGGCGCGGCCGCGGTGATCAGGCCGGCCAGGTCGTCGCCGGCCACCACGTCGCCGATGCCGCGCACCGGCCGGATCTCGAGCCCATCAGTCACAAGGACATCCTTCCCCTCAGGTGGGCCGTCCAGGCGCGGGAGGAGAGCAGGGTCACGCGACGCCGGCCAGGGACAGGGCGTCCGCGACCATCTGGGCGGTGGCCTCCTCGGAGCTCATCCAGAGCGGGACGGCCCGGGTCGGCACGCCGGGCACCTCGGCGCCGGCGTCGCTGGAGTCGACCAGCCAGCCATCGAGCACGCCGCCGGCGGAGCGGGCGCCGTAGAGGCGGCCGACCGCGGCCGCGCTGACCTCGACGTCGATGGTGGCCAGGCACTTGTCGGCCATGCCGCGCAGCGGCGAGTCACCGATGATCGGGGAGACGCCGACCACCGGCGCGCCGCCGCCGGCCAGCGCCTCGCGCAGGCCGCCGACGGCCAGAATGGGCGCGATGCTGACCACCGGGTTGCTCGGGGCGATCAGCACCACGTCGGCCGAGGCCAGCGCGTCGAGCACGCCCGGGGCGGGCTTGGCCGCCTCCGCACCGACGAAGACGAACCGGTGGGTCGGCACGTCGCCGCGGTAGCGCACCCACCACTCCTGGAAGTGGATCGCCTTGCGCTCGCCCTCGACGTCGGCCACGACATGGGTCTCGAGCCGGTCGTCGGTGGCGGGCAGGATCGTCACGCCGGGCTGCCAGCGGGTGCACAGGGCGGCCGTGACCTGCGAGAGCGGGTAGCCGGCGGTGAGCATCTGGGTCCGTACGAGATGAGTGGCCGTGTCCTTGTCGCCCAGGCCGAACCACGACGGCTCGGCGCCGTAGGCGGCCAGCTCCTCCTTGACCACCCACGTCTCGCCGACCCGGCCCCAGCCGCGCTCGCGGTCGTGGGCGCCACCGAGCGTGTACATCACGCTGTCCAGGTCGGGGCAGATCTGCAGGCCGTGCATGCGTACGTCGTCGCCGACGTTGACGACCGCGGTGACCTCCGCGCCGATCGCCTTGGCGTGCGCGCGCGCACCGACGAGGAATTTGGCGCCGCCGATGCCGCCGGAAAGGACCACGATCCGCATGCCACCATCCTCGCGCACGGCGTATCGGTGCACCGTGCGGCCCCGGACTACGCTGAGCGGACCCGACCATCCCCACGTTCAGGGAGTACCCGTGACCAGCCCACCGCAGCCCCCTACGGACGGCAAGTCCGCCCTCGAGTTCCTGCGCCCGCTGCGCGACATCGCGGTGTACGCGCTCGTGGGCGTGCCCGCGCTGTTGCTCTTCGTAGCGGTCGTCCGGCTGATCCCGGACAGCGGCCTCGGGTTCGGCCTGCGTACACAGGGCAGCTTCGGCGACTTCGTCAACCTGACGACGATCTTCTTCCCGCTCGCCGCCGTGCTGCTGGCGCTGCTGGTGAAACCGCGTCACCCCAAGGCCCGGCTGGTCGTCGTGGCCGCCCTGGTGGAGTACGCGGTGATGGCCGTGTTCGGGGTGCTCTTCGGCTTCCTGATCGGCCTGATCAACGTGGCGAGCAACAGCGGCGCCCGGGCCGCGTTCGAGGAACTGCTGGTCCGCCTGGCCTGGCTCGGCGTCTTCGGCGTCGCGGCCTACGCGGTGTTCCGCGTCTGGCAGGGACTGTTCCAGGCGGCAAAGCCCAAGCCCCAGCCCGGTGTGTACGGAAACCCGCAGTACAACCAGCCGGGCACGTTCCCCGGCCAGCCCGGTTACGGCCCGCCCCCGGGGCAGCCGGGCTACCCGCCGCACCCGGGCGGGCAGTACCCGGGCGCGCCCGCGCCGGGCGGTTACCCGCCCCCGCCGGGCGCCGCTCCTTACGGCCAGCCGGTGTACGGCCAGCCGCAGCCGCCCGCCTGGAACCAGCCGGCCGTCCCGATCCCGGCCTCGGGCGCGCCCGCACCCGGCTTCCCGCCGGCCCCGCCCGCGTCAGCGCCGCCCGCCGCGCCCAGCCCCTTCGCTGAGCCGACCCAGGTGGTGCCGCCCACGCCGTCCGCGCCGCCCACGCCGTCCGCGCCGTCCACGCCGCCCGCGCCGTCCACGCCGGGCTCGCCCACGTCCGCCCCGCCCGCCTCCTTCGCCGAGCCGACCCAGGTGGTGCCGCCCACGTCCGGGCCGGCCCCGGCCGGGCCGGCCCCGGCCGGGGAGGATCGCACCGAGAAGATCCCCGATGACCGTCCCGGGTTCGGGCCGGCCGACCAGGACCCGCCCCGCCGGTAAGGACCGTTCCGCCCGGGCGTCGTGTCCTATCCCACTGCGCGCGCCCGGGCACCGCTGGGGCAGCCGAAAGAATTCCGGCCTAGGCTGCTCTGGTGGTCGAGGTCAACGCGGCAGTAGCCAATATCAGCATCACGCCCACCGAGCCGGTGCCGACCGAGGCGCAGATCAAACGCGCGCTGCGCCGGGCCGCCGACGGCAAGGCCGTCGATGCCGAGGAGGCGGCCGCCTTGCTGGCCGCGACCGGTGAGCAGTTCGACGAGCTGCTGGCTCTCGCCGGCGGCATCCGCGACGCGGGCCTGCGCGAGGCCGGGCGGCCGGGCGTCGTCACGTACTCCCGCAAGGTCTTCATTCCGTTGACCCGGCTCTGCCGCGACCGGTGCCACTACTGCACCTTCGCCACGGTGCCGCACCGGTTGCCGGCCGCTTTCCTGGAGCGTGACGAGGTCCTGGCGATCGCCCGCGAGGGCGCCGCCCAGGGCTGCAAGGAAGCGCTGTTCACGCTGGGCGACCGCCCCGAGGAGCGCTGGCCGGCGGCCCGGCAGTGGCTCGACGAGCGCGGGTACGACTCGACGCTCGACTACGTGCGGTCGGTGGCGATCGCCGTGCTGGAGGAGACCGGGCTGCTGCCCCACCTCAACCCCGGCGTGATGAGCTGGGCCGAGTTGCAGCGCCTCAAGCCGGTGGCGCCCAGCATGGGCATGATGCTCGAGACCACGGCGACCCGCCTCTGGTCGGAGAAGGGCGGCCCGCACTACGGCTCGCCCGACAAGGAGCCGGCCGTGCGCCTGCGGGTGCTCGACGACGCCGGCCGGGTCGGCGTGCCGTTCACCACCGGCATCCTGATCGGCATCGGCGAGACCCGGGCCGAGCGGGTGGACGCCATCTTCGCGATGCGCCGGGCGGCCCGCGAGTACGGCCACATCCAAGAGATCATCATCCAGAACTTCCGCGCCAAGCCGGACACGGCGATGCGCGGGATGCCCGACGCCGAGCTGCGGGAGCTGGCGGCGACGGTGGCGGTGGGCCGGATCATCATGGGCCCGCGGGCCCGGGTGCAGGCGCCGCCCAACCTGATCGACAGCGAGTTCTCGCTGCTGCTGCGGGCCGGCATCGACGACTGGGGCGGCGTCTCCCCGGTCACCCCCGACCATGTCAATCCTGAGCGCCCCTGGCCGCAGATCGAGCTTCTTCGCGAAAAATCGGCCGACGCCGGATTTGTGCTCCGAGAGCGCTTGACGATCTACCCGGAGTACGTCCGCCGGGGCGCCGAGGGCTGGCTCGACCCGCGGCTGGCGGCCCATGTGGCCGCGCTGGCGGACAGGGATGGGCTCGCTCTGGACAAAAGCCCCGAGGGACTTCCATGGCAGGAGCCCGACGACGCGTACGGCGAAGGGCGCACCGATCTTTTCGCCACGATCGACACCGATGGGCGTACGAGCGATCGCCGCTCCGACTTCGACGACGTCTACGGCGACTGGAACGAGGTGGCGGCCCACGTCACCACCGACACCCGCACCACGCTCGACAGCGACGTGATCAAGGGCCTCAAGCTCGCCTCGGAAAACCCGGCCGCGCTTCTCGAGAAGGAGCACGAGGACGAGGCGATGGCGCTGTTCAACGCCGACGGCCCGGCCCTCGACGAGCTGGCCCGCATCGCCGACGACCTGCGCAAGCACGTCAACGGCGACGACATCACGTACGTGGTGAACCGGAACATCAACTTCACGAACGTCTGCTACGTGGGCTGCCGGTTCTGCGCCTTCGCCCAGCGGGAGAAGGACGCCGACGCCTACCGCCTCTCGGTCGACCAGGTCGCCGACCGGGCCGAGCAGGCCTGGCAGGACGGCGCGTCCGAGGTCTGCATGCAGGGTGGCATCGATCCGAAGATGCCCGTGACCGCGTACGCCGACCTGGTCCGCGCGGTCAAGCAGCGGGTTCCCGGGATGCACGTTCACGCGTACTCACCGATGGAGATCGTCACCGCCGCCGCCAAGGCCGGGGTCTCCGTGCGCGAGTGGCTGACCGACCTGCGCGACGCCGGCCTCGGCACCATCCCCGGCACGGCCGCCGAGATCCTGGACGACGACGTGCGCTGGGTGCTGACCAAGGGCAAGCTGCCGGCGAGCGCCTGGGTCGACGTCGTGACCACCGCGCACCAGGTGGGCGTCAGGTCGAGTTCGACCATGATGTACGGCCATGTCGATCACCCCCGGCAGTGGCTGGGCCATTTCCGGGTGCTGGCCGGCATCCAGGATGTGACAGGCGGGTTCACCGAGTTCGTGGCGTTGCCGTTCATCCACACCAACGCGCCGATCTATCTGGCCGGTATCGCAAAAGCGGGTCCCACCTGGCGGGAGAACCGGGTCGTGCACGCGATGGCCCGTATTCTGCTGCACGGCCGGATCGACAACATCCAATGCTCGTGGGTGAAACTCGGCGACGACGGAACGCGAGAAATGCTCAACGGCGGTTGCAACGATCTCGGTGGCACCCTGATGGAGGAAACGATCTCCCGAATGGCGGGTTCTGAGCACGGTTCGGCGCGTACGGTCGCCGAATTGAAGGAACTGGCCGCGACGGCCGGACGGCCTGCGGTGGAGCGGACGACGACCTACGGTCGACGATAGGTCACAAATCGGGTTAAATTGGACTCGTGTGGCCGAGGGCGCGTTACCAACCGGGGCTTCGGAGAGATAGGGCAGGAACGGGACCACGACGCGCCGAAGGCGCGCCGGGGAAACGGGCCTATTTATCAGGTTCGGCTTGACGACGCACGTCTTACACGCGTGTAATTTCGGTGGGGTTGTGGGCTGCGACGCCGCAAATGCGTAGGCGGCTCACAAAAAACACGCTGCGTGCGTGGGGGGTCAGCGCCGGCATCGCTGCCGGTGCGGAAATTGGGAGGCACGCCGATGGAAGCGCAGGTTGAAGGGGTCGACCTGCTCGGGGACGCGCCCGAGTGGCAGGAACGGGCGCTGTGTTCGCAGACCGACCCGGAGGCCTTCTTCCCGGAGAAGGGTGGGTCCACCCGGGAGGCAAAGAGGATCTGCGGCCGCTGCGAGGTCAAGGCCGAGTGCCTGGAATACGCGCTGGGTCATGACGAACGCTTCGGCATCTGGGGTGGACTGTCCGAGCGGGAACGCCGCAAGCTCAAGCGACGGGTTGCCTAAGAGAGCTCGTCAGGGTCCACTCCGAGCAGGTTGGCTACCTGCTCGATGATCACATCGTGGACGAGGTCGGCGAGGTCCTCACGGTCCATCGCCCGGAATTCCAGCGGCCGCCGGTAGAGCACGATCCGTGGGGGGAGCTCCTGCCGGCCGGGGCGGCCGGGAAGCAGGCGGGCCAGTGGCACCTCGCCGTCCTCGAGCACGTCGGAGTCGTAGACGTTCAGCTCGGGCGGCACGTCCTCGACGGCGAACTCGACGCCCGCGAGCTCTTTCGCATAACGCCGCTCAAGGCCCTCGACGGTGTCGAGCACGAGATCGTCGAAGATCTCGGCCTTGGTACGGGCCAGCGGGACGGTCGCCGGCACCAGGCGCCCCCGCAGGCCGCGCCCATGCCTGTCCCGCCGGGCGGGATGGCCCGGGCCGGCTCGGCGGGGCGAGCGCGCCGGTTCGCTGCGGCTGCGTTCGGGGCTGGTGGTCACCGGACAACTCTAGTCCTCCGGCGGGGTGACAGGCCCCCAGGCCGCGTCACAAGCGTGTCGTGCCCGAATTCGCCCCATCGGGGGCGGCGTGTCTGCCCGGCATCGCCGAATCGTGATGCATCGTGAGTCGGCGTGTCGCGGCCCTTCCGCGCCCCTGCGGCCCGTCGGGGCGATAACGTGCCGCCGTGAGGTCACCACGGCGCTGCTCCCGGAACGGCTGTCCCCGACAGGCGGTCGCCACGCTGACCTACGTCTACAGCGATTCGACCGCCGTAGTGGGCCCCCTGGCGGCGTTCGCCGAGCCACACACGTACGACCTGTGCGAGCCGCACGCCCGCAGCCTCACCGCCCCCCGAGGCTGGGATCTGGTCCGCCACGACGGCGATTTCGCCCCGCCGCCTCCCACCACCGACGACCTGGTCGCCCTGGCCGACGCCGTCCGCGAGGCGGCCCGCCCGGCCGCGCCACCCCCGCGCACCGACGAGCAGGACACCCCCGGCCACCAGACCGGCCGCCGGGGCCACCTGCGCGTCATCCCGCCCAGTCACTGACCGCGCAGTCACTGACCGTCCAGTCACTGACCGCCCAGCCCGGTATCAGGGCAGGGCGATCAGCTGATAACGCTTGCGGAGGTACGGCAGGAGAGTGCGGTACGCGGCGATGGTGTCCGGCTGCGCGTAGTCGTGGGACAGGATGATCGACCCGGGGTGGGCGTGCTTCCTGATCGAGGAGATGACGCGGGCCCGGTGGGCCGACGACGACTCGCCCTTCTTGTGGTCCCAGTCGCGCGGGTCGAGCTTCCAGTAGATCGACGACATGTGCAGCTTGTTGGCCACCGACACCAGCCGGGGCGTGAAGTTGCCGCCCGGGGCGCGGAAGTATTTGACCTTCGCGGTCGGCACCGCTCGCAGGATGGCGTTGTTGGTGCGGGCCAGGTCGCTGCGAATCTTGGCCTCGGGGTCCTTGCCGATCTTCAGGCTGTGGTCCCAGGTGTGGTTGCAGAGGGTGTGACCGTCGGCGGCGATCTGGCGTACCAGGTTCGGGAATTTGGCCGCGTTCTGGCCGACCAGGCAGAAGGTGGCCTTGACGTGCTGCTGCTTGAGCATCTTCAGCAGCTGCGGCGTGGTCGCCGGGTCGGGGCCGTCGTCGAAGGTCAGCGCGATCCCCTTGGACCCGGTCATCGTGCGGCTGCCGGCCGGGCCCCCGGCGTACGAAACGCTCTTGCCGGTGGGTATGCCCTTCGGTGGTTTGTGCGGCACCGGGGCCTTGGGCGGCGGCTTGGGCTTGGGGCTGACGGCCGGGACCGAGGGGGACGCCGCGGGCGCCGCGACCGGCTCCTCGGGTGTGGACTGGGCGGCGGCCCGGCCCGTCAGGCCCACCGCGATCACCACCACACCGAGCAGCACGGCCTTCCTGGCGCGCGACATCCGCATCACAACCTCCCCGAACCTGGCGTCCTCCGACGGTGCCGGGTTCGAGGGGCGATCCGCTACATCTACGGCGCTTTCGGCACGATCTGATGACGCGGCAGTAGGTCGATCAGCCCCGAATAACAGCGATATAAGCCATTTGTCCGCGCGGGCAAGGACGTGGCCGATGACAGCGAGGACCCGGCCGGCCACGGCGCGTACAGGAGCTAGGCGGCTGAAGGTTTTTCGCATGTCTCGGAGGCTGGCATACGCCCGGTTACGGAAGTTCGGCACACTCGTCCTCTGTGATCCGGCCCAAACGACACAGTGAAGTACGTGCCGGCAAGGCCCGGGGATCAAGGACGGGGCCGGACCGCACGGACGGCCCGGCCCCGAGCTGGGGTGATCACGACGAGAGTTCGGCCAGTTCCTCCGAGGTGAGCAGGCGGGAACGGATCAGGAACCGTACGCCCTCGGGCGCCTCCAGCGAGAAGCCGGAACCGCGCCCGGGGACCACGTCCACCGTCAGATGGGTGTGCTTCCAGAGCTCGAACTGCGAGGACGACATCCAGAACGTGATCGGCTCGTCGACGCCCTCGATCTTCAGTGATTCGAGCAGAACGTCGGACTGGCCGGTGCGGAACTCGCCTTCGAGGTAGCACATGGGTGAGCTGCCGTCGCAGCACCCGCCGGACTGGTGGAACATCAACGGGCCGTGCTGTCCCCGCAGCCGCCGCATCATGTCGGCGGCCGCGGGGGTCACGTCTACTCGGGTGGCCGGCATGGCTTAGAAGAAGCCCATGGCCTTCGGGCTGTACGAGACCAGAAGGTTCTTCGTCTGCTGGTAGTGGTCCAGCATCATCTTGTGGTTCTCGCGGCCGATGCCGGACTGCTTGTAGCCACCGAACGCGGCGTGCGCCGGGTAGAGGTGGTACGCGTTGGTCCACACCCGACCGGCCTTGATCGCCCGCCCGGCCCGGTAGGCGAGGTTGATGTCGCGGGTCCACACGCCGGCGCCCAGGCCGTACAGCGTGTCGTTGGCGATCTTGATGGCGTCGGCGTAGTCGGCGAACGACGTCACCGAGACGACCGGCCCGAAGATCTCCTCCTGGAAGATCCGCATGGCGTTGTTGCCCTCGAAGATCGTGGGCTGGACGTAGTAGCCGCCGGACAGGTTGCCGCCCAGGTCGGCCCGTGCCCCGCCGGTCAGCGCCTTGGCGCCCTCCTGACGGCCGATGTCCAGGTACGACAGGATCTTCTCGAGCTGGTCGTTGGAGGCCTGCGCGCCGACCTGGGTGTCGGTGTCGAGCGGGTTGCCCTGCTTGAGGTTCTCGACCCGCTTCACGCCGGCGGCCAGGAAGTCGGGGTAGATGCTCTGCTGGATGAGCGCCCGCGACGGGCAGGTGCAGACCTCGCCCTGGTTGAGCGCGAACATCGAGAAGCCCTCGAGCGACTTGTCGTAGAAGTCGTCGTCGAGGCGGCTGACGTCCTCGAAGAAGATGTTCGGGCTCTTTCCGCCCAGCTCGAGGGTGACCGGGATCAGGTTCTCCGAGGCGTACTGCATGATCAGCCGGCCCGTGGTGGTCTCGCCGGTGAACGCGACCTTGGCGACCCGGTTGGACGAGGCGAGCGGCTTGCCGGCCTCGACGCCGAACCCGTTGACGATGTTGACCACGCCCGGCGGGAGCAGGTCGGCGATCAGCGACATCCAGTAGTGGATGGAGGCGGGGGTCTGCTCGGCCGGCTTGAGCACGACCGCGTTGCCGGCGGCCAGGGCCGGGGCGAGCTTCCAGACCGCCATCAGGATCGGGAAGTTCCACGGGATGATCTGGGCGACCACGCCCAGCGGCTCGTGGAAGTGGTAGGCCACGGTGTCGTCGTCGATCTCGCCCGCGGTGCCCTCCTGGGCCCGGATGGCGCCGGCGAAGTAGCGGAAGTGGTCGATCGCCAGCGGGATGTCGGCGGCCAGGGTCTCGCGGACCGGCTTGCCGTTCTCCCACGCCTCGGCCACGGCGAGCTTCTCGAGGTTCGCCTCCATCCGGTCGGCGATCTTGTTGAGGATGTTGGCCCGTTCGGCGGCCGAGGTGCGGCCCCACGCGTCGGCGGCGCCGTGCGCGGCGTCGAGCGCCCTCTCGACGTCCTCGGCGGTGCCCCGGGCGATCTCGCAGAAGTCCTGGCCGGTGACCGGCGACGGGTTGGTGAAGTATTGGCCCTTGGCCGGCGGGACGTATTCGCCGCCGATGAAGTGGTCGTACCGGGACTCGTAGTCGACGATGGCGCCGTCGGTGTTGGGCGCGGCGTACACGGTCATGGACTGCCTCCGTACCTGCTGGGGTACGGGCGAACCTAGTTACGCCGACGTTGCAAAGACGTTGCAAGCTGTGCTCGCCGGCGTCGCCTCCGGCTCGCGGGGACCGCGCCCCGAGGGGCCGGTGACGGGGGCGCCGAAAATGCCCTCAGCTTCGCCTCGACATTTTCGGAGCCCCCGTCACCGGCGGGCGCAGTCCGTACTCGGCTGTCAGCTCGCGGATGCGGGCGGTGGCCAGGGGGTTCAAGGGCGAGACCTTGGCGTACGCCTCCCAGACGGCCAGATCGTCGGATCCCCACGCCGAGTTGAGCCAGGCCCGCAGCAGTTCGGCGTCGCCACTGTTCAGCACGGCCGATCGCAGCTGGCCGTCGACGAGCCGGCGGAGGCGCACCACGCCGGGCGCCTCCGAGCCGGGGAGCAGCGGACCCGCGTACTGACGCAACGCCTCCTCGACGTTCCTGGCTCGCAGGAGGCCCAGCACGCTGCGGAAGTCGGCCGTCAGCTCGGCGCGCAGGCGGTAGGGGCGCGACTCCATCAGTTCGGGGCCGAGCGTGCGGCGCAGGCGGGACAGCTCGGCCCGTACGGTGACCGGGTTGATCTCGTCGCCGTAGAGCTCGAAGCCCAGTTCCTCGCCGGTGCTGCCCTCGGGGCGGGCCAGCAGCAGCACGAGCAGCTCGGAATGCCGGCGGCCGAGCCGCCACCGGCGCCCGCCGAAGCTGAGCAGCGCCTCGTTGCGGCCCAGCGCGGTGACCGTACCGGCCGTCGCCTTGGCCGTGGAATGACCTCGCAGGTAGGCCTCGGCGGCCAGCGCCGTCGCCCGCACCAGGGCCAGGCTGTGCGGGTTGGCCAGATGGTCGCCGCCGGTCACGTCGATCGCGCCCAGCAGCCCACCGGTCGCCGGATCGTGGATCGGGGCGGCCGCGCAGGTCCAGCGCTGGACCGGCCGGCTGAAGTGCTCGGTCGCGAAGATCTGCAGCGGGTGGTCGACGGCCAGGGCGGTGCCCGGCGCGTTCGTGCCGGCGTGCGCCTCGTCCCAGCGGGCGCCCGGCACGAAGTTCATCCGCTCGGCGCCGCGCAGCATGCTGGCGGTGCCCTCGACCCAGAGGAGCCGGCCGTACGCGTCGCAGACCGCCATCAGATGTTCGCCGTCCTCGGCCAGGCCGCCCAGCAGGTCGCGGAAGATCGGCATGACCCGGGTCAGGGGGTGGGCCGCCCGGTAGGCCTCCAGCTCGCGGTCGCCGAGCTCGATCGGCGCCGTGCTGTCCGCGCTCGGCAGGGCCACGGCCGACCGGCGCCACGACTCGGCCACCACCGGCCGGATCCCGTTCGCCGTCTTTTCCCCGCCCACGAATCGCTCGTGGGCGCGCCCGACCTGCCGGATGCGCTCGGCGGGGTCGGTGCCGGTGTCGAGGGCAAGCCAGGGGTTGGCCACGGGGCACCTCCAGGGACACCATCATCGTGACCCGCATCACGCCGGACGACAAGCTCCACTCGTAACGGTGGCGCCGCGTGGTTCTGGCTTTTCGGACATCCGGCTCGGCTACTCTCGGCGGGTCATCAAAGGAGCAGGGGGAGCAGTGTCCGATCTGTCCGGCATCATCAAGGCGTACGACGTTCGCGGCACCGTCCCCGATCAGTTCGACGAGCGAACGGCCCGGGCCATCGGCACGGCCTTCATCGAGATGCTCCGCGAGTCCGGCGACGACGCCGACCAGATCGTCGTCGCGCACGACATGCGTGAGTCCGGCCCCGGCCTGGTCGCCGCCTTCGCCCGCGGCGCCAACGCCAGCGGCGCCGCCGTGATCAACGTCGGGCTGGCCTCGACCGACGAGCTCTACTACGCGTCCGGCTCGCTCGGCCTGCCCGGCGCCATGTTCACCGCCAGCCACAACCCGGCGAAGTACAACGGCATCAAGATGTGCCGGGCCGGCGCCCGGCCGGTCGGGCAGGACAGCGGCCTGGCCGTCGTCCGCCGCCGCGCCGAACAACTGCTCGACGACCTGAACGCCGAGGCGGACGGCCCGTCCGAGGTGGAGAACCGCGACCTGCTGGCCGACTACGCGGCCCACCTGCGCTCGCTGGTCGACCTGTCCGGCATCCGGCCGCTCAAGGTGATCGTGGACGCCGGCAACGGCATGGGCGGCTACACGGTGCCGGCCGTCCTGGGCGACCAGGTGCTGCCCGCGCTGCCGCTCGAGATCGTCCCGCTCTACTTCGAACTCGACGGCTCGTTCCCCAACCACGAGGCCAACCCGCTCGACCCGGCCAACCTGGTCGACCTCCAGCGGGCCATCCGCGAGCAGGGCGCCGACATCGGGGTGGCCTTCGACGGCGACGCCGACCGCTGCTTCATCATCGACGAGAAGGGCGACCCGGTCTCGCCGTCGGCGATCACCGCGCTGGTCGCCAAGCGGGAGCTGGCCAAGTTCCCGGGCAGCACGGTCATCTACAACCTGATCACCTCGGCCGCGGTGCCCGAGATCATCACGGAGAACGGCGGCAAGCCGGTCCGCAGCCGGGTCGGCCACTCGTTCATCAAGGCCGAGATGGCCCGCACCAACGCGATCTTCGGCGGCGAGCACTCGGCCCACTACTACTTCCGCGACTTCTGGTTCGCCGACACCGGCATGCTGGCCGCGATGCACGTCCTGGCCGCGCTCGGCGGCCAGAGCCGCCCGCTGTCCGAGTTCGCCGCCGAGTTCGAGCGCTACTCGGCCTCCGGTGAGATCAACTCCACGGTCGACGACGCCCAGGCCCGGATCAAGGCGGTACGCGAGGCCTTCGCCGGCGCCCAGTTCGACACGCTCGACGGCCTCACCGTCACCCTGCCCGACGGCGCCTGGTTCAACCTGCGAGCGTCCAACACGGAGCCGCTGCTGCGCCTGAACGTCGAGGCCGCCAAGCCCGACCGCATGGCATCCCTGCGCGACGAAGTGCTCGCCGTCGTTCGCGGATAGGATCTGGAGGTTCGACAGCCCTCCGCGACAAAAGGAGCCGTTCGGTGGCCCTCGATCCGCAGTTGCTGGACATCCTGGCCTGCCCGGACACGCATCACGCGCCGTTGACGTACGACGCTGGTGCGCAGACCCTCACATGCACCGAGTGCGGGCGCGTCTTCGAGGTCCGGGACGACATCCCGGTCCTCCTGCTCGACGAGGCTCGCGAGCCGCAGGGCGGTGCCTCCTGATGGCGGGCCCGCTGGAGGGCGCGGCCGGGGTCCACGGGCACCGGCACGCCGACGAGAGACTGCTCGACGACGAAAAGGCGATGCTCGCCAACGACCCGGGCGGCATGCTGCGGGCCACGGCGTCGGCCGGCGCGCAGGTGCGCGAGTCGGCCGCGCTGGCCGCCGAGACCGACCTGACCGTGCTGATCGACGAGGGCCGCCCCCGCGCGGTCGTCGTCGCCGGCATCGGCACGGCCGGGCTCACCGGCAACATTCTGGCCACGGTGGCCGGCCCCCGCTGCCCGGTGCCGATCATCGGCCACCGCAGCGCCGGCGTGCCCGGCTGGGTCGGCGCGGCCGACGTGGTCATCGCCGTCTCCGCCTCCGGCCGCAGCCCCGAGGCGCTGGCCGCGGCCGACGCGGCCGCCCGCCGGGGCGCCCGCCTGGTCGCCATCGGCAACCCCGACTCCGAGCTCGAGGCGGTGGCCGCGCGCGCCCGCGCGCCGTTCATCCCGGTGCCGCGCCGCGCACCGGCCCGGGCCAGCCTGTGGGGCCTGACCGTGCCGGTGCTGCTCGCCGCCCGGGCCATCGGCCTGGTCAAGGTGACCGAGGCCGACCTGGCCGAGACCGCGACCCGGCTCGACGCCGACGCCGAACGCTGCCGCCCCGGCGCCGACTCGTTCGTCAACCCGGCCAAGGAGCTCGCGCTCGGCCTGGCCGGCTCGATCCCGATCGTCTGGGGCTCGTCGCCGCTGGCCACCGTGGCCGCCCGCCGGTTCGCCGACACCCTGGCCGCCAACGCCCGCTACCCGGTGATGGCCGGCGCCCTGGGCGAGGCCGGCCGGGGCCGGGTGGGCCTGCTCGACGGCGTGTTCGGCGGCCTGGCCGAGTCGTCGCGCGACATCTTCGCCGACCCGGACGAGGCCGAGGACACGGCGGACGCGACCCGCCTGCGCCTGGTCGTCTTCCGCGACGGCGGCCTCAACCCCGAGGACGACGCGGACGAGCCGGTGGCGGTCGAGGAGCGCCGGGCCGACGCGGTGCAGACCCTGGCTGAGCGCCGCGGCGTGCGCTGCGATGTGCTGACCGCCGAGGGCGGCTCGACCCTGGAGCGGCTCGCCTCGCTCACCTCGGTGCCCGACTTCGCGTCGCTGTATCTTGCTCTGGCGCACGGTCTCGACCCGATGGCCGTGCCGGCGATCAGCGAGATGAAGGAGTTGTCGAACCCGATGCCCGAGGCTATTCAGTGAGTGCAGAGGGTGGCACCAAAGCAATTCTGGCGGCGTTGACCGCCAACCTGGGCATCGCGGTCACGAAGTTCGTGGCGTGGCTGCTCACCAGCTCCTCGTCGATGCTCGCGGAGTCGATCCACTCGGTTGCCGACTCGGGCAACCAGCTGCTGCTGCTGATCGGCGGCAAGCGGTCGAAGCGGCAGGCCACTCCCGAGCACCCGTTCGGCTTCGGCCGGGAGCGCTACATCTACGCGTTCATCGTGTCGATCGTGCTCTTCAGCGTCGGCGGCCTGTTCGCGCTGTACGAGGGCTACCACAAGATCTCGCACCCGGAGCCGATCGAGTCCTGGCAGTGGGTGCCGATCACGGTCCTGGTGGTGGCGATCGGCCTGGAGTCGTACTCGTTCTACACGGCGATCAAGGAGTCGAACCACACCCGGGGCAAGACGTCCTGGGTCAACTTCGTGCGCCGGGCCAAGGCCCCCGAGCTGCCGGTGGTGCTGCTCGAGGACTCCGGCGCCCTGCTCGGCCTGGTCTTCGCGCTGTTCGGCGTGGTGCTCACCCTGATCACCGGCGACGGTACGTGGGACGGGATCGGCACGCTGCTGATCGGCGCCCTGCTGGTGGTCATCGCGGTGGTGCTGGCCATCGAGACGAAGAGCCTGCTGCTGGGCGAGGGCGCCAACCCCGAGGCGGTCCGCAAGATCGAGCAGGCGGTGCTGGCCGGCGAGGGCGTCGAGCGGATCATCCACATGAAGACGCTGCACCTCGGCCCCGAGGAGCTGCTGGTCGCGGTGAAGATCGCCGTGCCGAGCTCGGAGCGCGCCGACGAGGTGGCCCGCCACATCGACGAGACCGAGACGCGCATCCGCGAGGCGGTGCCGATCGCCCGGGTCATCTACATCGAGCCGGACATCTACCGCCCCGCCACGGCGTCTACCCCAGCATGATCATGCTGTAATTTGCCCCCTATGAGCGTCTTTCCGTTGACCGGGGTCGTCCGGCCGTACGCCTGGGGATCCCGCACCGTCATCGCCGAGCTTCAGGGCCGGCCCGCGCCCACCGAGGGGCCCGAGGCCGAGCTCTGGCTCGGCGCCCACCCCGGCGACCCGTCCACGGTCACCGGCCCGGACGGCCCGGTCACCCTGGACGCGCTCATCGCCGCCGACCCGAAGGCCCAGCTCGGCGAGCCGGTCGAGGCGGCGTTCGGGCCCCGGCTGCCGTTCCTGCTGAAGGTGCTGGCCGCGGAAAGCCCGCTCTCCCTGCAGGCTCACCCCGATGTGGAGTACGCGAAACAGGCGTACGCCAAGCAGGAAGCCGACCCCACCCTCCCGAAGAACTACACCGACGCCAACCACAAGCCGGAGATGCTGGTCGCCGTCACGCCGTTCGAGGCCCTGTGCGGCTTCCGCGACCCGGCGAAGGCGGCCGACGCCATCGAGGCGTTCGCCGTGCCGGCGCTGAACCCGGTGGTGACCGCGCTGCGCGGGGGAGACCTGCGCTCCGCCGTCGAGACCCTGCTGAGCTGGCCCGCCGGCGACCGCCCGGCGCTGATCGAGGCGGTCGTGGCGGCGGCCGGCGCGGCCGGGCCCGACCACACCCAGGCGGCGTCGTTCGCCCTGGCCACGTCGCTGGCCGGCCACTACCCGGGAGACCCGGGCGTGCTGGTCGCGCTTCTGCTCAACCACGTACGCCTCGAGCCCGGCGAAGCCATCTGGATGCCGGCCGGCAACCTGCACGCGTACCTGCGCGGCGCCGGTGTCGAGCTGATGGCGGCCAGCGACAACGTTCTGCGCGGCGGCCTGACCCCGAAGCGGGTCGACGTGGCCGAACTGCTGAACGTGCTGCGCTTCGAGGTCCTGGACGACCCGATCCTGCGGGCACATACGGTGGCGCCCGGCGTGGACACGTGGCCGGTCCCGGTCGCGGACTTCGTCCTCTACCGCGTCACGCTGGACGGCACGCGCCCGCCGACCGAGGTTCCGGTCGGCGGCCCGCGCATCATCCTGGCCACGGCCGGCGACGTCTTCGTCGGCGAGAGCGTCGACGGCACCCCGGTCGAGCTGACTCCGGGAACGGCGGCGTTCGCCCCGTCCGACGCCGGGAACATCAAGGTCGCCGGCACCGGCCAGGTCTTCGTGGCCGCCGTCCCCGCCTGACCGTCTCGTTCCCCTCGGCCGGCACGCAGGTCTTCCTTGTAGCTCGCCGCCGCCCGGCGGTAGCTCGACACCGTCCGGGCGCAGCCGGACCGTGGCTCGACAAAGCTTCGGACCTGCTCCCGTGCGGCACCGTGTGTCACTCCCAGCAGCATCCAAAATAGGAAATTTCCGGATTTGCTTGACACGGGCATGTGCGGAGTGTGAATCTATAAACACGCAGCGTCATTGGTGATCGGGGGGTCCCACGGACGCGCGCGGTACCAAACCGGGGGGATGAACGGGGCGGCGGGTCTAGGCCTGCCGTCCCGTTCGCTATGTCCGGACCGGCGCGGATCCCCGCGACTGCCGGCGCTGCCGATCCGGTCTGGCGGGAGCCCTCGTTTGTGGCGCCGGCGGCGGCTCGACGTGGCAAGGAGCTTGAGTCGCGCCGCGGAGGCCGGCCACGACGGGCCTCGCGGCGCGTGGGGGCGGTGGTCGGTGTCTGCGGTCGGGGACCTGGGCGATTCCGTACCGCATCGGTTGATTGACGAAGTCGAGCCCCGTCCGCCCGCCGGACGGGGCTCGATCTCTTCGGGTCCGGCCGCGTTTGCCGCCACTGCCGGTCCCGTCGTTCGTCCTCTTATTACTTCACGGCCTCTGACCTGCATGCAAGTACATAGCGTGGGATGCAAGTTGCAGACAGCGACCGATGTGCCGTTATGGTGACTGCGTGGCGAGGGCGACTTCGACGGCGCGGCGTGAGCTGGGCACCGAGCTGCGCCGACTGCGGAGCGAGCGCAGGGCGGCCTCGGTGGCGACCGCGCTCGGCTGGTCCGAGTCGAAACTGTCGCGGATCGAGACGGCGCACACGGGGATCAGCGAGGACGATCTCGATCGGTTGCTGACGCTTTACGGTGTACGGGTCGAGGACCGTGACCGGCTGCGCGAACTGGCCCGCCGGGGGCGCGCGCGGGCCTGGTGGACGCCGTACCGATCGTCCGTTCCCGACCCCTACGACGAATATGTGGCCCTGGAGGCCGAGGCCGTGGCGATCAGCGAGTGGGAGTCGCAGATCGTGCCGGGCCTGTTGCAGACCGATGAGTACGCGCGGGCCGTGATCGAGGTCGGCGCCGATGTGGGCGACACCGAGACGATCCAGCGGCGGCTGGCGCTGCGGATGGCCCGGCAGGCCGTGCTGACCCGGGAACCGCCGCCGCTGTTGCGGATCGTGCTCGACGAGGCCGTGCTGCATCGCGAGGTCGGCGGGCCCGAGGTTCTCCGGCGGCAGCTGGCGCGGCTGGTCGAGGCGAGCGAGCGGCCCGGTGTGGAGCTTCTCGTGCTTCCGTTCTCGGCCGGGGCGCACGCCGGCATGACCGAGTCGTTCATGGTTCTGGAGTTCGCGCCGGGCTCCCGCTCGCCGATCGTGCACATCGAAGGGCTGACCGGTGGTCTCTTCCGGGTGAAGCCGCCCGACGTCGACGTCTATCGGGACGGGCTCTCTGACCTGCGGGAACGCGCGCTGTCGGCAGAGATGAGCCGAACGGCTATCGCTGAGAGGGAGGAAGCCCTGCGCCGGGTGGTCGCTTCGTGAGCTGAAATGGAGGCGAATCATTCCTGGAAGGGGACCCCCACGATGCAGAACGCCGACCTCACCTGGCGTAAGAGCACTCGAAGCGGAGCCGCCGGGCACTGCGTCGAGGTTGCCACCGTTCCATCGACCGTGCTGGTCCGCGACTCGAAGGACGCGGCGGGCCCGATGCTCGCCTTCGGCGACACCGATTGGTCCGGTTTCATTGCCGGTGTCAGGGCTGGGGAGTTCGACCGGCCCCGCTCCTGAGTGAAGTATGGGCGGCCCCCGCGGGGGTCGCCCCGTCTTGCCGGTTGGCCTAAGCTGACCTGTGCATTCCGGCAAGATCGGCCCCGGGGTACGCGGGGTTCGGGAGGACAGTGCAATATTGGACCGCATGAGAGCCCGGGTACTCGTCGTCGATGACGACCCAGCGTTGGCCGAGATGCTCGGCATCGTCCTGCGCAGCGAGGGATTCCTGCCCTCGTTCGTCGCCGACGGTGAACGCGCCCTGGCCGCCTTCCGGGAAAACCGTCCGGACATCGTCCTGCTCGACCTCATGCTTCCGGGCATGAGCGGCATCGACGTGGCCCGCGCGATCCGCGGCGAGTCGGGCATCCCGATCGTCATGCTCACGGCCAAGAGCGACACCGTCGACGTGGTGCTCGGCCTCGAGTCGGGCGCCGACGACTACGTGGTGAAGCCGTTCAAGCCCAAGGAGCTGGTGGCCCGCATGCGGGCGCGGCTGCGCCGGGGCGAGGACGCGGCGCCCGAGATGCTGACCATCGGGCCGCCCGGCAACCAGATCACCATCGACGTCCCGGCCCACACGGTGTCCCGCGACGGCGAGGAGGTCAAGCTCACGCCGCTCGAGTTCGACCTGCTGGTGGCCCTGGCCCGCAAGCCGCGCCAGGTGTTCACCCGCGAGGTGCTGCTCGAGCAGGTCTGGGGATACCGGCACGCGGCCGACACCCGCCTGGTCAACGTCCACGTGCAGCGGCTGCGCGCCAAGATCGAGCCCGATCCGGAGCGGCCGGAAATCATCTTGACCGTACGGGGGGTCGGCTACAAGGCCGGTACCGGCTGAGGGCGCTACCCTTGCCCGCGTAATGCGCGCACCCGCCTGGCTTCCGATGCCCATCCGCCGCACCCTTCGCGTGGTGCGGCGGTACTGGCGTGTGGCCGCGCGCCGGCTCGAGGTCCACTCCGCACCGGCCCGCCGGGCGTGGCGGCGCTCGCTCCAGCTGCGCGTGGTCACCCTGACCCTGATCGCCTCCAGCGTGCTGGTCGGCGCGTTCGGCTGGTTCATCGCCGCCCGCAGCGCCACGATCCTGCTGACCCGCGCGCAGGAGGAGGCCAAGGTCTCCATGCGCAACAAGATCGATTACGCGGAGCAGCAGCTCACGGTCAACCCGCAGCCGAACGATCCCAAGCTGCCGAACACGTTCGAGCTGATCGTCAGCCAGCTCGCCGACGGTGACCCGGCCGAATCGGGGGGCTCGGTGGTCTCGATGCGCGCCGGGCAGTATCCCGAGCTGCGCGCGGCCACCCTGCCGAACGTGGGCACCGAGGAGCTGATCACTCCCGAGCTGGCCCGGACCGTCTCCGACGACAGCAAAGAGGCCAGCCAGGTCGTCACGGCCACCCTCAACGGCCGGACCACGAAATATCTGGCGTACGGGGCACCGGTGCGCACCAGCTTCGGCCACGTCGAGCTGTATTACATGATGCCGCTGACCACCGAGGACAGTGCGGCCAACCAGATCCGGACGACGGTGCTGGCCACCGGGTTCGCCCTGGTCCTGCTGCTCGGCGTGGTGGCCGGCCTGGTGACCCGGCTGGTGGTCACCCCGGTGCGGGTCGCCGCCCGTACCGCCCAGCGCCTCTCGGCCGGCCTGCTCGACCAGCGGATGAAAGTCGACGGCGAGGACGACCTGGCCCTGCTCGCCGCCTCGTTCAACCAGATGGCGGCCAACCTCCAGCGCCAGATCGTCCGGCTCGAGGAACTGTCCCGCCTGCAGCGCCGGTTCACCTCCGACGTGTCGCACGAGCTGCGCACCCCGCTCACCACGGTCCGCATGGCGGCCGACCTGATCTTCGCCGAGCGCGACGAGTTCGACCCGGCCGTGGCCCGCAGCGCCGAGTTGCTGCAGGCCGAGCTCGACCGTTTCGAGAGCCTGCTGACCGACCTGCTGGAGATCAGCCGGTTCGACGCCGGCTTCGCCGCCCTGGACGCCGAGCACACCGACCTGGTGCCGATCGTCGAGCGGGTCGCCGAGCGGCTCACCGGCCTGGCCGAGCGGGTCGGCGTCACCCTCGAGCTGCGCCTGCCGGAGACGCCGGTGATCGCCGAGGTCGATCCGCGCCGGGTCGAGCGGGTGCTGCGCAACCTGGTCGGCAACGCGGTCGAGCACGGCGAGGGCCGGCCGGTGGTGGTGACCCTGGCCGCCGACGAGGCGGCGGTCGCGGTCACCGTTCGCGACCACGGCATCGGGCTCAAGCCGGGCGAGGAGCGGCTGGTCTTCAACCGGTTCTGGCGGGCCGACCCGTCGCGGGCCCGGCAGACCGGCGGTACCGGCCTCGGCCTGTCGATCAGCGCCGAGGACGCCCGGCTGCACGGCGGCTGGCTCGAGGCGTGGGGCTCGCCCGGCGAGGGCGCCCAGTTCCGGCTGACCCTGCCGGTGCGCTCGGGCGACCGGCTGCTGGCGGCCCCGCTGCCGTTGATCCCGCGTGACCGTGCCCCCGTCCTGGAGGCCGCGGAGGAGGTGTCCTGATGCGCCGTCTGCTCCTGGGCGTCGTGGCGCTGGCCCTGTTCGTGCCGGGCGGCTGCGGCATACCGGACCGCACCGAGGTGACCGTGATCGGCGACGGCCGCTCGTCCGGCGTCTCGGTCGACGACGAGACCCCGCCCCCGACGCAGTACAAGCGCGAGGCCGCCACCAACCCGCGCGAACTGGTCCAGTACTACCTGCAGGCCGCCGCCGGCGACCCGCAGACCGCGCTGGACCGGGTCAAGGCCTTCCTCGCGCCCGAGGAGGCGGCCGGCTTCACCAACACCGACGTGCGGGTGGTGCGCGAGGCCGAGTCCATCCTCGGCGGTTACTCGCCGACCGACTCGGTCGTCACCATCACCGAGCAGCAGGTCGGCAACTTGACCAGCAACGGCGAGCTGGTGCCGGCCCCGCCCACCCCCTCGTCGACGTACGAGATCAAGGTCGGCTCCATCGAGGGGCAGACCGGCCTGTGGATCCTCGACGCGCCGCCGGTGATGCTGCTGACCGTCGACGCTCTGAACTCGTTCTACCTGCGGCGGGCGATCTATTTCTGGAACCGGGACAACACCAGCCTGGTGCCCGACCTGCGGTACATGCCGCGCAGCGTGCCGGCGGTGCAGCAGCCCACGACGATCCTGCAGTGGCTCGCCGCCGGCCCGTCCGACTGGCTCCGCGACGCCGTGCAGGCCCTGCCGCAGGGCACCGCCGTGGACGGCAACATCCCGGCCATCAGCAACGAGACACTCCAGATCAACCTGTCCGCGCAGACCATTCCCGGCGGCAGCGACGCCGGGGCGATGGACCGGCTGCGGCGCCAGGTGCAGTGGTCGATCTACCCGGTCGTGCCTCGCACCCTGGAGATCAAGATCGGCCGGCAGGACCCGGTCAGCTTCAAGGACGGCGAATACAAAGAGAGCAACCTCGGCTATTTCCTGGACGACGCGCCCGAGCGCTTCGTCGTCTTCGGCGGCGCGGTCCGGCGCCTGAAGGAGACGCCGCGCGCCGAGGAACCGGTGCCGGTTCTCAAGGAGGCGGCCAACCGGGGCATCACCACCGCCGCCTTCAGCGCCACGCCGACACACACCTTCGCCGCGGTGGTCACCGGCGCGGGCGGCAACCAGCGGCTGCGGGTCGCCGGGGCGCCGGCCGGGCAGCAGGCCGACCTCAGGGAGGTCGGCGGCCTCAAGGGCGCGCTCGGGCAGCCGGTGTGGGCGCAGACCGGCACCAGGGGCGCGGCCGGCGCGGTCGGCCTGATCACCGCGGGCGGGCGGCTCTACAGCTTCGGTCCCGGCGGCGGGGCGGCCCGGCCGGTCGAGTGGCAGGGCGATCCGGGCCCGGTCACCGCCCTGTCGGTGGCGCCCGACGGGCGGCGGGTCGCGCTGGTCAGCGGCGGGCGTCTCTACCGTACGGTCCTCAACAGCAGCGCCGACGGCGTCGTGATGAGCGGGCCCCAGCAGGTGTTGCCGCCCAACCTGAGATCGGTCACGGCGGTCGCCTGGAGCAGCCAGACCTACCTGGTGGTGGCCGGGGTCCGGGCCGACAACAACCGCGTCTCGGTGATCGACGTGACGGTCGACGGCGCGCTCTCGGCGACGCGGCTCGGCGACATCGGGACCGAGCCGGTGAGCTACCTGACGGCGTACCCGGAAAATCCGATCACCGGCACCGAGACCTCCGACTCGGAGGCGTACGTGGCCGGCGGCGAGGCCTGGGACGTGTTCAGCCAGCCGAACCCGATCACCAAGGCGAGCCTCGCCGGCCCGGCGGTCAACGCGCCGGCCACGGTCAAGCCGACCGCGCCGCTCTACCTCAATTGAGCGTCCTCGCCGATCTCGCCGATTTGATCCTGCCGAGCCCGTGCGCCGGCTGCGCCGCCGAGCGGGTGCCGCTGCGCCGGGGCGCCTGCGCCGACTGCGCGGCCCGGCTGGAGGCGCTGCGGCCGTTCCGGACGGCGCCGACCCCGCCGCCGCCCGGCATGCCGCCGTGCGTGGCCGTGGGCGCCTACGCGGGGCCGCTGAGAGGCGCTCTGCTGGCGTACAAGGAGCGGGGCCGGCATCGGCTGGCCCGGCCGCTCGGCGCGCTGCTGGCGACCGCTGTGGCGGGCCTGGCGCCGCGCCGGGGACCGGTGGTGCTCGTCCCGGTGCCCTCGACCGCCGCCGCGGCCCGGGAACGGCACGGCGACCACATGACGCGGCTGGCCGCACACGCCGTGCGGCGGCTGCGCGCGGCCGGCTGGGACGCTGACGTCAGCCATCCACTCGAAGCGTTACCCCGACCTGACTCCACGTCACTGAGCGTGTCCGACCGCCGCGCCGCGGCTGAGAGTTCGCTGCGAATACGGCGTGCCCGAATCGGGTTTCCGCGACACGCGACCCCGCGGAAAGGCACCCTTGTCGTAGTGGACGACATCGTCACGACCGGGGCCACGCTGGCCGTCGTGACGGGTCGGCTCGAGGAGGCGGAGATGCAGGTCACAGGGGCTGCCGTCCTGGCCGCGACCCAATTGCGGAGATCGTCGCCCGGCGGTTTCACCGGATTGTCGCCGCGAGGCACCGAAAGGGTGGAACGTCCGGCATCTGGTATCCCGAACGAGGGGTGACGGGAGAGCATCGGCACGTTAGCGTCTTGGTGACGAGGGTATGAGCTTCCGCCTACCCAGACCGCCGGCAAGGCGCAGCGTTCCGCGAACCGCCGCACCGGAAAGGAGTCGTCTCACTCGCAAATGGTTACGCCCGGTGATGAAATCCCGGCGTCGCCACATCTAGCACCACCGCGTCGCAGTTTTGGCGCCCCCGGCACCCGTCGTAAGGGCGCCCGCGAAACATGAACGTTGGGGGAGGTCACGAGTGGACATTGTCGTCAAGGGCCGCAACGTAGAGGTTCCCGCTCACTACCGGGAGCACGTCGCCGACAAGCTGAGCAAGGTCGAGCGTTACGACCAGAAGCTGATGAGAGCGGACGTCGAGTTGTTCCACGAGCGCAACCCGCGCCAGTCGGACAATTGCCAGCGAGTCGAGATCACCGTCATGACGAGAGGCCCGGTCATTCGTGCCGAGGCCTGCGCCAAGGACTTCTACGCAGCCCTGGACTGCGCCATCGCCAAACTCGACGGCAGGTTGCGCCGCTCGGCCGACCGCCGTCGCGTCCACCGCGGGCGCCGCGCGCCCGTCTCGGTCGCGGCCGCCACCGCGAGCCTTCCGACCGACCTCAGCCTGGCCCAAGCGGCCGAGGAGACGTCATCCGTCGCCACCGCCCTGGCCGAGCACGACGAAGACCAGCCGTGGCGCATCGTGCGGGAGAAGGAACACCCCGCCGACCCGATGACCGTCGACGACGCTCTCTTCCAGATGGAGCTCGTCGGCCACGACTTCTATCTCTTCCTCGACAAGGACAGCGGTCGCCCCAGCGTCGTGTACCGGCGCCGCGGCTACGACTACGGCATCCTGTCGCTGGAGACCACGGGTTAGTCACCCATCAAGCCGAGGGCCTTCGGTCAGGAGGTCCTCGGCCAGCAGGACGTACTGCACGTCGTCGACCCGGCCACCGTCCGGGCCGGGCAGACGCGAGCGCATGTACGCCTCCTGGTGGAAACCGGCCTTCTCGAGCACCCGTTGCGAGCCCTTGTTCGCCGGCACCGCGCCGGCGATCAGCCGGGCCACGCTCGTCTCGGCGAAGACCCAGAGCGCGAGCAGCTGCGCGGCCCGCGTCGCCAGGCCACGGCCCCGGAACGCCGGCAGCATGCTGTACCCGATCATCGCCTGACCGGTGACCGGCTCATCGTTGAACAGGCCGATGTCGCCGGCCGGCGCGCCGGTGGCCACGTCCTCGATGACCAGGTCGGCCCGGTCGCCGGCGAGCCAGTGCGCCTCGGCCCGGAAACAGCGCTGGTGGATGTTCGCGGCGGTCGGCGGCACCGGCGGCACGCTGGTCGCCACCACGTCGGGCAGCCCCAGCAACTCGCCGAGGAAGGGCACGTCGCCCGGTCCGAGCGGCCGCAACCGGACCACGCCGTCGGTCAGTTCGCCGCCGGGCAGGTCGGGCAGCAGGCGGGGGACGGGCTCGCCGTCGTCACCGGCGAGCCGGGCGAAGGCCAGCATGTCGTCGCGGCCACCGTCCCGGTTGGGCTGGGCGCCCCGGCGTACGCCCTCACGCCGGTAGCCCGCGGCCATCGCCACCCGCTGGCTGACCGGGTTGTCCCAGTGCGTGATCAGCTCGAGGCGCTGGAGGCCGTGCTTGAAGGCGTGCGCGGTCATCGTGCGTACGGCCGCGGTGGCCACGCCGCGGCCGCGCGCCCAGGGACCGACCCAGTAACCGATCTCGGCCTGGCTCCGGCTGGGCACCGCCTTGTCGAAGCCGACCCCGCCGAGCAGTTCGTCGGTCGCCGGGTCGGCCACCGCGTAGAAGGCGCCGCCCTCGGCGAACAGCGAGTCGATCCGCTCGGCGATGAAGGTCTCGGCCTGCGCGACCGTGAACGGCGACGGGACCACGGTCAGGAACCGCTGGGACATTTGATCGTTGTAGCCCTCGGCGAGCGCTTCGGCGTCCTCAGACCGGAACGCTCGCAGACGCACCCCTTCACCGTTGATCTCCGCGCTTCGCACTCGGCCCATCCTGCCCGAAGGACTGCGCTCTAAGCGAACTTGATGCGTCGTTTCGCCCCATTTGTGCGGTTAACCGGAGGCTCGGGTCACAGCTTCGGCGGAAGGGTGCCTACCATGGTTCCGCAGACTGTCTAGGGGAGCGCTGACCCGTGTCGATATTGGAAAAGGTCCTACGCGCCGGCGAAGGCCGCATGGTGCGACGGCTCAAAGCGATCGCGGAAGCGGTCAATTCGATCGAGGAAGACTATGTCGACCTCACGGATGACGAGTTGCGCGAGTGCACCCAGCAGTTCAAGGAGCGCTACGCGGACGGCGAGTCCCTCGACTCCCTGCTCCCCGAGGCGTTCGCGGTGGCCCGCGAGGGCGCCAAGCGGGTGCTCGGCCAGCGGGCGTACGACGTCCAGCTGATGGGCGGCGCCGCCCTGCACTTCGGCAACATCCCCGAGATGAAGACCGGTGAGGGCAAGACCCTGACCGGTGTGTTCCCGGCCTACCTCAACGCGTTGAGCGGCAAGGGCGTGCACATCATCACGGTGAACGACTACCTCGCCCAGCGCGACGCCGAGTGGGTCGGCCGGGTGCACGTCTTCCTCGGCCTCACCGTCGGCGTGATCCTGCCCAACCGGCCCGCCGCGGAGCACCGCGAGGCCTACCTGTGCGACATCACGTACGGCACCAACAACGAGTTCGGCTTCGACTACCTGCGCGACAACATGGCGTGGTCGAAGGACGAGCTGGTGCAGCGCGGCCACAACTTCGCGATCGTCGACGAGGTCGACTCCATCCTGATCGACGAGGCGCGTACCCCGCTGATCATCTCCGGCCCGGCCGAGCACTCGGCCCGGTGGTACGGCGAGTTCGCCGCCCTCGTCCAGCGCCTCCAGCGCGGCAAGGAGGGCGAGGCCGACTACGACGTCGACGAGGCCAAGCGCACCATCGCGATCACCGAGCGCGGCGTGGCCAAGGTCGAGGACCGCCTTGGCATCGACAATCTGTACGAGTCGGTGAACACCCCGCTGGTCGGCTACCTGAACAACGCCATCAAGGCCAAGGAGCTGTACAAGCGCGACAAGGACTACATCGTCGACGAGGGCGGCGAAGTCCTCATCGTCGACGAGTTCACCGGCCGCATCCTGCACGGCCGCCGCTACAACGAGGGCATGCACCAGGCCATCGAGGCCAAGGAAGGCGTCGAGGTCAAGCAGGAGAACCAGACCCTGGCGACCATCACGCTGCAGAACTACTTCCGGCTCTACGACAAGCTCGGCGGCATGACCGGTACGGCGCAGACCGAGGCCGGCGAGTTCAACAGCGTCTACAAGGTCGGCGTCGTGTCCATCCCGACCCACCGGCCGATGGTCCGCATCGACCACCCGGACGTCATCTACAAGACCGAGAAGGCGAAGTTCGACGCCGTCATCGAGGACATCGCCGAGCGCCACGCCACCGGCCAGCCGGTGCTGGTCGGCACGGTCTCGGTGGAGAACTCCGAAATCCTCTCGACCCTCCTGCGCCGCCGCGGCATTCCGCACAGCGTGCTGAACGCCAAGTTCCACGCCCAGGAGGCGACGATCATCGCCCAGGCCGGCCGCAAGGGCGGCGTCACGGTCGCCACCAACATGGCCGGCCGTGGCACCGACATCCTGCTCGGCGGCAACCCCGAATTCCTCGCGGCCAACGAGCTGCACCAGCGCGGCCTCGACCCGGTGGAGAGCCCGGAGGAGTACGCGAAGGCGCTCGAAGAGGTCCTGCCGACGTGGAAGGAAGCCTGCGACGCCGAGGCGGCCGAGGTGCAGGCCGCCGGTGGTCTGTACGTGCTCGGCACCGAGCGCCACGACTCCCGCCGCATCGACAACCAGCTGCGCGGCCGCTCCGGCCGGCAGGGCGACCCGGGCGAGTCCCGGTTCTACCTGTCGCTGCAGGACGACCTGATGAAGCGGTTCCGGGCCGGCGCGGTCGAGGCGGTCATGGAGCGCTTCAACATCCCGGACGACGTGCCGATCGAGTCCAAGATGGTGACCCGCCAGATCCGCAGCGCGCAGACGCAGATCGAGGGCCAGAACGCCGAGATCCGCAAGAACGTCCTCAAGTACGACGAGGTCCTGAACAAGCAGCGCCAGGTCATCTACGCCGAGCGCCGCCGGGTGCTCGACGGCGAGGACATGCACGAGCAGGTCCAGCACATGATCGACGACGTGATCGCCGACTACGTCACGGGCGCCACCTCCGAGGGCTACGCGGAGGACTGGGACCTCGAGCAGCTGTGGACGAACCTCAAGCGCCTCTACCCGGTGAGCCTGACGATCGAGGACATCGTCGACGAGTCCGGCGGCGAGCGGCAGACCATCGACCAGGAATTCCTGATCGCGCAGCTCAAGGACGACGCCCAGAAGGCGTACGAGGCGCGCGAGGAGGAGCTGGGGGCCGAGGCCGTACGCGAGCTCGAGCGCCAGGTGCTGCTGAACGTCATCGACCGTAAGTGGCGCGAGCACCTCTACGAGATGGACTACCTGCAGGAAGGCATCAGCCTGCGGGCGTACGCCCAGCGCGACCCGGTGGTCGAGTACCAGCGCGAGGGCTTCGACATGTTCAACCAGATGATGGACGGCATCAAGGAGGAGGCGGTCGGCTACCTGTTCAACCTGGAGGTCCAGGTCGAGGAGCAGCCGACGGTGACTGTCGACCCGAGCAAGGCGGTTCCCCTGCCGGCGGGCGGCGTCATGGCCGACGAGAACGCCAACGAGACCGATTCCGACCGCGTCGAGGTCCGGGCGAAGGGCCTGGGCGGTTCCCGCCCGCGCCAGAACCTGCAGTACACGGCCCCGGCCATCGACGGCGAGGCGGGCGAGGGCTCCCCGGTCATCCAGCCCCAGCAGCAGCCGCAGGCGCCGGCCCTGGGCATCGGCCCGGGCGGTTCCCCGGTCCCGGCCAGCCCGGCCCACACCCCGGCCCCGCAGCGCCGCGGCGCCACCCCCGCGGCCCACCAGGAGTCGAACGGCCCGTCCCGCAACGCCCCGTGCTACTGCGGCTCAGGCAAGAAGTACAAGCGCTGCCACGGAGCCCCCGGAGCAGTCTGACCCCAGCACCACACACGGCCCGCCGGCATCGCCGGCGGGCCGTTCCGCTGCCAGCACACCGCCCGCCACCCAGGCTGCATCCGGCGCAGCGCAATGCGCGGCGTCCGCGCTGGATCCGGCACAGCGCGATGGACGGCGCTGGTGCTGGATCAGGCTCAGCGCGACGGCGGCGTCCGTGCTGGATCGAGCTCAGCGTGGTGGGCGGCGTCCGTGCCGGATTGGGCTCAGCGCGATGGGTGGCGTCCGTGCTGGATCGGGCTCAGCGTGGTGGGCGGCGCTCGTGGTGGATCAGGCTCAGCGCGGTGGCGGCCCACGTCTCGTGGTGAAGTTCCATCCGCAGCGCCGTGGCCCACGTGTGCTCGCCGATCTGGAGGGGCGCGGCGGCCTCGACGACGCCGGGCCGTGGCTCGCACAGGTGCAGCCGCAGAACCGCGACCGGCACGGGCTTGCGCGAGGGCCGCCGGCCGCCGGCCCGAAGCCCGGCCCGGCGCAGAGCGACGATGCGGGCCAGGCCCTGCGCACCCTCGGAAACCACCTCGGCGGCTTCGGCGGGGCGAGCGAGATGGCGCAGATGAGCGGGCGGGCGATAGCCGTTCAAAACCTCCACGCAAGCGTGCAGGAAACGCCGCACGGCCAGATTAGCGTCGCGCGAAGCCCGCACCATGGCGTCCGGAGCACGAGCCTCCGACCGCCGCGCCCTGATCCCAGCGGACCCCGCCGTCCCAGCCGACCCCGCCGTCCCAGCCGACCCGGCCGTCCCAGCCGACCCCGCCGTCCCAGCCGACGCCGCCGTCCCAGCCGTCCCAGCCGACCGCGCCGGTCCAGCCGACCTCGCCGTCCCAGCGGACCTCGCCGTCCCAGCGGACCTCGCCGTCCCAGCGGACCTCGCCGTCCCAGCGGGCGGAAGCATCCCCGCAGCCGCGATGGTCCCGGCTGGCAGGGCCATCCCGCTGGCTGCGTCCATCTCGCCGGCTGCGGCCATCACGCCGGCTGTGGAGATCCCGTGGGCTGTGGAGATCCCGTGGGCTGCGGCCATCCCGTCGGCTGCGGCCATCGCGGCGGCGGCGGCCACCCCGGGCTGTGCCACCGGCCGGGCGGTTGAGGCCGGCCCAGACGGCACCGCCATCCCCGATGGCACCGCCATCCCCGATGGCGCCACCGTTCCCGATGGCGCCACCATCCCCCGTGGCGCCAGGATCCCCGGCGGCGCCACTATCCCGGGCGGCGCCACTAGCCCGGGAGGTGTCACCAAGCCGGCCGAGGTCGCTCGCCCAGCCTGCGCCGGCCGCTCGGTTCGCGCCCTCGTTTCGGTCCGCGCCGCCGTTGCGGTAGGCGCAGTCGGCCCCTCACCCACCGCGTAATACGGGCGGAAGAGATTGAAGGCGGGCTGGGCGAAGGGCCACGGGTCGGTGGTGACCTCGTCGTCGAACGGTGGCTCGCATCGGGGAGCCGGGCGGACCGCTATCGCCTGTCTTCGTACACTCCCCATCGACGCTCACCCCAGTCCTTGCGTTTGCCTTCGTTTGCTTCCGATGACGATTCTTCCGGGGCGTGCGAAGGACGGCAACGGGGCTTGTCCGATGCGGGAAGAGGGGCAAAGAGGACTAGTCAGCCTCGGGATTGACGAGCGGATTGTCGGCCACCCAGGCTGCGGTCTCGGCGTACTTGAGCTCGATGTACTGCTCCAGCTTGGCCCGTTCGACGCGCCACTGGCCCCGGCCGCCGATCTTGATTGCGGGCAGTTCGCCGCTGCGCACCATGTGGTAGACCTGCGAGTCCGAGACGTTCAGCTCGGCGGCGACGTCGGACAGCAGCAGGAATCGGGGCTCCATCCGCATGAGTTTGCCACTGACGACCTGCGTTTGCCTGCCTACTCCGCCGGGGCGGCGACCGCTCGTCCGGGCAGCGGACTGGAGTAGACGACGCTGGTGGTCACCGCGCCCAGACCGGCGATGCGGCCGGTGACCTCTTCCAGGTGGCGCATCGAATGGGTCAGCACCTTGAGGAAGAAGCAGTCTTCGCCGGTCACGTGATGCGCCTCGACGATCTCCGGCGTGGAGTCGAGCAGCGCGTGGAACGGCCGGTAGTTGCCGGTCGGATAGCGCAGCCGCACGAAGGCCATCACGTGCAGGCCGACCCGCTCGGGTTCGACCTGAGCCCGATAACCGGCGATCACGCCGGATTCCTCGAGGCGGCGGATCCGCTCGGCCACCGCGCTGGGCGACATGGCAACGGCACGAGCCAGTTCGGCGTACGAGGAACGCCCGTCCCGCTGCAATTCGGCCAGCAGACGCCAGTCGGTGCGGTCGAGCGCGATTTCCGTGGCCATGACGGCCATCTAAGCGCGTTTCCCCGCCCGGACGCCAGTTGGGCCGTCGAAGCGCCATGGAGCAAGATCGGCCGTACTTCTAGCTTGATGACATGACACAAACCCACAGCGACCCCCGCCAGGCGGCGGCGTTCTTCGCGGCGCGGCTCGCCTTCCAGACGGACGTGGCCGACGTGCGGTCGGGTGCCGGCTTCGTCCTGGTCGACTCACGCTCGCGGGCGGCCTGGGATCAGGGCCACATTCCCGGCGCCGTCCACCTCCCCACGGCGGAGATCGCCACCCGAGCCGCCGCCCTGCTGGACCCGGCCGTGCCGGTGGTCACCTATTGCTGGGGTCCCGGCTGCAACGGCGCCACCCGGGCCGCGCTGGCCCTGTCCCTGGCCGGCTACTCCACGAAGGAGATGATCGGCGGCATCGAGTACTGGATCCGCGAGGGCTTCCCCGTCCGTACCGCCGAGGGCGACGTCACGGCACCGCCGGACCCGCGCACCGCCCCGGTCGCGGCGGCGGCCGGGCTGATCGCCCTGGACGGGCCGGGAGCGCCGGCCTGCGGCTGCTGACGACGGCGGGCGTCGCCGAGCGGGGTGGGTGACCCGGCACGCCACGATCCGGACACGACTGGTGGAATGGGCCTTCCCGGGGCCGTTGCGGCGGTGTACTACGGGGACGGTTCAACCGCAGGAGGAGACGTGCCGATCACCGAGCTGGTCCGGGTCTATGTGCCGGCCACCGTGCCGCTGCTCGGGGCCCTGCGCGCCTCGGGGAAGCTGGGCGCCGGCCCGCTGGAGGCGCACGCGGTGACGCCCGCGCTGCGCGAGTGGTACGCCGAGGGCGACGAGGAGGAGCTTGAGTACGTGGCGTTCACCCGCGCCGCCCAGGCCGCCCTCCAGTTGCTGCGCCACGACCCGGCCGCGCCCCGCCGCCGCGTGGTGGTCTCGGCCGACGTGCCGGCGTCGTCGCTGGTGGCGCAGCAGAACGAGCTCGGTTCGAGCACCGTCGACCTGCCGCAGCCGCTGTCGATCAAGGAGGTCGCCTCGATCCACGTCGACGGCGCCGACGCCGCCGAATCGGTGGCCGCGGCGGCCGAGGTGGTCGAGGAGGCGCTGGCCGGCGACCCCGACGCCCAGTTCACGGTCGACAGCGCCGAGGACCACGAGCTGGAGTGGTACGCCGTCTCCGAACTCGACGAACTGCTCTGACCGGCCCTGACCGCGACTCGGCGGCCGCTCAGTCGGCGGCTTTGTCGGACTTTCCGGTGGTGACCTTCGCGGGGGCGGCTCCGGCGTCGTCATCGGCGCCCGTGTTGCGGCCGTCGGCCTCGTGGGTCGCTTCAGGATCGGAGGCGGCTGCCGGGCGGGTGGTGGCTTCAGAGGCGGTGGCCGGCTCTTCCGGTGCGCGGCGGACACGGCCGGAGCGGGACACCGCCGGGACGGCCGGCGAATCCTCGTCGTCGTCCTCGGCCGGGCGGATCGTGCGGCCGACCGCGAACATCGCGCTGAGCGCGCCCACGAACAGAACGACCAGCGCGCTGTTGAGCCGCGCCCCGCTGAGCATCTGCTGCACCACCAGCTCCAGGTCGCTGACCTTGCCGGCCAGCTCGAGCACCCGGGACCCGGCCGTGCGGGTCAGCAGCTCGGCGATCACCAGCAGCAGACCGGGGCCGCCGCCCGCGACCGCGTAGAAGCCCCACGGCACGTCCAGCTCGCCGCTGCTCCGGCGGGCGCGCCGGAGCAGCTTGTAGGCCACCAGACCGGCCGCGAGACCACTGAGGAACGACTGACCGTACGAGAACCACTGTGCGGCGCTGGCCTGTGAGGACTGTGTGTCTCCCGAGCCCAGCGCGCTCAGAAGCGGGCTCTGGAACAGGTTGAGCACGAAGCCGACCAGGAAGACCGCCACCGCGCCCCAGCCGATCGCGCTGATCACCCGGGGAACGCGGAAGCCGGCCAGGGCGCCGCCGATGGTGGCGGCCGCCGCGATCGTGCCGCCGACCACGGCGTACATCCAGCCCTCGGTGTTGATCGTCACGACCGTCAGAGCGCCGGCCGAGCCGATCAGCAGGCCCGTGCCGGTCGCGACCGCGAAGCGGGTGGTGGCGCCGAGCGTGCGGCGGCGCGAGAGGAGGGCCAGCACGGCCAGTCCGGTCGCGGCGCCGGTGACGATGGCGGCGGAGATGGCCCCCGGCAACGCGTACGCCGTGGAGGTCACCTCCATCTCGGCGTCCTCACGGCCCGTGATCGTCGCGCGGGCCGACCAGAGCATGGCGCCCATCCAGATCAGGGTGGCGAGCGCGAGAAGAAGACCCGTCGACGAGGGTTGCTCGGCGCTGGCGTCCGCTTTGGGCGGCGCTGGGGTTTCCGGCTCACTCATGGCCCTCAGAGTAACCGCCGAACCTAGGAGGGACGGCCGCGCGTCCACAGCCCGGCTTGCCAGATAATGCGGCTTTTGGGGGTCGCAGCACCGAATTCAGGAACGCGTACGTACCTTTTCGGCCGTTTGCTGCCCGGCATCGCCGTCTGACCGTTTAGGTCGCGCCATTTTACCTGGTCATGAGCAAGTTGAACGGGCGAACGCGCCGGGTCGACACTCGAAGTCGGACTGTCTGTGCGGGACAGTCGTTTGTGGAGACGCAAAATGGACGGATCGGGCGAAATCCTGGACGTCGGCGCGACAAAGTGGCAGCTTAGAAGGCATGCCCGACTCTCAAATCAATCCCACGGCTGCCGCTTTGCTCGGCCTGCTTCACGAGGGGCCGATGACCGGCGGACAGCTCATGGCGGCTGCCGAACGCCGCCTCGGGCCATACTGGTCGATGACGCGGAGCCAGGTCTACCGCGAATTGCCGGTTCTTGCCGAAATGGGCTATGTCCGCCTCGGTAAGCCCGGACCCCGATCAAGCCAGCCCTACGCCATCACCGCCGCCGGCAAGCGAGCCTTCAGCCGGTGGCTGGCCGAGTCTCCGGGCCGGGATGCTCTGCGTAACCCGGTCGCTCTCCGTGTCGCCTTCGGGGAGCAGCACAGCGGTAATCAGTTGCAGACCCTCTACACCGGCGCGAGCGAGTATCACTCCGAGGCGCTCGCCATGGCCAAGGAGCAGGCGAAGGAGGCGAAGAAAGCGGGGGACTCGTACGGCGCGGCCGCGCTGGAGTTCGCCGTCGCCTATCACAAGGCCGCGCTCAGCTGGCTCAAGGTCGCGCCGGCCAACTGAACACACACGCAGCCCCGGCCAGAACTTGGCCGGGGCAGCGTACTCTTGACTGTCGTGACCGCTGCCGACTATCCCGAGCAACTCAAAGCCCTCGACGCCACCCTGCGCAACATCGAAAACGTCTTGGACGTCGACAAGCTGCGGCGGGACAAGGCAGACCTCGAGGAGCAGGCCTCCGCACCCGACCTGTGGGACGACCAGGCGCGCGCGCAGGACGTCAACAGCCGCTTGTCGTACGTCTCCGGCGAGATCAACAGGCTCGAGCGCCTCCGCTCGCGGCTCGACGACGCCGGCCTCCTGCTCGAGATGGCCGAGGCCGAGGGCGACAGCGCCTCGGTCGACGAGGTCGGCGAGGAACTCGTCGGGCTGACCAAGGCCATCGACGAGATGGAGGTCCGCACTCTCCTCTCCGGTGAGTACGACGCCCGTGAGGCCGTGGTGTCCATCCGGGCCGGCGCCGGTGGCGTCGACGCCGCCGACTTCGCCGAGATGCTCCTGCGGATGTACCTGCGGTGGGCCGAGCGGCACGGCTACCCCACGGAGGTCTACGACACCTCGTACGCGGAGGAGGCCGGCCTCAAGTCCGCCACTTTCGCCGTCAAGGTCCCGTACGCGTTCGGCACGCTCAGCGTCGAGTCGGGCACCCACCGGCTCGTCCGGATCAGCCCGTTCGACAACCAGGGCCGCCGCCAGACCAGCTTCGCCGGCGTCGAGGTGATGCCGGTGGTCGAGACGACCGACCACATCGACATCCCCGAGAACGAGCTCCGCGTGGACGTCTACCGTTCGTCGGGTCCTGGTGGACAGAGCGTTAACACCACGGACTCCGCCGTGCGCCTGACGCACATTCCGACGGGCATCGTGGTGACGTGTCAGAACGAGAAATCGCAGCTTCAGAACAAGGCCTCGGCCATGCGCGTGCTCCAGGCGCGGCTCCTCGAGCGCAAGCGCCAGGAGGAGGAGGCCGAGCTCGCCGGGCTCAAGCAGGACACCACTGGATCATGGGGCGACCAGATGCGGTCGTACGTGCTGCACCCGTACCAGATGGTCAAGGATCTGCGCACTGAGCAGGAGACGGGCAACCCGTCCTCGGTCTTCGACGGCGAGATCGACGAGTTCATCGAGGCCGGCATCAAGTGGCGCAAGACGTCGGAGAAGGCCAGCTGATCCTGAGGGCCTGGTGATCTCCGTACGGATGGCGACGACGCCCGGACGCATTGTCCGGGCGTCCGGATTTTTTGCCACCACGGGTGCAGATTGGCGGACCCGGCGGGGTTGGCGTTTTCGTTACACCGCGTAGACTGCGTTCCCGTGATTCAGCTCGAGAACGTGACGAAGACGTACCCCAAGGCGTCTCGGCCGTCGTTGGACGATGTCAGCGTCGGTATCGAGAAGGGTGAGTTCGTCTTCTTCATCGGCCCCTCCGGTTCCGGCAAGTCGACGATCATCAAGCTCCTCCTGCACGAGGTCGCACCGACCCAGGGCAAGGTGATGGTCAACGCCAAGGACGTGACCTCCATCCGTTCGTGGAAGATCCCGCACTTCCGCCGTTCGATCGGCTGCGTGTTCCAGGACTTCCGCCTGCTGCCCAACCGCACCGCGTACGAGAACGTGGCCTTCGCCCTCGAGGTCATCGGCAAGACCAAGGCCGTGTCCCGGCGGGTCGTGCCCGAGGTCCTCGAGCTGGTCGGCCTCGGCGGTAAGGAACACCGTTACCCGCACGAGCTCTCCGGTGGTGAGCAGCAGCGTGTCGCGGTGGCCCGGGCGTTCGTCAACCGGCCGCTCATTCTTCTCGCCGACGAGCCCACCGGTAACCTCGACCCGGACACGTCGATCGAGATCATGCGCCTGCTGGACCGGATCAACCGGACCGGCACCACGGTCGTGATGGTCACGCACGACTCCAACATCGTCAACCAGATGCGCCGCCGCGTCATCGAGATCGAGAGCGGCCGCATCGTCCGTGACCAGGCCCGAGGCGTCTACGGCTGAGCCGGCTCCGCCCCCCAATCCCCCCCAAGAGAATGACTCGGTAATGCGCGGAGTCCCGGAAGGAACCCCCCGATGCGCTTGAAGTACGTACTCAACGAGGTCCTGGTGGGCCTGTGGCGAAACGTCACGATGACGGTCGCCATGATCATCACCATGTCGGTCTCGCTGACCATGCTGGGCGCTAGCGTTCTGCTGTACTTGCAGGTCGACCAGATGAAGGACTACTACTACGGGAACATCGAGGTCTCGATCTTCCTCAAGTCGGAGGTCACCGAGGCTCAGCGCCAGGCGATCGACCAGGCGATCTCCTCGAACCCGCTGGTCGCCGAGCGTACGTACGAGACGCGCGAAGAGGCCCTCAAGCGCTTCCAGAAGCTGTGGCAGGACTCGCCCGAGTTCGTCAAGGCGGTCGGCCCCAACAGCCTCCCGGAGTCGTTCCGGGTCAAGCTCAAGGACCCCGAGCAGTACAAGACCTTCGCCGATCAGATCAAGGGCCTTCAGGGCATCCAGGACGTGATCGACCAGCGGACGCTGCTGGAGAAGGTCTTCAACATCTTCAACGCCATCCAGGTGGGTGCGCTGGTGGTCGCGGGGGTGATGGCGTTGGCCGCGCTGCTCCTGGTGGGAAACACGATCCAGGTCGCGGCGTACAGCAAGCGGCGCGAGGTCGCCGTGATGAAGCTGGTCGGCGCCTCGAACTGGTTCATCCAGGCCCCGTTCGTGCTTGAGGCGGTGGTGGCCGGACTGATCGGCGCCATCCTCGGCTTCGTGGCGCTGTTCGTCAGCAAGGTGGTGCTCTTCGACCACAAGTTGCAGGCGCTGACGAACATCCTCACGCCGATCGACAACGGCAACGTGTGGCTGATGCTGCCGGTGCTGGCGGGCGTCGGCGCCGTGGTCAGCGCGGTCACCGCGTGGGTCACCCTGCGCTTCTACCTGAAGGTCTAAACCCCCCAACGCTCCCGTCCGACCGCCCCACCTCCACCCTTAATTCGAGCTGACGCACCTTCACTACGACGGCCGCGTTCCCTTTACAGGGGAATGCGGCCGTTGGGCGTTATAGGCGAGTACGGTGGCATTCCGTGAGGTCATTTAGCCGGATTGCTACCTTCGTGGCTATTTGCGCGAGCGTGCTGGCGGCGCCGAGCGCGGCCCGTGCCGACCCCAGCAGCCCCGACCAGGCCGCCCGCGCCGTTCATAAGGCGGAAGCCGTGCTCGAGGACGCCACCGAGACGGCCCGGGCCGCGGCCCGCCGCCTCGAAGCCGCCACCGCGGCCATGCCCGGCGCCCAGCAGCGCGTCGCCACCTCGCGCGGGACCGTGGCCGCCGCGATCACCGCGGCCAACACCGCCTCCCGCCGGGCCCAGGCCGCCCGGGCCGCCTTCGACCAGGTCGCCGGCCGCTTCCAGCAGGCGCAGGACCGGGTCGCCGAGTCGCGGTCGCGGGTCGACGAGATCGCCCAGGCCAGCTACATGGGCGGCAACGTCGCCCGGATCAACATGCTGGTCGACGCGACCGGACCGGCCGACATGATGGACCGGCTCAGCCTGGTCGAGCACATCATGCGTACACAGCAACGCGAGGTGGACGCCCTGGTCGGGGCGCGGCGCGAAGCCCGTACCGAACAAGACCGGGCCGGACTCGCCAAGCGCGAGGCCGAAGAGGCCGAAGCCGCGGCGAAGGCCAAGCTGAGGGCCGCTCAAGCGGCCCGGGTGGCCGCCGAGCGGGCCCGCAAAGCGCTGCAGGACCTGGCCGTGAGCCGGGCCCAGGCGTTGCGGGTGGCGAACTCCCAGCGGGCCGCCGTGCTCGCCCGCTACCAGGCGGCCAAGGCCGAGGAGGCGCGGATCCAGTCGGCCCTGCGCGGGTACGCGGTCAAGTCGGGGGAGACCCGCTACGAGGGCGGGCGGCTCTTCATGCCGGTGAACGGCTGGAAGTCCAGTGACTACGGACAGCGATACGACCCGTACTACCGTGTGTGGCAGTTGCACGCCGGGTCCGACTTCGCGGCCGGCGGCGGCACGCCCATCCACGCCGCGGCCAACGGGCGGGTGATCAGGGCCGGGTGGGCCGGCGGCTACGGCCGCTACACCTGCCTCGACCACGGGAAGATCAGCGGCGTCGGCTTCACGACCTGCTACGGCCACCAGTCGGCGATCCTCGTCCACCTCGGCGAGTACGTACGCCGCGGCGAGATCATCGGCCGGGTCGGCACCACCGGCGCCTCCACCGGCAACCACCTGCACTTCGAGACCCGCTTCGACGGTGTGCCGCGCAACCCACTGCACTACCTGCCGTCGTGCCTCTGTTGACCCCTGTAACATTGACGGGTTGGTTTCACACTCGTCCATAGGGGGTCGCTGGTCATGCCACGCGAACAGGGGCGCAAAGTCGTCGCCTCCAACCGCAAGGCCCGCCACGACTACACGATCCTCGACACGTACGAGGCGGGCCTCGCGCTCACCGGCACCGAGGTCAAGTCGTTGCGGGCCGGCCGGGCGTCGCTGGTCGACGCGTTCGGCCAGGAGACGTACGGCGAACTCTTCCTGCACGGCATGCACATCCCGGAGTACACGCAGGGCACGTGGACCAACCACGAGCCCCGCCGCACCCGCAAGCTGCTCCTGCACCGCGAGGAAATCGCCAAGATCCGCGGCAAGCTCCGCGACGACGGCGTCACCCTGGTGCCGCTCCAGGTCTATTTCAACAACGGGTACGCCAAGGTCGAGATCGGCCTCGCCAAGGGCAAGAAGAGCTACGACAAGCGGCAGGACTTGGCGGCACGAGACGCCCAGAAGGAAATCAACCGGGCAGTCGGCAGGCGTGCGAAAGGCATCGGCTGAGGTATGCTCCGCCCGCTTCTTTGATCTTCGCGGGGGGATTCGCCGTTGCCGTCCAAGCATTCCGTGCGCCTGTTCGGCCCCGCCCGGTTCGTTCTGAGCTTCTCCGTCGCCATCCTGGTCCTGCTGGTCGTCTGGATCGCGGTGCGAGCGGTCGGCCCGGCCGAGGCGTCCCGGCAGCCGTCGGTGACCCTGCCGTCGATGCCGCAGGTGCCGCTCGTCGTGTCCGACTCGCCGGTGCCGCCGCCGGCGCCCTCGTCGGCCGCGCCGAAATCGGCCTCGCCCTCCCCGTCGCGGTCGGCGTCCCGCTCCCCGTCGGCGACGCCCTCGATGACGGCGCCCACGTCCACCAGCGCCGGCCCGCAGCCGGAGAAGTCGACCTGGAAGCCGACCACGACGACGCCCGTCACTCCCGCCGCGCCGGCCACCTCCGCGACGACCCCGGCCGCCCGGAGCGACATCAAGGCCCAACTGTCGGTCACGGCGAGTTGGGAGCAGGGCTATGTCGCTTTCGTACGGGTGGAGAACGACGGAGACGCAGCGGCACAGTGGCGCGTCACCGTGTCCCACTCGGGTCTCACCGACATGGAACTGCGCGGCGTCTGGAACGCGGCCGGCAACCGCGACGGCAGCAGCCTCACTTTCAGCGGCGGCTCGCTGGCCCCCGGCCGGTCGGTCACCTTCGGCTACCAGATCTCCAAGAGCGGCCGCGGCAACGCCCGCCCCGCCGGTTGCGGCGCCGTGGGCGGATCTTGCAGCGTGAGGTAAACTTTCGGATGCCGCATTTATGCGGCCCAACAAGGGGGTGACTGGTTTCGACTTCGTACGTGGAGACAGGGGAAGCGAGCCGAGGAAGCCGACGTCGTCTCGAGAATCGGTCGTCGGAAACTTATAAGCGCCAAGGATAACTCCCGCGCTGACTTCGCTCTTGCCGCCTGAGGTAAGTAGCTAAGTCTGTCGGTCTGAGATCGCCTTCGACTCAGTTCACCGGCATCAGCTAGAAGGCTGGCCAAACAGTCCCAGTCGTGAGGACTGTGCGGCGAGATCAAACACGACTGGGCCCGCCATCCGGACTTGCTCACGTGAGCCGGAGGGCCGAGTAGAGGCATAGTGAGCTGCGCTCGGAGAAGCCCTGACAAAGCAACGAAGGACCCGGGTTCGATTCCCGGCACCTCCACGAGAGGGTTCTTACTTGAACCCACAGCGGCGCCGCCCATCTGGGCGGCGCCGCTTTCGTTCCTGGCATGGTTGACCATCGGTTCTATCAATCCGGCGAGGTCGTCGATGTCGAGGTACTGCTTCTCGAAGAACGCCTCGTTCAGTACGCGGCGTGCGCGCTTGCCCGCTTGTCGGCACAACTCCTGCGGATCTTCGAGTAGACCCAGGAGGTACATCAAGGTCTCGCGGGCGGCATCGAGTCGGGCTACCCGGTCGTCGTCTAGCTGGCGAGAGAGTCTGTCTCGTTCGTCTCGGATGTCTCGGAGGGCGGCGTGCCGGCGGGGAAGCGCTTGGTCGGTTCGGTGCGGAGGCCAGCGTCGGTGAGGGGCTGGATCAGCGAGTGGAAGCTTCCGGCCCGCTCATGGCTGACGGCCCCTGTTCGCGAAAAACGCGAACAGGGGCGAGTCGTCTATGCCTGTTCAACGGGCTGAGGCTCTCTGAACAGCCCGTTCGCTCAGTCGGCGGTGTTGCGCCAGCGGAGCCAGAAGTCGCCCAGATCCACCGTCGTCGCCGACTGCAGGGCGGCGCGCAACTCCGCCGGTCGCGCCACGCCGAACTTCTGGGCGGCCAAGTAACGCCGCAGCCCGGTACGCATCGCGTCGTCGCCGATCAACGCCTCCAGCTCGTGGAACATGCAGGCCCCGTCGCCGTAGACGGCGGGAACGTACTCGTCGCGGCGGGTGTCGTAGTAGTCCATTCCGGCGTCGATGCGCATGCTGTCGGAAAACCAGAACGGCGCGCCGGCGCAGTAGTCGGGGATGCCGAGCAGTTTCGTGGTGGTGTATTGGGTCAGCGACTCGTCCAGCCAAGGATGGGCGTACTCGTCGTTGCCGACCAGGGCGTACCACCACTGGTGCGCGGCCTCGTGCACGGCCGGCAGCGTGGCCGGCTCGGTCAGGATGAGGGTGGGGTACTCCATGCCGCTGAACCCGTCGAAGCCGCCGATCACAGTGTCCATTTCGGGGTACGGGTACGGGCCGTACTCGCCGGCCGCGAACTCCATCGCCCGCGCGACCTGCCCCTGCACCTCCGCGGCGGTTTCCGCGGTCACGTCCGGCGTGTACCAGGTGCGCAGGCGCACACCGGTCGCCGTGCGCGTCTCGGCGCGGCGGAACGGCCCCGCCGCCCAGGCGAAGTCGCGCACCAGCGGCGCGGTGATCGTCGTGGTGGTGCGGCCGCCGTTCCGCTTCTCCGCCAGCACGGTTCCGGTGGCCGGAACGGCGAGCTCTTTCGGGTGGTTGAGGGATACGGCGAAGTTGCTGGTCAGCGAGTAGAAGCTTTCCGCGTTCGCCACGTACGGGGGAAGCTGCCAGCCGCGCTCGTCGCGTACGGCGAGCAGCGGCAGGGCGTTGCCGAGGAACGAGTACGGCCCGACCCGGCCGAACCGGTCCGCCCGCTCCGGCACCCGGATCGTCAAGTCGAAGGCGACCGCGGCGACTCCTCCCGGTGCGGCCGGCCGGCTCAGGCGTACCGGCAGCGCGGTGCAGCCGACGGCGAGCGGGCCGGCCTTGCCGCCCTCGAGGGCCGAGACGGCGATCGCCGGGGTAGTCGTACAGCCGTCCGGGCCGTTGCCCCACAGCCGCAGCCAGACGGTGTCGAGCGGGCCCGAGCCGTTGTTGACGAAGGCGACCCGCTGATGGCCGCGCCAGGTAGCGCCGGTGTCGTCGGCCGAGAGCCGGACCTGGTAGGCGACCGGCTGCGGCCCGGCGGCCGGGTAAGCGGCGGAGGCTGATCCGGCGACAGGTGCCGTGGCCGCGTCCGGGGTGGCGTACGCCGGCACGGCGGGTATGGCGGCCGCGACGACGATGGTCGCGGCACTGAACAGGCGTGCGTGTCTCATGGCGGTCAGGATCCGGGGCCGGGATCGACGTACGCGATCCTTTCAGGCAGGGTCGAAACATGCTGCGCCTAGTGTTCGAACCCGCCGACCGGGGCCGGGTCATCTTCGACATCGCCTGGCATGCGGAAACCATCGGTAGCGTGCAGGCGCTGCGGCAGCCCGTGTCGGGGCCGTTCCTGGACCGGTGGCGGCAGACCGTCCGGCCCCGGGTACGCGGTGCGGCGGCCGCCCTCTTCGACGTGATCCCGGCAGAGGGCCTGGTCCCCGACTTCCTGACCCCGGAGGGATACAGCGGATGGTCCACCGACCGGTTCGCCGACGCGTTACGCGCCACCGGCGCGGCGACGGCCTGCGGCGAGCTGCGGGGAATCGACGACGCGCACCGCCGTACCCTGGTCGGACTCGCCGACGCGCTGGAGGCGTACCACCGGATCTGTATCGCACCCACGGTGACCACCGTCGACGCGCTGCTGCGCGCCGAGCTCGCGCACCGCGCAAGTTTGATCCTGACCGACGGCGTCGATGCGGCGCTGGCCACCCTGGGCCCGGACATTCACTGGACGCCGCCGGTGCTCGAGGTGCGCTCGCCCGCCGAGGGCGAGGTCCGGCTGGGCGGGCGCGGGCTGCGCCTGGTGCCATCGGTGTTCTGGAGCCGTCCCGGGGTGATCGCGGAGGCGGGCGGCTGGCCGACACTGACCTATCCGGTCCACCCCGCCCCCGCGTCCTGGGTGGAGCCCCGCGAGGACCCGCTGGCCGCGCTCGTCGGCCCCACCCGCGCCCGGGTGCTGCGCGCCCTGATCACCGGCCGCAGCACCACAGAGCTGGCCCGGGACCTGCGGATCAGCGCCGCTTCGGCGTCCGGGCACGTCACCGCGCTGCGGGCCGCCGGCCTGGCCGCCACCCGGCGGGCAGGCCGCGCCGTTCGGCACACCCTCACCCCGCTGGGCCTGCAAGTCCTCGCGTCGACCCGGCCCAGGGCAGGCCGAACGAAAGCTTGATCCCGGTGAGCGCGCGTCCGCCACCCACCTCCGCTTCCGGCCGCTCCACCGCCGACGAGGGTCGCCGGGGTGCGGCTCCACCAGAGCGGCGCGGAGCGACCTGTTCGCGGACAACGCGAGCCGGGGGCGTCGTAGCGGCGGGCGCCGGGATCAGGAGTCCTGGCGTAGGTACAGGTCGCGGAGCAGGCCGATCTCGCCGCCGTGGTGGGCGACCTCGCGCAAGGCGTGCAGCGTGAGCTTCAGGTAGGTCTCGTCGGCCCAGGTGCCGGGGCCGACGCCCATCGGGGCCAGGAGGCGTTTGTCGCCGAGGGCGGCGATGCGGGTGGTGAAGTGCTCCCAGTCCTTCGCGAGCGCCTGGACGCCTTCTTTCGCCGTGCCCGGCCACTCGTGGCGGTCGCCGAGATCCGGAACGTCTTCGAAGAAGTGGGTCACGTAGCCGCGCAGGCACAGGCTTCCGATGTGCCAGATGCGCCAGGCGATCGTCGTGACCGGGTCCGGAACGCCCGGGACCGGCTCCGGTATCAGTTCGGCGACGCGGAAGATGCCGTCGTCGCCGGCGCGGATGCTGAGGCTGTCGGCGACGGGTTCCCAGAGGTATTCGGCGTCGGTCAGGCCGTCGAGACGCCCGAACAGGCGGCTGCGCGCAGCTTCGAAGGCCGCGATCACGTCACGGGTGGCGGGGTCGGACGCGCTCGGGAGAGTCATGCCGGTCAGGATAGGGCGGCCTCGGGGACTTCGAGGTCGGTGTGGATCGCGACCGTGCGGGCCAGGCCGTCGTGGGCCGGGCGGCGACCTGTCGAGGCGAGTCTTGGGCGGTGTGCCCCACGTCACGGTGTGTCGTCCGCTGGAATCGGCCGGGGATCGTCGAGGTTCCCGCTGACATGACGACGATCGGGTTCATCGGTAGCGGCAACATCGGCAGCACTGTGGCGCGGTTGGCGGTCGCCGCCGGTCATGACGTGGTGCTGAGCAATTCGCGTGGTCCGCAGACTCTCCAGGACCTGGTGTCCGAACTGGGTCCGAAGGCGCGCGCCGCAACCCCCGCGGAGGCGGCCGCAGCCGGCGACATCGTGGTGGTGACGGTGCCGCTGCGGGCGTACCGGGACGTCCCGGCCGGCCCCTTGGCGGGCAAGGTGGTCATCGACACCAACAACTACTACCCGGAGCGCGACGGCGTCTTCGACGAGCTGGAGGACGGATCCAGCACCACCGGTGAGCTGCTGCAGAAGCACCTTCCGGAGGGCCGCGTGGTGAAGGGGTTCAACAACATTTGGTTCGGGCATCTCGGGTCCCTGGGGCGGCCGGCGGGCAGCGCGGACCGATCGGCGCTTCCCATCGCCGGTGACGACGCCGCCGCCAAACGGCAGGTCGCCGAACTGCTCGACAGCCTTGGCTTCGACACCGTGGACGCCGGGCCGCTCGCTGAGAACTGGCGCACCCAGCGGGACACTCCGGTCTACGTGACTCCCTACGGTGAGTACGGGGTGCTGCCGGGAACGCCGGCGAGCGCGCAGGTCGTTCGTGAGGCGCTCGCCGCGGCGAAGCCCGCCGCGGCCTGAGACCCTTCCCGGTTCAGGGGCCGGGGGTGGTCAGGGCGGGCAGGGGCGTCTCGAGCGACCAGCGTCAGGTGCCGGCTCAGTACGTGCGGGGTGTGGTGATCAGGCTCACGGGGGTTTGGGGTCTTGCGGTTTTGTAGGTCTTAACGCGGCGGCCGAGATGCCGATGGTAAGCGGTGGGCCCGTGTGGGCCCGACCATCGGGGGCCTTTCATGCGCATCAGGGATGCGAGCGTCGGCAAAAGGCTCGGCGCTTCCTACCTTGTTCTTACCGCTTTGATCATCACGGCAGCCGGTGTCGGCTGGTGGAGTCTGGGTCAGCAGACGGAGAAACAACGGGCGCTGGCCACGCTGCAGGGCTTGCGCGACGACATTCAAACCATTGCCTATGACGCGGCGGATGTGACCGGCTGGCAAGGGCTTGTGCTCGCGGACGCGGGAGCCTTCGGCAACGCGTACGCCACGAAATCCGACAACTACAACCGCAAGGGCGAGTTGGCCGCGAAAGAGCGGATCTACGCCGATGTCGCGGCCGTCGACACCAACGCGATGACCGCGACTGAGAAGGCGGAGTTCGCCAAGCTCAAGCCCGCCTGGGACGACTTCTTCGCCTGGGACGACACGGTCATGGGCTGGCTCGCGCAGGATACCCGGGCCGCCCGGGCCAAGGCTATGAACAGCATCAACGGCGGTGACGCGGCGGACGCCTACAGCGTCGTGCTCGACCTCACCGCCGCGCTGGAGAAGTCCGTCGAAGGCCGGGTCGCTGTGTTGGCCGCCGAGGTGGAGCAGGTGCGCGACACCGGCGTACGGGTTCTCGGTGGCACCTTGGCGCTCGCCGTGCTGCTTGCCGTGGCGATGGGTGTGCTGGTCACCCGTTCAGTGGTCCGGCCGCTCGCCGTCGCCGTCACCGCCCTGAACCGGCTGGCCGGCGGCGACCTCACCACCCGCGTCGAGCTCGGCCGCAAGGATGAGCTGGGGGTGCTCGGGCAGGCGCTCGACCGCACCGCCGCCTCACTGGGTGACACGGTCTCGGCGATCAACGGGCACGCCGTCACGCTGGCCGGCGCCTCTCAGGAACTGGCCGGCATCTCCGCGCAGATCGACGCGTCGAGCGCCGAGACCGATGCGAAGGCCGGGGCGGTTTCCCGCGCCGCCGACAACGTTTCCGGCAATGTACGGACCTTGGAAGCCGGCAGCGCCGAGATGGCGCTCGCCATCGAAGAGATCGCGAAGGGCGCGGGTGAGGCGGCCCGAGTCGCGACGGAGGCGGTTGCCGCGGTCGAGCGGACGACCAGGACTGTCGGCAAGCTCGGCGCCTCGTCAGCGGAGATCGGCAAGGTGGTCGCGCTGATCACCGCGATCGCGGAGCAGACCAACCTGCTGGCCCTCAACGCCACCATCGAAGCGGCCCGGGCCGGTGAGTCGGGCAAGGGATTCGCGGTCGTCGCGGGCGAGGTCAAGGAACTCGCCCAGGAAACCGCGAAGGCGACAACCGAGATTTCCCGGCTTGTCGACCAGATCCAGGGCGACACCGGCGATTCGGTGACTGCGATCGACGGGATCGGTGACGTGGTCAGGCGGATCAGCGACCTGCAGACGGTCATCGCGGCCGCGGTGGAGGAACAGACCGCCACGGCCAGCGAGATGGGCCGCAACGTGGCCGAGGTGGCCGGCAGCAGCTCCGAGATCGCGATGAACATCAACGGTGTCGCGTCGGCGGCGGCCGTCACCGCATCGGCGGTCGCGCATTCCCGGGGCAGCGCGGACGATCTGGCCCGCACCAGCGCGGAACTCCGATCCTTGGTCGCAGGCTTCCGGGTCTGAAGGCGGGCAGTAGGTCCACGAGTCGGCAGGCGGCGTGCGTTCGAAAGCGCGAACCACGCCGCCTCGTCATGTCGGCTGCGGGGGTGTAGCCCCCGGGAACCCGCTGTGTGACGGTTGTTTCGCCGATTGTGCGAGACGGTCTGGTGTCTGCCGCTCGTCAAGCCGCCTGCCGGGCGCCGCGGATCAGCTTGCCGGCCTCGCGGGAGATGTAGACCCCGTAGATCGTGGTGGCCAAGGCGGCGCCCACGGCGACCATGCCGATGACGGGATCTTTCGAGGCGCCCGCGGCGAGGGCGCCGATGCCGGCCAGCCCGACCAGGGTCGTCCACGTGGCCAGGTAAAGGTCGATGGTGCGCCGGAAGACGCGGGCCATGGGGTAGAAGTGCAGGCCGACGATCAGGGCGATGGCCGGCACCACGTAGTCGGCTTGGCCGGTGGCGTTGAGGATCAGCACGACGATCCAGATCGCCAAGGCCTCCGCGCCGAAGATGATGCCGAACGCCCGGCCGCTGCTGCGCCGGTACTGCTCGTCCTCCGCGGAAAGCTTCGCCGGGAAGCGTTTGCGTAATCCGATCAGCCGCACGCCCTGCGCGATGAAGCACACAGCCAGGATCGCGAACGCCGCCCAGATGGGCCATGCGACAGCCGCCGGCCACGCGGCGAACGTGTTGGCGGACCACATCAGGGTGAAGAAGGCCATCAGGAACAGGCCGGTGACGACACCCACCACGGCGGCCCGGGGTGCGAGCGTCGAAGGCGTCACGCCAGTTGTCATGCGTTTGATGATGTCACCCCTCAGGCGTACCACTTGTCGTACGGGTGGCGGCCCGGGCGGAAACCCAGCGCCTCGGCCAAGGCGACCGCTTCGGCGAAGCCGTTGCCGACGAAGGACGGGTCGTGCGCGTCGCTGCCGAAGGTGATCGCCTTGCCGCCCACCTCGCGCCACCACCGGACGATCTCGGGGAACGGCTTGCGGTTGGTGTTGACCTCCAGTGCCCGGTCGGTGGTCGCGACCGCCGTCAACGCGTACCGGAAATGCTCTTCGAAGTCCGTGGGTTTGAAGGGACCGGCGGACGCCGGCCAGAAGCGGCTGACGAAGTCGATGTGGGCGAGGGCTTCGAAGTCGGCGAAGCCGGCTACCAGCCGTGGTATCTCGGCCAGATAGTCGCGGACCACGTCCGCGGCCGGGCGCCGCGCGAAATGCTCACCCGGCTCGTTGAGTCCGCCGCCCAGTGGCAGGGTGTGCAGGGAGGCGAGCACACGGTCGAACTGTCCCGCCCCGAGGATCCTGGCGAATTGGTCCCGGTGCCAGTGCGGTTCGCCGGCCTCGACCCCGGTGAAAATCAGCAGGCCGGGGAATTTGTCACGGCAGCGCTGGACGCAGGACAGGTAGCCGTCGACGTCGAGCGGTGGCGGGGCCAGTGTCCCGTCCGTGCTGATCAGGTTGGTCACCTTGGCGGGGGCGTCCGGCGCCGGTTCCACATTGGTCCAGACGGTGAAGTCCAGGTGTTCGGTGAAGGCGACGGCTGGGAGGCCCAACGTCGACGCTCGGGCGCAGGTGGACTCCATGTCGCCGGTCGCGCAGTCCCAGGACCATTCGGTGTGTACGTGTCCGTCAGTGGGCAGCATGAGACGACGGTCCCCCCGGTACGGGCGACGGCGCGGGAGGCCGATGTCGACGTGCCGGATGACCGGACCGGATCAATAAGATCTAGGGGCAAGTACCGCTACTCAAGCCGAGGACGCGTCAGTCGTGGACCGAGAGAACCATCTCCATGAGTTGTTACTGCGAATCGTCGGCCCACTGGTCATGGGGCCTTTCGGGTCACCGTGCGTTGATTCGGTACGCCTTGGTGGTGTTGTTCGCGCTGGACTCGATCACACACGCGTCATTCTGCGAGCCGGTGTCGAAGCGCCGGCTGGCGTTGCCGTTGAATTCACTCTTGTCGGCGGTGACGGCGCCGAACTCGATGTCGACGCCGCGGTCGATTGGCTGCGCACGCTGACGGCGGCTGATCTGCGCGCCGCGGTCGGCGAAGTCGACAGCCACGGAAACGTTGTCGTCCACGCCATGGACGCCGGGTTCTCCGCCGATCGCCGTGCCGGGCAGTACGACATGAATTATTTCTCGATGCTTCGCCAATTCCTGTACGGCGGTGGCCGGCTGTGGTTCGAGGATATTTTCTCGGTAAGCGGCTTCCTCGTCCTGAACCCGCGTAGCCACCGCCTTTACGTCACCGAAGGCGCCACGGGCGAGATCATCGGGATCGATCTTCCCTTGACGGAGGCGGATGGGACGGTCAGCCCCGGCCGGGGAGGTACTTTTCCTTCCGTGCTGCCGTCGTTGATCGAGTATGACGGCCTGAAGAGCCATCGTCCGGTCGCCTCCCGTGACGATTATTGTGCTCGGATCTACGACTTGAGCGAATGGATCTGAGCGCTGACGGACGGGCGGCGCATGCGGAGGGCGGTTACCCGTACGGTTCCGTTGTTGTCCGAGGTCGGTAAGGCCGGGCGGTGGTCGCCGTCGGTTTGCAGGTGCAGCGGCTCCATGAGGTGGATCGCTTCGGTCACGTCGATGTTCCAGACCTCGGCTATCGTGCGGATGGCCAAGCCGACTGAGCCGAAGTTGCCGGTGTCGTACCACCAGCGGCGTGGATCCCAGGCGTCGTCGCCCTCGACCGCGTGGGCGAAACGTTCGTCGCGGGGGCTGGGGCAGACCTCCTCGGGGATGACCCACTCCGGGTTCATCTCCACAAGGAGGCAGTCGTCCGGGAGGCTCACCGGGTCACCGTCGCCGAACGTGAAGAACTTCGGGGGGCGGTCGCCGCGTTCGATCCAGGAGAGGCTGCCCCAGGCGGGCTGGCGCAGACTGTCGCTGCTTGTGCTTCGAGCCATGTTCGGAGCTGATCCAGGCTGGCGATCAAGAACGCCTTGAGCCGGTCGGCCGTCAGGGGGCGGCCGACGAACGCGCCCAGGCACCACCAGATCTCGCCCGACTCGAAACCGCCCACGTAGATCGGCGCCTTGGTCGGCCGCATCCAGCGCAGGTCCGGGTGGACCGCCTCCCAGCCGGTGGCGACCATGGCGCGGCCGATGATCGCGCCCTCGTCGTCGAGCAGGTCGTCGGCGTGCTGGACGAACCAGCGTTCGTAGCCGTCGTAGATGATGCGGTCGAGGTGGTTCGCCTCGTCGCGGCGGTAGATGCGGCGGAACAACTCGGCCGGGGGGATCCGGGTCCAGTCGCCGGCCTGGACGATCCGTACCGGCGCCGGGTCGTTGGGTCCTTGAACCGCGACGTCCACCTCGGCGAGCGCGCACATGCGGGTCAGCCGGCTGTGCAGCAGCTGGTTGTGGGTCAGCCGGCGGTCGGTGGTCTTGAACAGCCCCTCGACGGTGCGCGGGTCGTGGCGCAGTCGCGCCCGCACTATGGTTCCGCTGCTGCGCAGCCGCTCGTGGACGTCGGCCACCCGCAGCAGCGGCCGTGCGGCGACGCCATGGTGAAACTCGAGGACGTGGGTGGTACGGGGCGCCTCGTCGTACGCGAGGCTGCGTACCTGAACCTCGTCGGCGATCATGAACACCGCGAAGAAGCCGATGCCGAAGCGGCCGGTGGGCTCGAAACCCTTGGCGAGCAGGCGCGGGAACGCGGCCAGCATCGACGCGTTCTGCCAGTGTGAGATGCCGAAATCGGTCAGGGCGGACACCATCGTCTCCGGTGACATGCCGATGCCGTGATCCTCGACTTCCAGCCACCACACGTCATCCGACTGTCGCAGGCGGACCGTGACCGCACCGCCGGGCGACTCCTCGTGGACGGCGCGGGCGCGAGTCGCGTCGGCGCCGTTGGCGATCAGCTCCCGCATCGCGATCTGGGGCTTGTTGCCGTACAGGTCGACACCGCCCAGGTTGGCGACGAGCTGGGTGGCGTCGCTGACGCGGACCTGGGCGTCCATCGGTTCCCAGCGGTCGGTGCGGATGTACGAGGCCAGCCGTTCCGGCGAGTCCGCGCCGGCCACCGAGCGGACGGCGAACCGGGGGCGGCTCAGATCCGCGCAGAGGGCGTCCACCCGGCGCAGCTCGTTGTCGATGCCGCGCACCGAGTCGTACGCGAGCCACCAGGCGGCCGCCTCGTCCCGGCCGAACGGGCGCGACGAGGTGTAGACGAGACGGTCCCCGTCGACCCGGGGCCGGGTCAGGCGTTCCTGGAAGTACCAGTGATCGCGGGACGTGCCCGCCGGCTGCCGGAACGCGTGCAGGTAGGTCGACGCGCGCCGGTGGTCGATCTGCGTGATGTCGGCCAGGCGCAGGACGCAGGCCAGCTTGAGCGGGTCGACCTCCCACGTGGGCGGATGCTCGACGCAGGAGCCCAGCGGCACCTCGAATCCCTGGAGCTCCGACACGTCCGACCAGTGGCTGCGGGCGAGCCGGCCGATGATCGATCCGAACGTGTGCCGCAGGACCGGATCGCCCAGCAGATAGAACGGTTCGCCGTCGGACGTACGGAACGCCGTGGTGACGAGCCGTTCGGCCTGCTCCGCGTGCCGCAGCCGCAACAGGTCGGCGATCGTCTGCTCGCGCGCGTCCCGGTCGACGGCGCCGGCGTCCGCGAAGGGGTCACCGCGGCGCAGCCGGGTGCGGGCCATCACGTACAGGTCGTCGAATTGCGGGTCCTTCTCCAGCGCCACGGTCCCGCCGCGGTAGGACGCCAGCCCCATGCCCAGATCGTGCAGCAGGAAGGCGCCGCCGAGGACGAACGCCTCGGCCGGATTGATGGGTACGACGTCGCCGCACACCAGCGAGGCCGTGTCCCACAGGGCGTCGGCGTGGGCGACGGAGTGATCGGTGAACATGGGCAGAGATCGGCTGATCTCACCGGCCAGCGGCTCGACGGCCGAGCGGAATTCGAGGTACGCCGTCCGTAAGCGCCGCCGTGCCGCCTCGTGGGGGTCCGGGGATTCGCAGGTCACGGTCCGCAGCCACAGCGGCGTCTGCTCGAACGGCAACGGCATCTCGCCCCCCGGTCATTCTGTAGCGAACAGGCTACTTTACGTGCGGAACGCTCAGGCGGGGGAAGGCCGGCACGGGGTGGCCTACACGAGACCCCGATGCCAATTGGGTACGGAGGCGGTCGGCACCCCGCGGCAGGAACGGCTGGGACTCGGTGGCCAGCAGACGACATGTCGCGACCAAAGTGGCCAGCACGGTGTCGAGGAGTTCGGTCGCGGAGCCGTCGCCGCCGCGTTCGGCGCGGGCGAGCTCCCACGGGCGAGTGTCCTCGACCAGCCGATTACCCTCGTCCACCACGGACACGAGCGCGTCCGTGGCGGCTCGAAAGTCGAAATTGCCGAGGGTACGGTCGATACGGGCGGCCAGCGTGGCACTCGCACCGGACAGGCGGGCGCCCGGCGGCACCTGGCCGGCGCGGTACTTGTGAACGAGGGTCAGCGTGCGGTTCACCAGGTTGCCGAGACCGTTGGCCAGGTCGGTGTCGGCCCGGTGGATCAGCCGATCGAGGGTGAAGTCGGTGTCACCGGTTCGGGCCACCTCGCGGAGCAGCCACCAGCGGACCGCGTCCCCGCCGTACCGGTCGGCGAGGCCGGCCGGGTCGACGGCGTTGCCGGCGCTCTTGGCGAGCTTGGCGCCGTCCACGGTGAGGTAGTCGTGCACGAACACGGCGGTCGGCAGGGGGAGACCGGCCGACAGGAGCAGGGCCGGCCAGTACACGGCATGGAAGCGGACGATGCCCTTCCCGATCACGTGCACCCGCTCGGCCGAGTCCACCCACCACCTTTCGTACGCGGGGTCGCCGGTGCCGTAGCCGAGCGCGGTGACGTAGTTGGCGAGGGCGTCCCACCAGACGTACACCACCTGGTCCGGGTCGCCGGGCACCGGAATGCCCCAGCCGCCGGCCCGCGCGGCCGGGCGGGAGACACTGAAATCGGCGAGACCGGCCCGTACAAAAGCAAGAACCTCATTGCGGCGAGCCCGGGGCTCGACGCGCACCCGGCCGCTCTCGAGGATTTCCAGCAGTTGATCCGTGTAGCGGGACAGCCGGAAGAACCAGTTCTCCTCGGCCACGGTTTCGGGAGCCGTCCGGTGCTCCGGACAGAGGCCGCCGGCCAGCTCGGCTTCGGGATAGAACTGCTCGCAGCCGGCGCAGTAAAGCCCCTCATACCGTCGGCGGTAGAAATCACCGGCGGCGGCACACCGACGCCACAGCCGCTCCACACCGGCCGCGTGACGAGGGTCGGAACTGGTGCTGATGAAGTCGTCGAACGACAGGGCGAGGGGTTCGCGCAGCCCGGCGAACCGGGCGGCATTGCCCTCGACAAAGGCCCGAACATCCACCCCGGCGGCGCGCGCGGCGGCGACATTCTTGAGAGCGTTGTCGTCGGTCCCGGTCAGAAACCGCACCGGCCGCCCCCGTGAACGCGCGTGACGTGCGAGAACATCGGCCTGCACAAGCTCCAGCGCATGCCCGAGGTGAGGGGCGGCATTGACGTACGGAATAGCGGTCGTGAAGTAGGAAGTCATGTCTCTCCGCTCGCCCTGCCGGCAGCGGGAGACGACACGACAGACCCCGCACGACAGGGGCCTGGTAGTGGGTCGTGTTGCTAGCGCACGCCGAAGAGCCCCGGGAAGGGGCGCGTCATTCGCTCGAGGCGCGGCGGCATGACCCCGATGGTGTCAGACCCGCCGCACATCAGCCAGTCAGTTGATTCCGGGATCAGCCCCCGTGGATCCGGCGGGGCGATGTGAAACCAGGCGGCGACCGCCAGCATTGAGCCATGTCGCGATCGCGGAACATCCTGTCGTACCGGTCCAGTGGCTCGATTCTCAGCGTCTGCTCGAAGGACTCGATCCTGTCCGTGGCCTCACTCGGCTCGATCCTGTCGGTGGCGTCCGCCGGCTCGATCCTGTCGATCCTGTCGATCGGATCCTTCGGCTCGGTGCTCTCGATCGGCGCCCTGGGCTCGCTTCTGAGCATCGGCGCCTTCGCCACTTTTGCCAGCACCGGTTCCTATGTGCTCACCGGCTTCATCCTCGCGGCCGTCCTGACCGCCATGGCCCTGCTCGCGGTCGTCACCCGGCCGAGAACCCGGCTGAGCTGAGCGCCGGCTCGGGGAGAGTCAAGGATCGGCTAGTAGTTGCCGTTGTTCTGGAAGTTCTGCCAGGCGCCGCACGGCGTTTTGTAGCGGCCCTTCACGTAGCCGAGGCCCCATTTGATCTGGGTGGCGGGGTTGGTCTTCCAGTCGGCGCCCTCGGAGGCCATCTTCTTGCCGGGGAGGGACTGGGGGATGCCGTACGCGCCCGAGGACTTGTTTTCGGCCTTGTAGTTCCAGCCGCTCTCTTTGTCCCACAACTTGTTGAGGCAGGGGAACTGGTCGATGCCGAAGCCGGCTTCGAGCATCAGGGCGCAGCCGATTTCGCGGCTGCCGCTGAACTCGTTGCAGGAGCCGGGGATCGGGCCGCTGTAGGGGACCGGGCCACCGTTCTCCAGGGCCTTCTTCTTCGCCTCGGCCTTCTTCTTGTCCTCGATGACCTGCTTCTCGAGCTCGTGCGCGCGGGCCGCGGTGAGCTTGGCGGCGGCGGCCGCCTTGGCCGCGGCGGCGCCCTCGGCCTCGCGTTGCCAGGCGCGGGCGGCGGCGTGGGTGGCCTGGCGCTGCTTGAGCAAGGTCAGGTCCTGCGCCTCGACCATCAGGTTCACCGGCGCGCCGGAAGCGGCGGGGGACGCGTCCACCCGCTCCTTGCCCAGGTAGACGCCGCCGACCAGTCCCGCCAGAAGCAAGCCGACCGATGCCGCGCGCACGCCGAGGCGGCCCAGACGCCGTTCCACGAGGGAGTCCCTTCGCCGAGGATCAACGGCGAATACCATCACGCATCGACCCCTGTGCGCGAAACAGCAGGACCCGGATGTGACTGTAGTCACATAATGGGGCGAACCCAGGTGGAGATGTGCGACTCGCTCTCGTTGTGGAACGGGTCGCGGGACCACGACTCCCAGCGATGCTCCGGCTCCAGGCCGGCGAGCTGGGCCATGAGGTCGAGTTCGGCCGGCCAGACGTACCGGAAAGGAATCGAGGTCATCTCGCCGTCGACGACGTGGATCGAGGCCATGGCCTGGGTGGCCGGCTCGTACGTGTCGAAGCCGAGCCTCGTGGGGGTGACGGTGAACGGGACGGCGGTCTGGCCGGGCGGCAGCTTGCGCAGCTCCGGGAGCATCACCTCGATCAAGAAGCGGCCGCCGGGACGCAGATGGGCCGCGGCGTTGCGGAACGCGGCGACCTGGCCCTGCTGCGTGGTCACGTTCATGATCGTGTTGAAGACCAGGTAGACCAGGTCGAACTCACCGTCCACGCGCGTGGTGGTGAAGTCGCCGACCGTCACGCCGATGTTCTCGGCGCCGGGCTTGGGACGCAGACGGGCCAGCATCGCGCGGGACATGTCGATGCCATGCACCTCGACGCCGCGCTCGGCCAGCGGGACCGCCACCCGGCCGGTGCCGATCGCGAACTCCAGGGCCCGGCCGCCGCCGGCCAGATCGGCCAGCACGTCAGCGGTCAGCGCCACGACCGCCGGATCGAACTGCGGGTCGTTGGGGATGTCGTACTTCTCGGCGACCTTCTCCCCGAAGAAGCCATCGGCGTCCGTCATTCGATCACGGTAACTCGATCGGCAGCTTCATGCCCTCCAGCGCTGACGCGCAAGGGCAGGTCCGTCGCGCGGGGAGATTGCTCACCGCTTCCAGGAGTACGGATCGGAGGCGCTCCGTGTTCTCGGCGAACACCCGGAAAACCTCCTCCTGGGTGACACCGTGATCGCCCTCGACCCCGGCGTCCAGGTCGGTGACCAGGGCGATCGACGTGTAGCAGAGCCCGAGCTCGCGGGCCAGCACGGCCTCCGGGTGGCCGGTCATGTTGACGATCGTGCCGCCGATCGACGTGAACCAGCGCGACTCGGCGCGGGTGGAGAACCGCGGGCCCTCGACCACCACCATGGTGCCGCCGTCGACCGGATCGACCGGACGGGCGGCCGCCAGCACGACGGCGCGGCCGTCCGGGCAGTACGGGTCGGCGAAGTTCACGTGGACGGCGCCGGAGTCGTAGTAGGTCTGCGCGCGCCCACTGGTCCGGTCGATGAGCTGGTCGGGCACCACGAAAGTGCCCGGGCCGAGCTCGGGCCGGAGGCCACCGACCGCGCAGGGCGCGACGATCTGCCGTACACCCAAAGCGCGAAGCGCCCAAAGATTCGCCCGGTAGGGAATCTTGTGCGGCGGGAAGCGGTGGTCACGCCCGTGGCGCGGCAGGAAGGCGACGCGGCGGTCACCCACTCGGGCGATCGTGATCGGGTCGGACGGCTCACCGTAGGGCGTGGACACGACCTGCTCGACCGCGTCATCCAGGAGGGCGTACAGCCCTGAGCCACCGATGACGCCGATCTCCGCCGCTGCGTTCATGGCCAGACCTTATCGGTGGCCGGAAACTCGGGCTAATGTGCGTTCATGGCGTTGGTGGAAGCGTTGTGCGTGACGCTGCGGGCTGCCCGTGTATAGCGAGGGTCAGCGGATCGGAGGCCGGTCGATGGAGTCCATGACCGGCCGGCTCCTGGTGGCCACCCCCACCCTCAAAGACCCTAATTTCGACCGTACGGTCGTGCTGCTCGTGGCCCACGAGACGGGCGGCGCCCTGGGCGTGGTCCTCAACCGGGCGACGGAGGTCCCGGTCTCCGACGTCCTCGGCACGTGGGGCGAGCTGGCGGGCGACCCGGCGGTCCTGTTCGAGGGCGGCCCGGTGCAGCCCGAGTCGGCGATCTGCCTGGCCCGCACCCGCCCCGAGGTGAAAAAGCGGGTGTCCGGCTTCCACCAGGTGTCCGGAGCCCTGGGCACCGTCGACCTCTCCACCGACCCGGAACGCCTGCGCGACAGCGTGGCCGGCGTCCGCGTCTTCGCCGGCTACTCGGGCTGGTCCGCCGGCCAGCTGGAAGAGGAGATCGCCGCCGGCTCGTGGTTCCTGCTGGACGCCCTGCCCGGCGACCCGTTCATCAACCGCCCGGACGACCTGTGGGCCATGGTCCTGCGCCGCCAGGGCGACATCCTGGCCGCCGTCGCCCACTTCCCACCCGACCCGGCGATGAACTGAGGGGGAGGGGGTCCCGGCGGGCACCCGCCGAGGGTGTGTAGTATTTCCTCCGTGCCCGGGACACCGGGGACAAGCAAGGGGCTGTGGCGCAGCTGGTAGCGCACCACACTGGCAGTGTGGGGGTCAGGGGTTCGAGTCCCCTCAGCTCCACGAGAGCGATGGGCGACCTGTGTCCGCGGAAAGCGCGGACCTGGTCGCCCTCGTCATATCTGCTCCGGGGGCCGAGCCCCCGGAAGCCCCGCGATGCGGTGGTTGCGCTGCGATGCGGTGGTGGCGCTGCGGGGCGGTGGTGGCGCTGCGGGGCGGTGAAGGTGCCGTTCAGTGGGCGGCCTCCGAAGTCGGGCCGGGCGCCGGGAATGGCTGGCGTTTCCCTCGACGGGCATTGTTAGCGTTGGCGGGGTGAGCGGGCGGCCCAGGGCACCGCGCGGCGGCGATGGTGAGCCGCCGTCCCTTCGCCGCGGCCGGGGAGCATCACAGGCGGCGGGCACTGTGGCTCAAGCGCATGAATCTGTCGCGCACGTCTCTCGGGCAGGACGGGCCGCTATGGCGGGTGGGGCCGGCGTCGGGGGCGATCCTAGAGGCGAGTTCCGGCCGGACTTTCCCCGTGGCGCCGACTTCGTCGACAGCGGGTCCGGCTTCACGCGCCGGGCGGCGGACGCCTATCTGCGTATCCGGAACAGTCCCGAAGAGGCGGCCATCGTCGCGGCGAACACGGGGATCGACCCCGCGGTCGTCGCGAGGATGCATCGGAACCTGTTCGTCGAGGAGCACGACATCGCGCTCGGTCCCGATTGGGTCGAACGCGGATATTTCACGCCCGACGATGACATCGCTGACATGTGGGAGGGCGCCGTCCGAGGCGGCCTCAGCGCGGACGAGTCCCTCGACTTCCGTGCGCTCGTCGCTCACGAGTATGTCGAGAACAAGCTGATGGAAGCCGGCTTTCCTTATCGCTCTTCCCATCCGGACTCTTTCAACGCCGAGGGGGACAGCATCGTCAATCCGGCTGACCCCGGTGCCCATGATCTGGCGCCCAACGCTTGGCGGCCGGAGGCTCCGCTTGCACACTGGTCGGCATTCGGTTTGCGAGGGGACGAGCTGGAGATCGCGCCAGACCTGTCGAACCTCGACGAGATCGTGGACGCCGCATTGCGAGGATGGGAACGATGACGCCGGAAGACGCCGTACAGGAGATGGCCGATCGCTTGGCCGCCGTCGATTGGCGACGCGGTGGCGACAAGGCCTGGTCCAGGGCTGCGCTCGTGAAGGAGTACTTCCGGAGGGCGGCCAGGTGGGCGGCTGTTTATGGCTGCGACACCGCTGTGCCCTTCTATGACATCGCCGCGTGCGTCGCCCCGGGCGTCGACGTCGACCAGGAGGTCGTTGACGCCGTGGTCGCGAAGGTGGGGCCCGGCAACCGGTCTGTGCGCCGGCTGGTGCCGTTCATCCTGCGTTGGGCTGCCCTGCGCGGAACTCCCGGCGTCGCGTTGCCAAGCGACCTTGAGGACCCTTTCGAACCTCTGGTACGGCTTTTCGAGCGCGGCGGCGGCTTCCACACCGAGAACGGCGAGGTCAACCTGGAATGGGTGTCCGTGCGTATGGCGGGCTGGCGGGAACGTGCGGGCGATCCACCCATGAACGTCTTCGACGTGCGCGCGCTCGACGAAATGGATCGCGTGGGGTTGCGCGCCTACGTCGGGCACACGACCGGAAACTAGCGGGGTTCAGATCGGAGGCCGTGGAGGAGGAAGTCGAGGCGGCGTTCGTAGTCGGGGCGGGACTGTTTGGCGCAGGTACGCAGGGCGGCGCCGCGTTCCAGGATCAGGTATGTCAGGTCGGTGGGGGTCAGGTCGGGGCGGATGACGCCGGCTGACTGGGCGTCCTCCAGGAGGCGGCGGCCGAAGCGGCTGGCGCGGTCGCACAGGGTGGTCAGCTGCTCCGAGTCGGGCAGGGCCCGGACCAGGACGTCGTTGGCGGCGGGCTCGTCGTACTGCAGGAGCCACATGCGCAGCAGGTACTGCTCGAAGCGGGCCAGCGGGTCGGTCAAGGACGAGACGGCCTCGATGATGTCGGCGATGCGTTCGGCCACCAGGTCGTCGACCACGGCGTCGATCAAGCCGTGGCGGCTGCCGAAGCGGTGGTAGATGGTGCCCTTGCTCACGCCGGCGGCCTTGGCCACCTCGTCCAGCGGGGTGGTCAGGCCGCGGGCGCGGAAAACGTCGAGGGCGGCCCGGCGGATGCCCTCGACGTTGCGTCTCGCGTCGGCGCGCAAGCGGGTCATGCCGGCTGAGTCTGCCGGTCTTCCCAGGCCAGGTCGAGGGCGCGGCGGAACAGCTCGACGGGCTGGGCGCCGGAGACGGCCCGCTTGTTGTCGAAGACGAAGAACGGGACGCCGCTGATGCCCAGCTCGCGGGCGCGGGACAGGTCGGCGCGGATGTCCTTCTCGTAGCCCTTGTTCGCCAAGGTCTGCACCGCCTCGGCGCGGTCGAGGCCCAGCTCGGCCGCCAGGTCGGCCAGGATGCCGTGGTCGGCCAGGTTGAGGCCTTCGGTGAACTCGGCGCGGAACAGGCGCTCGACCATGGCGCTCTCCTGACCGTGTGCCTTGGCCAGGTGGATCACGCGGTGCGCGTCGAGGGTGTTCACCATCTGCGCCTTGGCGAACTGGTAGTCGAGGCCGGCGGCGGCGCCGCGGGAGGCGAGCTGGGCGTGCGAGGCCTCGATCTGCGCCTTCGGCATGCCGTGGCTCTGGGCCAGGTAGTCGTCGGCCAGGACGGCCTCACCGGGCGCGAAGCCGGGGTTCAGCTGGAAGCTGTGGTAGCGGATCCGCACCGCGGAGCCGTGCGGGTGCTGCTCGACGGCCTCGGCGAGGACCGCGTGGCCGAGGTAGCAGAACGGGCAGACGACGTCGCTCCAGATGTCGATCAGGATGGGCTCGGCCGCCCGGCCGAACACGCTGCCGGTCATCAGTCGCACCATCCGTCCGGGGAGCACGCGCCGGCGTCGTCCGACGACTCCAGCCGGATCAGGCCGGCCACCGGGGTGGCCGGCTCCACGATCTCTTCGGGTTCTTCCACTACGTCAGGCTCCATGAGCGAAAAGTAACTCAACTTGACTGGGGCGACAACTTAGCTCGAGAGCAGGAGCCAGTTCACGCGGCGCATCATCTCGCGGGAGCTGAACGGCTTGGGCAGGAAGTCGTCGGCGCCGGCGGCGAGCAGGCGGGCCGGCTCGGCGTGGCCACTGATCATCAGGACCGGGATCTCGGCCGTGGCGGCCGAGTTGTGCAGCTCGGTGCAGACCGCGAGGCCGTCGAGCTGGGGCATCGTGACGTCCAGGATGATCACCTGCGGGCGGCGCTCGACGGCCAGAGTCAGCGCCGAGCGGCCGTTGTCGGCGGTGAGCGTACGGAATCCGGCCACCTGCAGGCGGTACTCGATCACGTCGCGGACCTCGTCGTCGTCGTCCGCGATGAGGATGCTGGGCGCCACCGGCATGGAGAACGGCCGGGAGGACATGGCCCGGGCGAACGCGTCGGTGTCCGTGGGGCGGTCGAGAAGCGCGGTCATGGCTGTTTCCCTTCAAGAAGGTCGCGCAGTTCGGCGACGACCCGTTGCGGCGAGAGCGGCTTGGGCAGGTAGCGGTCGGCTCCGGCGCCGAGGCCCGCGTCGATGTCGTGTGCGTGCGTGTTGGCCGAGATCATGAGGATCGCGGTGTCGCGGCTCGCGGGGTCGAGCCGGGCTATCTGGGTCAGCTCCATTCCGTTGAGCGCGGGCATGCGGACGTCCGTGATGAGGCCGGCCGGGCGGGCGACCTTGAGGATCCGCGCCGCCGTGTTGCCGTCCTTGGCGGCGACGGTGCGGAAGCCGGCCGACTCCAGCGTCACCGTGAGCAGGTCACGGATGTCGCTGTCGTCCTCGGCGATGAGGATGAGGTTCTGGGGCTGAGGCATCGGGGGAGGCCTTTCTGCTCGGACACCCGCCCCATCGGCCGCGTCGGGGTGACCTCCAGGGAGAACCGGGTTGCAGACCGGTAGCGCCTTCGCCGATCGCGAAAAAGTCTTTCCCGCGGCCGCGGCCGGAGGGCAGCGTGAGGCGATGGCGACCTTCTCCCTTCAGGCACAGCCCACCACCGCCGCCGCATGGCTGGACCTCGCGCGGGAGGCCGAGCGGCTCGGCTTCGACGCGCTCACCGTGGCCGACCATCCCGGCGCGTGCGCGTCGCCGTTCGTGGCCCTCGCGGCGGCCGCGGCGGTCACCTCACGGCTGCGGCTGGGGTCGTACGTGTCGAACGCGGGTGTCCGCGAGCCGATCCTGCTCGCCTCCGATGTGGCGACCCTCGACGTCGTCTCGGGTGGCCGGGCGTTCCTGGGCCTGGGCGCCGGGCACACGCCGTCCGAGTGGGAGGCGATCGGCAAGACCAGGCCCGATGTACGCGGCCGGATCGACCACTGCATCGCGGTGGTCGAGGCGACCACGCGGCTGCTGGCCGGCGACGGTCTGGACAAGCCGCGCCCGGTGCAGGCGAAGGTGCCGCTGCTGATCGGTGGTGGCAACACCCGGCTGCTGCGCTGGGCCGCCAGGAACGCCGACCGGATCGGCCTGTCGGGGCTGGGCCGCACCCTCGCCGACGGTCACACGCACGAGGCACGCTGGAGTACCGCCGAGATCGACGCTCAGGTGGAGCTCTGCGGTGACACGCCGACCGAGGCGCTCGTCCAGCGCTTCGAGATCACCGACGACGGCGGGGCGGGTTACGCCGCGTACGCCAAGGAGGCCGAGGTCGAAGAGAGCGACCTGATCGCCGGGCCGTACGCCTTCTTCGGCACCAAGGGCGAGATCTCGGCCAAGCTGGCCGAGATCGAGCGGCGGTGGGGCATGACCCATTTCGCCGTACGGACGACGGCGGCGGCCGAGGTTTTCCGGAGTTAGTCGAACAGCTCGCGCTCGACCCGGGACCGGTATTCGGCGAAGAGATCGCGGTACCGGGTCAGGGCGCCCTGGGCGTCGCCGGCGTCCAGCAGGCGCAGGATGTCGTCGTGGCCCTCGATCCACGTGCTCCAGATGTCGCTCTCGGCGGTCATGGCCAGGATGCGCATCGTCCGGGCCACGACCAGGTCCACCATGGACTGGAGTTCGCGGTTGCCGCTGGCCAGGATGACGATGCTGCTGAAGTCGGCGCCGGCCGCGCTGGCCGCGAGCACGTTGCTGCCGCGCAGTGCCTCGACGAACTCCCGCTGCCGCTGGCGCATCAGCTCGACGTGGGTGGCGGTGAGGTTGTCGACGCCCCACTCGAAGCCCGCGCAGGCGAGCACGCTCATCACGTCGATCAGCTCTAGTGCGTTCTTCTGGGTGACCCGGGTGACGTGGCGGGTGCGGTTGGGCGCGATGTCGATCAGGCCCTCGACCGAGAGCTGGGCGATCGCCTCGCGCACCGGGGTGATGCTCACGCCCAGGCGCTGCGCCAGCTCAGCGTCCTTGATCAGGGTGCCCGGGGACAGCTCGCCGGTGACTATCTCGTTGCGCAGCTGGCGGACGACAGCGGCGGTGCGGGTCGGCGGGACCGCGTAAGACATACGGGCAGGGTACTCAGGGTGACAGTGGGGTGTTCCGCCTACCCACCGAGTTCACCCGTTGTACCCGCCGTGAAGATCAGCTGCCGGCCTTGCAGGCGTCGCTGCCGGCCGGTTTGCCCTCGCTGTCGTCGATCTTCGTGGTCGTGCAGAAGGCGGTCAGGTTGATGTTGGCGGTCATCGCGCCGTCCTCGGTGGAGAGGCCGACCGAGGTGACCAGCACCGCGCGGTCCTGCACGTCCTGCAGCCGGTCGAGGAACCGGTCGATGTTGGACTGGGTGCCCGTCGCGGTGAGCGTGACGGGCACCTCCACGGCCGTCGTCACGGTCTTCGCCGCGGCCGGGTCGCCCGCGGTGAAGTTGCTGACCGCCACGTTCGTGGCGGCGCCCACGGTCTGCAGCATGCGCAGGAAGTCGGGCTCGGCGTAGCTCTCCGGCAGGTTGTCGGCGAGCTCGTTCACCGACGCCTGGTAGGTGGCCCTCTTCTTGTCCTGCGCGGCCAGCTGGGCCACCTCCTTGTTGAGGCGCAGCAGCTGGATGTTGACGTCGTCCGCCTCGGCCTGCACCGCGTCGGTGTCCGAGAGCTTGGGCGAGATCAGCAGGAACCACGTGCCCAGGACGAGCAGGACGATGGCGGCGATCCCGCCGGCCAGCCAGACCTGGTTCGCGCGCCGCGCGTCCATCAGTTCCCCGTTCCGCAGGTGGTGGTGAAGCGGCCGCAGAGGGCCTGGGCGGTGAGGTCGACCGTCAGGGCGAACTTGAAGTTCTTGTCGCTCGTGTCGTACGACACCGACGACGCGTACGGCCGCGTCAGTTCGTCCCGGTCGGCGAGTTTCTCGATGAAGGAGGCGATGTTCCTCTTCTCCGGACCGGACCCGCTCACGGTGATCGTCCCGACGGTCGGGGTCGCGGAATCGGCCGACGACTCCGACAGCGCGCCGCTGAGCTCGGTCAGAGTGACGCCGGCGGCGGTCGCGTCGGCGCGGATGTAGCCGAAGTCGGTCGTCCAGGGAGTGTCGCTCGCCAGCAGGGACTTGAGCTCACCCTGGACCCGCGTCTGGTCGTTCATGAGCCCGGTGACCTTGGCGAACTTCTTCTTGCTCCCGGTCGCCTGCAGGACCATCTCGTTGGCGGTGTCGAGGTTGCTCTGCGCCTCGTCGTGCTGCTGGTGGGCGTAGGCGTACCAGGCCACGAGCACGCCGATCACGAGGATCACGGCGCCGATCAGCAGGAATCTCGTCCGGCGGGCGTTGCGGCCGGCCATGAGCTCGCCCGGCAGCAGGTTCGCGCGGATCGGCAGGATCCGCGCGGCCTGCTCGGGCGAGACGGCCGGGTCGATCGGCATGAGGGTCGTCGTCGATGTCGCCATCAGGCTGCCGCTCCCAGGGTCAGGCCGATCGACACGGCGGCCGACGGCACGAAACTGTCGAAGCCGCGTTCGCGGCCCTTACGCGTGTCCCGCAGGCGGCTGGCGCTGTCCGCGTACATCACGGTGATGCGCAGCTGGTCCTGCAAGTGCTCGGCGAGGCCCGGCATCAGCGCGCTGCCCCCGCAGAGCGCGAGCCGGGTGACCTGTTTCTGGCGCTCGCCCGAGGCGAGATAGGTGAACGAGCTCCGCAGCTCGTTGACGAGCGGGCGGACCGCCTCGGCGGCCGCCTCGACCGTCTCCGGGTTGCCGTCGCCGTGCAGGCCGAAGCGGCACTTGAGCATCTCGGCCTCGCCGGGCGGCACGCCGAGCCGGCTGGCCATGGCGTCGGTGATCTCCTGGCCGCCGCGGGGCACGGTCCGTACGATCAGCGGCTCGCCGTCGGCGTGCACGATCACGCTGGTCACGTCGTACCCGACGTCGACGATCGCCTCGACCTGGGTGTCGAGCCGGGAGGCGGCGCGCAGCATCGCGAACGAGGCCAGGTCGACCGCCTTGACGTGCAGGCCGGCCTTCTCGACGGCGGCCACCGAGCTCAGCACCGCGTCCTTGGGCATGGCGATCAGCAGCCCGCGCACGGTCGGGTTGTCGCCCGGCACCTCGAGCGGGTAGAAGTCCAGCAGCGAACGTTCGACGGCCAGCGGCAGCGCGTCCTTGACCTGGAACGGCAGCGCCAGCTTCATCTCCTTGGGCGGCAGGTTCTGCAGGCTCATCTCCCGGACCACGAGCTGTGGGCTGGTCACCGCGATGCTGACGTTCTTGGAGCCGAACTTGCAGGCCGCCCAGAGCTGCTTGATGGCCGAGGTGACCATCATCGGGTCCTGCACCACGCCGCCGTTGACCGCGCCCGGTGGCAGCGGCACCTGGCCGAAGTTGCTCAGCGAGTAGTCGTCCTTGCCGCGGCGGACCTCGACGGCCCGGATCGAGGACGAGCCGATGTCCAGCCCGATCGGCGGTGCGCCTGCCATCAGAGTCCTTTCAGGCGGAGGGTACGAGGAGGGAGGAGTACCAGTCGGCGATCGGCGCCGCCGCGAAGACCGCGAGAAAGGCGCCGGCGAGCATGTACGGCCCGAAGGGGATCCGGGACTTGCGGCCGGCCCGGCGCGTCGCCATGAGCGCGGCGCCGACCACGCCGCCGAGCAGGAAGGCGGCGAACGCGCCGATCAGCACCGCGCTCCACCCCAGCCAGCCGAGGTAGAACCCGAGCAGCGGGGCGAGTTTCACGTCGCCGCCGCCCATGCCGCTGGGCAGCGCGGCCAGCAGGAAGTAGACGAGGTAGAGGACGGCCGCCGCGACCAGGCCGCGACCGGCCTGGGCCCAGCTGTGGTGGGCGATCACGGCGGGCGCGATCAGAACCAGGGCCACCGCGTACGACGGAAGCACGATCTTGTCGGGCAGGCGCATCACGTCGAGGTCGATCACGGCGAGGGCGATCGCGATCGCCGCGAGATAGAGGTACGCCGGGAGTTCCCAGGTGAGGCCGAACTTGGCCGCCACCGCCACGAACAGGACGGCGGTCAGCGTCTCGACGAGGGGATAGCGGGGGCTGATCGGCGATTCGCAGTCGGCGCACCGCCCGCGCAGCACCAGCCAGCCCAGCACGGGGATGTTGTGCCGGTTGCGGACCTCGGTGCCGCAGGCCGGGCAGTGCGACCGCGGGTGGATCAGCGACTCGTCACGTGGCACCCGGTAGATGACCACGTTGAGGAACGAGCCGACGGCCAGGCCGAGGAGGGCCACCACGATGACCAAGAGCAGCATCGTCGTCGCCCTCCTCTCATGAGCTGGTGTGCCGGGATCAGGGGGTGGTGGTAGTAGTGCCGCAGGTGGCGACGTTCGTGTTCGCTCCGGTCAGCGCCTTCACCGAGCCGCCGACCGTGCTGTCGTAGGCGTAGACCTTGCCGCTGCCGCCGCTGTTGGTCGCGCAGATCTTGTACGAGGCGCCCTTGTTGTTCGGGTCGGTGCCGGTCGCGAGGTAGGTCAGCGTGGTGCCGTCGGAGAGGTTGATCAAGGCGGGCGTACCGGTCGTCGCAGGGGTCGTACTTCCGCTTGCGGCGGCGGTGTTGGCGACCGGGAAGCTGGTGGTCTTGCTCGTGTAATTGGCCGTCGGGTACGAGTTGCTGTTGTCGGTGTAGAACTGCTCGACCTGGCTCACCGCCGCCCGGACGTCGGACTGCGCCGCCTTGTCCGCCGCACCCTTGCGGTAGTTCAGGTAGACCGGCACGGCGATCGCGACCAGGATGCCGATGATGACCACGACGACCAGCAGCTCGATGAGCGTGAAGCCTTCGTCGTCCTTCTTGTTGCGCAGCCGGTTGATGACGTCCTGCATAGGGGGTGCCTCCATGGCGATGTGGGGTCAGGGAGTGACGGCGGGGTCCGTCAATTTGTCTGGATCTGCTGGCCGATGCTGAACATCGGGAGGTAGAGACAGATCACCATCGAGCCGACCACGGTGCCCATGACCAGGACCATGATCGGTTCGATCGATGCGGTCAGGGACTCGGCGGCGCTGTCGACCTCCCTGTCGTAGAAATCGGCAACCTTGTCGAGCATCTGACTGATTTGACCGCTTTCTTCGCCGACTTCGATCATCTGTGTGACCATGGCCGGGAAGATCGGGTGGTTGCGCAGCGCCGAGGACATGGTGTTGCCGTCCCGGACGGCGTTCTGCACGTCCTTCATGGCGCGGTTGATGACCTCGTTGCCGGTGGTCTCGCCGACCACGGTCAGCGCCTGCATCACCGGCACGCCCACGTTGAGCAGCAGGCCCAGGTTGCGGGAGAAGCGGCTCATCGCGAGTTTGCGCAGCAGCGGCCCGAAGACCGGCATCCGCACCTTGAGCTGGTCGACCTTCAGGCGGAAGTCGGCGCTGGTGCGCATCTGCTGCTTGTAGGTGACCGAGGCGGCGACGCCCGCGATGATCACGAGCGGCCCGATCCACACCATGTTGTGGCTGGCTGTGACCAGGAACTGGGTCGGCGCCGGCAGTTCGCCGCCGAGGCTGGCGAACATGTTCTCGAAGATCGGCACGATGAAGATCAGCACCGCGGCGATCAGGATGAAGGTGAACGACAGCACGATGGCCGGATAGGTCAGCGCGCTCTTGATCTTGCCGCGGAGCGCGGTGTCCTTCTCCAGGCTGTTCGCGACCTGCTCGAGCGCCTGGTCGATCATGCCGCCGGTCTCACCGGCCCGGATCATGGCGACCATCAGGCGGGGGAAGACCCGGTCGTGCTTGGCCATCGCGCCGGACAGCGAGGCGCCGGCCGATACCTCGGCCCGCAGCTCGCCGATCGCCTTCTTCAGCGCCGGCGCCGCGGTCTGCTCCTCGAGGATCGCCAGCGACCGCAGCAGCGACATGCCGGACGAGGTCATCGTGGCGAACTGGCGGGCGAACAGCGCCAGGTCCCGGAGCTTGACCCGGCCACCGAGACCCGGGATCTTGAGCTCCCGGTCGAGGCCCTTGCCCGCCTCGCTCAGCTCGAGCGGCGTCTCGCCGCGCTGGCGGAGCAGGTGACCGGCGGCGGCCTCGTTGGGCGCCTCGACGGTGCCCTTGCCCCGGTGCCCGGCGGCGTCGACGCTGCTGTAGCGGTAGACCTTGGTGACCGGCATGTGATCACATCCGTCCCACGAGCCGTTTGAGCTCTTCCGAGGAGTGGCAGAGCTCGAGAGCGGTCGCCATGCTCACGGTCTGCTCGCGGACCTTCTCGGCCAGGTGCTGGTCGAAGGCGAGCATGCCGTCACCGGCGCCGGCCTGCATGAACGAGGGGATCTGGTGCGACTTGCCCTCACGGATGAGGCTGCGGATGGCCGGGGTCGCGGTCAGGATCTCGGCGATCACCACGCGGCCCTTGTTGTCGGCCCGCGGCGCCAGCGCCTGGGTGACCACACCCTGCAGCGAGGCGGCCAGTTGGGCGCGGATCTGCAGCTGCTGGTGCGGCGGGAAGATGTCGATGACGCGGTCGATCGTCTGGGTGGCGCTCTGCGTGTGCAGGGTGGCCAGCACCAGGTGACCGGTCTCGGCCGCGGTCAGCGCGGTGGCCGTCGTCTCCAGGTCGCGGAGCTCGCCGACCAGGATGACGTCCGGGTCCTGCCGCAGGGCGTGCTTGAGCGCGCTCGAGAAGTCCTCGGTGTCCGAGCCGACCTCGCGCTGGTTGACCACGCTGCGCTTGTGCGGGTGCAGGAACTCGATCGGGTCCTCGATGGTGATGATGTGTGCCGCGCGGCTGCGGTTGATCAGGTCGAGGATCGAGGCCAGCGTGGTCGTCTTGCCCGAGCCGGTCGGGCCGGTGACCAGCACGAGGCCGCGCGGCAGGTGGGCGAAGCGGGCCACCGAGTCGGGCATGCCGAGCTCGTCGAGCGGCTTGATCTCGTGCGGGATGGCCCGGAAGACCGCGCCGCACGAGTTGCGCTGCACGTAGAGGTTGCCGCGGAACCGGGAGACGCCGGCGATGCTGTGCGCGAAGTCCAGCTCCTGCTTCTGCTGGAACTCGCTCCACTGCTCGCCGGTGATCGAGGCGCGGGCCAGCAGGGCGGTGTCGGCGGAGTTGAGGTTGCCGTATCCCTGCAGCGGCCGGAGCGAGCCGTTGACCCGGATCATCGGCGGGCTGCCGACGGTCAGATGCAGGTCGGAGCCGCGGGACTCGACCAGGGTGACGAGCATCTGGTTGAGCACGGCCAGGTCGCCCGGCGCGGGCGCGGCCGGCTCGAAGGGCGCCACCTGCTGGGGCACCTGCTGGGTCGTGGACATCTGCTGCGGCATCCTTTTCGTCGGTGGCGCCATCTGTATTCGGCACGCCTGGTGGCCGGTTGAGGGGCTCTTTGCGGCTATTCGGGTGAAGCACTCAAAAACCGGATAAGCTAAACGGCCACCCGAGAGACTTCCCGTACGGAGGTCAGGCCGCCGGCCGCCTTGGCCAGGCCGTCCGCCCGCAGCTCGTACATCCCCTGGTAGAGAGCGACCTCGCGGATCTCGTTGGCCGAGGCGCGGCGGATCGTGAGCGACTCGATCTCCGGGCTGATCGGCATCACCTCGTGCACGGCGATGCGGCCCCGGTAACCGGTGTTGGCGCAGTTGCGGCAGCCCTTCGGCGCGTACAGCACCTCCGGCACCGCCAGATCCTCGAACGGCCAGCGGGCGCCGAGGAGTTCCTGCTCGGTCGGCTTGTAGGCCTCCTTGCACCAGTCGCAGAGCCGCCGCGCCAGCCGCTGGGCCAGCACGCAGTCCAGCGACGAGCCGACCAGGAAGGGCTCGATGCCCATCTCGGTCAGGCGGGTGACCGCGCCCGGCGCGTCGTTGGTGTGCAGGGTCGAGAGCACGAGGTGACCGGTGAGCGACGCCTCCACCGCGATCTGCGCGGTGGCCGCGTCCCGGATCTCGCCGATCAGGACCACGTCCGGGTCGGAGCGCAGGATGGCCGGCAGCACCGCCGCGAAGGTCAGGCCGGCCTTCGCGTTCACCTGCACCTGGTTGACCCCGCGCAGGCGGTACTCGACCGGGTCCTCGACGGTGATCACGTTGACCTCGGGCTTGCTGATCCGGCCCAGGGTGGCGTACAGGGTGGTCGACTTGCCGGAACCGGTCGGCCCGGTGACCAGCACCATGCCGTGCGGCTTGGTGAACGAGCCGGCGAAACGGTCGAGGTTGTGCTGGGTGAAGCCCAGCTTGCTCATGTCGAGGTCGATGCCGCCGGTGTCGAGCACCCGCAGCACGATCTTCTCGCCCCAGACGGTGGGCAGCGTGGCGGTACGCAGGTCGACCGTCCGGTCGCGGATCAGCGCCGTGATGCGGCCGTTCTGCGGAACCCGCCGCTCGGTGATGTCGACCCCCGACATGATCTTGATGCGGGAGGTGAGCGCGGCCATGACGCCGCGCGGCACGACGTCGACCTCGTGCAGCACGCCGTCGATGCGGTAGCGCACCCGCATGTCGTCCTCGGTCGGCTCGAGGTGCAGGTCGGAGGCGCGGTTCATGACCGCCTGCTCGATCAGGCTGTTCACGTACCGCACGATCGGGGCGTCGTCGGCGCTGGTGGCCTGGGCCGCCATCGCCGACTGGTCGTCCTCCTGATCGACCATCTCGCCCAGGTCGCTGGCCTCGCGCTGAAGGCGCTCGATGATCCGGCGGACCTCGCTGCGGGCGACCACGGCCGGGCGTACGGTCATGCCGGTGGCGGCCCGGACGTCGTCCAGCGCGACCACGTCGCCCGGGTCGGTCACGCCGACCACGAGCTCGCCGTCGGACATCGACAGGCCGATCACGCGGTGGCGGAGCACGACCGGCAGCGGGATGCGCTTGAGCGCGGCCGGGTCGGGGGTGAAGCTGACCAGGTCGACCGTGTTGATGCCGAAGGCGGCGGCGGCCGCGGTGGTGAGCTGGTCCTCGGTGACGACGTTGTCGTTGATCAGGACGGCGCGGACGGAACGGCCGCTGCGCTGGGCCTCCTCGGCGGCCGCGTCGACGGCGCGCGGATCGATCCCGATCTGCTTGAGCGCGTCCAGCAGCGGGCGGAAGGTCTGGTCCATGACGTCCTTTGCATCGGCTATCGGTGCTTGCCTCTGTCCATCGGACGTACGCGGACCTAGCTGAGCCGCGCCCGGTTAGGACCCGGTTGGCACCGGTTGCCGGAAGGTTCGCCGATACGCGGTGGGCGCCACCCCGATCGCCTGCTGGAAGTGCTGCCGCAGGGCGGTCGCGCTGCCCAGGCCGGAGCGGCGGGCGACGGTCTCGACGCCCAGATCGGTCGACTCGAGCAACATTTGAGCGTGGGTGACCCGCTGCTGGAGCAGCCACTGCCGCGGGCTGGTGCCGGTCTCCTCGCGGAAGCGCCGGGTGAAGGTGCGCACGCTCATGCTGGCGTGGGCGGCCATCTCCTCGAGGCTGACCGGCTCGGCCAGGCGGTCGAGGGTCCAGGCCCGGGTGGGCGCGGTGCCGGTGTCGGTGGCCGGGGGGACCGGGCGCTCGATGTACTGGGCCTGGCCGCCCTCGCGCCAGGGTGGCAGGACGCAGCGGCGGGCGGCGCGGTTGGCCACCTCGGCGCCGAAGTCGCTCCGGACGATGTGCAGGCAGAGGTCGACTCCGGCCCCGACGCCGGCCGACGTGAGGACGTCACCGTCGTCGACGAACAGGACGTCGAGGTTCCAGTGCACCTGGGGGTAGAGCTCGGCCACCGTCTCACCCCAGCCCCAGTGGGTCGCGGCCGGCCGGCCGTCGAGCAGGCCCGCGGCCGCGAGAACCGTCGCCCCCGTGCAGATCGAGACAATCCGGGCGCCGCGCGCGGCTGCGGCTAGCAGGGCCTCGCGCACATCGTCGCGAAGTGTCCCATCCGTCACGGTGGTCCCGGCATCAACGCCGGGCACGACGATCGTCTCGGCGGTTTCCAGAACCGACAAATCATGATCTGGGGTCACGGTGAAGCCCGCCGAACTGCGTACGGGCCCTGGACCGCAGACCACCGTCTTGTAGTGCCGGCGCAGGTCGGCGTCGCGAGCGGCGCGGAACACCTGGGTGGCAGTTCCCAGATCGAAGGGGACGAGGCCGTCGAGCACGAGGACGGCGACAACGTGGCGGCTGTGCGGCATGGCCCGATTCTTGCGCATGATGGCCTCTCGGCCACTCGTCCGGGCGGGTGGAGATTCGCAGACTGTGTACGTGCTCAAGACCCGCATTCATCCGGCCTGGTTCGTCGCCGTGGTGGCCTTCGTCGCGCTCGTCGGCGCCGCCGGCTTCCGGGCCACTCCCTCCGTGATGCTCCGCCCGCTGCACGACGAGTTCGGCTGGTCCCTCGGCACGATCTCGGCCGCCGTCTCGGTGAACCTTCTGCTGTACGGCCTGACCGCCCCGTTCGCGGCCGCCCTGATGGAGCGCTTCGGCGTCCGGCGCGTGATCATGGCCGCGCTGGTGCTGGTCGCGGCCGGTTCCGGCCTCACCGTCTTCATGCGTACGAGCTGGCAGCTCGTGCTGCTCTGGGGCGTGCTCGTCGGCCTGGGCACCGGCTCGATGGCCCTCGGCTTCGTCGCCACCATCACCGGCCGCTGGTTCGTCAAGCACCGTGGCCTGGTCACCGGCGTCCTCACCGCCGGCGGCGCGGCCGGCAACCTGGTCTTCCTGCCGCTGCTCGCCTCGCTCACCGAGAACCACGGCTGGCGGGTCGCCGCGCTGACCGTCACCGGGGCCGCGTTGCTGGTCGTGCCGCTGGTCTGGTGGCGTCTACGCGACCATCCGGCCGAGCTGGGACTCGGCCCGCTGGGCGGCGAGTACGAACAGCCGAAGCCGATCGCCCCGCAGGGCGCGGCCCGGATCGCGCTGCGGGCGCTGCGCGACGCCGCCCGCACCCGGCCGTTCTGGCTGCTCGCGGGTGGCTTCGCGATCTGCGGCGCCACCACCAACGGGCTGGTCGGCACCCATTTCATCCCGGCCGCCCACGATCACGGCATGGCCGAGACCACGGCCGCGAGCCTGCTGGCGCTGGTCGGCCTGTTCGACATCGTCGGCACGATCCTGTCCGGCTGGCTGACCGACCGGGTGGACAGCCGGATCCTGCTCGGCGGCTACTACTTCCTGCGCGGGATGTCGCTGCTGGTGCTGCCGTCGCTGTTCGCGGCGACCGCACATCCGAGCATGGTGCTGTTCATCCTCTTCTACGGGCTGGACTGGGTGGCGACCGTCCCGCCGACGGTGACGCTGTGCCGGGAGTACTTCGGCGACCGCGGCGCCGTCGTCTTCGGCTGGGTCTTCGCCTCGCACCAGTTCGGCGCGGCGGCCGCCGCCACCGCCGCCGGCCTGGTCCGCGACCAGCTCGGCGCCTACACCTGGGCCTGGTACGGCGCCGGGGCGCTGGCCGTGCTGGCCAGCGTGCTCAGCCTGATGCTGTTCGCCGGCAAGCGCCTCAAGCCGGTCGCGCCCGGGATCGGCCTGGCCGTCGAGCCCGCCCAGGCGTAGGGGCGGGCCACCCGGCCGGACGGTGGCCGGGTGGCCCTAGCTCTGTTGGAGGGCGCTCTGCCTGGTCAGCAGGCCGGTGAGCTCGGCCGCCGGCATCGGGCGGGCGAAGTGGTAGCCCTGCGCGTGCACGCAGTCCAGCTCGCGCAGGCGATCGGCCTGCTCCCGGTCCTCGACGCCCTCGGCCACCGGTGACAGGTTGAAGGTGCGGGCGATCTGCAGGACCGCTTCGGCCACCGAACCGCCACCGGAGTTCTCGTGCATGGCCTGCACGAACGACTTGTCGATCTTCACTACGTCGACCGGCAGGGCGCCCAGGTGGCTCAGCGACGAGAAGCCGGTGCCGAAGTCGTCCAGGGCGATCCGCACTCCGAGGGTCTTGAGCGAGGCCAGGACGCGGGCCGACTCCTTGAGGTCGGTCAGCGCGACCGACTCGGTCAGCTCCAGCACGAGCAGTTCGGACGGGATGCCGGTCTCCTCGATCACCGCGCGGATCTCGTCGGTCAGGTCCGGGTTGGCCAGCTGCGAGGCCGACAGGTTGACGTTCAGCTCGAAGCCGGGGTTCTGGCGCTGCCACTCGACGGCGCGCAGGCAGGCCTCGCGCAGGATCCACAGGCCCAGCTTGGGCATCATGCCCATCGTCTCGGCCAGCTCGAGGAAGGCGCCCGGCGGCAGCAGGCCACGGTTCGGGTGCTGCCAGCGGACCAGGGCCTCGACGCCGACCGTGTGCTCGCCGTCCAGGTCGACGATCGGCTGGTAGAAGACCTCGAACTGGCCGTCCAGGAACGCCCGGCGCAGATCGGCCTCGTCGCGGCGGCGCTGCTCCATCTCGGCGAAGCGGGCCGGGTCGAACCGTCGTACGACCCCTTTGCCGTCTTCTTTCGCCTGGTAGAGAGCTTCGTCGGCCTCGCGCAGCAGGGTGTCGACGTCGTGTTCGCCGCCCTTGGTGATGGCGATGCCGGCGCTGGCCCGGATGGTCAGCACCACCTCACCGATCTCCAGCGGCTGTTCCAGGTCGCGCAGGATCCGGCCGGCCACCGTGTCGGCGATGGTGTCGTCGACCAGCCGGGGGAGCAGCACCACGAACTCGTCGCCGCCGAGCCTCGACACGGTGTCGTTGGCCCGCACGTTCGCGTTCAGCCGTTCGGCGGTGACCTTGAGCAGCTCGTCGCCGGCCGCGTGGCCGTACGTGTCGTTGACGCCCTTGAACCCGTCGAGGTCGAACAGGACGACGGCGGTCATCGTCTGGTCGTCGTCGGCCAGCGCGTCGGTGGCGTGGTCCATGAACATGGCCCGGTTGCCGAGCTGGGTCAGCGGGTCGCGGAACGCCTGGCGGGCCAGGATGGCGCGCTGCTTGGTGAGGTCGCGCATGAGTCCCTCGTTCGTGTGCGAACCGAGGAACTGCCGGATGAGGATGATGCCGGCCACGATGATGATCAGCCAGGTCAGCTCCGGATCGGCGCCGCCGAGCCGGCCGTGCTGCACCGCCGCGGTGACGACGGCCGCCGCGACCGGCGCGTACTGCACCAGCGGCCAGGCGTCGGCCAGCCGCGCCACCGCCGCGCCGGCCAGCACCACTCCCACGAGGGGGAGGATCCAGCCGGCCACGCTCGCGTTCTCGTCGGTCAGCCGCTCGAACAGCAGCGGCCAGGCGAGCGCCATGAGCGACGCGAAGATCAGGGCGTCGTCGACACCGCGCCGCACCCTGTTCACAGCCTTGCCGGAACGAACCATGGCCGCCCCATCGGCCGACCGGGTGAGGACTTGAGCGAAGTCATGTAACCCATCGGTGCGAGCAGCTGAGGTCGATGTGTTGCGTGGAGGTTACGGTGGTCGCCAGGTCGAGTGATGGCCCGGCGGGCGGGGTAGGGGTGTGCGGCGCGACGTTGCGTCACCGTGATCTCATAGAACGCCAACAGCACGAATGTCGGCAACGGAGGACAAACTGTGCCGAGTGGAAATATCGCGGAGCGCCTGGCGACGCTCAGTGCGACCGCCACGGACGAGGACGGGGTCGTCACGGTCACGGTCGCCGGGCCCGGCGTCCTGACCGGTCTGCGGCTCGACGACCGGATGCGGCAGCTCAGCGGCGCGGCGCTCTCGTCGGAGATCCTGCGGACGATGCGCCGGGCGCAGGCCGCGCTGGCCGATCGGGTGACCGCCGCCGTCGACGAGACGGTCGGCGCCGACACCGAGGACGGTAAGGCCCTGTTGGACAGCTACACCCAGAACTTCCCGGCGGACGACGACGAGCCGCCCGCTCCGGTGATGCCCGCGGCGCCGCCCTTCCCCACCTTCCAGAACACGCCGTCGCTGCCGCACCAGGCGCCCGGCAACGGATACGAGAGTGGTCGTGACAGTCGTGCCCGGTGACAAGCCCGCGCTCCCACAACGAGGCCCGGCGCCCGCCGTCGACCAGATGTCGAACGCGGAACTCGCCCGCATGGTCGAGTCCGAGCACCCGTACCGGGGCAAGGCGCTGTTCGAGCTCTCCGACCGGATCGCGCTCGACGACGACGCGGCGACCAAGGTCGCGATGCTGACCCGGCTGACCTCGCTGCGCCGCGCGCGGCTGTTCGACCGGGTGTCACTCGCCTGGTCGGGCATCATCGCGCTGCTGGCCGCCGAGACCGCGCACTCACGGGAGGTCGCCTACGAGGCGTTCGGCGCCCTCGATGAGGAGGAGCAGCGGGACATGCTGGACTACCTGGAAGTGACCGCTATCGAGGAGGCCCACCCGCGGATCGTGTGACCGAGGGCGGGCCCCGGGCCGGTCACGCCTCGACGCGGACGTCCTTCCAGAAGGCGACGCGGTCGCGGACGGCCTTGGCGTCGGGCTTGGGTTCGGGGTAGAAGAAGACGGCGTCGGGGGTGGTGTGACCGTCGGCCGTGAGCGTGTAATAGGACGCCTTGCCCTTCCAGGGGCAGACGGTGTGGGTGTCCGAGGGGGTCAGTACGTCCTCGCGCAGAGACGCGCGGGGGAAGTAGTGATGTCCCTCGACAACCACGGTGTCGTCGCTCTCGGCGATAACTTCGTCGTTCCAGATGGCCTTAGGCATAGTCCGAACGTAGCGCGGACCGGGCCGGTAGTCCGATATGCGGAAGTTAATCGCTATCGGGAGTGAAAGGTGATGATCCGTCCGCAAGGTGCCGATGCTTGTACGAAGATCTACCCTTCGACCCGAAGAGATACGGCATGAAGATCCCGATCACGCTTCCCGCCGCCGGTGAGCAGGCGCGGCACGCGCTCCTGCTGCTCGGCGCGCCGGCGCCGGCCCGGCTCGTGGTGCGGGTGCACGCCGCCCTGTTCGACGGCGACCTGTCGGTGCCGGCCCTCGCGGCCCTCGTGCGTGACCGGGATGCGGGGCTGTGCGCGGCGCTCGACGCCGACCTCACGGCGGTGCCGGGTCTGATCGCGCTGGCCGACTGGCCGCTCGAGCGCCGGCTCATGACGCCGGTGGCCCGCCGGACGTCCGCCCTGGCGATGATCATCCGGGTGGCCGAGTTCGCCGGGATGAAAGCGTCGGCCGGTCCCGCCGAGCATCGGCTGCTGCGAGAGCTGGCCCGGGACGTACCCCATGGGCCCGAATCGGTTGATCTCGCGGAGGCGGCCCGGGAGGCGCTGGAGTCGCTGTGCGCGGCCCAGGCGGCCGAGGAGCCGGTGCGCGCGGCGGCTCTCGCGCGCGCCGCGTCCCTCGATGCCGATCAATTGCTGTACGGTCTTCCGGCCGTTCCCCACCAGCGAGGATGCGAGTGAGTCGAGTAGATCAACTGCGGGGCTCCGGGCCGCGCAAGCGGCACAACGCGCGGACGATCGCCGCGCTGACCGGCAACCCGGGCTGCACCCGCCGGGCCGTGCTCGACGCGGCCGGCGTCGACAAGCCGCGGCTGGCCGAGACGATCGGCTTCCCGGGCAGCTTCGGGCAGTCACGGTTCGCGCTGGCGCGCGGTAACGCGTTCGAGGCGATGCTCAAGGCCGACGACTGCGCGTTGTTGCGGTCGGTGCTTTCTTTTCCGGACGGCCGCTACGAGGACCTGGGCGAGGACAGCGACGACACGCTGACCGCCCGGCACACGCGGACGCGGGCCGTGCTCGCCGACGGTGACGGTGGGCTGCTCGATCATCCGCTGCTGACCCTCTCGGTGGCCGGCCAGACGGTCTTCCTCGAGCCCGACCTGATCGCCGCCCAGCGGGGCGACGTGCTGCAGGTCGTCGAGATCAAGTCGTTCGCCATCGTCGACGGGCAGGCGGACAGCGCCGCCGTGTCGTCGGCCGCCGTCCAGGCCGCGGTCTACGTGCTCGCGCTGCGCCAGTTGCTCGGCGACGACCGGGTCAGCCACGAGGTCGTTCTCGTGTGCCCGGAGAACTTCTCGCTTCAGCCGGCGGCTGTCGTTCTTGACGTACGCAAGCAATTGTCGACTCTCAAACGGCAGCTCTCCCGGCTCGCGTCGGTGTCGTCGCTGATCGACGAACTGCCCCCGTCGGTGACCTTCGACGTGGCCCAGCCGGTGCCGGCGCTGCTCGAGTCGCTGGCCGCGGTGGACGCGCGGTACGCCCCGGAATGCCTGTCGACCTGCGAGCTGTCGGTCTACTGCCGGCACGAGGCGACCGGCTCGACGGCCGCGCTGGGCCGTCCGGTGCGCGACGCCCTGGGCGGGGTGGCGACGGTCGACGAGGCGCTCGGGCTGGCCGCCGGCACGGTGCTGCCGACGCCGGAGCAGACCGAGGCGGCGGCTCTGCTGGCCGCGGCGGCCCGGCTGCGCAACGAAGCCCTTTCCGCGTGAGTACGCTCGTCGCGCTCGCCCGGGCCCAGGCCTTCGCGGCCGGGAAGGCGCAGCCCATCGCCACCGTCCGCCACCTGCACGTGAGCGACGATCCGCTGGTGCTGATCCCGCTCGCGATGGCGGGCGAGGCCAACGCCCCGCTGGCCGCGATGATCGGCACCTCGGTCGAGAAGCCGCGCCTGCTGGTCGTCTCCCAGCCCCGCAACCGGGACGAGCGGTTCGCGTTCACCGCCGCGCTCGCCGGTGAGCTGCTGCCCTACCTGGAGTCGTTCGCCACCGAGACCGAGGCGGTGGCGGTCGACCGGGGGCGCGACGTGCGCTACCGCTACGTCGACGCGCCGCAGGTCTGGGTGCCGAACCCGGCCGGCGCCGACTTCCTCAAGCTGCTCGGGCGTTCGACCCGCTTTCGGCGTACGGACGGCGACTACCCGGTGCCGGCGGCGGTCCCGCTGCTCGGGCAGTGGCTGACCTTCCTCGCCTCGGCGGCCGAAATGCCCGGGTCGGTGTTGCTGGCCAACACAGTGCAGGCGCTCGCCATGCACTGGACGACGGGGCAGAGCGCGGCCGAGGACGCCCAGCTGGGGTCGCTGTTCGCCTGGATCACGGCGGGAGCCGCGGCCGCCCGGGAAGCCGAGAACGGGCCGGTCGCGGGACCGGCCACCGATCCCGAGTTCGACAACAAGGTGCTGGCGCCGCTGATCGCCGAGTCGTCGCCGCAACTCGAGGACGTGCTGCGCGACCTGCTGACGCCGACGTGGGAACGGATGTGGCGTTCGCTGGACCTGCTGCGGGCGCTGCCGGCCGGGGCCCGGGTGGGCAGCCGGTGGGACAGCGACCGGGACACGTACTCGGCGTTCGTCGAGCACCTGGCCTCCGGCGGTGCCCCGCAGCCCCGCCGCGACGGGGCGGTGGCCGCCGCGTCCCGGCTCCAGCGGCTGGAGAACGCGGCCGCCCGCTACGCGGTGCAGCGCGCCTTCGACGACCCGCTGATCATGGCCGAACACCGCCTGACCGGCGCCGCCTTCGCGGGCGTGGTGACCCTGGCCAACCCGGACCGCGTCGACGACACCGGCAAACGTCCCGTCCTGCGGCCGCGGATCATGGTGGCGACGACCGAGCCGGTACGGGTCGAGGCCGGAGCCGGCCTGACATCGCCGGCCCGCCCGTCGCAGAAGGCGAAGGTCGTGTCGGTGACGCCGACGGCGGACGGGTGCGACGTGCTGCTGGAGCTGTCCGGCGGGATGGGGCGCAAGCTGGTCGCCGAGCCGGGCAGCGTGCCGGCGGTGGGGGAGCGGATCCTGCTGACGACCTTGAGCGAGGCGTACCGCCCGGGCGCGGCCTTCCCCGACCCGGCCGACACCCCGTGGACCCACGGCGGACCACCGGCGGCCTTCGACCCCGACGCTGTAACATCCGCGTAACACGCCCTGCCCGGACGCTGTCGATCATGGAACGGCGTCGATAAGGTGACGCTGTGTGCTCCACGACGATGTCGGGCTCGGCGAATTCATGACGGTCTACTATCGCGGACCGGCCGGGACGGTGACCGAAAGTCACTTCGTGACGCATTCCCCCGACGGCTCGGCGTACGACCTCAACGATCTCCGTAACATCATGCGCGTACGGCGGCGCGGCCCCCGCTTCGCCATGCTGCTGTCCGCCGCCGTCGCGGTGATCGTGGCCGGCCTCGCCGCCGGCTGGGCCATGGGCGCCGTCAGCGGCCTGCCGGTCGTCCTCGTGGCCGTCCTGGCCGCGGTGTTCCTCGTGCGGCTGGCCAGCCCGGTCTACACGCTCCGGGCCGATCATCGGGACCGGGCGGTCGAGCTCTACTCCACCAAGGACAGAGTCGACTTCGAGCGGGTGTGCCGCAACCTGGAGAGGGCGCTCGAAGACTTACGCCCCGCCTGACTCGAGACGCGGCGGCCCTCGGCGCGTTCTCGACGTCGCAGTCCTCGCCCAAGACCAGAACCAACCGCAGGCAGTCGGCGAGCTCATCCTCAAAACACGGATCGGTGAGGCGCGGGCCCCTGGGGTGTGGCGCTTCGGAGTGTGGCGCTTCGGGGAGCGGCGCTTCGGGGTGCGGGGCTCTGGGGTGCGGCGCTTCGGGGTGCGGGGCTCTGGGGTGCGGGGCTCTGGGGTGCGGCGCTTCGGAGTGCGGCCCTCCTACGGTGCGGACTCCTGAGGTGCGGACTCCTACGGTGCGGACCGTGAGGTGCGGGTCGGTGAGGTGAGGTGCGGATTGGTGAGGCGTGGGTCGGTGCGACGGGAGACAGGCCAGCGCGACCACAACGCCGCTCGACAGCAAGGCCGGTCAACGGGGGCACGGCTCAACACGCGCTGATCGGCATGGTCACCGGCAGACGCAAACGCAGATTGGCCGACGCCACAGGAAGGCGTCGGCGCTGGCACTGACACAGATGCGGCGCGACGGCGCGGGCGAGGGTCAGGAACGGCGTGATCTCGTGCGATGCCAGGACGCTTGCTGCGCGGGCACTGCTGCGCGGGCACTGCTGCCAAGGCGCCGGTGAGAAGGGGGTCGGGCGTGAAGGGTCCGGGCGTGAAGGGGTGGGCGTGAGGGCGCCGAGCGTGAGGGCGCCGAGCGTAAGGGTGCGAGGTGTGAAGGGCGTCAGGCGATGGCGACGGGTGTGAGGGTGGGCTGGGTGGCGGTGGGTGGGATGGGGGATGGCGCGGGATGTGGCAGGAGGGGGGCGAGGGTCGTTGATGTGGGCGTAGCCCCGGTAGCCTGGCAGGTCCGACCTGCTAGCGAGCGGCGGTCATTGTTCGGGAGCGAATGGTGCTGCGCGAAGATTTGGCCGCGGGTGCGCCGAACGAAGTGATCGGTGCGCCCGCGCGGCTGCGAGCGGTGTCGCGGCTGGGGCTTGGCTCGGGGGCCGATCCGGCATTTGACCGGATTGCGGCTATCGTCGAGCGGCTTGTCGACGCGCCGGTTGCTGTGGTGACGGTGGTTACCGGGGATCGGCAGTATCTTCCGGGGCAGGTGGGGCTGCCCGCGCCGTTTGCGGGGGCGCGGGAGATGGGGCTTGAGCATTCGTTCAGCCGGCATGTGGTGGCGGCGGGAGAACCGCTCATCGTTCCGGACGTACGGGATGATCCCCGCATGCGGGACAATCTGTCCATTCGAGATCTGGGAGCTGTTGCCTACGCGGGGGTGCCGCTCACCGACTCGGACGGGCTGGTGCTCGGCACGCTGGCGGTGATGGACCGGGAGGCGCGGAAGTGGACGCCCAGCGAGATCGCGCTCCTGGTTGAGCTGGGTGAGGTCTGCTCGTCGGAGCTGCGCCTGCGCATCGCGCGGGAGATCGCCGACGAGGCGCGACGGCATGCCGAGTCGGCGCACGACCAGCTCATTCTGCTCGGGGAGCTGACCGACGCGCTCGCCGAGACCATGGACATCGACGCCGCGCTGACCAAGCTCGGCCACCTCGTCGCCGGGCGCCTGGCCGACTGGTGTTTCATCGCGCTGGCCGACCCGTCCGGCGCGATCCGGCACATGTCCGCGGCTCATCGCGACCCGGCGTACGGCGAATTGGCCTCGACGCTGACCGCCCAGGCCCGCCGCGCCGATCTCAAGCCTCTGCTCCGGTCCGTCCAGCGCACCGGCCGGCCGATCCGGCGCGACGACACCGGCGGCGATCTGCTGCGCCGCCAGGCTCCGGAGCTCGCGGGGGTCGCCGCCGAGCTGGGCAGCTCTTCCGTGCTGGTCGTGCCGATCACCGCACCCGTGACCAAACGCCTGCTCGGTCTCGTCCTGCTGGCCAACGGCACAGCCCCGTTCACCGGCGCCGCCGAGCAGACCGCGGCCGAGGTGGGCCGCCGGGCCGGCATGGCCGTCGACAACAGCCGGCTCTACGGTCACCAACGGCACGTCGCCGAGGTCCTTCAGCAAAGCATGCTGCCCGATCTGCCCACCGTGGACGGTGTCGAGCTGCACGGCCGCTATCTACCCGCCCAAGCCGGAGCCGAGGTCGGCGGTGACTGGTACGACGCCTTCGCCCAGCCCGACGGCAGCCTGATGCTCGCCGTCGGCGACGTCTCCGGCCACGACATCGAGGCCGCCGCCACCATGGGCCAGGTCCGCAACCTGGTACGCGGCGACGCGTACGGCCGCGACGACGCCCCGGGCCCGCTGCTCGCCCAGCTCGACCGGGCCCTGCACGGCCTGCGCGTACCCGCCGCCGCCACCGCCGTCCTGGCCCGCCTGCGCCGCGAGGGCGACGATTACCTGATCACGTTCGCCAACGCCGGCCATCCCCCACCGCTGCTGCTGCGCCCCGACGGCGAGGTGGAGATCTGGTGGGAGCCACCGGAGCCGCTGCTGGGACTGCTCCCTCGCGACCCGCGCGCCACCCATCACCGCCGGGTACCGGCCGGTTCCACCCTGCTCCTCTACACCGACGGCCTGGTCGAGGATCCCGCCCATCTCATCGACGAGGGCATCGAACGCCTCCGCGCAGTCCTGCACGGCGCGCCTACTCGATCCCTCGAGGAAATCTGCACAAAAATCATCAAGACCGTCCATCGTCGAGACGACGACATCGCTCTCCTATTGGCCAGGCTTCTTTAGGAGTACGCCGGTAGCCCGCACCCGAGGAACACAGTGGACGGCCGGAATTGCCCCCGCTCCGATGGCGCCGGCTTCATCGTGTTCTTGCCCGTGATCGTCGCCGAGTTTCGCCCTTCCGGGCCGGTGCCGCCGCCCAGCTCGCGCCGGCGCCTGCCCACCCAGAGCCCGCGTTGGTGCGGGCCAGGCGGGCTGGGCGTCGGGCGTTGCGCGGGCTGGGCGTCGGGCGTTGCGCGGGCTGGGCGTCGGGCGTTGCGCGGGCTGGGCGTCGGGCGTTGCGCGGGCTGGCGCGGCAGGCTCAGCGCAGCCTCCGCGCCTGCGCAGGGCCCGGCGGTGATCGCGGCCGACGGTGATTGCGGCCCCAAGGTGATCGCGGCCCCCGCGTGGTGGATCGCGGCGCCGTGGTGGATCGCGGCCCCCGTGGTAAATCGCGGCCCCCGTGGTGGATCCCGGCCCGTGGTGGATCGCGGCCCCACGGTGGATCGCGGCCGGTGGTGGGCGGCCGGCGGTGGGTCGATCTGGCGGTGGTGAGGTCGGCGGTGGGTGGGCTTTGTGGAGTGGGTGTCAGGGGGTTGGGGCTGGGTTTTCGGCGGTGGTCAGGTTGGCGTCGGCGGCTAAGGGGGCCCAGCGCTTGGCCCAGGTTTCGCGGGTGGATTCGAAAGTGGGGTCGTCGAGGCCGAAGGTGGAGATGGTCACCTCGAAGCGGGCTGCGGACGGGGCGTTCAAGGGCAGGTGGCCGGCCACCACGACCAGGTGGCCGTCGGGGTCGATGGTGGAGGCGACTCGGGGGCCGAAGTGCTGCCAGTCGCCGGGTGACAGGGTCAGGGCCTGGTGGCCTGTGGTCTCGCCGGTCAAGTAGATGGTGCGGCGGCGGCCGGTCGGGCGTTCGCGCAGCAGGAAAGCGAGCTGGGTCAGGAACGCGCGCCAGCCCTCCTCGATCGCGTCGTACACCTCCTCGCCGGCCGGGCCGGTGCCCTCTCGGGACACGCGGACGCGGGACTGGTCATCGGTGCCGTCGACCTCCAAAGAGGAGCCGTCGGCCCAGCCCATCCGCTCCGGGGCCCACAGGGTGGCCTCGTCGATGAAGATCTGGCGGATCTCCGCGTCGAGGCCGTCGTAGTCCCATCCGAACCACTGGCGCAGCACCTCGGGCCGGGTCACGGCCTCCCAGGCCTGGTCGCGCCCCACCGGCAACGAGATCTCGACGTCGTAGGGCTTGAGCGGGCGTCGGTCGGTCATGCCGGGACCCCGGCTGTAGTCACGTCGGTCATCACCCCATCTTTGGGGTTATGCGGCGATCACGCCACGCGGCGGCCCGGGTCGGGGGCGAACGGACTGCGCCGGCCGGCGGTCATGCCCGAACGGATCGTGGCGCGGGTCTCGGCGCGGCCCAGCCCGGCGAAGCGGGCGGCCGTTTCGAGCTCGCGGGTCACCTCGGCCGCGTCGAGCAGCCCGGCGCCGACGAAGCGGCCCAGGGCGAAGGCAGCGCGGTTGAGGGTGTCGTTGCGCGCGCCGATCGGGGCCCGCGCCACCCGGTCGGTCTCGGCGGTCAGCGCGGCCCGCGCGTAGCGGCCGGGGTGGGCGATCGGGCCGCGGGGCGGACGGTCCGGCGGAGACGGACCCTCGATGAGCTCGCGCAGGGCCGGCGGGCCGCTCGGCAGGTCGTGGCCCGGGCGGTGCACCCAGCGGTAGTCGCCGCCGCTCACATGCCGGGAGGGTGGGGCCACCACATAGCCGCCGGAGCCGCGCCAGTCGAGGCCGGGCAGCAGGTGCACCCGGTTGCCGAAGCCGGTCGGGTGGAACCAGAAATGCCAGCCGCCGCTGCCCGTGCGGACCAGCGGGCCCGCGGGCAAGGAGCCGCCGAGCACATGACACAAGCCGTGCCAGCCCTGCTCGGAGTCGACGTCGGCCACATCCATCACGACTCCGGTGCGCAAGCCCACGTTCGCCTCGGGCCAGCGATGCCACCAGAGGTCGATCAGGCGTGGGTCGGTCGTCGCCTCGGTCAGGCCGTGACGCAGGTGAGGGTGTTTGCCGGGTCGCTCGCATCGGATCCCCCTGTCGCAGGAACAGCCGTCCGGGCCAGCCGTGTGCACCGGCAGGACGGGTATCCCGTGCCGGGCGTAGGCCAACGCGGCTGTCAGCAACATTAGAACAAGCGTACGACAAAATCGGCCCCGTCAGGACCGGAGGCCGCCGAACGCCTGGCGCAGCACGGAGCGCCGCAGGCCGCGCGGCATGCGGGGTGCGTGGCGGCGGACCGGGTCGATCTCGGTGAGCTTCGCTTGCCATTGGCCGGGCACCCAGCTGCCGCCCGGCCGGGGCGTGTGGAGCAGCCCTCCGGCGATGTGCTCGCCCTCGAGGTGGCGGCGGAGCCGGCGGGCGTAGGCGGGGCCGAACCAGCACCAGAGGGGCGGATCCGGCGGCAGGCCGAGCCAGTCACCGAGCGGCGCCAGATAGGGCTCGGCCCGGCGTCCGTCCTGGCCGTAAAGGGTGTCACCGTCGAGTTCCATGGTGGCCGTCGACGCTGACACGTAGATCGTGTCGGGGTGGGTCATGGCCAGGGAGAACCCGCGCACCCGCGGGTCCTCCGGATCGAGGGCGGCGGTCATGGTGTGCGCCAGGACCGGGCCGCGGCCGGCGGTGGCGAGCGTGGCGTGATAGACGGGCGGGGCGCCGGCCAGGAACAGCAGGGGGTCGGCCGTCGCGTACGCCTGGCGCAGGGCGTCCTCGCCGTCGCGGTCGAGCCGGCCGCGCAGGGGCTCGCTCTCGCCGAAGCGGCGGGGCACGGCGGCGGGCAGGTGCGCGCGGGCGGCGCGCAGCCACCGGTCGACCACGTCGGCGGAGCCGGCGCGGCGCTCGTACCAGCGGAGGATGAGAGCGTCCACGGGACGAGCATAGGGTTGGAGCTTTCGTTGCAGGACAGCCCGGCAGCGGCGGCAGGGAGGGTGACCACGACGTCAGCCGGCTGGTGGCGGCGGTGCTGTTCGCTGTTCCGTACCTAATGAAGGTTTTGAAGTACGTGGGCTATGTGATGGCTCGTGCTCCAGGACATCCAGCTGGCCGAGCTGCCACCACCGCGGGCCGTGCGGGCTCGGCGGGCCAGTTCGGCGTCGCCCCAGGAGAAACGGGCGCCGAGGGTGGGCCAGTGCGGGGAGGCGACGAGCGTGCGGCAGAGATCGTGGCAGCGGTCGTCGCTGCGGCCGCCGCGGCGGGACCAGCGGTAGATCCACCAGTCCCGGTCGTCGGTGTAGCGCAGGGTCGGGAGCTGGCGATGGCGCTGGACGCCCCGGCGGCGAACGGGGGAGGTGACGCCGTAATCGGAGTAGCCCACGCCGGGTTCGGCCAGGCGTTGCCACACGCGGGCGTCGAGGCGGCCCACCGTGACCGGGCGGTCGGTGGGCAGATCGTCCAGGTTGGCGGGCATCGCGCCGGAGGCGACGCTGACCGAGCGCCACGGCATCGAGCGCGCCCACCGCAGCACCCGGCGGCACTGCTCCTCGACCTTGTCGGCGTGGGACACGCAGGCCGTCTCGGCCAGGTCGATGAGCAGGTCGACCTCCTCGGCCGCCAGGCCCGCGAAGCGCAGAACACGGCCGGTGACCTCGTCGGCCTGGGCCGGGTTGGCCGCGTCGACGTGCGGCTGGAGCCTGAGGACGGCCCGGCCCAGGTGCATCCGGGCGGCCAGGCCGTGGGCGATCAGCCGGCGGCGGCTCTCGTGGGCCCGCAGTACCGGCAGCATGGCCACGCCGAGGCCGGCCAGCGCCTCGGCGAGATCGAGCGAGGGCATGTCACTCGAGTCGATCGCGACCACGCCGGTACGCGGGGGCAGCTCACGGAGCAGCGCCACGATGCCGGGGCTGTCGTCGAGTTCGAGAATCGGCATGACCCGGGCCGCGTCGTCGGCCGTCAAGTGGGTGAGCGCCGCCAGCTCGCCTCGGCGCGGGCGCAGGATGGGCCGGTAGACACCGTCCCGCGTGGACCCCGCCGTCGTGAATACCGCCATTCACTTAAGGTAACTACCTTTGTCGGCTAAGTGACACTGCTCGATGCAAATAGGCGAGAATGGCCTGATTCGCCTCCCAGCCGTCGGGGAACTTGACAGGCACGTTGAGGTGCACCGGCTCGGTCGACGGATGCGCGTCGAGCAGTTCGGCGATCCCCTCGCGGGCCACCACGACGCAGGCGTGCCGGTGACGTGAGGTCAGCACGCACAACCGGCCCGACTCCAGGTGGAACGCGGTCGCGTCCTGCCGGCCGGAGAGCGGGTGCAGGACGACGGTCAGGTCGTACTCCCGGCCCTGGAGCCGGTTGGCCGTGTCGACCGTGATGCCGGCGGCCTCGGGCGGCAGCAGTGACCGGATGACCGCGACCTGGTCGCGGTGGGCGGCGCCGATGGCGATCCGGTCGGCGGTCAGGGGGGCCGTGCCCGACTCGGAGGAGGCGACGGCCTGCCGGGCCAGGGCCCGGACGGCGAGCGTGGCGCAGGCGGAGGCGGCCTCGGCGTCGGTACGGACGGTGAAGCGGGCGGGCAGCTCGTGCAGGCCCCAGCCGGTCTCGGCGGCCCGGTCGAGCACCTCGTCGAGCGGGTCGCCCGGCGGCGAGGTGAAGCTCAGCCGGCGCTCGCCGGGACCGGTGCCGGATCGGAAGCCGGTGAACGGGTAGAAGGCCTCGGCCACGACCGGCGCGGCCGTGTAGGGCAGGCGCCAGGAGACCGGCAGGCGGTGGACCGGCAGGTCGGGGTTGTGGCGCAGGAGCACGTTGACGGCGCTCAGCATCGGGTCCCAGGACAGGCCGGTCCATCGGTCGGTTTCCACTGTGGAGAACGGGTCGAGCTGTCCGGGATCGCCGACGAACAGGGCGCGGACGAAGCGGGGGGCGACGCGCAGCAGGGCGTCGGACCGCATCTGGTAGGCCTCGTCGACGATGGCCCAGGGCCAGGAGCCCTCGGTGACGGTCGCCCATTTCGCGGCCGTGCCGATGGTGACGGCCGGGGTGCCGAGCTCGGCGACCTTGGCCCCGACGCGGCAGCGGGGATGGTCGCGGACCCGCTCGCTCGGCTCGTAGTCGACGGCGGAGAGCCGGCCGACCTCGACCTCGGGCGACCGGGCGCCGAGCCGGGCGATGAGGTCGTCGACCTGTTCGTTGGTCTGGGCCACGATCATCAGGGGTTCGCCGGACGCGGCCAGCTCGCCGGCCGCCCGCACCACGAGGGTGGATTTGCCGGCGCCGGGCGGCGAGTCGACCACGACGCCACGATGATCGCCCTCACGCAGGTCACGCAGCACGGCGTCGATGACGAGGGCGGCCTCGGCGGCCGGGCTCAGGGCGGGGTGCGATGTCACCGGGCAAGTGTCTTAGGTTTCGGACGCTTCCACGAAGCTGGCACTGACAAAAATCTGACAGCGCGGCGGTCGGGGATCGTCTAGTGCCCTGGCTGTCGGGCGGGTCCGGTGGGCAGATGATCGAGAAAGATGAATTGGGAGCGTTCACAAAATGCCGGTGCTGATCTGGCATCGCAGGTGGGTGGAAGTTTGCCCGCTGGTCACGGCTTTGAAATATCCGGGTGATTCACTGGTCGCACTTGGTCGAATTGCGAAGCCGACATGCAACTTGCACGTGCGGTTCGCCGTGCAAGTTGCATGTTTCGCAAGGTCCCGACCTGCTGCTCCGTCGCCGTAGCAACCTTTTGATCGTCGCTCCCGATTTCATTCACGGGCGTTTCTGGGATCAAGCAAAGGGAACCCTTCCAGTCGATCACCGGAAGTGGAACTCTTCTAGCCAGCAGTAACGCCAGCGACACGGACGGTGGTGGTAACGAATGCGCCCAGACGTTCTGGTCGGTCCGAGCGAGTGGGTGGTCGAACAGTTCGGCGACAAGGTTGCCGGCGAGCTGTGGACCCGGGTGCCGGAGGCATTGAGCACCGCGATCGATCGCGAGGTTCACGCGCACCCCGCCATGACGCAGACTACGGAACGAGTGCTCGCCAATCCGCGGTGGCCGCTCCCGTACGAGGAATTGGTGCTCTTCCTGGGCACGCTTCCCGGCGCCGAGATCATCAGCGTACCGAAATCGGTGTACCAGCTGGTGGTTCTCAACGGGCACGTGGTGGTGCCGTGGTGCTACGGGCAGTCGGCCCGCGACTCGATGCGCGACGCGGCGGTCGGCCGGTCCTTCGGCCGGTTGGCCCGCGAGCTTCTCCGCCGGTTCGGCCCGCCGTGGCGGCGCTCCCAGGCCGAGCCGCCGCTGCCGCTCGACGCGGTCGACGAGCGCGAGGTCGCCAAGATCTGCGCGGCGATCGCGACCATCGAGCCGAAACCCGAGGTGATCATCGCGGGGTACGCGGGCGCGCCCAACCTGGGTCTGCTCCGGGCCTGCCTCGGCGAGGTCAAGTCGACCGACAACGGCTCGCTCAACTGGAGCCACCTCGACGACCTGCCCCTTCCTCCCCCCGTCATCCCCCGCCCACGTCGCATGCAGTTCCCCTGAGTCGTCGGAGAGAGCGCCCATCGGGCGCTCTCTCTATGTGAAAGGGCCATGAGCTATGTGGACGCCGGCATCGGCCGTAGCAACCGTCGCGGTCCGAGTTCGAAGCGGGGGCGCTGAGCTGGGCCACCGGCGACACCGGGATCGTGCCGATCATCGGTGACGCCCGCGACGACGAGGTGGCGTGCCGGGCGGCCGAGGCCGCGAGCCCGCTCAGAGGCTGGGTGAACAACGCCGCGATCTTCGCCGGCGCCTGGCTGCACGAGACGCCGGCGGCCGAGATGAGCGCGCTGATCGCCCGTAACGTCGATCCGGTGCTGACCGGCTGCGCGGCCGCGCTGCGCGCCTTCCTGGCCCGCGGCGACGGTGGCGCCATCGTCAACATCTCGTCCCATCAGGGACAACGCCCGGTGCGGGGCGCTTTCGCGTACGCGACGGCCAAGGCCGCCGTCGAGGGACTGACGCGTGCGCTCGCGGTCGATTACGGTCCTTCCGGCGTACGGGTGAACGCCCTGGCCCTGGGATCGATAGCCACCGAGAGGTCGGCGTCCTATCTGGCCGGTCTGTCCGATCAGGGGCGGGAGGCGTTCGACGGCGAGATCCGCCTGCTGCAGCCGCTCGGCCGGATGGGCCGCCCCGAGGAGGTCGCCGACGCGGTGGCGTTCCTCCTCTCCGATCAGGCCGCCTTCATCAGCGGCGCGATCATCCCGGTGGACGGCGGCCGGTCCGCTGTCGGCCGCGACCCTGAAGAGGCCTAGGACACGAGCTGGGCCGTCGTGAACGGCTCGAGGCGGGCGCGCTGGTCGGCGTACGTGGTGAGCAGGAACGGCGCGAGGAAGACGCCACTGGCGATCGCGAACAGGACCGACACCGCGATGCTGGTCACCCCGGTCGGATCGAGCCCGGCGACGATGCCGACGACGCCCTCGGCCCCGCCGAGCGCGAACTGCACGGCGAAGATGGTGGCGACCCGGCCCGCCGAGGCGCCGAAGTCGGCGTGGAAGAGGTTGAAGGCGCGGCCGATGATGCCGCCGCGTTCCACCAGCACGAGCACCGGCAGCGTGATCATCGCGGCCGCGACGTACAGGCCGGGGAGCAGGCAGGCGATCGCGCCGAGCGCGATGAGAAGCCCGGCCGGGATGCCCCACCCGATGAACGCGAGCAGCCGGCGCAGGCCGGTCAGCAGGGCGGCGCCCACGGAGACCGGGCGGCCGGTCACGTGCTGCAGGGCGATCTCCACCGTGGCCAGCTGGACGACCAGGCTGGCCAGGACCGCGATCAGCACGATCGGGATGGCGACGGGCAGGACGACGGCCGGGTCGTCGATCCACCCGTCGTCGGAGAGCCCGTTGAAGGTGACCGGTACGGCGGCGAGGCCGCCCAGGACCAGCAGCGGGCCGTTGAGCGTGAGCTGCACCAGCGCCATCGGCTTCCACAGCGTGCGCACCAGGGCGATGCCGCGCTGCCACCAGCCGCTGTAGTCGCCGCTGACGAGCGGGTCGTACGGGCCGGCGTGGTAGGCGGCCCGGGCACCCTTGGTCCAGGCCGGCGGCGGGTTGTAGGCGGGCGTCGGGCTGTAGGCGGGTGGCGGCTGCTGGCCCGGGAGGGGCCCGTAGCCGGGCGGCACGGGATGCCGGGGAATTTGCGGCCCGTTGTAAGCGGACGGCTCGTCCGAAGGCGTCTTGTTAGTAGAGGGGTCTTCCGGAGAGGGGTTGTCATGAGGGTCATTCACGGTGCCACGCTCCACTCCAAGATCAGCGGTGGTCACAGTAGCGGTTGTGGGCGCGCTCAGGGGGCGCGCGGGCCCGGGCGTCCTAGACTTCGGAGGATGTCCGAGCAGCTCGAGTCGCCCACGACGATCCGGGACAGGGCCGTCGCGGTCGCCGACTATCTGCTCGCCGTCCGCGCCCAGATGGATCGGCCCGCGCGGGTGGTGCCCGCCGACGCGTTCCGTCTCGACGCCCTGCCCGATCATCCGGCCTGCCAGGCCGGCCCGGCCGGGGACGACACGTCGTGGTTGCGCGTCGGCCTGCCGCCGCTGCCGCCGCCCGTCGCGGTGCCGGCGGCCCTGCGCCGGCGTCTCCGCGGCGACGTCACGGCCGGCGAGGAGCCGACCCCCGTCCAGGAGGCCGGCGACGACTTCGAGACCTGGCGTGACCAGGTCTGGCGGCCCTGGGCGGAGGCGACGGCCGAGGCCGAGAAGACCCGCGCGCTGCACCGGCGGCTGTTCGACCTGATGCACCAGATCGACATGACAGCGGCCACCACCGAGCTGGTCTGGGGGCACGGCCTGCTCGAGACCGTCGTCAACGGCGAGCGGGTCCGCTACCCGCTGGTCGCCACGCCGGTGCTGATCGAGTACGAGCCCGACCGCTCCCTGGTCACCGTGTCGCCCGCCGGGCCCGCCCGCCTGCAGACCGACGCCCTGGCCGGCCTCGACGAGCGCTACCTGGGCCAGCTCCTCGGCCTGGCCGGGCCGGCCGGCACGCTCGAGGTCGATCTCTGGAACGACCTGGAGCGGCGCGAGCTGTTCGAACGGGCGCTGGGCCGCCTCGGCTACGACCGCCTGATCACCTCCGAGGAGACCGACCAGCCGCATGTCAGCGACGTCGGGGTCCTGTTCGCGCGCCCCAAGCAGCGGCTCCTGCGCGGCTTCCTGGAAAACCTGCGCAACCGGTTGCTGGCCGGCGACACCGCGAGTGTGGGGGCGCTGGCCGCCATCGTGGCCCATGAGCCGAGCAAGCTGCGGATGCCCGACGACCAGCCGGACAGCTGGCACCGGGTCGGCGAGCGCCTGCTCATGCCGTTGCCCACCAACGAGGCGCAGGAGTCGATCGCCCGCCGCCTGGCCCAGCATCGCAACGTCGCCGTCCAGGGCCCGCCCGGCACGGGCAAGACCCACACCATCCGCAACCTGATCTGCCACCTGATGGCCAACGGCAAGCGGGTGCTCGTCGTGGCGCAGAAGGAGGACCCGCTGCGGGTGCTCCGGGACGGCCTTCCCGAGGAGATTCGGGCGCTCTGCCTGGCCGTGCTCGGGCGCACCACCGATCAGCTCGTCCAGCTCCAGCTGGCCGCCCGTGAGCTGGCCGACCGGGCTGCCACCCTGGACCGCGACGCCGAGGCGCGCCGGGTCGAGCGGCTGACCGGGCTGCTCGAGGAGGCCGAGCGTGAGCTGGCCACGGCCCTCGGCGGCCTGCGGGCGATCGCCGAGAACGAGGCCGTCACGTACCCGATCGACGGCGCCCCGCTCACCCCGGTCGAGGTGGGCGCCTGGCTGCGGGAACGGGCCGCCACCCGCAGCGGCATCCCCGATCCGGTCGGCGAGCCGCCGCCGCTGGACGGCGCCGAGTTCCAGGCGCTGCTGGAAACGGCCGCGCGTGTCTCGCCCGCGGATCGGCGGGCGGCGTTGCGGCCTCTGCCCGTGGTGAGTGACCTTCCCGAGGCCGCCGAGGCGGCCTCGGCGCGGGCGTCGCGGGACTCGCTCGCCGAGCGCGTGTCGCGCTTGGCGTCGGCCGGTCTCGACCTTCAGGCCGTACGGGGTGAGGACCTCGCCGCCGTACGCTCCGGCCTGCACAACGCGCTGACGTGGCTGCGCCGCCGTGAGGGCTCCTGGACCGACCGGCTGGGGCGCCTGCTCAACGACCCGCACTGGCGCACGGTCTGGGCCGATCACGTCGGCGCGACCGAGGCGCTGCTCGCCGAGCTGGCCACGCTCACCCGCACGCTGGCCGGCCACCCGGTGACCGTGCCCGGACCGTGGGCGGCCGAGCCGAAAAGGCTGCTGGCCCAGCTCGACGAGATCCGGCAGCGGTTCGCGGGCGGCCGAGGCCTGAGCCGGCTGCTCCAGGCCGGGCTCTACCGGCTGGCCGACGAGGTCCGGGTCGACGGCGAGCCCCTGCGCACCGTCGAGGACGTCGACGTGGCGGCCGCGTGGGTCCGGCGGCAGCGGGCCCGGCAGCGGCTCGGTGGCCTGTGGACGGAGTGGATCGGCCGGCTGGCGATCCCGGCCCCGGCCGGCGACCCGGAGATCTGGGCGGGATCGCTGCTGGCCGAGGCCGGGCAGTCGCTGGACTGGGACGTGCGCCACTGGCCGGTGCTGGCCGAGCGCCTGGGCCGGCTCGTGCCCCAGCGGGAGCTCGAACTCGATTCGGCGCGGCTGGCCGAGGTCGCGGAACTGCTCGACGCGGCGGGCGCGGTGGCCGAGATGGACGCGCTCGACCGGCGGCGCCGGGAGATCGCCGAGCGGGTCGCGCCGTGGAAACCCCTCGCCGAGGCGTGGGTGACGCTGGAGGGCTGGGACGCGGAGCTGGCCGAGGTTCGCCGGTTGGCGGCGTTGCGGCCCGAGGCCGAGACGTACGCCGTGTTGCGCGACCGGCTCCGGCCGGCGGCGCCCCTGTGGGTGGCGTCCATCGAGGCCGGCCGGGTGCCGGCGGTCTCCGGCCAGGCCTGCCTGGACGCCTGGCAGTGGCGGCGGGCGCAGACCTGGTTCGACGAGGTGATCGGCAGCGTCGACCCGGCCGTGCTGGCCAAGCGGGTGGAGAGCGCCCGCGAGAAGATCCGGCGGCGGACGGCCGAGCTGGTGGTGGCGTCGGCCTGGCTCGAGGTGTCGCGCAGCCTGGACGACCGGCGGCGGGCGGCCCTGGCCGACTGGACGACCGCCCTCCGCAAGATCGGCAAGGGGACCGGGCGTACGGCGGCGGCCTGGCAGGCGCACGCGCAGCGGGCCATGGAGCAGGCGGTCGACGCCGTGCCGGTCTGGGTCATGTCGGTCGACCGCGCCATCGAGCAGTTCGCCGGCGGCGCCCGGTTCGACGTGGTGATCGTCGACGAGGCGTCGCAGGCCGACCTGTTCGCGCTGCCGGTGCTGTCGCTGGCCGAGCGGGCCGTCGTGGTCGGCGACGACCAGCAGATCGGGCCGCAACTGGGCTTCGTGGGCACGGTCGGCGGCCTGATCCACAGCCATCTCGGCGACGTGCCGTCGGCCGAGCATTTCGACCCGGAGTCGTCGCTCTACGACCACGCGGTGCGGCGCTCGCCGGAGCGGATCCTGCTCACCGAGCACTTCCGCTGCGTACCGCAGATCATCGAGTTCTCGTCCCGCCACTACTACGACGGCAAGATCATGCCGCTGCGGGCGGACCGCCCGTCGCTGGCCCCGATCCGCACAGTCTTCCTGCCCGACGGGGTACGGCAGCCGCTGTCCGGCTTCGGCGACGTCAACATGTCCGAGGCAGGGGCGCTGGTCGACCAGGTGGCGGCGATCGTGCGGGACCCGGCGTACGCGGGACGCACGCTCGGCGTGATCTCACTGCTGAGCACGAGTGGCCAGGCGACCTACCTGCTGAGCCGGCTGCGCGCGGAGATCGGCGAGGACGAGATCCAGGCGCGGCGATTGCGGGTCGGCGACGCGTACACGTTCCAGGGCGACGAACGCGACGTGGTGCTGGTGTCCATGGTGGTCTCCGACAACGACCCGCGGATCGCGGCCTTCACCAAGCGGGAGTACCACCGCCGGATCAACGTCGCCGCGTCCCGGGCCCGCGACCAGTTGTGGATCTTCCATTCGGTACGGCCGGGGTCGCTGCTCGCCGACGACGCGCGGGGGCTGCTCCTGTCGTACGCGCTCAATCTGACACCGGCCGAGGAAGCGGCCGACCTGGCCGGACGCTGCGAGAGCGACTTCGAACGCGACGTGCTCAAGCGGCTGCTGGCGCGCGGGTTCCGGCCCATCCCGCAGTTCCGGATCGGGGCCTACCGCATCGACTTCGTGCTGAACGCCCCGGACGGCCGCCGCCTGGCGATCGAGTGCGACGGGGACGCCTACCACGGGCCGGAACAGTGGGAGAGCGACATGCGCCGGCAAGCGGTGCTGGAGCGGGTCGGCAACTGCGTCTTCGTGCGTATCCGGGGCAGCATCTACGCCCGCGAACCGGAGGCGGCGATGAGCCCGGTGTGGCAGCGCGCCGACGAGCTCGGCATCGTGCCGCCGCCGCGCCGCACGGTCCTCGAAGTGGGACAGTGGCAGGGCTCCGGCTCGCCGACCGCGGCCCGGCTGGCCGAGGGGGCGGCCGCGCTGGCCCGGATGATCCCGGGCCACCGGCGGGTCCGGGTGCCGGTGGCCGGCTCCCTGGCGGACAACCTGGCGGCGATCCGGGCCGCGGTCACCGACCCGCCCATGATCACGGCGGGTGGCGACTGCGGGGTCGAGCTGGCGCCGATCGAGGCGGCGCTGGAAAGGCACGGCGACGGGCTCGTGGTGGTGTGGTTCGACGCCCACGGCGACCTCAACACGCCCGAGTCGTCGACGTCGGGCGCGTTCCACGGGATGGTGCTGCGCACCCTGCTCGGCGAGGGCCCGGCCGACCTGAAACCCCGGCGGACCCTGCGGCCGTCGCAGGTGGTGCTGGCCGGAGTGCGAGCCCTGGACCCATCGGAAAGGGAGTACATTTCCGACAACTCCGTGGCGATGGCGGCCCTCGACGACCTGCCCGCGGTGGTCGCGGCCGCCGGAGCGCGGGCCGTCTACATCCACATCGACCTGGACGTGCTTGACCCGTCCACCTTCTCATCGGTCGGCAGCCCGGCCCCGGACGGCGTCACCCCGCGCCAGCTGGCCACGGCGGTTCGGGCCTTGACCGACCGCTTCCCGCTCGCCGGCCTGGGAATCACCGAGTACGAGCCCAGCGATCCCGCCGACGCCGCCGACGAGGAGGCCCTGGCCCACCTGATCCGCGCGATCTGCTGACGACCCGCTCCACCGGCGGCGCGGGTCCGGCCGACGGTGAGTTGGCGGGCCGGGTGCTGGGGGTGCGCGCGCGGGCCGGTCAGTGCTGGGACAGGTAGGCGGCGATGGCTGTGGCGGCGCGGCGCGGGGAGGTGGTCAGGGCGTTGTGGGCGGCGCCGGGGATGGTCACCGATGTGCCGGCGGTCATCTCGGCTACGGCGGTGCGCCAGGTCAGGGGAGCCACCGTGTCCAGGGAGCCGCCCAGGACCAGCGGGGACACGGGTAGGCGGAGCAGGTCCTTCTCGACCTCGTTGCGGACCGAGTGGCCGACCGTGGCCAGGACGCGCCAAGGCTTGGCGTCGGCGACGTCGTGGGCCAGGATCGGGGCCTGCCACGGGGCCTCGACCAGCGTGTCCAGCAGCCAGCGGCCGATCAGGGCGCGGCGGCTGCGGGCGCGTGGGTCTGTCGTCGGGCCGGCCAGGACCAGGCCGGTGACCAGGCCGGGGTGGTGGGCGGCGAGCCGCGCGGCCACCTCGGCGCCGAAGGAGTGGCCGACCAGGGCCACCGGGCCCAGGTCGCGGGCCTTCAGCCAGGCGGCCAGGTGGTCGGCGTGCTCGCCTACGTCGTACGCGTGGGCCGGCTTGTCGCTGTGGCCGAAGCCGGGCAGGTCCGGTACCACGACGGGATGCCGGGGCGCGAGGGCTCGCGCGGTGGGCATGAGGTAGCGGTGCGAGACGGCGAGGCCGTGCACGAAGACGACCGGGGTGCCGGGAGCGTCCTCCGCCGCGACGTCGTGGATCCGTAGCCCTCGCACAAGGGCCCAGCGGCGGCGGAACACCATGGCCTCGCTGTACCCGCCGCTCGCCGGGATATGCCGCGAGGGCCGGACCGCCGACTCGGTGGGAGCTACCGGATGGTGTCGCGGCCGGGGCCGCACCGGGTCGGGTCACTCACGCTGTGACGGTTTCGGTCAGTTCGATGCGGGCCTTCACCCGGCAGTAGTTCGACAGGAGGGTGACCAGGGCCGGGCCGTCGATCAGTTCCAGGGGGCGGCCGGCCAGGGCCTCGTACGCCTCGGGCTCGATGCCGCCCAGCGAGACCAGGATGCCCTTGGTGGCGCCGGCCGCGCTCACCGCCCCGGCCAGGGCGTGCACCGCGGCCGAGCCGGCGGCCGGGCCGCGGGTCGCGAAGATGACCACCGGACCGCCGAAGATCGGGCGGGGGTCGGTGCAGAGCCAGCGAGTGCCGGCGCCCGTCCGGGTGGGCGTGCCCATCTGCAGGCCCATCACGCCGAACAGGTCGGCCAGCTGCTGTTCCCAGGCCGCGTCGGGCAGGGTGACCAGGTTCGGCCGTTCGTCGATCTCGGCCAGGACGTTGAACTCCTCGGTGAAGTCGCGGTCGGCGTCGCGGTCGAAGTCGATTTTCGGGGAGATGCCGGCCAGCTCGTCGGGGCTGGGCGACAGCGCGCCCTCCAGGTGTTTCACGCAGGCCACCGGGTCGACCCGGCGCAACTTGATCGCGGCGAACGTCTCCCGGTCCGTTTTCAGCGAGACCAGGCACGGCCGGACGAACTGGCCGGTGCGCTTGTCGATGCTGTCCACGATGCCGTTGAACGACACCTGCTGGACCAGGCCGCCCCGGTCGGCCTCGATGATCTCGTGGATCGTGCGCAGGGTGACCCGGGCGATCACCTCCACGTACCGGCTGCGGATCTCGCCCTCGTCGCGGGGGACGGCGGTCAAGTCGTCGCGGGTGCGGTCGTAGCGGTACTCCTTGACGATCGGCACCACCTCGATCGGCGGCAGGTGGTACTCGATCAGCAGGTGCTTCTGCTTCGGCAGGTAGGCCAGGCGGAAGTGCTGCGGGAAGTCGTCCGGGTAGACCGAGTTGCCCAGCACCATCGCGAAGTACTCGACCACCGACGCCGGGTCGGCGCCGGCCACCGCCGTCGCGAACCGGTCCACTTCGGCGTTGTAGGCGGCCATCTGCTCCTGGTGCTTGCGGACGGTCTCCTCGTACTGCCGGCGCCGGGCCTGCAACTGCCGCCGGCGCCGCTGTTCGGCCTCGGCCCACCGGGCCCGCGCGTCCTCGTACGCACGCCGGGCACTGGCCGTCTGCTGCTGGCGCACCCGGTCGCCGCCCAGGATCTTGCCGACGCCACGCTGGGGTGGCGGCACGAAGCTGTCCCAGCGGGGCTCCGGCGCCGGCCGGCCGAGCGGTCCCGGGTCGAACGGCGGCACGACCACCGGCTTCTTGAAGATCTCGAGGTCGATGTGGTCGTCGACGTCCAGCGTGGAGAGCAGTAGCCGGTCCAGGTCGCTGAGCCGGGCCCGGATCTCGGCGTTGGCCGCGGCGGCGTCGGCGTTGCGCGCCTCGATGTAGAGCCGGCGGCGTTCCCGCTGCCGGTCGGTGTCGGAGGCGGCCTGCTGCGCGGCCGCGATGGCCAGGTCGGCATTGCGCCGGATCAGGTCGCGCTGCTGCGCCGCGGCGGTGTTGGCGCGATGCTCGGCCGCCGCCTGCGTGGCGTGCACCCGCTGCATGTTCCGAATGATGCCCATGCCCTGCCTCTGCCTCACTTGCTCACTAGGTTCCGATCGAGGGTTGTTCGCGACGGTGGAGCGCCGGGTGCGGAGCCGGCGGCTGATCGGGGCTCGAGGTAGGTCGCGAACAACCCTCGAGGGCCACCATATCCATCCTTAACGGATCTAGTTACGCGGTGCATCCCTCGAAGCGCGTAGCGTGCATGCCAGTCGGCTCGGACGGGTAGGAATCGCGGTAGGTTCCACGATCGGCACACGTAGTGACTGTCTGTCATGGAATCGACGGTCTTCGCCCGCGATAATCACTCAGCGCAGTGGTCAACCGATCGGCTAATTCCCTACTCTGATCGGGCGAGAACCAGCAGCTCGTGATTTTGTTGGCAAGCCGCGCAAAACATTTGGGCGGGCGTCCCCTGTTATCTCGACCCCGTGACGGGTCGTAATAGTCAGGGGGTTCGGGAGACGCCGGGGGAGGTGGCGGGCGCGATGGTGGCACCGGATGAGCACCGGCATGCCCCGCCGAGGCTTCCGGAACAGCGCCCGCCCGCCGACGACGACCCGCGTTCGGCCTGGTTCTCGTACACGGCCAACGGCGACCGCATCGTCTGGTCGGCCGCGCTGCGGGCGATGCTCGGCCACCCGCCGGCGCAGGACGAGGTCAGCCGCAAGGTCCTTGTGCGCTATGTGCACCGCGACGACCACGCGCGGGCTCTCGGTGCGATCACCTCGGCCTGGACCAGCGGTACGACCGTGCGCACCACCCTGCGCCTCATGCGCTCCGACGGCGGCTGGTTCGACGTCGACTGCGGCATCGAACCGGTGAAGAGCCCCGACGGCACGGTCCGCGGCATCCGCTGCACGGTGACCGATGTCTCAGCCCGGGAACGGGCCCGCCGCGAGATGGCCCGCCTGGCCCGCCGGGGCGAGACCGTGCAGGACTCGCTGATCGAGCCCGACCCGGCGACCGGCCTGCTCACCCGCGCCCGCTTCGCGGACGAGATCGACCGGGCGCTGCGCCGGGGCGGCGGAGCGGTGCTGGTCATCCGCGTACAACCGGAAAGCGGAAGCCGCCCCGAGCGCAACGCCGATCTCCTGCACCGGGCCGCCCGCGTGCTGGAGGGCGTCGTGCAGGAGGGCGCGCTGCTCGGCCGGGTCGGCCCGAACGAGATCGCGCTGCTGCTGGCCGGCACGTCGTGGCCGATGGCCCGGCGCGAGGCCGAGCTGCTGGTGCAGGCGCTGCGCTCACAGACCTTCGTGCTCACCGACACCTGGCTGCGGGCCGAGGCGTGGGGCGGCCTGGTCCGGTTCACCCCGGACGGTGACGCGGGCAGCCACGAGCTGCTGATCGACGCCGAGCAGGCGTGGCGGCAGTCGCGCGACGCCGACCGGCCGCTCACCCACGTGGCCCATCCGGTGCCGGCCCGCGACCGGCAGGGCAACTACCGCAGCCGGGTCGCCGACGCCCTCGACACCGACCGGTTCACCCTCTACGCCCAGCCCATCCTCGACCTGCAGACCAACACGGTGACCCGGCACGAGCTGCTGCTACGGGTCCTCGACGAGGCGGACGGCCCGCAGTCGCCGATCCAGGTGCTGGACACGGCCGAACGTCTCGACGCGGTCTTCGACATCGACCTGTGGGTGGTCGAGCGGGCCATGCAGCTCGCCGCCGAGCAGCCCTCGACCTGCCTGCAGATCAACCTGTCCGGCCGCTCGGTCGGCGATCCGCGGCTCACCGACGAGGTCGAACGGCTCATCCAGCAGTACCGGGTCAAGCCCGAACAGCTCACCTTCGAGATCACCGAGACCGCGCTGATCGGCAACCTGAGCGAGGCCCGCCGCTTCGCCGACCGGATCCGCGACCTCGGCTGCGAGCTCGCCCTCGACGACTTCGGCTCCGGCTACGCGTCGTTCCGCTACCTGCGGATCTTCCCCATCGACCTCGTGAAGATCGACGGTGAGTACGTGGTCGATCTGGTGGAGAATCCCCAGGACCAGGTTCTGGTACGCGCGTTGGTCCAGGTCTGCCAGGCGTACGGGATCCACACGGTGGCCGAGTTCGTGCAGGACGAGCCGACCCTGCGCCTGCTCCGCGAGCTCGGCGTCGATTACGTGCAGGGCTATCTGATCGGCCGGCCCGCGCCGGTCGTGGAAGGCCGATTGCCTACGCCCTGAGCGGGGTACATGGCCCTCATGGAGCACTTCACGATCGCCACCGTAGCCGAGAAGAGCCCGGACTTCCGCCGGGTCCTGTGGACCGGTAAGCACACGCAGCTGGTCATCATGACGATTCCGCCGGACGGCGAGATCGGCGAGGAGGTCCACGAGGTGGACCAGATCCTCACCTTCGTCAGCGGCACCGGCAAGGCCATCGTCTCGGGGCAGACCCGCAACGTCGCCCAGGGCGACCTTGTCGTGGTCCCGGCCGGTCACAAGCACAACTTCCTCAACACCGGCCCGAACCCGCTGGTCCTCTACACCGTCTACGGCCCGCCGGAGCACGCCGACGGCGCGGTGCACAAGACGAAGGAGGAGGCGGACCGCCTCGAGGAGCAGGGCAAGGACGAGCCGCCGCAGAAGTAACACGACACCGGGACCGGCCGTGGCCCCCCAGCCAGCCGGTCCCGGCATCGTGCCGGTGAGAGCAAAGTATCCGCGCAGCGTACCCAAGCCAGAGCCGAGCGTCGATGTATTGACCCGGATCGTGACCTGAGCGCGTCGCGCTACTAACCTCTCTGCATGACAGAGCCCGCGCCGCGATGGTTGAGCGACGAGCAGCAGCAGACGTGGCGCCGCTTCGTCGAGGTGCTGATCAGAGTTCCCGCGGCGCTCGAGGCCCAGCTTCAGCGCGACGCCGGCCTCACCCACATGGGTTACATCGTGCTGGTCTACCTGTCCGAGCAGCCCGGCCGCCGGCTCGCCATGAGCCGCCTGGCCAAGTCGGTCAGCGCCTCCCTCTCCCGCCTGTCGCACGTCGTGGCCCGCCTCGAAGGGCAGGGCTGGGTTCACCGCGAGCGCGACCCCGACGACGGCCGCGTCCAGATCGCGGTGCTCACCGACGAGGGATACGCGAAGGTCGCCGAGACCGCGCCGGGGCACGTCGAGGCCGTACAACAATTGGTTTTCGATCGTCTGACCCCGACGCAGGTGCGGCAACTGGCCAAGGTCGCCGCCGCATTGCTCGACGAGCCGCTGACGTCCGGCGCGGCCCGTCCTACGCTGGGGCGATGAGTCAGCGAGTGCAGGGCGTCATCGCCCGAGGCAAAGGTGCTCCGGTCGAGTTGACCACCATCGTCATTCCCGACCCGGGACCGGGCGAGGCAGTGGTCAAAATCCAGGCGTGCGGCGTCTGCCACACAGATCTGCACTATCGCGAGGGCGGTATCAACGACGACTTCCCGTTCCTGCTCGGCCACGAGGCGGCGGGAGTGGTCGAGTCGGTCGGCGCCGGCGTCACCGAGGTCGCCCCGGGCGACTTCGTGGTGCTCAACTGGCGTGCCGTCTGCGGCCAGTGCCGGGCCTGCCGCAAGGGCAAGCCGTGGTACTGCTTCGCCACCCACAACGCCACCCAGAAGATGACCCTCACCGACGGCACCGAACTCTCCCCGGCCCTGGGCATCGGCGCGTTCGTGGAGAAGACGCTGGTCGCGGCCGGACAGTGCACAAAGGTCGACCCGCGGGCGCGCCCGGCGGCGGTCGGCCTGCTCGGCTGCGGTGTGATGGCCGGCATCGGCGCGGCCGTGAACACGGGCGGCGTCACCCGCGGCGACTCGGTCGCCGTGATCGGCTGCGGCGGGGTCGGCGACGGCGCGGTGGCCGGTGCGGCGCTGGCCGGCGCCACCACGATCATCGCGATCGACACCGACGAGCAGAAACTGGAGTGGGCCAAGGGCTTCGGCGCCACCCACACCATCAACGCCCGCGGCACCGACGTGGTCGAGGCGGTGAAGGAACTGACCGGCGGCTTCGGCGCCGACGTGGTGATCGAGGCGGTCGGGCGTCCCGAGACGTACGAGACCGCCTTTTATGCCCGCGACCTGGCCGGCACCGTGGTCCTGGTCGGCGTGCCGACCCCGGACATGAAGATCGAACTGCCGTTGCTCGAGGTCTTCGGCCGTGGCGGCGCGCTGAAGTCCAGCTGGTACGGCGACTGCCTGCCCAGCCGGGACTTCCCCATGCTCACCGAGCTCTACCTGCAGGGACGGCTCGACCTGGACGCCTTCGTGACCGAGGAGATCGGCCTGGGCGACGTCGAGGCCGCGTTCAAGAAGATGCACACCGGCGGCGTGCTCCGCTCGGTCGTCTTGTTCTAAGCCGCTTTCGCGTACGCCGGTACGGAACGGTCGGCGAGCAGGTCGAGGGCCAGGGCGGCCGTCCAGCTGAAACTGGGCGCCCCCAGGCCCTCGCCCGTCTCCGGGTGGAAGTACTCGAAGTGGCCGTTGCGGTGCACGAGCCGCACCATGGCGGCGCGCAGATCCTCCGCCTCGTCCCGGCGGCCGTGCACGAGCAGACCCCGGCGCAGCAGCCAGTTCACGTTGATCCAGACCGGGCCGCGCCAATACCGCAAGACGTCAAAATCCGCGGCCGTACGGTCGTAGCTCGTCACCGGCAGGCCGAACCGCTCCGAGCGCATGGCCGCGAGCACGCCCTCCACCTGGCCGGCGGGCAGATCCGGGAGCATCAGCGGCACCAGACCGCTGACACAGCGGGCCGGGGTCAGCTTGCCGGTGTGCGTGTCCCGCGCGTGGAACATGCCGGTGTCCGGGTTCCACAGCCGCGACACGATGGCCGAGGTGATCCGCTGGGCCCGCTCCCGGTGCGCGCCGGCCGCGCCGGTGTGCCCGAGAACCCCGGCGATCTGGGCCAGGGACAGCTCGGCGGCGCCGAGAATGGCGTTGAACGACGGGCACTCGACCGCGAAAGCGTGCCGCGCCAGCAGATCGGTGTCCGAATAGTCGGCGGCCCGGTAGCTGAGCACCAGGCCCACATATCGCGCGTAGTCGGTGTCGGTGGGCCGGTGCGAGGCGTCCGACACGGCCAGGTCCCGGCGGCGGTAGACGTTGAGCAGCGACAGGTCGGCCGGCACGTTGGCCATCGCGTCGTCCCAGGCCGGGCTGTTGTCCAGCCCCGACTCCCACGGATGCACGATGCTGGCCAGGCCGCCCCCGCCGAGATCACGGCGGTCGGTCAGGTACTCCTGCTGGGCGACCAGCCGCGGATAGAGCCACTCCAGCTCGGCCCGGGCCTGCTGCGAGGCGGCGGCGCCGTGCGCGGCGGCCCGCCGGTAGACCTCCCACGCCGCGACCGCGTGCAGCGGCGGCTGGACGATGCCGGTGCTGCCGTGAGCGGGCCGGGAGCCGTACGCGGGAACCCCCCAGAAAGCCGGCCCCGGGAAGTAGTCGGCCTCGGCCATGGCTGGGTCGAAGACGATGTGCGGCACCCGCCCGTCCGGCCACTGAGCCTCGAACAGGCTGCGCAGATCCCGCCAGGCACGGGTGGGGTTGACGTAGGCCAGACCGACCGCGATGAAGGCGGCGTCCCAGCTCCACTGGTGGGGGTAGAGGCGGCGGGAGGGGACCATGTGATCGCCGGCCCAGTTCGTCTCGAGGACGCCGGCGGCGGAGTTCCAGAGTTCGGCAGACATCTCAGTCACAGGTGCTGGCAGGGGGTGGTCGGGGTGCATCTAATCAGAAGACCTTTCCGCTCCAGACGCCGGTAAACCCCCTATCGGGTCACCGGCCCTCCGCCTGAAGGGAACCCCCTGTTCGCACCCGGTTCACGGACGCCGAGTGCGAGACCTCAGTCGAGGTAGCCGAAGTTGTCGCAGGTGCGGCGTTGGAGGATGCAGTTCTTGGTGCGCTTGTTCATGGCGTCCTGGTCCCACATGACGAAAGCGTCGCCGTGCATGGAGGAAGCGCTCTTCACGTCCTTGTCGGAGGAGAGGTAGTAGCCGGCGGGGGTGCCCTTGACGCCGTACTGGATGTCGAAGGTTATGGCCGGGATGCGGACCGGGTGGGTGGACGGGCAGCCCTGGCCGGTGCCGAAGGTGACGTGGTCCCTGTGGTTGGGGCTGTCCAGGTGCTCGCCGTCCCAGCAGTCGGGGAACTGGAGCATGAAGTGCAGGGTGGCGTCGCCGCCGCAGATCGGCCAGTTGCCGTTGGTGCTGCGGGCGATGCCGTCCAGGTCGCCGGGGCCGTAGAAGGCGCAGTAGAACTGGCCCTGGGCGCCGCGCGGGGTGGGCACCTTCTTCTTGGCGTCGCCGGCCACCATGCGCAGGCCGTTGGGGAGCGGCATCACGCCCTCGGAGCTGTCGCGCAGCGAGCGGTAGTACACCCGGAAGCCGGTCGTCTCGACGGGCTTGTTCGTCGCGTTGTCGTACAGGGTCGGCACCCAGTACGCCGAATGGTCCTGCACCGGCTTGCATGTGGTGGCCGTGAACTTCTGCAGGTCGCCGGCGGTCGTGTCGGCGTCGACCGCCTTGTTGCCCACGAACGAGTGCATGTGTGAGGCGCCGCGCAGGCCGGGCAGGACGATCGGGTCGTCGGGCAGCCGGTGGCTGTACTGGCAGTCGGCGCGGAACTCGGGCAGGTTCCCGACGCCGGCCGGGACAGGATCGATCTTGCGATTGCGGTACGCGTCGACCTGCGCCTGCCAGACCGCGGGGTCGACGTTGATCCAGCCGGGCTTGGCCGGGGCCTGCTGCTGCTTCGTGGGCGCCGACGGGGTCGTCGCGGCGGGATTGGCCGACGCCGACGCCGACGCCGACGCCGACGCGGGGGCGGGGGCGGGGGCCGACGCGGCTGGGGAGGCGGACGTCGGCCGGTGGGTCGTGGGGGACGGCGCTGGTGAAGAGGAAGGCGCGGCCGCTACAAGTGACGTGGTGCCGCGGTTGGTGAGCGAGATCGCGGCCACGGAGACGGCGACCGCGACCACGGCCACGCCGGCGCCGAGGGCGATGACGGTGCGGCCGGGCCGGCGCCGGTGACGCCGGGGCGGCTGGGGGATCGTCGTGTTCGACACGACAGGGAGACGGGCCGATCAGCGCGCGATAACGGAAAGCCAGAGACGGCTTCGCCGGCCCGGGAGGTACGGCGAGTCGAGCCGCTTGGCGACGATCCCGTCCAGGCCCTGGGCGCGGGCCGTCTCCAGCGCGAACTCGCCGCCGCCGGGGAAGTAGGGCGGCGTCTGCCAGTGGTCGCCGGCGATCGACAGGCCCTCCAGCAGTTCGCGACGTTCCGCGTACCGCACGAGCTCGAGCGTGCTGTGCCCGTCGAGCCACAGAAGGTCGTACACCAATAAATGCACCGGCGTTCGCTCCGCCGCCCGCCTCGCCGCCGCCGAGTCCTTCGGCGCTTTGCGCCGGGCCAGCAGGTCGGGGGAGGGGCGCGGGCCGTCGAACGCCACGATCTCGCCGTCGAGGACGGCCTCGACCGGCGCCAGCGCCGGGCCGAGACCCCTGATCTCCGGATACCAGCTGGTCACGTCGGTGTCGGCCATCAGCCGTACGCGTCCCCCGGAGACGTACACCTGGACGCGCCGGCCGCCCCACGCGAGTTCGTAGCCCCAGTCGGCGTCGTCGGACGGCAGCGTGGCCGCCGGAACCGGCAGCATCGGCGCCACCTCGTCCGGCATGGACTCCCAGCCGGGCTCGGGCGGGTCCATCCGGCGGACCATCCAGTCGTTGCCGCCGGTCTGGAAGAAGACGTACCGCCCGTTCGTGCGGTCGCCGTGAAAGGTCACACCTATCTCGTCGTCGCGCCACTTGTCGGCCTCGTACGTGCCTTGGTCGAAGATGGTCATCCGGCCGCCGCCGTACTCGCCGGCCGGGATCTCGCCGGAGAAGGCCAGGTATTCCAGCGGGTGGTCCTCGGTGTGCTTGGCCAGGTTGTTGCGGGCCTGCTCCTTGGGCAGGCCACGGGGTACGGCGAAGGAGACCAGCACGCCGTCGCGCTCGAGCCGGACGTCCCAATGCAGACTGCGCGCGTGATGCTGCTGGATGACGAAGCGGTTCGCGTCCTTCGTGCTCCGTCCGGCCTGCCGCGGGATGGGCTCCGGCGTGCGCCGGGCGTCCCGCTTGTTCCGGTACTCCGCCAGGCGATCCGTCATGCCCTTATTTTTTCCCGCGGTGACCGAAAATACACCGATGTCATTTGTCATACGCCTGTGCCAGGGTTGGCGGCATGGCGAGCCTGACCAACAATTCGGACGCGTCGATGATCGCGGGTTTCCCCCATCCGTGGCGCGGGGTAGTGTCTTGGCTCCAACGCGTGTCCGACCGGTGGGAGGCAGTGCTGCGATGACGTTGCGCATCCTCGTGGTGGGCGCCGGAATCGCCGGGCTCGCCGCCGCTCGGGCCCTGCGGCTGGCCGGCTTCCGGCCGGACGTGGTGGAGGAACTGCCGGCGACCATGCTGCCCGGCGCCGGCATCTATCTTCCCGGCAACGCCTCGCGTGCCCTGCGCCAGCTGGGGCTGGACGCGCCGCTGAGGCCGCTGGGCGATCTGATCTTCCGGCAGGTCTTCCTCGACGCCCGCGGCCGCGAGCTGTTCGAGATGGACGTGGCCGGGCTCTGGGCCGGCGTGGGCGAGTCGCGGGCGCTGTCGCGGGCCGACCTCCAGCAGGTGCTGCTCACCGGCGTCGGCGGCGAGGTGCGGTACGACACGGCCGTGCGCGACCTGGAGATCTTCGACGGGACCGCCAAGGTCGAGTTCGGAGACGGCAGCGTCGCGGAGTACGACCTGGTCGTCGGGGCCGACGGCCGGCGCTCGACGATCCGGGCCAAGGCCGGGCTGGGCGCCGCGGCCGACCCCACCGGGCAGATCGTCTACCGCTCGGTGGTCACCGGCGGCCCGCCGCTGAGCGACTGGACCGCCCTGCTCGGGCGCCGGTCCTCGTTCGTCGCCATGCCGATGGGCGGCCGCAAGATCTACTGCTACGCCGACGAGACCGCGCCCGACTCGCCCAACCCGGAGGACCCCAAGGCCCACCTGCGGGAGCTGTTCGGCACGTTCGGCGGCCCGGTGCCGGCCATTCTCGACGCCATCGAAAAGATCCAGGTCGCCCGCACCGACGAGGTTGTTCTGCCAAGCTGGTCACGTGGCCCTGTCCTGCTCGTCGGTGACGCGGCGCACGCCACCGCCCCGACGCTCGCTCAGGGCGCGGCCATGTCGTTCGAGGACGCGGTCGTGCTCGGCGAGGAGCTTCGCGCTTCCTCCGGTGACGTCGCGACCGCCCTCACGGCGTACGAAAATCGACGCCGTCCCCGGTGTGAGTCGGTGCGTGACCGCACCCGCGAGCGCGACCGGACCCGCGATGTCCCGCCCGCGCTGCGTGATCCGATGCTGCGCAGGCGCGGCCTGCGGATCTTCACCGACCACTACCGCCCGCTGGTATCGCCCGCCTGATCTAGAAGACCTCTTTGGTCACCCCGCGCCCGCGGGAGGTCAGTGGGGGACTATTCTGCCTGCGAGGTACGCCTTTCACTATGGGCGCACTGAGTGGGACGTACGAGACAACGGAGGCTATTCGTGACGACCGTTGCGCCTAAGCCGATCGTGACCCGGCCATACCCGGTCCGGCGGCAGGTCAAGGGTTCGGCATTCGCCCGGATCCTGCGCACGACGGATGCGAAGCAGATCGGGATCATGTACATGATCACGGCCTTCGTGTTCTACATGCTCGGCGGCCTGATGGCGCTGCTGATGCGTACCGAGCTGGCTCGCCCGGGCATGCAGTTGCTCTCGCCCGAGCAGTACAACCAGCTGTTCACGATGCACGGCACGATCATGCTGCTGTTCTTCGCGACGCCGATCGTGTTCGCGTTCGCCAACTTCGTGGTGCCGATCCAGATCGGTGCGCCCGATGTGGCCTTCCCGCGTCTGAACGCGTTCGCCTACTGGCTCTACCTGTTCGGCGGCACCATCACGATCAGCGGGTTCATCACACCGGGAGGCGCGGCCGACTTCGGCTGGTTCGCCTACACGCCGCTGAGCGACTCGCTGCACTCGCCGGGCATCGGCGGCAACATGTGGGTGGTCGGCCTGGCCCTGTCCGGCCTGGGCACCATCCTCGGTGGTGTCAACCTGATCACCACGATCCTGACCCTGCGCGCGCCCGGCATGACCATGTTCCGCATGCCGATCATGACGTGGAACATCCTGGTCACCAGCCTGCTGGTCATCATGGTCTTCCCGTTCCTGGCCGCCGCGCTGTTCGCGCTGGCCGCCGACCGTGTCCTCGGTGCGCACGTCTTCGACGTGCAGACCGGCGGGCCCATGCTCTGGCAGCACCTGTTCTGGTTCTTCGGCCACCCCGAGGTGTACATCGTGGCGCTGCCGTTCTTCGGCATCATCACCGAGGTCATCCCGGTCTTCAGCCGCAAGCCGGTCTTCGGCTACAAGGGCCTGGTGGCGGCGACGCTGCTGATCGCGGCGCTGTCGATGTCGGTGTGGGCGCACCACATGTTCGTCACCGGTCAGGTTCTGCTGCCGTTCTTCAGCTTCCTGAGCTTCCTCATCGCCGTACCGACCGGCATGAAGTTCTTCGTGTGGATCGGCACGATGTGGCGGGGCCAGATCAGCTTCGAGACGCCGATGATGTTCGCGATCGGCTTCCTGGTGACGTTCCTCTTCGGTGGTCTGTCCGGCGTGCTGCTGGCCTCCCCGCCGATCGACTTCCACGTCTCCGACTCGTACTTCGTGATCGCGCACTTCCACTACGTGCTCTTCGGCACGATCGTGTTCGCGGTGTTCTCCGGCATCTACTTCTGGTTCCCGAAGATGTTCGGGCGGATGCTGGACGACCGCCTCGGCAAGGTCCACTTCTGGCTGACCTTCCTGGGCTTCCACGGCACCTTCCTGGTCCAGCACTGGCTGGGCACCGAGGGCATGCCGCGGCGGTACGCGGACTACCTGCCGTCGGACGGGTTCACCTTCCTGAACACGTTCTCGACCATCGGGTCGTTCGTGCTGGGTCTGTCCACGCTGCCGTTCATCTACAACTGCTGGAAGTCCTACAAGGTCGGCCAGCTGGTCACCGTGGACGACCCGTGGGGTCACGGCAACTCGCTGGAGTGGGCCACCTCGTCGCCGCCGCCGCTGCGGAACTTCGACCGCATGCCGCGGATCCGCTCCGAGCGTCCGGCCTTCGACGCGAAGTTCCCGGAACTGGCCGCCGGCGAGCAGTCGATCGCCGGTCCGCCCGAGGGTGGGGCCCGTCCGCTGACCAAGGAGTCAGACGGGGGAGCCACCTACAACGAGGACACAGACAACAAGAAGCACTGATTGAAGAAGCCCGCCCGTGGAGGCGGGCTTTTTCATGCCCAGGCGTAGACACTGTCTACGCCGTTCTGGTAGACAGTGTCTATGGATTTGCGGGCGCGGCTCGTCGAGGTCGGTGGTGAGCTGCTGGACAGCGAGGGCCTGGGCGCCCTGTCGCTGCGCGAGATCGCCCGCCGGGCCGGGGTGTCGCACGGCGCGCCCCGCCGGCACTTCCCGACCCACCTCGAGCTGCTGTCGGCGATCGCCCGCGAGGGCTTCACCGACCTGGCCGCGCGGGCCGAGGCCGCCCTGGCCACCGGCCCGGCCGTCCCGCGCGCCCGCCTCGGCGTGCTGGCCCGCGTCTACCTCGACTTCGCCGTCGAGCGGCGCGGCCGCTACGAGCTGATGTTCCGCCACGACATCCTCGAGAGCGGCCACCTGCGCTTACGGGAAAAGAGCCTGCCACTCTTCCGACTGCTCACCGATCTCGTCGCCCAGGCCGCGCCCCCGTCGTCGTCGTCACCGGAGATCGTGGCGGGGGCGCTGTGGGCCAGCCTGCACGGCCTCGCCGAGCTGTGGAACTGGGGAAGCCTCACGCTGGCCACCGGCGCGACCGATCCCGGGGCGCTGCTCGAGGCCGCTCTCACCGCCCACCTCGGCCCGGCTCCGGAGGCGACGACATGAACGGTGCCCCACCCCTCTACGCACTGGCCCACCGCGCGCTCGGCGGATATCTCCGGGCGACCTGGCGCCCCACGGTCGGCGGGCTCGACCATCTCCCCGCGACCGGCGGCGCGATCCTGGCCCCCAACCACCTTTCGATCGGCGACCAGGTGTTCCTGGGGGTGCTCACGCCCCGGCACATCGCCTTCTGGGCCAAAGCCGAGTACTTCCGGGGCAGCGGCCCCCGCGGCGGCCTGACCCGCCGAGTGGTCACCGGCATGGGCGCGATCCCGGTGGAGCGCGGCGGCGGGCGCGCGGTGCTGACCGCCTTCGACGGCGCCATCCCCGTACTGAAGGAAGGTGGCCTGGTGGCGATCTTCCCGGAGGGGACCCGCTCCCCGGACGGCCGCCTCTACCGCGGCCGCACCGGCGCGGTCCGCCTGGCCCAGCAGGCCGGCGTACCGATCATCCCGGTCGGCATCCGCGGCACCGGCCACCTACGGCCACCGGGCCGCCGCCTCCCTCGCCGCCACCCGGTCAGCGTCACGTTCGGCCCACCGATCCCGGTACTCGCCGAAACCCCCACCGACATCCGCCGCCTCACCGACACCCTGATGGCCGCCATCCAGTCCCTGACCGGCCAGGAGTACGTCCCCCGCTACGCCCGCCCGAACTGACCATCAGCGGCGCCCCAAGCTACTCCGCCTTCCACCCACCCCCTCTTCGCGCTGTCCCGCGCGTGCGGGTGTGAGGGACGATGGCACGGTGATCGTTGACTACGACCCGGGGTGGCCGGGGCAGGCGGCGGCCGCGATCGCGGAGCTGCGGCCGGTGCTGGCTGGGGTGGTCACCGAGATCGAGCACATCGGGTCGACTTCCGTACCCGGGATGGCGGCCAAGCCGACCATCGACCAGCTCACCGATCGGGCGCGGGCGGAGGCCGGTCTGGCGCCGGTGCCGGTGTGGGAGAAGGGGGCATGAGCTACCTGCCGGATCTTTCCGCGCTCCTGGTGGAGGGGGCTTCTTTCCGGGGCGGCGGTTCGGCGTACGTCATGGGAACCCAGACCTTGGAAAACGTCGTCCTTCCGAGCGGCCGGGTCGTCGGGTGCGACCCTCTGCTCGGCGTGGAGGTTGCCGAGCCGTTCACCATCGGGGTCACGCCCGGGATCTATGCGTTGCGGGCATGGGTGGCGATGATCAGGCCGGAGCGAGGGCTTCCCCAGACGCGTACGGCGGCGCTGGAGCTCGTGATCGACGACCGGCCGGCGGTCCGGTGGGAGATGGCGCTGATCCCCGGCCAGGACACGGCGGACCTGCCGGACGACGGTTTCTTCGGCTATAAGGTCGAGGCGGGCGCCGGCGCGCTGGCCGACGAGGTGGCGGTGCGGGCGCTGCGCGACTGGACGTACGACGACTACGAGCGGGTCTTCATCGCCGACGAGCTTCCGCCGCCGCCGAGCGCGCTGGGCGGCGTCACCGACAAGCCCACCGGAGCCAACGTCATCTCGGTCAGCACCGGCTGGGGCGACGGCGTCTATCCGACCTACGTGGGCCTCGCCGCCGGCGGCGAGATCACCAGTTTCGTCACCGACTTCCTGGTCCTGCCCACCGACTGATCCCTAGGTGGCGGCCAGGCGTCGGATGGTGGCGCTGAGGGCTCGGGTGTCGACGTCCCGCCCGGTGATCAGAGCCTGCAGCATGACCCCGTCGACCAGGGCGATCAGGTCACTGGCGGCGGCCCCGCCCAGATGGGGCTCAAGGATCTCCCGCAGCCCGTTCAGCCAGGCCAGAGCGAGCGGCCGCAGCGCGGCATCGCGGCCCGCGGCCACGTACAGCTCGCACTCGATCTGGGCCCGCTGACGATCGGCGAGATAGTCGGCGATGAGTTCGGCCAGCGCGTTCGGCAGGTCCTCGGCCCCGCGCAGGCGCGCGCCCCACAGGTCGAGATCGCGCTGCAGGTCAGCGGCGGCTTTCTGAAGCCCGGCCGCGATCAGATCGTCCAAGGTCGGGAAGTAGTAGGTGGTCGACCCGAGCGGAAGCCCGGCCCGCGCGGCCACGGCGCGGTGAGTGGTCCGCCCGATCCCCACCTCGGCGATGACCTCCAGGGCTGCCGTCGCGAGCGTGCGCCGACGAGCTTCGGGATCCCGGGCCCGCTGCGTTCGCCGCCGAGCCCCGGCCGGGCTCGAGTTCGCGCCGTTGGCTGGCGGGGCGGTCAATGGGCACCGCTCAGGTTGACGATGACGACGCCGGCGATGATCAGGCTCACGCCGATCACTTTGGGCACTGTCAGGGGCTCGCCGAGGAACGCCGCGCCGATGGCGACGATGGCGGCTGTGCCGACGGCTGACCAGACGGCGTAGACGATGCCCACCGGCAGGTCGCGGACGGTCAGGGCGAGCATCAGGAACGAGAACGCGTAGCCGGACAGGCAGGCCAGCGTCGGCCAGAGCCGGGTGAAGCCGTCGGTCGTCTTGAGCATGCTGGTCGCGGCGACCTCGGAGGAGATGGCGAGCAGCAGGAAGAGGTACGGCACGACGACACTCCCGACTTGTACGTATGTACAACTCAGGACCGTATAAGAAAATCTCTCACGCGTCTTTGGTGACTCACGCCACTACAGCCTCGCCGGCTACGCCGCCGATCGCGCCGAAGGGCGTCCGGCGGGCAGCGGGCGGCGGGCAGCGGGCGGCGGGCGGCGTCGGACGGGGCGGCAGCGGGCAGCGGGCAGCGGGCGGCGACGGACGGGGCGGCGCGGCATGGCGCGGCGGCGGGCGGGACGGCGGGCGGCACGGTGCGGTGCGGCGGCGGCGGCACGGCACCGCACCGTGCGGCGGGCGGCGCGGCAGCGGGTGGCGGGCGGCGGGCGGCACGGCACGGTGCGGTGGGCGGCACGGCACGGTGCGGTGCGGTGCGGGCGGCGCGGCATGGTGCGGGGCGGCGCGGCACGGCGGCGGCGGACGGGCGGCGCGGCACGGCGGCGGGCGGGACGGTGGGCGGCGCGGCGGCACGGCGAGGCGGCGGGCCGCGCGGCGGCGCGGCACGGCGCGGTGAGGGTGAACGGCCAGGGATGCGGCGACGGCGCTTGGTGGGGTCGGCAGGCGGGGCGAGGGAGGGTGATCAGGGGCGGGTGGAGGGGGTGCGGAGGTCGTCGGCCGGGCCGGCGTAGCCCGAGGCGAGGGTGTCGGGGAGGTCGCCGAGGGCCGGATCGGCTGCGGGAGGGGTGGGGGTGTCCTGCTGGGGGATGGTGGCGGTCGAAGAGGGCGTGCGGCGGTGGCGGAGCTCGGCCGGGAGGACCAGGAGGGCGATCAGGACGCCCAGGCCGCCGACGGCGACGAAGCCCCACGGTGGGGAGAGAGTGTCGGCGGCCAGGCCGGCCAACGGGCCGCCGCAGGCTACGCCGACCGTGAGGGCTGAGTTGTGCAAACCCATGGCCTCGCCTCGGGCGGCGGCGGGGGTCATGCGGCTCACCGCGTCGGCGCTGGAGGTGATCAGAGGAGCGCACAGGGCGCCGGCCGGCAGCAGGAGCAGGGCCAGCAGCCACCAGTGGGAGGAGCCCAGGCTGACCACCGCCGTGGCCACCGCCATCGGGGTCAGCAGGGCGATCGGGGGCAGGCCACGGCGGATCGTGCCGTAGGCGAAACCGCCCAGCAGGGAGAAGAACGCCCACAGCGTCATCACCAGGCCGGCGTAGCCCAGTTCGCCGTTCTCGCGCAGGACGGCCACCACCGCCACGTCGGTGCCGGCCAGCACCAGGGTGGCGGCCGAGGTGATGGCCAGGATGGCGACGAAGCGCGGGGTCAGCCAGCTGCGGCGGGGTACCCGCGCGCCGGAGCCGATCGACGCCTCGTGTGCGGCCCGGACCGGTGGGTTGAGCAGCCACAGGCCGACGCCGGAGACCAGGATGCCGGCGCCGATGGCCAGCATCGCCCAGCGGGCGCCGGCGCTCGTGGCGATCAGCACGCCCAGGGCGGGGCCGGTCATGAAGCTCAGCTCGGTGGTGATCGAGTCGAGGGCGAAGGCCGGCAACCGCTGGGACTCCGGTGTCATCGCCGCGATCGCCTGGCGGGCCACCGAGAACGCCGGCAGCGCCAGGAAGCCGCCGATCACCGCGATGACCAGCAGCACCGGGAACGGCACGGCCTGGGCCAGCGTCCAGAACAGGACCTCGGCGACAGTGGTCAGCACCAGGACCAGCCGCAGGCCGCGCCGGTCGATGAGCCGGCCCATCACCGGGGCGCCGACCGAGCCGCCGATCGTGAAGGCGGCGCCGATCAGGCCGGCCGCGCCGTAGCCCCGCCCCAGGTCGTTGACCACGTGCAGGGTGAGGGTGACGGCGCCGGCGGCGATGGGAATGCGCGCGAGGGTCGCCACCGCCAGCAACGACTTGATGCCGGGCAGGGCGAGCGTCTCGCGGTAAGGCTTGAGCAGCATGTGGGTCCTGACCTCCGGGACACATACTGCCCCGGGGGTACGACAATCACGCCGAGACGACCGGTGTGCCCGTCGTCTCAATCCGCGCCGAACGCATCTCTTCCAGGGCCGACGCCGTGGTGCCCTCGGCGACGCCGGCGGTCAGTTCGAGTAGCACAGTCGTGTCGAAGCCCTCCGCCTTGGCGTCGAGCGCGGTCGCCCGTACGCAATGGTCGGTGGCGATGCCGACGAGCTCGACCTCGGTGACGCCGCGTGAGCGCAGCCAGTCGGCCAGGGTCTCCCCGGTCTCGGTGTGCCCCTCGAAGCCGGAGTACGCCGCCTTGTGTTCGCCCTTGTGGAAGACCGCCTCGATGCGGTCGGTGCTCAGTTCCGGGTGGAACTCGGCGCCGTCCGAGCCGACCACGCAGTGTGCCGGCCAGGTGTCGTGGTAGTCGGGGTGGTCGCTGAAATGGTTGCCGGGGTCGATGTGCCAGTCCTTGGTGGCGACCACGTGGTCCCACCGGGCGCCCGCCTTGCGCAGCACCAGCGAGATGCCCTTGGCCACGGCGGCGCCGCCGCCGACGGCGAGCGAGCCGCCCTCGCAGAAATCGTTCTGGACGTCGACGATGATCAGCGCGCGTGTCACGGGACCCCCACGATGGTGACCGGAATGGCCGGGTCGCCGGCCGACAGCTTCAGACCCTCCCACGGTATCGAGATCAGGCACTGCCGCAGATGTTCACGGGATTCCCGCAACGCCGGCTGCTCGACGATCTCGCCGGCGGCGACGATCGGGCGCTGGAGAAGCCGGTCGTTCGGGGCATGATCGGGCACACCCTGGGACACGATGATCTCTTCGGTGGCCGTGCCGGTGGGCTTGTGCCGCCGGACCGCGGTCTTGCGGCCGCCGACGGTCGCCTTGTTCTCCGAGCGCTTGACCACCGGGCGGCCCTCGACCTCGACCAGCTTGTAGACCAGGCCCGCGGTCGGCGCGCCGGAGCCGGTGACCACCGCCGTGCCGGCGCCGTACATGTCGACCGGCTCGGCGGCCAGGGCGGCGATCGCGTACTCGTCCATGTCGCCCGAGACGACGATCTTGGTCTCGGTGGCGCCCAGCGAGTCGAGGAGCTCGCGGGAGTGCTGCGCGAGCACCGACAGGTCGCCCGAGTCGATCCGGACCGCCCGCAGGTCGGGGCCGGCCACCGCGATCGCGTTGCGGATGCCCTGGGCGATGTCGTACGTGTCGACCAGCAGCGTGGTGTTCTTGCCGAGGGCGGCAACCTGTGAGGCGAACGCCGCCGGCTCGTCGTCGTGCAGCAGGGTGAACGCGTGGGCCGAGGTGCCGGTGGTCGGGATGCCGTACCGGGCGCCGGCCGCGAGGTTGGACGTCGAGGCGAAACCGGCCAGGTAGGCCGCGCGGGCCGCCGCCACGGCGCTGTCCTCGTGCGTACGCCGGGAACCCATCTCGATGATCGGCCGGCCGCGGGCCGCCGTGACCATGCGGGCGGCCGCCGAGGCGATGGCCGAGTCGTGGTTGAGCACCGACAGGATGAGAGTCTCGAGGACCACGCACTCGGCGAACGTGCCGGAGACGGTCATGATCGGCGAGCCGGGGAAGAAGAGCTCGCCCTCCGCGTACCCGTCGATGTCGCCGCTGAAGCGGTAGCTCCGCAGCCACTCGGCCGTGGTCTCGTCGACGATGCCCGCCTCGCGCAGGAAGCCGACCTCGGCCTCGCTGAAGCGGAAGTCGCGGATCAGCTCGACCAGGCGGCCGGTGCCGGCGACCACGCCGTACCGCCGCCCGCCCGGCAGTCGCCGCGCGAAGACCTCGAAGACGCACGGCCGGTCGGCGGTGCCGTCCTTGAGCGCGGCGCTGACCATGGTCAGCTCGTACTGATCGGTGAGCAGCGCGGGGGCGAAGGAGTTCACACACCCACCCTATTGCGCCGGACGGCCCCTTACGAACTGCCCGCTGACCTGCGGTTCGGCGTTCCGGTTCACCGATGCGGCAAAACCGGTGGCAACATGGGGGGCATGGCGTTGCCTCAGGTTGCTCCCGTCGAGACGCCGGAGATCCAAGAAGCACCGGAAGACGACCGGCCGTGGGTGACCATCGTCTGGGACGATCCGGTCAACCTCATGTCGTACGTGACCTGGGTTTTTCAGAAGCTCTTCGGTTACAGCAAGGAAAAGGCCGAAGCTCTGATGCTTGACGTGCACACGAAAGGCAAGGCGGTGGTGAGCATCGGTGCGCGCGAGCGCATGGAGATGGACGCCAACCAGTTGCACGGTTACGGCCTCTGGGCCACGGTCGACCGGTCCTGAACACCGCGGGAGAGGGCAGATGTTCCGACGCAACGGCAGCCAGTGTGTGGCCACGTTCGCGGTCGACGAGGTGCGCGTCTTGCGCAAGGTCGCCGGTGAGGTGGTCGGTCTGCTGACCGACGGCATGGATCACGGCGACCCCGTGGTCTCGCGCCTGTTCCCCGATATCTATCCGGACCGTCCGGACGATTCGGCCGAGTTCCGCCTCTACACCGAGGGCGAACTCAAAACCGGCAAGATCGATCAGGCCGGCGCGATTCTCGCGGCTCTGCCCGACGAGGGCGAGGGAGAGGTACGCCTCGACGGTGAGGCCGCCGAGGCCTGGCTGCGCGCCATCAACGACGCGCGGCTGGCCATGGGGACCCGGCTCGACATCAGGGCCGACACCGATCTGAGCGAGGAGCTGGAAACGGCCGTCGTCCGCGACCCCGGCTCCAGCCGTGTCTTCCAGCTCAGCGTGTACGCGTACCTGGGCTACCTCCAGGAGTCGCTGCTGAACGCGCTGCCGGAGATAGAGTGAGCCCCGCCACGCTCGGGGCGGCGAAATCTCACGGTAATGTGAACGACGTGCTGACCATCGACAGCGCGATCGTCGACGCGATCGTCGCCCATGCCCGCCGGGACCACCCGGACGAGGCCTGCGGCGTGGTCGCCGGTCCGATCGGCAGCGACCGGCCGGCGCGGCTCATCCCGATGGACAACGCGGCCCGCTCGATGACGTTCTACGAGTTCGACTCCATGGAGCAGCTGCGCGTCTGGCGCGAGATGGACGACAACGACGAGGAGCCGGTGGTCATCTACCACTCGCACACGGCGACCGAGGCCTATCCGTCGCGGACGGACATCTCCTTCGCCGGCGAGCCCGGTGCGCATTATCTTCTCGTCTCCACCCGCGAGCCGGACTCGGAGGAGATCCGGTCGTTCCGCATAGTGGACGGCGTGGTGACCGAGGAAGAGATCAACATCGTGGATGCGACGGTAGACGCGTGATGGCGAGCGCTGTGCAGTCGTACATGTTCGGGCAGAGCCCGGTGTCGGTCTTCTACGAGTGTCGCTGACGACATTCGTACGTGAAGACCCTGCCCTCAGTTCGTTCTTCCTTTTGGAGCATTCACCGTCATGGCTATCGAAGTCCGCGTTCCGACCATCCTGCGCAGCTACACCGGTGGCGCCAAGACCGTCGAGGGTGCCGGCTCGACCCTCACCGAGCTGATCGACGACCTGGACGCCAAGCACAACGGCCTCAAGGGCCGCCTGATCACCGGCGAGGGCAACCTGCACCGGTTCGTCAACATCTACGTCAACGACGAGGACGTCCGCTTCCTGGGCGCGCTCGACGCCAAGCTCAGCGACGGTGACTCGATCACCATCCTGCCGGCCGTGGCCGGTGGCGCCCTGGGCTTCGCCGCGGCCGCCGCGCTGCTCGGAAGGTAGTCGTCATGGCTCGCTATGAGAGCCTCCTCGACGCGCTCGGGGGCACGCCGCTGGTCGGCCTGCCCCGCCTGTCACCGGCGGTGCCCGAGGGGGCGCCGCCGGTGCGGCTTTGGGCCAAGCTCGAGGACCACAACCCGACCGGCAGCATCAAGGACCGCCCGGCGCTGTACATGGTGCGCGATGCCGAGGAGTCCGGCCACCTGCGCCCGGGCGACACGATCCTCGAGCCGACCAGCGGCAACACCGGCATCGCGCTGGCCATGGTGGCCAAGCTCCGGGGCTACCGGCTGGTCTGCGTGATGCCCGAGAACGTGTCGGCCGAGCGGGTCCAGCTGCTGCGGATGTACGGCGCGGAGATCATCTTCTCGCCGGCCGCCGGCGGCTCGAACCAGGCCGTGGCCACGGCCAAGCAGATCGCGGCCGAGCACCCGGACTGGAAGATGCTGTTCCAGTACGGCAACCCGGCCAACGCCCGCGCCCACTACGAGACCACCGGTCCCGAGCTGCTGCAGGACCTGCCCACGATCACCCACTTCGTGGCCGGGCTGGGCACCACGGGCACGCTGATGGGCACCGGCCGGTTCCTCAAGGAGAAGGTCGAGGGCATCCAGATCGTCGCGGCCGAGCCGCGCTACGGCGAGCTGGTGTACGGCCTGCGCAACATCGACGAGGGCTACGTGCCGGAGCTGTACGACGCGTCGGTGCTCGACCGCCGCTTCTCGGTCGGCACCCGCGACGCCGTGCTGCGTACCCGTCAGCTCGTCGAGGTCGAGGGCATCTTCGCCGGCTTCTCCAGCGGCGCCATCCTGCACGCGGCGCTGGCGGTGGCCCACGACGCGGTCAAGAACGGCAAGCGGGCCGACGTCGCCTTCGTGATCTGCGACGGCGGCTGGAAATATCTGTCGACCGGCGCCTACGGCGGCACGCTGAACGACGCCGAAGAAGCCCTCGACGGGCAGCTCTGGGCCTAATACAGCGCGGCGATCAGCACGTCGATCGCGAGTGGTCCCGTGGCGCCCAGAAGAAGCAGCCATGGGAGGACCGGGCGGTGGATCGAAAGGAACGAGCCCACCGCCAGTCCGACGCTGATCAGTCCGAAAAGGGTCAGCACCGGCACGTACCAGAAATCGGCACCGCCCAGCACCGTGACGAATGCGCGCACGCCGACTCCGATGCCCGCCAGGCCGAGTGCCGTCGCGTACAGGGACAGAATCAGCAATCGCGCGGTGCCCGGCGCGGGATCATCCGGCGCCGGAAAACGAAAGAGTGTTTCGTTGTCCCCGAATCCGGTCGGAGCCGGTGTAATCTCCCAGCCACCGAACGGCATGATCTCCGCCGCCTCGGTCTGCGTGGGGCGGCTCCTCTCGGCCGTGGTCACGTGTTGCCTCCGCCTGTTCCGTCCGTTGAAGTCGTCACTTCGTGCAACGCGAACGACTCACCGGACGTAACGGGAATGGCGTTAATGGCCGAGGTCACGGGCGGTGTGATGTACGTTGTCGATTTAGCGACAAATCGATCAGACGTTTACATGGTGCGCAGCTCCCGGCGTACGCTTCGCTCCGTGATTGACTGGTCTGACGACTCCAGCACGGACCGGTCGGGCGGGGCGTGTAAGACCCAGTGTGAGCCAGAGGGACCCGCATGCGACTGACCGTTCTCGGCTGTGCCGGCAGTTTTCCCGGCCCCGAGTCGGCTTGTTCCGCCTACCTCGTCGAGGCTGAGGGCTTCCGGCTGCTGATCGATTTCGGCTCGGGTTCGCTCTCCGCTCTTCAGCGCTACTCGGACATGAACAAGATCGACGCCATCGTCCTGACACATCTGCACTGCGATCACGTCCTGGACGCCTGTACGTACATCGTGGTGCGCCGCTACGACCCGTCCGGGGCGCTGCCGCCGGTGCCGGTCTACGCCCCGCTCGGCGCGGCCGAGCGGATCTCCTCGGCGTACAGCCAGGAGAACGAGGCGATCGACGACGTGTACACGTTCTACGGTCTGCAGCCCGGCACTTTCCCGATCGGCCCGTTCTCGGTCACTGTCGACCGGGTCAACCATCCGGTGGAGACGTACGGGGTGCGCATCGAGCACGGAGGGCGCGTGCTCGCCTACTCTTCGGACACGGCGCCGTGCGAACCGCTGCTGCGACTCGCCGCCGGCGCAGATCTTTTTCTGTGTGAGGCTTCTTACGCCGACGGGGTCGACAACCCTCCCGGCCTGCACCTGACCGGCCGCGAGGCGGGTGAGGCGGCGACCAAGGCGGACGTCGGCCGGCTGTTGCTGACCCATCTGGTGCCCGCATGGGTCTCGGAGGCATCTATTGTGGATGCCGCCGTGGCCGCATTTGCGGGACCGGTTGAGGTCGTGCGCCCAGGTGCCCGTTACGATCTCTGAGCCGGGGGACTGAAGCACCAGCGGATCGTGATCTTGGAGTTGTTGCATGCGCATCGTTCGCCTGGCCAACTTCGTGACCCCTCATACGGGTGGCCTGCGGACCGCACTCCGGAACCTCGGTGAGGGCTATCAGCTCGCCGGCCACGAGGCCGTGCTGATCGTGCCGGGCCGCGAGCGCTCCGACAAGATGACCAGTCAGGGCCGCGTCATCACGCTGCCCAGCGCCCCTCTGCCGCGTACCGGCGGCTACCGGGTCATGACCGGCCGCCGCGAGCTGGCCAAGCTCCTCGACGACCTCGAGCCCGACCGCATCGAGGTCTCCGACCGCACCACGCTGCGCTGGACCGGCAGCTGGGCCCGGCAGCGCGGTGTCGGCTCGATCATGGTGTCGCACGAGAGCCTGGCCGGCCTGCTCGGCGTCTGGGGCATGCCCAAACGCGAACAGCTGGCCGACAAGTACAACCTGCGTACCTCCGAGTTCTTCGACCAGATCGTCTGCACCACCTCGTTCGCCGCGGCCGAGTTCCGCCGGATCGGCGCGCCGAACCTGATCGAGGTGCCGCTCGGGGTCGACCTCGACGCCTTCCACCCCGGCCGCGCCGACGAGACGGTCCGCGCCCGCTACGCCCGGCCCGGCGAGACGCTGGTCGCCTTCTGCAGCCGGCTGTCCGGCGTGAAGAAGCCCGAGCTGGCCGTGGACGCGCTGGCGGTGCTGCGCAACGACAAGGTGCCGGCCGTGCTCGCGGTGGCCGGAGACGGCGTACGGCGGGCCGCCCTGGCCTATCGCGCGGCGCGCCTGCCGGTGCGCTTCGCCGGCCACATCAGCGACCGCGCGACGATGGCCGCCCTGCTCGCCAGCGCCGACGTGGTGGTGGCCCCCGGGCCGGTCGAGACGTTCGGCCTGGCCGCCCTCGAGGCGCTCGCCTGCGGCACGCCGGTCGTGGTCAACGAGTCGAGCGCGCTGCCCGAGGTGGTCGGCGACGCCGGTGTCGCGGTTCCGGGCACGGCCGAGGCCTTCGCCAATGGGGTACGCACGCTGCTGGAGCGCCCGGAAGCCGAGCGGCGAGCCGCGGCCCGCGCCCGCGCCGAGCACTTCGGCTGGCAGGCGGCGGTGGACGGTTTCCTGCGCGCGCACGGCGCCCTGCCCGACGTCGCGGTCGCCGGTGTGCCGTCGGTCCGGCAGCGGCCGGCGGCGGTGCTGCGCCCGGCCATCCCCCGGCCCGACCAAGCCTTCACCGGCTGGTTCGGCTGAGTTATCCACAGGAGCCGGGGCGGCTGAGGCGCGCCCGGCCCGCTGCGCATAAGGTTTGGGCATGGCACGACCCGACGGCCGAGCGGCCGACCAGCTGCGACCGGTCACTCTCACCCGTAAATGGAGCATTCACCCCGAGGGGTCGGTGCTCGTCGAGTTCGGCGACACCCGGGTGCTCTGCACGGCCAGCGTCACCGAGGGTGTTCCCCGGTGGCGCAAAGGCTCCGGCCTGGGCTGGGTCACCGCGGAGTACGCGATGCTGCCCCGCGCGACGAACACGCGCGGCGACCGCGAGAGCCTCAAGGGCAAGGTCGGCGGGCGTACCCACGAGATCTCCCGCCTGATCGGTCGTAGCCTGCGGGCCAGCATCGACCTGAAGGCCCTCGGGGAGAACTCGATCGTGCTCGACTGCGACGTCCTGCAGGCCGACGGCGGCACCCGCACGGCCGCGATCACGGGGGCGTACGTGGCTCTGCACGACGCGGTCACCTGGCTGGCCGGCCGCAAGTCCCTGGCCGGCAAGGTGGAGAACGTGATGCACCGCTCCATCCAGGCGGTCAGCGTCGGCATCATCGACGGCGAGCCCCGCCTCGACCTGATGTATCTCGAGGACGTCGCGGCCGAGGTCGACATGAACGTGGTCGCCACCGGCGACGGCGACTTCGTCGAGGTGCAGGGCACGGGGGAGAACGGCGTGTTCCGGCGCGACCAGATGGACGCCCTGCTCGACCTGGCCCTGGCCGGCTGCGCCGATCTGGCCGCGGCCCAGCAGAAAGCGCTCGCCTCGTGAGCGCCCGGCTGCTGCTCGCCACGGCGAACAAGAAGAAGCTCGTGGAGCTTCAGCGCATCCTCGACCAGTCGCTGGGCACCAACCGTGTCCAGCTGGTCGGCCTGGCCGACTTCGAGGGCTACCCCGACGTTCCCGAGACCGGCCTCACCTTCGGCGAGAACGCACTGATCAAGGCCCGTGAGGGCGCGAAGCGCACCGGGCTGCCCACGGTGGCCGACGACTCGGGCATCGCTGTCGACGCGCTCAACGGCATGCCCGGTGTCTTCAGCGCCCGCTGGTCCGGCGTGCACGGCGACGACAACGCCAACCTCGACCTGCTGCTCGCCCAGATCAGCGACGTGTCCGACGAGCAGCGCGGCGGCGCCTTCGTCTGCGCGGCCGCCCTGGTCCTGCCGAACGGCCGCGAGCACCTGGTCGAGGGCCGCCAGCCTGGCAAGATCCTCCGCGCCCGCCGCGGCGAGGGCGGCTTCGGCTACGACCCCATCTTCCTGGGTGACGGCCAGACGAGGACGAACGCCGAACTGACCCCGGCCGAAAAGGACGCGATCAGCCACCGGGGCAAGGCTTTCCGCGAGCTTTCCAAGGTCATCGCCAAGGAGCTCCCGGCCTAGCCCGAGCCGAGCTGCGGTGATCACGCCGCCCGGGCGGCTCGGCGCCGGGCGCGCGCCATCCGCCACAGGTAGACCGGTGTGGGTGGCACCCACCCCAGTTGGACGCCCTGACCGAGATCGTCGCGGTTGGCCCAGTGCTCGACGACGAGGCCGTCGCACATCCGGAGCCAGTGCGTCTGGGTCACCGCCATCCGGCGTCCGGTCGGCGGGAACGCCTGGGCGACTCGGCCCTGCTCGTCGTAGGTGACGAAGGGGCCCACCTGCCGCCCGGACATCGTGCAGTGCACGACGACCAGGTCGCCGGAGGCGAGCGCCTCGTGCACCTCGAAGGTGAGATCGGCGAAGGCGGACCGCAGCCATCGTGCGGTGGCGGCGAAGCCGGCCGGTCCCGCGACCCGGCAGTCCGGCGGCTCGTCGCGCGCCTCGCGGTTGACCGCCTCCGGGTGAACGACCTCGGACAACTCGTCGAGATCTCCGGACGCCATCAGCTGCATGGAGCGGACGCAGGTGTGGATGTCGCCGGTCGTCATGGCGTACCTCCCATTCGGTTACTGTCATACGGTATTGAATACGAGTGAGTGGTAGGCAATGAGCGATCGTCGGGCATACGACAACAGCCGGCGCGCCGAGCGGGCGCGCCTGACCCGGCGCGCCATCCTCGACGCCGCCCGGGAGCTGGTCGTCGCGCGCGGCCCGAACGCGGTCACCATGCGCGACGTTGCCGCCCGCGCGGCGGTGTCCGCCGAAACCGTTCAGAAAGCCTTCCGGACCAAAGCGGCCCTGTTCAAGGAGACCTACGACGTCACGCTGGCCGGCGACGACGAACCGGTGCCGATACGGGACCGCCCCGAATTCCAGGCGATCCTGGCCGCCGCCACCCCGCAGGAGAAGCTGGCCCGCTACGCCGCCCTGGCCCGGACGATCGGCACCCGCATCGGGCCGCTGCTCTCCCGGCTGCTGGCCGCCGCGCGGGGCGGCGACCCCGACCTGGCCGGCTTCCTGGAAACAACCGGGCGGGAACGACTCATCGGCGCGGCCGGCATCGTCGAGCATCTCGCCGCCACCGGCGGTCTGCGCGCCGACGTCTCCACCGACCACGGCCGCGACCTGGTCTGGGCTCTGATCTCACCGGAGATGTACGACCTGCTGGTCGTCGACCGTGGCTGGAGCCCGGCCCGGTACGAGCAGTGGCTCACCCAGGCCCTCATCGACGCCCTGACCCCGACAGAATGAGCCGGTCCGGCGAGATCGAGGAATGAGGTTCCGGCAGATGACGGCAGACGATCGGCGGCCGGCGGGGCACGCGTGGCAGGAACTCACCGCGGACTACGAGCTCGCCCGTGCTCGGGAAGATTCACTGGACCGGCTGGTCGAGTGGCCGGCCCAGCGGAACCTCCTCGGTGATGTCACGGGACGCTCGATTCTCGACCTGGGCTGTGGCAACGGTGGCAAGCTGGCGGAGCTCGTTCACGCGGGCGCGGTCGCGTCGGCCGGGGTGGACATCGCGGGAAACTTCGTCTCGGACCCACCGGCCGGCGCTGAGTTGATCCAGGGCGACCTGTCCCATCTGGAGTCGCTGCCGCAACTGCGTGGGCGTACGTTCGACCGGGTCCTTTTCCTGCAGTCCTTCGGTTATGCCGAGAACCCGGTGCGCACGCTGCGGGCCGCGCGCGCGATGCTGAACCGGGACGGCTTCATCCTGCTGACGAGGACCCAGCCGATCCGGTACGCCGTCGAACGCACCGAGCGGAACGGGACCACGCTCGGCGAGGAGTACTTCTCCGGGGCCGACTACACCTACCGCACCGGCTGGAACAAGGACATCGCCCTGACCAAACGCCCCTTCACCATGTCCGACCTGCTCAACACGTTCAGCGCGGCCGGACTCTGTATCGAGGCCACCGTCGAGCCCCGGCTCACCGAGGAGGCCGCGCGCCGCTACCCGCACAAGCAGGAGTGGATGAACAAGTACCTCGGCATTCTGATCTTCAAGTTGCGGCCCCACACCACCACCTAGAGCAGGGATCCGGTGCTCCGCTCGATCTCGGTTCGCAGGGCGCGGTCCATGACGATCCGGCGGGCCTCCTCCATGACCGGGGCCAGGAACAGGTCGGGGCCGGGGGCGCCGGCGGTGGGGGCCAGGGCGGCCACGGCGGCCGTGCCGGCCGGGGAAGGCGTCAGCGGGTGGCGCAGCTGCAGACCCCGTACGGCCGACAGCAATTCCACCGCCAGCAGGCTCGTCAGGTTGTCCAGGACGGTGCGGAGCTTCTTCGTGGCGGCCCAGCCCATCGAGACGTGGTCCTCCTGCATGCCGCTCGTCGGCAGGGAATCGACCGAGGCGGGGGCGGCCAGGCGGCGGTTCTCGGCGACGATGCCGGCCGCCGTGTACTGGGCGATCATCAGGCCCGAGTTGACGCCGGCGTCCGGGGACAGGAACGGCGGGAGCTCGCGGGAACGGGTCACGTCGAGCAGGCGGTCGACGCGGCGTTCGGCGATCGCGCCCACCTCGGCGGCGGCGATGGCCAGGAAGTCGGCGGCGAAGCCGAGCGGGGCGCCGTGGAAGTTGCCGGTCGACTCGACGCGGCCGTCGGGGAGGACCACCGGGTTGTCGACGACCGAGACGAGCTCGCGGGCGGCCACCTGGCGCACGAAATCGAGGGTGTCCCGGGCCGCGCCGGCGACCTGGGGAGCGCAGCGCATCGAGTAGGCGTCCTGCACCGCGTGGGCCAGGTCGTCCCGGTGCGAGTCCATGATCGGCGAGTTCTGGAGCAGGCGCAGGATGTTGGCGGCCGAGGCCGTCTGGCCCGGATGCGGGCGGATCTCGTGCAGCTCGGGCAGGAACGGGCGCTCCGAGCCGAGCATGGCCTCGATGGCCAGGGCCGCCGTCACGTCGGCCATGGTGAACAGGTGGGCCGCGTCGTCGATGGCCAGCAGCAGCATGCCGAGCATGCCGTCGGTGCCGTTGATCAGGGCCAGGCCCTCCTTCGCGGCCAGCTCCAGCGGCCGTAGGCCGGCCGCGTGCAGCGCCTCGGCCGCCGAGTGCCGGGCGCCGTCCTTGCCGATCACCCAGCCCTCGCCGAGCAGCACGATCGCGCAGTGGGCGAGCGGGGCCAGGTCGCCCGAGGCGCCCAGCGAGCCGTGCTCCGGCACCCACGGGGTGATGTCGTGGTTGAGCAGGTCGGCCAGGCCCTGCGCGAGCACCGGCCGTACACCGGAACGCCCCAGAGCCAGAGACCGCAGGCGCAGCAACATCATGGCCCGCACGACCTCGCGCGGCATGGGCGCGCCGACACCGGCCGCGTGCGAGCGGATCAGCGCGTGCTGGAGCTCGGCCCGGCGCGACGGCTCGATCCGGGTGTTGGCCAGGGCGCCGAAGCCGGTCGACACACCGTAGACGGGTTTGCCGGACGCCTCGATCCGGTCGACGATCGCGCGGCTGGTCTCCATCGCGGCGACGGTCTCGGGGGCGATCTCGACGCGGGCGTCGTGGCGGGCCACGGCGATGACGTCGGCCGGCGTGACGCCGGTGGGCTGGACGATGACGGTCATTGCGCCACTCCGTTGTGCAGAACGGTCTTGATCAGGGGTACGCCGGGCCGGTAGGCCAGGTGCAGGTGGGACGGCGCGTCGAGCACCATCAGGTCGGCCTTGGAGCCGGGTCGCAGCCGGCCGACGTCGTCGCGGCGCAGGGCGTGCGCGCCGCCCGCGGTCGCCGCGTGGATCGCCTCGGCCGGGGTCATCCGCATGTCGCGGACGGCCAGGGCGATACAGAAGGGCATGGAGCTGGTGTACGACGATCCGGGGTTGCAGTCGGTGGCCAGCGCGACCCGGACACCGGCGTCGATGAGCCGCCGCGCGTCGGGATACGGCGACCGGGTGGAGAACTCGGCGCCGGGCAGCAGCGTGGCGACGGTCGCGGAACCGGCCAGGGCGGCCACGTCGGCGTCGCTCAGGTGCGTGCAGTGGTCGGCGCTCGCGGCGCCCAGCTCGACCGCGAGTCGCACACCGGGCCCTGCGGTCAGCTGGTTCGCGTGCAGGCGGGGCAGCAGGCCGCGCTTGATACCGGCGGTCAGGATCTCCCGCGCCTGGTCACCGTCGAAGGCGCCGCGGTCACAGAAGACATCGACCCATTTGCTGTACGGGGCACAGGCGTCCAGCATCTCCCCGCTGACCAGCGCGACGTAGTCGTCCGGGTCGTGCCCGGCCGGGACGACGTGCGCGCCCAGGAAGGTGGTCTCGCCGGTCAGGTTCTGAGCCAGGCGCAGCGAACGGGCCTCGTCGGCCACGTTCAGCCCGTAACCGCTCTTGATCTCTACGGTCGTGGTGCCCTGCCGCCGCATCTCGGCGACCAGCCGCGCCGCGTTGGCCAGCAGCTCGTCGTCGCTCGCGGCCCTCGTCGCGGCCACTGTCGTCCGGATGCCGCCACCGGTGTACGGCTCGCCGGCCATCCGCGCGCCGAACTCCGCGGCCCGGTCCCCGGCGAAGACCAGATGGGCGTGACTGTCCACAAAGCCCGGCAGAACGGCCCCGCCGGCGGCGTCGATCCGCTCGTCGGCGGCCGGCGCCTGTTCGCGCGCTCCGATCCAGGCGACGCGATCCCCGTCGACGACCAGAGCGACGTCGTGCCGAAGCCCGAGCATCCCGTCCCCGTCGTCGTTGGTGACAAGCTCCCCGATGTTGTCGATCAGCAGACTCACGACTCGGCTCCCTCGGTCCCGCCGTCGGTGGACGCGCTGGACGGCCCGCCGGGGGAGGGCGCGGCGGGTGCGGGCCTCGCGGGTTCGAGCGCGGCGGGTTCCGGCGCGGCCGAGCCGTGCGGGGTGAGCTCGGCCGCGGCCGCTTCGGGCGCGGTCGCTTGGGTCGCGGTCGCTTCGGGCGCGGTCGCTTCGGGCGCGACAAAGCCGGGCGCGGCGAAGCCGGGCGCGGCGGGTTCGGGTAGGGCTGAGCCGGGCGCGGCGGATGCCGGAGCGGCCGCGGAGGGGCGCAGGGAGGAAGGCCGGGCGGGGCGCGGGGAGGAAGGCCGGGTGGTGGGTAGGACGGCGGAGATCGCGGTGTTGAGGGCATGCGGGACGTCGATCGTGACGTGGCGGCCGTCGGCGACGATCAGGCGGCCGTCGGCGATCACGTGGGTGATGTCGGCGGCGGTGGCGGCCAGGAGGGCCTGGGCCGGGTCGGTGCCGGCGGTGCGGACGCTGTCGAGGCGTACGCAGACCAGGTCGGCCCGGTTGCCGACGGCGATGGTGCCGGCGTCGGCCCAGCCGAGGGAAGTGTGCGCGGTGGCCGCGGTCATCAGGCCGGCCGGGGTGAAGCGGCCGCGCTGAAGCCGGGACACCCGCTCGTTCATCTCCAGGCCGCGGATCTCCTCGAACATGTCGATCACGGCGTGGCCGTCGCTGCCGAGGCTGAGCGGACAGCCGTGGGCGGCCAGCTCGCCGGCCGGGCCGATGCCGTCGGCCAGGTCCCGCTCGGTGGTGGGGCACATGCACACTCCGGTGCCGCTGCCGCCAAGCGTCTTGACGTCGCGTCCGGTGAGGTGGGTGGCGTGGACCGCGGTGACGTTCGCGCCGAGCAGCCCGTGCCGGTCCAGCAGCTCGGTCGGCGTGCACCCGTGGACCGCCCGGCATTGCTCGTTCTCAGCCGGTTGTTCGGAGAGATGAACATGGACCGGACGACCGGACGACCAGGTGGCCATCTCGCTGATCGCGGGGGCGGGCACCGCTCGTACGGAATGGACTGCCGCCCCGACCAGGGCGTGCGGGGCTCCGGAAAGCTCAGCCACCCGCGAAGCCCAGCTCTCGAAGTCGCCGTCGCCGAAGCGGCGCTGCACCCCTTGCAGGGGAGCGCCGTCGACGCCGGCCGTGAGGTAGAGCGTGTCGAGCAGAGTGATCCGGATGCCGGCCTCGGCCGCGGCGGTGATCAGCGCGTGGCCCATGGCGTTCGGGTCGGCGTACCGGGCGCCGCCGGCAGCGTGGTGCAGATAGTGGAACTCGCCCACGGCCGTGATGCCGGCCAGCGCCATCTCGGCGTAGACGGCCCGGGCCAGCGCCAGGTACGAGGACGGGTCGAGGCGCGCCGCGACCTCGTACATCTTGTCGCGCCAGGTCCAGAAGCTGCCGCCGTCACCGTGCGTACGGCCTCGCAAGGCTCGATGAAAAGCGTGCGAGTGAGCGTTGGCGAAGCCCGGCACCACGAGTCCGGGCAGCACGACGTCGGGCGATTTGCCGGAACTCAAAGAGGTGAAGCGGCCGTCGGCGACTTCGATGTGGACATCGTGCGCGAGGTGGTCGCCGAGCCAGGCGTGCGCGGCGAAATAGACCGTCATGTCAGGTCCAGCAGGACCCGGGCCAGGGCCTGGATCCCCTCGACGCAGTCCGCCTCCTCGGCGTGCTCGGCCGGCGAGTGCGAGACGCCGGTCGGGTTGCGCACGAAGAGCATCGCCGTCGGCACGTGCGCCGACAGCACGCCGGCGTCGTGGCCGGCGCCCGTCGGCAGGATCGGCGCGTGGCCCAGCAGCTCCGAGATGCGCGCGGCCAGCGACTTCTCGAAGGACACCTCCTGGCTGAACGACTCGTTCGTCACCGACACCTCGACGCCGTCGCGGGCCGCCCGGTCGTAGGCCCGCTTGATCACGGCCTCGACCAGGCCGTCCAGCGTGTTCGTCTCGGCCGCGCGCGCGTCCAGCCAGCCGCGCACCAGCGACGGGATGGCGTTGGTGGCGTTCGGCTCGACCTCGACCCGGGCCACCGTCGCGTGCGCGCCGGACAGCCGGGCCTCCTTGTTCGCCGCCAGCACCGTGTAGGCGAAGGTCAGCATCGGGTCGCGCCGGTCGGCCATCCGGGTCGTGCCCGCGTGGTCGCCGTGCCCGGTGAAGTCGAACCGCCAGCGGCCGTGCGGCCAGATGGCGCTGGCCACGCCGACCGGCACCTCCAGGGCCCGGCCCTGCTCGATGTGCAGCTCGATCAGCGCGCCGATCCGGCTGGTCAGCCCGGGCAGCCGGCCGGCCGGGGTGGTGCCCAGCGCCTCGCCGAACGTGATGCCCTCGCGGTCGGTCAGCGCGGCCGCCGTCTCCGGCTCGATGGCCCCGGTGAGCAGGCGCGATCCGAGGCAGGGCAGCCCGAAGCGGCCGCCCTCCTCGTCGACGAAGGCGACCACGGCGATCGGGCGGCGCGGCACGTGGCCGCGGCGGCGCAGCTCGTCGACGGCCAGGAAGCCGCTGACGATGCCGAGCGGCCCGTCGTAGCCGCCGCCGTGCGGCACCGAGTCGAAGTGCGAGCCGGTCAGTACGGCGTCGTGCCCCCATTGCCCGCCCCACCAGGCGAACAGGTTGCCGTTGCCGTCGTCGGTGACCGGCATGTCACGCCGGGCCGCCTGGTTGCGGAACCAGTCCCGCAGGACCAGTTCGGGTTCTTCGAGGGCGTACCGCTCGTAGCCGTTGGCCACCCGGCCGATCGGGGCGATCTCGGCCCAGAGCTCCGCGAAAGTCGCGCTCACTTGTCGTCCTGTCGCATCGGGATGTGGACGCCGTCGGCGGCGTCCGAGTCGTAGCCGGCGTCGACGTGCCGGATGACGCCCATGCCGGGGTCGTTGGTCAGCACCCGCTCGATCTTCTGACCGGCCAGTGCGGTGCCGTCGGCCACGCACACCTGACCGGCGTGGATCGAGCGGCCGATGCCGACGCCGCCGCCGTGGTGGATCGACACCCAGCTCGCGCCGCTGGCCGTGTTGATCATCGCATTGAGCAGCGGCCAGTCGGCGATCGCGTCGGAACCGTCGAGCATGGACTCGGTCTCCCGGTACGGCGAGGCGACCGACCCGGAGTCGAGATGATCCCGGCCGATGACGATCGGGGCGCTGAGCTCACCGCTGGCGACCATGTCGTTGAACCGGGTGCCGGCGACGTCGCGCTCGCCGTAGCCGAGCCAGCAGATCCGCGCGGGCAGGCCCTGGAAGGCGACGCGTTCGCCGGCCATCCGGATCCAGCGGGCCAGGGCCTCGTTCTCGGGGAAGAGGTCGAGGATCGCCTTGTCGGTCTTGTGGATGTCGGCCGGGTCGCCGGAGAGGGCGGCCCAGCGGAAGGGGCCTTTGCCTTCGGCGAAGAGCGGGCGGATGTACGCGGGGACGAAGCCCGGGAAGTCGAACGCGCGCTCGTAGCCGCCCAGTTTGGCTTCGCCGCGGATCGAGTTGCCGTAGTCGAAGACCTCGGCCCCGGCGTCCTGGAAGCCGACCATGGCGGCGACGTGCCGGGCCATGCTGGCGCGGGCCCGGTCGGTGAACTCCTCGGGCTTGGCCGCGGCATAGTCTTTCGCATCCTCAAGATCCACGCCGACCGGCAGGTAGCTGAGTGGATCGTGGGCGCTCGTCTGGTCGGTCACGATGTCGATGTCGACGCCCTTGACCAGCAGCTCCGGAAACACGACGGCGGCGTTGCCGACCACGCCGATGCTGACCGCGCGCTTTTCGGACTTGGCGGTTAGAGCGCGATTCACCGCGTCATCGAGGTTGTCGGCGATCTCGTCCAGGTACCGCGTCTGGACCCGGCGCTCCAGCCGTGACCGATCAACGTCGACGATCAGGCAGACGCCGCCGTTCATGGTCACGGCGAGGGGCTGGGCGCCGCCCATGCCGCCACAGCCGGCGGTCAGGGTGAGTGTGCCGGCCAGGGTGCCCTGGAAGCGCTTGGCGGCGACCGCGGCGAACGTCTCGTACGTGCCCTGGAGGATGCCCTGCGTCCCGATGTAGATCCACGAGCCGGCGGTCATCTGCCCGTACATGGTCAGGCCCAGCTTCTCCAGGCGGCGGAACTCGGGCCAGGTCGCCCAGTCGCCGACGAGATTGGAGTTGGCGATGAGCACGCGCGGGGCCCACTCGTGGGTGCGGAAGACACCGACCGGCTTGCCCGACTGCACGAGCAGGGTCTCGTCGTCCTTGAGCTCGTCGAGCTCGCGCACGATGGCGTGGAACGAGGGCCAGTTCCGCGCCGCCCGCCCCGTACCGCCGTACACCACAAGGTCTTCGGGCCTTTCGGCCACGTCGGGGTCGAGGTTGTTCATCAACATCCGCTTGGCGGCTTCTTGCGGCCAGCCCTTCGCGGTGTACGCCGTACCGCGCGGCGCCCGGATCTCCGTCATCGATCTTCCCCTCTACCCCTGGAACAGTTGCCGCCGCGTGGCGGCCGCCTCGAATTCCTCGAGCCGGCGCTGCACCGGCTCCGGATCCGCGTCACACATCGCCTGCAACACCACCATCGCCATCGCCATCGGCCCCGTGTGCAGGTCGAACACCAGGCGAGTGCCCACGGCGGCCGGCAACACGACCTCGGCGTCCTCGGCGACCGGGCTGACGGCCGAGTCGGTGATCGCGACAACCGCGTACCCCATGCCCTTGGCCTCTTTGACGACCTCGAGCGACTCCCGTGGATAGCGCGGCAACACCAAGGCCAGCATGGCACCGGCACCCGCCACCCGGGCCTGATCGAGCCGGTCGAGCAGCGACGTCCCGCCCGTGTCCCACACCCGCACATCCGGGTGCACCTTGCTCGCGAAGTACCCGAAATATCCCGCCAAAGGGGCCGCCGCCCTGAGCCCCAGAACCGGCAGCGGCCGACTGGCGACAAGCAGATCAGCCGCTTTCCGTACGGCGTCCAGGCTGCCCAACTGCTCCCTCAGCCGCCCGAGATGCTCGGCTTCAGCCGTGATCGCTCGCTGGATGGCGTTGTCCTCACGGAGGTCATCGGCCGGCCCGCCACCGACATCCCGTAGGGCGCGCCGCAGCGCCGGATACCCCGGAAACCCGAGCGCGATCGCAAACCGCGTGACCGAAGGCTGACTGACCCCGGCCAGCTCAGCCACCTCAGCCGACGACAGGGCGGCCGCCGCCCCACCCCGCTCCACCAGGCAGTGCGCGATTCGCCGCTGCGTGGGCGTGAGCCGGGCCCCGGCCAACAGGTCGAGCACGCCACCATTCACTACCGCAGACTATGCATAAAAACTTTCAGAAGCCAGGGCCTCGCTGTCCGACCTCAGCGCTTGCTATGGGACAACTTCGACCTTGCCCGTAGATTCGCCGCCATGCGCTTTCTGGTGACCGGCGGAGCCGGCTACATCGGTTCGACGACCACGACCCTGCTTCTCGAGGCAGGCCACCAGGTGACCGTGCTCGACGATCTGTCGTCAGGCCGTGAGTCGGCCGTGCCGGCCGGGGCGACCTTCGTGCGGGGCGCGGTGCAGGATGAGGCCGACGCCGTGCTGGGCTCGGCTCGGTTCGATGGAGTGCTGCACTTCGCCGGCCTCATCGAGGTGGCTGAAAGCGTGCGTGAGCCGGAGCGCTACTGGGAGAACAACGTTGTCGGCACTTTACGACTGCTCCAGGCGATGCGGGTCCATGACGTGCCAAGGCTGATCTTCTCGTCCACCGGTACGGTTTACGGCGATACCAAGGAGATGCCCATCGCCGAGACGGCGGCGATCGCACCGAAAAATCCGTACGCGGCGACGAAGGCCGCAGTCGACGCTCTGCTCACCGGATACGCGGCCGCTCGCGGACTCGCCGCCACCTCTCTGCGCTACTTCAACGCCTCCGGAGCTCTGCTTCGGCCCGGCGGCGAGTCCTGCGGGGAACGCCACGATCCAGAGTCCCACCTCATACCGATCATGCTGCAGGTGGCGGCGGGGGAACGGCCGGCGCTGCCGCTCTACGGCGACGACTACGACACCGTCGACGGCACCTGTGTGCGCGATTACGTGCACGTTGCCGACCTGGCCGCCGCGCATTTGCTGGCCCTGGAACACGCGCGGGCCGGCGAGCACCACATCTTCAACCTCGGCAACGGCACTGGCTTCTCCAACCAGCAGGTCATCGAGGCCGTGCGGCAGGTGACCGGGCGCCCGGTGCCGGTCGAACGACAGCCGAGGCGACCGGGCGACATCGTCGCGCAGGTCGCCTCCTCGGAGCGCGCCCGCGCCGTGCTGGGCTGGCGGCCGGCCCGTACCGAGCTGACCGACATCGTCGCCGACGCCTGGCGGTTCAAGCAGGAGCTCGCCTGACAACCGAGCTGCGGTCCGCAGCCGTCACCTCACGTGTACGGATCTGCCCTCCGCGTTCACGACGCCCTCATCTGCTACCCGTGGTTGCCCGCTCCATCTGAACAGTTGCCACTGTCGGTGGCGCCGGAGTGCGCCGAGGGCCGCTGTTTCCGCAGCCTCGCGGTGCGGCGGAACGACAGGCGGGCGGCGAGCCGGCCCATGCTGAGGTCACGTTCGCGCTGCTGGAATCCGGTCTGCGGCGTGGTCAGCTCGAGGCCGAAAAGGTACGGCATCATGTCGGTTGCTCCTGGTCGTCGGAGGCCCCGCCCGGGGCGCTGTCATCCGAACGTCGAAGCAGGTTCCGCGTTTCTCGACACCATCCGCAATCATGTCCGACACCGTCGCGGGCAGATGAGCACTTCGCCGAACGACCAGCGGCGACACCCCCGGCACGGGCAACGCTGAAGCCTCCGAGGCGGTGACGACTATCGCTGTCGGTCACACTCAGGCGGTTGTTCTACAGGACTCGGGTGCCGCGGGTGAAGACGGCCTGAGTGTGGTGCAGGGTGCTGAGGTCGTCCAGTGGGTTGCCCTGGACGGCCAGGATGTCGGCGTCGAAGCCCGGGGCGAGGCGGCCCTTGCGGTGGCCGAGGCCGCACGCCTGGGCCGCGGCCGATGTGGCCAGGCGCAGCGCCGTTACGGCGTCCAGGCCGATCATCGAGGTCTGGGCCAGCGCGTGCCGTAGCACGTCATGCGGTTTCGGGCGGCCGATGCCGGCGTCCGTGCCGATGATCAGGCGGGCGCCGGCGTCGTACATGGCCCTCGTGTTGGCGATGATGCGGGGCATTCGCATCATCACCGCCGGCGGCGGTGACACTCCGGGGATCGGGGCGACGCCGGCGGTGATGCCCACCGCCACGCGGCTCGCGGCGATGCGCCCGAGCAGGTCGCCCGGGTCGTCCACGCCGTCGGCGCTGAAGAACGAGACGTGTTCCATGCCGTCCACGCCGGCGTCCAGGGCGGCCCGGATGGCGCCGGTGCCGTGGGCGTGCGCAGTCACCGGCAGGCCGAGCCGGTGCGCCTCGTCGGCCAGCACCCTCAGCTGGCCGGTCGTGAACTGGGCGATCTCCTGGCGTGTGCCCGGCGTCATGGTGCCGCCGCTGGCCATCACCTTCACGATGTCGACGCCGCGGTCGGCGCGCTCGCGCACTGCCGCCCGCAGTCCCGCGGGCGACGGGTCGACCGCCCCGCCCAGGAAGTGACAGTGCCCCGCCGGCGTGGTGACCGGTGGGCCGGCGGCGACGATGGTGGGCAGGCCGGGAACGTCGCGCAGGCGCAGGGAGAGGTAGTCGCGGTCGCCGAGGTCGCGCACCGTGGTGATTCCGGCCCGGACGGCGACTCGGGCCGCGCTCGTCATGGCGGCCAGCGCGGCGTCGTCGTCCCGGGCGGCGAGGGTGGCGACCGGGTCGGCGCCGGCGTCGAACGCGAGGTGGACGTGGGTGTCTATCAATCCGGGAAGCAGGGTGGCGCCGGGCAGGTCGGTCACGTCCGCGTCCGGCGGGACCGCCGTCCGGCCGGCGCTGACGATGGCCGGGCCGTCCAGCACCAGCACCGGGTCGTGGACCGGGTCCGGGGAGACCCCGTCGAAGAGGGCAGCTGCTTTGATCGCTACCAACCGTCCCATGCCGGGACGTTACCCCGGGATGGCGGTGAGATAGGCGTCGAGGGCGGCGGCGCCCGCCAGCATCGCCCGGCCTCGGGCGGTCAGGCGGGTGTGCCAGTCGTGCAGGGTGGACTCCAGGGGCTCGACGCCGCCGGCCGTGCGGACCTGGGTGATCAGTGGGGCTATCTGGTTCAGGAGGTAGCCGCCTCGGCGTAGCTGGTGGATCAGCTGGGCGTCGCGGATGTCGGCGGGGGAGTAGACGCGGTAGCCGGTCTGTGGGTCTCGGCGGGGGTGAACCAGGCCGGCCCGTTCCCACTTGCGCAGGGTGGCCGGGCGGAGGCCGAGCCGGCGGGACAGGGGGCCGACGAAGGTGTCGCCCCGCGACGGTTCGGTCGGGTTCAGGTCGCGCAGCGCCGCCTCCACGGCGTGCAAGGTGCGGCGGTCCGCCAGGAGCTGGCAGTGGCTCTCGTCGATCAGGCGCAGGGCCTCCTCGGTGGCACCCCGGTTGAGGGTTTGCATGATCGTGGCGGCGGTGCGGTGGCCGTGGCCGGGGATCAGGGCGAGGAAGGCCCGCAACGCCCCCGCGTGCCGCTGCGTGTAGGCGCGATAGCCGGATTCCGTGCGTTCGGCCGGTGGGAGGATGCCCGAAGCCTCGTAGTTGCGGATCGCCTGGGTGGACAAGCCGTGTTCGCGGGCCAGGTCGACCGGGCGTGGGTGTCGAGGGTTCGGCATGAGCCAAGTTTCAACCGTCGGTTCAACGATACTGTTGAGAGGCATGATTGCTGAGATTTTGGCGCTGTTGCCGGGGCGGCCGCGGCTGCTGGCTCTGGGTGAGCCGACCCACTTCGAGGACTCGCTGCTTCGCGTGCGCAACGACCTCTTCCGGGAACTCGTCGAGCGGGAGGGGTTCCAGGCGATCGCCATCGAGAGCGACTGCCTGATGGGGCTGATCGTCGACGACTATGTCGTGCACGGGATCGGCACGCTGGACGACGTCATGGCGCGGGGCTTCAGCCACGAGTTCGGCACGATGGCGGGGAATCGTGAGCTTGTGCGCTGGATGCACGCGTACAACCGCAATCGGCCGTTGACCGGGAGGGTGCGCTTCGCGGGCTTCGACGGGCCGCTGGAGATCACCGGTGGGGCGAGCCCGCGGGAGGCCCTGCTCGGGCTGCACGGCCTTCTCGCCGACAAGCCGTGCACCGTGGCGGAGCTCGACCGTCTGATCGGCGACGACGAGCGGTGGCCCGATCCGGACGCGATGATGGATCCTTCGCGGTCGGTGGGCCGGACGCCCGAGGCTCGGCAGTTGCGGTTGCTGGCCGATGAAATGGCCGCCCTGTTCGAGGCGGAGACGCCCGGGTCGGCTGAGGAGAGGGACCGGGGGCGGTTGTACGGGCGTACGGCAATCGGCCTTCTGCTTTATCACCATTGGATGGCCGATCCGTCGCCGGCGCGGTTGACCCGGGTGCTCGGCCAGCGGGCCACAATGATGGCGGCCAATCTGCTCGCCCTCGTCGAGCGGCACGGGCCGGTGATGGCTTTCGCGCAGAACAGTCATCTGCAGCGGGCCCGGAGCAGCATTCGCCTGGGCGGCCCGCTGCTGCATTGGTGGAGCGCCGGCTCGATCGCGGCCACCCGCCTGGGACCGGGTTATGCCTTCGTGGCCACCGCCCTCGGCACGATCCGCCGTCGTGGTGTGGAAACCCCGCCGGGCACAACCATCGAGGGCTTGCTGTACGACCGGACGCCCGGCCATTTCGTGGTCGATCCTCGAGAGCTGCCGGCCGACGCGGAGATGCGCGAGTCGCCCTGGTTCGGTTACGCCCCGCTCGACCCGGCCCATCTGCCGGAAATTGACGCGCTCGTCTACGTCAAGGACGCCACAATGGATCAGTGATCGGGGACGACGTCTTCGTCGAGCGGTTCCTCGCGGCGTCCGGCGGCGCGCTGCCGACCAGGCTGATCGCCTCTTGGGAGCAGGTCGTGGGCTGGTGCGAAGAGGGCTACTACGACGACGAAGATCCGAGAGCGGGTGGCGGCGCTCGACGCCCGGATGGCGGCGATTAATCATTCAGATTGAGAATCATATTTGGCCACTATGGTGGCGCCATGGCAAGTGACAGGCCGCGCACGCCGGTGGGGAGTGTGTCGTTCCGGCTCGGGGTGCTGGGGGTCGCTCAGGAGGCGCAGTTCGCGGCCCGGCTGGCCGAGCTCGGGCTCAAACCCAAGCACGTGGCCGTGCTCAGCGCGCTGCGCCTCAAGGGTGCCGAGTCGCAATGGGAGCTGTCCCAGGTCATGCGGGTCGCCCCGAGCCTCGTGGTGCTGCTGGTCGACCAGCTGGAGACGCGCGGGGCGGTGGCCCGCGTCCGTGACCCGGCCGATCGCCGCAAGCAGCAGGTGCACCTGACCGTCGAGGGCGCGCGCCTGCTCGAGGCGGCGACCGAGGTCGCGGCGCTTCTCGACGAGGAGCTGATCGCCTCGCTCAGCGCCACCGACCGGACCGCCCTGGCCCGCGTGCTCGACCGGCTCGCGGCCGGGGACGGTCTGCTCTCAAATTCATAGAAAGGCACCGCTACCGTGTGCAGGGTGACCGACACGCTGCCGATCCGCCGCCGTGAACTGACCGAGATCCTGGCCGATATCGAGAACGGCCGGTCGGCGGGCGTGCTGGTGCTCGGCATCGACGGATCGGGCAAGACGGTGCTGTTGCGCATGCTCGGCGACGACCTGCGGCAGCGCGGCCGGTCCGTCTTCCACGTCGACCTGTCGGGAGTGCGCCGGGCGTCCGAGGTGAGCAGCCGGGCGCTGGAGACCGTCGGGGCGCCGACGCTGCGATCGTCGTCGGGGGCGCCGCCCGTGTCGGAGACGATCGAGGTGTTGCGGACCGTCGAGCTGGAGCTGGAACGGCCCGTCCTGGTCTTCGACAGCCTCGACGCGGCGGTCGACCCGGCCGGTACGGCGTCGGCCCTCACCGAGCTCAGCGGCGCGCTGCCACGCTGGCAGTTCGTAATCGGCTCGCGGCCGCCGGTGACCGGGGGCCTGGAGCAGTTCGCCGCGTACACGCTGGCCCCGCTCAGCCGCGACGAGGCGGCGCTGCTGTTCCGCCGGCTGATCCAGGGCGTGGACGGGGTGGAGGCCGCGGGCGAGGCGTCGATCCGCGACTACATCGAGCGGATCATCGAGCGGGTCGTCGACGGCACCTCCGACCCCGCCAAGACCCGGTCCCTGCTCGACCGGCTCGCCCTGACCGGCGGCAGCGAACGCCTCGACGTGCTGGCCGCCCGGTCGGGTGTCCTCGAGGACGACGCGGTCCGGCTCTTCCTCAACGGGCCGGCCGGCTCGGCCGCCGGCCCGACAGTGGTCCTGCCCGACCTGGTCCGCGACGTCTATCTGGCCTGGCGGCTGGCCGGCCACCCGTTCGAGCTGGCCGACCTGCGGTTCGGCGCCGAGGACGCCGAGCGTGACGACCTGCTGGAGGAGAGCTTCGTCCTCTGGCAGAACGTCGGGTCGATCCTCAGTCAGCGCCGCTCGATCGTCGTGGGCGACCGCGGCGCCGGCAAGAGCGCGATCTTCCACAAGCTTTCCGCCGGTCAGGAGGGCGTCGAGGTCTTCCCGGTGGCCAACCCCAGCGACCTCCTGCAGCGGATCGCCGGGCCGGCCACCCACGACGCCGACACGCTGCGGGCGGCCTGGCTGGTGGTGGTGGCCGCGGTGGTGGCGGCGGCCCTGCCCGAGGACGCGCCCCGCAAGCTGCTTCAGGAAGGCGCGGAATTGCGTACGGCCGTGGGCCTGCCCAGCCGGGCGATCGGCCGCACCAAGCGGGCCCTGCGGGCCATGGCCCGCCCGTTCGGCGGCACCACCCTGCGCTTCGCCGTCGGCCCGGTCAACCTGGAGGCCGAGCTGCCGGCGGGCAGCGCGCCCAGCACCAGCACGGTCGACGTCGAGGCCTTCCTGAACGTCACCGACAAGATCCTGCGGGCCGAGAAGCGCCGGGCGGTGGTGCTCTTCGACCGGATCGACGAGCTTTTCAAGTACGACCGGGCGCGCCAGGAAGCCGTCGTGCAGGGGCTGCTTCAGGTGGAGGGGCGGATCAGCCTGCTCGACGGGCTCGACCTGGTCGTCTTCCTCCGCACCGACCTCTTCGAGCTCTACGACATCCAGGAGAAGAACAAACTGGTCTCGCGCCGGCTGGTGCTGGACTGGACCGAGGACGACTGGCTTCAGGTGCTGGTACGCCGGGTGCTGGCCAACGAGCCGCTGGGCTGGGTGGCCGAGCGGCTGCGGCTGCCGGCCGGCGGGTTCGAGACCCGTCCGGCGCTGAGCGTGCTCTTCCCGGCCACGGTCGAGGGCCGTCCGATCGACCGGTGGCTTTCTGATTCCGTACGCAATGGGAATGGTGACGTTTCGCCGCGCCTGGCGGTTCTGCTCCTTCACCTGGCGCGCGAATACTCGGCCCGGCCCCGCGACACCGTGAGCACTCTGCCGCTGTTCTCGGCGGCGGCGGTCGCCCGGGCCATGACCGAGGTGTCGGAGCTCAGCTTCTCCGAGGTGGTGAACGACTTCAAGGTGGCGTCGTCGTTCGTGCTGAACTGCCGGGCCGGCAAACGCACACTGTTCAGCCTGGGCGAGGTCGAAGGGCTCTTCGAGCCCGCGGAAGGGCCGGTCAGCGAGCAGGTACGCCTTTTGGAACGGCTCGGCTTCCTCGAGCGGGTGGTCCGCGACAACGGCGACGGCGCCCGTTCGATGTTCCGCATTCCGGAGCTTTACACCCGCTGCTGGGGGGCCTCTTAGGCGCGCGTGAAAGGCTGGCCGGCATGCGCATCACGGCCCTTTATTCGTACCCCGTCAAGGGTTGTCACCGGATCGAGCACGACGTGGCGGAGGTGGAGCCGTGGGGTCTGGCCGGCGACCGCCGCTGGCTGATGGTCGATCCGGACGGCGTCGGCATCACCCAGCGCGACACCCCTCGCCTCACCCAGCTGCGCGTTCGTCACCGCCCGGGCGGTCTGGTGCTGAGCGCGCCCGGCCGGCCCGACCTCGACATCGACGAGCCGAAAGACGGGCCGATCGAGGGTGTACGGGTGTTCCGGCGCAAGCAAGCGGTGCCCGGCCGCGTCGCCGAGAAGGAGTGGAGCAGCCGCTTTCTCGGACGCGACGCCCGGCTGGTGTGGCAGCAGGACACGCGGGGGCGGGCGCTGGAGTCGCACGCCCAGCCGGACGACCGGGTCAGCTTCGCCGACGGCTTCCCGATGCTGCTGGCCAACGAGGGGTCGCTGGCCGCGCTCAACGACTGGCTCTCGTCCGCTGCTCACGAGCCGGTTCCGATGACGCGGTTCCGGCCCAACCTGGTCGTCGGAGGCGCGCCGGCCTGGGCCGAGGATTCCTGGCTGGGTCAGCGGCTGCGGGTCGGCGACGCGACGTTCCGGGCGGCCAAGGCGTGCGCGCGCTGCCTGGTGACGACCATCGATCAGGAGACGGGGGAGAAGGGCCGGGAGCCGCTGCGGATGCTCGCCGAGCATCGCCGCTTCGACGACGGATTACTCTTTGCTATCAACCTCATTCCCGACATGTCCGGTGTGTCGATTAAGGTGGGCGATCCGGTCGACGTACTCGGACCTAACGGGTGAGGCGAGTCTTAGGAGTGTCTTAGGAAAGTTGCCGCCGCTCCGTCGAGCGTGCAGGGTCGGACGGCGTGACCGGAAGATTTCGCCTGCTGACGCCCCGCTGGCTCGCCGCCGGAGGCGCCGCCGTCCTCGCCGCCGTCCTGGGCCTGACCCTTGTTTTCCAGAACAGCGGCGCCGCCTGCGCGGCCCCGCCGTCCACGACCGCGAGCAAGGGCAAGGCGACCTACTTCTCCCTGGACGGAACGCTGGGTAACTGCTCGTTCCCGTCGGCGCCGGCCGACGACCTCTTCGTGGCGCTGGGACAGCACAACCAGTACTCGGAGGGCGCGGCCTGCGGCACGTACATCGACGTCACCGGCCCCAAGGGCTCGACCCGGGTCAAGGTGATCGATTCGTGCCCGGAGTGCCCGGCCGGCCACCTCGACCTGAGCCTCACGGCGTTCAAGAAGATCGGCGTCCAGTCGGACGGCATCATCCCGATCACGTACAAGACGGTGCCGAACGCGACCGTGCCGGGCTCGCTGTCCGTACGGGTGAAGGAAGGCTCGTCGCAGTACTGGCTGAGCGTGCTCATCGACAACCACTCGAACCAGCTGGCCTCGGTCAAAATCGCCGGCTCGGGCGGCACGTTCAAGGCGGCGACCCACGAGGACTTCAACTACTGGACGCTGCCGAGCGGCGCCGGCAAAGGCCCCTTCAAGGTCAAGGTCACCGACATCTACGGCAACTCGGTGACGCTCCCCGACATCAAGCTGGCCGAGGGCCAGACCCAGAAGACCGGCCTCAAGCTGGCCGGCGGCGTCGCCAAGAAGGTCACCGCCTCAAGCCCGGCCGCCAAGAAGAAGAAGGCCCCGGCCGCTACGAAGGCCAAGCCGTCGTCCGCCGCGCCGAAGCCGCCCGCTCCTTCATCGGCGGCGCCGCTGCTCGAGTCGACGCCCGTCGCCACCACCGAAGCCACGACGGCCCCGCCGGCCCCGGCCGCCGTCGACCTGGCCGCCGGCACGGCCTCGAAGTGCGGCTGACCTAGAGGTCGAGCCACATGTACGTCTCGTCGCGATCGTCCCCGGGCGCCAGCCGCAGAGCGCCCGGGATCCGGCCCACCTCGCGGTAGCCGAGCCCCCGATAGAACCGCTCGATGCCCAGGCCGCCGCGCACGGTGACCTGGAGGGCGTCCAGCCCCATCCGCCGCCCGAGCGCCTCGGCTTCCCGCATGAGCGCGGCCCCGTACCCCTTGCCCTGGCTCTTCGGCGCCACCATGACCCGCTTGAGCACCCGCCAGTGGCTCTTCAGTGCAAACCGGTTGTCGACGACGAAGAGCAGCGCCACCAGCTCATCCCCGTCCCTCCCGACGAGCAGCCGGTCGTAGCCGTCCGCCACCGCCTGAAACGCCGCCTCGGCCACCGGCCACACGGCGCCGGCCTCGACCGGCGCGACAAAGCCCACGGCCCCGCCGGCGTTGGTGACGTCCACCCAGAGGGCAACCGCCCGCTCTTTCAGATCCTCGGTAAGCGCCGGATCCACGACGAACTCAATTCCCATACCCACATCATCGGGGCTTCCCGGCCGTACGAACGTGTGCGCTCAGTCTCGCCCTTCACGTCTTCTTGCCGTCCGCCGTCCCCGTCCGCCGGCGCCCTCGCCCGGCCCTCCTGCCGTCGGCGTCCTCGCCCCGGCCCTCCTGCTGCCGGCGTCGTAGCGCGGGTTCTGCTGCCGCTGACCTCGTGCGGGTACTCGGGCGGCGTCGTGCCGTAGTTCCTCCTGGCGGCGTCCTCGTCCAGCTTCTCCGGTTGGCGTCGCGTCGCGGGTACGCTGCCGGCGGCTTCGCGCGGGTCTTCCGGTGCGCCGCCGACGCTCTTGCGGCCTGCGCGACGAGGTACCACGCGGATGCGGGTTCTTCAGGCGCGGCCGGCCGCCGGTGAGGCGTGCCGCGTCCTCGGGGCGCGGCCGTTACGGCGTTTCGGCTGTGGGGTCCTCTGCCGGGTGGCGGGCGAGGACGGCGGCCAGGAGAGCGACGGCGAAGGCGACGATGCCCGCCAGGGTGCAGCCATACCCGTACGTCAAGCTCAGTGACCAGAATGGCCGGATCGGCGGACCGTTCGAGAGCATTTCGGAGATCAGCGCGGCCAGCCCGACCAGCGCCTGCGGAAGCAGCAGCACGAGCGCGACCACTGACGAGAGAAGCGTGACCGCCCGGGGCGCCGCCCGCGCGAACTCGGTGCGCCGGCTCGCCCAGCCGGCCACCAGCCAGCCGATCAGCGCCCCGGCCACCAGACCCAGCGCGCCGGCCGGTCCGACGAAGCCGGGCACGAGCCGGTCGAGCCGCGCGGTGACGTAGAACGACCCGGCCGGTGTGTCGACGACGTCGGTCATGGACTCCACCTTGATCGCCAGCCCGTCCCGGGTGGCGCTGAAGGTACGCCCGGTGTCATCGATCTCGCCGGTGGCGGTCCAGGTCGGCCCGGTGATCTCGGCGTCGCCCACCTGCCAGCCCTCCTTGACCAGGCGCTCCTGAGCTTCGACGGTCCACAACCGATAGTCGCTGGGTATGAACCATTTGTCCGGGTAGATGGTCACTCCGGAGAAGCCGAAGTCCTCGGTGTGCCCCCACAGAAGCAGGTCGGCGGTGCCCCGCTCGGACACGTCGGTGAAGAGCCCGCCCCGATCCGGTTCGGCGTTCGCCCGCACCCCGGGGAAGACCGTCGCCGCGATGGCGTCCAGAGCGGCCCCGCTCGGATACTCAGGCGCTAACTCCCAGGCCACCCGCGCGGTGCCCGCCGCGCCGGCAAAGCCGCCGATCAGAGCGACCAGGACGGCGACCGCAACCACGCCTTTGCTGCCCGGCCGGCCGAGGCGGGCCCGCAGCCCGTGCCGCAGAAGATTGACCACCTCCCGCCCGCTGGGCCGCCGCCGATCCGCCGGCGCCCCCTCGAGAAGCGTGTCGAGCAGCTCCTCCCGGCGCCGCCCTTTCGGATAGGCGCGAAGAAGTACCCGGTAGCGAGCCCCGAGTTGCTGGGAGTGGTCGCGCCTCATGCGGTGGCCGGGCCGAGGTCGGGATTGATGGCGGCGTCGCCGCGACCGGGGCGGGCGGCCAGCTGGCGCCCCGCGGTGCGAACGTTCTGGGCCAGGCGTGCGACCTCGGCGTCCAGCGCGGCGACCCCGCCCACGGTGAGGCGGTAGTAGCGGCGGTCGCGGCCGTCCACCTTCTCGTCGTGGTCGACCTCGATGAGGCCTTCGGCGTGCAGCCGGTCCAGAGCCGCGTACAGCGTGCCCGCCTGCAGCTTGACCTGTCCTTCGGAGAGCGCGGCGGCCGACTGGATGATCCCGTAGCCGTGCCGGGCCTGCTGCGCGAGCGCGGTCAGGATCCAGAAGGTGGGTTCCCGCATAGCCTTCGCCATGCCGCGCAATATAAAGATGATCTGACTATGGGGTCAGCGATGGTGCGGAAGGGGGGACTTGAACCCCCACGCCCTTTCGGGCACGGGCACCTAAAACCCGCGCGGCTGCCTATTACGCCACTCCCGCTCGGCCGGCCCGGGCTACCGGACCAGCGCGTTGAAGTGATTCTAGACGGTCCGGCCGGACTTCCGGGCCCCGGTGTTCCATTGACGGAGTGAGTACTCACTCCGTACCGTGGCGGTTATGACTACGCAGCCTTCGGCTCGGCGCCGAGCGCCGGGCATGACACCCGAACAGCGCCGCGAGGCGATCGTCAACGCCGCTCTGCCCTTGGTGGCCGAGCACGGGGCCGCCGTGACCACGGCCCAGATCGCCCGCGCCGCGGGCATCGGCGAGGCCACGATCTTCCGCGTCTTCGACGACAAGGAAGCCCTGCTCGAGGCCTGCATTCTGCGGGCGCTGGACCCCGCCAACGTCCTGTCCCAGCTCCACGCCATCCCCCTCGACCAGCCGTTGGCCGACCGCCTCATCGACGCCGTCGAAGCCCTGGACGCCCACGGCGGCCGCATCGGCGCGGTGATCGGCGCCCTGCGCGCCTCCGGCATGCCCAACCGCCGCCCCCGCCCACGCAACACCGACCAACCGGCTTCAGACGCGCCCGACCACCGTCCAATCGCGGCCGCCACCGATCCGGCCGCTTCGGGCACCCATGACCGCCGTCCGATCTCGGCCGCCACCGACCCGGCCGCTTCGGGCACCCATGACCGCCGTCCACTCTCGGGCGACGCTGGCCTGGCGGGCGCGCATGCGCGTCCTCTAGCCTCGGGCGACGCCGGCCGGTCCGCTCCGGACGCCCGCGACCGCCGTTCAAGCTCGGGCGACGGTGGGCTGCGTGCCCTTTCGGCCTCGCGTGAGGAGACGCAGGCGGCTACCCGGCAGGCCGTACTGGAGCTTGTTGAACCTGACCGGGACAGCCTGCGCCTTTCCGCCGAGGCGGTGACCGACGCCTTTCTCGGTGTCATCACCGGGCGCGGCCGGGGGCCCGACCTTCCGGCGGCCGAGCTGGTCGATCTTTTCCTGTACGGGGCCCTCGCCCGCCCCTGATGCAAAGGGACGGCGGCGACGGTCACCGAGCCCGCGCGGAAGAGGCCTGGCGGACGGCGGACATGGTCACCGGGGCGGGGTCGAGGAGGGCAAGGCCGGGCCGTTCAGGCCACGGTGTCCAGTGGACTGCGGCGATGGTCGCCGGGGCGGGGGTCGAAGGGGCGAGGTCGAAGGGGCGAGGTCGGGGCCGTTCAGGCCACGGTTGTCAGGTGGACGGCGGCGATGGTCACCAGGCCGGCTCCGAAGAGGGTGATGCCGGCGGCGGCCAGGATCGGGGTCACCCTGGTGGCCCTAGTCAGCAGGGCGAACGAGCGTGAGCTGCGGGTGATCAGGGAGCTGCCGGCTACCGCGAGCACGCCTACGCCGAAGAGGACCACGGCCATGCCGGCGCCGAAGGTCAGTACCAGGAGCAGGGCGAAGCCGGCGCGGCCCAGGAACAGGCCGGTGGCCAGCACCAGGAAGGCCGCGGGGGAGGGGGTCAGGCCGCCCGAAATGCCCAGCAGCAGCAGTCCGGGGCGCCGGGAATGATCATGGCTGTGGGGATGGTCTTGAGGAGTGTCCGCGGAGTGGCCGTGGTCAAGGCCATGAGGAGTGCCGGCGGAGTGGTCCTGCGAGAGGCCGTGGGAGTGGCCCTCGGAGGGGGAGTGGGAGTGGTCCTGAGAGGGGGAGAGGGAGGGGAAGTGGGAGTGGTCCTGAGAGGGGGAGAGGGAGGGGAAGTGGGAGTGGCCCTGAGAGGGGGAGTGGGAGTGGCCATGATGATGGTGGTGGCCGCGGAGATGGCGGCGCAGCATCCAGATGCCGGTGGCCACGATCAGGGCGCCGGCGGCTACCTGTAGCCAGGTGGTCAGCTGCTCCATGCGTACGAAATCGGAGAGTGACAAGAAGGTCCAGGCTATGCCGATGACCAGGACCGAGAACGTGTGCATGGCCGCCACGGAACCGCCGAGCCAGGCGGCGTCGCGGATGCGGCCCTTCGAGCCGGCCAGGTAGGCGGCGGCCAAGGTTTTGCCGTGGCCGGGGGCTACCGCGTGACCGGCGCCGGCCAGGAAGGCGATGAGGAACGCCAGCGGTGTCACGCCCGGCGTGTGGATGAGGTCCTGCATCCGGTCGGACAGGACAGAAGCGTCGATCATGCGGGCACCGCCCGGCGGCGGCGCTTCAGGAGGACGAGCGCGGTCGCGATGATGACCAGGACGGCGCCGAGGACCGCCGCCAGCTGGGTGAAGGCGCTGTTGTCCGGGTGAGCGCCCACCAGCGTCCACGAGTGGGTGTCGTTGCCGTCCTCGTAGGCGTACCGCTGGCCCTCGGGGCCGGTCGCCAGCGTGCGGTAGGCCGGGTTGAGGTCGGTCAGCATGCGCACCGCGACCGTCGCCGACGTCACCGGGGACGGGCAGGTGAACGACGCCGTGGCGCCCTTGAGCGCCAGCGCCTCGATCGGCTGCCGGACCTGGCCGGCGCACTCGCGCGTACCGTCGGTGACCGCGATCTGCCGCAGGAAGTAGTCGGCGAACTTCGACGACGCGCCCACGACGCCCGGGTCGGTGTAGCGGTAGTCGACGTTGCCGTCGGCCTTCCTCCGCTCCGGGGGCAGGAGTCCCAGCTCCACGCCGAGCAGGGTCAGATCGTCCGGGCCGCCGACCCGCCACTTCACGTGGACGACCGCTGGCTGCTGCTCGTCGAACGAGATGGACACCGTCTGCGGATCACCGAAGGGGTGGGCCGCGGCCGGGGACGGCGCGGCCACCGCGATCCCGGCCACGGCCAGGGTCACCAGGACGCGTGAGCTGTACAAAAACACGCCATGCAGTCTGGCCACCATTAGTGATCTTGAAGAGTCGCCGACATGAACAACTCCTGGTCAGTGGGTGTGAGGGAGCCGGGTCCGGCGATCTCGGGTAGACACTGGCGCATGCGACGACGCGACTTCGGCGGGCCGGACGATCTGATCAGAATGCAGCGGGCCGTGCAGCGGGGGTGGGCGCCGGGCGCTCAGTGGCACATCGGTGACCTGGCCTGGCAGTGGAACTCCGGGCTGAACTCATGGCGGGTCGCGCTCTGGGAGGACGGCGACGGCGAGGTTCGCGCCTGGGGACGGGTCGACGGCGACGGCCATCTCGACTTCCACGCCGAGGACGGGCTGGCCGATGAGGTTCTGGCCTGGGCCGACCCGCTCACTGTCACGGTCCGTGACGATGGTCCGGCGCCGCTCTTTCGGCACTGCGTCCGCGAGCTCGACGATCTCGAGACGCCGAAACTTCCCAGCGGCTATTCGGTACGGACGGTGCGCGGCGAGGAGGAAGCCGGCGCCCGGGCCGCCGTGCATCGCGCGGCCTGGCAGCCCGCGCGGATCGGTGAGCTCCTGGTTCCGGCGGTCGCGTTGAGCGGTGAGTCACGCGTCACCACTGAGCGATATCGGGACGTGATGGGCTCATGGCCGTACCGGACGGAACTGGATCTTGTAGTGGAAGGGCCGGGCGGCGATCTGGTGGCGTTCGCGCTCGGCTGGCTCGACGAGGTCAACCGGGTCGGTGAGCTGGAGCCGGTCGGCACCCACCCGGATCATGCCCGCCGTGGGCTGGGGGCCGCGGTCAGCCTGGCCTGCCTGCACGCGATGCGCGAGGCCGGCGCGACCCGGGCCGTCGTTCATCCGCGCGGCGACGACGCCTACCCCGTGCCGGGTCGCCTCTACCGGGGGCTGGGCTTTCGGCCGGTCGCCGGATACAGCACGGCGGCCGCCTCGCGAATCAAAGCCGCGTGACAGCCGCCGTGGGACAGGGGACCTCTGGCCGGTCGCCCTCAAGAATCGGCAGGAACCTGCAGGACTGAAGTATTTGTCAGTCGATTGCGAGATCGCGGCGGAGCTTGGCGACGTGGCCGGTGGCCTTGACGTTGTAGAGCGCGCGCTCGATCTTGCCGTCCTCGTCGATCACGAACGTGGAGCGGATCACGCCCATGACCTTCTTGCCGTAGTTCATCTTCTCGCCGAACGCGCCGTACGCGGTCAGAACGCTCTTGTCCTCGTCGCTGACCAGCGGGAAAGTGATGGCGTCGCGCTCGCGGAACTTGGCCAGCTTGGCCGGAGCGTCGGGCGAGATGCCGACGACCTCGTAACCGGCGGCCTGCAGCGAGCCCAGCGAGTCGCGGAAGTCGCACGCCTGGGTCGTGCAGCCCGGCGTCATGGCGGCCGGGTAGACGTACAGGATGACCTTGCGCCCGCGCAGGTCGGACAGGGTCAGCCGGTCGCCGTTGTCGGTGGGCAGCGAGAACTCGGGGGCGGCGTCGCCGGCGGAGAGTCGGTCAGTCATGCTGCGACGATAGTCCGGCCGGGTTGCGCGGCCGGCAGGGCGGCGCGCAGCCGCAGCACGCCGGTCAGGGCCAGCCCGGCGCCCACCCCGATGGCCAGGGCGACGGCCGCGCGGGTGACGACGGCGGGACCGGCCGCCGGCAGCACCGCCGCGTCGAACACGCCCACCGAGTTGAAGCCGCCGAACAGCGCCACCACCGCCCCGGCCAGCGCCAGGAAGAAGGGCGGATGCCGGTAGGCGGCGGCCACCCCGATGAGCCCGGCCAGCACCAGGACGGGCGACGGGCTTCCGCCGTCGAGGGCGGTCGTCACGGCGTACAGCAGAGGGCTCAAACCCGCGACCAGCGCGAGCGGCCGCACCGAGCCGGACCAGCGGCGAGCCAGGGCCACCGTGACCAGGCCGGCGAGGCCGGCGCCGAGCCACCACAGCCAGGCGCGTGGCGGCGGCTCCCAGTCGAGGGTGCCGCGCAGCTCGAACGGGCGGACCTGCTCGCGCAGCGGCACCACCCAGTCGCGCAGGCGATGGGCGCGCGAGGGATCGGCCCGCGCCTGCGGCGGCAGACCGGGGCTGAGCCAGTGGGTGCGCTGATCGTGCCAGCGCACGGTGGTCGAGGAGGAGATCTTGCGCCAGGTGGGGGCCGAGGTCGGGTCGGCGTACGCGGGTACGGGCGTGTCGCCGGTGACGGTCTCGTTGAGGTACGCGGCCGGGGAGCTCGTGTTCTGGTACGTGCCGTCGGGCCGGACGTCGAGGTAGGGCTCGCCGGAATAGCCCAGCACCTCGACCGAGTGACCGGTCTCGTTGCTCAGCTCGAGCCGGGCGCCGGCCTCGACCGTACGGACCGTCAAGCCCTTCTCCGGCGTGCTGATCCCGGTGATCGCGGTCCGGTACGCCGTCGCGTCGGGCGTGTCGCCGGCGTGCGCGAACGCGGGCGTGGCCGGCGCCACGAACATCAGGACGCCGGCCATGATCATCGCTTGGCGGATCACCCCTCGGCGGCCTGCACAGCCTGCTCGAACACGGCCGTCGTGGGCAGCGTCTTGTTCGGCCCCTCGACCTGCTTGCCGTTCACCACGATCGTCGGCGTGCCGTTGTAGCCGCGCGAGGCGAACGTGTCGGTCACCTTGGTCATCCAGTTGTCGTACGTCTTGTCGTTCACCGCGGTCTCGAAGCTCGACCCGAGACCGACCGACTTGCCCAGCTCGATCAGCTTGGCGTCGGTGAGGCCGGAGCTGCCCTCCTCGGGCTGGTTGGCGTAGAGCACGTCGTGGTACTCGGTGAACTTGCCGTCCACGGCGGCGGCGGCCGCCGCCCCGCCGGACCGGGTCGAGTACTTGGTGCCGTTCGACGCGTCGTCGAGGATCGCCACCGGGTGGTAGCGAACGGTCACCCGCTTGTCGGTGACCATCTGCTTGATCGTGGGGCCGGTCTGCTGCTCGAACGAGTTGCAGATCGGGCACATGAAGTCCTCGTACAGGTCGACGGTGACCGGGCCCGTCCCGACCGCGAAGGCCGTGCCGTCGTCGACCGCCACGCTCGGCGTGGTCACCTGGGAGGCATCGGTCTTCTTGTTCTGGTTGGCCAGTACGCCCCAGCCGATGCCGCCGGCGATCACCAGCACCGCCACGACCGCCACGGTCGTCCAGATGGTGACCTTGCGGCGTCTCTCGGCCGCCTTCTGCGCCTCGACGATCTTGCGCGCCTGCGCGCTCTTCCGGTCTCTGTCGCCCTTGCTCATCTCTCCCCCAACAACAGGCCGTCGAGCGAAAACTTCGTCCGCGGTTTCCACAGCAGGATTCCGGCCAGGACGAGGAAGCCCACGTCACGCAGGATGTCCAGTCCGTATTCCGCGGTCCGCCCGCCGGTCAGCTCCCCGCCCTTGCTGAAGCAACCACAGTCGATCTGCAGCCCTCGCGCCCAGGCCGAGACGATGCCCCCGATGAAGATCACCAGCAGGACGGCCGCGATGGCCGCGCTCAGCCGGGTGGCGATGCCGATCAACAACAGCAGGCCCAGCGCGATCTCCAGGAACGGCTGCACGGCGCCGACCACCTTGGCGGTCTCCCACGACATCAGGTCGTACGCGTTCACGGCGCGCCCCGAGGCGGCCAGGTCGGTCACCTTGAGTCCACCGGAGATCAGGAAGACCGCCGCCAGGCCGAGCCGCGCGAGGGTGGAGATCCAGGGCCAGGCTGCCGTCAGCCGGGACGGCCGCTGCTTCAAGTCCATGGTCACCCCACTTAGTCGATGCCACTGTCCCGCCGGTTCCCCCCATTTTGCTGGGGTTCCGCTGGGAAAAAGCTGACTAGACGGCGCGAGCCTCGGCCACAGCGGTCACGAGCTCGTCCCGCGCCCGGGCCACCCGGGAGCGGATCGTGCCCACCGGAACATCCTCCACCTGCGCGGCTTCGGCGTAGGAGAGTCCAAGGACCTGTGTGAGCACGAACGCGGTGCGGCGCTCGTCACTGAGCCGGCCCAGAAGGTCGGCGGTGGTCAGCCGGTGGGCCGGATCGGGCGACGGCTGATCGGTCCACGCCTGCGCGGCCAGCCGCACGTCGAGCCGGCGCCGGCGCACGACCGCGCGCAGGTGGTCGGCGCAGGTGCGGCGGGCGATGCCGAGCAGCCAGGTGCGGACGCTGGAGCGGCCCTCGAACGCCTTGAGGGCCTTGAACGCCCGCAGGAACGTCTCCTGGGTGAGGTCGTCGGCGGCGCCCGGGTCGACCAGGGCCGCGCAGAACCGCCACACCTCGGCCTGGGTGGCCCGGACGAACGCCGCCTGGGCGGCGGGATCGCCGGCGCGGGCAAGCTCGGTCGTCTCCTCCAGGCCGTCCATGGCGGTCATCGTACGCGGAAAGGAGTCTTTCGATGTCTCCTCCCACCCGCCAGTGGGCGTTCAGGTTGAGATCGGGCAGCATGTCGGGGTGACTAATCGGCGGCGCATGCGCGTGTACGGGGCTCTAGCCGGTCTGCTGGTCGGGTTCTTCGCGGTCCTGCTGGGGCCGGCCGCGCCCGCGAGCGCGCACGCGGCCCTGGTCAACAGCGATCCCGCAAACGGCACGATCGTGCCCGACGCGCCGAACAAGGTGACGCTCACCTTCAGCGAGTCCGTCCAGCTGCTCTCCGGCAAGATCCAGGTGCTGGCGCCGGACAGCAGCCGGGCCGACCAGGGCGAGCCGACCGTCGACGGCGGCACGGTGACGATCCCGCTGCGCTCGGGCGGCGGCCGGGGCACGTACCTCGTCAGTTACCGCGTCATCTCGGCCGACAGCCACCCGGTCGGCGGCAGCATCACCTTCTCCGTCGGCGCCGCCTCGACGCCGCCCTCGGCCACTGTCGACGAAACCAAGGTCAATTCGGTCGTACGGGCTCTCATCCCGGTCGGCAAATACCTCGGGTACGCGGGATTGGTGCTCCTCGTCGGCCCGGTGCTGGTGCTGGCGCTGCTCTGGCCGCACCGGCTCAGCCGCCGCGGGCCGGCCCGGCTCATCTGGACCGGCGTCGGGCTGATCACCGCGAGCACATTGATGGCGCTCTGGCTCCAGGCGCCGTACTCGACCGGCTCCACGCTCTTCGACGTGCGCGTCGGCGACCTGCGCGACGTGCTCGGCAGCACCTTCGGCGCGGTCATGCTGGTCCGCCTCGGCGTCATCTGCGCGGCCGCCCTGCTGCTCCGGCCACTGCTGCGCGGCCGGGGCAACGAGTCCAAGGCCGACCTCGCCCTGCTCGGCGTGCTGGGCGTGGCCGCGCTGGCGACCTGGCCGCTGACCGGCCACCCGACCGCCTCCCCGGTGGCCGGCGTGTCGGTGGTGGTCGACGCCATCCACCTGGCCGCCATGGCGGTCTGGCTCGGCGGGCTGGTCATGCTCGTCGCGTTCCTGCTGCCGCGGGCGGACGAGCGGGAGCTCGGGGCGATCCTGCCGATCTGGTCCCGCTGGGCGGCGACAGCGGTGAGCGCGCTGATCATCGCGGGCGTCGTGCAGGCGCTGATCGAGGTGGCGTCGCTCAAGGGGCTGGTCGACAGCACGTACGGCCAATTGATCCTGGTCAAGGTGGCGCTCGCGGCAGTGGTGCTCGGTGTGGCGTGGTGGTCCCGTCGCCTCGTACGGTCGAAATCGGCCGAGGCTGAACCGCGCGGCCTGCGGAAGATCGTCATCGCCGAGCTCGCCATCACCGCGGTGATCCTCGGCGTCACGTCGGCCCTGGTGCAGATCTCGCCGCCGCGCACGGCCGAGGCGGCCTCGTCGGCCGACACGAACACGACGGTGACGAAGACCCTGACCGACCCGAAGATGGCCGTCCAGATCGACATCTTCCCGGCCCAGGTCGGCAACAATTCGATTCACCTGTACGCCTTCACGCCCGACAACAAGCCGCTGACGGTTGTCGAGTGGAAGGCGACGGCGGCGCTCCCGTCGAAGGGCATCGAGGGCATCGAGATCCCGCTGCTGCGGATCACCGACTTCCACGCGGTCGGCGACATCGCCCTGCCCCAGCCCGGCGAGTGGACTTTCAAGATCACGGCCCGCACCAGCGACATCGACCAGTCGACGCTGACCACCACGGCCACCATCAACTGATTTTTTCCGGCCCGGTTCCCGCTTTTGCCGGGGGCCGGGCTTTTTCGTGCTAGTGATTCGCGGCTGTTTGACCACTTTAGGGGTATTTGGCTCTGTATGGTCGGCGCAGTTAGTGCTGATACAGGGGGAGAAGCTGATGCGGGTGTTCCGCACCATCCTCGGGATGCTGCTGCTGGCCATCGGCCTGCCGTCGCTGCTCGCCGGCGCCGGCCTCTGGGCCGCCATGCAACACCGCGACCCCGGCGGCGCCTTCAGCGGCGAACTGCAACGGCTGTCCACACCCGGCTACGCCTTCGTGGTCCCGGACGTCGACCGCCTGCTGCGCGCCGACGCCTCCTTCACCCGGGTCGGCGACACCCAGCTGCGCCTGCGAGCCGACACCCAGGGCGGCCCGGCCTTCATCGGACTGGCCCCCACGGCCGAGGTCCAGCGCTACCTGAGCGGCGTGCCGTTCTCGGTGATCCGCACGGTCGACATCGGCACGGGAGCCCTGCCGGTGGCGACGAACTTCAACCGCGGCCGTACGGCGCCGGCCACGCCCCCGAACCGCAACGACTTCTGGACCAGAAGCGGCCTGGGCCAGGTGTCCTGGACTCCCGGGGAGGTGACAGGAGGCCCGTACAGCCTGGTCGTGATGTCACCGGCGGCCCGCCCCGGCCTCCAGTTGACGGCGACGGCCGAACTCCGCCCCGGCTGGCTTAACTCGAGCACGTGGGGCCTGCTCACCATGGGCACCCTCCTGCTGATGACCGGCCTGATCACCCTGGCCTGGCCCACCCGCCGCCGCGAGATCGTCTACGTGGTGGAGCCCAGCCAGGTCCCGGCCCTGATGGCCGCGATCGGCGCACCGATGCCCACGGCGGCGCTGGCCGCCCCCCGCCCCGGCGCCCACCGCCCGCGAACGCTGGCGGACGCACAGAAGCGGCGTCCCGCGGCTCTGCCCCCGGCGCCCGACTGGCCGCCGTCGGGTGAGCCGGTCATGGCGCTTTCGACCCTCCCGTCCGCTGTTTCCCCTTCGTCGGTTTCCCCGGCGGTGGTCGCTGCGATCCCCGGTGCGGAGACGCGGGGGCGTGAGGTCGCCGCCCCCTCGAACAGCGGTACTGACCCCTCCGGAGGCGCCGCGATCGGCGGTGGTCCGGCTGGGGCCGTAGCCACCGATGCTCGCACTCCAGGCCAGGCGCCGCCTTCCGCCACGGGCTCGGTCCCCGCTTCAGCTTCGGCGGCTCCTGCTTCGGCCCCGGCGGGCGTTGCTTCGGCTTCGATGGTCCCCGCTTCAGCTTCGGCGGTTCCGGCTTCAGCTTCGGCGGTTCCGGCTTCAGCTTCCACGGTTCCGGCTTCAGCTTCCACGGTTCCGGCTTCAGCTTCCACGGTCCCGGCTTCGGCTTCGGCGGTTTCCGCCTCGGCTTCCGCGGTCCCGGCTTCGGCGGTTTCCGCCTCGGCTTCGGCGGTCTCCGCTTGGGCGCCGGCGGGGCCTGGGTCGGCGCCGCAGGGCCGGCAGCCGGCCGAACCGCCCTCCGCCGCGGAGTACGCGGCCGCCACGGCGATCCCCGCGCGGGCCCCACGCCCGAACAGCCAGCGGACCCCCGCCCCGGGCGAGCCGCTGAGCTTCATCGGCGCACACTCCGCCGCCGGCCCGATCTCGCTCCCCCTGGGCGATCCGCCGGCGACACCCGACCCGCTGTTCGGCGGCCGCCCCGAACGGGGAACCCGCCGTCACACGACCACCCCCACCGACATCCCGATGTTCCGGGCGTCCGCCGTCGGAGCCTGGGTAGCCGAAACGGCCCCCGCCCGAGCCCGCGAAGCCGAAGCCCAGGCGGCAGCCCGGGTAGCCGAAGCGGCCCGCCGCCGAGCCGCCGCCGCGCAGAGCGCCCCTTCCGACCCGGCCTCGGCCCCGGAAACCGCAGCCCTCACCAATCCGGAACCAGCCGGTTCCCGTTTGATGACCAGCGCCGACCTTCCCACTGCGTCTCCAGCGACCCACACCTCGCCCGGCACCCTTAGCGCCGAGCCGAGCACCGACGCCGAGCGGGCTACCACCGCCGGGCCGGCTGCTGACGCCGAGCGGATCACCGACGCCGGGTCGACTGCCGACGCCGGGCGGATCACCGACGCCGGGTCGACTGCCGACGCCGAGCGGATCACCGACGCCGGGTCGACTGCTGACGCCGGACCGACTGCCGGCGCCGAGCTGGCCGCAGAGGCCGAACTGGTGGGCGCCGAGCCGGGTGAGGGCGCCGGGCCGGAACTGTCCACCTCACGGTCGACCTCGGATTCTGGCCCGCGTTCGGCTGCGCCGCCTCGTCGCGCCGCCGGCACCAAGCCTTCCCCACGCCCCACCCGGAACCTGGCCGAAGCCGGTACCGGCAGCCCGGCCACCTCGACCAGCCCTGCGCCGTCGGCGTCCGCCGTCGCGCCCACGGGTGCGGGTTCGACCGAATCGACGTCGGATGCACCAATCTCCGTCGACGCCGTGGCGGCAGCCTATGCCGCCGGCGCCGCGGACGCTCGGGCCTTCCGCGCCGATGCGCCTGATCCGGAAGCCACTGGGGCATCGCCGGCGAACGCGGCGGCCGTCGCCGACCGTGACCTCGCCACTAGTTCCGCCCGCCCCGACGCGCAGCGTGACCCGCGCATGGCGGGCCAGCGAGTCTCAGTAGTCACCGGCCCGAAGGCCACCGACTGGACCGCAACTGGCCCTCGCCGATCCCAGCCACCGCGCGTCGGCCGCCAATCCCCGCCGAAGAGCCATCCCTCCCCGAACGGCGATCCCTCCCCGAACGGCGATCCCTCCCTGAACGGCGATCCTGCCGCGAGCAACCGTCCTTCCGCGAGCAGCCGTCCTTCTGTGAGTAGCCGTCCTTCCGTGAGCAGCCATCCTTCCGCGAGCGGCCGTCCTTCCTTGAGCGGTAGCGCTTCCGCGAGCGGTGGTCCTTCCCTGGGCGGCAGTGTCTCCGTGGCCGGCGGTGTCTCCGCGAGTGGCAGTCCCTCCGCGAGTGGCAGTCCCTCCGCGAGTGGCAGTCCCTCCGCGATCGGCAGCGCCTCCGTCCAAGGGCGGCCCTCGCCGGTGCCTTCGCCGGTCGGGTTTGTGGCGGCGGGATCGGATGATGAGGCCATGTCGGCTGTGAAGCAGAGTGTGGCTTCTTCCGCTGGTGGGGCTCGCTCGCTCAAGCGCGAAGCGCCGGCGAACTCCGCGTCGCATGGCGGCTTGCCGACCGGTGGCGGGGCTCACCACGGCAGTGATGTTGATCGCCGAGAGGGCGTCGATTCTGGCGTTCGGGGCGATTCGGCCGTACATCTTGAACCGGTCGTTGCGGTTGACCCGGCTGCGCTGGGGAAGGTGACGACTTCGGGTGATGGCGCGGAAGCGGAGAGCTTCGGCGGGGAGCCCGGAACGACTGGATCCGGCGGCGCCGGCGGGACGGCTCGCGACATCGAGCCGGCCGCCGCGACGACGCGGGCACGGTCCACCAAGCGTTACTCGGAGTCGGCCACCCCATCCGCCAGTGGGGGCCGGCCGACCGTGGAGGCCGGCACCGAGGCCGTCGGCGAAAGCCAGGGCCCGGTGCCGGTTTTCCCGCCGCTCGCGAAGAGCGACATCGCGGGTTCGGTTCCTGTCTCCGCCGAGCCGCCGGCGAATGGTGAGCGCGTAGAGGCTGACGCGGCGGGTGCTGAAAGCGGGGCCAACGGCGATCTCTCTGCGGCGTCTCAGTCGAATGTCTTCAGCGGTGTGCGGCCGACCGGGACCACAGCTCCGGCTCCACCGCGGCCCTCGGTGCCCCGGCCGCCCGTACCGTCGCGGCCGATCGTTCCTTCACCCACGCGTCCCTCTCCCTCTCCTTCTGATGAGGGTGTGCTGCCCGCCGGGCCGGTTGAGGAACGGCTCGCCGAGCAGATCAAGCCGGTCGCAGCGACCCCGATCGCTGAGCCGGTGACCGATCCGACCGCCGCACCGAGCTCCGAGCCGTCCGGGACGCCGATCGCCGAGCCGGCCAAGGCGCCGATCTCCGAGTCGGCTGAGCCGGTTGTGAGGCCGATCGCCGAGCCGGCCAGCCGGCCGGTCGCGGCGCCGATCTCCGGCTCGGCGGGGGCGCGGAACTCCGAGTCGGCGGGAGTGCCGATCTCTGGGTTGGCTGGGCCGGCCGGGATGCCGGGTGCCGAGCCGGCCAACGGGCCGGTCAGAGAGCTGGTCAAAGAGCCGGTCAACGGGCTGGCCGACGGGCCGGTCAAAGAGCCGGTCAACGGGCTGGCTGACGGGCCGGTCAAAGAGCCGGTCAACGGGCTGGCCGACGGGCCGGTCAAAGAGCCGGTCAACGCGCAGGTGGCGGAGTCGGCGTCCGGCTCGGCCGCTGAGCCGGGTGTGGCTTCGATCCCTGAGTCGGGTGCTGAGCCTGTCGCGGGGTCGGCTGAAGGTGGGCTGTCGGGTGACGCTGAGGAAGCGAAGCCGCGGTCCTCGGGCCGGCGGCCGGCTGAGGGTGGGCTGCTGGCGCAGGCGCAGGGGCGGATCGAAGGCGGGCTGACCTCGACGTTCGCCGGGCGCCTGCCGGGGAACGGGTCCGGCCGGCCCGCGCCGGTTGCCTGGCGGCGGGCTGCGGAGAGCGTGGCCGCGCGGGCTGCGGAGAGCGTGGCTGCGCGGGCTTCGGAGGGTGTGGCCGCGCGGGCTTCGGAGGGTGTGGCCGCGCGGGCTGCGGAGAGCGTGGCTGCGCGGGCTTCGGAGGGTGTGGCTGCGCGAGCTGCGGAGGGCGTGGCTGCGCAGGCCGTGGAGGGCGTGGCTGCGAAGGGTGTGGCTGCGCGCGCGGCGGGCAGCGTGGCCGCGAGTGCGGCGGCAGCCGCTGAGGAGGGCGGGAACGGCGAGGTCGGCGGCCGGGCGGCCGGGTCGGGTGCCGAGCGGCGCGGTGCGGCGAGCCGGCCTGCTTCCGCGCGGGCCTCTCGGAGCCGGGCCGTACGGGCGAGCGTGCCGGAACCCGAACCGTCGATGGCTGCGGACGTCGAGGATGCCACGCCGGCCACGAGCGGCAAGACGGCGCGGGCCGCCAAGACGGCCAGGACCGCGGCCAAGGCGGCCACTCCGGCGAAGAGCGCGGCGGGGGAGGCCAAGCCGGCGAAAACCGCCAAGCCCAAGCAGGCGCCGGCCAAGGCGCCGGCCAAGCCCGCAAAACCTAGGCAGGCGCAGGTCAAGCCGGTTCGGCAGCCTGATGTTCCGGTGCGGACCAGCACCGGCGCCATTCCCGCCGGGAGCGGCACCCCGACCGGATGGCTGGCCGCCTACCAGAAGGAGGCCGCCGAGCTGCTTGCCGCCTCGGGGCAGCGTCGCCGCCGTCGCACCACCGCCACCCCGGCCGAGCAGACCGTCGAGGGTACGGAGTCGACTCGCCGCCGGCGCTCTTCCGGCGAGGACTGACCTGCTTGTCCCGTATGACGAAGGCCGCTCCGATGACGGGGCGGCCTTCGTCGTACACCCGAAAGGGCCCTCCGCGCTGCCGACGCGGAAGGCCCTTTACCGGGGGAACGGAGTAACCGAAGGGGGGCTTCGTCCGTTAAGACCATTTTAGCCCCAACTAGTGGTATGTGGGAAGTCATCGCCTGAAAGCGGACATTCGTGCCGGTCGTGCCCGGACGGGTGGCTGGGAAACGCGCCGCAGCGGTTCGGGGGGTTGCGGCGTACGCTGTTCGGGTGGCGGATCTTCTGGTGTGGATCGATTGTGAGATGACCGGCCTCGATCTGGGCAAGGACAAGCTCATCGAGGTGGCGGCCCTGGTCACCGATCCCGACCTCAACGTGCTCGGCGACGGCGTCGACCTGGTCATTCACGCCGACGACGCGGCGCTCGACGCGATGCCGCCGGTGGTCCGGGACATGCATGCCAAGTCGGGGCTGACCGAAGAGGTACGGGCGTCGGCGATCACGATGGCGGAGGCCGAGGAGGCCGTACTCGCGTACGTACGCCAATTCGTTCCGAATCCCCGCACAGCGCCCCTCTGCGGCAATTCGATCGCGACCGACCGCGGCTTCCTGGCCCGCGACATGCCGGCGCTCGACGACTTCCTGCACTACCGCATGATCGACGTCTCCTCGATCAAGGAGCTGTGCCGCCGCTGGTACCCGCGGGTGTACTTCGGCCAGCCGGCCAAGGGCCTCGCCCACCGGGCGCTCGCCGACATCCGCGAGAGCATTCGAGAGCTCGAGTACTACCGCCGTACGATCTTCGTCCCGCTGCCCGGCCCGGACGTGGAGACCGCGAAGTCGATCGCCGCCGAGCTGTAAGAGGTGTCACCCGGGCGTGCCCGGTAACCCGCTCGACGAGCCCCGTGGGGATTCGGCTATGATTGCTCGGCACCACGGGGAACGCTCCCGTGCGCGATGGTGGTCGTAGCTCAGCTGGTAGAGCACCGGGTTGTGGTCCCGGGGGTCGCGGGTTCAAGTCCCGTCGATCACCCCATAGTAAGTCCAGGTCAGAGGGTTAGTCCGAGTCACGGGCTAGCCCTCTTGCCGTCAGGTGTCCGATTCTGCGAGCGGGCCGGAAGCCGTGCTCCCAGCGAGAGCGGACGTACGCCCCAGGCGGTACGGCCGAGGGTGCGTCAAGCACCGGGGCCGCCGGTGCCGAGGAGGGCGCCGCTCGTGCCCGGTGAGCGTCAAGCCACCGGGGCATGAAGGCCTCCAAGCCTGGTGTGTGGCGTCTTGGCAGCTCCACTACACCGTTGGAGGCCTTCATCTGGTCACCGGATCGAAGCCCCGGGGTTTCGGGGCACTGGACCGGTGAGGGTCACTGGCCGATGGTGGCCTGAGGGCCGGCGTAGGTCTTGAGGAGGCTCGGGATGTCGGCTGCCGGGTCGGGTGAGTACGGGTAGTAGGCGCTGGGCGTGAAGGCGGAGCCGTTCGTCTGCTGCTTGCCGGAACTGTTCACGACGATGCTGCCACTCTGCTTGAGCTGGGCGGCGGATGTGTCGTTGTAGTACGGGTTCTTCACATTGTCGAAGTAGCTGTTCTCCAGCACGAGCTTGGTGGCGCCGCGGGAGAGGTTTCCGTACGACGTGATGTTCTGCAGGTAGTTGTTGTAGAGGTGGGCCAGGGCGACGTTGTCGACGCTGGGATTGCGCTGATTGGTGTCGTGGATCCAGTTGTGGTGGATCGTCATCCGCGCGGTCACGTTGTCGGTCCAGCCGATGCCGAACGCCTTGTTGTTGCTGGACAGCACGTTCCACGACACGGTCAGGTAACTGGTGTCCTTGCGGCTGTCGATGGAGCCGTCGTTCATCCGCGTGATGGTGTTGTGGTCGATCCAGACGTGGTCGGCCGTGTCCATCTGGATGCCGTCGTAGTCGTACACCTTGTCGTCGTCGGGCATCGCGGTGTCACGGATCGTGAGGTTGCGGATGATGACATTGCGTACGCCCGTGCCAAGGAAGAAGCCGCCGCCGACGATGTGACCGCTCGTGCCGACGCCCACGATCGTCTTGTTCGACTGCACCTTGAACTCGGCGCCCTTCGGCGTGACCGTGATGGCCCCACTGACCCGGATGACGTACGGGGTGCTGGCCGTGACGTACTTCTGCAGGTCGGCCATGGTGCTGACGGTGACTGTCGGTCCTGCCGCGCCGCCCGTGGTGCCGCCGCCGGTGGAGGCGAAGCCGTCCGGTGTGGACGGCCACGCCCGGCCGCCGCCGATCGGCTCGAAGGCCCATTGTTTGTTGCTGTTGGCGGTGCACGTCTCTTGGATGATCGCGGCACCACTCGCCGTGGAGGCATCCTGGTCGCTGATGCACAGACCGTTACCGACGTTGATGATCTGGAACGTGTTCGTTCCGCTGGCGGCCAGGCGCCATTGCTGATGGGCCTGGCCCGAGGCACAACCCCATTGCTGCAGTTGTACGCCGCTTGTCGCGCTCGCCCCGGGAACGTCGATACATTTGCCGCTGCTGACGTTCTGGAGCAAATAATTGCTGCCCGCCGCGACGAGCTTGAATTGCTGCCAGGCGGCGCCGGTCGTGCAGCCCCACTGCTGGAGCAGGGCGCCGTTCGCGCTGGACGCACCGGGCACGTCGACGCACTTGCCGCTCTTGGCGACCTTCAGCTGATAGGTGCCACCGGTCGCGGGGAGGGCGGCGGCTTCCGACGGGAGCACGCTCGTGGCGACGATGATCAATGCGAGGGCGAGCGCCGCGGCGTACCAAATCGGCTTTTTCATCATTCTGCTCCTTCTCAACCGACCGGGTTCCAGCCGTCGGAGCCGGCCAGGTATTTCTGCGGGGTGTAATTCGCGGCCTGCGCGTCACTGAGCTGCGGCCGGTTGCTGTTGACGGTCGCGCCGGAGCCGGTGTTCTTGTATTCGAGGAAGCGCGCGTTCTGCCAGACGTTGCCGGACATGTCGGTCCAGGGCTGCGCGTTCTTGATGGTGGTGCTGAGGTTCGACTCGCGGTACAGCACCTGTGCGTTCGGGCGCCACGGGCGGCCGAGCTGGGTCACATTGCTGGCCGCGCCGGTGATCGTGCACTGATGGAACAGGAGGCCGTACGTCTTGGCGGCATCGGTGCTGGCCGCGGTGATCGGGCCGCCGCTGGTGCGCTTCTCGTGAATCGTGCTGCCGTGGAACACCGTCGTGGCGCCGCCGAAAATGAAGTCGACGGTGCCCTCGACGTACGAATTCTTGACGTACGACCGGTTGTTGTTGACCAGGAACGTGTCCTGGTTGCCGAGGAAGCGCACGTTGGTGAAGACGGACCGGTCGGCGTTGAGATTGACCGCCACCGCTTGGCTGCCCTCGCCGTAATCGTTGGCGAAGGTCAGATTGCCGGCGGCGAAATCGTGGCCGTCGAGAAAGGCGGTCGCGCTGCCCGAGGTGCCGTATCCGCCGGCATTGCTGTGGTTGTTGACGATCACCGTCTGGCCGGCGCTGCCACCCAGCCCTTGCAGCGTGACGTAGGGCTTGTTGGAGGGGACGGTGACGATCTCGCGATACGTGCCGGCCTTGATGGTGATCACGCGGCGGGTCGTGTTGCCGGCCGGAACGGCGTCGATCGCGGCCTGCACGGTCGTGTACTGACCCGTGCCGTCCTTCGCCACCGTGGCCGCCTGATCTCGGATGAAGCTCCACTGCTTGTTGCTGTTCGCGGTGCACGTCTCCTGGATGATCGCCGCGCCACTGGCCGTGGAAGCATCCTTGTCGCTCATGCAGAGGCCGCTGCCCACGTTGATGATCTGGAACGTGTCAGTGCCGCTGGGGTTCAGGCGCCACTGCTGGTTGGCCTGTCCGCCGGCGCAGCCCCACTGCTGGAGTTGCACGCTCGTCGTGGCCGCGCCGGGGACGTCGACGCATTTGCCGCTGCTGACGTTCTGGAGCAGATAGTTGCTGCCCGCCGCGACGAGCTTGAACTGTTGCCAGGCGGCGCCGGTCGTGCAGCCCCACTGCTGGAGCAGGGCGCCGTTCGCGGTGGACGCGCCCGGAACGTCGACGCACTGGGCGCTCTTGGTGACCTTGAGCTGATAGATGCCGCCCGTGGCAGGCGGGGCGGCCGCCGCGGGCAGGGCGCCGCAGAGGATCGCGGCGGTGGGGACGGCGACGGCCAGGGCGGCCACGACGAGACGTCTCACGATGGTCCTCTCACTTTCCGGGAGCGCTCCCATTCGGTTGCACCCTGGTAGATGCGGCTGCGGCCGTACGACAACAAAAATCCGGCGGCGTTCTTTGTTGGCCGCTCGCCATCCGGCGTGCCAGTCTTTGCTTTGACGATCTTCGATGTCCGGGACGGGAGGCGTGATGACTCGAAGTCGGATCGCGCTCTCGCTGGTCCGTGACGCCCAGGCCGGATCCACAGCGGCCCGCGACGCACTGATCGCCGAGCACCTGCCGCTGATCTACAACATCATCGGGCGGGCACTGGACGGTCACCCCGACGTCGACGACCTGGTGCAGGACACGATGTTGCGCGCCATCCGCGGGCTGCCGTCGCTGCGCGAGCCGGCCCGGTTCCGGTCGTGGCTGATCGCGATCGCGTACCGGCAGATCCAGATGCACCTGCGCGCCAAGAAGTCGGCGCCACGCCTCCCCCTCACGTTCGACGTGCCCGACCCGGCGGCCGACTTCGCCGAACGCACAACGGCCGAGCTCGTCGTGGCCGAGCAGCGCCGCGAACTGATCGAGGCGGCCCGCTGGCTCGACGAGGGCGACCGGCGCCTGCTGAGCCTGTGGTGGCAGGAGGCGGCCGGCGAGCTGACCCGATCGGAGCTGGCGGCGGCCCTTCAGGTGCGGCCCAAACACGCGGCCGTCCGCGTCCAGCGGATGAAGGCCCAACTCGACGCGGCCCGCTCAGTGGTGCGGGCACTGCGGTCACGGCCACGCTGCCCCACATTGCAGGACCAGGTCCGCCGGTGGAACGGCATCGCCGCCCCGTTGTGGCGCAAGCGGCTCATGCGCCACGTGCGGGACTGCCCTCGCTGCACCCTGAGCCGGCACGGGCTGCTCGCCCCGGAGGAGCTGCTGTTGGGCATCGCCGCCCTCCCGGTCCCGGCGGGGGTGGCCTCCGCGCTGCTGACCCCTGCAGCGCTTTCGGGAACCGCCAAGGCTTCCGCACTTCCTAAATTCGCGGCTGCCGCGGCGGCCGCGGCGGCGGTGGCCGGGGGCGGGTTCGCCTACGCGGTGTACGAGACTCCCTTGCCGGCTCCGCCGCCGGCGGCTGTCGCCCCGCCTCCCGTGGCGGTGCGCCCTTCCGCGCCGGGCGCGGCGGTCCGCGGCCGTACGCCAACCGCCTCTCCCGCCGCCGTGGCCTCCGCGCTGCCGATCGCGGGCCTCGGCGTGCAGCGGGCCGACGTCTTCGTGGCGCCGAACGGATCGGACTCCGGCGACGGGTCATTCGCCCATCCGTACGCCTCAATTCACAAAGCCGTCTCGGCCGCGCGGACCCGGCAGACGATCGCCCTGCGCGGGGGAACCTATCGCCTCTCCTCCGGCGTCACGATCTCGTCGACCGCCACCGGCGTCACGGTGAGCAACTACCGCGACGAACAGCCCGTGATCGACGCCTCGTCACTCCCCGCCTCCGAATGGGCCGTCACGCAACGAACGGTGAACTGGACCGTGCAGGGCCTCTCGGTGATCAACTCGGCCGGTCACGCGTACGTGTGCTCGTCGTGCCGCTCGACCGTCTTCCGGCACCTGATCATGCGGAACAACGCCCGATCGGGCCTGCTCCTGCGCGACCCCGGCACCACCGGCAACCAGGTTTTGGACAGCGACTTCACCGGCGGCGGGGGCATCGGCCTGGGCTTCATGGCCGGCGACGGCGACGGCAACCGCGTCCGCGGCAACCGCTTCGCCGGCAACGCCCGGTCCGGCCTGGACCTGAATTTCGCCGGCCCGGTGACCGTCGAATACAACTGGTCCTACGACAACGGCGGCAACGGCTTCGTCCTCACCGGCGGAGCCCCACACCGGCTGCGCCACAACGCGGCCTGGACCAACGCCAACCACGGCTTCACCGACGACGCCGGCCCGGTCAGCGGCCTGACCTTGACCAACAACACCGCCTACGACAACGGCGGTTCCGGCTTCGCCCTCCCCGGAGGTCCCGCGGTGCTACGGACAAACGCGGCTGTGGACAACCGAATCGAGCCCGCCGGCCTGGCCCCGGGCTCGACCGAGACTCGCAACAGCTGGCAGGAGGACAACTGGACCCCGGCCCGCTTCCGCTCCACCGACCCCACCACGGCCGAGAACCCGCGCCCACCGTCGGGCAGGCTCCCCGCAACCATTTTCCTGGCCACCGGCAACGGCATCGGGGCGTCGATGGGCGGCTGACCCGGCCGCGATCAGTCGAACGGCCGGCGCGGGCAGTCGGATCGACCGGGCGGACAGTCAGTAGGCGTGCGGGGCCCGATTACTTTGGCGGTCATCGCAAAGCTCTGGCCGGTCACCGATCTCAGGCGCCGTGATAAAAGAACCGCCCCAGGCCGATCGTGAAGATGGTGATGCCGTACAGCGCGTGCTCGACCGAGACCACCAGCAGCGACCCGGTCCGCTGGTAACGGCGGGCGAACAGCCATCCGCCGGCGAGGGTGGCGACGACCGCGAGCACGTTGCCGAACAGCAGATGGACGAAGCCGAAAGCGACAGCGCTGGCGGCGGCGCCATAGGGATACCTGTGCATGAGGAAACCGCGGTAAAGCAGCTCCTGCGGATAGACCGAGAGCAGCGGATAGCCGACGCAGATCGCGAGCCAGAGCCAAGGGTCTTCGCGCGGCAGAATGAGTAGATTGCCCGGGTCGAACAGGGCGACCGCGATGAGCGCGAATATCGATACCGCGCTCCACAAACCGACGATGCCGGGCAAGGCCCCGCGTAGAGCGGACGCTCGCAGCAGCGGTAAGGAGCACCGTCGCATGTAGATGATCACTAGTGCGGCCGCCAGTAGCAGCACTGGAATCGGGCCGCCGGGGACGTCCAGCGCGATGTACAGGCCGGCGACGCCGTAGAACAGCAGCAGGTATTCGGCGAGTCGGCTCATCACCGGCGACGCTAGGCGGCGCAGGTGTCGGGCGGGTGGACTCAGCGTGGCAGAAGCTGGTGCAGGGCGCCGATGAGATGTTCGGTCTGGAACGGCTTGTGCAGCAGTGGCGCGTCGGCCGGCAACTCCTGGCCACCCGGGGCCGGGCCGCTGGTGTAGCCCGACATGAACAGCACCGGCAGGTCGGGCCGGGTGCGGCGCAGTTCCGCGGCCAGCTGGGTGCCCGACATCCCGGGCATGATGACGTCGCTGAGCAGGGCGTCGAAGCTCAGGTCGTCCTCGCGGCACATGCGGAGCGCCTCCAGCGGATCGCCCGCCGCGTGCACCTCGTACCCGGCCTTGCGCAGGATGCGGCAGACGATGTCCCGTACGCCGTCCTCGTCCTCGACCACCAGGATGCTGCGGCCCTGGCCGGAGGCCGCGGCCGGGCGGGAGATCAGCGTGGCCGCCGGCGCCGTCACCTCGGCCGGTGGCAGGCAGACCCGTACCGTCGTGCCCTCGCCCGGCGCCGACTCCAGGCCGATCGTGCCCCCGGCGTCCGCCACCACGCCGTACGCCGTCGCCAGACCCAAGCCTGTGCCTTTGCCCCGGCCCTTCGTGGTGAAGAACGGCTCGAACGCCCGGGCCGCCACCTCGGGCGGCATGCCGCTGCCGGTGTCGGTGATGGTGAGGCAGACGTGGCCGGTGTCGCGGTCGAGGCCGGTCGCGATGGTGAGCCGGCCACCCGACGGCATGGCCGCGCGCGAGTTCATCACCGCGTTCATCATGACCTGTTCCAGCTTGCTGCGGTCCATGGTGATCGGCGGCAGGTCGAGCGAGAGCGTCGTCCGCAGCTCGATGTCCTCGCCCAGCGTGCGGCCGAGCAGGCGCTGCATGTCGGTGGCGACCGCGTTGAGGTCGAGCGTCTCCAGGCGCGACGGCTCGAGGCGGCTGAAGATCAGCAGTTGCCGGGTCAGGCCGCTGCCGCGCGCCGCCGCCTGCTCGATCGCCTGCGAGTCGGCGTGCAGCGGATGGTCGGGGCCCAGTTCCTCGGAGAGGATCGCGGCGTACCCGGAGATCACGGCCAGGATGTTGTTGAAGTCGTGTGCGATGCCGCCGGCGAGCTGGCCGAGCGAGTCGAGCCGTTCGGCCTGGCGCAGCTGCTGTTCCATCTCGGCGCGTTCCTGCTCGGCCCGCACCCGCTTGCTGATGTCACGCATGATGCCCTCGACCGCGAGGGGCTGCCCGTCGGCGTCGGTGACCGCGCTGGCCCGCTGTTCGACCCAGGCCACCCGGCCGTCGCGGCAGTGCCAGCGCATGGTCAGCGTGCCGGGCTGGGCCGAGCGCCACGACTGTTCCAGCGCGGGCCGGTCCTCGGGGTCGACCAGCCGGAAGATGAGCGCCGGGTCGGCGTAGAAGTCCTCCGGTGGGTGGCCGGTGATCGGCTCGATGGCCGGGCTGAGGTATTCCATGGCCGGCGCCGGGTGCAGGCGGAACCGGAAGATGATGTCGTGCGCGTGCTCGGCCAGCAGCCGGAACCGTTCCTCGCTCTCGCGCAGGGCGGCCTCGGCGTGGCGGTGCTGGCGGCGCTCGGCGGCCTCGGTCAGCTCCCGCTGCACCGCCGGCGCGAGCCGGGCCAGCCGGTCCTTGAGAACGAAGTCGCGGGCGCCGGCCCGCATCAGCGAGGCCGCCGTCTCCTCGCCGATCTGCCCCGACACCAGCAGGAACGGGACATCCGGGTCGTGCTCGCGGACCTGATCGAGCACGTCCTCGGCGCGTACCCCGGGCATGTTGTAGTCGCAGATGACGACGTCCGGGGTCTGCCCGGCCAGCGCCTCCGCGACACCTTCCGCGGTCTCGGCGCGGGTGGTGGTGACGGTCAGCCCGGCCTTGCGCAGGCCGCGGGCGACGAGCATGGCGTCGTCCTCGCTGTCGTCGACGACCAGCACGTGGATCATCGGATCGTCCATCCGTCCGGCGCGGGGGAGAGGCTGAACGAGAAGGCCGCGCCCTCGCCCGGCTCGCCCGAGGCGCAGATCTGGCCGCCGTGGCGGGTGACGATGCGGTGCACGATGGCCAGGCCGATGCCGGTGCCCTCGAACTCGCTCTGCGCGTGCAGCCGCTGGAACGGGTCGAACATCTTGTGTGCGTGCCGCATCTCGAAGCCGGCACCGTTGTCGCGGATGGTGAAGACGGCGACGTCGTCCTTCAGGGTGCACGACAGCGTGATGCGCGGCTCCGGCTCGTACGACGTGAATTTGTAGGCGTTGCCGAGCAGGTTCTGCAGCACGAGCCGGATCAGGTGCGGATCGCCGAGCGCCTCGAGCCCGTCGGGGATGTCGAAGGTGACAGTGCGCAGCGGGTCGGAGGCGTGCAGCTCCTCGGAGATCTCGCGGGCCAGCGCGCTCAGGTCCGTACGCTCGCGGCGCAGTTCGCTGCGGGTGGCGCGGGACAGGTGCAGCAGGTCGTCGATCATCTGGGCCATGCGCTCGGCGTTGGCCTGGATGCGCGACAGGTAGCGCTGGCCCTCGGCGTCGAGCACACCGGCGTAGTCCTCCAGCAGCACCTGACTGAAGCCCTCCAGGGAGCGCAGCGGCGCGCGCAGATCGTGCGAGACCGAGTACGCGAACGCGTCCAGCTCCCGGGTCGACGCCTCGAGCTGGGCGGTGCGCTGCTCGACCCGCTGCTCGAGCTCCTCGTTGAGCAGGCGCACCTCCTCCTCGGCCCGCTTGCGGTCGGTGATGTCGGTCGAGATGCCGCAGACCGCGTACGCCTTGCCGTCGCCGTCGGCCAGGGGAAACTTCACCGTGACGTACGTATGCAGGCCGTCGTCGCCGGGCGCCTGCTCCTCCACCTGCACGGGCTCGCCGCGGGCGAACGCCTCGAGGTCGTTGCGGCGGAACTCGTCGGCCAGCGGCGGCGGGAAGAGGTCGTGGTCGGTGAGGCCCACGATGTCCTCGCGGCGCAACCGGAACAGCCGCTCGTACTCCCGGTTGACCAGGAGGTAGCGTCCCTCGGCGTCGCGCATGTAGATCACGGCCGAGGTGTGGTCGATCAGGGCCATGAGCTGTTCGGGGCCCACCTCGACCACGGGCCGAGTGCTCATCCCGCCCTCTTTCATCCCACCTGCGCGACGGAAACCGACGCTACCCGCGACGACGGGACCCGGGGGCCTTTTATGGCTTTTTGCAGGCCGGCCAGCAGGTGGTCCTGCCGGGCCCGGGTGAGCCGTTCCAGGAACGACTCGTTCATCCCGGTCGTCCCGCTGCGGTTGGAGACCAGCGGCCGGTCGCCGAGCCCGTTCGCGTCGCGCTGCCGCTGCGGCTTGAACAGGAACTTCTTGCTCAACATCAGGTGGGCGCCGGCGGCCCGGGCGTGCTCGGTCAGCAGCCGGTACCAGTCGATCAGGGCCGGATGCCGGCCGAGCAGCCGGTCGAGGTCGGCCGGCTCGGCCACGGCCAGGTCGTCCACCGCCACGTCGATCGCGTCGAGCAGCCGCTCGGGCAGGGTCGGCTGGGTCATCAGGCCGTCGAGCGCGGCCCGTTCGCCGTCGAGCAGTGCCGGGTAGATCCGGCGTACGTGCCGGTCGTAGTCGGGGATCGCGATGCCGAGCAGGAAGTCGCGCTTGAGTGCCTCCGGGTCGAGGGCGCCGCTGGGCGGGATGTCGTCCTCGGTCCAGTGCACCGCGAACTGCCGGAACACGTCCATGAAGAACTCCGGCGGCATGCTCCTCTCCGGCGGCAGGGCCGCGAAGTCGAGGAACAACTGGCGCAGGGCGGTCAGCAGTTCGGTCGCCAGCCGTACCCGGCCGACGGCGTCCTCGCAGGTGAGCCCGGCCCCGTCGCGGGTCAGCGGATCGAGGACGTCGTTCACCGCGAGTTCCAGCACCTCGCCCTGCTTGACCAGCAGGAAGAACCGCTGCTCGCTGGCCGTCCCGGTGTAGCTGCGGATCCGCCCGTCGTCGAAGACCCCCGGCAGTTCGGCCAGGCACTCGTCGCCGCGATGCACCTGGAGGGTGCCCACGTTCCAGCGGACGAGGGAGGCGTAGCTGTCCCGGCCGTAGTGCCCGTGCCCGGTGTGGGTGGCCAGGGCCGCGAAGTAGTCCCGGAACGGCATCTCGTCGGTGCCGGCCAGCAGCCCGTCGAAGGCCCGTTCCGGATGGTGCCGCCCGTGCGGCGTCCACTCCTGGTAGTGCCGCGACAGCGAGGCGCCGACGAAGCCGAGCCGGACGACGAGCCGTTGCGCCTCGAGCTGGTCCAGCCGGCAGACGGCCGGCAGATGCGGGAGCAGGACCTCGCGGGTCTGCTCCGCGAGCAGCCCGGGCGGGGCGTCGCCGTCGAGGATGGCGCGGTTGAGGCGGGGCACCTCATCGTCCAGCCAAGCGTCGATCATGTTCCTTCTTTTCGACGTGATACCGCATTTCCTTAATCCCGAGGTGCGCTTCGGCGTCGATTCGGCGACCATGGCGGTTCAACCAGGGAATATCGATAACTCTGGATGGTGAGCCATGGATGAGACGTTCCGGATCGTCACCGACCCCGTGTCCGATTCCGTCGCGATCTCCGCGATCTTCGCGGCCCTGCCCCTGTTGACCCTGTTCGTCCTGCTCGGCGCGCTGCGCATGAGAGCCTGGCTGGCCGGGCTGATCTCGCTGGTGGTGGCGCTCGTGGTCGCCGTCGCGATCTACGCGATGCCGGTCGGCCAGGCGCTGCTGTCGGCCGGCGAGGGCGCGGCGTTCGGCTTCTTCCCCATCCTGTGGATCGTCATCAACGCCATCTGGGTCTACAACCTGACCGTGGCCAGTGGCCACTTCGACGTGCTGCGCCGCTCGATGGAACGGGTCAGCCCCGACATGCGGATCCAGGCCGTGATCGTGGCGTTCTGCTTCGGGGCGCTGCTCGAGGCACTGGCCGGATTCGGCACGCCGGTCGCGGTGACCGTGGTGATGCTGATGGCGCTCGGCTTCAAGCCGATCAAGGCGGCGGCGGTGGCGCTGATCGCCAACACGGCGCCGGTTGCCTTCGGCGCCCTGGCCACGCCGATCACCACGCTGGGTACGGTGACGTCCGGCGCCGCCGACGATCCGCGACTCAACACCGACACGCTCGGTGCGATGGTGGGCCGCCAGACGCCCGTACTCGCCGTGGTCGTGCCCCTGGTCCTGGTGGCCGTGATCGACGGCAGGCGGGGAGTGAAGCAGACCTGGCCGGTCGCCGTCCTGGCCGGCGTGGTCTTCGCGGTCGCCCAGTTCGTCGCGTCCAACTACATCTCGGTGCCGCTGACCGACATCATCGCCTCGCTGGTCGCGGCCGCCGCCGTGATCCTCCTGCTGCGGATGTGGCAGCCCGTCTCCTCCTATGCCGAGCCGGGCGGCGGCGGTGGTGGGGGATCGGTAGCGGTCAAGCGGGACACGACAATCGAGGTGGTGCGCGCCTACGCGCCGTACCTCATCATCATCGTCATTTTCGCCATCGCGAATCTCGGGCCGATCAAGGACGCCCTCGCCACCGAACCGTGGACGGTGAAATTCGCGTGGCCGGGCCTGCACGTGCTCGGCGAGAACGGGCAGCCACTGGCCTCGACCACCTTCTCCTTCGGCTGGCTCCCGGCCGCCGGCACCCTGATGATCCTGGCCGGCGTCATCACCGCGGTGGTGCTGCGTGTGCGCCCGGGCCGGGCCCTCAAGGCGTACGCGGACACGTATGTCGAACTGCGGCACGCGATCGTCACGGTGATGGCCGTACTGGCGCTCGCCTATGTTCTGAATCAGTCCGGGCAGACCAATACGCTCGGCGAATTCCTGGCCGGGGCGGGCGCGTTCTTCGTCTTCCTCTCGTCGATTCTGGGCTGGATCGGCGTGGCCGTGACGGGGTCCGACACGTCGGCCAACGCGCTCTTCGGCGCCCTTCAGGTGCAGACCGCGGCCGACGCCGGCCTCGACCCGCTCCTGCTGGCCGCGGCCAATTCCTCCGGCGGCGTCCTGGGCAAGATGATCAGCCCGCAGAACCTGGCCATCGCCGCGGCCGCCGTCGGCATGGCCGGCAAGGAGGGTGACATCTTCCGCCGCGTCGTCGGCTGGAGCGTCATCCTGCTCCTGGCCATGTGTGTGCTGGTCACCCTGCAGGCCACGCCCGTGCTGGATTGGATGGTGCCCTCGGTATGACGCCGACGTTATGCATTGACATCTATTAATTGGCGGTGCGAGGGTCGGGACTGCCAAAAGCAGAAAGGAACACCCATGCGCGTACGCCGTGCCCTCGCTCTTGCCGCCGCCGCGGTCGCCGCCGCGACCGGAGTTCTGGCCGGGCCCGCATCGCCCGCCCAGGCGGTCGCCGCCACCACGCTCGCCAACACCATCGCCCTGAGCAACTGCTCGGCCTCGCTGGTCCGCTATCCCAGCTCGGTCAGCAGCGACCGGGCCATGATGCTCACCAACGGCCACTGCTACGAGGGCGGCTTCCTCAGCGCCGGCCAGGTGCTGGTCAACCGCACCTCCAGCCGCTCCGGCACGCTGCTCAACAGCTCCGGCGGCTCACTCGGCACGGTCCGGGCCGACCGCGTGCTGTACGCCACGATGACCGGCACCGACGTCACGCTCTACCGCCTCACCAGCACCTTCGCCACGCTCCAGTCCCGCTACGGCGCGACCGCGCTGACCATCGCCGGCGCCAAGCCCGCGGTCGGCGCGAGCATCGCGATCCCCTCCAGCTACTGGAAGAGGATCTGGAACTGCAAGGTCGACGGCTTCGTGGGCCAGCTCCGCGAAGGCGAGTGGACCTGGAAGGACTCCATCCGGTACGACGCCGCCTGCGACACCATCCACGGCACGTCCGGCTCGCCGATCGTGAGCGCCTCCAGCGGACAGGTCGTCGGCATCAACAACACCGGCAACGACGACGGCGAGATGTGCACGCTGAACAACCCGTGCGAGGTCAACCCCGACGGCACGACCAAGGCGGTGCAGGGACAGAGCTACGGCCAGGAGACGTACTGGTTCACGACCTGCCTCACGTCGACCCGCACGATCGACCTGAACAAGTCGGGCTGCCTGCTGACCAAGCCGTAACGGGTCAAGCCACGCAGAACTCGTTGCCCTCCGGGTCGAGCATGACCACATGACTCAGGTCAGGGCCATACCGATGATCCCGTACGGACGTCGCCCCGGCGGCTTCGAGCTCGGCCACCTTCGCCCGGATGGCCGGCTCGGAGCCGACCCGGACGTCGACGTGCATCCGGTTCTTGGCCGTCTTGGACTCGGGGACCCGGAGGAAACTCAGCGCGGGCGCCCGCCCCTCCGGATCCACGATCGACGCGCCGTCCGGCTCGTCATGACCCGGCTCCGGTACGTATCCGAGGGCCAGCGCCCAGAAAGCGGCCAGCCGATGCGGATCCACCGCGTCGCAGCCGAGCGTCCACAACGTCGTCATGACACCGAATCTACGGCTCCCGGCGCCCGAACTCGATGTCGTCGAGATCCCCGTGGAACTGGTCGGTGTCGACGTCCGTCTGCGCCGCGTTGATCCGCTTGCCGCCGATCACCACGTTCCCGCTGGGCAGGATGTCCCGCAGCGGGGCGGTCTGCTGCCGGGGCGGCGTGACCTGCCGTCCGGTCACGGCGTCGTGCACCCTGATCTGGAACAACACCGGCGACAGGCGGATGCAGGTCACCCGGTACCAGCGCCCCACGGCCAGGGTGAGATCCGCCGGCAGCAGGACGAAATCGGTGCCGTCCGACCACCGGCACGACGGCACCCCGTAGTCCACCTGGAGCTTCCACTGGCTGATGCCGGCGGCGGCCGCGCCGAACTGGAACACGTTCATGCCGGCCTCGGGCGACGGCGGCTCGGTGAGCCGGATGTCGGCCCCGTAGACGAACCGCCCGTCGCCCGGCGTGAGGGTGACGGCGCTCGCCGGCCGGACGATCCCCTGCGGGCAGGGCGCGGTCGTGCAGTGCCCGCCCGGGAAACGCAGGAAGCGGTTGCCGTCCTCGGTCACCGACGTGACCGTGCCCCCGCCGCCGGTCAGGATGGTCCCGTTCAGCCCGTTGCCGCTGCTGTCGGCGACCTGGGTGGGACCGGCGAGATCACCGGCATAGCGAAGCTCCAGATGCCCGGGCGGCGGAGCGGCCAGGGCGAGGACACAAACGGCGCTGGTCAGAATCGTCATGCTGAGCAGTGCAGCGTCATCCCGGCCGACGGGCACGGCGGTTTTGTGCGACGCCACCCGACGGGGATCTGTGCTAGCGTCCGGATCGGCGTAGCCCACGCCCAACCTCCAGCGACCGTCCCCGACGCGCGGTCCCCGACGGAGGCAAAGGGACTCGTCGTCTCGGGCCGCTGTCCTGACTCGTTCGTCTCGGACGCATCGATCGCGCGGGGGATCGGCGTGCGGGACAGCGGAGGTCCAGATGACAGCCAACCGGAATCTCAAACGCCGGGTCCGTGCCCGCGCGGCCAAGACCGGCGAGTCCTACACCGCTGCTCTGCGGCACTTCCGCACGACTCCGCGAGGAGATTCGATGCCTTCTGTACGACTGTCAGTCGCCCAGCTTCCGGTCGGAACCGACCCGGGCGACACCGCGGCCCTGCGCGACAGCGGCGAGCGGATCCGCCGCCTCATGCGCGAGGCCCACACGGCCGGCGCCCGCCTGCTGCACCTGCCCGAGGGCGCGCTGACCAGCCCCAGCAAGAAGATCATGTCCGCCACCGGCCCCGACCTGATCGGCCCGGCCGACTGGCAGCGGGCCGACTGGGCGACGCTCGCCGCCGAACTCCAGAAGATCGCGGCCCTGGCCGGTTCGCTCAAGCTGTGGACGGTCCTGGGCTCGGTGCACCCGCTGACCCCACCCCGCCGCCCCCACCTGAGCCTGTACGTCATCGCCGACGACGGCACGATCGCCACCCGCTACGACGAGCGGATGCTGTCGAACACCAAGGTCAGCCACATGTACACGCCCGGCTCGGAACCGATCACCTTCATCGTCGACGGCGCCCGGTTCGGCTGCGCGCTGGGCATGGAGGCCACCTATCCCGAGATCTTCAGCGAGTACGAACGGCTTGACGTCGACTGCGTCCTGTTCTCCACCCACGGCCCCGGCGCCGGAGTGAACAACGGCCCGTTCGCCCTGCAGGCCCAGGCTTTGGCGGCCGCGAACAGCTACTGGGTCAGCTACGCCGGCACGGCCCAGGACGCCCCCAACGCCCCCTCGGGCATAGTGACGCCCTCCGGCGACTGGCTGACCCGCTGCCCCGCAACCTCCGAGCCGTCCCTGGTCACCGCCGACCTGGACCTGACCGCCGAAAACCAGGCCCGCCCCTGGCGGCGAGCGGCCCGCTCCGGCCTCTACACCCAGTACCAGGCCCCCGCCGACCCCAGAAGCCTGAACCGGGCCACCAGCTGACCGACCCACCCCGTCCCGGCCACGCGAGTCCAGCCCCCGGGCTGGACTCGCGCGGCCGCTAGGCCGATCCGCCGGGGTTGACGCAGGCGCGGTCCGTGCGGGTTCGTTTGATCCAGTTGCCGTTCTGGTCGAGGAAGTATGGCGCCCAGGCCAATGTGTTCACGCACACCGTGGGGCCGACCGGGCTTGCCGGTGGGCGGCTCGTGCCGTGGTTCCAGGTGACCTTCCGGCTGGTCGAGACCGTGCAGCTGCCCCGGGGCACGCCGGGGTCGAGCGGCTCGCAGACGGCGATCGCGGGGGCCTCCGAGTCGGAGCCGGAGAAGCCCCACTCGACGTTGAGGTTCAGCCCGGCCCGGAAGTCCTGCGACCAGTCGGTCAGCCGCGCCGTCGTGGTGATCGTGCTCTGGCAGATCCAGAAGATGTCCACCGGGTGGCACGACGACGGACCGGCCGAGGTGGCGGTGACCAGGTTCCCGGCCGGCGGCGTCGGGTGCTGCGGGCCGAGGGAGGCGACATTCGACGGGGCTGTCTCGCCGCCGTAGCCGATCCGGGTCACGTAGAACTCGTACGAGCTGGACCGCAACGGGGCGATGATCTGCGAGATCCGGCCGCTCGTGGGCAGGCTCTGCCGCTGGAAGCCGCCGCCCGCGGCCACGTCCCGCACATAGATCCAGTACATGCCGGCCGGATCGCCGTCCCAGGCCAGCTGGGCCGAGCGGTGGTCCTCCCAGTGGGCGGTGAGCCGGGTCGGCACCGGCATGAAGGTGACGCCGCGGGCGACGTTGGACAGCGGGCTCTCGCCGCCGGCGTTCGCGGCGGCGACGCGGAACTCGTACGTGTGGTTGAGCACCAGGCCGGTCGCGGTGAAGGTCGTGCGGTCCTGCAACGGCAGGTCCAGCCGGCGGAAGGACTGGCCCGCGCTCACGTCGCGCATCTCGATCCAGTAGAACATCGACGGCCCGGACGACACCCAGGACAGCCGGACGTTGCCGTCCGCGTCCGGGGTGGCGGTCAGGTTGCCCGGCGCCGGTGGTGGCGGCACCTGTGGCCGGGCCTGGACGACGTTCGACGGGCTGCTCTCCACGCCGGCCTTGACCGCTGTCACGTAGAACTCGTACGTCTGCCCGTTGGTCAGCGGCAGGGCGGTGAAGGTGGTGACGTTGTTCGCCGGCAGGTCGAACCGGTTGAACGCCGCCTGCCCGACCGGGCGGTAGTAGACCCAGTACATGAGCCCGGCCTCCGGGGCCGACCAGGTGAGCGTGGCCCGGCCGTTGCCGGCGGTGGCGCGCAGGTTGGCCGGGGCGCCCGGTGGGGGGATCCGCGAGGTGGCGCGGGCGGTGTTCGACTGGGCGCTCTCCGCCTCGCCCGGCCCGAGCGCGCTGACCCGGAACTCGTAGACGTCGCCGATCTCGAGCCATCCGGCGGTGTGCGTGGTGCCCGAGACCACCGGGTAGACGGACTTGCCGAACTCGGTCTCGCCGTTGCTGACGTTGCGGGTCCACACCCAGTACCAGATGCCCGGCCCGGAGCTCGACCACGACAGCCCGATGCTGCCGTCGTTGTTGGAGGTCGCGGTCAGGTTCGCCGGCACCGGCGGCGGGGCGTACCGGGAGGTGGCCGACGCGATGGCCGAGGGCGGCCCCTCGGCGCCGTTCGTGCTGATGGCCGACACGCGGAAGTCGTACGCCTGATTGTTGGTCAGGTAGGAGGCGGTGAAGGTGGTGCCGGTGGTGACCGGGTACTCCAGCTTGGTGAACTGGGTCTCGCCGGACTTGCGCATCCACACCCAGTACCAGTGGCCGGGCCCGGTGGCCGTCCAGGCCAGCCGGATCGAGCCGTCGGTGTTCGGTGTGGCGGTCAGGCCGGTCGGCGCGGGCGGTGGCGGCGCGGTCGGTGTGACGCGCACGGTGTTCGAGCGCGGGCTCTCGCCCGAGTTGTTGTACGCGGTGACCTGGAACTCGTACGGGGTGCCGCTTCGGAGCCCACTGACCCGCGCGGTGGTCCCGTTGACCACGGCGTTGCGGGCCGGGCGGAGTTGCGGATCGTCCGACGTGGTGTCCCGTTGGTACACGCGATAGTTGACCAGCCACGGCTCGGGGGTCGTGACCTCGTCCCAGATCAGCGTGACGCTGCCGTCCGGGTTGGCCGTGCCGGTCAGGTTCGGTGGCGCCTGCGAGGGCGCGGGCAGGGGCACGGGGAGTGAGGCCGGTATGGACGGCGGCCCCTCCCCGGTCAGGGTCTCGGCCGAGACGCGGTACTCGTAGACGCCCGCGTAGGCGACATCGAACTCCGTCTCGGGGCTGGGGACGGGCGTGCTCCGGCGGGTGAAGTGGGTCGCTCCGACGTCCCGGCCGGTCGGGGTGAACGTCTTGCGCCGTTCGTAGACCCAGTACTGGACGAGGTTCACTTGCGGCACCGGGTCCCAGGTGAGTCGTACCTTGGCGTTCCCGGCCAGGACGGCTTGCAGGTTCCGCGGTGCGTCGGGCAGCCAGGTGCCGCTCTCCGGCGGCCCGGGGATGGTGGCGTTGACGAACCGGGGCCGGTAGACGCGCGCGTCGCGGTAGACCTCGTCCGGGTCGAAGCTGTTGACGTTGTACGAGATCACCGCGGTCGCGCCGCCCGCGTCCTGCTCCAGGTGCAGCCGGGCGTTGTACGTGTACCGGCTGGCCGTCGCCTCCGTCGCCCGGTGGATCAGCGAGCCGTGCCGGAACGGCCCGGTGGGCACGCCCGCGTGGTAGGCGAAGATCCGGTTGTCCAGCCCTTCGCTCTCGTCGAAGGTCACCAGGACGAACGACTGGTAGGCCGGGATGTACTTCACGCTGAAGCTGGCCCCGACACCGGTCATGACGCTGCTCGCGTCGGCCTGGCTCGCGGACCACTGCTCGGCCGGCGTGGCGGCGCCGGTCCAGAACCGCCACTGCGCCCGGTCGGTGAGCTGCCCCTGGGGCACGCGGGCCACGTACAGCCGGCGGTGTTTGTCGACGATCTCCCGGCCGTAGACGTAGGTGTACCCGTCCTCGCCGTCGACCAGGGCCGAGCCCCAGCTGATGGGACGGTCGACGCCCAGGCCGGGCAGCCGGGACAGGCCCAGCAACGCCAGTGTCGACGCCGAGAACCGGGCGACCGCGATCTCGTCGGTCTTGAACGGCAGCGGGCCGCCCTGCCCGTCGTCGACGACGTGCGTGTAGAACACCTGCACCTCGTCGCCGGCCACCAGCCCCTCGGACGGCCACCAGCCGAAGTCACCCGGCGTGTCGTCGGGCCCGGTGGCGACCAGCGACGACGGGCTGGCCGCGGTGCCGCCGTGCAGCGTCGCGGTCAGCGTCAGGCCGTCCTGCACGACCACCGAGTTGTGGATCATCCTGGTGTCGCGGGACCGGCTGTGGTCCGGCTCGACCTGCCCGAGGAACGTGTCGCCGAAGAACCACGCGACCCGGCCGTCCGGCAGCTTCAGCGACATGGTCTCGTCGCCGCCGGTCCAGTGGCCGCCCGCGTCCCCGTACCGGTTGAACAGCTCGTTCAGGTCCCGGCTGGGGGTGGCTTTCCCGGGCTGGGCCGGCGGCGCCACGAACAGCAGCCGTTTCGGCGAGTCGGCGCTCGTGCCGTAGATCTCCTTCTTGGTCGCGTCGGCCATCAGGGCCGCCTCGACCTGGCCCGGGGTGTAGTTCGGATGTGCCGCGATGATCAGCGCCGCCGCCCCGGCGACCTGTGGGGCGGCGCCGGAGTTGCCCTCGAAGAAGGCCGTCGCCGCGGCGTCCTCGGTGGACGCGAGGTCGAGGTCGGCGGCCGGGGCGAAGATCTCCACGCACGACCCGTCGCCCGAGCCCTTTTCCGGCGTGACCCACCGATTGTCATTCTGGTCGCTGCCGCCCACCGTGATCATGCCGGCCAGGCGCGGGGCGAGCTGCGCCGGGGACCAGCCACAGGCCGGCTCCATGGTGTTGTTGGCGCCGGTGACCACCGTGTAACCCCTTTTCACCAGGGTTTCGATGGCCGACTCGATCTCGGGCAGCACTCCCTTGTAGGCCAGGCTGATGTTGACCACGGCCGGGGCACGGCCGTGGAGGGCGATGGCGTCGAGGCCCGCCCGCAGCTGGACCGAGGTGGCCTCGTCGCAGTGGGACACCTTGACCGACATGATCGGGGACTGCTTCGACACGCCCCGGGTGCGGCCGGCGGCGGCCGAGGCCACCGCGGTGCCGTGCGGACGGCAGGGTTTCCCGTCCTGTCCGGCCCCGGTCACGTCGGCGAACTTGACCACCCGGCCGCCGAACTCGGTGTGCTCGGCCCAGACGCCGGAGTCGACGATGTAGATGGGCACGTCGCTGACGCCGTGGTTGAACCGCTGGTCGCGCTTGACCGGCCGTTGATCGTCCCGGTCGAGATGCCAGGGCAGATCGGCCGTCTGGGTGTCCTTCGCGGCGGCCGGCGACGCCAGCCCGGCGGCGATGATCGCCGCGAGCGCGAGCACGGCTGTTCCTCTGCGCACCATGGTCCTGCCTTCCCCCGTCGGCAGACTGCTGTGGTGGGCATCACATTGACCGTGGCGGGGTCACGCGCGCTACCCCGCCCCGTCGTTTAGGCGCGGGCTGCGAATCCGGTCAATCGGTTCAGAGGAGGCCCGGGCGGGCGGCCATCGCGTGCGGGGCCAGGCCGGTCGCGGTGGTGGGGAGCAGGTGGCGCAGGCGGTTCGCGCGGTCGGTGGCGGACCACGATTCCTGGCGGAGGCTGTCGCTGGTCGAGCGGGCCAGGCCGGCGTCGTGGCGGGCCTCCTGCTCCGCGCGGACGGCGCGTTCGTAGCGGTCGCGCAGGTGACCCTCGGCCGCGCGGTGAACCACCAGTTCCTGCTCCAGCGGGTGCAGGCGCGGGTCCCAGCCGGCGCGGCCGGCCAGGGCGTCGGCCACGGCCGCGGTGGGCAGCCAGCCGTGGGCGGCGGCCTCGCGGACGGCGCGGTGCAGGAAACGCTCGCGGGCCGCGTATTCGGTGGGGGTCTGTGCGCTCCACGGTGTGCCGAAGGCGGCGGCCGAGCGGCGGGCCCGCAGCCGGGCGTCGGCGTCCAGCCAGGACTGCCAGGCCTCGGTGACGTCGTCGGTGGTCTGCTCCCAGCGCTCCTGCCAGCGGGCCGCCGCCAGCTCGGCCCGGTCGGCGGCCACCCGCACCTCGTCGGCGTACTGGGCGGCGGCCAGGGCCTCCAGCGGGAGCCGGCGGCGGCGGTCGCCCCGTTCGCGGATCAGGGCGACCACGTCGCGCAGGGCCTGCCGGGGGTGGCGCACGCCCTGCGGGCTGGCCAGCACCAGCACCGCCGGAAGGGTGAGCAGCATCAGGGTGGCCCAGATGGCGGCGGGGGCGGGGGTGGTCAGCAGCATTTCGGCGACGACGTTCATGGGTGTGGGAGTCCTGTCCGCTCAAAGGAGAAAGTCCGCAAAAGGGCAGCGACCACCTGGGCGCGGCGGCGGGGCCGCGGCGCGATGTCAGAAGGTGGTCAGGCGTGCGCGGACGGCGGACCGCGGGATCCGGTGGCCCCGACGGTGTGCTGAGCGGAGAGGACGCGCGTGCGGTCGGCGGCTGGAGCGCCGGGCGTACGGGCGGGCGCCGTGTCCGGGGATTCCGGAGTGTCGGCTGTGGACCCTGCGGCCGGTGCGGCGGGGGAGTTGGTGCTGTGGGTGACCCCGGCGGCGATCGGCCCGGCGGCCGCTGCGGGGGCGACGAGGCCCAGCGTCAGCAGCAGGAGCAGGGCAGGCAACGATCGCAGCAGAGCGCCGCGTAGAGAGATCGTTGCCATGTCCCTAATGTACCGATTTGGTCACGGGAAGTTCGTACGCCACTCCGGCGCGACGCGACAAGAGCGCCGCGCCGGAGCGCGAACCGTCAGGCCGTTCGGCAGGACAGGGACGGCCAGGTCCAGTTGCCGCCGTGCTGGACGGTGAAGCCGAAGACATTGCCGCTTCCGTTGGGGCGCGCGGTCATCACCAGGCCGGTCGAATCCCAGCTGGCCGCGGTGTTCCAGGTGGCGATGACCCGCTGCGGGGAGCGGAAGGTCACGGTGACGATCCAGTTCGGCGAACCGCTCACGGTCACCTGGCCGTTGAAGCGGTCCGACCACTTCTGACCCTCGGCGTACGTGGCGGTGCAGCTGCCCCCACCCGTCGGCGGCGGGGTCGTGGTGGGCGGCGTGGTGGGCGGCGTGGTCGGGCCGTCCGAGGGTGCCACCGCGCGACCGGTCGACGAGGAGATCATGCCGGCGCAGAGGCCGCGCTGGGCCAGGCCGGCCGCGATCTGGGGGATGGCCTGGATCGTGGTCTGGTAGTTGTCGTGCATCAGGATCAGCTGGCCGTTCGTGAGCCGGCCGGCGGCCTGCACGATCTGCGCGGTGCTGGCCCCGTTCCAGTCCTGCGAGTCGACGTCCCAGGTCACCGTGCGCAGGCCGAGGGCCGACGCGGCCGATTGCAGGGTGCCGTTGGTCTCCCCGTACGGCGGCCGGAAGATCGTCGGTGTGCCGCCGCCGCCGTTGCGGATGGCGGTCTGGGTGCGCGACAGCTCCGAGGACATCTGGCTCTGGTTCAGCGAGAGCATGTGCGGGTGGGTGTAGCTGTGGTTGCCGACCCACATGCCGGCCGCGACCTGGGCACCCACGAGGCTCGGGTTGGCGGCGGCGTTCTGGCCGGTGTTGAACATGGTCGCCCGCAGGCCGGCCGAGCGCAGCGCCGACAGCAGCTGGTTGGTGGTGCTCGGGTTCGGCCCGTCGTCGTACGTCAGGCCGACGTAGCCGTTCTGGCAGGAGGCGTCGGCCGAGGCGCTGAGCGGGGGCGCCACGGCGACGGCGCCGGCGGCGAGCAGAGCGCCGGCGAGGAGCAGGGATCGAGGACGGATCCAGCGGGGCATGGGGAGTCACCTCTCGTCGCTAAGGGGGAGTGGGGCGGGCCGCCGGTGGAAGCGGCCCGTCCACGCGAATCGACGATCGTCGTTGAATCCCATCTTGGGAGCCACGACACAGGTGCGTCAACCATTAACTTCCGGCAATTCTCCGTAACTTTCGAACGGTTCGACCAGTAGCTCAACCGAGCAAAGATCAACAGATCGAAAAATTCAAACCCGCAAGTTCCGGTCGTACGCCGGAAAGTGTCATCCCACGTGCGCCAACCCCGTCAACCCGTCGACGGCCGCCCGGCCCAGCACCCGGCCCGACGACACGTCCAGCCAGGCGATCCGGTCACGGCCACCCGCGTACAGGAGCCGGCCGTCGCGGCCCAGCCGCAACCCGCACACCGGATCGGCCAGCGACCACTGCGCGGCGACCCGGCCCGTGTCCCGGGCGAGCGCGTGCACCTCCGTACCGCAAGCGGCGTAAGCCCGGCCCCCACCCAGAGCGAGATGACCGGCGGCCCGGCCCGCCGGAATCCGGGCGGTCTTCTCGATCGCCAGCGAGCTCGCCGAGGCGAACGCGACCGAGCCGCTCGACGCGTCCAGAACGGCGAGGTGCGTGGCGTCGGCGGCCAGCGCGTGCCCCTCCGGCGGCCCGTGCCCGAACGGCTCGGGCAGGTCGAGGCAGAAGGCCCAGCGCTCGCCGAGGTGCAGCACGTGCACGAAGGCGTGCACGTCGTTGCGGGTCCCGGCGAGCAGGTTGCGGGTGTGCTGGTGGTCGGGCTGATGCGTGTACAGCGTGTAGAGCACCTGCCGGTCCGGCGACAGCACCGCCTGCCGCCCACTGCCGCGCATCTCCTCCTCGGCGCCTGGCGGCACCGGCACCTTGGTCCGGGTGAACAGCGGCTCCAGCTTCCCGGTGGCCAGATCGAGCAGGCGTACCCGGTAGCGGTCCGGCAGGTCGGGCGGAAGCCACTCCAGCACGAAGAGCCCGGCGCCGTCGGTGGTGAACGCATCCGGTTCGACCACTCCGGACAGGTTGAACTTCCGGCGCTGACCGTCACCGACCACGAGCAGGCCGCTGGACGTCCGCGGCGCCGGCGGTTCCGCGTACGGCGTCGTGGTGAGCACGCAGGCGTTTCCGCCCTCGGCCACCACGCGGGGCACCCATCCACCCCCGATCTCCGTCTTCTGGATGGACGCCCCGGTGATGGTGTAGGTGCGGGTCAGCCCGGTGTCGTCGGCGACGTACGCGATGGTTCCGTCCCGGCTCACCGCGGCCGCCCGGCCGAGCAGCCGCGACTCGGCGCCGCTCAGCCGGACAAGTCCCCGCTCGGTCTCCGCCAACACGAGATCCGGTACGGCGACCGGAGTCGCGACCGCCTGGGGCTCGCGGCAGGCGGCGATCCCGGAAGCGGCGATGGCGCCCCCGGCCAGGGCGAGAAAGCGGCGTCGCGTCGTCATGCCCGGGTGACACCGGCCGCGGCCAACAGGTTCCCGGCGGAACCCTTTCGCGGTGGGCGGTGTCAGTGCAGTGTCGGTGCGGATGAGGTGGAGGTGTCCGAGCTGAGCGAGACCACCGAGCTGGAGGACGCGGCGGCCGTGACGCGGGCCCGTGGGGGCGATCGAGGGGCGTACGAGCTTCTGGTCGCCCGCTACACCGTGGCCGCGCACCGGGCCGCCGTGCTGCTCGGGGCCGGGGACGACGCCGACGATGTGGTGCAGGAGGCGTTCGTGAAGGCGTACCGGCAGTTGTCGCGCTATCGCGGTGAGTCCGGGTTCCGGCCCTGGCTGCTGGCCATCGTCGCCAACGAGACCCGTAACCTGCACCGCTCCCGCCGTCGCCGGGACGGGCTCGCGTTGCGGGCCGCCGTCGCCGAGGGGCCACGGCCCGACGCGCCCGACCCGGCCGAGTCGGCGATGGCCCACGAACGCCGCCGGCGTCTGGTCGAACACTTGAAGCGGCTCGGCGACCGCGACCGTGAGGTGCTTGTCTGCCGCTTCCTGCTGGACCTCTCCGAACAGGAGACCGCGGCCGCCCTGAGCGTGCCCAAGGGAACGGTCAAGTCCCGGACCAACCGCGCCCTGGCCCGGCTGCGCGAAGGCATGGAGGTGCGCGATGCCTGACCGCGACGACGACCTGATCGCCGAACTCCGCGACCTGTCCACCTGGCTCGAGACCCCCGAGCCGGCCGACCAGCGCGCAGCGGTCCGCACGCGCCTGGCCCAGCCGCCGATCCGTTGGCGGGCCTGGGTCGCGGGCGTTCTGGCCGCCGTCGTGGCGACCGTGATCGCGGTCGCGCCGGCTCGGGCGGCCGTGGTGGACGCGGTGGCCGAAGTGCTCGGCGTGGCGGGGATCGAGGTGCGCCGGGAAAGCGCCCCGCCCGCGCCCGCGCCCCGCCCGAGCCCGCTGCCCGGCGCGGGTACCGTGTCGCTGGACGAGGCCCGGAAGATCGCCAGGTTCCCGGCCGCGCTGGGCGATCCCGAGCGGGCCGAGGTCTACGACCAGCGCCGGGTCGTCTCGCTCTTCTACCGGGGTGGTTCGATCCGGCTCGATCAGTTCGACGGGTCCGCCGCGGCCTTCCTCAAGCAGGCCGGCCAGGCCGAGTGGACCGATGTCGGCGGCGCCCTCGCCGTCTGGCTTCCGGGGCCGCACACGCTGACGTACTACGACCGTTCCGGTGTCGAGCGCACCGCCACCGCCCGCCTGGCCACACCCGCCCTGATCTGGGACACCGGCGGGACCACCTATCGTCTCGAGGGCTTCACCGATCTGGCCGAGGCGCGGCGGGTCGCGCTCTCCGTGCAGTGAGGCAACGGTTGTCCACATCGCGCCATGTCGCCACTGCGGCACCCGGCAGATCTCCCGGCAAGCAACAGGTGAACTCCAGAATGCGTGTCAACTCGCACGTTAAGGAGCCCGACCTTGCCTGCATCGAAGCGCCTTGCCGGTGCCCTCGTCGGCGTCCTGGTGGGAGCCGGCGGCGCCACCTGGTCGCCGCCAGGTTCCGCCGCTGCCGCCACCCCGGCTGTACCCGCCCGCGCGACCGTTCCCCCTGCGGCCGCGCAAGCGATCACGCTCATCACGGGCGATGTCGTCGAACTGGCTCCCGCCGGTGACGGCCGGGTCGCGGCCACGGTACGGCCGGGGTCCGGCCGCGAACACGTCCGCTTCGCCACCGTCGAGACGAGCGAGGGCGTCCGCGTTCTGCCGTCCGACGCTCTTCCCCTGCTGCGCGAGGGACGGCTCGACGCCGAACTGTTCGACGTGCAGCACCTGATCGAGCAGGGCTACGGCGACGCCGCCCGGGGCACGCTGCCGTTGATCATCCAGGGGGCCGCGGCGAAGGCCAGGATGGGCGGCACCGCGCTTCCCAGCCTCGGCGCGGTGGCCGTCAAAGCCGACAAGCAGGGGCTCAAGGACTTCTGGCGTACGCAGGTGGCCGCCGGCACCGGCGCCCGGACCGCCACCACCGCGACCCACATCTGGCTCGACGGCAAGGTGAAGCCGGTGCTCGACCGGAGCACCGCGCAGATCGGCGCCCCGCGGGCGTGGGCGGCCGGGCTCGACGGCCAGGGCGTCAAGGTGGCCGTGCTCGACACCGGCGCCGACGCGGGCCACCCCGACCTGGCCGGCAAGATCGATGAGGCGCGGGACTTCAGCGGCAGCGCCGACACCGGCGACCACTTCGGGCACGGCACCCACGTCGCGGCCACCGTCGCCGGCACCGGCGCCGGCTCCAACGGCACCCGCAAGGGCGTCGCCCCGGGCGCCCGCCTGCTGATCGGCAAGGTGCTCGACGACAGCGGCTCCGGCTACGAGTCCGGCATCATCGCCGGCATGGAATGGGCGGCCCACGAGGGCGCCCGCGTGATCAACATGAGCCTGGGCGGTGAGGCGACCGACGGCACCGACCCGATGAGCGCCGCCGTCGACGAGCTTAGCGAGGCCACCGGCGCGCTCTTCGTGGTGGCGGCCGGCAACGAGGGCGCGAGCTACCGGGTCGGCACCCCCGGCGCCGCCGCCGGCGCCCTGACCGTCGGCGCCGTCGACCGCGACGACCGGATCGCCGGCTTCTCCAGCCGTGGCCCGCGGGTCGGCGACGAAGGGCTCAAGCCCGAGATCACCGCGCCCGGTGTGGACATCGTCGCCGCCCGGGCCGCCGGCACCGAGATGGGCACCCCGGTCGACGACCTCTACACCGCGGCCTCCGGCACCTCGATGGCCACGCCGCACGTGGCCGGGGCGGCCGCGATCGTCGCCCAGCAGCATCCCGGCTGGACCGGCTCGCAGATCAAGGACGAGCTGGTCAGCACCGCGAAGACCACGCCGGACACCCCGGTGTTCGCGCAGGGCGCCGGCCGGGTCGACCTCGCCCGGGCCACGACCCAGAAGGTCGCGGGAACGGGTGTGGCCGACTTCGGCCTCCACCAGCTGGGCGAGAAGCCGGTCACGCGGACCGTCACCTACACCAACGGCGGCACCGCCCCGATCACGCTGACCTTGACGGACGACCTGGCCGCGATCACCCCGTCGCGGACGACGGTGACCGTGCCGGCCGGGGGCCGGACGGACGTGGTCCTCACGCACGACCTCAAGACCCCCGGCCAGATCAGCGGCTGGCTGACCGCGTCCGGGCCGGGCGGCGTGCTCGTCACGACCGCGCTCGCCGGCACGCTCGACCGCCCGCACCACACCGTGACCGTCAAGGCCGTGGACCGATCGGGGAAGCCGGCCGCGGCGCCCGCCTTCCTGATGTTCGGCGACGATCCGCGCTTCGACGTGCTCGACGCGATCTTCGAGGGCCAGACCCGGACGTACGAGGTGGCCGAGGGCGACTACCTGATGAACGCCACGATCGCCGACGGCTACCCGCTCGACGAGCAGGACTCGCTGATCACCAACCCCGAGCTCAAGGTCGACCGTGATCTCACGATCACGCTCGACGCCCGTACCGCCAGGCCTGTCAAGATCGAGACGCCGAAGCCGGCCGAGCAGCGGACCGTGTTCAGCTACTACGTGCACCGGGTGACCGGGTCGGGCCGCGGCATCATCAACGGCTTCATGAACTTCAGCTCGGTCCAGGCGCTGAACGTCACCCCGACCGCCAAGCCCCGCCGGGGCAGCTTCGAGTTCTCGTCGCGCTGGCAACTGGTGGCCCCGCTGGTCCGCTCGTCCCTCCCCGGCGTCGACATCAACCTGACGGCCTCCTCCCCGGCCTACACCGGGACCCGGCGGTACGACCTGGTGGCCGGGCTGAACGGCGACGTCAGGGGCAAGGCCGTGGTGCTCGAGACGGACAACTACTACGACGCCGCGCTGCAAGCGGCCGAGGCGGGCGCGGCGGTCGCGCTGGTCGTCTTCCCCGACACCATGTCGGCCTGGGGCTCCTGGCAGCCGGACGGCGAGCGGATGCCGATCATCAACGCGGTCGTTCCCAACGACGACGGGCAGAAGCTGCTCGCCCAGGCCCGCAAGCGTGGCGCCTCGATCTCGCTGACCCTCACGCCGAGCAGCCCTTACCTGTACGACGTCTTCCAGGTCACCAGGGACCGCGTGCCCAGCCAGATCGTCTACCGGGTGACGGCGGCCAACTCGCAGCGGATCACCTCGCGCTACCAGCACAACGGCGGCTTCGACTGGGTACGCGAGCAGCGGTTCGGCTGGCGGCCGGCTCAGGAGTACTCCTGGAACGACGCCCAGCGGGCGGTGCGGACGCCGTCGGTCCGCGAGGAGTGGGTCAGCATCGGCGACACGCTGTGGCAACACCAGGTCCACCACGAGTACCCGTTCAACTCGATCGGCGCCGCACTCGACGGTGGTTTCCAGGACGACCCGATCGCGTACGGGAAACCCGGCCGTTCCGCCGAAACGTGGACCGCTCCGGTCCTGCGGCCGGCCGGTGAAGGCACCCGGGAGGGCAACCTGCTGAAGCTGCGGGTGGCCGACTTCGTCGACGCGGACGGCCACTATCAGCTCGACCCGGCCGGCCAGGCGGCGACGCTGTCCCGCAACGGCGTGGTCGTCGGCGAATACCCCAACGCGTGGCGCGATGTGGCGGTGCCGGCCGGCGACTTCACGTTGTCGGTCACGACGAAGCGCGGTGGCGAGGAGTGGTTGTACGGCACGTCCACGTCGACCGAGTGGACCTTCAAGTCCGCGGCGAACGGGAAGCTGCCGCTGCTTCAGCCGTCGTACGACGTGCCGGTTGATCTTCAAGGGGTTGCCGGCCACCACGCCGAGATCAGCGTGCCGGGCGCCAACCGGGTAAAGGTCGAGTATTCGATGGACGATGGCCGGACCTGGCGCACAAAGGCCGGCGCGGGGATCGTCTCGCTGCGGGTCACCGCGAGCGACCGGGCCGGCAACGCCGTCCGGCAGACCGTGATCAGGGCCTACGGCCGATGAGGCCCTTCGACGAGAACGCCGGTCCGGTCGGCGTGCCGGTGTACCACCTGCGTCACAACCAGCCGCGCCGGGCGGCCTGGAACGCCAGCCCGGGGCGGGTGTCCACGCCGGCGATGTCCATGAGGCGGTCCAACCGCCGCTGGACGGTCCTGCGGCTCACCCCGAGCTGGGTCGCGATCGACTTGTCCGGCAGGCCGGACACGAAGAGCGAGAGCAACAGCCGATCGGGCTCCTCGGTGCCACCGTCCGGCACCAGCGGGGTCGCCCGGTCCCAGTAGCTCTCGAAGAGCGCGACCAGGGCGTCGAGCAGCTCGCTGGGGCGGATCAACGCCGCGGTGGGCGGCCCGACGCCCCGCGCGGCGTCCGGCACCAGGGGACAGATGGCCAGGCGGTGGTCGGCGACGGCCAGGCGCACGGGCAGGGCGGGCAGCGTCCGGGACTGCTCGCCCAGGCTCATCGCCTCGACGATGCTGTCCAGCTCGCCCGGCTTCTCGAGCAGCTCCCGCTCGTAGATCGCCCGGTACCGGACGCCGCGCTCCAGCGCCGAGTTCTCCTCGGTGTTCTCCGGGCCCTGCATGGCTATCGGGTTGGCCCGGCAGAACCACAGGATCTCCTTTTCGGCCGAGTCCTGCATCTCGCGCAGCCGGTCGCGCAGCGCCGGGGCGCCGACGACGATCTCGACGAGATGGTCGGCGCTGCGCCGGCGGGTGTTGCTGCGGTACTCCTCGCTGAGCGAGGCCACCATTCGCCGGGCCGACTCGAGGGCCTGCTGCTCGCGCAGGAGCGCGTCGCCCAGCGCTACGTCGGCCGGCAGGGCGTGGAAGGCCGGGCCGCCGGTGGCCAGGCCCTTGCGGTGCAGGGATTCCAGCACGTCGGCGGCCTCGGCCGCGGAGAGGCCGTCCTGCTCGGCGAGGTCGTCGGCGGTGGCGCCGGACATGCGCACGAGCAGGCGGTACGCGTGCTGCTCCGGGGCGGAGAGCAGGTCCAGCCGTTCTGACACGGCGACAACTGTAAACCTGTCTATTCGTGTCACCGGATCGACAACTCTATGCGTTCATGGCAATACTCTGTGTTATGACCGTGACTGCGGATGAGGAAGTGACGGCGTCCGGCGCCCTCGGCCGGACCCCCTGTCTGGTGATCGACGTGGAGGTGGCCGGCGAGCAGTACCGCCGGATCGCCGCCGCCTTCGCCGGCGCGCAGATCCATTACGCCGTGAAGGCCAACCCGGAGCCGGCCCTGCTGCGCGCGCTCGTCGAGGCCGGATGCCGGTTCGACGTGGCCAGCCGGACCGAGATCGACCTCTGCCTGGCGGCCGGGGCGTCCCCGGCGGCGCTCAGCTACGGGCACCCGATCAAGAAGGCGGTGGACATCGCCTACGCGTACGCCCGCGGGGTCCGTCTCTTCGCCTTCGACAGCGCCGGGGAGCTCGACAAGATCGTCGCCCACGCGCCCGGATCCGGGGTGATCTGCCGGCTCCTGGCCTCGTCGAAGGGCGCGCGATGGCCCTTGAGCCGCAAATTCGGATGTACGCCGGACATGGCGGCCGACCTGATGACATCGGCGGCCGCCCGCGGGCTGGATCCGGCCGGGCTGGCCTTCCATGTCGGCTCGCAGCAGCTCGACCCCGAGCGGTGGGAGCCGAGCATCGCCGTCGCGGCCGACATATTCCGCTTCTTGCAACAACGTGGACACTCGCTCCGCATTCTGAACGCCGGCGGCGGCTTCCCGGTCGACTACCGCGTCTCCGCCCTTCCGATCACCGCCTACGCGGCGGCCATCGAGGCCGCCATATCGCGAAACTTCGGGCAACGCCGCCCGGCGCTGATGATCGAGCCCGGGCGGTACATCGCGGCGCCGGCCGGCGTGCTGCACGCCGAGGTCGTCCTCGTCGCCCAGAAGTCCTATGAGGACGAACAGCGGTGGGTCTATCTGGACGTGGGCCGTTTCGGCGGGCTGGCCGAGACCGAGGACGAGGCCATCCAGTACGCCCTGGCCACCACCCGCGACGACGGCCCGATGGGCCCGGTGATCCTGGCCGGGCCGACCTGCGACAGCGTCGACATCATGTACCAGCACGCCCACTACGAGCTGCCGCTCGCGCTCGAGGCCGGCGACGTGGTGCGGATCCTCGGGACCGGCGCGTACACCGCCACGTACGCCTCCGTGGGGTTCAACGGCTTTCCCCCGCTGCGGACCCAGATCACTTAAGTACCGGGCGGCGGGGCCGATTGTCGTCCTCGTGCGCTTTCTCCCCGCCGCCGCCGTGGCCGTCGCCGTCCTCCTGCCCGGCACCGCCGTGGCCGCGACCCCGTCCACGGTCACCTACGCGCCGTCGACGGCCGCCATCGCCAACCCCGGGCGCGGCTTCTTCACGTACACCGAAACGCACTTCGGGTCCTACACGCCGCTCAGCGCCTCGTCGTTGACGAAAGCCCGCGTCGATCAGGCCCGCAGCCTCGTCTACCGGATCTTCTACCTGGAGAAGTACCAGGCCGTCGACCAGATCTCGGCGGCCGACCTGGCCCTGGTGAGGGCCGACTTCGCCGCCGCCCGGGCCGCCGGCGTGAAGATGGTGGTCCGGTTCGCGTAACGCGCGGGCGCGTGCTGGCCGCCCTGCTCGCGGCCACCTCGCCCTCGACCGTCGTGCAGGTGCGGACCCCCGCGATCAAGCGACGTCTGCACCCCACCCTGGCCCGGGTCGGCGTGCACGACGACTGCTTCCTGGCCGGCACCGACGACTACGGCACCTTCACCGGCGACGACGCCACCTGGCTGGCCTCCTCCCCGATCCTGGTCGGCGGCGAGACCTGCGACGTCTCGGCCCGCTCGGCCTGGCCCAACGCCCGCGCCGAGATGGCCCGGTACCACTGGACGTACCTCAACCCGTCCTTCGACACCGACGTCCTCACCTCGTGGGGGAGTGGCGGGCTGGCCGAGGCCGGCCGTCGCCTCGGCTACCGGATCCGCCTGGTCAAGGCCGTCCTGCCCACCACCGTGAAGGCCGGCGCGAAGGTCACGGCCACGATCACGCTGGTCAACGACGGCTACGCCGCGCCCGCCCAGAACCGCCCGGTCCGCCTGGTCGTCGGCTCCAAGATCGTCAGTGTGCCGGCCGATCTCCGCACATGGGTGCCCGGCCGGCAGGTGACTCTCGAAGCGACCTTCACCGCCGTCCAGGGCGCCTACTCCCTGAGCCTGCCCGATCCCGCCGCCGGACTGGCCGGGAGGCCCGAGTACGCCATCCAGCTCGCCAACCCCCGCGTCTGGAACGCGGCCAAGGGCTGGAACAGCCTCGGCCGCTCGCTCACGGTTAAGTAGGCCGTTCATCGGCCGTACCCACTTCGACACCCTTCGCTGAAAGGGTGCTGCGGTGTTCGGGGATCACGGCTGGTCGCGCGCCGTCGGATTTTTCGGGGCGGTGCTCATCGCCGTGGGCGGCCTGGGCGCCGGGGCGCTGCCGGTCGGGGTCAGCTTCTTCGCCGGGCTCACCCACGTGCGCCTCGGGCTGGTCGCCGTCTACGGCGGGCTCGCCCTGCTGCTGCTCGCCTGGTGGTGGTACGGCCAGGTGCTCCCGGACGACGTCGGCGCGATGTGGCGGACCCTGGCCCTGTGGTCGGCGCCCCTGCTGGCCGCGCCGCCCCTGTTCAGCCGGGACGTCTACAGCTACCTCGCGCAGGGCCTCATGGCCGGCGAAGGGCTCGACGTCTACCGGCAGGGCCCGGCCGGCCTCGGCGGCTTCATCGCCGCGCAGGTTCCCGAGATCTGGCAGCACACCCCCAGCCCGTACGGCCCGGTCTTCCTGGGCCTCGCCCGTCTCCTCGGCGGCGAGCATCTGCTCGGCGGGGTGGTCGCGATGCGGTTGGTCGCGGTGGCGGGGCTGGCGCTTCTCGCGTACGTCCTGCCGATCCTGGCCCGCAGCACGGGGATCCGGCCGCCGGCCGCCCTCTGGCTGGCCGTGCTCAATCCGCTCGTGCTCATCCACTTCGTGGGCGGCGCCCACAACGACGCCCTCATGGTCGGCCTGCTCGCCGCCGGCCTGGCCGCCGCCGTCCAGCGGCATCCCGTGCTCGGCGCCGTCCTGGTCACGGCGGCCGCGCTGGTCAAGGTGCCCGCCATCCTGGGCCTGGCCGCGGTCGCGATGATCTGGGCCGCTCAGCTGCGAGGCCGGTGGCCGCTCGCCCGGGCCGGCGGCGCGGTCACCGCCACCGCCGCCGCCACGACCGGGATCCTCACCGCGGTCGCCGGCACCGGATACGGCTGGCTCGGCACCCTCGACACCCCGATCTCGCCCGGCAACCTCTCGCTCGTCAACGTCCTCGGCCGCTGGACCGCCGGACTGCTCTCGGGCGACGGGGTCGGCGAGGTCTTCGTCCTCAACCTCTGGCGGTGGGCCGGCGTGCTGGCCACCCTCGTCGTCGCGGGCCTGGTCTGGTCGCAGATCAGGGAGCTCGGCGTGCTCTACGGCCTCGGCATCGTGCTGGTCGCGGTCGTGGCCTTCGGCCCGGCGCTGCGGCCCTGGTACCTGATCTGGGGCCTGGTCCCGCTGGCCGCCGCGGCCGGTCACCGCTGGGTGCGGCACACCCTCGCGGTCGCCTGCGCGGTCCTGGTGCTGGCCGTCCTGCCGGACGGCTTCGCCGTCGACACCGAGGAGTTCCTCCTCGCCACCGCGGGCGTGCTTCTCGGTTTGTCGGGCTTTCTCGGCGTACGCCTGGCCACGGCCCCCGCCCTGGAGGCGACCACCCGATGACCCGGCCCCGCGCCTTCGCCCTCGTCGCCGTCGCCACGCTCGCCGTCGGCGTCTTCCTGGTGACCGTGCCGACCTTCCGCGAGTTCTTCGACCTCGGCGTCTACCGCGGCGCCGTCCGCTACTGGCTGGTCGACGGCGGCGAACTGTACGACTACCTCTACCAGGACACCGAGTACGGCTTCACCTATCCGCCGTTCGCCGCCCTCGTCCTCAGCCCGCTCGCGCTGACCAGCTGGCCGGTGGCGATCGCGTTCAGTGTCGCGCTCAACGCGGCCTGCGTGGCCCTGCTGCTGCGCTGGTATCTGCTCCCGATGCGGCGCCGAAGTGTGTGGATGCCGGCCGCGCTGGCCTTCCTGGCGGTCCTCGTCTTCGAACCGGCCCGCGACACGTTCAGCTTCGGCCAGGTCAACCTGGCCCTGCTCGTGCTGGTCTGCTCCGACCTGCGCCGCACCCAGTGGCGCGGCGTCGGCATCGGCCTGGCCGCGGCCGTCAAACTGACACCGGCCGTCTTCATCGGCTACCTGATCCTGACCCGCCAATACCGGGCCGCCGCCGTCGCCACGGGCACGGCCGCCGCCGCGACCGTCCTGGCCTACCTGGTCGCCCCCGACACGTCACGCCGCTTCTGGACCGGGGCGCTGTGGGACACCGACCGGGTGGGCAACCTCGCGTACGTCTCGAATCAATCCCTGCGCGGAGTCGTCGCCCGCCTGGGCGTCTCGCCGCTCTGGTGGCTGCTCGCCGTCGCCGTGATCCTGCTCATCTGGTGGCTGGGCGTGCGCGCGGCCCGGGACGACACGACCGGCTTCGCCCTGACCGGCATCGTGGCCTGCCTGATCAGTCCGGTGACCTGGGTGCACCACCTGGTGTGGCTGCTGCCGGCCCTGTTCCTGCTGGCCGGCCGCGCCTCCCGGCGCGGGCTGATCGTGCTGGCGGCCGTCTACGTGGTGCTCAGCAGCAGCGTCGTCTGGCTCTGGTGGGCCGGCGCCCACGGGTTCCTCGCCCTGATCGGCAGCAACACGTACGTCTGGATCTCGATCGGCCTGCTCCTGGCCCTGGAACCACCCGGTCGAGCGACTTATGGGCGATGGCGCCGCGCTCCTTACGTTCGAAGGGTCCCAACGACCTAGGAGCAAAACGTGACCACCCCGTACGACGCGATCGCGAAGGTCCCGTCCTTCACCCTGACCAGCACCGACGTCAGCGACGGCGCGGAGATGAAGCTCCCGCAGGCGAGCGGCGTCTTCGGCGCCGGCGGCGAGGACGTCTCGCCGCAGCTCTCCTGGTCGGGCTTCCCGGCCGAGACGAAGAGCTTCGTGGTGACCGTGTACGACCCGACGGCCCCCACGGGTTCCGGATTCTGGCACTGGGCGATCGCCGACCTCCCGGCCTCGGTGACGTCCCTGCCCACCGACGCCGGCGCGGAGAACAGCACGGCGATTCCCGAGGGCGCCTGGCAGCTGGCCAACGACGCCCGGCTGCGCCGCTACATCGGCGCCGCCCCGCCGGCCGGCAGCGGCCGCCACGACTACTACATCGCCGTCCACGCCGTCGACGTCGAGTCCATCGGCATCGACCAGGACTCCACCCCCGCCTTCCTCGGCTTCAACCTGACCGGCCACACCCTGGCCCGCGCCGTCATCACCCCGTACTTCTCAGCCTGAACCCGGAAAGGGGGCCACGCGGCCCCCTTTCCGGGTTCTTGACCGGCTCTTCTCGTCCCGTCGCTAGTCGGTTGTGCAGTTGGTGTTGCCTACCGCGAAATGTGGGGTGGCGATGCTGGCGGTGCTGGTCGGCACCCCGTTCGGCAGCACGATGTAGGTGTTCGCGGTGATGCCCCAGTAGTCGTAGCCGCACTTCAGCGCGATGACCGGCGACGAGTTGACGATTTTGGCGGCCCGGCACGGCGAGTGGCCGGCGCTGCCGCATTCGCCGCGTCCGCTGTAGGCGCACTGGGCGTAGGCGTTCGAGCAGGTCCCCGGCTGCTCCCGCAGGGACTTGCAGGCCACGATCGTGGTCACCCCGTTCTGGACCTTCTGGCAGTAGACGGAGTTGTCGGAGGCCGCGAAGGGGCCGTCCCGGTAGACGTCGATGCAGTGCACACCCTGATAGACGCCGGACGTGCCGATCACCGCGCAGCGGTGCCCGGCGGCCGCGGCCGGCTGGGCGGACACGAGGAAGGCGCCGAGGAGGATCGTCAGCGCGGCCAGGAACGTACTCAATTTGCGCATGGATCTTCCTCTCAGAGACCGACCAGGTTGCAGGTCTGCGGCGGGAGCCAGATCGTCGGGTGCCCGTCCCAGACCACCCGGTACTTGCGGACGGTTCCGGGGATGTCGAGGATGCCGGTGTTGTCGTCGGCGGACTGGTCGTACGACCTGACTGTCGAGCCGACGTCCACCCGCAGCTCGGTCCGCGCGGTGTCGCTGGTGTCCAGGTCGAAGATGCCGAAACTGTTGGGCGACCCGAAGTACCAGTTGACCTCGCCCTTGTACCGGCCGTTGTCGGCCACGAAGTAGATCTTCTGCCCGATGATGTAGTCCACGCCGTCGTAGATGCACTCGGTCCGTTTCGTGAACGCCATCGCGGGCGCGCCGAACGCGACCACCGACGCCGTCGCCGCCGCGACGACGACCATGATCCTCGCAACCAGTTTTCTGACCATCTCACGTCCTCTCATCCGGTGGTGAGAGGCCGAGTGCATCAGCCCCGCAAGCCGTCCGGCCACCGTTCGGAACGTGCCCGCACTGTCCGGAACGCCCCCGAACACCCGGACGAAACAGGCGCTGGAGTCCCGCCTCGACCTCGACCTGGCCTGACGAGACGCGGGTCAGGCGGCCACCACGACCTTGCCGTAGTGGGAGCCCTTGCCGGTGCCGACCAGGCGGTGGGCCTCGGTCAGGTTCGCGGCGTTGATCGGGCCCAGGCGGGTGGTCAGTGTGGTGCGGAGGGTGCCGGCGTCGACCAGGCGGGCCACCTCGTCGAGCAGGCGGCCCTGGCTGTCGTCGGTCGGGGCGTACATCGGCTTGGTGAACATCAGCTCCCAGTGCCAGGTGATGCTCTTCGACTTCAGGTCCTGGATGCTGTCGACCGAGTCGATGGCGACCACGTGGCCGAACGGCTTCAGGATCCGGTCGAATTCGCCGACGTTGCCCTTGGAGTGCGGGGAGAAGACGTACTCGACGCCCGCCGGTGCGAGTTTCAGGACCTCGTTGGCCAGGCCCGCGTGATGGTCGATCACGTGGTGGGCGCCCATCTCCAGGGCCCACTTGCGGGAGTCCGGGCGGGACGCCGTGCCGATGACGGTCAGCTTGGTGAGCTGCCGGGCCAGCTGGGTGATCATCGAGCCCACGCCGCCGGCCGCGGCCAGGGCGACGATCGTGCCGGTGCTGTCGGCGTTCAGGCGCAGGTGGTCGAACAAGGCTTCCCAGGCCGTGATCGTGGTCAGCGGCAGGGCGGCCGCCTCGGCGAAGTCCAGGGTGGTCGGCTTGTGGCCGACGATGTGCTCGTCCACCACCTGGAGTTCGGCGTTGCTGCCCTGGCGGCGGATGCTTCCCGCGTAGTAGACCTCGTCGCCCGGGGCGAAGCGGGTGACCTTGGAACCGACCGCCTCGACGACGCCGGACGCGTCGTAGCCGAGGATGCCGTGGCCGCGGCCGGCGCTCTGCACGTCGACCGGGTTGACCGAGACCGCGTGCACCCGGACCAGCAGGTCGTGCGGGGCCGGTACGGGGGTGGGCGCCTCGACGTCGCTGAGGTGGTGAGCGGAGGTGACGGCTACCGCGCGCATGGTGTTCTCCTTTGTTCGACTTGCTGCGACGGTGCCCGTCCGCGAGTGAGGAACCATGCGTACGTCGACTGGGTTTCCGGCCGGACCAGTCGACGTACTGGTAGCGGGCGGGTGATCCGCGGGCAGGCTCGACGACATGACATCTGAGGCATTGGGCGCCTGGGTCGCGCCGAACTTCGAGGTAGTGGCGGAACTGCACGATCTGATGCCGACCGGTGTGACAGTCACCGACGACGGGCGGGTCTTCATCTCCGTTCCCCGCTGGGGTGACGAGGTGCCGTTCACGGTGGCCGAGATCGTGGACGGCAAGCCGGTCCCGTACCCGAGCCGGGAGTTCAACGACGAGCACCTGGTCTCGGTGCAGAGCGTCGTGGTCGATCCGCGCGGGCATCTGTGGCTGCTCGACACCGGCAGCCTGGCCTTCGCCCCCTGGGTCGAGAACGGGCCGAAACTGGTCGAGATCGACCCGGCCACCGGCGACCTTGTGCGGATCATCCGGCCGTCGGCCGAGGCGATCACGCCCACGACGTACCTCAACGACGTTCGTTTCGATCTCTCGCGGGGCGAGGCCGGGTACGCGTACATCACCGACTCGCAGCCGGAGGGCGCGCTCATCGTCGTCGACCTGGCGAGCGGCGAGAGCTGGTCGCGGCTGCGCGGCTACGCCAGCACGCGCGCGGTCGACGGTTTCCGCGCCGTCGTGCAGGGTGTCGTGCGGGACAACTATGTGGTCGGGGCGGACGGTATCGCGATCGACGCCACCGGGGAGCGGCTCTGGTTCTGCCCGCTGTCCAGCCGGCGGCTCTACAGCGTGCCCACCTCGGCGCTGGCCGACCGGGCGCTCAGCGACGACGAGGTCGCGGCGCTGGTCACCGATCACGGTGACAAGGGCGCGTCCGACGGGCTCGAGTCGGACACCGCGGGGGCTCTTTACGCCACGGCGTACGAACACAGCGCCGTTCTCAAGCGCGACGCGGACGGCACCTGGTCGACGGTGCTGCACGCGCCCGGCGCGCTCTGGCCGGACACGCTGGCCCTGGCCGCCGACGGCTACCTCTACGTCAGCGTCAACCAGCTGCCCCGGTCGCCCCTGTTCAACGGCGGCGTGGACGACCGGATCCCGCCGTACCAGATCGTGCGGGTGCCGGTCGGCGCCCAGCCGGTCCGGCTGGCCCGTTAATTCCCCCAGCGTCAAGGAGAGAGTCGTGCTCGACGAGATTTTCGACACCTACGGCGGCCGTAAGGCCTGGGAAGAGGCGCGGGAGATCAGCGCCCGCCAGTTCTTCGGCGGCGCGCTGTGGGCCATGAAGGGCCACCCGGGAGCGCTCGACGACGTCCAGGTCACCGTCGACCTGCACCGCGAACACACCCGGCAGGAACCGTTCTTCGCCGACGGGCACTACACGAACTTCACCCCGGAGCGCATCGCCGTCGAGACCGGCGACGGCGAGGTGGTCGAGGAGCTGCTCGACCCGCGGGCCTCGTTCGCCGGGCACGAACTGACCACCCCGTGGACCCGCCTTCAACTGGCCTACTTCTCCGGGTACGCCATGTGGACGTACACCAGCGAGCCGGTCTCACTGACCTTCGAGGGCGTACGGACCGAGGAGATCGGCCCGTGGACCGAGGACGGGAAGAAGTACCGGCGGCTGGCCGTCACGTACCCGGCGAACATCGCCACCCACACGGCGCACCAGATCCTCTACGTCGACGACGACGGGATCATCCGGCGGCGTGACTACACGGTCGACATCGCCGGCGGCACACCCGCCGCCCAGTACGCCACGGAGTTCACCACCGTCGACGGGCTGCTGATCGCGACCGAACGCACCATCTACAGCCGCGACGAGAACAACGACAAGGTCCCGGACCCGGTCGTCGTGTCGATCAGGCTGGACGAGGTGACGGTGGCGTGAGCAGGTAGAGCCGGAGCAGGTCGTGCAGATGGCGGCCGATGACGAGGCCGGCCTCGGCTAGCTCGTCGAGCGCGTCCACGGCGTCGACGGGCTCGTCACGAGCCAGCGCCTCCAGCGCCGCGTGGCTGGCCGGGGAGAGCCGGGCACAGGTGGCGTCGAAGGCGTCGCGCACCCGCAGATCCCCGGCGACCAGCCGGTCGAGCCGCCGGGCGGGATCGGCCAGCCGCTCGGCCAGCGTGGCCGCCGTCCAGCCCGGCCGGCTGGTCAGCCGGCTTCCGGCGATCCGCAGCGCGAGCGGATAGTTGCCGCACAGCCGAGCCACCTCACGCAGCGCCGCGTCGTCACCCACCAGGGACGTCGCGTGGGTGACGGCGCGCAGCATCGCCACCGCGTCGGCGTCGCCGAACGGGCGCAGGCGGACGCGGGTGGCGGAGGTCAGGCCGGCCAGGGGCCACCAGGAGGTGATCACCACGGTGGTGACGCCGTCGCCGGGGAGCAGGGGGCGGATCCGCGCCTCGTCCTCCGCGTTGTCGAGCACCAGCAGGCGCGGCCGCTCGGCGAGGGTCTGGCGCAGCAGGTCGGCCCGGTCCTCCAGGGCCGACGGGATGGCGGCCGGCTGGACGCCGCAGGCCCGCAGCAGGCGGGACAGCGCGAGCGCGGTGTCCAGGCCCTCCAGGTCGGCGAAGAGCCGCCCGCCCGGGAACCGGTCGCAGGCGCCGTGAGCCGCGTGCACGGCCAGCGCCGTCTTGCCCATGCCGCTCGGCCCGCACACCACCACCGTGGCGCCCGGCCGCATCAGCTCGTCGAGCGTGGCCAGCTCGGCCGCCCGGCCGGTGAAGTCCGGCAGGTCCGCCGGCAGCAGGCACAACGGGGGCGCCTCGGCGGCCGAGGGACGCGCCGCCTCGTACAGTGCCGTGCGGTCGGCGTCACTGACCTCGAGGGCATCGGCCAGTGCCCGTACGGTCCGGGATTGAGGCTCGAGGCTCTTCCCCCGCTCGATGTCGCTGATGGCCCGGACGCTGACGCCGGACCGCGCGGCCAGCGCCTCCAGCGTGAGCCCCGCCACCAGCCGAAACCCGCGTACCAGCCCGCCCAGCGGAACCGCCGACATGACCCTCCCCACACCCTGCCCGATTTCCGCTGCTTCGCCGGGAGCGGAACCGGCCGGCAGAGAGGTTCTGCCTGCGTTCTGCATGGTCGCCGCCCCGACTCGAAGCTTAAATCCGAAGCGGAGAGGAGGCACGATGAGCTTGATCGCTGAGTTACCGGGCCGCGCGGCGGAACGGGAACGTCTGAGCCGCGCGCTGCGTGACGCCGAGAACGGCCGGCAGGTGATCGTCCTGCACGGTGAGGCCGGCATCGGCAAGACCGCGCTGCTGCTGTCGTGCGCCGCCGAGGCCACCGCCCGCGGCTTCCGGGTCGTCGAGGCGGCCGGGCTGCTGCCGGGCGAGCCCGTCGACAGCCCGCTGGAGCGGCGGCTGACCGTACTCTCGTCGGTTCTCCAGCTCTGCCGCCTGGGCCCGGTGATGATCACCGCCGACGAGGTCGACGCCGAGACAGTCGGCCTGCTCATGTTCGTGGCCCGCCGGCTGCGCCGGGAGCGCCTGGTGCTGCTCTTCGCCGCCCGCAGCCTGCTCGCCTTCGGCCGGGTGAGCGCCGAGGTGACGCTGCTGCCGGTGGGGCCGCTGCGCCCGAACGCCGCCGCCGGTGTCCTCGACAGCCGTCCGGTGCCGCCGCGCGGCGCGGTCCGGGCCGAGATCCTGCACTACGCGGCCGGCAACCCGTTCGCGCTGACCGAGCTGGCCCGCGCGGTCGCCGGCGGCACGCTGGCCGCGCTGCGGCGCGACTACCGGATCAGCGTCACCGGATTGCTCGCCCGCACCTTCGCCCCCGAGCTCGACGGTCTCCCGCCGGCGACGAGACGGGTGCTGCTGTACGCGGCGGCGGCCGAACACGACGACCTGGGCGACGTCCTCGCCGCGGCCGGTGCGAGCCTCGCCGACTGCGCCCCGGCCGAGCAGGCGCGGCTGATCGCCGTGCTGGGCGGCCGGCTCAGCTTCGCCCGCCCGATGGTGCGGGCGGTCTGCTACTTCACCGCGCCCTTCGGCGACCGCCAGGAGGCGCACGCCCGGCTGGCCGCGGTCTCGGCCGAGTCGGCGACCCGGGACTGGCACGTGGCCCATGTCGGCGGCACCGCCGGCGACTTCATGGCGGTGGCGCTGGAGCGGGCGGCCGACGTCGCCGCCGCGCAGGGCCGGGGCCTGGAGGTGGCCGCCCTGCTGGAGCGGGCCGCCGAGAACAGCACCGACCGGCACGAGGCGGCCCGCCGGTACGGGCGGGCCGCGGCCGAGGCCGACCGCTGCGGCGACATCGACTGGAGCCGCCGCCTCTGCGACCGGGTGGTCGAGCTGACCGACGACCCGCGGCTGCTCGCCTCGGCCCTTGCCGTCACAGGCAACGTCCGCATGTACCGCCCCGCTACCGAAACCCTCACCGCCGCCGAACGCCTCTTGGCCACCGATCCCACCGGCCTGGCCGATCCGGCGCTGACCACCGGGGTGCTGGCCATCGCGGCGCGGTCGGTTCTCACCGACGGCGCGGCCGAGGGCGTCGCGACCCTGCGCCGGCTGATGACGAACCTGCCGGCCGGCGGGTCGATGCCGGCGCTGCGCGCGCTGGCCGAGTGCGTGGCCGACCCGGCCGGCTGGGTCGCCCGCACCGGCCCGCTGAGCGAGTCGTCGCTGCTCAGGCCGCTCGACGGGCCGGCCGAGCGGGTGCGGCTGCTCGCCGTCGGCGGCGTCGCCTGGATCACCGACGAGGTCGACGTCGCCGCCGACCTCTACCGCCGCGCGGTCGACCGGGTGCACGCCGACGGTTCCATCGGCGTTCTCGCGGTGGCCACCGTGGCCCTGGCCGAGTCGCTGTTCGACCTGGGCCGCCTCGACGAGGCCGGCCGGGTGCTGGCCGACGCGGCCGACCTGGTCGGCGCCAACTCGGCCAGCCCCATGCGCCGGGCCGTGGTCACCCAGCTGGCCGTCCTCGCCGTACGCCGGGGCCGGCTCGACGAGGCACGGCGGCTGCTCGGCCAGGCCGGTGACCCGTCGGACGCGGAAAGCCCGTTCGTGGCCTATCTGATCCACCGGGCCGCCGGCGAGCTGGCCACGGCGGACGGCGACCACGAGGCCGCCGTCCGGCATTATTCGGCGGTCTTCGCCGACGACGGCACCCCGGCCCACTTCCTGATGTCGCATCGCGTGGCCCTGCAACTGGCCGGCGCGGCCCTGGAGACCGGTCGCCGCGCCGAGGTGCTGGCCCGGCTGCGGACGGCGCGGGAGCGGTCCGAACCGCCGAGCGCCCGTCGCCGCTGGTCGTGGGAGCTGGCCTTCGCGCTCCTCGGGTTCGACGCCGACCCGGACCGCCCGATCCGGCTGCTGGCCGAGCCCGACGCCGGGGTGCGCTGGCCGTACGAGCACGCCGTCGCCCAGGCGCTGGTGGCCGAGGCGCTGCGGACGCGGCGCCGGCCCGTCGAGGCCCGGCCGCTGCTCGTCTCGGCGCTCGACACGTTCCTGCGGCAGGGCGCGGTCCACGACGCCGAGGCGGTGCGGGCCCGGCTCCGGGCCACCGGCGTGGTGCGGGCCCAGGCCGGCGAGGAGTCCGCGTTCGACCAGCTCACCGCCCAGCAGCAGCAGATTGCCCGGCTGGCCGTCCGCGGACTGTCCAACCGGGCCATCGCGGAGCAGTTCGGGTTGTCACCACGGACCATCGGGTTCCACCTTTATCAGATCTACCCGAAGCTCGGGATCGCGCGCCGCGACCAGCTTCGCGACGTGATCCCGGCGTGCTGAGGGGGCGGACGTGACGGAGCTGGCCGGGAGAGAGAACGAGTTACGGACGCTCGGCGCGCTGCTCGACCCGGGGCGGCGCGACAGTGCGGCGATCGCGGTCACCGCGAGCCGGGGCCGGGGCACCACCAGCCTGCTGGCCGAGGCCGCGGGCCGGGCCGCCCGTCGCGGTTTCCGGGTGCTGCGGGCCACCGGGCACCGCGACGAGCAGGACCTCGACGGGCTCGGACTGCACCAGCTCATGCAGCCGTTGCGGACTTTGGTGACCACACTGTCCGATCAGGAGCAGGCGGCCGCCCGGGCCGCCGTCACGTTGCGGTCCACCGCCGCCGCGGTTCTCGGGGCCGGAGCCCGGGCCCTGCTCACCGCGGCCGCGCAGCAGCAGCCGGTGCTCGTCGTCGTGGACGATCTGCACCTGCTCGACCGGCTCTCGGCCGGCGTGCTGCGCGACCTGATCGCGGCGGTGTCCCGGCATCCGGTGGTCTTCCTTCTCGGGGTACGGGCTCGGCACGCGGCCGGCATCCGGTCGGCCGGCGTCGCCGTGCTGCCCCTGGAACCGCTGTCCCCGGTCGCCGCGGCCGAACTGCTCAACCGTCAACCGGACGTCCCGCGCGGCCGGGGCCGCCTGGAGATCCTGCGCTGGGCCCGGGGCAACCCGCGGGCGATCCTCGACCTGGCCGCGGCCTTCGCCGGCGCGACGAGCGACGAGGTGCTGCATCCGCAGCTGGGCCGTGTCCTGCCGATCCGCGAGCGCTACGCGGCCGACCTGACCCAGCTGTCACCGGGCGCGCTGCGGCTGGTCCGCCAGGTCAGCGCCCGCGTCGCCGACGAGAGCCTGACCCAGGTGCTGGCCGCCGCTCAGGTGTCCGATGCGGACGTTCGCCTGGCCCTCGACCTGGGCCTGCTCGAACGGTACGGCGCCACGCTGCGCCTGGCCGACCCGCTGGCCGGCATCGCCGCCTACTGCGCCTGCCCGGCCGCCGAGCGCGCCGAACTCCACCGCCGCTTCACAGCGGTCCTTCCGCCGGGCTCACTCGCCCACGCCCTGCACCGCGCCGCCGAAGCCACCGGCCCCGACGAGGCCATAGCCGCCGCCCTGGAAAAAGCCGCCCTGGAAAAAGCCGCCACTGGAGAGGCCGCTACGGGAAAGGCCGCCGCGAGGGAAAGCGACGCAGGTGAGGGCGGCGCAAGGGAAGGCGGCGCAGGGGAAGACGGCGCGGGAGAAAGCGGTGAGGGTGGCGTCACGCGGAATCCGGCGGCGTGGCAGCGCGCGGCCGAGCTTTCGCCGGAGCCGGCCGACGCCTGTCGCCGTTATGCGGCGGCCATCGAGGCGGCGAGCGCCATCGGCCAGACCACCTGGGTGCTCGACCTGCACGCCGCCATGGCCGCCGTCGACGACGGCGCCGCCCTCGCGGCGGGCACCGCGCGGTCGGTGGCCCTGGCCCTGTCCCGGCGGGGCCGCCAGCGCCCGGCCATGGACCTGCTCGCCGACAGCTGCCGCCGGCATCCGCCCCGCACCCGGCGGGACGCGATGCTGATGGCCGTCTCGGCCGCGCACATCAGCCGCCTGTCGGGGCTTCCCGAGCACCGGGCCGTCGTCACCAGCCTGGCCGGGCTCGCCGATGCCCTGCCCAGCGACGACGGGGACGAGCGGTTGCTGCGCCTTGCGGTTGACGCGGCGGCCGACCCGTACATGTCAATCGGCTCTGAAGATCTGACCGCGCCCGAGGATCCCACCGAGGCCACCCTCCTGGCCTATCTGGCCGACGCCGCCGGTGACCTCGCCACCGCCACCAGCCTCCGCGCCGGCGCCCTGCGAACCGTGCTGGGCCACGGCGATCCGGCCGGCGTGGTCGAGGCCCGGCAGCCCTACGCCACCAACCTGGGCGATCAGGGACGCTGGCGGGAGGTGTCCGAGGTGCTGGCCGAGGGCCGGCGTCTGTGCGCGACCGCCGACCTGCCCCTGCTGGAGTGGGAGATCTCCCTCCAGGAGTCGGTGATGGCGGCCCTGTTCGGTGACGCCACCCGGTCGCGGGAACTCGCCGAGTCCGCCTGGAACGGCATCGACCTGCAGCAGAACCGCCGCCTGCGCTACTTCCTGGAGGTGGCGGCGGGCAACGCGGCCATGGCCGAAGGCGATTTCGCCCTGGCCTACCGGCACTTCCAGGTGCTCTTCGACGCGGGGCGCTTCCACCCCGACGGTGGCGCCTACGCGCTGCTCGGGCTGTCCGTGATGGCCCCGCACGCGGGACGCCAGGAGGAGGCTCTGGCGCTGCTGGCCGGTCATCCGCTGCCTGGCCGGGCCCGGATGCGGCTGCTGGCCGACCACGCCCGGGCCGCGCTCACCGACGACGAGCGCACCGAGGAGCACTTCCGGCGCGCGGTCGACGACCCGGCGGGGGAGATCTGGGCGTTCGAGCGGGCCCTGGCCCGGCTGCACTTCGGCGCCTGGCTGCGCCGCAAGCGCCGCCCGCTCGAGGCCCGGGTCCAGCTCACGGCCGCGCTGGGGGTGCTGGAGGCGATGGGTTCGGGCCCGCACGCCGAGATCGTGCGGACCGAGCTGGCGGCGGCCGGCGAGGGCGCCGACTCCGAGCCGGCGGCCGGCGATCCACTGAGCCGGCTCAGCCCGCAGCAGCGGCAGATCGTCCAGTTGGCCGCACGTGGCCTTCGTAACAGGGAGATCGCGGCCCAACTGCGGGTATCCCCACGTACGGTCGGCACGCACCTGTACAACGCGTACCCCAAACTCGGCGTTAGCGGACGCCGGGAACTCGGCACCCTTCTGGCGGGATGATGGCATCAGTAGAGGTCGACGGCCTCACGAAAGAGTTCGACGGCACCCCGGTGCTGCGCGGCGTCAGCCTCGGCGTGGAGCCCGGGGAGTTCCTGGCCGTGGTCGGGCCGAGCGGGTCCGGCAAGTCGACGCTGCTCTACTGCATGTCCGGGCTCGAGCCGGCCACCTCCGGCTCGGTGCGCATCCTCGGGCACGAGCTGGGCGGGATGCGGCGCGGCGCCCTGGCCGCCCTGCGCCGCGACCACGTCGGGTTCGTCTTCCAGTCGTACAACCTGATCCCCTCCCTCACCGCGCGGGAGAACGTGGCGCTGCCGGCCCGCCTGGCCGGCCGGAAGATCTCCGCCACCGACGTCGACCAGGCGCTGGCCGACGTGGGCCTGGCCGAGAGGGCGGCCTACCGGCCGTCCGCCCTCTCCGGAGGTCAGCAGCAGCGGGTGGCGATCGCCCGGGTGCTTGCCGTACGCCCGGACGTGGTCTTCGCCGACGAGCCCACCGGGGCCCTCGACACCTCGTCCGGCACCCAGGTGCTCGACCTGCTGGCGAAGGTGCCGACCGACGGCCGCTCGGTGGTGATGGTGACGCACGACCTCTCCGCCGCGGCCCGGGCCGACCGGGTCGTCGTACTGCGCGACGGCCTCGTCCACCGGTCGCTTCTCCGCCCGTCCACGGCCGAGATCTTCGCCGCCCTCGGGGAGTCCTGAGTGCTCAAGCTGATCCTCAGCGACCTGGTCGCCAACGTCCGGGTCTGGCTGGGCACCTTCGTCATCGCCGCGGCGGCGGCAGTGGTCGGCTCGGTCGTCGCCAGCGAGATCGACACGGCGCTCTCGGTGGGCGGCAACGACGCCCTGGCGCTGTACGGCATCAGCGGCACCGTGGCCGCCTTCACCATCGTCACCGCGCTGATCGTGGTCGGCTCGGTCGCGGGACTGACGGTCACGCTGCAACAGCGGGGGTACGCGCTGTGGCAGCTGGTCGGTATCCGGCCGGCGCTCGTCCGCACGGTCGTGACGAGCCAACTGCTGATCGTCTCCCTGCTCGGCGCGGTGCTCGGCTGCCTGGTCGCGATCCCCTTCTTGAAACCGCTTTACGGGTACGTCTTCACGAGCTCACCGGAGCTGGCGGCGCTGCACCCGCGGTTCAGCGTCGCCGCGGCCGTCCCCGTCGTGTTCTTCGTGGTGGTGGTCCTGACCATCGGCGGTTCCCGCAGCGCCGGCCGCGCCTCGCGCACCCCGCCGATCCGGTCGCTGCGCGAGACCGAGCCGCCGGACCGCCGGATGACGGTGGGCCGCTGGATCGGCGGCGTGGCCACGGCCGGCATCATCCTGGCCATCCTGGCCTCGCTGCCCGGCACCGGCCGCGACACCATCGCCGAGCCCCTCATGCTGATCGCCCCGCTGGTGGCCGGCGCGCTGGCCGCGTTCGGCCCGCTCTTCCTGGCCCGGCTGGTCCGCGCCTGGACGTCGCTGCTGCCGTTCGCGGGCCCCTGGTACCTGGCCCGCAACAGCACGGCGTTCAACGTCGGCCGCAGCACGGCCACGATCAGCCCGCTCACCGTGGCCATCGCCCTGGCCGGCGGCCTCTACTCGGCCAACGACACGGCCAGTGGCGGCCAGTCCGACCTGGGCACCGGGGCGGTGGTCCTGCTGCTGGGCGGCCCGCTGCTGCTGGCGGTCCTGGGCGCGGTGGCCACGGTCTTCATGTCGAGCCGCCGCCGCGAGCGTGAGTTCGCCCTGATCGTCGCGGCCGGCGGTACCCCCGGCACGGTCCTGACCGCGGCCGCCTGGGAGGCGGTCATCTACGTCGGCACGGCCCTGATCCTGGGCGGCGTCTCGGTGCTGGCCACGGCCCTGGCCGGCGCCTGGGCTGTCGGCGGCGCCCCGTCCTTCGGCGCGGTGCCGGCCCTGACCGTGGCCCTGGGCAGTCTCATCCTCGTCCTGCTGGCCACCGTCCTGCCGACCGCCGTCGCTCTGCGCCACGAGGTCCCGAGCGTTCTAGCCCCCGAGTAGGGCGGGCGTCTGCGCGACCTCGCGGGCGACCCGGACGAACGCCGCCACCTCCAGCGAGCGTGACCCGGCCGGCCAGGCCACTTTCAGGTCCACCGGGTCGAGGTCCTCGACCGGGCGGAAGGCCGTGTTCGGCCGGGGGAAGCGGCGGGCCACCCACTCCGGCAGGAACCAGACCACGCCGCTCACCTCGACCAGGTTGAAGATCTGGGACAGGTCGAACTTCCGTACGCCGGCCGCCATCCGGCCCTCGGCCGCGTCCGTCCCGTCCGGCAGCCTCTTGCCCCGCAGGTCGGCGAGACGCACCGAGGTGCGGGCGGCGAGGGGGTCGGCCGCGGCCACGGCCACCACGCTCGGACCGGTCAGCAGCGTCTCGGTGTCCAGCCCGCGCTCGTCGAACGGCGCCGGCAGCAGCGCCACGTCGGCCCGCCCGTCGTGCAGCGCCGGCACCTGTTCGCCGCGCCCGCCCAGCTCCAGCTCCACCGGCATGACGTCGTACGCGTCGAGGATCCGCGGCAGCAGCCCCGCGTCGTAGTCGGCCTTCATGGCCAGCCGCAGGGTCCGCGCCGGCTGCCCGGCCCGCCGCGCCCGGCGCTGGGCCGCCGCCACCGCGTCCAGCGCCACCCGGGCGTCCGCGAGCAGTGTCTCGCCGGCCTCGGTCAGCGCCACCTGCCGTGTCGTACGGACCAGCAGTTGCACCCCGAGCTGCCGTTCCAGCTCCCGGATGGCCCGCGACAGCGGCGGCTGCGCCATGCCGAGCCGCTCGGCGGCCCGCCCGAAGTGCCGCTCCTCGGCCACCGCCACGAAGTACCGCAGCTGCCGCGTCTCCAGGTCACTCATACCGCCACGGTATCAATACGGACGCGATCGGTCTTTCCCCTTTCCGCCCGCCCGGCGTTCACTCATAGTCATGATCGTTGTTACCGCACCCACCGGCCAGATCGGTGCCCAGGTCGTCGAGAACCTGCTCAAGACCGATGTTCCCGTACGCGTCGTCGCCCGCGACCCGGCCCGCCTCGCCCCCGGCGTCGCCGAGCGTGCCGACGTCGTCCAGGGCTCCCACGGCGACCCGGCCGTGGCCGCCGCCGCCCTGGAAGGCGCCGACGCGGTGTTCTGGCTCGTGGCGGCCGACCCGCACGCCGCCACCATCGACGACGCCTACTCCGGCTTCACCCGCCCCGTGCTCCCGTCGCTGGCCAAAGCCGGCCGCGTCGTCGGCGTCTCCGCCCTGGGCCGCGGCACCCCGGCCGCCGCCCGGGCCGGCCACGTCACCGGTACGCTGGCCCTGGACGACCTGATCGCCGCCACCGGCGTGCCCTACCGGGCCCTGACCATGCCGTCCTTCATGGACAACGTCCGCCGGCAGGCCGCCACCATCAAAGACCAGGGCATCCTGCACGGCCCGTACGTCCCCGGCCTGCCCCTGCCGGCCGTAGCCACCCGCGACATCGCCGCCGTGGCCACCGGCCTGCTGCTCGACAACACCTGGACAGGCTTCGAGGAGGTCCCGGTGATCGGCCCCGAGGACCTGACCTGGACCGAGATCGCCGCCGTCATCTCGGACGTGCTCGGCCGCCCGGTCCGCTACGAGCAGACCCCACCCGACGTCTTCAAGGCGAACATGCGGCGCTTCGGCAGTTCCGAAGCCGTCGCCCAGGCCTACCTCGACATGGCCCTGGCCAAGAACAACGGCCTCGACGCGGTCGCCCCGGCGACCCCGCGCACCCCCACCACGTTCCGCCAGTGGTGCCTCGACAACCTCGCTTGATATGCAGCCAATAGGCTGCCTATTGTGGGGCTCGTGGATGACGTGTTCAAGGCGCTCGCCGACGCCAGCCGGCGCCGCCTGCTCGACAGCCTCGAGGAGCACGACGGTCAGACCCTGCGCGAGCTGTGTGCCGGCCTCGCCATGGCCCGGCAGTCGGTCAGCAAACACCTCGCCGTGCTCGAGGCGGCCAACCTCGTCACCACGATGCGGCGAGGGCGCGAAAAGCTGCACTTCCTGAACGCCGAGCCGATCCACGCGATCACCGAGCGCTGGATCAGCCGCTACGACCGGGATCGCGTCCTCGCCCTGGCCACTCTCAAGACCGCGCTCGAGGAGGACACCACGGTGGAGCCGTTCGTCTACACCACCTACGTCAAGACCACGCCCGATCGCCTGTGGCGGGCCCTGACCGATCCGGCGTTCACCGCCCGCTACTGGGGGGTGACCTTCGAGTCCGGGTGGAAGCCCGGCGCCACCATGACCTGGACCGAGAACGGCAACACCATCCTCGACGCCGAGCAGGTGGTGCTGGAGTCCGATCCCGGCCGCCGGCTCTCGTACACCTGGCACACCTTCACCCCCGAGTGGGCGGCCGCCGCCGGTGTCGCCGATGACCTTTTGGCCAAGCTGCGCGACGAGCAGCGCTCCCGCGTCACCTTCGACCTCGAGCCCGCCGGCGACACGGTCAAGCTGACCGTGACCCACGATCGCTTCGACCCGGACAGCACCCTGCGCACGATGATCAGCCAGGGCTGGCCGGCACTGCTCTCCAGCCTCAAGACGCTGCTGGAGACCGGCCGTCCGCTACCCGAGCCGGCGGCCTGAGCGCTGCCAGTCGCGGAAGACGAAGCGGTGCACCGACTTCAGGCCCACCCGGTGGCGGACCGTGACCGTGGTGGTGCGGGTGATCCGCACTGGCGCGCGGCGCCCACCTGGCCGGACTCCTCGGGCAGCCGGCACCGACGGCCTCGCCACGTTCATGAGCTGAGGGCGGTCGCCGCGCCGAGGCGGCCGCGCAGGTCGGCCGCGCTCATCGGGCGGGCGAAGTGGAAGCCCTGGGCGCGTTCGTAGCCGAGCCGGGTCATCAGGGCCGCCTGCTCCGCGGTCTCTACGCCCTCGGCCACCGTCTGCAACCCGAACGCCCGGGCCATCTGGGCCACGGCGTCGGCGATCGCGTCCGAGCCGCCGTCCGGCACGAAGGAGCGGTCCAGCTTGATCTGGTCGACCGGGCAGCTGGCGAGCAGGCTGAGCGTGGACGCGCCGGTGCCGAAGTCGTCCAGCGACAGCCGTACGCCCAGGTCCCGCAGGCCCTGAAGGTTCTCGGTGGTCGCGCCGCCGCCGACCGCCACCGACTCGGTGATCTCCACGGTCAGCCGGTGGGCCGGGAGACCGCTGTCGCGCAGCGCCGCCGCCACCACGGCCGGGAATCCGTCCTCGCGGAGCTGCCGGGCCGACACGTTCACCGACACCGTCGGCTCGCCGGGCCAGGTCGCCGCCTCGCGCGTGGCGGCACGCAGCACCCAGACGCCGAGCGGGACGATCAGGCCGGTCTCCTCGGCGGTGTCGATGAAGGCGCCCGGCCCGAGCAGGCCCTCGACCGGGTGCTGCCAGCGGACCAGCGCCTCGGCGCCGGTGATCCGGCCGTCCGGCAGCGTCACCACCGGCTGGAAGTACACGGCCAGCTGGTCCTCGGTGATGGCCGTGCGCAGCGCGGCGGCCTGGCGGCTGCGTTCGGCGCCGCGCGTCTCCATCTCCGGCCGGTACCGCTCGTATCCGCCCTCGCCCCGGCCCTTCGCCTCGTACATCGCGATGTCGGCCCGGCGCAGCAGGTCACCGGCGTCGTCGCCGCGGTGGCCGTCGGCCACGCCGAAGCTGGCACGCGCGGTCAGCGGCCGGCCGTCGACGAGGGCCGGCTCGAGCAGGGCGGCCGCGATCCGCACGAGCATCCGCTCCACGTCCTTGCCCGCGGCGCCCTCGAAGAGGATGGCGAACTCGTCGCCGCCGAGCCGGGCGACCGTGTCGACCGGCCGGACGTTGGCCCGCATCCGCTCGGCCACGTGCACCAGCAGCGCGTCGCCGGTGGCGTGCCCGAGGGTGTCGTTGACGGTCTTGAAGTCGTCGAGGTCGATCAGCACGACGCTGAACGGCTCGTCCGGGCCGGAACGGGTCACCGCGGCGGTGACCCGTTCGCCGAACAGCGCCCGGTTGGCCAGGCCGGTCAGCATGTCGTGCGAGGCCTCGTAACCGATCCGGGCCAGCAGGGCGTCGTTCTGCCGGAAGGCGATCAGCTGGCGGACGACCACCAGCGCGGTCAGTGTGACCGCGACGCCGTCGATCAGCAACCCGTCCCCGGTGCCGCGGACGTTGTGCAGCAGGACCAGGGCGTCGACCGCCGCGACGGCCAGGTACGGCATCAGGCTGTAGCCGCGCGGGGCCCGCCGGGACCGGGCGCCGGCCGCGGTGTCCACCACCTGCGTCCGGGCGCCGGTGGCGGCGGCGAACGCCGCGAACGGCAGCACCAGGAGCAGCAGGTTGCCGTCGGGCTGGTGCGGATGGAGGAAGCTGATCGCCGAGCCGAGCCCACCGATCAAGGCCGACGCGCCGATCCAGTACAGCCCGCGCCGGGCGAACGAGTCGACACCGGCCAGCACCACCTTGGCCGCCAGGTAGACGCCGTTCAGGCCGGCGCCCATGATGGTGGCCGCGGCGAGGACCCGGGGCACGGTGACCCGGCCGTCGGCGAACAGGGCGGACGCGGCGAAGTGCCAGACCAGCAGCCCGGCGGCGGCCGACAGCATGCCCAGATCGAGCCAGACGCCGACCATGCGGGTGCGGTCGCGGGCGCTGAACGGCAGGCCGATCAGCGGCCAGGTCAGCACGACGCCGCCCAGAATGTGCAGGACCACCGAAGCCGGCAGCAGCCAGCCGGCCACGCCGGCTTCGGCGAGAACGCGCAACCCGGTGACGCCGACGAAGAGGGAGATGCCGACCTCGACCGTGCGCCAGTAGCGGCGCACCACCGGGGCGGAGCCCGGATCGGTCTGCACCCGCCGGCACAGCACGAGGGCCGGAACGATGACCGCGATCACCAGGAGCCAGTTCACCGGCGCCGGCCACAGCGGTCCGGTGCCCTCCTGGACCAGAAACGCGGCGACATTGACGATCAGCAATGCCGTGACGGCCTGGAACGCGCGATCGGCGAAGAGGGGCGGACGGTCGGGCACGCCTGTTCATCGACAGGCCCGGGGCCGAGGTGAGCACTCGGCTGGAGTCTCTATTCCTTCGGCCGGGGTGCCCGGTTCCACCAGAGCGAAAGCCCCACCCCGGCGAAGACCAGCACGGCGCCGGCCAGCACGAACCAGACCGTCGCCTCGACCTTCTGCTCGCGCAGGTTGAATTCGCGCGGCAGGTCGGTCAGCACGTCCACCAGTTGATCCGCGTCCTCGGCCCGGAAGTACTTGGCGCCGGTCACGTCCGCGACCTGGGTCAGGGCGTCCTCGTCGATCTCCTGATTGCGGCCGGTACCCCGGCCGCCGCCGCCGAACCGGCCGCCGCCGAAGGGGGAGTCGCCGCCGATCTGGTCGGCCGTGCAGACCATCGGGGCGGGCGTGGTCGTACCGAAGCCGATCGTGTAGACGCGTACTTTGCGCGCCGCCGCCTGCTCGGCTGCCGTCACCGGGTCGACGCCGGTCGTGTTCGAGCCGTCCGTCAGCACCACGATGGTGTCCGGCTCGTAGTCGCCGGTGTTCTCCGACGGTGGCAGGTCGGCGCCCGTCTTGGCCACGTTCGGGTTCGTCTCGGCGATGGCGTCGATCGAGGTCAGAATGGCCTGGCCGATCGCCGTGCCACGGGCCGTGCGCAGGGTGCCGATCGCGTCGAGCAGGGAGTCCTTGTCGGTGGTCGGCGCGACCAGCAGGCCCGCGATGCCCGAGAAGGCGACCAGCCCGATCCGGGTGCCGTCCTGCTGGGCCTTGATGAACTCGCGCGCCGCGTCGGTCGCCACGGTGAACCGGTTGGGTTCCACGTCGGTCGAGCACATCGAGCCGGAGACGTCGATGGCCAGCAGGATCGAGGTGCTGTTGGACGGCACCGACACGGTCGCCTGCGGGCGGGCCAGGCCGACGGCCAGCGGCAGGAAACCGGCCAGGAAGAGCCAGACCGGGATGCGGCGCTTCCAGGACGTCCGCCCGGGAAGCGCGGCCCGGATCACCGCGACGCTGGAGACGGTGACGGCGGTGCGCTTGCGGCGCCGGTTCAGCCACCAGCGGGCCGCCAGCAGCAGCGGCACGGTCAGCAGCGCGAGCAGCGCCCACGGCCAGCTGAACGACATCAGACGATCCTTCCGTGCCAGCGGGTGCCCAGCAGCGCGCCGAGCATGAGCAGCAGCAGGGCGGCGCCGGCGAACGGCGCGGTCAGCTCGACCGGCTCCTTCTTGGCGGTCAGCCGCAGGTCGATCGATTTCGTCGTGTCGGACACCGCCGCGGCGTCGCCCGCCGGGTGGTAGGCGCCGCCGGTGACCTGCGAGATCGTGGTGAGGGTCCGCTCGTCGAGCTGGGTGCCCAACTGATAGCCGTCGACTTCGACGGTCGCGCCCCGGGCCGTGCCCACGCCGACGGTCTGGACGCGTACCCCGGCCGCGGCCGCCAACTCGGCCGCCGCCTCGACGTCGGGGCCGCCCGTCTCCTGCCCGTCCGAGAAGACCACGATCGTCGCCGACGGCCAGTAGCCGAGCTCGGGCGCCGGCGCGCCGTCCTCGGGCAGGGCGACCGGCTTGCCGGTGATCGTGCCGAGCCCGACCAGGATCGCCTGCCCGAGCGACGTGCCGCCACTGGCCGAGAGCCGCCCGATGGCGGACACCGCCGCGCCGTGGTCGTCGGTCGGCGCCTGGGTGAGCAGGGCCTGCTCACCGAAGACGAGCACACCCACGTCGACCGTGTCCGGCTGGTCCTCGACGAACTCCGTGGCCGCCTGCTGTGCCGCCGCCAGCCGCGACGGGCTGACGTCGGTCGCCCGCATGCTGTTCGAGACGTCGAAGGCGAGCAGGACGGTCCCGGACACGCGCGGCACAGTCAGCTCGGCCTGCGGCCGGGCCAGTCCCACCAGCAGGACCGGCAGGGCCAGGAGGATCAGGCCGTACGGGAGGTGGCGGCGCACCGCGGACCCGCGGGACATCAGCGACGCGAAGCCCGCCGCGGCCAGCGCCGAGCTGCGGCGCCGTTGAAGCCAGAGGTAGCCGTGGACCGCCGCCGCCGTGACGACCAGGGCGACGATCAACAGCAGGGGATGGAGGAAGCTCACCGGCGCCCCCGTCCGGACGTGCGGACCATCTCGACGAGCGCGGCCAGCATGTCCTGGTCGGTGGTGACCCGGTGCGCCGCCACCCCCGCCTTGCGCATGCCCTCGGCCACCGCGTCCTCGCGAGCACCGACCTGCTCGGCCAGGCGCCCGCGCAGCAGCGGATCGCTCGTGTCGACGAGCAGTTGCTCGCCGGTCTCGGCGTCCTCGACCAGGATCACGCCCACGTCCGGCAGATCCAGTTCCGACGGGTCGACCACCCTGATCACGACCACCTCGTGCCGGTGGGTCAGCATCGCCAGCGACCGGTCCCAGCCGGGTTCGCCGATGAAGTCCGACATCACGAACACCAGGCTCCGGCGCCGGGAGGTGGTGGCCGCCGCCATCCGAAACATTTCAGACAAATCCGTAATAGCCGAGGATTTCGGTGCAGGAGCCAGCAGGGCTCTCATGATCCGCAAGATCTGATCACGGCCGGGCCGCGGTGGGATCACCTGGTGCGAGTCGTTGTCGAACAGGATCGCACCGACCCGGTTCCCACCCTGGGAAACGAGCCGGGCCAGCGCGACCGCCAGTTCGGCGGCGACGGACTCCTTGCCCTCGCCGCGGCCGAAGCGCATCGAGGCCGACCGGTCCACCACCAGCCAGGCGGTCAGCTCGCGGTCCTCGGTGTACTGCCTGATGTACGGCTCGTCGAGCCGCGCCGTGACGTTCCAGTCGATGTGGCGGACGTCGTCCTCGGCGGTGTAGGCGCGCAGGTCGGTGAAGTCGATGCCGGTGCCGTGCCACACCGTGCGGTACGCGCCCTGCAGCCGCCCGTCGAGGCGGCGGCCGAGCCGCCACTCCAGGCGCCGCAGCAACCTGTCCGAAGGGGTGGTCATGCGTCAGCGGCCTCGCCCGGCGGGCTCCGGGATCGCCACGTTGGCCAGGATCTTCGACAGGATCAGATCGGGCGTGACCTCATCCGACAGCGCCTCGTAAGACAGCACCATGCGGTGTCGCATGACATCGAGGGCAAGGTCGGTCAGATCTTCCGGTACGACGTACTCGCGCCCCCGGACGAAGGCCAGCGCCCGCGCCGCGAGGACCAGGCTGATCGACGACCGAGGGCTGGCCCCGAAGGTCACGTACCGGGCCAGGTCGGTCAGGCCGATCCGGGCCGGGTCCCGGCTCGCGTGGGCCAGGTTCACCGCGAACTCGATGAGGGACGGGTCGACGTACACCCGGTCGGTCTGCTCTTGAAGCTCGACCAGCGTGTCGGGGTCGATGATCTTCTGGATGACCGCGGCCTTGGTCAGCGCCCGCTCGACCACCACGAACTCCTCGGTCGGGCTCGGGTAGCCGACCAGCACCTTCATCATGAAGCGGTCGACCTGGGCCTCGGGCAGCGGATAGGTGCCCTCGGTCTCGATCGGGTTCTGGGTGGCCATGACCAGGAACGGGTGGGGCACCTTGTGGGTCTCGCGGCCGATCGTGACCTGGCGTTCCTGCATGACCTCGAGCAGCGCCGACTGCACCTTGGCCGGCGCCCGGTTGATCTCGTCGGCCAGCAGCAGGTTGGTGAAGACCGGGCCGAGCTGCACCTGGAACTCGCCGGTCGGCTGGTGGTAGACGCGGGTGCCGACGATGTCGGCCGGCACCAGGTCGGGCGTGAACTGCACCCGGTGGAACTCGCCGCCGATCGCCTCCGCGAGCGATTTCACGGCCAGCGTCTTGGCCAGACCGGGCACGCCCTCGACCAGAATGTGCCCGCGTGCGAGCAGGGCCACGATGAGCCGTTCGAGCAGGACGTCCTGCCCCACGATGGTCTTCTTGACCTCGTAGAGCACCTTCTCGATCGGCCCGGCCGAGGCCGCCGGAGCGTCGGTCCAGTTGTAGGGGCTCATAGTCCGTCCTTTTTCTCAGAGGGGCGGTGCCTGTCCGTCGCCCTCGCCGCCGCCGAGAGCGGCCCCGATGGGCACGGCGAAGCCGATGCCGATGAAGGTGCCGGCGTCCGTCGGGTTGGCCAGCGCCACCACGACGCCGACGACCTGGCCCTGCGTGTTGATCAGCGGGCCGCCCGAGCTGCCCGGGTTGACCGCGGCATCGAACTGGATGAGCCCGGCGATGTCGCCGCCCCGGTCGCGGGCGAGCGTGCGCTCGAGGCCGGAGACGACGCCGCTGGTGGTGGTCGCGGTCAGGCCGAGCGGGTTGCCGATGGCCACCACGTCGTCGCCGACCGCCGAGCCGCCGCCGAGCACCGCCGGCACCACCGTCTCGGGCAGCTTGGCCGGGGTGAGGGTGGCGATGTCCTGCGCGGGGCTCGAGCTCGCGACCTGTGCGGTCGTCTCGCTGCCGTCGGCGTACGAGATCTGGATGTTCTTGGCGCCCTCGATCACGTGGTGAGCGGTGAGGATCGTGCCGTCCGCGTTGATGATGAATCCGGTGCCGCTGTCGGCGCCCTCGCCGCCGCCGCTGGCCTTGATCAGCACGACCGAGGGACGCAGCGCCTGATAGACCTCGGTGACTGTCAACGGCCCCGGAGAGGCCGACGGCGACGCGGACGGCCGGGGCGTCGCGGCGGGCTCCGGAGAGGACCGGAAGAGCACGACCGCGGTGATCGCCACGGCCCAGACCGCGACCGCGCCGACCAGAACTCTGCGCCCCGTCGAACGTCGCGGCTTCGGCGTTTCCCGCGGCGTCTGATCAGTGCCGGGCGGCAGGACTTCCATCACGTCGCACCCGCAACAGTGAGCATCCCTCGACTCTAAGAGCGGATTCTCAAAATCCGCTAAGAGCTTGCGCCGCTTTTCCTAAGGCGTTTCACCTGCCGGGACGCGGGCATTCCGGTCTTATGACGTACGCCGCCCGAAGCCCGCGCGCCACCCACCGCTGGATCGCCCTGCTCGTCTTCGGGTTCGCCGTCTTCGTCGCCGCCGCCATCGGCGGCCTGGGCGTCGCCGGCACGTCCACCGAGTACAACAGCTTGCAGCAGCCCGCCTGGGCCCCGCCGTCGTGGCTGTTCGGCCCGGTCTGGACGGTGCTCTACGTGATGATCGCCCTGGCCGGCTGGCTGGTCTGGCAGCGGGCGGGCTTCACCCGGCCGCTCTGGCTCTACACCGCCCAGCTGGTGCTCAATGCGATCTGGACCCCGCTGTTCTTCGGCGCCGGCCAGTACGGCCTGGCCTTCGCCGACATCGCCGTCCTGTGGCTCCTGATCGGCGCCACGGTAGTCACCTTCTGGAAGGTCCACCGGGGCGCCGCCCTGCTCCTGCTCCCGTATTGGGCCTGGGTGACGTACGCCAGCGCCCTCAACCTGGCCATCTGGCAACTCAACTAGCGCATCGAGGCGAGCAGCCCCACGCCCCCGGCTACCGCGCCGTCCTGGGCCAGGGCGCGGAAGTCGGCCTCGACCTCGTCCCGGGACAGGGTGCCGTTGCGGACGGCCCGGTAGCGGACCATGTGCCAGACGAAGACGCCGAGGTCGGCGAACCGGGTGCCGGCCTCGATGACCTCCTCCTCGAGCTCGACGATGCCGTCCGGGGAGGGGAGGAAGCGGGCCAGATCGGCGTCGAGATCGCGCTCGATGTGGCCGGTCAGAGAAGCGACGGTGAGAGCCACCGGCGGATCTCAGCGGCCGCGACGGATATCGAAACAGGTGCCAACTTCGCTCCGTGTCTTCCAAAAGGCGCCATCGTCACAGCATGATGATCGCGGGGACACTATGAGTGAAGATCAGTTGCCACCGAGTGCACTGGCCGAGATCGGGAGCCCGATCCGGGAGACCAGGCTGTCCGGCGTGGAGACTCTGGCCCGGCTCGCCTGGGGCGCCGACCTCGAGACCGCCTCCGCCGCCCGGCTGGCCCTGCAGCGGATGATGGACGACGACAGCCGCAGCGTCTCCGCCGCCGCGGCCACCGCCCTGGAGCAGACGGCCGTGCGTCTCGACCCCGAGCGGGTCGACTTCGGTGTGGTCGCGGCCGAGACGCCGCGCCTGGTGGCCGACGTCCGGGTCGAGGGGCCGCCGCTCGCGGTCGCCGGCGCCACCGTGACCGTCTCCGGTCCCGGCCTGCGGGCGATGCTCACCGACCGCCAGCTGCGGATCATGTGGCTGCCCCGGTCCGACTGGCTCGACGGCTCGGTGACCGTGCGCGGCCCGGCCGGCTGGGCCGAGGTCCGCGTCACCGGTCAGGTCGCGGCCACGGTTCCCCTCGAGCGGGTGCCGGCCGAGGCCGGCGGCCTGCGGACGTACGACGGGGTGTCCGGCTACGGCGGCTACGGCCCGGCCCGGGTGACAGTGCTGCCCCCGCCGCCACCGCCCCCGCGCCGCCAGATCGGCACGACGGTGTTGGTCGCGATTCTCACCACGCTGGTCGTCCTCGGCGGCGCCGGTGTCGCCATGGCCCTGCTCAACGACACCTCACCGGGCCGGAACGTGGCCGCCGAGCCGACCGCGCCGGAGGCCAACGAGGAGATCGGCCCCGCCGGTTCGCTCGCGCCGCAGGTCACCCGGGTGCCGCTCGGCGCGCGGGTGAAGAGCCTGGCCGCGCCCACTGTCGCCGGCACCGTCCGGGTCGGCACCGAACCCGAGGGCCTGGCCATCTCGCCCGACAGCCGCACGGTCTACGTGGCCAACCAGAACTCGCACGTTCTCTCGATCATGGACGTGCCGAGCCGCAAGGTGACCTCGGTGACCCTGCGGAACAACCCCCGGTTCGCCACCACCTCCCGCGACGGCCGCCTCGTCTTCGTCTCGATGTACGAGAACGACAAGCGCACCGGCAGCGGCGTGGCGGTGGTCGACGCGCGTACCAAGAAGGTCGTGCGTTACCTCCAGACGGGCCTGCAGCCGTACACCCTGTCGGTCGGCCCCGACGGCAACCTGTGGGTGCCGATCCACAGCGAGGGCCGGGTCGAGGTCTTCAAGGCCGGCAGCCTGGAGCGCACCGGCAACATCACTCTGCCGCCCAACCCGCACGCGGTCGGCTTCTCGGCCGACCTGGGCCGCGCGTTCTCGGCCAACCACGAGTCCAACCTGGTCTCGGTCATCGACATGCGGACGAACAAGCTGGTCACCACCATTCCGGTCAGCCGCGCACCGCACAGCATCGCCGTCTCCCCGGACGGCCGGGTGGTGCTGGTGGCCGGCTACGAGGCGAACACCGCCGACCTCATCGACGCCAACACGCTGCGGCGCAGCGGGCCGTACCAGGTGGGCCGCGAGCCGCAGAGCGTCGGCGTCTCGGCCGACGGCCGGCACGCGTACGTGGTGAACGAGGGTGACAACACGGTCTCCGTGCTGAACACGACCACCGGCGTGGCGACCGCCACGGTCAAGGTCGGCGGCAGCCCGCGCAGCATCACGGTCGCCCCCGACGGCCGCTTCGCGTACGTCTCCAACGGCAAGGACCACACCATCACGGTGCTGCGGGTGGGGGAGTGAGCCGGCGCGACCGTGCCGCCGGCGAAGTGCTTGTGCGGCGGCTCTTCACCGAGCACGGCGCCGCCCTCCTGGCGTACGCGTCGAGGCTGCTCGGCGACCACACCCAGGGGGCCGAGGTCGTTCAGGAGACGCTGGTGCGTGCCGCTTTCACCGACACCAGGGCGGAGCTTTTCGAGGCCGTACGAGATCTGGCCGTGGCCCGTCTCCGCACGCGCCCCCAGGCCGTCGTGCCCGCCACCGGGTCGATCGCGATGCTGCGGGCCGTCGAGGCCCTTCCCGCCGAGGAGCGCGAGGTGCTGAACGCGCTCTACTTCCAGGGCCGCGACCTCAAGGAGGCGGCGGCCACGCTCGGTGTGCCCGCCGAGACGGTCAAGGTGCGCGGCTACCAGGCGCTGCGCCGGCTGCGCGGGGTGACCGCGTGACCGGGCACGAGACCGATCAGCTCGGCGCGTACGCCCTCGGCGTCCTCGACGACGACGAGTGGGCGGCGGTCCACGCGCACGTCGAGAGCTGCGCGGACTGCCGGCGCGAGGTGGCCGAGCTGCGGGCCACGGAGGAACTGCTGGGCGAGGTGCCGCCCGAGGCCTTCCTCGACGGGCCACCCCAGGGCGGCGATGCGCTGCTGCAACGGACGCTTGCGGAGGTACGGGCGGAGGGCGACCGCCGCGACAAAGGCCGCCGTCTCGTGTGGACCCTCGCCGCCGCGCTGGTCGCGGTGGCCGCGCTCGGCGGCGGGGCCTGGGCCGGCCGCAGCACCGCGCCCGCGGCCGTGGCGGCCACCCAGTCGCCGGCGCCCGCCTCCGCCGCCCCGCCGGTCTCCGGCGCCGCGACCAACGCCGCGACCGGGGTCAGCATGAACGTCACCGTCCGGCCCGCGGCCGGCTGGGTGCGGCTCAGCGCCTCCGTCGGCGGCGTCCCCGCTGGTGAGCAGTGCCGTCTCTATGTCGTCGGCCAGGACGGGGCCCGGCAACTCGCCGGCAGCTGGCTCGTGTCGGAGCCGGAGACCAGCGTCGAGGGCAGCGCCCTGATCGCTCCGGCCGACGTGGCGTCGGTGGAGGTCGAGACGTACGCGGGCCGGCCCTTGGTCGAGGTTGACCTGTAGTTGGTCTTGGCCCAGCTATCGCGCTTGTCTAGTTGGACGCATATCATCAGAGCGTAATTGGACGGTCGCGTAGCGTCACTTTCTCGATAGCGTCACCTTCTGGCGGGGGTGGTTCGGATGACCACAGCAGGGTGGTTCGCTCTCGGCATCACCGTGTTCGGATCCCTCTGCTACGCGACCGCCTCCATCCTCCAGGCCGTCGGCGCCCGCCGCAGCGTCGGCACGGTCCGCACCATGGCCCACCCGCTCTACATGCTGGGCCTTCTCTTCGACATCCTGGCCTGGATCGGCGCCATGATCGCCCTGCGCGAGCTGGCCGTGTACGTCGTCGAATCCATCCTGGCCGGCTCGCTCGCCATCACCGTCCTCGTGGCCCGCTTCGCCCTCGACTGCCGCCTGCGCAAACGCGACGCGGCGGCGGTCGTCGTCACGATCGCCTCGCTGAGCTTCCTGGCCCTGTCGGCCGGCCCGCAGGACGACGTGCACACCAGCGACGAACTGCGCTTCGCGCTCTGCGCCGCCGCGATGGTGATGGTGCTGGTCGGCTGGGGCGCGGCCAAGGTGCAGGCCCCCGGCGGCCTGATCGCCGCCTTCGCCGGCCTGTCACTGGGCGGCGCCGCCCTGATCGGCCGCTCCCTGCCGGTCCCCGAGGGCCTGAGCGCCGGCCAGACGGCCCTGGCGATCGTCACCGAACCGCTCACACTGGCCCTGCTGACGTTCGCGGCCACCGGCATGATGCTCTACGCGCACGCCCTCCAGCACGGCGACGTGGGCCCGGTCACGGCCATCCACTGGACGGCCGAGGTCTGCGCCCCCTCGGTGGTGGCGATGGCGTTCCTGGGCGACACCGTCCGCGAGGGGTGGCTGCTCCCCGCCGTCATCGCGGGCGTCGCCACGGTCACGGCGGCCGTGGTGCTGGCAACGGCCCCGGCCACCCACGTCACGGCCAAGCCGGAGGAGAGCGCCCAGCCGGCCCTGGCCCAGCGGGTCCGGGCGGCGCTGCCCGCCCCCGAGATCCCGGCCTGGGTACGCCCCCTGGGCGAAAAGGTCATCTGGTGGGGCGCCCCGCCGATCTGGCGCCCGCCCAACCGCGCTCACCCCATCGAACCGGCCTACCGAGCCGCCGCCGTCCCCTCCGCCGCGGCCGTCCCCGCTTACCCCCAGTCCCGCTACCAGCACCCGCAGCCCCACTACGCCCAGCCTCAGTACGGCCAGCCTCAGTACGGCCAGCCTCAGTACTGGCAGCCCCAGCACGGCCAGCCTCAGTACGGCCAGGCCCAGCATGCGCAGTCCGACTATCCGCAGCCCGCCTATATGGAGTCCGGCCATCCGGAGTCCGGCTACCCGCACTTCTCCGCTCTCCCCACGGCAACGGCTCACGCCCAGGCGTCGGTGCCGCCGTATCAGGGTGGTTCCGCGCGGCCGGCCCAGGCTGAGGCGATGGTGCCGCCGTACCAGGGCGGCTCCGCGCGGCCGGCCCAGGCTGAGGCGATGGTGCCGCCGTATCAGGGTGGCCCCGCTCGGTCGGTTCGGGCCGAGGCGATGGTTCCGCCGTATCAGGCAGGGCCTGCCGTGTCGCCGTATCAAGAAGAGCCCGCGCCGACCGCCCATGATGAGACGGTGGTGCCGCCGTACCAGGGTGGGCCCGCGCCGACCGCCCATGCCGAGATGATCGTGTCGCCCTACCAGGGCGGGCCCGCGCCGACGGTTCGTGGCGAGGCGATGGTGCCGCCCTACCAGGCCCGGCCCCTCGTCCCGCCGTATCAGGGCCAGCCCGCGCCGGCAGTCCGCGCCGAGGCGATGGTGCCGCCCTACCAGAGCCGGCCCACCATGCCGCCGTACCAGGCCACGCCCGCCGCGCCGCCGGCCCACAGCCGGCCCGTCGAGCCGCTGTCCCACAGCCGGGCCACCGAGCCGCCGGCCCACGGCCGGCCCGGCGCGCAGCCGGCCACGACCGTTGCGAAGCTGGATGAGGATCGGACTGGGCCGGCGCCGCGGACCGATCCGCGGTGGTGGAGTGATCCGGCGGTTGATGGGGAGTGGTGAGTTACAGAAGGCGTACGGCCTCGGGAATCGGGGTCGCGCCGTTGTTGAAGTTGATGGTGCGCCCGTAGGTGGACGGCTCGCCCAGCACCTCGGCCACCACCGCCGCCACGTCGGCGCGGGACACCGAACCCGACGTGGAGCCCTGCTCGGCCGTCTCGATGCGGCCCGTTCCGGGGGCGTCGGTCAGCGCGCTCGGCCCCAGGATCGTCCAGTTCAGCTTCGACTCGCGCAGGTGGGCGTCGGCCGCCGCCTTCGCCTCGGCGTAGGCGTAGAAGCCGTTCTCCGGCGGCACCCCGTGCTCGGGGCCCGCCCCGAAGTACGACACCATCACATAGCGGTTCACCCCGCCGCGGGTCGCCGCGTCCATCGACCGGATCGCCGCGTCGCGGTCCACCGCGTACGTCCGCTCCGGGTTTCCGCCGCCGGCCCCGGCCGACCAGACGATCGCGTCGTGGCCCTCGAACAGGGCCGCCATCTCCTCGACGCTCGCCTGTTCCATGTCGAAGACCACCGGTTCCGCGCCGGTCGCGGCCACCTCGGCCGTGTGTTCGGCGTTCCGGAAGACCGCAGTCGCCTCGTCGAGCAGCGGCAGCAGAAGCCGCGCCACCTTTCCGTGCCCACCCACCACAAGAACGCGCATTCCTGACACGGTACCCGCGGTAGGGCCTCGGCGACGTCGTCGAACGATCCAGGGGGAGCGCGCCGCCCTGGAGCGCGTAGGCGCCGCCGAGGCGGCTCAGCTCGCCGCGCGGTGGAGTTCGTCGCGCGGCACGCGCAGGTTGACCACGGCCGGCTCGCCCTCGACGCTGTCGGCGATCTGGTCGCCGCCCGCGTACACGTCGTTGGAGAGCAGGCCGGTGCCGTCGATACGCAGGTAGCCCGTGGCGACCAGGCTCTCGGCTACTCCGGCCACCGTGTCGGGCCGTACGTCGGTGCCCGGCATCTGGACGGCGGTCACGGAGCCGACCTCGTCGCCGGTCGCGTCGACGACGGTCATGCCCACGTTCACCCGGGCGATGGGAAGGGGTTCGGTCGGACTGTTCGGCTGCATGACGTCGGAATTCCCCGACAGACCAGCGCAAAACGCGACGGCGGGTGGAGCGCCGGATCAGCCCGTCCCGAGGGCGGCCGGCCCGGCTCGTCAACGCCCGCCGGGCGGCCTCACCGTGATCTTGCCGGTGGTGCGGCGGGCGAGCAGGTCGTCGACGGCCCGGCGCACGTCGGTCATCGGATAGGTGGCCTCGACGAGCGGCCGGAGCCGGCCGGCCGCCACGAGGCCGAGCATCTCGGCCAGCGGCTCGCGGTAGGCGCCGGGCACGGTCAGCGCCGGCCGCAGCCAGAAGCCGGCGACCGCCAGGTTCCGGTCGGCCAGCACGCCCGGGTCGACCGGCGGGCGGCCCTCCCGTGACGCGTTGCCGAAGGTCACGAGCCGGCCGAAGTTCCCGAGCGCGTCGAGCCCGGCGCTGAACACCCGGCCGCCGACCGAGTCGAGCACGACGTCCACGGGGCGGCCGCCGTTGGCTTCGACGACCCTCTCGGCGTACCCGCAAGCGTCTGAAGGAACCGCGACGTCCGCTGCCAGCGCGACCACCAGATCGCGTTTGGCCTGGGTGGAGGCCGTGCCGATGACGCGGCCGGCGCCGAAGTGCCGGGCGAGCTGGACGGCGAGCGAACCGACCCCGCCGGCCGCGGCGTTGACGACGACGGTCTCGCCGGGCGCGAGGCGGGCGCTGTTGCGCAGCACGTGCCAGGCGGTCAGGCCCTGCACCAGCAGCGCCAGTGCCTCGGCGTCACCGACCCCGTCGGGCACGTCGACGGCGTCGGCCGCGGCCACGACCGCGCGCTCGGCGAAGCCGCCACCGTCGAATGTGGTCGCCATGACCCGCCGGCCGTCGCCGGTGCGCCCGATCACCTCGGTTCCCGGCACGAACGGCAGCGCGGGCGTGGGCTGGTAGCTCCCGGCGATCCGGCCGGTGTCGGCGAAGTTCAGCCCGGCCGCGCTGACCTCGACCAGCAGCTGCCCCGCGCCGGCCACCGGCTCGGCCACGTCGGCCAGTTCCAGGACTTCGGGCCCGCCGAAACGCGAGCACTGCACCGCGATCACGGCCGCGACCCTACCGTCACCGCGGTCAGGACCAGGTCGTGCTCGACCGTGAAGCGGCCGTGGAACTCGGGGAGCGGGGAGTCGACGAGCGGCCGGCCGGTGAACGTCCGCGCGGCCGGGTCGATGGTCAGGACGCACTCGTCGAAGCCGAGCCAGCGCTCGGTCAGCGGGAACCACGCCTTGTAGATGGACTCCTTGGCGCTGAACAGCAGCCGGTCCCAGTGGAGGTCGCCGCCGAGCCCGGCCAGCATCTCGCGTTCGGCGGGCAGCGTGACGCCCGGAACGACTTCGGGTGGCAGCGCCGCGTGCGGCTCGCCGTCGATGCCCACCGACGCGATGTCACCGGCCCGGGCCACCGCCGCCGCCCGGTAGCCGGCGCAGTGCGTGATGCTGCCGACCACCCCGGCCGGCCACAGCGGCTGCCGTCGCGGGCCGGTCAGGATGGGCGCCGGCGGGAAGCCGAGCCGTGGGCGCGCCCCCCCGGGGCGGCCGCGGGCCGGGGGGTCGGAGCGGCCGCCCCCCCCCCGGGGCCCCGGGCGCCCGTGTTGAACCACACGGGACCGGGAGAGGCCGC
>NZ_JBICTW010000002.1:0-230068 GCF_043197815.1 Actinoplanes sp. NPDC048988 | reverse complement strand
TCTCTCCGGCGCGGGCGCCGCGCGCGGGGGGGGGGGGGCCCCGGCGGGGGGGGGGGTGGGGGGGGGGGGGGGGGGGGCGGGGGGGGGGGGGGCCCCCCCCCCCCCCCCCCCCCGCGGGGGGGGCCCCCCCACGGCCGGTGATGAACTCGCGGCGCCGCCCCTCGGTGGCCCGCGCGATCAGTTGTTCCTCACCGGGGAACGGTTCTTCGCCGGGGAGGTCGCCGAAGGCCTCGACGATCACCACTTCCGGCGGCACGAGGTCGATCAGCGTCACGCCGTCATGATGCCAGCGTCAGCGCGTATTCGGGCCACCACTGTCCGGCCGGCGGGGCGCCGGGGGAGCAGGCGCCGTCGGACTCGCCCGGTCTCTTCACCCACAGGTACGCGTCGACGAGCGTGAGCCCGGTGCGGGTCGTCGGCGCCTCGCCCAGCTTGCGGCCGGGCGGGTTGCACCAGTGGCGGTCGCCCGCGCCCACCGTGGCCGGGCCGTTGCCGTTGCGGCTGGTGTCGACGACGAAGTGGGTGCCGCCGAGCTGGCGGGACAGTGCCGTGCCGTACCGGACGTTGTCGGCGGTCCGTTCGAAGTTGGCCACGTTGAGGGCGAAGCCGCTGGCCCGCTGGATGCCGGCCCGGCGCAGGGCGGCGGCCATCTGGGCCGGCTTGCGGATCCACGTCGGGTTGCCCGCGTCCACATAGACCAGCGTGCCCGGGTTGGCCCGCAGCACCGTCACGGCGTGCGTGAGCAGCGCGAACCGTTCGGTCGCGGCCTTGGCGTCGAGGCAGCCGCGCACGGTCTGCGCGACCGCGTCGGGCTCCAGCACCACCACCGAGCGATGCCCGCGGATCGCCGCGGCCAGCGCGTCGACCCACCGGCGATAGGCGACCGCGGTGGCCGCGCCGCCCGCCGAATGACCGGAGCAGTCCCGGTTCGGGATGTGGTACAGCGTGAGGATCGGCAGCTTGCCGGCCCGGCCGGCGTCGGTGACGAGCTGCCGGGCCCGCGCCGCATTTCCGGTCGACTCGTCGGCGAACCAGGTCGCCGTCGGCCGGTCGGCGATGCGCCGCATGATCGCGGCGTCCCTCGTGCGGCCGGCCGCCTCCCACGCGCGGACCTGATCGGCGGCGGCGCCGTTGGGATCGACGTAGAGTCCTTGGCCGGTGAGACGGCCGTCCCAGGCCTCTTCGGGGGGCGCCGGCGTCTCCTTCTTCTCGCTGGCGCTTATGGCGACCGGAGCGGCGATGCCGGCGGCGACCAGCGCGGCGGCCGTCAGCAGGAGGTAGCGGCGCTTCACCGGACCCTCACCCACCGGCCCACCGACGGCACACCCCGGTCGTCGACGAGGAACAGCATGTACCAGCCGGACGGCATCACGCCGTCGCGCTTGGGGAAGGTCAAGGTGACCCCGTGCGGCCGGCGGAGCAGCGGCAGCGCCACCGAGCGCTGGTCGACGTCGAGCACGTGGGTGACCGCGCTCGGCCGGATCAGCCGGGCCGAGACGGCGCGCCCCGCGTCGGGGGTCGGGAAGTGGATGACCGAGCCGTGCGAGACCTCCCGCGGACCGCTCGTGATGGTCGGGCGGTCGCCCTTCTTGAACAGGTACGGCGGGCTGTAGACCTCGATGCGCTTCTCGAACGAGCCGGGGTTGCGCCCGGTCTCGTCGTACAGCGGGTCGCTGCCCAGGGTGATCACCCGGCCGTCCGGGAGCAGGATGGCCTCGGAGTGGTAGTTGCGGCCGACCGTGGAGTCGGCCGCCTTCTCGAACCGGTTCGCCCGCGGCCGGTAGATCTGCGAGTTGAACAGGTCGGAGCGCGCCTCGCCCCGGTACGGCCCGCCGCGGTAGCCCGACGAGCCGCCGGTGGTGAAGACGCCGTCGTCGGGCAGGATCACGGCGTTCAGGTAGCGCACCGGTTTGGGCAGGTCGGGCCCGGGCCGGTAGGCCGGACGGGGCGCGTTCAGGTCGATGATGTCGGTGCGCGCGGTGGAGACCGGCGACTCGCCGACCGCGCCCCCGCCGAAGATCATCACCTTCTGCTCCTGCGCCGGCGGCAACAGCACGGACGAGCTGGTCTCGGTCATCCGGGGATTCCGCAGGCCGGGCGTCGGGGTGAAGGAATTATCGGTCAAATCCCAGATTCCCGGCGTACGGCCGATCTTGTCGGAGCCGTAGCCCGAGTTGGACCCGGAGTAGAAGAGCCGTCCGTCGTCCATGATGTGGAAGGCCGGGTAGGTGGGGAACTGGCGCTTGAGCCCGGGGGCGGCCTCCCACTGCCGGCGGTCGACCAGGTAGCGCTCGTTGTCGCCGGGCAGCAGCCGGCCGAACTCATCGAGGCCGGAGACGGCGAGGACGTTGCCGTCCGGCATCTCGGTCAGGGTCGGGTACCAGCGGTGCTTGACCATGTCGCCGACGCGCACGTACCGCTCGGTGGTGGGGTCGAATTCGTACGCGGTCTTGTCACCGCCGTACTCCTGCTTCTCCCGGGTGATCTTGTCGGCCAGGCCGTAGATGTTGCGCTGGTCGTCGCCGGTCAGCCCCTCCACCCGGTATTGAGCCGGCTTGCGGACGATCGGCCCGTCCCCGGGCTTCTCCGCGTCGACCCAGACCTCGACCTCGGAAGCGTGGATCATGGTTTGATCGCCGTGCTTCATGGCCGTCGCCGGATTCAGCACCACGTCGGCGCGTGTCCGATATCTCGTGTTGTCGGCGCTGAGCAGCGTCGTTCCCTTGCGGAAGGTGCGCGGCCCGCCGTTCGGCGACTCGTTCTTCAACTTCATCACGCCGGCGGCGTGCGTGATGTCCTTCTCCAGGCGTTCGTACGACTTGGTCCCGCCCGCCACGAGCACGTTGCCGTTGCCGAGGAACGTGTGTCCCGCGCAGAACACGTCGGTCGGCGTCGGCACCTCGGTGAACCGGTCGGTGGCCGGGTCGAACAGGACGGTCCGGAACGTGCCGGCCTCGAACGCCTCCCGGTTGTTGCCGCTGCCCGCGATGATCAGCACCTTGCCGGTGTGCAGCAGCGCGGCGTGGATCGCGTTCACCCGGAAACTGTCCGGCACGTGCAGGCGCGACCAGTGGCCGTACTTCTCCTTGTAGGACTGCCGGTTGATGGTGAACTCGCGATAGGCCTGATTCGCGGCGGCCATCATCGGCCGGTTCACCGCGACGACGAACCCCAGCACCACCAGCGTTATCAGATAGCTCAGCAGGCGCCGGGTAAGGGTCGGTCTGGGTCGGGGATTCACTTATCGCTTCCTTGTTATGAGCCAGATTGCCGTGGGGGCCAGGCAAATGGCCAGGTTCAAACTCGGCCAGAGCCACATCGCGCCGTTGACGTGATGTCCGATCGGCGCGCTGGCCAGCAGGACGGCGTAGAAGGCCGCCCACACCAGCCCGTGCCGAAAGGTGCTCAGCCGGTCGGGGCTGGTCGAATCGCCCTTGGGAGTAACGACGAACCCGGCCCGGCGGCGCAGCACGGCGCCCACATACGAGCTCACATAGACCGGTGCGCACAGCGTCGACGCGATCATGCCGGTCAGCCCCGACGACCCGGCCACCTCGTGCGGCGAGACGTTGTGCCGCCGGTTGAAGACGTAAAGCCCCACCTGGAAGAGGGCGGCGTCCGCGTACAGCATCAGCCACACCTCGTGCGGCACCTGCACGCCCTTGGCCCCGAGAATCAGATAGCAGGTGGCGTTCACCGCGCCGAGCACCCAGGCCAGCGCGGTCAGCGGGTAGTACGACATCAGCAGCCCGTAGTGCACGCTGCGCTTGAACCCGAGCCGCCACACGAGCCGCCCGAACTTCGTCACCACCACTTCGTCGGTGCCGCGCGACCACCGGTGCTGCTGGCTGAAATAGTCGGTCCAGGACGACGGCCCCTCACCGACCGCCAGCACATCGGGCGTGTACACCGACCGCCACCGCTTGCCGGTCTTCTCATTCTTGGCGGCGTGCACGGCCAGACTGGTCGCCATGTCCTCGGTGATCGAGTCCTGCAGACCGCCGATTGCTTTCAGGGCCTTGATGCGTACGGCGTTGTTGGTGCCCACGAGCATCGCGATGCCGTGCTTGTTGCCGGCCCGCTGGAGCAGCGAATGGAAAAGGTACTGCTGCGACTCGGCCCAGCGGGTGACCACGTTGTCGTAGTTGCCGTAGATCTGCGGCCCGACGACGAAGGCCACATCCTCGTCGTGGAAGTAGCCGAGCAGCCGCTCACAGAAATTGGGCAGCGGCACATGGTCCGGATCGACCGAGACGAAGACGTCGTACGCGTCCCCGTGCCGATCCACCCAGGCGTTGTAGTTGCCGTGCTTGGTGCGCGCCTTGAACGGACCCGATTCGGTGTTGTACGCCGCGACGCCCTTCCGCGAGAAATGGCGCACCCCGATCCGCGCGCACATTCCCCGCACGTCGTCGTCATCGCCCTCGTCGAGCAGCCACACCTCGTACGGCCCCGGGTGCCGAACCTGCCGCGCCGCCCAGAGCGTCCGCTCGACCATCTCGATCGGTTCCTTGCCCGGCACGATCGTGGTCAGAAAGGCCACCTTGAGACCGGCCGGCGGCACCACCGGCTGCGGATCACGGGCCCATAACGTCGCCAAACACAGCGTGACCACATTGACCAGCCGAAACAGCTCGATCAGGGCGGTCGCCACGATCATCACAAGGGTGGCCCCGAACAGCCACGGCCGCATACCCCGATCAGGCAGCTCGATGGACGACACAAGCCAGAAGAAGAAAGTCGTCTCAAACGCGAACGCCAGCACGGTGATGGCCAGCGTCGTCAGCGGCCGCCGCCGGGCGAGCCGCCGCATCCGAATCCGCCCACCGGCCTCCGCCGCCGACACCGGCGCTCCCGCCAGCAGGCTGTACGCCGGATAGTCATACCGCCCGGCGAGCGTGACCGTCTCACCGGAGAGCGCGGGATGTACGGGCACCTTGACGCGACCCTGCAAAACCCACAGCCTCCCCCGAGCGCCCAACAACGTCCGGGGAGTCTTAGGGAGATTTCGGGCAGATCAGCACACAATTTGTCCGTTATAGCCAAACATCGACGTCTTGCACCAGAAACCGCAGTTCAGGCGCCCACCCACCCGCCGTCCGTCCCGTGGGTGGACCGGCACTCGAACACCGACCGCCACAGCACGATCGCCGGACGCCCGTCCGGCCGACAGTGCCGACGACGGCGATGCGTCGATGTCTTCCCATTGGCAGTTCGAGCGGGCCAGGGCCGTGCTGCGGCTCCGTGGAAGGCGTCCCGTGGACGGGGATGTCGCCGGTCGGCGGGTACCAGTTTCCGGGCTAGCCGAAGAACAGGGCCGGAGGCGACACCGCGGCGGCGACGATGTCGCCGCCGCGGCGATGCGCCCCCGGCCCTGGTCAGGGGTTGGGGATCAGGAGCAGCCGAGGCCCTGGTCGACCTCCTGCTCGGTCGGGGGGTCGCCGGCCACGGTGCGGTCGGCGTACTCCCAGACGGCCTCGGGGTAGTCGCCCTCGGCGTTCATGTCGTGGAGGGTCTTCCACTTGTGGCTGCCGCGCAGCGCGTCGGTGGCCTTCTTCTCGGCCGCCGTGTCGCCGGCCAGGCTGGCGCGTTTCCACTCGGCGATCCAGGCGCAGGTGATGTGGCCGGTCACCCTGGCGCCGAACTGGTAGCGGTCGTTGGCGCCGAAGCCGGCCAGCGTCGCCGTGTCGAAGCCGGGCGGGAGCGGGATGTCGGCCAGCATCGTCCTGGCCACCTCGTCCTCCTTGCCGGGCGTGACGATCTCGGGCGGGAGGGCCTTCAGCCAGGTTTCCACGTCGGCGCGCTTGATGGCGGCGACCACCTTGTTGAAGCCGGCCAGGTCCCAGTCGCCCTCGGCCGTGCCCAGTTCGACGAAGACGCCCGCGCGCGGTTCGAGCATGATGGCGAAGCGGTTCTTGCTGTACGTGAACCGGGCACCCTTCCAGCTGTCGACCACCGCCGGCACGGGCGGGCTGACGGCGAGCCGGTCTTTGTAGAAGCCGCTGTACTCCTCGGCGGGGTACCAGTTCATCTCGAACCCGCGGCCGTCGCCGTCCTTGAAGGCGATGGTGCCGTCCGGGCCGGCGAAGCCGTAGACGTTCGTGGCCCTCCAGCCGGGCTGGTCGATCAGCAGGCGGGGGAAGTTCTCGGCGGATGCCGCCTGGAACGGCACCGCGGCCGACTGGGTCACGGCGGGAGCGGCCTGTCCGCTCTCCGGCCGGTCGCGGATCACGGCGGATGCCACCAGGACACCCGTGACGGCGGCCGCGGTGGCCATCGCGGTGGCCAGGCCGCGCCAGCGTGGCGCCTTGCGGACGGGCTCGGACATGATCTCCTCCAGGAGCGCGTGCTCGGCCCCGTCGAAGGTGCCGGTCGTGTCGCGCCGGTACGGGTCGGCGTCGCGAACCAGCCGGTCGAGCTGTTCGTCGGACATTCTCAGGCCTCCTCGGGGGTCGATGCGGTCAGGACGTCGAGCACATGTCCGGCGGCGCGCCGGTCGTTACCGAGAAGGTCGCGCATTCTCGCCCGCGCCCTCGAGAGTCGCGTGCGGACGGTCTCGGGGCTCACCTGCAGCACGGTGGCCGCCTCGCGCGGCTGCAGCCCCTCCCAGATGGTCAGGGTCAGCACCTCACGGTCGAGCGTGCTGAGCCGGGCCAGGGCGGCCCGCACCGCGAGCCGTTCCGGCACCTCGGTGCCCGGGTCGGCCGCGGCGGCCGGGGTGAGCCGCTGCCGCAGCAGGTCGCCGAGGCGGGCTCGGCGGACGCCGCCCCGGTGGTGGTTGGACAGGACGCGGCGGGCCACGCCGTACAACCAAAGCCTCGTCTCTTCGCCGGTGGGCATCTCGTCCTGGCGGCGCCAGGCGACCAGGAAGGTCTCGGCGACCACGTCGGCGGCGTCCGACGGCTGCTCGACGCGCCGCACGGCGTACGCCAGGAGCGCCTCGAAGTTCGCGCTGTAGACGCGCCGGAAACGTTCCTCGTGTTCGATACCGGGGCTCACGCTCATCCCATGTCCGGGCGGGCCCTCATCGTGACATGAATTTTCGGCGCAGCCAGGACGGCGGAACCTCGGCGAAGGGCTTGCGGCCGACCAGCGGTTCGAGGAAGGCGTTGAGGTCGGTGACGGCCCGCCCCGCCGTCAGCTCGTCCTGGACGGTTCCCAGCGCCTCGGCGAGACCGTCGCCGTCCTCGTAGTGGGCGCGATAGCGATGGGTGCCGACGTGAAGGTCGACAACGCCGAGGCCGACGACCAGCTTGAGGTCGTCACCGGGACCGAGTGAGATGACGGGCTCCACAAGTCACGAACGTAGACGACGGCGCAAAGCCCAGAGGATGACGGCGCCGGCGGCGGCCAGGGCGCCCGCGATCGTCCAGCCGAGCGGGAAACCCGCCGGGTCCGTGGTGATCGTGGTGGTGATCCAGCTGGTGATGTTGTCGATGCGGGCGCTGTAGTCAGGGCCGTTGTGCGGGCAGCCGGGGCCGGAGCTGACGACCGCGACCAGTACGGGGTCCTCGCCCTTGCGTTCGCGGAAGTACGGGCCGCCGGAGTCGTGCGGGCACGGGCTCGTCTCGTCGTGCGGGGCGATCCCGGTCGTCTCGAGCAGGGAGTCGCCGACGTGGTCGACGCGGAAGCGGCCCGTCTGCAGGCGCGACACCGGCACGTACTCACCGTCTCGGGCCGTCAGGCCGAAACCGGTGAGGCGGACCGTCTCGCCCGCGGCCGGCGGTGTCGTCGCCAGGCGCAGCGGGGTGATGCCGGTGACCGGGGCGGCCAGCTCGGCCAGGGCCACGTCGTGGGTGCCGGACTGGCGGACCGCGACGACCTCGACCTCGTGGCCGCCGCGCCCGTTGACCTGGACGCGGCCGATCGTCGCGACGGTCTTCTCGGCGACCGGGCGGCCGACCCGCTTGCCGTCGGCGTCGTGGAAGCAGTGCCCGGCGGTGATCACCCAGCGTTCCGCGACGAGCGCGCCCGAGCAGGAGCTGTCCCGGCTGCCGCCGTCGGTGGTGGGCAGGCCCTTCATGGTCAGCAGCACCGCGAAGGGGTAGGCGCCGTCCCGCGCGTTTTCGCCGTACGCGATCGCCGCCGCCGGCGAAGCCGGACAGATGATCATCAAAGCGGCGAAGACCACGGAAAGAAATCTCAACACAGGAGACGATGGTGGTGACCGGGCGGTTCGGCGGGCGTCAGCAGCGCCCTTATGGATCCTTTATACGAGTTATGCGAGCGTGACGCGGTGCGAGTGCTGGTGGCGGAGGACGAACGGGTGTTGGCCGACACCGTGGCCGAGGGGTTGCGCCGGCTGGCGATGGCCGTCGACGTGGTCTACGACGGCGAGGCGGCGATCGAGCGGCTGGGCGTCAACCGCTACGACGTGGCCGTGCTCGACCGGGACATGCCGGGGCGTACGGGCGACGAGGTGTGCCGCTGGATCGGGCAGCAGGAGCAGCCGACCCGGGTTCTGCTGCTGACCGCCGCGGCCGGCATCCGCGACCGGGTCGAGGGGCTGGGCCTGGGCGCCGACGACTACCTGACCAAGCCGTTCGCGTTCGCCGAGCTGGTCGCTCGGCTGCAGGCGCTGTCGAGGCGTACGGGACCCGCCCTTCCGCCTGTCCTGGAACAGGACGGCGTGGTGCTGGACGTCGCCCGGCACACGGCCGGCCGCGACGGGCGGATCCTGTCGCTCTCGCCCAAGGAGTTCGCCGTGCTGCACGTCCTGCTGCGCGCCGGCGGGCGGGTGGTCAGCGCCGAGGACCTGCTGGAGCAGGCCTGGGACGAGCACGCCGACCCGTTCACCAACACCGTGCGGATGACCGTGATGACGCTGCGGCGCAAGCTGGGCGATCCGCCGGTGATCCACACCGTGCCGCGCGCGGGATACCGACTCGGTTCATGATCCGCCGTAGAGTGCTCGCGCTCTGCGCGCTCGTCCTCGTCGCCTCCCTGTTCACCCGCGCGCTGGCCGAGCAGCTGCTGCGGTTGTGGTACGACTTCGGGCCGTCCTGGTGTGTCGCGCCCAGCCCGGACAGCCCGTCGGAGGTCTGCCGGCAGCTGTTCCATCACCCCAGCGCCCCGCTGATTCTCAGCGAGGGCGTCGTGCTGGTCGCGCTTCTGGGTGCCTGCTTTCCGGTCGTACGGTGGTGTCTGGCCCCGCTCAAAGACCTCGTGCCCGTGATCGCGAACGTGGGCCCGCAGAACCTCGGCTACCGGCTGCGCCCCGAGGCGAAGGACGAGGTGGGCCGGCTCGGCCGGGCGATCGACGAGATGATGGACCGGATCGCCGTCGGCTACGAGGCGCAGCGGCGCTTCGCCGCGGACGCCTCCCATGAGCTGCGCACCCCGCTCGCCGTGCAGCGGACGCTGATCGAGGTCGGTATGGCCCGCACCCTCAGCGAGGACCAGTTGTCGCTGATCACGGCCCAGCTGCTGGAGACCAACGAGCGCAACGAGCGCCTGATCGAGGGCCTGCTGGTGCTCAGCGAGAGCGACCGGGGCCTGCTGGCCCGCACCCCACTGCGGCTCGACGAGATCACCGCCGAGGTGCTCGAATCCCACCGGTCGCGGGCGGCCGAGGCGGGCCTGACGATCACCAGCGAGCTGAGCCCGCGGGTGGTCGAGGGTGAGCGGGTTCTGCTGGAGCGCCTGATCACCAACCTCGTCCAGAACGCGATCAAGTACAACCGCGAGGGCGGGACGATTGACGTACGGGTGGGGGACGATCCCGCCCTGGTCGTCGCGAACACGGGCGACGACGTGCCGCCGAGCGAGGTCTCGGCGCTGTTCGAGCCGTTCCGCCGGCTGCACGGCGCCCGCATCGACCACAGCGGCGGCGCCGGGCTCGGGCTGTCCATCGCCCGCTCGATCACCCGCGCCCACGACGGCGTCATCGCCGCCTCCTCGACCGGCCACGACGGCCTCCGGGTTCAGGTGTCGTTCCCGCACCCGTTGACGAACTAGTCACATATCTGAAACCTTGAATGCCTGCTCACGAAAAAACTCGGCAGGCTCCACGAAATTTCCCCATGTTCGGCCGAATCTTCGGAGCAGACCCCCATCCCCCGGTCTGGAACAGAGGGCAGCATGAGACTGTTCGCCAGCATTGCGGTGGCCTGCCTGGTCGCCGCCGGACTCTCCCCTGGAACGGCCCACGCCGCCGGCGGGGCCAACCTGGCCGCCGGCAAGTCCGCGTCGGCCAGCGCGGTCAACGGGCCGTACGCGGCCTCGAACGTCAACGACGGCAACGCCGACACCTACTGGGAGGGGCCGAACAACGCCTTCCCGCACTGGGTGCAGGTCGACCTGGGCGCCGCCACCGCCATCGACCAGGTCAAGCTCAAGCTGCCACCGGCCGCGGCCTGGGCCACGCGCACGCAGACCCTCAGCGTGCAGGGCAGCGCCAACAGCGGCACCTGGTCCGATTTATCAGCCTCGACCGGCCGTACCTTCAACCCCGCTTCGGGCAATGCCGTCACCATCGACTTCACGGCGGCCACCGTCCGGTACGTCCGGGTCACCATCACCGCCAACACCGGCTGGCCCGCGGCCCAACTGTCCGAACTGGAGATCTACGGCGTCACGGGCACCACTCCGGATCCCGACCCGCCGGCCGGCGTCAACCTCGCCGCCGGCAAGGCCATGGAGGCCTCGAGCTCGGTGTTCTCGTTCACCGCGCCCAACGCCAACGACAACAACCTCGCCACGTACTGGGAGTCCAACGGCTTCCCGGCCACGCTGACCACGCGGCTCGGCGCCAACGCCGACGTCACCGGCGTCGTCGTGAAGCTCAACCCGGACTCGGCCTGGGGGCCGCGCACCCAGGGCATCCAGGTCCTCGGCCGCGCGCAGGGCGCCTCCGGCTACACGTCGCTCAAGGCCCGCGCCGACTACGCGTTCGCCAGCGGAAACACCGTGACCATCCCGGTCACCGGCCGCGTCGCCGACCTTCAGCTCCAGTTCTTCACCAACAGCGGCGCGCCCGGCGGCCAGGTCGCCGAGCTGCAGGTCCTCGGGTCCTGGGCGCCCAACCCGGACCTGACGGTCACCTCCGTGACCTGGTCGCCCGCGTCGCCGGACGAGGCCACCGCGGTCACCGTCTCGGCCACGGTCCGCAACGCGGGATCCGCGGCCTCGGGAGCGACCTCACTCGACGTACGGCTCAATGGAAATGTCGTGGGAAGCGCGACCGTGGGAGCGCTCGCGGCCGGCGCGACGGCGACCGTCCAGGTCGGCGCGGGACGCTGGGCCCAGGGCAGCTACCAGGTGTCGGCGGTCGTCGACCCGGCCGACACGGTGGCCGAGCTGAGCAACGACAACAACACCCTGACCGCGTCGGCGCCGCTCGTCGTGGCCCAGGCGCCGGGTCCCGACCTGCAGGTCACCGGCGTGACGCCGACACCGGCCAACCCCGCGGTGGGCGCGCCGGTGAGCTTCTCGGTCGCGGTCAACAACAGGGGTACGAGTTCGGCGGCGGCCTCCGTCACCCGCGTGGCGGTGGGCAGCACGACGCTGAACGTGAACACCGGCGCGATCGCGGCCGGGGCGACCGTCACGGTGACGGCCGGCCCGTGGACGGCGACCAGCGGCGGGGCCACGATCACGGCCACGGCCGACGCGACGAACGTGGTCGCCGAGACGAACGAGAACAACAACACGCGTACCCAATCGATTGTCGTGGGCCGCGGAGCGGCTGTGCCCTACGTCTCGTACGAGGCGGAAAGCGGAACCTACTCGGGAACGCTGGTCGAGGCGGACGCGAAGCGGACGTTCGGTCACACCAACTTCGGCACCGAATCGTCCGGGCGCAAATCGGTGCGGCTCACCGCGACCGGCCAGTACGTGCAGGTCACCTCGGCCATCCAGGCCAACTCGATAGTCGTGCGCAACTCCATTCCGGACGCGCCGGGCGGCGGCGGGCAGTCGGCGACGATCAGCCTCTACGCGAACGACCAGTTCGTGCAGAAACTGACCCTGTCGTCGCGCAACAGCTGGCTGTACGGCACGTCGGACGACACGGAATCGCTGTCGAACACGCCGTCGGCGGACGCGCGCCGGCTCTTCGACGAGTCGCACGCGCTGCTGTCGCAGTCGTACCCGGCCGGCACCCGCTTCAAATTGCAGCGCGACGCCGGTGACACGGCCGCGTTCTACGTGATCGACCTGATCGACCTCGAGCAGGTCGCGCCGGCCCTGTCCCAGCCCGCCGGCTGCACGTCGATCACCTCGTACGGCGCCGTGCCGAACGACGGGCTCGACGACACCGCGGCGATCCAGCGCGCGGTCACCGACGACGAGAACGGCGTCATCGGCTGCGTGTGGATCCCGGCCGGCCAGTGGCGCCAGGAGCAGAAGATCCTCTCGCCGGACCCGGCCCGTGGCCAGTGGAACCAGAAGGGCCTGCGCAACGTGGTCATCCGCGGGGCGGGCATGTGGCACACCCAGCTGTACACGAACACGGAACCGCAGAACGTGGTCGGCAACATCAACCACCCGCACGAGGGCAACGTCGGCTTCGACATCGACGACAACACGCAGATCTCCGACCTGGCCATCTTCGGCATGACCACGAACCGGGCCAACCGCGGCCACGGCATCAACGGCCGCCTCGGCAAGAACACGAAGATCAGCAACGTCTGGATCGAGCACACGAACGTCGGCGCCTGGGTGGGCCGCGACTACTCGGACACGCCGGCCTACTGGAACCCGGGCGACAACGTCGAATTCACCGGCATGCGCATCCGCGACACGTACGCCGACGGCATCAACTTCAGCAACGGCACCCGAAACTCGCGGGTCTACAACTCGTCGTTCCGCACCAACGGCGACGACGCGCTGGCCGTGTGGGCCAACCCGAGGGTCAAGGACACGTCGGTCGACGTGGCCTCGAACAACCACTTCGTGAACAACACGATCCAGTTGCCGTGGCGGGCGAACGGCGCCGCCATCTACGGCGGCTTCGGCAACTCCATCGAGAACAACATCATCGCCGACACGATGAACTACCCCGGCATCATGCTGGCCACCGACCACGACCCGCTGCCGTTCAGCGGCACCACGCTGATCGCCAACAACAGCCTGCAGCGCGCCGGCGGCGTCTTCTGGAACGAGGACCAGGAATTCGGCGCCATCACCCTGTTCCCGGCGTCGAAGGACATCCCCGGCGTCACCATCCGGGACACCGAGATCCTGGATTCCACGTACGACGGCATCCAGTTCAAGACAGGCGGCGGCAACATGCCGAACGTGGCCGTCACCAACGTCCGCATCGACAAGTCCAACAACGGCGCCGGCATCCTGGCCATGAGCGGCGCCCGGGGAAACGCCACCCTGACCAACGTGACCATCACCAATTCCGCCACCGGAGACGTGGTGATCCAGCCCGGCTCCCAGTTCACCATCACCCGCAACTGACGGCGCGGAACGCCCCGGGCGAAACCGCCCGGGGCGTTCCCGCTAGGCCAGCCACTTCAGGATGGCCTCGGTCGTTTCGCGCGGCTTCTCCTGCTGGATCCAATGGCCGCAGTCCAGGCTGACCACTTCCGCATTCGGCACGAGATCCGTCAGTCTTTCCGCCCTCGCTACCGTGTCGCGGTTGCCGTAGATCATGAGGGCGGGCTGTCTGATGATCGGGTCCACGTCCGCCAGCAGGCGCCAGTTGCGGTCCAGGTTCCGGTACCAGTTGATGCCGCCCGTGAATCCGGTCGACTCGAAGGCGGAGACGAAGACGGCCAGTTCGCTGTCACTCATGACGGGGTCACCGAGTGGGGTTTCCGCCCTGGCGAGGTTCACCAACGCAGTGCTCGGCGGCACGTTCGTCCGGTACAGGTTTCGAAGGAACCGGTACGTGTTCTCGCCGAACACGGCGTCCGCGACGCCCGGCTGCCGGTTGAAATGGACGAAGTAGAAGTCGGCGCCGAGCACCGCCTCCATGGCCTCGATCCAGGGCCTCTCCCCGCGCTCCTGGTAGGGCACGCTCAGCGCCACCACGCCGTTGACCCGTTTCGGGTGCAGCAGGGTCAGGCCCCAGACGACGAACGCACCCCAGTCATGGCCGACGAAGGTGGCCTCCTCGTAGCCGTAATGATCGAGGAGGGCGACGAGGTCACCCGACAGATGCTCGATGTCGTAGTCCGTCACCTCGGCCGGGCGGGACGAGTTTCCGTAGCCTCGCTGGTTCGGGACGATCACGTGGTAGCCCGCGGCGGCCAGAGCCGGCATCTGATAGCGCCAGGAGAAGGCGTGTTCCGGCCAGCCGTGACAGAGCACGATGGGGTTTCCCGCGTTCCGCCGGCCGGCTTCGAAGACCTCGAGTTCCACACCGTTCACCGAAACGCGGGTGGGCTCGGGAAAATCAAAAGTCATGCCGGCATCCTGCGGACCGAAACCGGTCATCTCCTGACCTGTTTCGGTGGAAGCGTGGCCCGGGTGCGAGCCGACCGTTTGATGGCCATCGTCCTGCTGCTGCAACATCGCGGGCAGGTGACCGCGGCCGAGGTCGCCCGCGAGCTGGAGATCTCCGAGCGCACCGCCCGCCGCGACCTCGACGCCCTGGGCACGGCCGGCGTGCCGGTGTACTCGGTGCAGGGCCGGGGCGGCGGGTGGCGCCTCGTGGGTGGCGCCCGCACCGACCTGTCCGGGTTGACCGCGGGCGAGGCGCGCGCCCTGTTCCTGGCCGCCGGCCCGGCCTCGTCCGCCACGCCGGCCCTGAAAGCGGCGCTGCGCAAGCTCGTCCACGCCCTGCCGGAACCGTTCCGGGCGCAGGCCGAAGCGGCGGCGTCGTCGCTCGTCATGGACCCGCGACTATGGGGGTCGAGCCGGGTCGAGGCCCGGCCGCCACGCTTCCTCGACGAGCTGCAGGACGCGGCGATCCGCGGGGTCCAGGTCCGGCTCGGCTACGTCGACCGCGAAGGCACGGAAACCGAGCGGACCGTCCACCCGCTGGGCATCGTCGCCAAAGGCCCGTCGTGGTACCTCGTCGCCACCACCGAGACGGGCCGGCGGACCTTCCGGATCGACCGCGTGTCGTCCGCCGACCCGACGGCCGATCCGGTGCACCGGCCCGGCGACTTCGACCTCGCCGAGAGCTGGCGCGCGATCGCCGACGAGGTCGAACGCCGGCGAACACCCCTCGAGGCCCGGGCGATGTGCACGCCCCACGGGATAGACGTGCTCCGCATCGGGTTCGGCGCCCGGCTCGAAGTGGGAGGTTCCACGGCCGACGGCCGCATCGAGGTCGTGATCCGCGGCCACGACGAACACAAACTCGCTGGTGAACTGGCTGGGCTGGTCGACTACCTGGAGGTGACCGGCCCTCCGCGTGTACGGGACCACCTGGCCTCGATCGGCAACGCGCTCACCGCGCGATACAAGCCTGGCGCCGCCAGTTCCATGGAAGAGCATGAATAAGTAGGGTGGGCGGCATATGATCAACGCCGAACGGAGACCCCTGTTGTTCCGACGCAAGTCCGTCCTCGCCGCCCTGACCGCTCTCGCTCTCGCTTTGACGGTGATCCCCGGCGGTGCCGCCCAGGCCGCCGGCACGGGTGACGGCTGGTACCGCATCAAGCCCCGCTCCAACAGCCTTCTCGCCCTCTGGCCCAGTGGCCTGGGCAACGGCAACGCCGTCCGCTTCAGCTACGCGGGCACCAGCTACCAGCAGATTCAGCAATGGAGCAAGACGATCGACGCTGACGGGTACGCCCGGTTCCGCAGCGCCGCGACGTCCAGCCAGTACGCGCTGACCGTGGACAGCGAAGTCGTCAACAACGTGTTCCAGGGCCTGATGGTCTACACCAACAATCCGTCGAGCACCTCCCAGAAGTGGTCGGTGCGTCTGGCCGCCACCGTCGGCAGCGTCAGCTTCTACCGCATCGAGAACATCGGTACCCACAAGTGCCTGACGGCTCTCGACGGCTCGGATCTGGGCGACCAGGCTTGGGTCATGTCCCCGTGCAACACGTCCACCCTGCAGCAGTGGCAGTTCGAGGACTGACCGCCCGCCGCAGGTGACGCACATCGCTGTGATTGACGTGTCAATTAGATGCATGATTGACACGTCAATTAGATGTGAGGTGGAGTCATGCAGTTCGGGATCTTCGGGGTGGGCGATCTGGCGCGCGATCCGGTGTCCGGCCGGACGCCCAGTGAGCACGAGCGCCTTCGGCGCATCACCGAGTACGCCGTGCACGCCGAGGAGGTCGGGCTCGACGTGTTCGCGTTCGGGGAGCACCACAACCCGCCGTTCGTGGCGTCGTCGCCCACGACGCTGCTCGGGTATGTCGCGGCCCGGACCAGCCGGATCATCCTGTCCACGTCGACGACGCTCATCACCACCAACGACCCGGTGAAGATCGCCGAGGATTACGCCATGCTCCAGCACCTGGCCGACGGCCGGGTCGACCTCATGCTCGGGCGGGGCAACACCGGACCCGTCTACCCCTGGTTCGGCAAGGACATCCGGGCCGGCATTCCGCTCACCGTCGAGAACTACGCGCTGATCCGGCGCCTGTGGCGGGAGGAGAGCGTCGACTGGGAGGGCAAGTTCCGTACGCCGCTGCAGGCCTTCACCTCGACGCCTCGGCCGCTCGACGGTGTGCCGCCGTTCGTCTGGCACGGCTCCATCCGCAGCACCGAGATCGCCGAACAGGCCGCCTACTACGGCGACGGCTTCTTCCACAACAACATCTTCTGGCCGTCGTCGCACACCGGCCGGATGATCCGCCTCTACCGCGAGCGCTTCGAACACTACGGCCACGGCCCGGCCGACACCGCGATCGTCGGCCTGGGCGGCCAGTTCTACGTCAAGGACAACTCACAGGACGCGCTCCGTGAGTTCCGGCCTTATTTCGACCATTCCCCGGTGTACGGCGGTGGGCCGTCCCTGGAGGAGATGATCCGCCAGACCCCCTTGTCGGTCGGCAGCCCGCAGCAGGTGATCGACCAGATCCTCGGCTTCCGCGACTACGCCGGCCACTACCAGCGCCAGCTGTTCGTCCTCGACGGCATGGGCATCCCGCACACCGAGGTCCTTCACCAACTCGACCGCCTCGGCGAGATCGTCCCCGTGCTGCGCAAGGAGTTCGCCGTGGGCCGCCCCGCCCACATCCCGGACGCACCGACCCACGACTGGCTCAAAGCTCAGACCCGCTGAGTCTCCGTCGTCGACGAGTGCAGCTCGGCCGTGGTCCCGGTGACGAAGCGGCCGGTCTTCGCGCTGCGGTGCACCTCGTGGTCGCCGTCGCTCTTGTCGCCGCCGACGTGCTCCGTGGTCGTCGTGTCGGGCTGCCGTTCGGCGGTGCTCTCCTTCACGAACCGGCCGGAGCGGGTGCTGCGGTTGACGTCGTGCTCGTTGCCTGCCATGTGGGGGGCCTCCTCGTACGTCAATGTGTTGATCGTGAGGTGCCCACTTCACCATTGCCGAAAACAAGGGGGTTATGACGTTACCCCTCTGAGCGGCCCGGCCCGGCCTACCGTCGGAGGCATGGTTCAGGAACTCGTACTCAACAACGGTGTGACGATGCCCGCGCTCGGGCTCGGTGTCTTCCAGAGCCCGCCCGAGGAGACCGCGGCCGCGGTCGAGACGGCGCTGAAGGCCGGCTACCGGCATGTCGACACGGCCGCCGCGTACCGCAACGAGCGCCAGGTCGGCGAGGGCCTGCGCCGCTCGGGGCTGCCGCGCGACGAGGTGTTCATCGAGACGAAGGTGTGGGTGAGCGACTACGGCTACGACGAGACGCTGCACGCGTTCGACAAGGCCACCCGCAAACTCGGCGTCGACCGGCTGGACCTGCTGATCCTGCACCAGCCGGCCACCGACCGCTTCGAGCGCACGATCGCCGCGTACAAGGCCTTGGAGAAACTGCTGTCCGACGGCCGCGTACGGGCCATCGGCGTCAGTAACTTCATGCGCGCCCACCTCGACGAGCTGCTGGCCCGCACCGACATCGTCCCCGCGGTCAACCAGATCGAGCTGCACCCGTACTTCGCCCAGCCCGACGTCCAGAAGGCCGACGCCGAACACGGCATCCTCACCCAGGCCTGGTCCCCGATCGGCGGCATCACGTTCTACCCCGGCTGGGGCGAGGAACGCCGCAACGTCCTCCAGGACCCGACGATCGCCACCATCGCCACCGCCCACGGCAAGACGCCGGCCCAGGTGATGCTCCGCTGGCAGCTGCAACACGGCCGCTCAGCCATCCCCAAGTCGACGAATCCGGGCCGCATCGCCGAGAATTTCGACGTCTTCGACTTCGAGCTGACCACCGACCAGATGGCTCAGATCGACGCCCTGGACACCGGTGTACGAAACGGCCCCGACCCCGACGTCCCGCGCCCCGCGATGTTCGACATGGTGATCCCCGAAGACTGAGTGGATGGGCAGGGACCGGTTCGGCGGACGGTCCCTGCCCTCCACGACTATGAGGCGGCGAACTCGATCCAGTTCAGGTTGAAGAGGTTCGTGGTGGGGCCGCCGGTTATGGACTTGGTGACGAAGTAGAGCTCCTGCTGGCCGGCCGCCCCCGAGAGCGGGAACGTCTGGCTCGACCAGTAGGCGTTGCCCGCCGTGGCGTTCACCGGCAGGGTGGCCAGCAACTCACCGGTGGGGGAGCCGCTTCTGACCTCCACCGACGCCCGGAGCTGGCCGGCCGTGGCCGCTGAGCCGCCGGCCGTTCGGAGCGTCACCGAGGTGACGCCGGCCAGGTCGATCGGGCGGAAGGCGATGTAGTCGTTGTTGTCCAGGGCCGTCACGTGCTCACTGCCGTCGGTGTCGTTCGTGGCGGCGATCGCCACCGCGCTCTTCACCTGGGCGTTCTCGGCCTGCTGGCGCCATGTCTGCACGGTCGCCTGCCCGGTGGCCGCGAGGCCGCCCGCGTCGGTGTAGGACGCGCTCACGCCGAGGAACAGGTAGCCGCCCGCGTGGTCGGCGCCGTCGGCCGGGCTGGGCAGGGTGCCCGTACAGCCGGTCGTCGAATTGATGCCGTGTCCGTGTTCGTCGTGGCCGATGACCAGGTTCACCTCGACCTTGGAGCAGTCGACCGGGCCGTCCTCGGGGTCGGTGACCCGCACCTCGAACGGCACGTCGTCGCCCCAGTTGAAGAACGATCCGGTGGCCGGGGTGACCACCTCGACGATCGGCGCCGTGTTGCCCACCGTGATGGTTCGGGTGGCCACCGCCGTACGGCCGGTGCTGTCGGCGACCGTCAAGCGCGCGCTGTAGGTGCCGTTCGCCTGGTACGTCCACGACGGCGAGGCGGCCGTGGAGTCCGTCGTGCCGTCGCCGTCGAAGTCCCAGGCCAGGGTGATCGTGTCACCCGGGTCGGGGTCGGCGGTGCCCTCGCTCGAGAACTGCACCGTGAGCGGTGACCGGCCCGACACCGGGGTGGCCGTGATCCGGGCGACCGGCGAGCGGCCGTCCTTCACGTAGCGCACCGTCGACAGCTGGGCCTCCGGGTTGGCCCGGAAGAACCCGTTGCCGTACTCCAGAACGTACAGCTGCCCATCCGGGCCGAACTCGATGTCCATCGGGTTGGCCCAGGTGAAGCCGGTCAGCATGGGTTCGATGCCCAGCAGCTTGTCCCGGCCGTCGGTGCGCAGCGCGAACAGCTTGTTGCGGGTGAACTCGCCGAAGACCACGGTGTCGTCGTAGTACTCGGGGAACTTCAGGTTGTTGGCGAGCTTGCGGTTGTACGAGTACTGCGGCCCGCCCATCGGCCCGACCCCGCCGGTGCCCAGCGCCGGCCAGTCGTTGCCGCACGCCACCGGCGGATCCCGCAGGTACGCCGACGGGCACGGGGTGACCGCGTTGAAGGTGTAGGCCAGCGTCGGCGGCCGAACCGGCGGCAGATCGCGCAGGCCCGTGTTGCGCGGCGACTCGTTCACCGGCGTCTTGCAGTTGAAGGCCGCCCCCGACGTCCGGGTGACGAAGTCGAAGTCGATGTAGGGCAGGTCCGGCGAGTAGCAGTAGGGCCAGCCGTAGTTGCCGGCCTTGTTCGTGGCGATCCACCGGCCGGTGCCTTCCGGCCCGCGGGCCGCGCTCGGCACCTTGGAGTCGGGGGAGTAGTCACCCACGTACACATAACCGCTCTTGCTCACGTCGAAGCGGAACGGATTGCGCACGCCCATCAGGAAGATCTCCGGACGGGTCTTGTCCCGCGGAGAAGAAGCCGGCGGGAAGAGGTTCCCCGAGGGGATGGTGTACGAGCCGTCGCCGCGGACCTTGATGCGCAGCACCTTGCCGCGCAGGTCGTTGGTGTTGGCCGCCGAGCGCTGGGCGTCGTAGGCCGGCCCCTGCGTGGGCGACTCGTTGATCGGCGTGAAGCCGTCGGAGCCGCCGGCGTTGGTGTCGTCGCCGGTGACCAGGTAGAGCAGGCCCTTGCCGTCGAACTTCACCTCGCCGCCGACGTGGCAGCAGTTGCCCCGGTCGACCGGCACCCGCATGATCTGCTGTTCGGTGCTGAGGTCGAGGTGCGGCGCCGGCGTCTCGACCAGCTTGACCCGGGAGAGCTGGTTGTAGCCCTTGAACTTGTCCCAGACCGTCGGGTCGGTGCTGGTCACCGGTGCGTCACCCTCGTTGACAGTGGGCGTGGCCGGGTTGTCGACCGGCGTGTCCAGCTTGGGCGCGTAGTAGATGTAGACCCAGCGGTTCCGGGCGAAGTCCGCGTCGACGGCGACCGACTGGAGGCCGTCCTCGTCGTGGAGGTAGACCGGGATCTCGGCGATGACCGGGCTCAGGCCGGACGCCGGGTCGTACAGGCGTACCTCGCCGCCGCGCGTGTTGTGCAGCACGCGCCCGTCGGGCAGAACCGCGAGAGTCATCGGTTCGCCCGGCTCGTCGTTGAGGGTGACCTTCTCGTAGTTGCTCCGCACGGTGGCGCCGCAGTCGCCGGACACCTGACCCGACGCCCACTGGATGCCGCCGAGCAGGTGTTTCTGGAAGGAGCGGTTGCCGTACGTCTGTGCCGAGTGCCCGAGTCCCGTGTACCAGGACCGGCCGCCCCGGAAGTCCTTGCACCAGGAGAGCGGCTTGTCGGTGCTCGCCAGCACGTGCGACACCCCGGTCACGTCCTTGTCGAACGTGTACCACTGTTCGTCGTAGCTGCCCGTGCGCGGGATCGAGGCCGTCGACGGGTGGACCCGGTCGGCCACCGTCACGGTCTTCTGAGCGGTGGAAGCCCCCGTCGCGGCGGCGCCGAGCAGGTCCTGGTAGAACGTCCAGCTCGGCTCGGTCTCGGCGGCGCTGTGCACGCCGACAAAACCTTTACCGCTTCGGATGTACGTCTCGAAGGCGCTCTTCTGGGCCGCGTCCAGCACCTCGCCGGTGGTGTTGAGGAAGACAACAGCCTCGTACTTCGCCAGTCCGGCGGCCGTGAAGACCGACGAGTCGGCCTTGACCGTCACGCTGAAGCGGTGCTGCCGGCCCAGGTCCTTGATCGTGCGGACGCCCTTGTCGATCGAGTCGCGCCGGACGCCGGCGGTCTCGGTGAACACGAGCACGTCGGGCTGCTGCTTCCCCGGATGCGCGTGGGCCACCGTGGCCGGGCCGATCGTGATGACCGCGGCCGAGACGGCGGCCAGCCATCGCCGCCTCATCGGCGGTAGATGGTCAGCTCGGACAGGTTGCGGTAGCTCACCTCGGCGAAGTTCAGCGACTGGCCGGGGTTCGCGGCGCCGCCCGGAGCGGTGTCCTGCTCCCAGTTGGCGTGGTGGTAGTCCTGCTTGCCGATCTCCTCGAAGAACTGCTGGAAGTTGATGTCACCGTCGCCCAGCGGCGTCATCACGTACCCGTTGGCCTGGGTGGGCTGCTTGTCGCCGTCCTTGGCGTGGAACAGCGGGAACCGGTCGGTGCGCGGCACCACGGTGAGGATCGGGTCGAACAGGTCGCTCTTGGCGCGGCCCCAGGCGTCGGTGTACGTGTGGTGCTTGAACCGGGCCACGTACGCCCAGTAGATGTCCATTTCGAAGAAGACGTACCGCGGGTCGGTCCTGGTGAAGAAGTACTCGAGCTTGCGGGTGCCGGTGGAGCGGGTGGGTTTGCCGTTGGCGTCCAGCGGGCCGGCGTCGAGCAGGAAGCCGTACGCGGCGTCGTGGTTGTGGGTGTAGAGCTTCAGGCCGCGCTTGCGGGCCGTACGGCCGAGCTCGTTCCACAGGTCGGCGGCGGCGTCCCAGTCGGCGCGGTACGCGCTGTTGGCCGGGTCGGAGCCGGTGCCGATGTGTTTCATGCCCAGCGTCTGCGCGATGTCGAGCTGCTGCTCGAAGGTAGCCGCGTTGATCTGGGTGTGCGTCCCGCTGGCCACCAGGCCGTTGTCGTCCAGGATCTTCCGGATCTCGGCGGGGGTGATCTGCCGGCCCAGGATCGAGGTGTGCTGGTTGTAACCGGCGAACTCGATCTCCTTGTATCCGATCTCGGCGAGCCGGGCGAGAACCCGCTCGAAGCCGTACGGAACGCCGGAGTCGTCGGGCGCCGCGGAGATGCGGTCGCGGACGCTGTACAGGATGATGCCGCGGTTGCGGGCCGGGACGAGCGGTTCGGCGCGCAGCTTGCCGTGGCTGATCGCGGGGCTGCCGGTCGACAGGATCGGGAGTCCGGCGGCGCCTAGCGCCGCGGCGGCGCCGGCGGAGGCGGTGAGGAGACGGCGGCGGGTGAGGGCCTTCTTGGACTGCGGCTCGGTCATGACTTCTCCACTTGGGCACGACAAAACGACAGTGAGGTGCGGGGGAAGGAAGAAAGCCGGCGTTGCCGAAGCGCCGGCGCGAAGCGCGTGTGTGGCGTGTGTTACGCCTTGATTGCGAACAGTATCTCGCGTCTCGTACGAAAGATAGTCCAAGTTAGAACCAACTTTTGCCTGGTCGGACGAAAGTTAGCCGGTGCGCCTCCCAGTAATCTGGGATGTCGCGCGGGCGGGCGGCTCCCCAATCATCGACCTATGCGAATTCGTAAACTGCTTGGAGCGGCGACGCTGATGCTGGCCTTCGCCGTGGTGCCGGTGACGAGCGGGAGCACGCCCGCGTACGCCTCGGGATGTGACGGCGGCGGATCGGTGCCCGGCAATCCCGGCGGCGTACCCGACGAGCCCGAGGAGCAGGACGGGCCGCAGATGACGCCGGAGGAGATGCGGGCCTTCGTCGCCCGGCACGAGAGCCCGTACGGCCTTCAGGGCAACCCGCACGTCTACAACGACACCAAGGGCATCCCGACGGTCGGCGTCGGCTTCAACCTCAACCGGTCCGACGCCCGCGAGAAGATCGCCGCCGTCGGTGCGAATTACGACGCCGTACGGGCGGGCACGCAGAACCTGACCCAGCAGCAGATCACGACCCTGTTCGAAGCCGACTACCTCGGCGCGGTGAAGACGGTGCAGCGCCACATCCGGACGTTCGCCACGCTCAGCTCGACCCGGCAGGCCGTACTCGTCGACATGGCGTTCAACCTCGGCCCGGCCGGCTTCGCCGCGTTCAAAAACCTGATCAACGCGGTGAACACCGGCAACTGGGAGGCCGCGGCCCGGGCCATGACCAGCTCACTCTGGTACCAGCAGGTGAAGACGCGCGGCGTGCAGGACGTCAAACTCATGCGGCAGGGCGCCGTCTGCGAGCCGGTCGACATGCCGCCGGCGCCGACCACGACCGGCGGCAACCCGGTGAACTACCCCCACGACGTGCCGGTCTGGCCGGGCGAGGACGAGACCACGGTCGGCGGCAACACCAACAACCCGATCGCGTGCTCGATCCGCAGCTTCAGCGTCTACTACGAGAACCACTGGGTCGACGTCATCGAGATCACCTGCGGCTGAGCCGTCACCGATGGCGGGCGCCGGTCGCGCCCGCCATCAGCAGCGCGGCGAACTCGCGGCGGCTGCGAACCCCGGCCTTGTCGAACACGGCCTTGAGATGGTCCTGCACAGTCCAGGGCGACACCGCGAGCGCCTCGGCGATCCCCGCGGTGCTGAGCCCCCGAACGGCCAGCGTCGCCACTTGCGCTTCCCGCCCGGTCAGCCCGAACGCCGCGAACACCACCGGCATGAGATCACCCACCCCCGCCGGCGCGGCCACGACAGCCACCGCCGCCCGCCCGCTCGAGCCCGCTCCACCGTTCGCGCGTCCGGTTCTTTCCCCGCCCCTCTCGCCGTCCGCGAGTCCGGCCTCTCCCCGGCCCGCTCTGCCATCCGCGGCACCGGGCGGGCCATCGTCGGCGGCGCCGAGTACGGACGCGTGCAGCACGTGCCAGGTGCCGTCGGCGGACCGGGCACGCAACGGCAGCGCCGGCACCGGCATCCCACCGGCCGCGGCGCGGGCGTGTTCGGCCGCCATGACGAACGGCAGCGGCACGCCGAAGACCGCCCCTGTCTCCGCGGCCAGTTCACCGGCCAGCGCGCGCCCTCGCTCATCGGCCTGCACCAGGCGGTTGTCCGGCCCGATCACAAGCACAGCCGGCGCCGAATCCGCCGTCGCCGCCCCAGCCGTCCGCGCCAGAGCCGCCGCCGCTCCTGATCCGCGCGCCAGAACCGCCGCCGCTCCTGATCCGCGCGCCGGATGTGCCGCCGCTTCCGGGTCGCGGGCCGGGGTTTCAGCCGCGGCGGCGAGGCGCAGGGCCGCACCGATCAGGGGAGCGGCCGCCGACGCCAGCGCCAGTTCGCCGGGCCGGTAGTGGCCGCGGTCCGGGGCGCGCATGAAGGCCGCGCAACCCCACAGCCCCCCGCGATGGTCGAACACCGCGCGCAGCTCGTCGCCGTACCCGGCCGGCTGGATCAGCTCACGCCACCGGCGGCTGCGGGCCGGCCGTCCCCGCGTCGCGTTGCTCAGGCTCTCCGCCGTCCGGCCCCCGACCCGGATCGCCGGGAAAGTGGCTATGCCGTCGCCCCACACCTCCAGCTCGACCGCCGCGCGGAAGTCGGCCATCCGCAAGTCTCGCGTGTGGACGGACGTCACCAGCCCGGTCGCCGGATCGCTGTCGTGCCAGCAGACCCCGTCGTACCCCAGCGCCGGCCGCAACAGCGCGTCGCTGCGCTCGTACACCTCACTCGCGCTCAGCGGCCGCCGGCCGAGACGCGCCAGCTCCGCCAGAATCCACCGATGTCCCCCGCGCGGCATGCCCGGCATGCTATCGCCGGTTGCGTTCGCTGCCCTTCTCGAACTGGCTGGGGATCGGGAAGTAGGCGGCCAGGAACGCCTGGATGATGCGGGCCTGATCCTCGGCCGGCACGTCGCTGTCGTGGAAGTCGTTGAGGCAGAACACGTCCTGGTTGCGCTTCTGGAGCAGCGCCTTGAGCCTCGGGTGCTGCTCCTCCAGGCCCACGTTGACGAAGCCGCTGCGGATCTCGCCGTTCACCGCGCGGCCGGTGATCAGGCCGTAGTGGTGGGCCAGTGAGGACAGCGGGGAGACGTCGGTGGCCGACCGGACGCGGTTGCCGGCGGTGCGCCGCATCGCCTCGGCGAACTCGACCTCGATGGCGGCCAGCGTGCTCCGCCGGTGTGCGTGCGGCGTGTGCAGGAAGCCGTGCGTGAGGGTGCGACCGTACGCCTGCTCCAGCAGCGCCCGGTTGTTCTTCGCGGCCACCGCGAACGCCTCGTCGGACGGGCTGATCGGGGTCAGCGGGATCTGCGTACGGCTGGCGAACGCCTTCGGCAGGCCGCCCGGGTTGAAGAACATCTGCGGGCCGACGAGCCGGCCGAAGAACACGTCGTCGTTGAGGTAGAGGAACTGCTCGGACAGGTCGTCGATGTGGTGCAGCTGGGTCTCGATGGCGTGCGAGTTGAACGTCGGCAGGTCGCCCGGCTCGGTGAAGATGTCGCGGTGGTCGACGATCCGGATCCGCGGGTGGTCGAGGTCGAGCCAGTCCGGCACCTGCCGGTCGGTGACGATGAAGATGCGCCGCACCCACGGGGCGAACAGGTCGATGGAGCGCAGCGAGTAGCGCAGCTCGTCGCGGTCGCGGAACCGGGCGGTGCTCAGGTCGGCGCTGGGGGCGGCGGGCGGCAGGCCGAGCGCGGCCGACTTCCTGTCCAGCCACGCCGGGTCCTGGCCGTCGACCCAGGTGTAGACGACGTCGACCGGGAAGGTCAGGTCGCTGACCAGGTGGCGGGTGAACGGGTCGACGGTGCGGTAGTCCCGCTCGCCGATCCGGATCGAGGCCGGGGTCAGGGAGGCCACCGCCAGGGGGTTGCCGGCCAGGGTGGGGGCCGGGCCGGCCAGCTCGGTGCCGTCCTCGGACGGCGTCCAGAACTCCATCTCGCAGCCGTAGATGGCGCCCAGCCGCATCGTGTGCCCCGAAGTGATGACGGGTTCGAAGACGCGGATCGACGCGGCCGCGCGCAGCTGCTCGACGTTGTCGCTGACCGCGGCCGGCCAGTTGCCGAGGGTGCGGTGCCGTACGTCGAAGCCCTCGGCGTAGGCCGGGCGTTCGTGGGTGGCCCCGGCGAGCGCGGTCAGCGCGGCCAGCCGGTCGGCCTGGCGGACGGCGACCCGGTAGGTCGGGGTGGTCTGCCGGACGAGGAAGTAGTCGACGCCGCCGGCGTCGAGGGCGGCGACGACCAGGTCGAGATTGGCCTTGGCCGCCTCGTGCGGGGCCACGTCGTCACGGACCTGGGTGAGCTGGCCCCGGCTCCAGATCAGGTTGGGGTGCCGGGCCTGGGTGGCGGTGTTGAAGGCGTCGATGTCGGGCGCGGTGAGGTCGGTGACCGGCGCCTGCTTCTCGACCACCCCGGCGTCGGTGCTCTGCGCCTGGTGCAGGGCGAGCGCGAAGGTGCGGCGCTCGGCCCAGTCCGGGTTGTCACGGCCGGCCAGCAGCTCGGTGTACAGCTGCTCCCAGTGCGCCATCACGACGTCGGGCGCGAAGGCGCCGACGGCGACCGCGGCCGCCTCGCCCATGGCGTGCCGCAGATCCTCGTCCTCGATCATCTGGCGGAACCCGGCGGCCAGGGCGTCGATGTCGTTCGGCGGGATGAGCAGCCCGGTCTTGTCGGGCTCGATGATCTCGCGAGGACCATTGGGGCAGTCGTACGCGACCACCGGCACCGCCGCCGCCATGGCCTCGACGATGGTGAGCCCGAACGATTCGACCCGGGAGGTCACCGCCACGACCGAGGCCTTGGCCCACTCGTTCTCGATGGTGGTGGTCGAGCCGAGCAGCTGCACCTGCTCGCCCAGCCCGAGGGAGGCGATCTGGTCCTCGAGCGGACGGCGGTTGCCGTCGCCGAAGATGCGCAGCGACCAGTCCGGATGGTCCGCCGCCACCTGGGCGAAGGCGCTGATCGCGTGGCCGAACTGCTTCTCGCCAGTCAGCCGCCCGGCCATCACGATGCTCGGGTTGGTGCGGCTGGACCGCGGCCGGTACCCGTCGTCGATGGAGTTCGGGATGATCGCCAGGCGGGGCGCGGCGTCGCCGAAGAGCGAGGCGAACCAGGCCCGGGTGGGCTCGGAGAGCAGCACCACCGCGTCGAGCCGGGCCGAGAACCGCTTGAGCGGATCGCCCGAGGAACCGCGGAGCTCGGCCACCCGGTGTTCCTGATGGACGGTGACGACGCGGCGCGGCACCAGCTCGGTCATCACGGCCATCAGGGCCGGGGTGGTCGAGACCACGATGTCGGCCGTGGTCTCCCGCAGGACCCGCTCCAGCTCCAGGTCGGCCAGGCGGGTGAAGGCCTGCTCCCACTGCGGGCGGACGAGCGCGCTCGGGGTCGCCGACAGCACCCGGCAGACCTCGTCGCTCAGCTCCCGGCCGACCGGGCGGTGCAGGGACTCGCGGGTGTCCACCAGATAGGTCATCCGCACCCGGGGGTCCACCTCGAAGGCGGGGGCGTCGGCCGTACGGAAGACGCTCAGCACCTCGACGTCGTGCCGGCCCGCCAGCCAGTTCGCCTGGCGCAGCACCGCGCGTTCGGTGCCGCCGATGGCGTCGCCCCAGGTCAGCAGAAACGTGATTTTCATGGTTGGCCGTTCGCGGAGGAGGGAGAGCCGATCGGGCGGCAGGCGAGTGTCAGGCTGCCGGCCGGGGTGTAGTAGGGGCGCAGGTTGACCGAGAGGCCGGGCGCGGCCCAGACGATGCCGTGCGGAGGGACGAGCACGGGCTTGGGATTGCCGACGTCGTGCAGGAAACGGCCGACCCGGAGCCGATGCCCGGCGGTACGCAGGTGCACGTCGAAGAAGGTCTCGGTGACCTTGCTGAGCGCCGCCAGGTCGTACACCGGAACCTCGCAGCGCAGAACGTCGCCCACCGGCACGGCCGCGGCCCGGACCCGGCCCTCGCCGGTCCGCGCGGTCAGTTCGAAACCGGTGACCGGCTCGGCGCAGCCGAGCAGCCGCACGTCGAAGCGGGCCCGCAGCCAGTCGACGGTGACCGAGGTGACCTCGGCCGTCGGGGCCGGGGCGACGACCGCGACGCCCAGCCGGCCGCTGCGCGTCGTGCGCAGCTCGTACCGGCGGCCGGTGGCCGGATCGGCCGGGGCCAGAACCGTCGGGCCGTCGCGCCGGGCGTCCTCGGGGCCGCGCAGGACGGCGTACGAGGTGGTGCCGGCCCGCGTGTGCAGCACGGCCTCCAGCAGCCACGGCGATCCGGGCGCCAGACCGAGCCCGCGCGCGTGCCCGCTGAGCAGGGCCGTGGCCGCCAGCGCGGAACCACCGGCGTCGGCCCGCACCCGGGCCGCGACGGTGTGCCGGACCCGGCCCCGGGAGAGTCGCAGCTCGGCGCCGGTGATGTCGGCGGCCGCGACACCCGGCACCGGGATGTCGAGGTTGACCGTCCGCCCGTCCAGCACCTCGGCGAAGCGGGTGGTCAGCGCCGGGCCGCGCCGCATGGCGGTGCTCAGGGCGCGGGCCGGGGCGTCGAGCCGGACCACCACCTGCCGCAGGATCCGCCGGGAAGTCGTGTCAGCCACGGGAGCCTCCGATCGGGGGCAGGGCGGCCCACTCGCCGAAGCCGGCGTCGCCGGTTCCGGTCTGCCGGGCGACCCGCAGGGTCCCGTCGGCGCCCAGGACGGCGACGGCGAGGGCGCCGGTGGCGTCGGCCGCGATCGACGGCGAGCGGAGGAACATCCCACCGGCCGGTGACCACGAAGCGGACGTACCGGCGCCGGTCGGCTGCCGGGACAGGCTCAGGGTGCCCTGGTCGTTGCGCTGGGCCAGCAGGGTGATGCCGTCCTTGACCGGGGTGGAGAAGGCGGCCACCGGCCCGAACCCGCCGTCGCCACCGATCGCCGCCGGCTGGGACGGCCACGCGCCCTCGCGGGTCTGCCGTGACACCGTCACCTCGCCGTGCGGGCCGGTCCGGAAGACCAGCAGCAGGCGGCCGTTGTGCTCCCGGGTCACCGTGACCGGACCGGTCGGCTCGCGGCGCAGCATGGCCACGGGCGCCGCGAAGGCGCCGTCCTCCTGCTGGTCCCAGCGCAGCACGGTCTGGTTGGTGCCGGCGAACAGGCTCAGCCGCCCGTCCCGGTTGGCGGCGAGCGCCAGACCTTCCTGGACGACCGAGCCGCCCAGGTCGGACCACCCCTCCCAGACGTCGGCCTTGAGCTGGACGCGGGAGCTCACCCCGCGCCCGAAGTTCCGGACGAAGACCTGGAGCCCGCCGTCGGGGCGCACGCCCAGGACCGGCATGCCCATCTCCCGCATCCGCAGCGTCGCGTCGGCGCCGCCGTCGGCCGGGTTGCCGAGTTCGGCCCAGTCGCCGAAGGGCCCGTTCGGCGTGGCCTGCGAGGCCACCACGAGGATCCGGCGCTGCCCGCGGGGCGAGGGGGTCAGCGGCTGGCGGACCGCGGCCAGGTGCAGGCAGCCGTCCGGCCCGGCGGCGACGTCGAGGTGCGGCGTGAGGTCGCCCGGGCCGGCCAGGCGCTGTGGTTCGTCCCAGGTTCCGCGGCCGGGCTGGCTCTCGCGCCAGACGTACGCGTGCCCGTCGAGCACGGCGAAGGCGGCCAGCCGGCCGTCGGCCTGCAGGCGCAGCCAGGAGGTCGAGCCCGGATAGCGCTGGGTGGTGCTCTGCCCGTACCCGGTGGTGTGCGCCTGGTCGCCGACCAGGTAGTCGCCGCAGCCGACGGCGCCGCTCCGGTCGCCGTGCGTTCCGCCGTACGTGTCGAGGATCGACCGTTTGACGGCGAAGGCGGCCTCGGTGAGGTTGGTCGGCCAGTGCCGGTTGTAGTAGCCGCGGTAGCTCTCCACCGGTGGCGTGGCCCGGCCCTGGCGGCGCTGCCACCGCCGTACCGCGTGCAGGGCGAACTGGGCCGCGGCGGTGTGGCTGGCATGGTCGGAGTACCGGATGGCGCCGCCACGCTCGTACGTCGTGTGGTCCGGGTCGGGGTCCATCACCCGTACCACCGAAGGCTTGCTCTCGGCGAGGATCTCCTCCAGGAGATCGAGCAGGTCGTCGCGGGTCAGCGCCTGACCGGCGGGCAACGCGCTACCGGTCGGCACGAGCACCGCCAGCCACGGGATGTCGCCGCTCCAGAGCGCGTCGATGGCGCGCGGCGGATCGCCGGCCCGGGCCGCCTCCTGCCCCTCCAGGCTGACGAAGACCAGCCGGACGTGCGGGGCCGCGGTCAGCACGGCGACGTCGACCGTCGCGGTCCCGTACCGGACCGGAGCCGTCGTCCACGGGCTGTTCCGATCGCCGGTCACCATTTCGGCGTACGCGGACCGAATGCCGTTGTACCGCGCGGCCGCATAGCCGGCGTGGTCCACCGGGTGGGAGGAACGGTCCGGGACGCCGTACGGCACGTTGCGGCCGTCCGCCTCGCCCGCCGTCAGGTAGACCGTGGTGGTCGGCGCGCCCGCGGCCAGGGCCTGGTGCACCGCCGGATTCATGAAGTACAGGTCGTCGTCGCAGTGCGCCACGATCTGCACCTGCGTACCGGCCGGCCACGCCGCCCCGAAGTCTCTGATGCGGCGTTCACGCCGGAGAAATGACAATGTCCCGTTTCCTAGCGCACGTCAGGCCGGCAGATGGTCGGTCGCGGTGGCCCGGCCGGCCTGCCGCGGCACCGGCGGGCGCGCCGCCCGGGCCAGCGCGGTCGCGCTGAACGCGGCCCGCTCGGCGGTCACCTCGTCGGGCAGCTCGAACGGCGAGCGGAACGGGAAGTACTGCGGCAGGAAGTCGGCCATCATCGCCGCCTGCTCGCTGAGCGCGACCGTCGCCGAGTCGGTGTCGTTGAGGCAGAACACGTCGCAGTGCCGGCGCGACAGCAGGAACGCCAGCTGGACCGGGGTGGACGGGTGGGCCAGGTCCGCGTACGTGTACTTGATCGAACCGGGCACGGCCCGGCGCGTCGCGTACGCCCAATAATGCTGAAGCGACGACGGGATGGACAGGTCGCCGGGGTGCCGGAACGAATGCTCGGCGGTCCGCAGCACCTCCTGCGGCAGGTGACGCTCGATCTCCTGCAGGACGCTCTTCTGCAGCGGGTACGGCACGTGCTGCATCTTCTGCGTGATCGAGCGGCCGAACTGCTCGAGGATGTGCCGCCGGTTGTTCTTGCCGGCGGCGGTCACCGGCGCGTCGTACACGGTCGCCGGTCCCGCCTCCAGCTGCGCCTTGGACTGGAAGAACTTGGCGATGCCGTTGGCGTGGAAGAACGCGCTGGGCGGCACCGGCCGGCCCAGGAACATGTCGTCGTTGAAGTAGATGAAGTGCTCGGCCAGGCCCGGGATCAGGTGCAGGCGCGACTCGATGGCGTGCGAGTTGAAGGTCGGCAGCACGCCGGTGCCGCCGAACAGCTCGCGGTGGCTGATCACGGTGAGGCGGGGATCCGAGTCGTCCAGCCACGGCGGGATCTGGTCGTCGGTGACCAGGAAGATGCGGCGCACCCAGGGCGCGTACGTGACGATCGAGCGCAGCGAGTACTTCAGCTCGTCCCGGCTGACGAACCGGGACGCGTTGGTGGCGATCGTGTTGATCTGCTCCTGGCCGATCGCCGCCAGGGCCGCGTTCTTGCGCTGCATCCAGTCCGGGTCGCTGCCGTCGACCCACGTGTAGACGACGTCGATCGGGAAGCGGACGTCCTCGACCGGCACGGCGCTGAACTCGGACCGCGACCGGTAGCGGGGCCGGCTGTCGGACAGCGGCATCATCGAGCTGAGCGCCACCGGCGGCACCTGGTGGTACTCGGCGGCCGCGGGCAGCGCCTCGGCGACCCGGTTACGGCGCGGGGCGGCGATCATGTCGGGCGCGCCGCCGGAGCCCTTGACCGTACGCCAGAACTCGACCTCACAGGCGGAGCCGCTGCCCAGCACCGTGGTGCCGTAGGGGTCGGTGGCGGGGAAGTAGACCTGCACGCCGCTCTTGCCCGACTTGCTGACCCGGAAGCCCTGCTCGCCGACCTCGCCCGGGCGCACGACCGCGCTCCGAAGCTCGGGGGCCGACCGCAGAGCCTCGAGGGTGCGGTCGCGGTCGCGGCGGTTCACGGCCACCGAGCTGTGCAGCTCGATGGCTGGGCGCACGCAGAAGTAGTCGATGCCGGCCCGGTCCAGCACAGCGGTCACGGCGTCGAGGTTGCGCCGCCACGCGTCGGCCGGCGTCATGGAGGGCGCGACCGTCGCGTGCACGGTCCGGCCGGCGTCGCGGGCCTTGACGACCTGCCCGGGCTGGGCCGCCTTGGGCAGTTTGCTCTGCCGGGTGAGCCGGCGGACCAGCCAGAGCTGCCGGTGGGGCGGCAGCACTTCGAGGATCCGCAGGCGGTACGCCTTCGGAAACACGCGGTAGACGCGCAGGGCGATCACCGGCAACCGCCGCGGCGAGACAAACTTTCGATAGTCACAAGTGGCTCCCCCGTTGTCCGCTATGGGCGCAGCCGGACCACACAGCGGAAGGGAGGTTAACTACAAGCAAACTGCGAGTCAATCTCATGTACAAAAGGTGCGCGGTTGCCGTAAGCACCCAGCGGGTATGACGTGACCGATGCGCAGGCAAACGCGCCGGTGGGCGGCCCGATTCGCGGTTCTCGCCTGCGCGGCCGCCGGTGTGATCGCCATGACACCGGAAAGGGACGGCGCCGAGGTCGCTCAGCCGCCCGGGCTGCGCTTCCTGGCCTACAACATCTGCGGTTCCGGCGGCAGCCGGGCGTTCCTGTGCACCGACGACATGACGAACGCCTCCCGCGGCGAAGTGCCGGCGCGCGCCGGTGAGGTGGAACGGCAGGTGGCCGAATGGAACCCCGACGCCGTCTTTCTGAACGAGGTCTGCCGCAACCAGTACGACGCCATGGACGAAAAACTCGAAACGTCCGGCTATACCGGTCTGTTCGTCCGGACCGCGACGACAGCCAACTGCCGGGTTGACGGCGGCGCCGGCTCGGCCGACGCGGGCCTGGCGCTGTTCGCCCGCAACCTGAGCCCGCTGCCCGCCCGGCGACTCGACCCGCCCGGCGCCGTGGGGGAGCAGTACTACCTGCTGTGCGGCGACACCACCGCCCAGGGCACGACGATCCGGGTCTGCTCCACCCACTGGACCGCCTCCGACCCGGCGGCCAACCGCTACCAGGCGGACCAGGTCGAGAAGATCGTGAACCCGTGGCTCGACGCCGGCATCCCGGTCGTCCTCGGCGGCGACCTCAACGTGGAACCCGGCGACGAGACCCTCGACCACCTCTACACCCGCTTCGCCGAGGTCGGCGCGCCCTGCGCCGACTGCCGAAGCGGCGAGGCGACGTACGACCAGTGGAAGCCACCCGCCGACCGCCCCGACACCAAGCTGGACTACATCTTCCTCAGCCGCGACCACTTCACCGGCCTGTCCGGCGACGCCGTCGACGCCGACCCCACAGTCACCGACCACCAGGCCCTGCGCGGCGCCGCCCGACTCCGCCGCGCCCTGCCGTAGCTCACCTCCGCGCCCAGCCTCTTCGCGGAGGCGCGCATGCCGCTTCGGGGGATGGGGGCGTGCCGCGGCCCTGATTAGCGTCAATATCAGGTGGCAGGCGTGGTGAGGAGCGGCATTGGCACAGAGGCCCCGGGGCGATCGGCGCTCCCGATTCGGGATCGTGCTGACCGCTGCGATCTCCGCATCGGTCCTCGCCTACTTCGGGCCGCTCGCCGACTGGAATGCCCAAAATCCCCTCCTGCCCGGACAGAGATGGATGCGCAGCAATCTGTTCGTCGGCGTCGTGCTGTTCGTGGTGGTGTCGGTCCTGCTGGCGCTGATCACCGCGCGGGGAAAGTCGGCCGACACAGCCGAGCAGGGAGACCCGGAGCTGGTGGAACGCAGCTTCAGCAACCGGGACCGCAGCCTGACAGATCTCCGGAAGAGAGTCCGAGGCATCTGGGTCAACCAGGTTCTGGCCAACTCCCTCGAGAAGCGTGTGCCTTTGCGTCTTGGTTTCGCCACGGCACCGGGTGCCCTGAACGGCGAGGTCGAGGTCCGGGAGAAGGAATCGAGAGTGCTCTCGGTCTCGTCACTGGAGTTCGTCTTCGACCGGGACGAGGCCGAACGCCGGTTGCTGATCGTGGGACGTCCGGGGGCGGGTAAGACGACCCAACTGCTGCACCTTCTCGAAGCATTGCTCGATGCGGCGGATGCCGATGAATCGGCTCCGGTTCCTGTTCTGCTACCGCTTTCGGAGGCGAACTGGGCTCGCATCGGGACATCGGTGCACAGCGTGCTGGACTGGTTGGGATCCGAGATCTTGAAGCGTTACCGGGTCCTGGACGAGCAGTGGCTGACCGCGAACAACTCGCCACTGGTCCTTCTGCTCGACGGGCTGGACGAGATACCCGACTCCGGTGCTCGGGACACGTGTGTGCAGATGTTGAGCCGACTCAATCGCTACACCTTCGGCATGGTGGTGGCCAGCCGGAAGGCCGAGTACTTCCAGCTACGATCTCGCCTGCACTTCGATCTGGCTGTGGAGATCCTCCCCCTGACAAGCGGACAGATCGGCCGTTGTCTGGCTGATGCCGGGCCGGAGGCCGAGGGGCTGCGCGCGGCCTGTCTGAAGGATCGCACCCTGCTCAAGCTCTTCCAGGACCCTCTGGCGCTCGTCGTCGCGATTCTGGCCTACCGGGGTCGAACCCCGGGCCCGGAGCTTCTGAAAGGGTCCGCGAGCCAGCGGCTCGACCAGCTGTGGGAGCAGTACGTCACGCAGATGCTCGACCGCCGTCGTTTCGCGAAACTCGAGCGCTTCGGCGACCGGCGTTTTCCGCCGGCCCGTACCGAACTGTGGCTCAGGCTGATGGCCCGGGTCATGAGCGCACACGGACGTGTCGAGTTCGACAAGCGGGACCTCGGCCCGGAATGGCTCCCGAATTCGCAAGTCATGGGCATGGTGACCGTCATGGCGACGGCTTGGAGCCTGCTGGTCGTCGCCGGCGGCGTGATGCTTCTGCGCCATCTGGACGCCGGTATCGCCGGAACGACAGTCACTGCGGTGTCGATCCTCCTGTGCTTGGTGGCCGGGTGGAGCGGCATCGGCCGCAGGCGCACGGTGCGGTTCCCCATCTGGTACACCCTGCTGCCAACCATCTATCTCTTCATCGCTGGACTGTTCGTCGGCTTCGGTGTCGGTGTCTTCTACGGGCAGCCCGGATTGGCCGCCGGCCTCATCCCACTCAATCTCTTCGGGCCGGTGGGAATCCTGATCGCTCTGGTGCTTGGCCGCTACTCTGACCCGGCCCGCGACGCGGATGCCTTCCGCCCGAACACCGGCCTGGACGACGTTCTGAAGGACGCCGGCGCGATCATCGTCCTGGCCGTCATCCCTTGGGTGTCGCTCGTGGTGGCCCACGGGCCATTGGCGTCATCCCACGTCGCCCAGCAAGTTCTGGCCATCTCCATCGGACCGGGCGTCATCGCACTTTGGGCGTCCGCGTCCAGCATTCTGGTGTCCATGGCCGGTCGCCGCGTGGCCGTGATGTGGGGGTACCTCTCGGGCCAGTTCCCCCGGCCGCTCGGCGCCTTCTTGGCCCACGTCGACGAGCGTATTCTCATGAGCCCGTCCTCCAGCGGTTACCAATTTCTGCACGTCACCCTGCTCGATCACCTCGCCGGAGCGGCGGCCGGCGTACGACAGCCTGAGGACGACGACCCGGGTTGGTTGCCGGCATCGGGACCCACCGTTCTCGACCAGGTCGCCACCCTGGCGGCGCAGGAGGCGACCACCTCCGGTGTCAAGCCGGCCGGAACCGAGCACCTGCTCCTCGGAGCCTTCCGGCAGGCCGGTCGGTCCGACCCCGACGTGTGGGCCTTGCTGGGCATCACGGGGGAGCGTTTGCGGCGCGAACTCGACAGTCTGCCCGGATCGGAGACGCCCGCGTTGCCGGTGTCGCCGATGACCGAACAGGCGGAGAGGTCGCTGCATCGAGCGGAGATGGAGGCGGCGGCCCGCGGCGATCGGCAGGTCGGCGTCGAACATCTGGTGCTGAGCCTCCTCGCGGACCGCGAGTGCCACGCAGCTCATCTGCTGCGACGTCTCGGTGTCAGCAGCGACCGGCTGGTGAACGCGTTGACCTACGTCCGTTCCGGTGTCTCCGCCTATGGGCTGCGCGGGGCCCTCCTCATCTCCGCTCCGGACATGTCACACCGGCGGGACGCCACCTCTGTGATCATGGTGTTCCGTCATCGGCCCGACGGCGCCTACGGCGTGGTGCTCAACGCCCCGACGTCGATGCTGACCGGAGACGGGCTTCCCGGGTCGCAGGACCTGGCCGTCGATCCGAAACGCATCTTTTCCGGTGGTGACCAGTCGCCCGATCGATGGATCTGCCTGGGCTGGCTGCGAGCCGACCGGGATCACCCGCCGTGGTCTTATCACGTGACGGGCAACGTCTACACCCTCGAGGTCGGCGCGGAACAGTTCGAGACGGTCGGAGAATGGTTCACCAAGATCCGGATCTTCGCGGGACACGTGGCCTGGCCATCCGGCCAGCTCGAGCGAGACCTGTTCAGCGGGGCGACGTGGCTCGTCGGAGTCGCCCGGAACGAGCCGTTCAGCCGCATGCCGGACGACCTGTACGCGAAGCTCGCTCGCCGGTCCAACGTCGCATATGCCTGGCTGGACATCTCAGCGCGTGTGGGAAACCCGCATGCCGTCGCTGCGCTGCGGCGCCTGAGCTCGCCGGAAAGCTTGGTTACCGGCGAGGAATAAGAGAACCAAAGGGCGCCCAGCCAGGCATGCTTGTATACCTGCCATGGGCCAACCCTTGCAGCGCCGCGCCGGTCACCCCGGGTCGCGCATCCTCAGCGTCGCCACCTACCGCCCGCGGACCGAGGTGGGCAACGAGACGATCGCCGCCCTGATCGACTCGAGCGACGAGTGGATCCGCCGCCGCTGCGGCATCGAGTCGCGCCGGCGCGCCGCACCCGACGAGGATCTGGTCATGATGGCCGCGGCGGCCGCCTCCAAGGCGCTGGCCGGCGCCGGCGTCGATCCGCGCGACGTCTCGGCCGTCCTGGTGGCGACGATGTCCCACCGCGGCCGCGCCACCACCACGGCCCCGCTGGTGGCCGGCGCGCTCGGCGCCACCGCGGCCGCCGCGATGGATCTGGGAGCGGCGTGCGCCGGATTCCCGTACGCGCTGGCGACCGCCGACGCGCTCGTCCGCGCCGGCGCGGCCGGCTACGTGGTGCTGGTCGGCGCCGAACGCATGACCGACATCATCGACGAGCGCGACCGCGGCACAGCGTTCCTCTTCGGCGACGGTGCCGGCGCGGTGGTCGTCGGCCCGGCCGAGACCTGCGGCATCGGCCCGGTGGTGTGGGGCGCCGACGGTTCGAAGAGCGAGGTTCTGCGGTACGACGAGACCGGCATCCTGCGGATGGCCGGCCCCGAGGTCTTCCGCTGGGCCACCTCGGTCATTCCCGACCTGGCCCGGCGCGCACTGGACGCCGCCGGCGTCTCGGTGGCCGACCTGGCGGCCTTCATCCCCCACCAGGCCAACCTGCGCATCACCTCGGCCGCCGCCAAGGCCCTGGACCTCGGCCCGCACGTCGCGGTGGCCACCGACATCGTCACCAACGGCAACACCGGCGCGGCCTCCATCCCGCAGGCGATGGCCGCCCTACCCGACACGACCGGCCCCGCCCTGCTCGTCGGCTTCGGCGCCGGTCTCTCGTACGCCGCTCAGGTCGTCACCTTGCCCTGACCCGCGCGCGTTCCTTCGGAAGTACGCGTCGGCGGCTGGCACCGTCTGGCACACCAGGGCGGCGATCAGCAACACCGAGACCGACACCATGAGGACGACGTCGAGCGTGCCCAGCCACGACGGCCAGGCTTCCTCGAGACGGCGGGCCAGCTCGGCCCGCGCCGGGTCCGGCTCGGCCATGTCGCCGACGACCGAGACCACCGGAAAGTTGAGGAGCGCGAGAACGCCGTACCAGAGCAGGATCGGAAGCCCGAAAACCCAGCTGACGACCCGCGCCCACGACAGGCCGAAGAAGGCGAGGACGGCCAGAACCGCCAGCGCGAGCCCGACGAAGACACCCACCACTGTCATGGTCCAGTGAATGGTGACGCCGGCCGCCGCCCACGCCGTGTCGTTCTCGATGACGCCGTCGTGCGCGGCCTGCTCGTAAGTGCGCATATCCGTGAAGTACTTGTCACCGGACAGCTTCACCTCGGCCGCGAACAACACTCCACCGGCCGCCAACATGCCGCAGGCCAGCCCGACGATTCCCGGCCGCCGCACCCGGCCTGTCGTATCCATCCGCACCCGTTCCTGAAGGGAAAACCGCCACCGTGCGGATGCACGCCGAGTCCGTGGTCAGCCTAAGATCGCGACAGGCACCAGGTGATGCGGGGTCGGTCCAACCGTGACCTACATTTTCGAATTCGAGCACCAGACCATCTGGTCGCCGGCGAACCGGGTGGCGGCCCTCTACCTCGACATGCTCGAAGCCACCGCCGACATGCTGAAGAAGCCGACCGGCCTCACCGAGAGCATGGGAAGCGGCGACTCGTACGCCATCGACCCGGTGGCCTTTCCGGAGTTCGTCGCCGCGATGCTGCGGTACTTCGTTGACCACCGGCATCCGCAGATGCGGCTTCTGCTGGGCAGCGTGCTGGCCGTGTCCATCGGCGTTCTCGACCGGGCGGAGATCGTGATCGAACCGCGCGACGAAGGGGAGCGCGAGGCGCTCGACGAACTACGCGCATTCATGCGCGGGTGACTGGCGGCCCAGGGCCGCACAGCCCGGAGGCTGTGCGGCCCTCTCAGCGTGCGGCCACTCGTTCCAGATGGCCGGCGAAGCGCTCCCGGTGGCGGGGCAGGTCCGGCACGATGCGCGGCGGTGGCTTGCCTATCCGGGCGTCGGACAGCACGCAGTGCAGCAGTTGCGGACTGGTCGCCCCCAGACCCTCGCGCAGGGCGCCGGTGAGCCCGGCCACGTCGTCCACCCGGTGGGCCCGGCCGTAGCCGGCGGCCAGGGAGAGGCCGACGAAGTCAGTCCGCCCGGTCGGCGCCGCCTGGCCGCCGGTGGACTCGTACCGGCGGTCGTCCAGGACGAGGTGCAGCAGCTTGGCCCCCGGGAAGGCGCCTGCGCTCAGCAGGCAGCCGGGGTTCATCGCCAGGCTTCCGTCGCCGTCGACGACGACGACCGTGGAGTGCGTGGACAGGGCGATGCCGAGCCCGATGTTGGCCGCCAGCCCCATGCTGCCGGTCATGTAGAAGTGACTGGAGCGGTCGGCGACGCTGCTCGCGATCCGGGACGCGTAGCCGGTGGTGAAGATGATCGGCTCGTCGACGGTCGTACGGATCACCGCGGTGATGGCCTCGGTCTTGTTCATGGCCGCCACCCGAACAGGCCCGGGGCGACGAGCAGCGCGGCGGGCACCCGCCGCTCCACGACCAGGGAGCGGGCCCAGGCCACCTGCTCGTCGACGTCGCCGGCGTCCAGCCAGGACACCGGGATGCCGGCGCCGGCCAGCACGCTCTCGGTGATCCGGCCCATCACCACGTTCTCACTGGTGTCGTCGGGCGGCACGCCGCGCATGCTGACGATCAGCAGCATGGGTACGCCGTACGGCACCACGAGTGAGGCGAGGGCGTTCACCGACTGCCCCAGCCCGGAGTTCTGCATCATCACGACGGGGGAGTGCCCGGCCATGGAGGCACCGGCGGCGATGCCCACCGCGTTGTCCTCCCGGGCGATCGGCACCAGCTGGGAGCGGTCCTCCAGGCGCTGGAACAGGGGCGCCAGGATGCCGCAGGGCGTGCCGAAGAACGGTGCGAAACCTTGGTGGCTGAGGGAGTCGGAGAGCGCCGACGCGCAGTCCCTGCTTACCGTTACGGTCATGGTCTTCCAATCGGGGATCGGTGGCGTTCCGGCCGGTCAGCAGGCCCGCAGTGAGCTGGCGAAGTCCGCCAGGTCGCGCAGGCGGGGGTGGCGGTAGACGTCCTGCAGGGTCAGCGGCCGCCGCAGGTCCTGGCGCACCCGGGCCACCAGGTTGATCGCCAGCAGCGAGTGGCCGCCGAGGGCGTAGAAGTCGTCGTCCCGGCTGACCGAGTCGAGCCCGAGGACCCGGGACCAGACGTCGGCGATCAGTTCCTCGACCGGGCCGGTGGGTGAGGTCGCGGTGACCGTGCTGGCCGGCTCGGGCAGCGCCGACAGGTCGAGCTTGCCGCTGCTGTTGGTCGGCAGCCGGTCGAGCGCGACGAAGGCGCTCGGCACCATGTAGTGGGGCAGCCGCTGGGCCGCCCAGCCGACGAGATCCGCCGGCGCCGGCTCGCCCGCCGGCCGGTAGTAGGCGACCAGCGAGGGATCGCCGTCGCGGGGCAGCACCACGGTGGCGATCTCCGCGACGCCGTCGTGCTCGCCCAGCACCGCGTCGATCTCGCCCAGCTCGATGCGGTAGCCGCGGAGCTTGATCTGCCGGTCCTGGCGCCCGTGGTATTCGAGTCCGCCGTCGGCGCGGCGGCGGGCGTAGTCGCCGGTGCGGTACATCCGCGTTCCTCCGGCGGAGAACGGCTCCGGCACGAACCGCTCGGCCGTGAGCTCGCGCCGATGGCGGTAGCCGCGCGCGACCCTGGCGCCGGCCAGGACGATCTCCCCGATGTCGCCGTCGGCCACCGGGTGGCCCTCGTCGTCCAGCAGCATGAGACGCAGGCCGGGCAGCGCCTCACCCAGGTGCGGCCGCCGGTCGGCGGTGATCCAGCACATGGTGGCGTCGACGGTGCATTCGGTCGGGCCGTAGAGGTTCACCGCGCGCAGGACGCCGGCCTCGGCGCGGTCGGCGAGCGCCTGCCACAGGCGCGCCCCGATCGGTTCCCCGCCGACCAGCAGCTGGAACGGCCGGGGCCCGGGCGGGAGCGCCCGCTCGCCGAGCGCCTCCAGGAGCGGCCCGGCGTGCGACGGGGTGATGTCGAGATCGGTGAGCGCCTTGTCCACGATGGCGTCGGCGAGCAGCGCCGGGTCGGTACGGGTGGTCTCGTCCAGCATCACCACGGTGTCACCGCGGCACAGGCGGATCCACTGTTGCACGGAGGCGTCGAACGAGGGCGACGCGTTCCATCCGACCCGGGCGCCGTCCAGCCCGGCGATGCCCACCTCCTCGAGGGCCGTCAGCAGCCGCGCCACCGAGCCCCGGCTCACCTCGACGCCCTTGGGCGCGCCGGTGGAGCCCGAGGTGTAGATGACGTAGGCCAGGGTGTCGGGGTGCACGGGCACCGGCGCGAACGGCCGGTCCTCGCCGGCGGACAGCTCGGCGAAGGTGAAGTCCTCGGCGAGGCTGTCGCCGAAGTCGCCGGCGCTGACGAGGACGTCGGCGCCCGCGTCCTCGACCAGGTAGCGGCGCCGGGACGCCGGCAGTTGCGGATCCACCGGCAGGTAGGCCGCCCCGGCGGCCAGCGTGGCCAGCAGGGTGACGGTCAGCTCGGGACCGCGCGGCAGGCAGACGGCGACGACGCTCTCCGGCCCGACGCCCGCCCGGGTCAGGGACCACGCCACCCGGCCCGCCTCGTCACGGAGCCGGCCGAAGGTGAGCGTGCGGCCCCCGGCGTCCAGGGCCGGCCGGTCGGCCGGAACCTCGGCCAGCCGGGTGAGCAGGTCGGCGGCGGTGCCGGTGTCGGAGGTCATCACTGCTCCGATCGGTGCGGGCCGGTGGCGGGCGGCGGCACCGGGCGGCAGTCGGCGAGCTGCACCGGGTCGCCCATGCCGACCAGGATCTTGCGCGCGCCCTGGAACGCCTCGCGCCCGTGCGCGCACCTGATGTTGTCGACCAGGAGCAGGTCGCCCGGCTGCCAGGACTCCCGCATGGTGACCGCGTCGTACGCGGCGTTGAGGGCCTGGGTGTCCGCCGGGCTCAGCGCGTCGCCGTCGCCGTAGTAGGTGTCGAAGGGCAACCGGTCGGGCCCGTACGTGTCGGTCAGCACCTCGCGGATCGTGTCCTCGAGGCTCCACCGGCTCCAGAAGGCGATGTGGTTGAACCAGACCTGGTCGCCGGTGACCGGGTGGGTGACGATGGCGGCCCGGCGCTGCTGGGTGCGCAGCGTGCCGTCGTCCAGCCAGTCGGCGCCGATCACGTTGTCCCGGCAGTACGCCTCCACCTCGGCCGGCTGGTCGGTGCCGAAGCTGGTCTGCCAGGGCAGCCCGGCGAGCTCCGAGTAGTGCCGGACGAGCAGCCATCCGTGTCGCGCGAACCGTTCCCGGATGTCACCGGGCACCAGCCGCAGCGCCTCCCGCATGTCACCGACGGTTGTCGCGCCGCCCTGCTCGGGCGCGACCAGGCAGCCGAACAGCAGGGCGCCCGGGAAGTCCAGGGTGTAGCTGTTCTCGTTGTGCAGCCGGATGGGCTGGCTGGCCGGCAGGTCGGTGGAGGAGAAGACCCCCTCGCCGAAGTCCGTCCGGGGCGTCGCCTTCTCCTTGTAGGCCGCCCGCCGGGGCAGGAGGACGTCGCGCAGTTGCGCGAAGTCGGCGGCGCTGGTCATCGGCAGGCCGCGGATCATCGTGCAGCCGGACCGCAGCAGCTCCGCGCGCAGCGGTTCCCGCGCGTCCGAGAGCCACCGTACGGCGTCGTCCAGGGCGCCGAGGGGCGGTGCCGTGACGACGGGGGGCCGTCCGTCCGCCCGCCGGATGTCGATCTCGTTGATGGTGCCGGCGTTCAGCCGTTGAGTCGGTGCCATTGCTGCTCCTTCACTCGACGTGGGTGCCGGCCATGGCGGCGCGCAGGCTCGCGGGCCGCATGTCGGTCCAGACTTGTCCGATGTAGGCGAGGCAGTCCGCCTTGCTGCCCCGGTGTCCGGCCTCGCGCCAGCCGGCGGGCACCGGCAGGTCGGTGGGCCAGATGGAGTACTGCTCCTCGTCGTTGACGACCGCGTCGTAGGTCTGTTCGTCAGTCATGGTTCTCAGCCTCGGCGGCGGCGCTATCGTTCGCTTTTCCTCCGGCCATCACGGGCGTACCGATCCGGTCGAGCTCGTCGCGCGAGCCGAGCAACTCCCACCTCAGCAGGGCGATCGGCACGTTGCCGTTGCGCCACAGCCACGTGTGCACCTCGGCGGGGGAGTGGCCGCGCTCGCGGGCGGCGGCGATCAGCCGCTCGATCTGCGTCTTGCCGATCTGGTAGGACAGCCCCTGCCCGGGCGTCGCGGCGAAGAACGCCGCCTCCTGCCGGGCCGTCGCGTCGTCGAGCGGCACCCCGGCGGCGAGCGCGCCGGCCGCGTCCTCGATCGTCATGCGCCCCAGTGCCAGCCCGACGTCCACCTCGACGCGCAGGGCGCGGAGCCGCATGAAGGTCCACACGGCCCGCCGGGCGTCCGGGTTGTCGTCGAGCAGACCGCTGCGCAGCAGCAGTTCCTCGTTGTAGAAGGCGATGCCCTCGTTGGGGGCGGAGTCGTAGTACCGGCGGCGCAGTGGCCGGGGGTTGGTCCAGGACAGCGCCAGCTGCTGGGCGTGCGCGCCCTCGTGCAGGACGCCGAGCCGGGCGTCGCGGACGTTGGCCAGGTCGAAGAAGCCGCGTTCGTGTCCGACCGGCGGCACGTAGGTGACGGCGTCGCCGGGGCGCTCGCAGCCGCCGAGGTCGTCGGTGACGGCCAGCCAGCACAGCGGCATCAGATAGCCCGGCATCGGCAGCGCGCGGTAGCCGCGCAGCGATCCGGGCAGGTCGAGCAGGCCCGCGTCGCGGTAGTGGGCGAGCACGGCCCGTTCGGCGTGGTCGTGCCGCGCGATCTGCTCGGCCGTCGTCGCGGGAGCCGGCCGCCCCGCCGCGACGGCCGTGGCGGCCTCCTCCTCGTTCCGTACCGCCCGGGCGAAGGCCGCGCGCCCCGTCTCGATCATCTCGTCGGGGTCGTACGGCAGCAGCGCCACCCGATGCCGGAAGAACGCGAAGCCCTCCGCGCCCAGCGGCCCCGGAAAGTCACCCGGGCGCAGCGTGCTCAGGCTTCGGCGGTAGTCGCCGAGAGCGGCGGCGGCGCGGGTGCCGGCGTCCGTCAGCTCCGCCCGCGAGCCGGGCGGAAAGTGCTCCCGCAGCTCCCCGATCGTGGCGGTGACCTGATCCTCCACCTGGTCCAGCTCCCGGCCGGCCGCGGCCGCGAACTCGGGCACCACGTGCCCGTCCAGGTTGGCCAGCCCTTCCCGCAGCATGCCGGGAACGGCCCGCAGCCCGCGGAGCACCGCGGCGCGGCGCGCGGATGGCCACTCCGGCCGGGGGAGCAGGGCGTCATAGACCACGCCGATCGACTGGTCGACGTAGAAGCCCGGCTGGCGTTGCCAGGCCCGCACCACGTCGAGCTCGAAGCGGACTCGCGCCGTGGCCGACCCGAGCAGGGCGAGGTCGACCACGTCGGCCACTGTGGACGTTGAAGGTAAGGCCGCGATCGCCTGTTCGAAGGCGGCCAGTTCGCGCCGGTGCCGCCGGACGGTGGGACCGCGCCAGTCGGGTAGCCAGCCCGGCGGGCGAGTGATGCGGGGCAGGTCGTCGCGGGACCGCGGCTGCTGGACGGCCCGCCACCGCCAGAACCGCCGGCCGAGGCTGTCGATGCCGGTCGTCATGGCGTCCTCACAGTCGCCCGGCGGCGAGCCGGGGGTCGCGCCCGATGGTCCGCAGGATCCGCTGGTACTGCGCGGCGATCCGGGCCGCGGCCGCCGCGGAGAACCGGGCGGTGTCGTATTCCAGCTCGCCGTGCAGCGAGCCGTCGGATCGCCTCTCGGCCCGCAGGTCGAGCGCGAAGGAGGCGTCGGTCCCCGGCACCGGCACCGGCGTGACCGCCAGGCCCGGCAGTGACAGCCGGGACTCCTCGGTCATGCTGATCATGGCGTCGAAGAGCGGGTTGTGCGCGGCCTCGCGTCGCGGCGCGACGTGGCGTACCACCAGATCGAAGGGCACGTGCTGGCGCTGGTACATCTCGGTCGCGGCGCGCCGGGTCCGGTCCAGCAGGTCGGCGTACGGCTCGGCCGGGCGCAGCCGCGTGCGCAGCACCACGGTGTTGACGAAGCAGCCGACCAGGTCGGCGACCCCCGGAACGTCACGCCCGGCCACCGGGACGCCGACCGTCACGTCGTCGGTTCCGGCACGCTTGCCCAGCACCAGGGCGAAGGCGGAGGCGAGGACCATGAACAGGGTGGCCTGCCGGTCGGCGGCCAGCTCGTCGAGCGCGGTGGTGTCCGCCGGATCGAGGCGGAACGTCTCGACCCCGGCCGCGCCGGGCGGGCCGGCGGACCGGCGGTCTCCCAGCGACAGGGGGCGCACACCGGCGAGGGCCGTCCGCCAGTAGTCCAGATCGGGCGCGAGCGAGCGGGGCGTCCGCCGTTGCTGTTCCCAGGCCGCGTAGTCGCCGTACTGCACCGGCAGTGGTGTCTCGGCCGCCGGACGCCCGGTGACGGCCTCCTCGTAGCCGGCCGCCAGCTCGCGGTCGACGACGGCCAGGGACCATCCGTCGGCCGCGATGTGGTGCGCCACGCCCACCAGGACGTGTTCCGCCGGACCGGTACGCAGCAGCGCCGCCCGGAACACCCGGCCGGCGGCGAGGTCGAACGGGCGGGCGCACTCGCGCCGGATCGCCTCGTCCAGCCCCGCCGCGCCGGTCACCGGGTACGTCGGCAGCTCGACCGGCGCCGGCGGCAGCACCTCCTGCGCGGGCAGTCCACCGGCGGCGGGGTAGCCCGTGCGGAGGATCTCGTGGCGTTCGACGATGCGGCCCAGGGCCCGGCGCAGGGCCGTCACGTCGAGGGGGCCGCGGAGCCGCAGCGCCCAGCCGAGGTGGTAGTCGGTGGCGCCCGGATGCAGCTGGTCGAGGAACCACAGCCGCTGCTGGGCGTAGGACAACGGCAGGGCCGTGTCCCGGGGCACCGGCCGTGGCGCGTCCTCGACCGCCTGCCCCACGGCCGGGCCGGCCGTCGCCCGCCGGGCCAGCTCGGCCACCGTGGGCGCCTCGAAGATGTCGCGGATCGACACTGCCCCGATCCGCTCCCGGAGCCGGGCCGCCAGCCGGGCGGCCAGCAGCGAATGGCCGCCGATGGCGAAGAAGTTGTCGTGCACACCGACCGTGGGCACCTGGAGGGCGTCCGCCCAGATCTCGGCGACACGGCGTTCCGCGTCGGTGCGCGGCGCGACCGGTTCGGCCGCCCGGGTGTGCCACGGGAACGGCGGGAGGGCCGCCCGGTCCAGCTTGCCGCTGACCGTGGTGGGCAACGCGGTCACGGCGAGATAGCCGGAGGGGATCATGTACCGGGGCAGCGTGCGGGCCAGCCAGCCGTCGAGGCCGGCCGGGTCGACACTGTCGTCACCGGCCGGGACGACGTAGGCGGCGAGCCGCCGGTCGCCCGGCCCGGCCTCGGACGCCACGACCGCGGCCGCCCGTACCCGGGGATGAGTGACCAGGGCGGCCTCCACCTCGGCGGGCTCCACGCGTACGCCCCGGATCTTGATCTGCCGGTCGGCCCGGCCGAGGAAGTGCAGGAGGCCGTCGCGGTCGCGCCGGGCCACGTCGCCGGTGCGGTACATGCGACCGCCGGGCCGGTCGGTGAAGGGGTCGGGGAGGAAGCGCTCGGCGGTGAGCCCGGGGCGGGCGAAGTAGCCGCGGGCGATGCCCTCGCCGCCGATGAAGATCTCGCCGGGGAGGCCCGGGGGCACCGGTCGCAGGAGGCGGTCGAGCAGGTAGATCCGCTTTCCCGGTACGGCCCGGCCGATCGGCGGTGACATGGCCTCGCGCAGGCTGGAGCAGCGGTGGGCGGTCACGCAATGCGTCTCCGCGGGTCCGTACTGGTTGTGCACGGTCACGTCCGCCGTGCCCAGCACCCCGATCACAGTGGCGGTCGGCGCGAACTGCTCGCCGGCCACCGTCACCTCGGCCAGCCGGGGCGGCGTGCCGGCCGGCTGCTCCCGCCAGGAGCGGCAGAGCTGCTCCAGCATGGTCGGTGTGGTGATGAGCTGGGCGACGCCGGCGGCGGCGAGCCACGCGGCGATCCGATCCGGCTCGCCGCGTATCGCGGCCGGCGCCATCACCACCGTGCCGCCGCTGGCCAGCGGAATGAAGATCTCCTGGAAACTGACGTCGAAGCTGATCGCCGCGAGCTGGGCGGTGCGGACACCGGCCAGCTGCTGCCGGATGTGCCAGTCGATCAGATCGACGAGCGCGAGGTGCGGCATGGCCACGCCCTTGGGGGCGCCGGTGGAGCCGGAGGTGTAGAGCACGTACGCCAGGTCGTCCGGCCGGCAATCGGTCGCCGGCTCGGTGTCGGGCTCGTCGCCCGGGCCGGGCTCGGCGGCCGGCAGCACGACGAGATCGGGTCCGGCGCCGGCGGGCGGTGGCGCGCCGACCAGGAACCGGCATCCGGCGTCCTCGATCATCGTCCGGCGCCGTTCGGCCGGTTGGGCCGGATCGAGCGGCAGGTACGCCCCACCCGCCTTGAGCACGGCCAGCATCGCGACGACCAGGTCGGCGCCGGGCGTCAGATGCGTGCCGACGACCGCGCCGGCCGGCATGCCGTGGCCGCGGAGCCGATGGGCCAGCCGGTTCGCGCGACGGTCCAGCTCGGCGTAGGTCACGTCGGCGCCGTCGGCCGAGACCGCCACCGCGTCCGGGGTCCGCGACACCCAGGCCCGGACGAGGTCGTGCACGCGCCGCCCGGCCGAACGGCGCGGCGGCGGGGCGTGATGGGGCCGCAGGCCGGCCTCGTCCTCGGCGGTCAGCATCGGCAGCGCGTCGAGCGGGTCCTCCGGCGCGGCCGCGGCCAGCGCGGTCAGCAGGCGCAGGTAGTGGTCCGCGAAGCGGTCGACGGTCGCGCGGTCGAACAGGTCGGTGGCGTACTCGAACTCGACCCGGGCGGGCACGCCGCCGGCGGTGCGCACGGTGACCGCCAGGTCGAACCGGGCGGCGCCCGGGTCGACCGGCTCCTCGGTCAGCCGCAGGCCGGGCAGGCCGGGGCCGTCGAGGTCGGCGGCGTCGTGGTTGAAGAGCACCTGGAACAGCGGATGGTACGCGCCGGAGCGCTCCGGCCGGACCGTCTCCACCAGACGGTCGAACGGCATGCTCGCGTGGCCGAAAGCGCCGATCGCGGTCCGGCGTACCCCGGCCAGGTAGTCCCGCACGGAGGCCGCGCCGTCGGCCTCGAGCCTCAGCACCAGGGTGTTGAGGAAGAACCCGATCAGCGGCTGGAGGTCGGCGTGGTCCCGGTCCGTGACCGGCGATCCGACGACGACGTCGTGGCTGCCGCAGTAGCGGGACAGGGTGACGCCGAACCCGGCCAGCAGGGCCATGTACGGGGTGAGCCGGTGCCGGGCCGCCGTCGCGGTCAGGCCGGTGACCAGTTCCGCCGGCAGCTCCCGCCACAGGCGGGCGCCGGCGCCGGTGGGCGTGGCCGGCCGGGGCCGGTCGGGCGGCAGGGTGGTGAGGGCGGGCAGCCCGGACAGCCGTCCTCGCCAGTACTCCTCGACGCCGGCATCGGCGGGCTCGGCGGCGCACAGCCACGCGGACGCGTCGGCGTGCTGCAGCGGCAGCGGCGCGCGACGCTCCGGGTTCCCGGCCGTCACGGCCGTGTACGCGGCGGCGAGCTCGGCCCGGAAGAGCTCGGTGGACACGCCGTCGAAGACGAGGTGGTGCCACTGGATCTGCAGCAGGTGCTCGTCCGGGCCGCACACCGCGACGTCGACACGCATGAGCGGTCCGTGGGCCGGGTCGAAGGGCGCGCGCAGGGCGGCGTCGAGCGGATCCGCCGAGTGCTCGTCCCGGCTCACGCGGAAGGTGAACCCGGCGGCGGGGTCGTCCAGGATCCGCTGATGGGGCCGGCCGTCCGGCCCGGCCGGGAACGCCGTGCGCAGGATCTCGTGCCGGTCCGCCACCCGTTCGAGGGCCTGCCGCAGGGCCGGCAGGTCGAGGGTGCCGCGCACCCGCCACCGGATCTCGGTGTGGTCGGTGGCCTGCGTGTCGCGCAGCTGCGCCGCGAACCACAGCCGCTGCTGCGCGGGGGACAGCGGGATCGGGCGGCTCCGGTCGGCCCGGGGGATCGCGGCGCCGCCGGCCGGCGCGTGCCCCGGCTCGGCGAGGATCCGGGTGATGGCCGCCGCCTGCTCGCGCAGGGTGACGTGCTCGAGCAGCAGCGCCATCGGAACCTCGGCGTCCAGCCGTTCCCGCAGTGCGCCCAGCATCCGCGCGGCGGCCAGGGAGGTGCCGCCCAGCTCCAGGAAGTCGTCGTCGAGGCCGGCGCCGGCGTGGCCCAGCACCTCCGACCACACCGCGGCGACGGCCCGCTCGACCGGGCTCCGCGGCGGGGCGTACGGCCGGCCGGCCGGAGCGGCCGGAAGGTCGGCCAGGGCCTTCCTGTCGATCTTGCCGTTGCCGGTGAGCGGGAAGGCCGCGACCGTGGTGTAGCGGGCCGGCAGCATGTACGCCGGTAGCTTCGCCGCCAGCCACGCGGTCAGCTCGGCGGGGTCCGGCGGGGTTCCGGTGGGTATGACGTACGCGGCGAGGAGCTTCCCGCCGGCGGCCCCTGTGACGGGGTGGACCACGGCCTGGCCGACGCCGGCGTGTGCGGCGAGCGCGGTCTCGATCTCGCCCAGTTCGACCCGGTAGCCCCGGATCTTGACCTGGTTGTCGATCCGGTCGATGATCTCGACGCTGCCGTCCCGGCGCCGCCGGGCCAGGTCGCCGGTGCGGTAGAGCCGCCCGCCGGGCCGGTCCGCGTACGGGTCGGGCCGGAACTTGTCGGCGGTCAGATCGGGCCGGTCGACGTACCCGTCGGCGAGCCCGTCGCCGCCGATGCACAGCTCCCCGGCCTCGCCGCCGGCCACCGGGGCCAGCTTCTCGTCGAGGATCCGGATGTCGGTGTTGAGCAGCGGCGCCCAGTGCGCCACGCGGCCGCCCGGGCCGAGACGGGCCGCGGTCGACCAGATCGTCGTCTCGGTGGGGCCGTACAGGTCCCAGGCCTGGCCGCCGGGGAACGACGTCAGCCACGCGCCGAGGTCGGCCGGAAGGCGTTCGCCGCCGCAGAGCAGCAGGAAGCCCTCCGGCGCCCGCCATCCGATCGAGCGCAGCATCTGCCAGGTCGCCGGGGTCGCCTGCATGGCGGTGGCGCCGTGGCGTTCCATCAGCGCGGCCAGCGCGACCGGGTCGGTGGCCTCCGCGGCCCGGGCGATCACGACGCGGGCGCCGCAGAGCAACGGCAGGAACAGCTCGAGCGCGGCGATGTCGAACGACACCGTCGTCACGGCGGCCATCGTGGAGCCTTCGCCGAGCGGCAGGCTCTCCTGCATGGACCGCATGAAGTTGGCGAGGGCCCGATGCGAGATGACCACGCCCTTGGGCCGCCCGGTGGATCCGGAGGTGTAGATGGTGTAGGCCGGATGGGCCCCGGTGACCGGGCCGTCGGCCGCCGGCTCGGCGGTCGCGTCGGGCGACAGTGTGCGGACCCCGTCGGGCAGCCACGAGGGCACACCGCGGGCCACGATCAGTGAGGCGCCGGAGTCCTCGACGGTGCCGGCCAGCCGCTCGGCCGGGTGCTCGGGGTCCAGGGGCAGGTACGCGGCGCCGGCCCGCAGAATGCCCAGGAGCGTCACCAGGAGCTCGATGTCCCGGTCGAGGCACACCGCGACGCGCTGGCCGGGCCGGGCCCCGGCCCGGCGCAGCCGGGTGGCCGTGATCCCGGCGCGGTGCCACAGTTCGGCGTAGCTGAGCCGGCGGTCGCCGCAGACGACAGCGGTCGCCTGCGGTGTGGTGTCGACCCGCGCGTGGATCAGCTCGGGCAGCATGGTCACGTCGGGCCGGGTTTGGACAGTCATGTGATTCCTCCTCGCCGGGCCGTCAGCCGACCAGTTCGACGTTGTACCTGGTCATCCATGCGTTGACCTCCAGCAGCGGGGTGAGCAGATGCTCGGCGCTGGCGAAGGTGAGGGTCCGCCCGCCCCGGCCGGCGAGCGCGCGGACCCGGTCGGCGTCGAGCAGATCCCGCAGCGGCGCCGCCGGGTCGTCGAGCAGCGCCGTCAGCTGGTCGTTCACCGCCGCGGCGTAGGCCGGCGCGAACGTCGCCGGATAGCCGCTCTTGCGCCGCTCGAGGGTCTGCGCGGGCAGCAGGTCGCCGGCCGCGGCGCGCAGCAGCGTCTTCTCCCGCCCGTCCGACACCTTCATGTCCCAGGGGACGTTCCACAGGTACTCGACGAGCCGGTGGTCGCAGAACGGCACCCGGACCTCCAGCCCGACCGCCATGCTCATCCGGTCCTTGCGGTCGAGCAGGTAGGTCAGCGGTCCCTGCATGCTCAGGAAGAGCACCTCGCGCATGCGGGCCCGCAGGCCGGTCTCGCCGGCCAGCCGGGGCACGCGCGCCAGCATCGTCCGGTACCGGTCCCGTTCGGCGTCCTCGGGCCGGATGCGCCGGCGGACGCCGTCGTTCAGGCAGTCGGTCAGCCGGGGTGCGTTGCCCAGCCACGGGAAGGTGTCGGCGGAGACGGTCTCCGGCCGCATGAACCACGGATAGCCGCCGAAGATCTCGTCGGCGGCCTCGCCCGACAGCACCGCCGTCGACTGTTCGCGCACCGCGCCGAAGAACTGGTAGAGCGACTGGTCGAACTGGCCCAGCGCCGGCAGGTCGCGGGCCAGCAGGGTCTGCTCGTGCACGCCGGGGAACGACGCCGGGTCCAGCACCACCTCGGTGTACGGCACCGAGAGGTGACGGGCGGCCAGCCGGGCGTACGGGGTGTCCCGCTCGGGGCGCAGCGGGGTCGACCGGAAGTCGTCCTCCGCCCCGGTGAAGTCGACGGCGAAGGCGCGGACGTCGCCCTGGTCGGACTGCCGCCTCAGGCGCGCCGCCAGCGCGGTGATCACGCTGGAGTCGAGGCCGCCGGAGAGCAGCGTGCCGATCGGCACGTCGGCCACCAGCTGCCGGCTGACGACGTCCTCGAGCAGTTCCCGGACCGTCTTCACGGTCGTGGCCTCGTCGTCCGGGTGCTCGTGCGAGACGAGCTCCCAGTACTGGTGTTTGTGGACACCGGACCGGTCGAACCGCAGCACCTGCCCCGGATGCACCTGGTGCAGGCCGATCAGCGGTGTCTCGTCGGGCATGGCCAGGCGGGAGTTGAACAGGACCGGCAGCATGTCCTCGCGGGTCCGGGCGCGGAAGCGGGGGTTGGCCAGGATCCCCTTGGGTTCCGAGGCGAACAGCATCCCGTCGTCGTACGCGTGGTAGTAGAGCGGTTTGACGCCGAGCCGGTCGCGGATCAGCACCATCTCCTCGCGGTCGCCGTCCCACACCGCGAAGGCGAAGATGCCGTTGAGCCGGTCCGCGCACTCGCCTCCCCACTGCAGGTACGCCCGGAGCACGACCTCGGTGTCGGAGCGGGTGCGGAAGACGTGCCCGCGGCCGCGCAATTCGGCGCGGAGCTCCTCGTGGTTGTAGATCTCGCCGCTGTACGCGAGGACCACCGGCTTTCCCTCGCCGGATCGGTGCGCGACCATCGGCTGCGCACCGCCACCGGGATCGACGATCGCGAGGCGCCGGTGACCGAGCGCGGCGTGCCGGCCCAGCCAGGTGCCCTCGTCGTCCGGGCCCCGGTTGCTCATGGTGGCGGTCATCGCGGCGACGACCCGCCCGTGCCGGAACAAGTCCTCGCCGAAGTCCACCCATCCGACCAGACCGCACATGTGCGTCTCCTTCCGAGCTTGTGGTCAGGCCGCGCTCGTCGCGGTCTGGAGTGCGGGCAGCACCTCGGCCGCGACCCGTTCGAGTACGGCGGTGCTGCCGGCGAAGGGCGGTTCCGCCCGGGGATAGGGCACCACCAGGTCGGTGATGCCGGCCGCGGCGTACCGCTGGACGGTCTCGGCGAAAGCGTCGACCGACACGAACGGCGAGCGGTCCCGGTCGGCCAGGTTCAGCAGCCGGCGGACGCCGTCCGGGTCGCGGCCCCGGCGGGCGCAGGCGTCCCGCAGCTGCCGAACCTGACCGGCCACGACCTCGGGTGTGGTGACGGGCGGCTCCAGCCCGGGCCGGGCCACCGTGCCGTTGGTTATCCAGATGTCGGCGACGGCCGCGGCGAGCCGGATGCCGCGCGGTCCGCCGGCGGCCACCGCGATCGGCATCCGCGGCCGCCGGCGGCAGCCGGGAAGCATGTGCACCTCGTCGGCCTGGTAGTGCCGGCCTCGGTACGAGGTGACGGGCTGGCGGAGCAACAGGTCCAGCAGCTCGACGAACTCCTCGAAGCGGTCCTGCCGGGCCCGGGGCAGCGGTACGGCGTTGCCGAGGACCCGGGCGTCCGCGCCGCCGCCGCCGGCGCCCACGCCGAGGACGAAGCGGCCGCCGGAGATGTCGTCGAGCGTCATGGCCTCCTTGGCCAGCACGACGGGATGCCGGAAGTTCGGAGTGGCGACGAGCGTGCCCAGCGGCAGGGTGCTGGTGGCGGCCGCCGCGGCGGCCAGGGTGGGCGTCGCCGCGAACCACGGCCGGTCGGGCATGTCCCGCCAGACGACGTGGTCGTAGGTCCAGGCGTGGGCGAAGCCGAGCTCCTCGGCCCGGCGCCACTGCGCCCGGGCGGTGTCCCACGAGGTGGCCGGCAAAATCATCAGTCCGACGCGGATGGCTCTGCCCTCCCCGGTGCGGTCGTGGCCATCGGCGGGGCGCCGGAGGCCAGGAATTCGTCGAGATCGACCAGGACGCCGTCGTCCAGGCCGGGCGTCTGCCAGCGCAGATCGAGCCGCGGCGGCCGCGACCGGTCGTGGAAGTACACCGCCCGCATCCGCTGCCGGCGGTCGATCACCATCGGGGGATTGGCCACCAGGAAGTCCCGGACGGCCGGGCCGTCGCGCTCGACCCGCAGCCAGAGCCGCTTGCGGCCGAAGTGGGTGGCCGGGACGGTCACGGTCGGGTGCAGCTTCCGTTTGAACTGGAAGATGCCCTTGCTGAGGAAGGGCTCGCAGCCGGAGAGGTCGGCGGTGGCCAGGCCCTGCCGTGCGGCCCACTGCAGGATCAGGACGTGCAGCGCCATGTAGACCCCGGACCGGTAGTGCTCGGCGGCGCCGTCCTGGACCCCGGCCAGCCGCGAGACGACACGGCGTCCCCGCTGGTCGACCACGCACAGCATCCCGGCGACGCGCCGGCCCCGCGCGGTGAGGAAGAACAGCCGTCCCCGGCGGAAGAGGCATTCGTACGCCTCGTCCACGGGCGCGGACCGGGTCCGCTCGCCGTGCCGCACCCGCATCGTCGGCAGGTGGAACCGGTGGTAGAACTCGGTGAAGTCGGCGACGGTGGTGCCCTCCTCCAGCCGCCAGCCGAAGCGGTCGCAGCCGCGGGCGTGCTGCTGGCGGTCCTTGCGGGAGACCCGCCGTACGACGTCGCCGGGGTCGGCCGGCAGCGGCACCACGAGGTGCACCCGCATCGGCAGGACCAGCGACCGGTCCGCCGGCAGGGCGAACGCCTGTGCCTCTCCGCAGCCGAGGGCGACCAGGTCGGCGCCGGCCGGCTCGTCACCGAGCCGCTGGGCGGGCGCCGTCCGGCGGCTCTCAAGGAAGGGCAGCACGTGCACCAGGCCGTCGGCCAGGCCGCCGTACGCGAGCGTGGGCCCGTCGCCGCCGGCGCTGGCCACGAGCGGCGACGGCGTCCGGGCCAGGTCGATGAGGTGGTGGCCGGTGGCCAGGGCGGGGTGGGTGCTGTGGTGCCAGCGGTGGCGGGCTCGTACGGCCCAGCGGGAGAGAGTCACGCCGCGCCGCCTAGCTCGCGGCGGTGCGCATGACGGCCGCCAGTTCGGTGGCCCGGCTGAGCCGCCGGACGTGCTCCTCGGGCAGAGGCGGCAGCAGCGCGTCGGTGTAGAAGCCCGACCCGTGCACGACGACGTCGGTGCCCTCGGCGATGAAGCCGCGTTCGATGCCGACGAGGATTCCGGTGAGCGCCTTGACGATGGACCACTCGCGGATGTCGGCCGGGTCGGACGGCAGCCGTACGCCCGCCTCGGCGCAGAGCTGCCGTACGCAGTCGTACCGGTCCAGGCATTCGCGGCGTGAGACCACGACGCCGCCTCCGCCGTGCCGGGCGACGATCTGGTCGATCTGCGAACAGGTCGGCGGGTTCGTCGTGTAGAACGTGCGGTCCAGCACCTCGTGCGGGTCGTCGGTGACGGCCGGGAACGCCGGATCGGCGCTCTGCCGCCAGTGGTCGCCGTCGCGCCGGTACTCCGGGATGCGCGAGTGCGACGTGTCGCCGTACCGCAGGCTCAGCACCATGTCCGGGGTGGCCAGCTGCTGCACCAGGAAGAATCCGGGGTGCGACGCCGGCGTGGCCAGGTCGGCGTACGCGCCGGAGGAGAGCAGCCGCCAGCCGAGGTGGTAACCCAGCAGGCCGTACGCGCTGGAGACCGCGTGCGCGTGCAGGCGGGGGCGGCTGGCCCGGGTGAGCGGCATCGTCTCGGCCTCGACGAAGGCGCGGACGGAGTCGGCGATGCGGTAGTTGTCGATGTCGAGCGAGTACCACGTGCGGAAGCCGGTGCCGGCCAGGATCTCGGCGGCGCACATGTCGACCGCTTCCCGGGCGAGCTGCTTGACGTTCGCGGGGTGGTCCACGTCGGCGAGCACGAACGGGTTCGCCGCCCGCAGGTGGGCGTCGGCCGACAGGTCGCCGGCCCGTAGCTTGGCCGCCGAGGTGGCGGGGGCGACGGCGACGATGCGCAGCTGCTCCGGCGTGGCCAGCCCGGTGCGGTAGGCGCGGCCGACGGCGGCGCGCAGGGCGGTGGCCTTGTTCGCCGAGGACGGCGTGACGATCAGGACGCCCTCGCCGGTCCGGTCGATGTGATGCGCGGCCCGGGCGACCATGACCAGTGAGGCCAGGGTCTTGGTGGTACGGGTCTCGGGGTCGCCCATCAGGTTCAGCATCCAGAGCGACCGGCCGCGCTCCGCTCCGATCGGGGCGAGCGTGACGCCCGGCTGATCGAAGTAGCGCCGCAGGCGCTCGTCGAGCGGGGGGAGGTCGAAACTCACCGTCGGGGACGGCGCCCCGTCGCGTTCCCGGACGACCTGCCGGGCGGCGGCGCGTACGCCTTGGTAGTACCTGATGAGTGGGGAAGTGAAGCCGACTTCCGTCGGTGCCGAGCTCGCCAAGGTGGGCTGCATGTCCACCAACTCCCTTCCAGCGATCGGTGGTGCTTATCGCTTTCAGGGAACCGGGCGGTCCCATCGCCCGGCTATCGGCGCACCTATTTGCGGGAGGCGGCCATCCGGCCGGGCGAGGGCCGCGACACGGTTTCCAGTGTGGAGTTGATGCGGGCCTCGATGCGCCGGGTACCCCGCGGCCCGGCCAGCGTGCTGGCCCGCCGCAACAGCGTCTCCGCCGCGTGGCGGTGGTCCCGGCGCAGCTCGTTCAGGCCCAGGCCGTACAGGGCGTACGCCTCGCCGTTCTGGTCGCCGTCCCCGCGCACCGTGGTCAGCACGTCCTCGAACGCGCGGTCGGCGTCGTCCAGCCGGCCCTGCCGCCGGCACAGCTCGCCGTACCGGTACATCACCTGGGCGTGCACCCGGGTGCTGTCCAGACCTCGGATGGCGCCGAGGGCGGCCTTGATCAGTTGCTCGGCCTCGGCGTTCTGGCTGACGTCGATGTTCAGTTGCGCCATGTTGGTGAGCACATCGGCCTCGGCCGCCCGGTCGCCGGCGACGCGGAGCGCGGTCAGCGCGCTCTCGTTGTGCCGCATCGCGGACCCGCGGTCGCCGGCCATCCGGTCCAGGAGGGCCAGGTTGCGCAGGGCCAGCGCCCGGCCGTGGTCGTCGCCGAGTTGCTTGAACCGGCGTACGGCGTCAATGATCTTGCTGTGGGCCTCGGCCCGGCGGTCCTGGCGTAGGTAGAGCGCGCCGATGGAGTGCGTGAGCATGGCCTCGCCGCGCTGATTGCCGGCCGCCCGCACGGCGTCCAGGGAGATGTCGTGGGTGAGCTGCCAGTCGTCGAAGAAGCCGCCCCACTCGAACAGCGTGGCGGCGGTGACGGCGAGATCCCAGCAGAGCTCGTCCAGGCCCTCGGCCTGTGCCCAGCGCACCGCGGCCACCAGCAGGTGCCGCTCGTCCTGCAACCAGCGCATCGGCTGGTCGAGAAGCCGGTCGACGAGCGGAGCCGGCAGCGTCCGGCGTTTCGCCGTGCCGTGGATCAGGCTGAGGTCGCCGTACTGCCGGCGGTGTGCCTCCTGTCCGAGGAACATCGTGGCGGAGAGCAGCCGGCGCATCGAGGCGCTGCGCTCGGCGGCGCCGTCCTCCACGTGGGCCAGCTCCCGGGCGTAATCGGCGGTCAGCCCGTGCAACCGGTACCGCACCAGCGAGGTGGGCGTGGCGTGGGTACCGACCAGTTGCGCGTCCACCAGCGCCTCGACGGCGTCCTCGGCGTCGAGGGGATCGAGGCCCAGCAGGGGCGCCGCCGACCAGCTGGCGATCTCGGTCATCCGCACGCCGCTCAGCAGCCGGAACGCGTGTCGCGCGGGCTCGGCGAGAAGCTCGTAGCTCGACTCCAGGCCGCTGCGCACCGCCAGGCCGCCGTGGGCGAGCTCGTCGAGCCGGCGGTCGTCGTTCGCCATCCGGGAGACCAGGTCGGCGGCCGGCCAGTGCGGCCGGGCGGCCAGCCGGGCGCCGGCGATGCGCAGCGCCAGGGGCAGGCCGTCGCAGAGCTCGACCAGCCGCGTCAGGTCGGCCGGCCGATCCCGGCCGGGTTCCCGGCCGGCCACCTTCCGCAGCAGCTCGAGACCGGCCGCCGGGTCCAGTGGTGCCAGGTCGAGCTGCGCCGCGCCGCCCAGCAGGGTCAGCCGGGACCGGCTGGTCACCACGGTGGCGGAGTGCGGGCCGGTGGAGATCAGCGGCTGGACCTGCTCCTCGTTGCCGGCGTCGTCCAGGACGACCAGGATCCGCCGGTCGGCGGTGCGGCTGCGGTACATCGCCGCGCGCGCGTCGGTGCCGCTCGGGATCTCGGGGCCGGGGACGCCGAGGGCCTGCAGGAAGCGGTCCAGGACGGTGGCCGCCGAGGCGGGATGGGCGCTGGAACCGTCCAGTGTGGCGTAAAGCTGCCCGTCCGGGTAGGCGTCCGCCAGGTCGTGGGCCGCCCGGACCGCGAGTGCGCTCTTCCCCACGCCGGCCCGCCCGGAGATGACCGCGACCCGGGGCGTGCCGGCGGAGGAGAGCAGCGCGCACAGCCGCTCGAGCTCGGGCCGCCGGCCGGAGAAGTGCGGGTCGTCGAGGGGCAGCTGCCGAGGCGTCGCCGGCTCCTCGGTCACGGTCAGGACCGCGGGGGCGGCGGGCCGATCCTCCTGACTGCCCTCCAGGATGTTGCGGTGCAGGTGCTGTAGTTCCGGTCCCGGTTCCAGGCCCAGCTCGTCGACCGACAGCCGGTGGCCGCAGCGGTAGACCTCCAGTGCCTCGGCCGGGCGGCCGGAGCCGGCCAGGGCGCGCATGAGCTGACCGCGGAAACGCTCACGCAGCGGGTGGACGGCGACCAGCCCGGTCAGCTCGCCGACCAGCTCCCGGTGCTCACCGGCGGCCAGCCTGATGTCGATCAGCTTCTCGGTCGCGCCCAGCTGCTGCTCGGCGAGGTGCGCGGCCGCCGACTCGAGGACGGCGCCGGTCAGGCCGTCCAGCGGAACGCCCCGGAACAGGGCCAGACCGCGCTGGAGCAGCGTGGCGGCGAGCGCCGGATCCTGGCCCGCGACCGCCTCGTCGGCGGCGTGGCACAACCGCTCGAACACCCGGACGTCCAGGTGGTCGTCGGACACGTCAGCGATGTATCCCGAGGAGTGCGTCTTGATCGCGCCGGGCAGCCCCGCCTCCTCCAGCACCCGCCGCAGCGCCGAGATGCAGATCTGCACCTGGGCCTTGGCCGTGGCCGGCGGCGCCTCGCTCCAGACGGCGTCGATGAGCCGGTCCACCGGCACGACGTAACGGGCCCGGAGCAGCAACATCGCCAGGATCGCCCGCCGGCGGGGCGCGACGACGGGCACGGGACCGGCCGGCCCGGTGACCTCCAGCGGTCCCAGCAGACGCAGACGGATGTCGCTGTCGGCTCCTGTCACGGTGACGAACCCCCGATGATGATCACTGAATGAAGTCGACCGGTCACTCACTATCCAGAGTGGAGATCGACAAACACGGATCTCACTAATCGGTCGGAGACCGCGGCGGATAAGGCATCGATAGAGCGACGATGGCCCCGCGGTGTCGAGTGGGCCATGTAGTTCAGCGCAGCGACGCCGTGGAGGGAGTTCGATGTCCGTCATCACCTGGTACTGAGCCGGCGTCCGAGATCAGGCGGAGCAGCGCGGCGGGATCGTTCACCAGATCCATGTGACCGCCGGGCAGCTCGGCCGAGGTGAACGGCCCACTGGTCCACTCGGCCCACCGGGCCGTCTCGGTCCGCTCCACCATCGGGTCGTCGGCTCCCCGTACGGCCAGAACCGGCGCCGACAGGCGGCGCCCGCCATCCGGGCGATGGCGCTCGTGCAACTCGGCGTCGGCCCGCAGCACCGGCAACATCAGCTCGCGGAAATCCGGATCGTCGAGCGCCGCCGGCCAGTAGCCGGCGTACCGCCGCAGCCCGTCGAGGAATTCGTCGTCCGGCAAGCCCGTGACGGTGTGCCGCCGAGACGTGCCGGGCGCGTGCGACGCGCTGACGACGAGCAGCGACACCGTCATCCCGGGCAGGGCGGCGAGCCGGCACGCGACCTCGTACGCCAGGAGAGCACCCATGCTGTGGCCGAACAGGGCGACGGCCCGGTGGTCGCCCAGCCGGCGGCGAATCCCCGGCAGCAGCCCGTCGGCCGCTCGGCCGGCGTCGCGGTACGGCTCCTCGTCGATGAGCTCCTCCCGGCCCGGCAACTGCACCGGAACGATTTCCAGACCCGGGCCGCAGAAGGCGCTCCAGCCACGGAAGGCGGACGCGCCGGCGCCGGCGTACGGCAGACAGAGCAAGGGAAGGGATGTCATGAATCCTCCAGCTTTCGCGAGAGTTCCCGCCGATCGTGGCGATTCGGCGTCACCTCGCCAGTGTGCCCACGGCGGACGGGCCGGTCCGCCGGCGCCGCCGAGGGTGGCGGGAGTCCGTCACCACCGCGCCGGCCCCCGAGCCGGCTGTCCGGCGGTGACCGCGTGACCGGGCGGCCGGCGCTGGTGGTGCTCGACCCCGACCCGCTCGTGTCGGGGCACATCGTCCAGGCCGGCGCCGCGGCCGGCTATCGCGCCGGCGTCTCGCTCGACGCCGTGGCCGACGGCGTCAGCGATCTGGTCGTCGTTCTGGCCGTGGCCGCCGAGGAACACCTGACGCTGCTGGAGCGGGTGCGCGCGGCCCACGGCACGGCGACCGTCGTGGTGCTCGTGCCGGCCCACCGCCCGGGCTGGGCCCGGCTGGCCAGCGTCCACGGCGTCCGCGCCTTCGTCGACCGGCGGGCCGCGCCGGCCGAGGTGCTTTTCGCCGTACGGATGGCGCGGCACGGACACGCCCTCGTCCCCGCGACCTGGTGGTCGCAGCTCGTCGGCCCGACCGCGCCCGGGCCGGCCATCGATCTCGACGACGAGCTGCTGCACCTGCTGCAGGAGCTCGCGCAGGGCGCCACGGTGCAGCGCATGGCGCGCACCCGGCACCAGGGTGTCCGCACCGTCGAGCGCCGGCTCCGGCAGCTCTACCTGCGCATCGGCGCCACCGACCGGATCCAGGCGGTCGCCAAGGCCGTACAGCTCGGCCTGGTCGAGGTGGCGCCGTGACGCTCCCACCGTCCCGTCCCGAATGGAGACCCGCCATGCTCGACACCCCCGACCTGACGCACCCGTCCACCGGCGCCGAGCCGGACCGGCTCGACCTGCCGTTCGACCACCTCGACGGCCGGCCCGGTGCCGTCGCGAGCGTGGAGGTCGTGCTGCCCGCCGCGTTCTCGGCGCTGTGCCGCCTGGGCCGGGCGGCCGGCGCCGACGCGCCGGCCACGCTGCTGACCGTCCTGGCCGCCCTGGTGTACCGGCACACCGGCCAGCGGGACCTCCGCGTCGGCCTGGGCGAGCACGCCGTGACGGTGCGCGTCCCGGCCGCGCCGACCTTCCCGCTGCTGCTGCGGCAGGTGGCGACCACGGCCCCGGACGCCGCCGGGCCGGCGCCGGACGTCGTGCTGCGCGTCGGTGCCCAGCCGGTTCCGGACGGGGCCGCCCCGCTGACGTTCGCCTTCGGCCCGCTGGGGGACGGAACGGCGCACGGCCGGCTGCACTACGACGCCGCCCGGTTCGACCACCGGACGGTCACTGCTCTGGCCGCCCGGCTGGGTGTGCTCGTCGCCGGTGCGGCCGCCGACCCCGGCCGGCCGCTGGACGATCTGCCGGTGCTCACCGACGGCGACGCCCGGCGGATGGCCGGGCTGACCGCTCCCGCCCCGCCGGCCGCGCTCGCCACGGCGCCGCTGCCCGAGCTGATCGCGGACTGGGCCGGCCGGCGGCCGGACGCGCCGGCCGTGGCCGGCGCGCGGGTGATCACCTATGCCGAGCTGAACCGCCGGGCCGGTGAGCTGGCGGCCCACCTGCGCGACCGCGGGGTGCGCCGGGGCGACCGGGTGGGCGTGCTGAGCGAGCTCACGGCGGACGCGGTGGTCGCCCTCTGCGGCGTGATGGCCGCCGGCGCCGCGTACGTCCCGCTCGACCCGGCCGACCCGGCCCAGCGCACCGAGGAACTGGTCCGCGACCTGGGCTGCCGGCTGACCCTCGTGCCCGGCCGGGACGCCGTGCCGTCCGGGGCCGTGGGCGAACGGGTCGCGCTGACCGGCGACGACCTCGCCTACGTGATCCACACGTCCGGCTCCACCGGCCGTCCCAAGGCGGTCGGCGTGCCGCACTCCGCGGTGTCGTTCTACGCCGCGGTCACCGCCGCCCACTACGGGCTCGAACCCGGCGACCGGGTTCAGCAGTTCTCCTCCTTCACCTTCGACGCCTTCGTGTCCGAGCTGTGGACCACCCTGGCCGCCGGCGCCGCCCTGCTGCTGCGCGACGAGCGGGTGATGACACCGGCGGCGCTGCTCGACCGCGTCGAGACGGCCGGCGCCACGGTGATCGACCTGCCCACGGCGTACTGGCACCTGGTCTGCTCGTGGCTGGCCCAGCGCGGTGGCGCGGTGCCCGCCTGCCTGCGCCTGGTCATCATCGGTGGTGAGGCGGCCAACCCCACCCATCTGCGGCAGTGGCTGGCCTCGGCCGGCCCGCACGTCCGCCTGCTCAACTCGTACGGCCCCACCGAGACGACCTGCGCCGTGACCTATGCCGACCTCGGCCCGGCCGGGCCGCCCGAGTCGTCGTCCGGGCGATCGGTCCCGATCGGCCGCCCCTCACCGGGCCTACGGACCTACGTCCTGTCCGACCGGTTGCGGCCGGTGCCGCCCGGCGGCGTCGGCGAGCTGTTCATCGCCGGGCCGCAGCTGGCCCGCGGCTACCTGAACGCGCCGGCGGCGACCGCCGCCGCCTTCCTGCCCGACCCGTGGGGCCCGCCGGGCAGCCGGATGTACCGCACCGGCGACCGGGCCCGGCTCACCCCGGACGACCTGCTGGCGGTGCTCGGCCGCCGCGACGCCCAGGTGAAGGTGCGCGGGTTCCGGATCGAGCTCGGCGAGGTCGAGCAGGCTCTCACCACGTTCCCCGGCGTGCGCCGGGCGGCCGCCCGGGTGCACGACCATCCCGGGTCCGGGCCGGTCCTGGTCGGCTACGTGGCGGCCCCCGGCGACACACGGCCCGACGAGGTGCGTGCCCACGTGCGGGAGCGGCTGTCCCGGCACAGCGTTCCCGACCTCGTCGTGGTGCTTCCCGACCTGCCGCTGACCAGCAGCGGCAAGGTCGACGGCCGGGCGCTGCCGGCGCCGGAGACGGTGCCGGCCGTGTCGCCCGGCGCGTTCACCGCGGCCGAGCAGGCCGTCGCCGACATCTGGGCGAGCGTTCTGCCGGCGGCGCCGTCGGGCGGCGACGACCACTTCTTCGAGCTCGGTGGTCACTCGCTGGCGGTGGCGCAGGTGGGCATGCGGATCCGGGCCGAGCTCGAGGTCGAGGTGTCGATCGCCGACCTGTACGACCGGCCCCGGCTGGCCGATCAGGCCGTACTGGTCGAGGGTCTGCTGACCGAGCAGATCGCCGCGCTGTCCGACGCCGAGGTCGACGAGCGTCTGGCCCGTCGATGACCCACCTCCGGCGGGTCATGGCGGCCAACTTCTTCGCGGCGACCGGCTTCGGGCTGTACGCGTCGGGCAGCGCCGTCTACTACACCCGTTTCACCGGTCTGACGGCGTCCGAGGTCGGTATCGGCCTCACCGTGGCCGGCCTGGGCTGGCTGCCGCTGTCCGTCGTGATCGGACGGTTCTGTGACCGCGTGCAGGCTCGCCGCGCGGTAGTGCTCACCGGGGCCCTGGGCGCCGTTCTGCTGCTGTCGGCGATCGCGATCAGGGGCTTCTGGAGCTTTCTGATCGTCGTCACCGCGGTGCAGATGGCCGTGCAGGCCGCGTGGATCTGCCGGGAGGCGCTGGTGGCCGACCTCACCGACGAGGGCAGCCGGGTGACGCTCTCCTCGCGCCTGCGCAGTCTGTTCAACGCCGGCATCATCGCCGGCACCGGCCTCGGCGGCCTGCTCCTCGGCGCCGACCGGAGATCGGCCTACCTGGCCCTGATGATCGGGTGCGCGGCCGCCGAGCTCGTCGCCGTCCTGCTGAGCCTGGGCTTGCCGAGGCCGGTCGCCGAGATACCGCCGTCGGCGGGCCTCTCGATGCGCGGCGCCCTGCGGGACGTTCCCTACCTGGCGCTCGCCGGCCTGCACGGCGTGCTCGCCATCGGCGACATCATCCTCTTCGTCGGCCTGCCGCTGTGGCTCGTCTCGCAGGCGGGACTGTCGGTCGCGCTGGCGGCCTGGCTGTACGGTCTCAACGCGCTCATCGTGATCGTCCTGCAGGTGCGGCTCAGCCGGGCCGCGGAGTCCTTCGGGGGCGCCCTGCGCCTGCTGATCGGGGCCGGCGTCGTCAGCACCACGGCCTGCTTGGTCATAGCGTTCAGCGACGACACGACGATGGCCGTCGGCGTTCCGCTGCTGATGCTCGCCGTCGCGCTGCTGTCGGTCGGCGAGATCTGGGCGTCGGCGGCCGGCTGGAAGTTCCGGTTCGATCTCGCACCGGCCGCGGCGCAGGGCACCTGGGGCGGCGTCTTCGCCCTGGGCGGCTCCGTGCATCTGGTGCTGGGCCCGGTGCTGGTCACGCTGCTCGTCGAGCGGTTCGACGCCGCCGGATGGATCGTGCTGTCGACGCTCTTCCTCGCCGTGTCGGCCACCGCCGGCTCGGCCCTCGACTGGGCCCGCCGAACCCGGCCCAGCGCGGCGGTCGTGGCCTGATGACCGCCGACGGAAAGGAGTCCACGATGGACGTCGTCGATGAGATCGTGCGCCGGGCCCGGGAGCATCCCGGCCGCCCGGCGGTGGGCGACGGGGCCGAACAGTGGTCGTACGGCCGGCTCGTCCGGTACGCGGAGCAGGTCGCGTCCCATCTCCGCGCGCGGCGGGCCGGCCCCGGCGACATCGTCGTCGTGCACGGCGACAGTGACCCCCGGACGGTCGCGGTGCTGCTGGGCGTTTGGCTGACCGGCGCCGCCTACCTGGCCACCGGGGCCGGTGTGCCCGCCGATCGCCTCGCCCACATGGTCCGCGACTCCGGTGCCCGGGTGGCCGTCACACCCGACCCGGCGGCGTTCCGCTCCCTCGACGTCCAGGTGATCACCTTCGGCGCCTGGGAGCGGGACGCCCCCGGGGATCCGGCGCCCGGACCGTCCGGCTTCCCGCGGGCGTCGCCCGGCTACGTCGTCTACACCTCCGGCACCACCGGTGTGCCGAGGGGCGCGACGATCAGCCGGGGCGCCCTGCTCTGGCACGCCGGCGCGGTCGGCGCCCGGTACGAGCTGACCGCGCACGACCGGGTCCTGCAGGCCGCCTCGCCGGCGTTCGACGTCGCGGCCGAGGAGATCTGGCCGACCCTGTACGCCGGCGCCCGCGTCGAGATCCTGCGCGGGGGACTGGGCGCGGCCGGCTACGCCGAGCTGACCCGGATCGTCCGGGACCGGGAGATCACCGTGGTCAACCTGCCGGCCGGCTACTTCAGCGGCTGGTCGGCCGGACTCGCCCGGGCGGGCGGCGTCCCACCGGCGCTGCGCCTGGTGGTGACCGGAAGCGAGGAGTTGCCGATGGCGGCCGCGCGACAGTGGTGCGCCGCCGCCGAGAACCCGCGGCTCGTCAACGCCTACGGGGTCTCCGAGGCCACCATCACCTCGCTGACCTTCGACGTACGGGCCGACGCGCTGGGCGGCGACCGCGTTGCGATCGGCGCCCCGCTACCCGGCGTGCGAGCGGTGATCATCGACGACGACGGCACGCCGGTACCCGAGGGCGCCGAGGGTGATCTGATCCTCGGCGGTCCCGGTGTCATGCTCGGCTACCGAGGCGCCGATCCCCGGCCCGCGCGACGCTTCCGGCAGGCGCCGGTCGCCGGTGCGGGCGACGGTCCGTGGTACCTCACCGGCGACCGGGCGCGGGTGGAGGACGGGCTGATCTATTTCCTCGGGCGCTCCGACGACCAGCTCAAGGTGAACGGCGTACGCGTCGACCCGGGGGAGATCGCCGCCGTCCTCACCGCTCATCCCGCGGTCGGCGACGCGCGGGTGATGACGGTGGACGGCCGTCTCGTCGCCGGCCTGCGCGCGACGCGGCCGATCGGCGACCAGGAGCCGCTTCTCGGCCACCTGCGGCAGGCGCTGCCGGAGGCGATGGTCCCTCAGCATCTGGTGGTCCTGGACGACTTCCCCCGTACTCCCGGCGGAAAGACGGACGTGCCGGCCCTGCGCGCGGCGATCGTGGCCCGGATCGCCGGCGACCGGACGGCCCGGCCCGCCGACGTGAGCGCCGTGCTCCAGCGGCTGTGGCGGGAAGCCCTGTCCGTGCCGGACATCGACGGCGGCTCCGATTTCTTCGCGCTGGGCGGCGACTCCCTGCGCGCGGCCCGGATCTCGCGGGCGCTGCACCGCGAGGCGGGCCTGTCCTGCCCGATGAAGACGATCTTCGCTCATCCGCGTTTCGACGACTACGTGCGCCAGGTGCGGCTCCTCGCCGGCGACCACGCCCCGTCGAGGTCATGATCCGACACCAGGAGGCGTCATGCCGGCGAACAGCCACCCCATGTCCTTCAGCCAGGAATCGATCTGGCTCAACGACCAGTTCCGCGACGGCCCGTCCCGCTATCAGGAGTCGTGGGCGTACCGCCTCACCGGCCGGATCGACACGGCCGCGCTGGAGGCCGCCCTGACCGAGATCGTCCGGCGCCACGAGGTGCTGCGCAGCCGGCTCGACCTCCACGAGGGCGCGCCCCGGCAGACCGTTCTGCCGGCCCGTCCCGTACGGCTGATCCGCCGGGTGGCCCGGCCCGGCCGCCTGGCCGAAGCTCTCCGGGAAGCGCTCGACCTCGCCGCCCCGCCCCTGCTGCGGGCTCACCTGCTGGCCGCGGAGCCGGCGGACCGGCCCACCGAGGCGGTGCTGCTGGTCGTTCTGCATCACGCGGCCATGGACGGCGAGAGCCTGAACGTTCTCGGCCACGAGCTGGAGCACCTTTACCGGGCGGCGGTCGAGGGCCGCCCCGGCCGGTTGCCGGCCGTGCGGCAGGCCGGGCCTCTGGCCCGGCTCCAGCATCGGGAGGAGCGGCTGCGGGGTGAGCTCGATCTGGCCTTCTGGCGGGACAACCTGCGGGGTGCGCCGCGGGAGTCCGCGCTGCCGGGCGACCGGCCGCGCCCGTCGGCGCTGAGCCACCGCGGCGCGGAGGTCACCTTCGCCGTCGACGAGCAGACCACCGCCGGGGTACGTGACCTGGCCCGCCGACTGCACACGACGCCGTACGTCGTCCTGCTGACCGCGCTGACCGCCCTGACATACCGGTTGAGCGGCCAGCGCGACCTCGTGCTCGGCACACCGGTCTCCCGCCGCGACGACCCCGGCACCGACGGCATGATCGCCTGCCTCGCCGAGGTGATGCCCCTGCGGCGCGACGTCGACCCCGGCGAGTCGTTCGCGTCGGCGGTCGCCGCGACCCAGGAGGTCGTCCTCGACGCCCTCGAGCACGGGAACGTCCGCTTCAGCCGCGTGGTCGCGGAGCTGGGCGTACCCCGTACGCCCTCGCAGTTCCCGCTGTTCCAGATCGTCTTCGCCGCCGAGGCCGAGGAGCCCGTGCCCCTGAGCCTGCCCGGCGTCGGCGCCGAGCGGCTGTATCCGCACAACGGCACCGCCAAGTACGACATCTTCCTCAGCCTGGTCCCGCGACAGGGCGCCTTCCGCGGCACGCTCGAGTACTCGACCGACCTGTACGACCACGACACCGCGACCCGGCTGACCGAGCGCTACCTCACGCTGCTCGCCGGCGCCGTCCGCCACCCGGACCGCCAGGTCGGACATCTCGCCGTCCTGCCCGAACGGGAGCTGGCCTTCATCCGATCGTCGTGGGAGACGCCCACGACAGCGGTCTCCCGGTCGTCGCTGCACGAGTTCGTCGCCGAGCGGGCCCGGCTCGACCCGGACGTCCCGGCCGTGGTGCACGGCCGTACGACGTTGACGTACCGCCAGCTCGACGAGGCGTCCGGACGCCTGGCGGCGCGGCTGGCCGGTGACGGCCACGGTGGCGGCCGGATCGCCGTCTGCCTCGACCGCTCCGCCGCCCAGGCGGTGGCCGTGCTGGCCGTCTCCAAGGCCGGGGCGGCCAGCGTGCCCGTCGACCCGGCCTATCCGGCTGAGCGGGTGGCGTTCATGCTGCGCGACAGCGGCGCCACGGCGGTGATCACCGAACCCGCCGTCGCCGCGCGGGCGGCGCTGCCCGCCGGCGTTCCCCGGATCCCGCCGCACGCGGACGGCCCGGCGGCCACCGAACTGCCGTCGCCGCGCGCGGGTGACCTGGCCTACGTGCTGTACACCTCCGGCTCGACCGGGCGGCCCAAGGGGGTGGCGATGCCACACGCCCCGCTGGTGGGCCTCATCGAGTGGCAGGGCCGGCGGTCCCTGCGCCGCACCGGCGCGCGCACGCTGCAGTACGCCTCGCTGAGCTTCGACGTCGCGTTCCAGGAGCTGTACTCCACCTGGGCGTCGGGCGGCACCGTCGTCATGGTCGACGAGGGCGCCCGGGCCGATCCGGAGCGCCTGTCCGACACGCTCGTCGAGCAGCGGGTCGAGCGGATGTTCCTCCCCTTCGTCGCGCTGCAGCAGCTGGCCGTGTACGCGCGGGCCGAACAACGCCGATTTCCCGATCTCCGTGAGGTCGTCACCGCCGGGGAGCAGCTGTTCGTCACCGACGCGATCCAGGACTTCTTCGCCCGGTGCTGCGACGCCAGCCTGGAGAACCAGTACGGTCCCACGGAGACCCACGTGGTCACCGCGGAACGCCTCACCGGGCCGCCCGCCACGTGGCCCGAGCAGCCGTCGATCGGCCGGCCCGTCGACGGGGCCCGCGCCTACGTCCTGGACGACCAGTTGCGACCGGCGCCCGTCGGCGTGCCCGGCGAGCTCTACCTCGGCGGCCGGGCCCCCGCGCGCGGTTACCTCGGCCGGCCCGAGCTCACCGCCGAGCGTTTCCTGCCCGACCTCTGGGATGCCGGCGACGGGGGCGCCCGGCGGCGGATGTACCGCAGCGGCGACCGGGCGCGCCTGCTCGCCGACGGGCGCCTGCAGTTCCTCGGGCGCGGTGACGACCAGGTGAAGATCCGGGGATTCCGGATCGAGCTGGGCGAGGTCGAGTCGGCCCTCAAGGCGATCGACGGGGTGCTGGACGCGGTGGTGGTGGCCACCGCGGCGGCCGCCGGGGCCGCCCCCCGCCTGATCGCCGCGTATCTGCCGTCGCCCACCCGCCCGGTGATGCCCGAGGACCTGAGAGCGGCACTGGGCCGGCGGTTGCCGGCGTTCATGGTGCCCTCCTTCTTCCTCGCCCTCGAGCGGTTTCCCCGAACTCCCAGCGGCAAGGTGGACCGCCGGGCCGTTGCCCGCATCCAGGCCGGGCCGCCGCCGTCGCCGGGGTCCCGGCGGCCCGCGACCGCGCGGGAGAGGCGGATCGCCGAGCAGGTCGCCGCGGTGCTCGGCGTGGCCGAGATGGCCGCCGACGACGATTTCTTCCGCCGGGGCGGCGACTCCCTGCGCGCGGTGCGGCTGGCGCTGGCCCTGCGTCAGGAGTTCGGCGTCAAAGTGCCGATGAACGCCGTCTTCACCGCCCCGACGGTCGCCGGGCTGGCCGCGCTCGTCGGCGGCTCGTCCGCGCCCGGCCGGGGCCGGGTGCCCGACGAGGATCTCGAGCTGCCCGGTGACATCCGCCCGGCGGAGCGAATCAGCCGCGTCAGCCCGGATCCGGCGGCGGTCCTCCTGACCGGCGCGACCGGCTTCGTCGGCGCCTTCCTCCTGCGGGCACTGCTGCACAGCACCTCGGCGCGGGTGCACTGCCTGGTGCGCGGGCACGACGACGCGCATGCGGCGCGCCGACTTCGTGACGCCTTGGCCGCCTACGGCGTCGCGGAACCGCCCGGTGAGCGCGTCTCGGTCGTCCGCGGCGATCTCGGGCTGCCCCGCCTCGGACTGTCCGATCAGGACTACAAGAGGCTGGCTCGCGGCGTGGACGCGGTCTACCACTGCGGGGCCGCCGTGAACCTGGCCCAGGCGTACGGCCAGTCGCGCGCCCCGAACGTGCTCGGCACCGTCGAGGTGCTGCGGCTGGCGGCGTCACATCGCACCGTCCCCGTCCATCACATCTCGACGACGGGTGTCTTCTCCGGTCCGGCGGTGGCCGGCCGGACGCTCGCGGAGGACGAGCCACTGACCGGGCAGGACGGTCTGATCCACGGCTACACGCAGAGCAAGTGGGCCGCCGAGCGACTGATCGCCGAGGCCCGGCGCCGCGGTCTGCCGGTGTCGGTGTACCGCCCCACCCGCGTCGCCGGCGACTCCGCCACCGGCGCCGGCCAGACCGCCGACTACCTCTGGCTGCTGCTCAAGGGCTGCGCACAGGCGGGAGCCGCGCCACGGCTGCGGGCCGCCTTCGACCTCGTCCCGGTCGACTACGTCGCGCGGGCGACGGTCGTCCTCTCCCGGAGCGCCGGCGCGGCCGGCGGCACCTTCCACCTCGCGGGCGAACGCCTCGTGCCGCTGCCCACCGCGGTCGGCGCGCTGCGCGGCGCCGGCCACCGCATCGAGGAGCTGCCCTTCGGGCAGTGGGCCGAACGGATCGGGGCGTGCCCCGGCAACGCCGTGTTCCCCCTTCTCGCGACGATGGCCGACGACGAGCAGGACACCGATCAGGAGGGCAGCGTCCGGTTCTCGGCCGCCGCCACCCGCGCGCTCCTCGAGCCCGCCGGGATCACCTGCCCGGCGGTGGACGCCGAGCTGTTCCGGCGATACCTGGACCACTTCACCGCCGCCGGCTTCCTGCCGGCGGCCGACGAAAGGTGTTCGTGATGCCGACCCCGACCCGGCCCCATGTCGTCCTGCTGGGCGGCACCGAGGCCAGCACGCGCAAGGCCGCCGGGTGCGGCCTGTCCGTCATCAACATCGAGAAACCGGCGCTGTTCGAGCCGGCGGCCGCGCGGCACTGTGTACAGACCCATCTCGTCGACTACCAGGACGTCCCATTGGTGACGAATCTGGTCCGGGCGATCCATCGGCACACGCCGCTCACCCGGATCGTCAGCCAGACCGAGGCCGGCCCGCTGATCGCCGGGCATCTGACGACCCTGCTGGGCCTCGACGGCAACAGTGGCACGACGACCAGGACGCTGCACGACAAACTCGCCTTCCGGGCGGCGCTGAACGCGGCCGGTCTCGGCGTGGTCGACGCCGCGCCGGCGACCTCACGGGCGCAGCTCGCCGGCTTCGTCGCCCGGCACGGCGCGGCGGTGGTGAAGCCGACCATGGGCTCGGGCAGCCTCGGGGTCCGCAAGGTCCGGTCCGTCGCCCAGGTCGGCGCGACATGGGAGTGGCTCCGGCGGTTCGCCACCTCGCCCTTCATGGTGGAGCAGCTGCTGGAGGGCACCGAGGTGAGCGTGGAGACGATCAGCGTGGCCGGCCGGCACACCGTCCTCGCGGTCACCGGCAAGGACGTCGGCGACGGTGTGGTGGAACTCGGGCATGTCGTACCGGCCCGGCTGGACGAGGCCGGCACCACCGCGGTGTCGGACTTCACCGTACGGCTGCTGGACGCGATCGGCCTGGTCGAGGGCACCGCACACACCGAGGTCATCATCACCGCCGACGGCCCGCGGGCCATCGAATCGCACAACCGCTGCGCGGGCGACCACATCGTCGACCTGATGCGCCTGGTCTACGGCACGGACCTGGAGACGCTCGGCTATCAGCTGGCGTTGCCCGAGGGGCCCGAGCCGGTGACGCCGGCCGGCGACGGCGCCGCGGCGGTGCGGTTCCTCACCGCCGAGCCCGGCCTGGTCGAGCGCGTCGACGGCGTCCAGGACGCGCTCGGCGCCGAGGGCGTCGTCACGGTCGAGGTCACGGCCGTGCCGGGACAGCGGATCCGGCCGCTGAACTGGTCGGAGGACCGGTGCGGGATGGTGATCGTCCGGGCCGGTGACAGCGCGGAGGCCGAGCGCCTCGCGGCGCACGCCGCCGGGCTGATCCGGGTGCGGACCGGCCCGGCCGGCGCACCGGCCGGCGAGACGATGGGCGACCTGCTGTCCGCCGCGCACGAGGTGCTCAACCCGTTCAGGCCCGAAGACTCGGCCGGCCCTCCGGTTCACGCCGGCGCACGGACGGGTGCAGCGCCAGGCTGACGGCGAACGACAGGGTGGCGCAGACCGCGATGGCGATGCCGGCCCGGGACAGGTCGGCCAGCCAGCCGGACAGGGCGGCGGCCAGGGCCTGGCACGTCATCATGCCGCTGCCGACCAGGCCCATGGCCTGCCCGCGCAGGTTGGCCGGGACCGCGCGGACGTACAGGTCCTGCAGCGCCAGCGAGGACGCGAAGCCGAAGGAGGCCAGGCCGACGGCGACGGCGCCCGCCCACACCGTCGGCTCGAGGACGAAGACGAGGTACGGCAACGCCAGCAGCGCCTGAAGCGGCAGGATGAGCCGGATCCGGGTGGCGCTGGATACCCACCGGCCGACGATGACGTCACCGAGGAGCATGCCCAGCGCGGCCGCGACGAACAGGGCGCCGGCGAGGTCGCCGGCGTACGGCACGAACAGGGCCTCGGCCCCGACGATGAGGCCGTTGGGCACCCACTGGACGAGCAACAACGTACGGATCGCGGGGGTGGTGAACAGGACCCGGTTCACCGCGAAGGTGGCCGAGAGAACGGCCCGCCCGGTGGCGCGCGGCGGATAGGACGCCAAGCCGAAGGCGACGACGCCCGCGGTGACGAGCGCGGCCATGGCGCTGCCGAGCAGCGCGACGTGCGGGCCGAGGGCGCCGAGCAGCGCACCACCCACGGCGTACCCCAGAATCTGCATTCCACCGACGCTGATGTTGAGCACCGAGCGCCCGAGCACGTACAGGTCGTCGCCGAGAATGTCGACCAGCAGGGCCTGGCGTACGGCCGCGGCCACCGCGTCGCCCACGCCGACGCCGATCACCAGGCACAGCATCGTCCACACCGGAAGGCCGGCGAGGGCCAGCGTGAGCGCCACGCCGGCGCGTACGCAGTCCCACAGCGGCAGGAAGGTCCGGGGCCGGACGCGGTCGGCCAGCGAGATCAGGGTCATCGCGCCCAGCGCCTGCGGGGCGAAGCCCGCGAGGTAGGCGATCGCGGCCCACAGCGCCGAGCCCGTGCCCGCGAAGACCAGTGCGGAGAGCGCCAGCTGCTGGATCGTGGTGCCGCCGACGTTGGTGGCGTTGGCCGCGAACACCACACGGAACTGCCGTACCGCGTACAGGTCCCGGTAAGTCTGCATGCCCGAAGTCTTGGCCCTAGGGTGAGGCGACGACATTGTTTCGGCGAGAGGCGAAAGAATGACGACGCTGCACGTGGACTCGCAGACGCTGGCGACGGCGCGTTTCGCCGTGTCGCCGCTGGCCGAGACCGTCGCGGCGCTGAACCTGCTGGCCGGGCGCCGGCTCGGCCCGACCGCGACGGCCTGGACGGCGCGGCACGGCGCTACCGCCGGCGAGGTACGCCGCGACGCGGTCGGCCGCGCGCTGCTGGACCTGCTGGCCCGGACCTCCTGGATCCCCGACTTCCTGACGCCTCCGGTCCTCGGCCGGCCCGCCACGTTCGCCGCCGAACTCGCCGCGGTGGCCGGCACCCCGGCGGCGAAGGCCCGGGCCGACCTGGCGACGAGTCTCGGCCGCGCCGTGCCCGCCGCGTTCGCCGCGCGCGACCTCGTCCCACGGATCGCCCGCATCCTCGAGCACGTGTGGTCGGCGTGCGTGGCCTCGGAGTGGCCGCGGCACCGGGCGGTCCTCGAACGCGACATCATCCACCGGGCCGGCCTGCTGGTGACCGCCGGCTGGGCGCAGGCGCTGGCCGGGCTGGGCCCGTCGGTCAGCTGGCTCGGCTCCGGCCGGATCATGGTGAACGCCTACGAGGGCGCCGAGGAGCACGTCGGCTCCGCGCAGCTGGTCTTCGTGCCGTGCGCCCTCGGCGCCGGGTGGCTCGGCATCCGGCCGCCGGAGGCGTACGTCGTGGTCTACCCCGCGCGCGGGGCCGGATCACCCGACGGCCCGGCCGGCGGCGGGGCCGACGCGCTGATCGGCGCCACCCGCGCGCGGCTGCTGCGCGGGCTCGACAATCCCGGCACGCCGAGCCAGCTCGCCGCGCTGCACGGGCTGAGCCTGGGCACCGTGGGGGAGCACCTGTCCATCCTGCTCGCCGCGGGCGCCGTCACGGCGGCCCGGTCCGGCCGCTCGGTGTGGTACAGCCGGACCGCGCTGGGCGACGCGCTGCTGGCCGGACACCTCTGACCGCGCCCGCAAACCCGCCGCCGGGCAGATGGCGGACAGCCGCCAGACCGGCCCGTACGCGTTGACGGGCTCGCCCGCGCTCCCGAACCGTGGGAAGGACAGCGGCGGCGAGGAGAGAGCCATGACCGACGACCTGAAGTCCCACGCGACGGCGGCCGAGAGCCGCAACGCCCTGCTGACGCAGCGGCTCAACGGCCGCGCCCGAGCCGAGCGTCCCCGGCCGGCGCCATCCGCCGGGCCGCGCCCGGCCCCGCTCACCGTCGCCCAGGAACGGCTCTGGATGGCCCACCTGCTCGGCTCGTCCCTTGTGGAGTACAACGTGCCGGTCGCCTGGCGGCTGCGCGGGTCCCTGCGGCCCGACGCCCTGCAGCGGGCGGTGCGCGAGGTCGTCCGCCGGCACGACATCCTGCGGACGACGTACGACGGTGACGAGACGCCCCAGCAGATGGTGCGTCCCGAGGTCACCATCGGGTGGGAGCAGTCCGGCGACAGCGGACCCGGCCCGGTGGACGGCGCGCTGTCCCGGGCGGTCGCCGCCGCCGAACGTGACCTCGAGGAACCGTTCGACCTGCGGCACGGTCCCGTGCTGCGCGCCCGGCTGACCCGCCTCGGCGACGAGGACTGGCTGTTCGTCGTGGTGGTGCACCACATCGCCTTCGACGGGTGGTCGGCCGGGCTGCTGGGGCGTGAGATCGGCGCCTGGTACGACGCGATCGTGGGGGGCGGCACCCCCCGACTGCCCGCCCTGACCGCGCAGTACGCCGATCTGGCCGGCGACCGGCGGCGCCGGCCGGCCGACCACGCCGGCTACTGGCGGTCGCAGCTCGCCGACCCGGCCCCGGCCGACCTGCTCGGCGGCCGCACCGCGCCGCCGGGGGCGGCGGACGTGAGCCGGCACCGGTTCGCGCTCGCCGACGGCGTGCTCCAACGTCTGACCCGGCTCGGCGCCGCGCACGGGGCGTCGCTGTTCACGACGCTGTTCGCCGCGTTCCAGCTGCTGACCGCCCGCTGCGCCGGGCACAGCGACGTGCTCACCGGCCTTCCGGTGAACACCCGCGACAGCGTCGACGCGGAGGGCCTGATCGGCCTGTTCGTCACCGTCATCCCGTCGCGGGCCGAGGTCGACGACCGGCTGACCTTCGCCGAGCACCTCGACCGGGTACGGCAGAACGTCGTGAACGGCATCGCCCACGCCGAGCCCGGGCCCGGCGTGGAGCACGACCCGCCGCGCACGGTCTTCAGCCTGGAGTCCGAAGAGGACTGCCCGCTGCGGCTCACCGGCCTCGACGCCCGGACCGTCCCGCTGCTCGGTGCCCGAGCCATCCGGGACCTGGACCTCACCGTCGTGCTCGACAAGCACGGCAACGGCGCCGGGTACATCGACTACGCCACCGGCCTGCTCGAACCCGCCGCCGTCCGCGACCTGGCGCACGCGTACGCCGGACTGCTGGACGAGCTGGCCGACGGATTCAACCGCCGGATCACCGACTATCCCGTCGCCCTCGGTGCTTGGCCGCGCCAGACGCCGGCGCCGTCGGCCCCGCACCCGGCCGTCCCGTCGAGCGACCGCTCGCCGGAGACCCTGGAAGCGAGGATCAGTACCGTCTTCGCCGCCCTCCTGCCGGCCGGTCCCGCCCTCGAAGCCGGAGACGACCTGCGGCAACGCGGGGCCGACTCGCTGGTCCTCGTCCGCGCCGCCGGCCGGCTGCGTGAGGTGCTCGGGCGCCCGGTGCCACTGCGGACCCTGATCCGATCGCGAACCGTGGCCGAGATCGCGGCCTCGCTCGGCGACGGCGAGGCCGGCGCCGGTGACTCGCCCACCCCGCCGGCGACCGGCGACGTCGGCGACCGGTTCGACCTCTCGCCGTTGCAGCAGAGCATCTGGGTCCGCGAGAAGCTCACGCCCGGCACGAGCGACTATCTGCTGACTGTGGTCTGGGAGCTGACCGGCCCGGTCGAGCCGGATCTGCTGCGGCGCGCGTTCGACCGGGTCGTCGAGCGGCACAGCGCACTGCGCACGGCCGTCCGCGACAAGCAGGGGGTGCCGTTCCAAGAGGTCGTGGCCGCGGTCCCGGTCCCGTGGTGGTACCACGACGCCGCCGCCGAGCCGGTGGAGCGGACGCGTGAGCTGCTGCGCGGATGGCTCGCGGAGGAGACCGAGCCGTTCGATCTGGCCCGCCCTCCGCTCATCCGGGCCCGGGCCCTGCGGACGGCGCCGGAGCAGCACACCCTCATCGTCACCGCGCACCACATCGTCTTCGACGGCTGGTCCACCAATGTGCTGCTGGCCGAGCTGCACGAGGCGTACACGCGGCTGGCGGCCGGTACCGCCGACGACCGCCCCGGACCGGCCACCACACTGATCGAGGAGGTCCGGCGCCGGCGGGCCTGGCTCGACGGGCCGGAGGCCCGGGAACGGCTGGCCGCCGGAGTGGCCCGGCTCGACGGTGTCACCGAGCTGGACCTGCCGACGGACCGGGGATCCGGCCGCCCGCCCGGCGGCGCGCGCCACGAGTTCTCGCTTCCGCCCGAACTCGGCGCGGGCCTGCGCGACCTCGCCCGGTCCGAGAACGTCTCCCTGTTCACCGTCCTGCTGGCCGCCTTCTCCGAGCTGACCGGCCGGCTCGCCGGCCAGCGGGACGTGCTGCTCGGCGTACCCTCCGCCGGGCGGTCCCGCCCGGAGCTGGACGACGTCATCGGGCTGTTCCTCAACACCCTGCTGCTGCGGACACGGGCCGGCGGCGAGGCGCCGTTCCGCGATCTGCTGGCCCACGTGGCCGAGCAGCTGGCCGACGCCCTCGACAACCAGGACGTGCCGTTCGAGACGCTCGTCGAGCGGCTGCGCCCGGCCCGCGAGCCGGGACGCCACCCGCTGACCGACATCATGGTCAACTTCGCCAACACGCCCGCCGCCGCGCCGCGCCTCGGTCCCGCCCGGGTCGCCGAGGGCGAGGTCGACTCCAGCGACCCCAAGTTCTGGCTGACGGTGTACGCAACCGTGCACGACGACCGGATCGCCTTCGAATGGGTGTATCGCACCGACGTCTTCTCGCCGGCCCGGATCGAGGCGATGGCCGCCCAGTTCACGCATCTGCTGGGCCAGGTGGTGGCCGACCCCGGCCGAGCCGCCCGCGACTACTCGCTCCGGGCGCCCGAGCTGGCGTTGCGGACGCCCGACCCGCGCCGATCGCTGCCCGCCCCGCCGGACGCGACGGTGACCGACGACTTCGCCCGCATGGCCGCGGCCCACCCCGGCGCCACGGCGGTCGCCGACGACCGGGGCACCCGCACCTACGCGCAGCTGGCCCACGACGTCGAGGAGATCGAGGCGGCGATCACCCGGCTCAGCGCCCCCGGCGACGTCGTGGCCCTGCGCGTCCCGCCCTCCCCGGGCCTGGTCGCCGGGATGCTCGCCGTGCTCGGCGCCCGGCGGGTGCTGCTGGTGCTCGACCCGGACCAGCCGGCCGACCGGAACACCATGCTGATCGAGCAGGCCGGCGCCGCGCTCCTGCTCTCGGGGACCGGCCGGGCCGGCGACTCGCGGTGCGATGTCACCGCCTCCGTTCTCGCCGTCCCCGGCGGCCCGCGCCGCCCGGCCGGGCAGCCCGGCGGTGAACCGGCGTACCTGAGCTTCACCTCCGGGTCCACCGGCATCCCGAAGGCCGTCATCGGCTCGCGGCAGGGCCTCGCACACTTCCTCCGGTGGCAGCGCGAGACGTTCGGGGTCGGCCCGGGCGACCGCGGCGCCCAGCTCACCTCGCTGTCGTTCGACGTGCTCTACCGCGACGTGCTGCTGCCGGTCACCAGCGGCGCCACGCTGTGCATCCCGCCCGAACGGCGCGACCCCGACCTGCTGTTCGCCTGGCTGCGCTCGGCCGGCGTCACCTACCTGCACGCCGTGCCCTCGCTGGCACGGGCGTGGCTGGCCACCGCCACGGCCGACCGCCGGGTGCCGAGCCTGCGCCTGGTCTTCTTCGCCGGCGAACCGCTCAGCGGCCTGCTGGCCGGTGAGGTGCGCCGGCGGATCGGCGCCGCGCGGATCGTCAACCTGTACGGGCCGACCGAGACCACGCTGGCCAAGGTCGCCGGCGTCGTCGACCCGGAGGCGGGCGACGGCCGGATCCCGGTGGGCGAGCCGCTGCCCGGCGCCCAGGCCCTGGTCGTCGACGGCGACGGACGGCTGTGCTCGGTCGGCGAGCCCGGCGAGGTCTGGCTGCGCACGCGCGCCCGCAGCCTGGGCTATCTCAACGCACCGGAGGAGCAGGCGCGCCGCTTCGTCGTCAACCCGTTCACCGGCGACCCCACCGACGTGATCTTCCGGACCGGCGACCGCGGGCGGCTGCGCCCGGACGGCACCCTCGACCTGTTCGGCCGCCTCGACGACCAGCTCAAGGTGCGCGGCATCCGCATCGAACCGGGTGAGATCGAGTCCCACCTGTGCCGGCACCCCGCCGTCCGCGCCGCCGCGGTGACGGTCACCGACGAGGCCGGACTGGTGGCCTACGTGGACCTCCCGGCCGGCTCGCCGGTCGACGGCTCGGCGTTGCGGGCGTTCCTCGCCGCGACCCTGCCCGACCAGCTCATCCCCGGCGCGTTCCACCGCGTGGAGCGCATCCCGGCCACCGCGAGCGGCAAGATCGACAGGCGTGCGGTACGCGGGCTCACCGGCACCCGGCTCGCCTCGGGCGACCGCCACGTCGCCCCGCGCACCCCCACCGAGCTGGTGCTGGCCGACATCTGGGCCCGAGTGCTGGGCACCCCGGCGGTCGGTGTGCACGACGACTTCTTCCAGCTCGGCGGCGACTCCCTGCGCCTGGTGCACGCCACCGCGCTGGCCCGGGACGAGGGGATCGACCTCGACGTGGCCGACCACTACGAACACCGGACCGTGGCCGGGCTCGCGGGCGTCGCCGACGGCCGCACCGGCCGCACGGACACGCGGCGCAACGGCCCGCTCGTCCGGCTCCAGGAGGGAGACCGGCGGCGCCCCCTGTTCTGCGTCCACCCCAGCGGCGGCAGTGTCGCCTGGTACGTGCCGTTGAGCCGGGCGCTGCCGGAGGGCCGCGGGCTGCACGCGTTCGAGCTGCCCGGCGCGTACCAGCCGGGCGATCCCCAGAAGCGGGTCGAGGATCTGGCCGCGACCTACGTCCGGCACCTGCGCGAGGTGCAGCCGGAGGGGCCGTACGCGATCCTCGGCTGGTCGCTGGGCGGCGCCGTCGCCTACGAGATGGCCCGTCAGCTGCGGGCCGAGGGGCAGTCCACGGCGCCGCTGATCCTGCTCGAGCCGACCCTGCCGGGCGACCCCGCCTCGGTGGCCAGTCACCGGGAGGCGGCCGAGCTGTACCAGAGGGCCACCGACCTCGTCGGCCTGATGAGCGAGGCCGAGCCGGACAGCCCGGAGCAGGAGTGGCGCCGAACGGCCGTCCACGACTTCTTCCACAAGGCCGGCTGGCCACCGGCGGAGGCCGAACTGGCCGACCGGCTGCCGCTGACCGCCTGCGGCCTGCTGCACGGCGCGTTCGCGGCGTACCAGCCCGACCCCTACGAGGGAAAGCTGGACCTGGTACTCAGCGCCGAGGGCCGCGCCGCCGGCACCTCAGCTGTGGTCCACGGCAGCGCCGGCGCCTACATCCAGGGCTGGCGCGACATCACCGGCGGCCCGGTCGAGGTACACGACAGCGGCCCCGACCACATGACGATGGTCGGCCCCGGCAACGCCACCGCCCTGGCCGACTTGTGCGAGCGCCTGCTCGAATGACGCGGACGGCCCTGGTCCGTCAGAGAAAGGAACGCCGCGTGCCACGCGAGCACCGTGGTGTGATGTTGACGCTTCCGGCCAAGCCGAGCCGGGAGCGCGGGGTCGCGGCCGCCCGGCTCTGATTCGAGCTCTGCACGGACCGGCTGTCGAGTTTGCTGGCTCCGGTGCTGCCGCGGGGCGAACCTCAATCGGCCCGTCTTCCAACGCCGGGCCTGGCACCTGGTTGCGCAGCTGCGAGTGGCTGACGATTCCGAGCGACACCATGACTCGCCGCCGTTGACCAGGCTCGCGAAGCGTCGGCCGAGGGAGAAGCGACGTCGTCCCATAAAGATCAAGGCCGCCTAGCTGAGAAGCTAGGCGGCCTTGATGCTGCTGGTGCGCCGCGTAGGACTTGAACCTACAACCCGCGGATTAAGAGTCCGCTGCTCTGCCAGTTGAGCTAGCGGCGCTCGTTGGCAACGGAGAAACATTAGCACCCACCCCGGCGAACCCGGAAATCCACCCCCCTCCCTAAAGATCTCAGCCTCGGGGAGGACTCGATCTCTTGCATCCATGAGGCAGGATGGCCCCGCAAACTTCAGATCGGCCTCAGGGATGGTCAGCATGCGGCGCACGCTGGTGGCGTTGATGGCGACGGCAGTGATCACGCCGCTCGCGTTGTCGGCGTGTGGTGATGGGGACAAAGGCGACAAGCCACACGCCTGGGTCGACCCGTCCGCCTCTTCGACGGCTAAGGGCGGTGAAACCCAGCAGCCCGTCACCGAGTCGGCCACCGTGCCGATCAGCCTGGCTGTGACGCCGGCCTCAGGGAAGGCCGGCGTTCCGGTCAGCACCGAGATCGGGTTCAAGGTCGCCGGGGCGAAGGTGACGACCGTCGCACTGAAGGATTCGGCCGGCGCCGCCGTCAAGGGCACCCTGCGCCCCGACGGCTCCTCCTGGGTGCCGAGCGCGCCTCTCAAGACCAAGCAGACGTACGCGGCGACCGTCACCGCCACGGCGGAGGGCGGCCAGACCAAGACCGCCACCACCACGTTCACCACGATGGGCGCCCCGGGCAAGAAGACCGGCACCGGCCTCTACCTCTTCGACGGCAAGACGTACGGCGTGGCCATGCCTGTCGTCGTCGAGTTCAGCCCGGGCATCAAGAAGGCCGACCGGGCCGCCGTCGAGCGGCGCCTGTTCGTCACCACCAGCCCGGCCCAGCCCGGTGTCTGGTCGTGGACCTCGAGCGGCACGCAGGCGTACTACCGGGGTCCGGAGTTCTGGAAGTCCGGCACCACGATCGCCGTCCGGGTCGCCGTGGGCGGGCTGCCGACCGGCGGTGGGCGGTACGGCGACCGGGACCGGAGCGCCACCGCCAAGATCGGCCGCGACTTTCAGATGAAGGTCGACAACGCGAGCAAGAAGATGACAGTGGTGCGCGACGGCAAGACGGTGAAGACGATGCCGGTGAGTCTCGGCAAGAAGAGCACTCCGTCGTCGAGCGGCACCATGGTCGTGATGGACAAGCTGGCCGAGACGGTGTTCGACACCACGGCCGAGCTCGGGCCGGTGAACGGCTACCGCACGGAGATCCAGTACGCGCAGCGCCTCACCTGGTCGGGGCAGTACATTCACTCCGCGCCGTGGTCGACCGGTGACCAGGGCAGCCGCAACGTGTCACACGGCTGCGTGAACGTGTCCCCCTCGAACGCGCGCTGGCTGTTCGAGAACACGCTGATCGGCGACCCGGTCACCGTGAAGGGCACCGAGGACAAGCTCGACTACGGCAACGGTTGGACGCCGTGGAACGTCAGCTGGGAAGAGTTCAAGAAAGGCTCTGCCCTGAAATAACCGAAATGTCCAAAACTAAATCCCGAGGCGGCACGATTCCGGGATTGGTCACCGGGAAAAAACAAAGCAGTATTGGGCGCCGGGGATGACGACGCCGTGAGAGGGACCATGAAGACCTGGGGTATGAAACGCTGGCGGCTCGCCGCGATCTCTGTGATCGCCGCGAGCGTGGTGCTGAGCTCCGCGGCTTGCGGCGGCGGTGACGACAAGAAGTCGTCGGCGTGGCAGGGTGCCGAGCCGGGCAGCAGCGCGGGTGCGCCCGCGGGTGGGTCCGAGCAGTCCGAGGCGCCGAAGCCGAGCACCGTCGCGGTGACCTCGCCGGCCGCCGACGCCAAGGACGTCGTCGCCATCAGCCCGATCAAGTACACGACCGAGGATGCCGACAGCACCGAGGTGAGTGTGACCGACGCCGCCGGCAAAAAGGTCGAGGGCACCCTCGACAAGGACGCCAAGACGTTCACTCCGGCCAAGGCGCTCACCTACGGCACGAAATACACCGTCACGGTGACCGGCCCCGAGGCCGAGGGCAAGACCAACACCACCACGAGCACCTTCACCACCATGGCGAAGCCCTCGAAGGTGATCCGCGCGACGAGCTTCCTCGGCGACAACCAGACCGTCGGCGTCGGCATGCCCCTGATCATCAAGTTCAACCAGAGCATCCCCGAGAGCTACCGCGACGACGTCGAGCGCCGCATGACGGTCACCGCCACCCCGGCCCAGGAGGGCACGTGGCACTGGACCAGCGCGACCGAGGTGCATTACCGGCCGAAGGTCTACTGGAAGGCCAACTCCAAGGTCTTCTACAAGGTGGCGCTGGCCGGCGTCCCGCTGGGCAACGGCTACTACGGCAAGTCCGACATGACCGTCGACCTCAAGATCGGCCGTTCGCTGGTCATGACGGTGTCGAACAAGACCAAGCAGATGACCGTCAAGGAGAACGGCAAGGTCATCAAGACTCTGCCGGTCAGCCTGGGCAAGCCGAAGACCCCGTCCTCGAGCGGCACGATGGTCGTCATCGAGAAGAAGAAGCACACCGTCTTCGACACGATGGACGAGCTCGGTCCCGAGGAGGGCTACCGCACGCCGATCGACTTCGCCCAGCGCATCACCTGGTCGGGGCAGTACATCCACGCCGCCCCGTGGTCCGAGGGCAAGCAGGGCAAGGTCAACGTCTCGCACGGCTGCGTGAACGTCTCCGAGGCCATGGGCGCCTGGCTGTTCAACAAGACCCTCATGGGCGACGTGATCACGGTCTCCGGCACCGAGGAGAAGCTGAAGAACGGCAACGGCTGGACCGACTGGAACATGAGCTGGGAAGAGTACAAGAAGGGCTCGTACCTGTAAGGGCAGCGTCGCAAGGGCTCGGCCGTCTTCGGCCGGGCCTTTTTGCGTTTGTACGCCGGTAAGCACCCCTAGCCTGGAGGAATGCGACAAATCGCGTATGTCCTCGTGGTGACCGCCCTGCTCACGGCGGCCGGGTGCTCGGGGGAGGAGGAGCGGGCGCCGGTCGTCCCGACGGCCGCCACCATGCAGTCGAGCGCCGCCGCGGAGATCGCCGACGACCCGCCCGGCAGCCTGACGTGCACCGCGCTGGCAGTGGCGGTGGCCGACGCCAGCCTGATGGAGGAGGGCGTCGTGGCCGGCATCGTCAGCGCGAGCGAGACCGCGGACGCCCCGGTGGCTGACGCGGCCCGGGCGCTGGCCGCGGCGTACACCCAAGCAAGCGCGAGTAAAGGCACGGAGAGTGAGCCCGACGCGGTCGCCGCGGTCAGCGCGGCCGCCGCCGACATGTCGCAGGTATGTGCGGATAGTGGGCTCCAGGCGGTCGGATGACCACCCAGAGTGCCATCGATGATCGTAAAAGCGGACAAAGAACCCGGCTCTGAGCTGCGGAATCAGACGTTCGGACAGTGCCTTCCGGCTGTTTCGCCATGTGTAGCGAGAAGGTGACGCTCTCGGGTTTCGCGATCACCGGGAGGCGTGCATGATGCTCTCCCGGAGCGGGGTACTCAGAAGGGAACCGCGATGGCGCAGATCCATCATTTCGACCACGGGTGGATCACCCCGACGGTCAGTTACGTCCTGTCGGTGCTGGGCTCGATGCTGGGTCTCACATGCGCTGTCCGGCTACGTTCGGCAACCGCGCGCGGTGAGCGCGCCTGGTGGCTGGTGCTCGCCTCGCTGTCGCTGGGCGGCACGGCGATCTGGAGCATGCACTTCGTCGCGATGATGGGGTTCAGCGTCAGCGGCACCCCGATCCGCTACGACGTCGGCCTCACCGCCGCCAGCGCCATCATCGCGGTCGTCGCGGTCGGTGCCGGCCTCGCGATCGCCGCGCTCGGCAAGGGCGCCCAGAACTTCCGGATCATCGCGGGTGGCGTCATCGCCGGTCTCGGCGTGGCCGCGATGCACTACACCGGCATGGCCGCGATGAACCTCAACGGCGACGTCTCGTACGGCATGACGTACGTCGGCCTGTCGATCGGCATCGCGGTCGTGGCCGCCGCGGTGGCGCTGTTCCTGGCGGTCACGGTCCGCCGCCCGCTCGTCATCTTCGCCGCCGCGCTCGTCATGGGCATCGCGGTCAACGGCATGCACTTCACCGGCATGCTCGCGATGTCGGTCGAGACGCAGCCGTCCGCCGGTAACCTGCCCGGCGCGACCGCCGGCGGCATGCTGGTGCCGATCGGCCTGGCCGTGGTGTTCGGCATCATCGGCCTGGCCTACGCGCTCATGTCGGCGCCCACCGAGGAGGACAAGGCGGCCGCCGCCTACCTGGCCCAGCGCCGCGAGGAGGCCGCCGCCCGTGTGCCACAGCAGCCGAGCAGCCTGGAGCGGGCCGGTGGCCTGAGCTCGGGCGCCTGGACGTACCGGGACCGCTCGTCCCGCTGACCCGTTTCTCAGCTGCCCTTTCAGAGAAGCCGGCGCCCTCGCGCCGGCTTTTTCTGTGCCCTTTGTCTCCCGGCAACTACTTGCCGTTCCGTCGCAGTTACGCACGCCGATCGCCTTCGTCTGCGAGGGTCAGGCCTTCCTGGGCGATTCGCATCACGCAGAGTAATGATTGACGCTACGGTACGGGCTCATCGGCGCCACGCTTTCCCGCCGTCGGCCGGGTGACCGGCCGTACCGGGAACCCCGCTTGTCGATCTTGGCCCTTTGTTACAACCGAACGCGGTTAGCCTCTTTCCTCGACGGCGACTCGAAGGTAGGGCGACATGGGCGTAGGCATCCTGGGGACCGGCTCGTATCTGCCGGTCGAGGTGGTCACCAACGACGACCTGGTACGACGGGTGCCGGACGCCGACCCGGCCTGGGTCAGTCGCAAAACCATGATCGAGGCACGCCGTTTCGCGGCACCGGACGAGGCCGCCTCCGACCTCGCGGCGCAGGCCGCGATCAAGGCCCTGGAGGCCTCCGGACTGGAGGCCGTGGACATCGACTACCTGATCGTCTCCACGTCCACCGGTGACTCTCCGCAACCTCCGACGTCCACGCTCGTCCAGGAGAAGATCGGCGCCGACCGGGCCGCCTGCTTCGACATCAACGTGGTGTGCGCCGGCTTCGTCTTCGGGGTCGCCCTGGCCAACAGCCTGATCGCCACCCAGCCCGGCGCCAAGGTGCTGGTCATCGCGACGGACATCTACTCGCGCATCCTCGACTTCGGCGACCGGCGCACGGCCGTGCTCTTCGGCGACGGGGCCGGCGCCGCCGTGATGGGAGCGGTCCCCGAGGGGTACGGCCTGATCGACCTCGAGCTGGTGTCGCGCGGCGAGGCGAACGAGCTGATCCACGTGCCGGCCGGCGGCAGCCGCCTGCCCGCGTCGGCCGAGACGGTGGCCAACGGCGACCACTACTTCAAGATGAACGGCCGGGGCGTGCGCGAGTTCGTCGGCCTCGGCGTCCCGCCGGCGTTCGAAGCCCTGCTCAAACGGGCCGGCGTGGACGTCAGCGAGGTCGACCACTTCGTACCGCACCAGGCGAACGGCGTCATGCTGGCCGAACTCGTCGAGGCGACCGGCCTGACCTCGGCCACCACCCACCTGACGCTGGACCGCTACGGCAACGTGGGCAGCGCCTCGGTGCCGGTGACGCTCGACGACGCGGCCCGCAAGGGCGCCCTGAAGGACGGCGACGTCGTCCTGATGGCCGGCTTCGGCGGCGGCATGTCGGTCGGCGCCTGCCTGCTGCGCTGGAAGGCGCCTACTTCGGCTGGATGAGCCACTCCCAGGCCCGCTTGAGCGTGCTGCGCAGCCCTTCGTCGGCCACCGCCGCGGACGGGTCCTCGCTCGGCTCGGGCAGCTCGGCGGCCGGCACCGCGATGATCACGCCGTGCTCGAAGAGCCCGTCGACCTGCGCCGCCGGCGCGAACCGGTGCCCGTGGCCGGTGTCGATGACCAGCCCGTGAAAGAGGTCCTGCTGCTCGTCGGCGAGCACATGCTCGACGGTGCCGGCCTTCGTACCCGACCGGTCGTAGACGGCCGTGCCGTCCTTGAGCACGAGATAGGCGACGGGCGCACCGAGATCCTCGGGTGCTTGGTTTTCGGTCATGAGCCCCCGATACCCGGGGGCGCGAGCCGTTAAGCCTGGGCGGCCGGCGGCAGGCTGGCCACCTCACGGTAGAACCGGTTGATCAGCTGCACGGTGCTCTCGAAGTCATCGAGACCGAACGGCTTGGTGACGTACGCGTTGGCCCGATGCTGATAGCTGGCCACGATGTCGGGCGCGGCCCCCGAGGTGGTCAGAATCACGACCGGAATCGCCTTGAGCACATCATCGCTCTTGATGGCCGCGAGCGTCTCCCGCCCGTCCATCCGCGGCATGTTCAAATCGAGAAGAATCAGATCGGGCCGCTGCGCTTGCTCGTACGGACTTTGCCGGCGCAGATAGTCGAGCGCTTCCCGCCCATCGGCCACCCGGTCGACGGACGCGCTGGTATCCGCCGTCTCCAACGCCTCAGAAATCATGAGAGCGTCGGCATCATCGTCGTCCACGACGAGGATCTGCAGACTGCGCACGGAAGCCCCTTTGTTTGCCGTTCCGCAAGCATAGGGGTACCCGCCCCGTCCAACTACCGCCGGGCGACTGAAATCCTACTCACTCAGTTCCCTTCACGGCCCCCTCTTCCGCCCTGCTCCTCTCATCGCCGGCATCCGCTCGCTCTTCCCCACCAGCGGCCGTTTTCACTTTGGCCGCGGCCGCCCGCGCCGTGGCTTTCACCGCCGCCGCAGCCGCCTGCGCCTTCGCCTCAACCTTCTCCGCCGCCGCGTGCGCTCCAGCCTCGACCTTTTGCTTGGCCGCCTCCGCCCCAGCCCCCACCTTCTCTGCGGCCGCGTGGGCGCCGGCTTCGACTTTCACCTTGGCCGCGTGGGCACCGGCCTCAAGCTTCTCGGCCGCCACTTGGGCGCCGGCTTCGACTTTCACCTTGGCCGTGTGGGCACCGGCCTCAAGCTTCTCGGCCGCCACTTGGGCGCCGGCTTCGACTTTCACTTTGGCCGCGTGGGCACCCGCCTCAAGCTTCTCGGCGGCCACCTGCGTTCCAGCCTTGACCTTCGCCGCGACGTCCGGCGCCACCCGGTTCGAGGCCCCAACTTCGTCAGCACCGACCTCGGATCCGAACCCCACGCTGCCTTCTACGTCCGCCGCAGGAGTGCCACCCGTCTCCACCGCGGTCCGCCGCGAGGAACGACGTTTCCCCGCCGCGGCACTCGCCCTTCCGGCGGTCACGCCTGGCGCCTCACCGCGTGCGGTCGTCGCTTCACCGTCCGCGGCCCCCGGCGTAACTGTGCCGCTGGTCGCTACTGGCGTCTCGGCCGTGGCCGTCGCGGTGCTGTTGCCAGCCGTCACAGCCTCCCCGCCCTCAGCAACCCGAGCCGCCCGCCCACCGGCAGACGCTTTGTTCTCTGGCGTCCCAGCGCCATCTTCTCCGACAATGTCGCTGTCGGCCGCCGGCGTAGCCCCAACCGGCACGTCTTCACCAGGCCCGATCGCAGCCCCCGCCGGTGCCGCATTTTCATGCCCCGGCGCCCCAGCCCTCGGCACCGCTCCATTTGTTGGCTTCGCTCCCACGAGCGGCGTCGATTCGGCCTCCGGCTGCGCCTCGGCGGCCGGCTTCGCTCCCACGGCCGGCTTCGCTTCCACGGCCGGCTTCGCTTCCACGGCCGGCTTCGCTCCCACGGCCGGCTTCGCTCCCACGGCCGGCTTCGCTTCCACGGCCGGCTTCGCTCCCACGGCCGGCTTAATGTCAGCGGCCGGCTTGACCTCAGCGGCCGGCCTAACCTCGGCGGTCGGTTTCGCTTCGGCGGCCGGCGTCGTTCCGGGCGCCGGCTTTGATCCGGCGGTTGGCTTCGTTTCCGTGGCCGGCGTTTCCTCGGCCGTCGGTGTCGCCTCCGCTCCTGGAGCCAGGCCGCCCTTCTCCGGCGACGTCTCAGCTTTGGAACTCCTCCTGGACGGCCTCACCCTGTTCGGCGAGTCCGCCGTCGGCGCCGTCTTCTTGGGCCCACTCGCCGATGACCGCGAGTCGTTCGCCAGAGGTTTCGCCGCCTTCTTGGGGCCATTCATCGATGACGTACGCGCCTTGGCGGATTCGCTTGGCGCCGGCAACGCGGTCTTTTTCGGATCGCTTCCCGAAGACGTCGCGCTCTTCGAGGCGTCCACCGACGGCGGTGTTGTCAGCTTCTTGCCGCCACCTTCCGCCGCCGGCGGCCTCTTGGAAGTCCCAGCCATCGGTGGCTTCGACTTCTCGGCGGTCCTGGACGTTGTTGGCGCTGGCGGTTCGATGGCGCCAGACGCTGGTAGCGCTGGCGGTTCGGTGGCGCCGGATGTGGGTGCGGCTGGCGGTTCGGTGGCGCCGGATGTGGGTGCGGCTGGCGGTTCGGTGGCGCCGGACGTGGGTGGGGCTGGCGTTTCGCCAGCGTCGGGCATAGGCGACGCTGCGAGTTCGACCTTGTCGGACGCTGGTTGCGCTGGCGGTTCGGTAGCGCTGGGCGCCGGCAGTGCTGGCGGTTCGGTAATGCTGGATGCGGGGGATGCTGCTGCTTCTGCCCTCGAGGGCGATGCCTTGGCCGGGCCGGCTGACCTCTTCGCATCAGCTTTCGGCGGTACGGAAGCCTTCAGCGCACGAGGTTCGATGGCGGCCGGCGTCGTTGGTGGGCCCGGCTCCTCCGGTTCCTCCGCGAACCACTGCCGGACCTGGGCCGGGGACACGTCGAAGCCGGTGGCGCGGGCGCCCGCCCAGTTCACGCCGACCAGCATGCCGTCGCGTTCCATGCGGTCGAGCCAGCCGGACAGCCACTCCTCGACCTCGACCGACACCACCTCGAAGCCCTGGTAGGCCGGCACCTGACCCACCACGCGGCTGGCCCGCGTCGACTTAGACCAGAAGGGAACCGTTCGCCTCCCGTCGGCTCCCGCCGGCGCGGGTAACCCTTCGGCGTCCCGGATCGAGAAGACGCGGCCCTCCCGAGCCGCCTCCCGACGAAACGCCGCCCGGTGGGCTCCGCTGAGCGACATCGGTGGCTCTCCCTCCTGCGTGTACGCCTCCATCGTGTCGCATCGGGCACTTTCGAGAGGGTTCGACCCACTATTTAGACCTTAGGGGGATTTAACGGGCGTCCCGCTGGCCACTCTTACCGCCCAACCTCACATCGCCCCGTCAAGCAACGCCGCCACCTCCGGCGTCGCCCAGACTGTCCCGCGTCCGCATCACCTCGCGCGGCGTCTTAGGTTCACGCCCCTAAGGACGGTCATGGTCGCGCCGCTTCGGACCCTCTTGCGGTTTCACCGCCCCGGACCGGCACGGTCGCGCCGCTCCGCACGGTCACGGTCGCGCCGCTCCGCACGGTCACGGTCGCGCCGCTCCGCACGGTCACGGTCGCGCCGCTCCGCACGGTCACGGTCGCGCCGCTTCGAACGGTCACAGTCGCGCCGCTCAGCACTGTCACGGTCGTGCCGCTCGGCACTGTTACGGTCGTGCCGCTTCGGATGGTCACGGACGTGCCGCTCCCGACCGTCTTACGGTCGCGCTGCTTCTGATCGTCTTCAGGGCGCGCCGCCTCGGCCTGCCTTAAGGGCGCACCGCCTCGGCCAGGCTTGCGGTTACACCGCGTTCGGCGGCTAGTGGCGGGCTCGCCGCCTCGAACCGTGTCACGGTCGCCATGCGTCGGCTCTGGGTGGTGGGCGCGCTGCCTCGATCTGTCTTGCGGTCGCGCCGCGTAGGGCTGCGGGCTGCCCGGCGCGGCACATTGGCCTGCCGCGCGGTCGCGCCGCCACGCGCGGGGTTCGCGGGCCTGCCGCCCCTGACTGTCCCCGAGGCCACCCGGCGTTTGGCGGCGGTTGCGGACGCGACGCCCAGGTCGCCCGGCGTTTGGCGGCGGTTGCAGACGCGACGCCCAGGTCGCCCGGCGTTTGGCGGCGGTTGCAGACGCGACGCCGAGGTCGCCCGGCGTTTGGCGGCGGTTGCGGACGCGACGCCGAGGTCGCCCGGCGTTTGGCGGCGGTTGCGGACGCGACGCCTAGGTCACCGGGCATCTGGCGGCGGTTGCGGACGCGACGCCCGATGACGGGCGGCGTCTTCGGAGACGCGCCGACCCCGCCGCTGGGTGCTGATCATGAGGTCTGGTCGGTCAGGGGTTGGGTGGCCGCTGGCTCGGTGACCGGCAAAGAATGCAAACGTGCTGCTGAAGAGGGGTTTTCTATTGCTATATGGCCATATTGAATTCGCGTGACGGGGGCGGTGGGAGATCGTCTTTTCGGCTGATCTTGACTAAACATTTTGTACAAGAAAGAGGAATTTGTACCGAAACGCGGGCTAAACGCGGCGCGGACTCCGGTGAGGGCAATAGTGTCCGGTTTGTCGGTTGTACGTGGGCCGGAACTCATCAGTCACTGGAGGATGTAATGAACAACAGTCGGCGCATCGGAGCGCTCGTCGCTATGGCCGGTGCGGCTGTCAGCGTGGCCACGGTGACGGTGGCGGCGCCCGCGGTCGCCGCCGAGCGGGGGCCGCAGCCGGTCACCACTTGGCTGCGGGCGGTTCGGGCTGACACCGACACCGAGGTCAAGGTCTACTGGCGGACCGACCGGCGGATCTGCGACGCCGAGGTCCGGGTCAGCGCCCGCGACGTCGACGTGGACTACCCGGGGCGGAGCCGGTACGCCACGTTCTCGCGCGGCGACAGCCTGCGGCCGGGTCGTTCGGACTACGTCGAGTTCGACGTCAACCCGGACTTCGACCGGGCCGGTATCGCCCGCCTGCGGACCGTCATCTCGTACGACGACTGCGGCCGGCGTGCCCGGACCCAGGTCCGTACGTTCACGCTGATCCTGCCCGTGCTGCGCAACGACCGCCCGGGCCGCCCCGGCGACCACAACGGCGGCTGGCCGGGCAACAACAACGGCCGTCCGGGAGACAACAACGGCCGTCCGGGAGACAACAACGGCCGTCCGGGAGACAACAACGGTCGCCCTGGTGACAACAACGGCCGCCCCGGCGACCACGACGGCGGCCGTCCGGGAGACAACAACGGCCGTCCGGGAGACAACAACGGCCGTCCGGGAGACAACAACGGTCGTCCGGGAGACAACAACGGCCGCCCTGGTGACAACCACGGTCGCCCGGGAGACAACAACGGCCGCCCGAGCCGCCCGAGCGCAACCCCCACCGCCAGCCCGACGGTGACCGCCAGCCCGACGGCGACGGCGACGGCCACCGCCACCGCGACGGCCACGGCGACCCCCACCGCCACCGCGACGGCGAGCGCCACTCCCACCGCCACCGGCGGGACGCAGGGCACCCGCGGCCCCTGGCACCGCGACCGCTGAACCGGAAGTGATCCGCGCTCCCGGCCCGCCAGAGCCGGGAGCGCGCCCGAAAGATAGCGGCGCGCACCGCAACGCGCCGGAACATAGAAGCGCCCGACCGAACGCCCACCCAATACGGCGTAAGCCGAACATAGAAGCGCCCGACCGGATCTCCCTGACCGGCCGGGCGCCGCTTTTTCTAGGCCTCCACCCGGCGTACCGACATGATCTGACCCGCCGGGTCGGTGATGACCAGCTCCAGCGCGCGGGAGATCAGGTTCGGGTCGAACGTCGAAGCGTGGAACGTCGCCTCCAGGTGGAGCACGCCGTTCATCTCGCTTGTCGTCAGCGTGACGCCCTCGGGGCTGTTCAGCGTCGGCACGCTCAGGTTGACCCGCCATTCGGGGCCGACCGACCACGGCAGGTCGCCGAGCAGGTCGTGGCGGCCCTGGTTGCTGAAGGTCAGCCGCGGCCTCGGCGGGATCGGCAGTTCCGCCGGGTACGGGTCGGGCATGCCGGGCGCGCCGTCCAGTGCGATCTTGCCTTCGCGCAGCATCATCATCGTCAGGATGCGGCCCGTGGCCAGTTCGTGCTTGATCGTGGTGTGCACCGACAGCGGGTCCATCATGTCGGGCGGTGACAGGTAGGGCCCCATGCAGAAGTTGCTGTCGATCCGGACGTCTTTGTCCAGGTAGCGCCGGCCGTCGGCCAGGAACGTGGCGCCGCTCGTGTCCGGTTGCAGGCCCAAGTTGTACAGCGCCGCCGTGAACGCCGCGAACGTGATCGCCGACGTGGTGACGCCGGGCGCGTACTCGTCGCGCCACTTGCGCATCTCTTTCAGCGCGGTCGCCGAGCGGGCGGTGCGGACCGTCAGGTTCGGCTGCCACTTGCGCATCCGGGTCTCTTCCGGCTCGGGCGGGCGGGCGAAGCTGATGCCCTCCTTCCACCGGGTCGGCTTGGTGCCGAACTGCTTCCACCAGGCTTTCGGCAGCGCCATCCGGTTGCGCTCGAGTGGCGGGATCACTGCCGCCCGGCCCTGGCTGGCCGCGAGGACGAGTTCGTGGACCAGGGAGTTGACCGGGCCGGCGTCGCCGTACGCGTGCGAGACCTTGATGGCCACGTAGCCGGCGCCGACGAGGATCCGGATCGGGTGTACGCCGCGCGGTTCGGACTGAAGTTTGCGGGTCATGCCGTCCATGTCGAGCGACCAGTCGCCGGAGTCCTGGACCGCGCGGTGCACGAACTGGGCGAACTCGGCGCCGTCCATGTGTTCCCATCGGGCGCCGATGCGGTCGAGCTTGGAGACGGCGCGGTGCTTGGGGTCGGCCGCGTGCAGGCCGATCAGCGCCTTGCGCATGCCGTCGACGGTCACGCCGTACACCGGGCCGATTGTCCGGATGTACTCCAGCGGCAGCCAGGCACGTTCGTGCAGCGTCATGGTCGTGGTGTTCGCGGTGTCGCCGCCGCGCCGCCCGGTGGCGAAGACCGTCCGGAGCACGACGGGGGCGACGCAGAGGGCCTCGATCCACAGCACCACGGCGAACCAGGCGACCAGGTCGGTGAGGCCGCCGTGCGAGCCGCCGTACCAGGCCGCGGCCAGCTCGGCCGCGCCGGCGAAGAGCGCGAAGACACCGGCGCGGCGCACCCTGTTGTGCACCCGGGAGATCGCCAGGAAGAAGTGCAGGAAGACGAAGGGGATGTACGTCAGGGCGAGGATCCGCAGCGCGTCGCCGGCCGCGTCCGCGTACGAGGCGCCGAAGACCGACATGATCGGATTGGCCAGGAGCACGACCAGCAGGGAACCGGGCAGGCCGACGCCGACGCAGATGAGCAGGCCGACGCGGACCTTGGATCGCAGCGCCCTGCGGTCGCCGCTGGCCACGGCGAAAAGGGTCAGCGCGACGCTGCCGGGGATCATCGCCAGCATCGACAGGACCATGAACGCGGTGTAGAACGACGCGTTCGCCGAGGCCGACAGCACCGCCGTGACCAGCAGCGGCATGGCCGCGCGGGGCAGGTAGCTGGCCAGGTTGAGCAGGTTGTGGTCGAAGGTCGAGCGGCCGCGGCCCTTCAGCAGGGACAGCCTCGGGCGCGGGGAGTCGATCAGCCCGCGGCGGCGCAGCGCCACACCGAGGATCGCGGTGGACGCGACGATGCCGGCGACCCAGGTGAGCAGCAGTTCGTTACCGGTGACGGTGATCGGCGCGACGGCCAGGCCGGCCAGCAGGACCAGCTTGATCACCGCGAACCAGGCGTTGCGCGTGAGCTGCAGGGGGCCCTTGAGCAGGCCGATCAGCGCCTCGTCGAGGACCAGGGTGATCGCGTTGACGGCTATGCCGACGACGAGCAGCACCGTGCCGGCCTGGCCGCCGAGCGCTTCCTTGAGGCCGGGGATCCAGAGCTGCGCGACCGCCACGTACGCGATGCCGCCGACCGTGGCGGCGGCGCCCGCGACCAGCAGGCACGTGGAGATCAGCTCCCATTTGGGCCCGCGCAGCTGCGACAGCTCGGAGATGAGCATGGTGCCCATGCCGAACATGCCGATGGTGCCGATCAGGGTCAGCGCGGACACCGCGGCCGAGGCCTGGCCGACCGCCTCGGGCGACGCGGCGCGCGCGGCCACCCACCAGAAGACGAAACCGAGCAGCGAGGTGATGGCCGTGGTGGCGATCAGCGAGCCGGCGTTCAGGAAAAGGTCGACGTGCCCCTTGAGGGCAGTCAGGACGCCACTGCGGCGCTTGGCCGGCTTGGGCGGTGTCGCGCCTTGCGGCGCGATGACCTGTGTCGCGGTCACACAGCCTCCCCACACTACGACTGTTCGAAGGTAGTGATCAGCCGGTGGGGACGACCAGGGGTGACTGGTCCGATTTTTCCTTACTGTCCGGAGTAGACGCGTACCCTTTCGGGTGATCTGTTACAGCCAGCCCGCGCGTTTGAAGCGCCAGTAGAGACCGCCACAGGCCAGCACGATGAGCGCGATGGTCACCGAGAAGCCGTACGGCGAGCTCAGTCCGGGCATGTTCGCGAAGTTCATCCCGTAAATCCCGGCGCCCACTGTCGGTACGGCCGCGATGGCCGCCCACGCCGCGATCATCCGCATGTCGTCGTTCTGCGCCATGGTCACCTGGGTCAGCCGAGCCTGCAACACGGAGTCGATCAGGTTGTCGAAGCCGTTGATCCGGTCCACGGCCCGGGCCAGCCGGCCCCGCACGTCGACGAAGTAGGGCTGCAACGCGGACGGCGGCGTGATCAGCGCGAGCGGGTCCGCCAGCGGCAGCACCGCCCGCTTGAGCTCGACCATCTCGCGCTTGAGCTGGTAGAAGTGCGCCACCTCGGCCGAGCGGCGAGCCTCGAAAGTCTCCTCCTCGAGCCGTTCCAGGTCGCGTTCGACGTCGGCCGACACCGAAAGGTAGTCGTCGACCATCCGCCCGGCGATCGCGTAGGCCACCGACCACGGCCCATGCCGCAGCAGGGCCGGGCGTTTCTCCATTTCCTTGCGTACGCCCCAGAGCGCACCCGCCGCGCCATGGCGCACCGTGATCACGAAGGCCGGGCCGATCAGCAGCGTGATGTCCCCGGTGTCGACCACCTCCGAGGTCGCGGTCAGCTGGTCGTGTTCGACGTACCGGGCGGTGCGCAGCACCAGCCGGGTCACCTCGCCGATCACCTCGACACCCGGCCGGTGGCCGCCGTCGACCGCCTGCTCGACGACCAGCTCGTGCAACCCGAACGCCTGGGCGACCTCCCGCATCGTGGCCCGGTCCGGCTCGTGCAGCCCGAGCCAGAGGAACCCGCCGCGCGGGATCCGGGCGTTGCCGTAGTGCACCGTGCCCGGTTTGCGGGCCCCGGCGGCGTAGACGGCGCAATCGACGACGGCGTCCGGATTGCGGCGGCGCTGCTCGGGCACGTGCGGGCGGGGGTGGAGCCCCTCGATCAACCGCCCCAGGGCCCTCGGAATGATCTCCGCGACCGGTTTGCCCCCGTGCCGCCGCCATCGGAACATCAGCCGACTTTAGTCGGAGCGCCGCATGGCCCGTACCCCCGAGTCCTTGAGGCGCTGCGGGCTGTCGTCGGCAATGATCCGGCCGTGGTCGATCACGATGACCCGCTCGGCCATCGAGTCGGCCTCGTCGAGGTAGTGGGTGGTGAGCGCGATCGTCGTCTCGTGCTCGGCCCGCAGGGCGCGGATGTGCTCCTGGAGGCTGGCCCGGTTCTGCGGGTCGAGACCGGTCGACGGCTCGTCGAGGAAGAGCAGCCCGGGGGTAGTGGACGCGATGTCGAGCCGGCGCCGCGGCCACTTCCTGACCTCAATCCGGGGCAGTCTGTATCCATGGCGAACACGAGCGGGCGAATGCTGCGGCTGCTGTCGCTGCTGCAGACGCATCGGTACTGGCCGGGCGCCGAGCTGGCGGACCGGCTCGAGGTCAGCCCCCGGACCCTGCGCCGCGACGTCGACCGGCTCCGCGACCTGGGCTATCCGGTCGACGCCGCGCGGGGTGTGGCCGGCGGCTACCAGTTGCAGGCGGGCGCGGCCGTGCCGCCGCTGCTGCTCGACGACGACGAGGCCGTCGCCATCGCGGTCGGCTTGCGGACGGCGGCGGCCGGAGCCGTGACCGGGTTCGAGGAGACCTCGGTGCGGGCGCTGGCCAAGGTGATCCAGCTCCTGCCGCCGCGGCTGCGCCGGCGCATCGACGCGCTACGGGCCGTCACCGCGCCCGGGCCCCTGGGCGGCGGTCCGGCGCTGGACGCGACGGTCCTCACCACGCTGGCGCTGGCCTGCCGAGGCGAGGAACGCCTCCGCTTCGACTACAGCCCCCGCGAGGGCGAACCGGCTCCCCGGCACGCCGAGCCGCACCGGCTGGTGCCGCTCGGCCGCCGCTGGTACCTGATCGCGTGGGATCTCGAGCGGGGGGACTGGCGCAGCTTCCGGGTCGACCGCCTGTCGTCGCCCACCATGACCGGCGCCCGTTTCCGCCCGCGCGAGATCCCGGGTGGGGATCCGGCGGAGTGGCTGCGGTCCCAGATGAAGGCCATTCCCACCCGCTACGAGGTGTCGGTCGTCATCGACGCGCCGGCCGAGCGGGTCCGCTCGACGGTGTGGAATTACGGCACCGTCGAGGAGCTCTCGCCCGGCTGCCGTCTGCGCATGAACGTGGACGACCTGGGCTGGCCGGTGATGGTCCTCGGAGTGCTGGGTGCGGCGTTCACCGTCGAGTCCCCTCCCGAGCTGCGCGACCACCTCCGCCGTACGGGCGAAGTGTTGATCGCAAGCTCTGGTGTGGACGGATCGGCGCCCCCGTGGCGCCGATCCGCGTGAAGGAAGCTATCGGGGACCACCGACAATTTCCGGCCGCTTATAAGGCGATCCTTATATCAACTTCGGCTTACTTCTTTCGTACGGAGTCGGCGACGGCCACGACCTGCGCGGACGTGAACTGGAGCGTGGTCATGAGCTGTACCGCCGACCCGTCCGGAAGCGGAACCTGAACCAGCCAAAACTCCTTCGCCCGTACGAGCGGCACTCGGTTCCCGTGAACGGTCACCGTCGTGGCGCTCACGAAGCCGTCGACCTGCTCGCTGAGATCCGATTCAATGCCCTTGATCGGGGAGACGCTCAGGCTCTGGCCCGGGTCGTCCGGGTTGACGTAGGTGACGATCGCCCCGTTCTCCTTGAACCCGCTCAGCTGCCAGCCGTCCGGCACCAGCCCGACGGTGTACCGCAAGTCGACGGGTTGCGGCTTGTCGAGAAGGCGGGCGGCCAGGTCGCGGACCACCTGCTCGGACCCGTACCGGTTCACCCCCGTGATCCGGACCCACTGTCCCGGCCTGTGCTCCCAGTCCAGCGAGACTGTCGTCGCGCCCACGGTCATCACCGTGATCCGGGCCGGTCGTCCGTCCACGGTGGTCTCGCGGCGTCCGCTGACCATCGAACCGGGTTCGGCCTCGGTGCTGCTCACGTAGACGTCGCTACCGTCGTCGGCCGGATACACGGCGATGACGGGCCGGCCCGGATCGGCGGTGAATCTCGCCTTGCCCAGCCCGGGAAGTGTCCACGGGAACGACGGCCCGCTCGAGGCGACCAGCTTGATCGCCTTCGGGGCGGCGCGGGTGGCCGGCGGTGTGGAAGCCGCCACGGAGGTGGGCGGTGGCGGTGTGGCCGGAGCCGTCAGCACCGCGACCACGACCGTCGCCGCGGCGGCCAGCCCGAGCCCGGCCGCGCCCACCAGCGGCCACTTCCGCCGGGCCCGGCCGCTCGGGCCCGGCCGGGTCATCTCCTCGTGCAGCCGGGCCCGCGCCGCGGTCCGGGCCGCCGGCGAGATCGGCGGCGCGTCCGGCCCGTACGTCCGAAGCAGTTCGATGTCGTTCACTTCGCCAGCACCTCGCGTGTCAACCGGCGCGCCCTGTTGATCCGGGACCGCACCGTGCCCAGGGGAATGTCCAGAGTGGCCGCGATCTCGGCGTACGAAAGCTCGGCCCAGGCCAGCAGCAGCAGCGCGTCGCGGTCACCCGGTTTGAGCCGCGCCAGGGCCGCGGCCAGGCCCGACCGGGCCGCCTGGGCGTCGACCCGGTCGGCCGCCTCGTCGGCCAGCGGGTGCGCCTGGGCGTCGTGCGTGGCCGCCCGGGCCAGAGCCCGGTACCTTCTCTCCTCCTGCCGTAGGTGCCGGTGCAGGACGTTCGTCGCGATGCCGAAAAGCCAGGGCCGCACGTCGAGGTGCCGCGGCTGGTACGAGGCCCGCTTCCGAAAGGCGATCAGGAAGGTCTCGGCCAGCAGATCGTCGGCCGGTGGCCCGATCCGCCGGGTGCGCCGATCAGATCGGCGTCGGCGACTGCCTCGTCGAGATGGGTCACACCAGTTCATGCCCTTTGCCGGGGATCGGGTTCACGAAAATGTCGGTGGGTCGGTGCATCATCTTCTCCATGACGACGCTCGGTGCGATCTACCTGCCGCAACACCCGCCGGAGGCCCTGCGCGAGGTGGCCGTCGCCGCCGACCGGGCCGGCCTGGACGAGCTGTGGTTGTGGGAGGACTGCTTCCTCAGCGGTGGCGTCTCGGCCTCCGCCGCCGCCGTGGCCTGGACGGAACGGCTGCGTGTCGGCATCGGCATCATGCCGGTCCCGTTCCGCAATGTCGCCGCCACCGCGATGGAGATCGCCACCCTGAGCCGGATGTTCGGCGACCGCGTCCTGCCCGGCGTCGGCCACGGCGTTCAGGACTGGATGGGCCAGGTGGGTGCCCGCGCGGCGTCGCCCCTCACGCTCTTGCGGGAGTACGCGACCGCGCTGCGCTCGCTGCTGCACGGTGAGGAGGTCACGGTCTCGGGGCGCTATGTCCGGCTCGACGCCGTACGCCTCGACTGGCCCCCGGCCGCGATCCCGGATCTGTACGTGGCCGCGACCGGCCCCAAGACCCTCGCGCTGGCCGGCGAGGTCGGCGACGCCATCGTTCTCTCGGGCGGCACGTCCCCGGCCGACGTGGCCACGGCGCGCGAGCTGAGCGGCTCCGAAAACCTGGTCGTCTTCGTGCCGGCGCTGCCCGGTGATTCCGCCGGCCGTCTGGCCGCCGCGCGGGAGAAATACGGTCACACGTTCGCCGGTCTCTCGGGCCGCCCGGCCGAGATTGCCGAGGGCGTGCAGTCGTTCGCGGCCGCCGGCGCCACCAAGGTCATCCTCCAGCCGCTCGACGAGGACGACCCGGTGGCTTATGTCCGTTGGGTCGCCGAGGAGGTGCGCCCTCTGGTGGGCTAGCGTCGGGGTGATCAAGGGAGGCTCGGCGTGACGCGGTATGTGGCGATCGGTGACAGTTTCACCGAGGGGCTCGGTGACGGGCTGCCGGATGGATCCGAGCGCGGCTGGGCCGACCTGGTCGCCTCCGGGCTGGCCGCGAGCGAGGGCAAGCCGGTGCAGTACGCGAACTTCGCCATCCGCGGGCGGCTGCTCGGGCCGATCGTCACCGAGCAGCTCGACGCCGCGCTGGCGCTGTCGCCGCCGCCCACGCTGCTGTCGCTCAACGGCGGCGGCAACGACATGATGCGCCCCGGCGGCGACATGAACCAGCTGGCCGCGATGACCGAGCGGGCCATCCAGCGCTGCCTCGAGGCCGGCGTGCGGGTGGTGCTGCTCAGCGGGGCCGACCCGTCCGACCGGCTGCCGTTCGGTTCGACGATGCGCCGCCGCGCCGAGCTGCTGACGAACGCGGTCGCGAAGTTCATCGACCGTTACGACATCACCTTCGTCGACGTCTTCCACGACAAGGAGATCCGCCGAGCCGGATACTGGTCGGCCGACCGTCTGCACCTCAACGCCAACGGCCACCGCCGCGTGGCCAGCCTGGTCCTGGCCGCGCTCGGCCACCCCGCCGAGGCCCATGTGATCGACCCCGGGCCGGCCGCCCGCGGCGGCCTCCTGGCCGAGGCCCGCTACTACCGCGAGCACGTCTTGCCCTGGATCAACCGCCGCCTCCGCGGCCAGTCGTCCGGCGACAACCGCACCGGTAAGTACGTCGAGTGGACCGAGATCCAGCCCGCCTGATCACGGCAACGGCCGGCGCCGGATGTAGTCGTCGTGCCACTCGGCGCCGACCAAGAACCGCTTGACGCCGATCACGTCGAAGCCGTGCTTGGCGTAGAACTTCGCGGCCCGCTCGTTCCGCTGGTTGACGCCCAGCCAGCAGAACTCGGCCCCGGTCGCCGCCGCCTCGGCCAGCGTCGCCGTCATCAGCGCGGCGGCCGTGCCCGAGCCGTGCCGCTCGGCGAGCAGGTAGAACTTCGACAGCTCGATGCTGACCTTCGCGTCGACCACGGCGGCCACGTCGGCGTTCTCGATCGGCCCGCCGACCAGCATCGAGTAGCCGACGGGCTCGCCGTCGGACGCCACCAGCAGGACGATGCGATCGGGATCGGCCAGATAGCGCCGGAAGCTGTCGGCCGACAGGTTGGTGGCGACGAAGGCCTCGATGTCCTCCTGCTTGGTGCCGGGCGGACAGGCCAGCTTGAATGTCCGGTCGGCCAGGTCGTGCAGCAGTTCGGCGTCGCGGGCCTCGGCCCTACGGGTCGTGATCGACATGGAAAGACAGTTTAGAGTTTCTCGCGTGCGCGCTCCCATGATGAGACAACTCGGCGACGTCATTCCCCTGCCCGTGTCCGTGCGTCCCGATCCGTCGGCCGATTTCCGGATCGCGCCGGATGTCGCGGTCGGTGCCGGCGACGGGGCCGCGGCCATCGCCGACGAGCTGGCCGCCCTCCTGCGGCGGGCCACCGGCTTCGACGTGCCCCGGGTGACCGGCGACGCCCCCGTCCGGCTCGCCCTCCACGAGGACGCCGGCAAATCGCCCGAGCACTACCGGCTCGACATCACCGCCGCCGGGGTCACGCTGCAGGCGCCCACCGCGCAGGGCCTGTTCGCCGGCCTTCAGACGTTCCGTCAGCTGCTCCCGGCCGAGACGGGGACCGGGCCGGCGGAGATCCCCGGTGGCCGGATCGAGGACGAGCCGCGTTTTCCCTACCGGGGCGCGATGCTCGACCTCGCCCGGCATTTCTACTCCCCGGCCGACGTGCGGTCCTACATCGACTCCATCGCGCAGTTCAAGATCAACCACCTGCATCTGCACCTCACCGACGACCAGGGCTGGCGCCTCGAGATCGCCGGTTGGCCGCTGCTGACCGAGGTCAGCGGCGGCGCGGGCACGGGCGTCGACGGCGCCGGGCCGGGCTTCCTGACGGCACAGGAGTACGTGGACCTGGTCGCGTACGCCGCGACGCGGTTCGTCACGATCGTGCCCGAGATCGACCTGCCCGGCCACGTCAACGCCGTCCAGGTCGCCTACCCGGAGCTGACCGCCGACGGCAAACCCGTCCCGCAGCGGGTCGACGCCGAGGTCGGCTACAGTTCGCTGCCCATCGGCAAGGAGATCACCTACACCTTCGTCGAGGACGTCATCCGTACGGTCGCCGAGCTCACCCCGGGCCCGTACCTGCACATCGGCGGCGACGAGGCCCTCTCCACCACGGCCGAGGACTACCGCACCTTCATGTCCCGGGTGCTGCCGCTGCCCGGCAAGTACGGCAAGCGTGCGATCGGCTGGCACGAGATGGCCGCCGTCGACCTGCCGCCCACCGCGATCCCGCAGTACTGGCGGATCGAGCCGGCCGACGACGGCGTGGCCCGCGCGGCCGCGGCCGGACACCAGGTGATCATGTCGCCGGCCGACCGCAGCTACCTGGACATGAAGTACGACGAGTCGAGCCCTCTGGGCCTCGACTGGGCCGGCCTGGTCGGCGTCGAGCGCTCGTACGACTGGGACCCGGCCGACCGGCTGCCCGGCGTGCCCGAGGAATCGCTGCTCGGCGTCGAGGCGCCGCTGTGGTCGGAGACCCTGCGCAGCCTGGCCGACGTGCAGTTCATGGCCTTCCCGCGGCTGCCCGCGATCGCCGAGATCGGCTGGACGCCGCGGGCCGCCCGCGACTGGCGGTCCCTGCGGCGCCGGCTGGCCGCCTTCGCCCCGCGCTGGGAGGCGCAGGGCGTGAACTTCCACCGGTCGGCCGAGATCGACTGGGTCTAGTTGATCACCAGGCGGGGCCCGCTGGCCGGGCGGGCCGGAACGCGGCTCAGGTCGATCTCCATCTTCTGCGGCGGCAGGTAGTAGTCCAGTTTGGCCAGTCGTTGCACCAGGGTGCCCAGCAGCGCGATCGTGATCTTCTCGCCGGGGCAGCGGTGGCCCGTCCGCGGGTCGCCGCCGCCCTGCGGGATCAACTCGAACTCGCCGACCGGGCGGCCGAGGAACCTCTCGGGCCGGAACTCGTACGGCTCGGGCCACACCCGGGGATCGTGGTGCTGTCCGTAGACGTCGAGCAGGACCAGCGCGCCTTTCGGGATCTCGGCCCGCTGGTACCGCAGGTCGCGGGTGGCCCGGGCGCCGAGGAAGGGCGCGAACGGGTAGAACCGCCGTACCTCGTGCACGAACGCCTTCGTGTAGTCGTCGTCGCCGGCGCGCAGCCGGGCGCGGGTGCCCGGCCAGCGGTCGAGCGCGTGCGTGGCGAAAGCGACGAACCAGGCCACCGCGGTCGTCGGCCGGATGATGTTGATCAGTTCGACCGCCGCTGTCCTCGCGTCGAGCAGGTAGCCGTCCTCCAGATGGTGCGCCACCACCGACAACGGCTCCGGGGTGGGCTCCTCACGGCGTACGGCCTCAATGATCTGAGAGAACCGGCGCTCCTGCCGCCGCCGAGCCGACCGGGCCCGCGCGAAGCGCGGACCGGCCGACGCGAAACCGTCGACCATGGCGATCAGGTCCCGGGCCAGGGCGTTTCGGTCACCCTCTTCTTGCGGTACGCCCGTCCAGCGCGTCACCGCCTCGGCGAGCACCCGCGCGGACTCATCGAAGATCGAGATCTCACCCGAACCGCGCCAGCGGGCGGCCGCCTCGTCGAACACCTCGCCGGTCAGCTTGGCCAGATTCTCGATGCCGTCGGCGTTCATGAGCAGGGCGACGAACAGGGCCTTGCGCGCCTGGTGGGCCTCGCCGTCGAGCGTGTGCACGCCCTTGCCGAACAGGGTCGCGACGACGTTGGGCGGAAGGGCGTCGTGCCGTTCCAGATCACCGTCGTAGAAGAAACGGACGGCGTCGGGGCCGCTGATCGCCACCGCCCGCTGCCCGCCGACCCGCGTCTCGATCGGGCGGCCGTGCCACCGTCGCCGCAGATCCGGAAGCCAGGCGTACCCCTTGGCCGCGAAGGCGAGGGTCTGGTCGGGAAGAGCCATGGCGGTCCGTGTCCCCTCTCGTGACGGCGCGAAACCGCCGGCGAAAATCTTCCTTATTTTTCCTCCTGCCGGACTCCGCGTCTGGGGTTTCCGTCATACCCCCGACCTACTATCGGAGCCCGAACGAGCTCGGAGGTGAGAGGTGGGCCGGTCCGCCGCCATGCTGGTCGGCTTCCTGGTGGCCGCGTGGCTCCAGGTCGTCGCGGCGCTGGTGCTCGTGCTGCTGGTGCTCGATCTGCTGCCCGGCACGGTGGCCGTGCAGGTCGCGGTGCCGCTTGCCATCGCCACCGCCGGCCTGCTGTGTTACGCCACCATCAGGGCCCTGCGCCTGCGCCGTCCCACGCCGGCCGGGGTGCCGGTGACCCGGGCCCAGGCCCCGCGCCTGTGGGCGATGCTCGACGAGGCGGCCGCCGTCTCGGCCGTGGCCCCGCCCGACGGCGTGACGGTGGTCGCGCCGGCCACGGCCACCCTGGCCGAGCACGCGCGGTTCGGCGGCCTGGCCGGCGGGCGCCGCGAGCTCTACCTCGGACTGCCGCTGCTCCAGGCGTGGGACGAGGCCCGGCTGCGCGCCGTCGTCGCCCACGAGCTGGCGCACGGCTCACCGAAACTCGGCGGCCGGTTCGCCCCGCTCGCCCGCCGGGGCCGTACGGCGCTGGCGCGGATCGTCCCGCGGATCCCTGCCCGCAGCCCCGCCGGCCCGGTGCTGCGACTGTGGGCGCGCTGGTTCCGCGCGGTCGACGACCCGCGCGCCCGCGAGCAGGAGCTGGCCGCCGACCGGGTCGCGGCCGAGTTCGCCGGCCCGCGCGCGGCCGCCGCGGTGCTGCGCGACGGCCCGGTGCTCGACGGCATGCAGCAGCTGTTCCACGTCGAATACCTGAGCCCCGGCTGGCAGACCGGCCTGGTCCCCGACGACGTCTTCGGCGGCTTCCTGCGCGTGCTGGCCGCCCGCGCCGAGGACGCGGCCGTGCTCCGCGCCAGGGGCCCCGAGCAGCCCGGCCCGTGGGACGCCCATCCACCGGTCGCCGAGCGCCTGGCCGCCCTGGCCGCGATCACCCCCGAGGGCCCCGAGCCCGAGTCCCCACCCGCCGGCGACCTGATCCCCGACCTGCCCGGCCTGGCCCGCGCCCTGCAGGCGGTCGCCTTCCCTTCCACCGGCCGCACGGTCGTAACCTGGGACGAGTTCTTCGGCGCCGCCCGCACCGCCGAAATGGAACGCGAGGCCGACGCTTCTTTGCGAGCCCTCTCCCACGCCGCCGGCACCCCCATCCGCACCGCCGACGCCGTCCTCCACCTGTCCGCCACCGGCCACTTGCCCAAGTTCGCCGAAACCATCCTCGGCGAACTCCCACCCCCCACCACCCCACCCGACTTCCCACCCCCCGCCACTTCCACCACAGCCGGCTCCAGCCCCACCGCCGCCGCCCCCACCTCGTCCACCTCTGCCTCTGCCGCCCCCACCTCGTCCACCTCTGCCTCTGCCGGACCCACCTCGTCCACCTCTGCCTCAGCCGGACCCACCTCGTCCACCTCTGCCTCAGCCGGCCCTGTCTCGCCCACCGCGCCTTCCGCCGGCCCCGCTTCTTCGGCCGGCTCCGGCGCGCCTGCCGGGCCTTCTGGCGGTCCCGGCGCGCTTGCCGCGTCTTCGGGCGGGTCCGCCTCGGTCGCCGCACCCTCTGCCGGCCCCGGCTCGTTCGGCGCGGCCACGCCCGGTTTCCCTTCTGAGAGCACGCCTCAGCCGGGGGATGCCCTTCCGGCGGAAGGAGCGGCGCCGTTCACGGGGCGTCTTCCCTCGGAGGAGATCGCGGGACGGGTCACCGAGCTGATCACCCTGCTGCTGGCCCTGGCCGCGCTGCATTGCGGCGCCGCGCGCTGGCGGCACAGCTGGACCGGCACGGCCGAGCTGGTAGCGGCCGACGGTTCCCATCTGGACCTGCACGGCCCGGCCATGCTCGCCGCCAACCCGGCCACGGTCGCCGAGGCCCGCCAGTGGCTCTCCGCCCTAGACATCGACCTCACCGCGGCCGCCGGCGACCCCGCCCGCCCCGCCGCCCGGGTCCCGGTGCTCGGCGGAGTGGTGAACGTCCTGGTCGACGGCGCCCGCACCGACTTACTGGTCGTCGAAACCGGACTGCTACTCGTACCGGGCCTTCCCCGTTCCCGCCACGCCGAAGCGAAGCGCCGCCTGACCCAGCTGGCCTCCGACGGCGTACTCGCCGACGGCTCCCCGGCCACCCACCCTCACCCCACCCCAGCCGATCCGCCCCCGCCCGAGCCGACCACCTCCGATCCCACAACCTTCAATCCGTCCGCGCCCGATCCGTCCGCGCCCGATCCGTCCGCGCCCGGGGCGTCCGCGTCCGGAGTTGCCCCGTCCGGAGCGCCCGGGGCTGTGGCGACGTTGACCGCTACCGCTACGGGGGCTGGTCTGGGGATGCGATTTGTTCCATTTGCCGATGTCGCGTCGGCGGCGGTCGTGCGTAACGGGCGGCGGGCGTGGGAGATCGGGCTGCGGCACGGTGGAAGTCTCAGCGTGCGGACGGCGCTCGACTCGGAGGAACTGCCCGGCGGGTGGGCCGCTCTCGACGAGGCGGTGTCCTTCCTCACCCGTACTCGCTGAAGAGGGTGACGCCCCGCACCTTTGAGGGGATCGGCATGACCCACAGTGAACTGTTCCGTCCTGGCGGTGCGTAGTAACGGTCAGCAGCGTCTCATTCCTGACGGATGAGTGATCGGTCCTTCACTTCAGGTCACAATGACCTTCGTGGGCTGTTCGCTTACCGGATTCGTAAATGGGTAGATGAGAGGCCGGGGTTAGGCGGACGATCCCTTCAAAGGCGGGGGAGGCCAGATCATGGAGCGGGGACCGTTGGCGCTCTTCGGAGCGATCATCGCGGTCGGGCTCGGTCCGGCCCTCTGGATGGGCGTCCAGCTCGGCACGATGCCGACCTCGCCCGGGCGTGCGCCCGCCGTGATCACCGACCAGAACCGGGTGACGAACGACCAGCTCGTCGGCGGCACCGGCGCCGGCGAGGCGACCACCGACAACTCCCCTGTGGACACCGAGCCGCAGGTGAACGTTCTGCCAAGGAACACATCGCCGTCGGCCGAGCCCACCCCGAGCGCCACCACCACGTCGCCGACCCCGTCGCCGAAGGTCGCCACGCCGAGCGAGACCTCCTCGCCGACCCCGACCACCAGCGCCCCCACGCCCCCACCGGCCGAGGCGACAACCACTCCGGCCGACACCGGCACCGAGCCCACCGCCACCCCGCCGACCGACGACACGACCCCACCGGCCGACGACGAGTCCGACGACCCGACGTGGCCCCCCAACCCGGCCGAGAACGCCGACCACGACAGCGGCGGCGGCACCGGCTGGGACGGCGCCGACAAGGGCGACCGAACCGACAGCCGAATCGCCGCTCCACCTGCCAAATAGTCACCTCCATCAGCGGATCCGCGCTTGACCGGGTGAGTCGCGCCCTGTCAGGTGATCCGCGCCGGTCCGAGTGATCCGCGCCTGGTGGGGGAGCGGTACCGGGCCGAGACGCACATCCATAGGGGAACCGCGTCCCGCGAGCGGAATGCGCCTGTCCCGCGGCGGGGCGCTATGCCTTCTCGTGAGCCTCGTTCGGCAGGGCGGCTGCGGCCGGCGGAGTGGCTTCGGGCAAGTAGGTGGCCAGTAAGCCTCGGGTGGTCTCGGTGAAACGGGCGCGAAGTTCGGGTGGGTCCAGGACCTCAGCGTCGGCGCCCAATTTGAGCAGTTCGATGTGACCGTGCTTGATCGACTCGATGGGTACGCGGGTGATCAGCCAGCCGGTCTCGTCGGGTGGGCCGGCCTCGGCTCGTGCACTTCGCGACATTTCGGGCGGGAAGACGAAAGCCATCCGGTTCAGAGCCTCGACGGTCATCCGTACCGTCGCGACTGCCGTGTAGACGCTGCTCTCGTACCGCTCGGTCCACTCCGCCCAGTACTCCGCCAGGTCGAAGCCCTTCGGCCGCGACGCGGGCTGGTCCAGCACCTCGGCGGCGAGGATGTTCGACACCCGGTACGCGGTGGTCCGCCCCGTCGCGCTCGAGGAGGAACTGGGAGGCGGCAGGAACCCGGCGCTCGAGGAGGCGGCGACCAGGTACCAGCGGCCCGCCTTCAAAACCACGCCCAAGGGATGCAGCGTGCGGTCCACCTCGCGGGGTGCCTTCCAGCGGCGGTAGCGGATCCGCAGGACGCGGCCGCTCCACACCGCGTCGGCGACCGTGGAGAGGTGGGGCGTGGGCTCGCCGGCTCGGAACCAGCCCGGTGCGTCCAGGTGGAAACGTTCCCGTACCCGGTCCGCTCGATCAGCCAGCTCGTCCGGCAAGGATGCGCGCAGCTTCAGCTCCGCCGCGGCCAGGACCGAGCCCAGGCCCAGCTCGGCGGCCGGGCCCGGCATTCCGGCCAGGAACAGCGTGCCCGCCTCGTCCGATGTCAGGCCGGTCAGCCGGGTGCGGTAGCCGTCCAGCAGCTGGTAGCCGCCGGCGGGGCCGCGGTCCGCGTAGATCGGGACGCCGGACGCGCTCAGTGATTCCACGTCGCGGTACACCGTGCGGACCGAGACCTCCAGTTCGTCGGCCAGGTCCTGTGCCGTCATCCGGCCGCGCGTCTGCAACAGCAGGAGCAGGGAGACGAGGCGGCCGGCGCGCATGTCGCCAAAGTAGCGTTACGGGGGCCCGTCCGGCCCCCGTAAGGCTCAGAGGGACAGCAGCCGGTTGAGGATCTCCCGGTAGCCGCGCAGCTCGACGCGCAGCTTCTCGGTGTCGTCGGCGTTGCCGCCCAGCGCGTCCCGCTGCGACTTCAGCGTGCTCGTCAGCTTGTCCACCACCTCTTCGACCAGCCGGGACGCCTCGGCCGTGGCGTCCTTGGGGTCGTCCACGAAGCGCAGCTGGATGTCACGGAAGCGCTCGGTGAACGCGTCGCCGTCCGGAAGCAGGCGTTCGGTGGTGGTGGCAGTGGTGGCAGTAGTGGCGGTGGCCGGCGTGGAGACAGGCGCCGGTTCCACCACTGTCGGGCTCTCGAACGTCCCGTCGTCCTTGAGGGATTTGTCGGAGTTGTCGGAGTCCAGCGGAAGGTCCACCTCCGACGCCGGGTCGGAGTCCAGCGGCTTGTCGGTGGCCGGGTCGACCGCGGTCGGGCTGTCGAAGGTGCCGTCGTCGCGGACCGCCGCCTGGTTGGTGTCGATCCGCTCCGTGCTCGCCGACTCGTCGGAGCCGTACGAGCTGGCCCGGTCGTCGTCGCGGTCGAGGTCGACCGGGGTGGCGGCCGGCGCGTCGCCCGGCCGGTCGCTCCACGGCGACCCGGCCCGCTGCGGCGGCACGGTCACCGGCTCGGAGGCCACATGCTGCGTGCGCTCCGGGTCGTCATGCGCGTACTCGGCCTCGTTCTCTTTCTCGTTCGAGAAGAACTTCATGTCCGTGGCTCCTAGCGGCTGGTGTCGCGGGCGGGGTGGTCGTCGGCTTCCCGGGGCGCGGGCGCCGTCGTGGTCTCTCCATTGGGGACCGTCTTGTTCTCAGTAGTACCAGCAACCGGGTCCGTGCCGAGCAGGTCGGCGAAGAGCGCCCGGTAGTGCACGAGCGCCTGGCGCAGGTCCTCGGTGCCGGCCTTCCCGTCGCGGTTGCGCTGGCTGATCTCGTGGGCGTCCCGGTAGTGCCCGAGCGTGCTGGCGTGCTCCACCGACAGGTCGGCGAGCCTCTCGTCGTACTGCCCGGTCGGGTATCCGCGTTCGGCGATCAGCCGGGTGACCAGCTCGTCGGCGGTGGAGACGGCCGTGGAGGGGTTGTCCACGAACTGGATCTGCACCTCTTCCCAGGCGGCCGAGTATTTCGCCTGCGCCTCGGGCGACAGCGGCTTGAGCTCGAACGAGGCGTGGCGCTTCTCGCGCTCACGCAGTTCCTTCTCGGCCTCGGTGCGGCTGCCGGTGTCGGCCACCACCCGGTCGTACTCGGGTCCGAATGTGCTTTGAAGCTTCTTGCGCCGTCCGACCTGGACGCCGTAGATGACGGCGGCGATCACGACCAGGACGACGACGATCAGGATGATCGTGAGTGTGGGGGACATCGGGGCCTCCTCCTTCGTCCTCCCCGATATGCCCACCCATGGTGTGTCGTCAATCGCATCTGCTCCATGAAGGTGGGCTGTCATAACAACGACTCGCCGAAACCCCTGGACAAACACGACCTAAGGCCAACATTTCCGTACGCCGTGGAGGTGGCTCCCCGAGAAAGAGTTACGTATTCTGCCGAGGGCGTACGCCGTCGCCGAACCCCTCGGGCGGAGCCCTGATGAGAACCACCCGCTACTGGTCGATCCGTTCGAAGATCATCGCGTTGGCCGCCGTGCCGCTGACCGCCCTGCTGGTGTTGTGGCTGTTCGCGACCGCGCTCACCGCCGGCCCGGCGTTCAACCTGCTCGCGGCCCGCACGGTCCTCGACACGATCGGCAACCCGGGCATCGAGCTCGTCGGCCACCTGCAGCGCGAGCGGCTCTTCACCGTCGAATACCTCTCGGCGAAGGGCCCGATCCCGGCGACCCTCACCGAGCAGCGGGCCGCCACCGACAAGGCGATCGCCGACTTCCGCCGCCAGGCCGGCAGCGAGCGGGCGCGCGACGCCGCCAGCGACGCGCTGCGCACCCGCGTCGACCAGTTCTTCACCCAGCTCGACAGCCTGGCCGGCAACCGCGACCACATCAACCGCCGCGAGATGGACCCGATCGGCGGGCAGAACTTCTACAACAACGTCATCGCCTCCGGCTTCCAGACCTTCGCCGCCACCGCCACCTTCGACGACGAGCGCATCGACCGTGAGCTGCGCGCGCTCACCACCGTCGGCCAGGGCCAGGAATACCTGAGCCGGGTCGACGCCCTGGTCGGCGGGGCCACCGCGCGCGGGATGTTCGACCCCGAGACGCGCGGCCAGCTCATCCAGGACGTCGGCACCGCCCGTTTCCTGCTCGGCCGCGGCGTCGAGGACATGGCGGCCGGCGACCGCGCCGCGTACAACCAAATGAATGGCGGCGACACCTTCGGCCGCCTCGACGCCCTGCTCACCGCCCTGGTCCAGCAGAGCCGCGACGGCGTCGTCTCCCCGGTGAGCAGCGGTGAGTTCCGGCCGACGTACGTGGCGGCCGCCCGCGAGCTGCGCGATTTCGAGGCGGCGGCCACCGACTCGCTGACCGAGCGGGCCCGCCCGCTGGCCGAGAACATCCTGGTCCGGCTCGGTCTGGCCGCCATCCTGGGCCTGGCCGCGCTGGCCTGCTCGGTCTACCTGTCGGTGCGGGTCGGCCGCTCGATCGTCGGCCGGCTGCGCCGCCTGCACGGCGAGGCCCGCGAGATGGCGACCGAGCGGTTGCCCACGGTGGTCCGCCGCCTGCAACGCGGCGAAGAGGTCGATGTGGACGTCGAGACGCCCCCGCTGGCGTACGGCCACGACGAGATCGGCCAGCTCGGGCAGGCCTTCAACGAGGTTCAGCGTACGGCCGTGCAGTCGGCCGTGGAGGAGGCGAGCGTCCGCCGCGGCCTCAACGAGGTGTTCCTCAACATCGCGCGGCGCAGCCAGACGCTGCTGCACCGCCAGCTCGCCCTGCTCGACCGCATGGAGCGGCGCGAGACCGAGCCGCAGGAGCTGGAGGACCTGTACCGGGTCGACCACCTGGCCACCCGCATGCGGCGCCACGCCGAGGACCTGGTCATCCTGGCCGGCGCCGCGCCCGGCCGCGGCTGGCGCAACCCGGTGCCGGTGATCGACGTGATCCGCGGCGCGATCAGCGAGGTCGAGGACTACAAGCGGATCGACATCCGCTCGGTGGAGTCGTCCTCGGTACTCGGCCGCGCGGTCGGCGACGTGATCCACCTGCTGGCCGAGCTGCTGGAGAACGCGGCCTCCTTCTCGCCTCCGCACACAAGGGTCCAGGTCTCGGGTCAAGTTCTTCCCAACGGGTACGCCGTGGAGATCGAGGACCGGGGTCTCGGCATGACCCCGGAGGCGATCGACGAGGCGAACCGCCGCCTGGCCGAGCCGCCCGACTTCGACCCGGCCGACAGCGCCCGCCTGGGCCTGTTCGTGGTCGCCCAGCTCGCCCACCGGCACGGCATCCGGGTGTCCCTGCGCCCGTCCGCGTACGCCGGCGTGACAGCGATCGTCCTGGTGCCGGGCGACCTGGTGGCGCCCGGCGCCGGGCTGGCCGCGCTGCCCACCGCGGCCAAGGACCGTCCGCTGGTCGGCTCCGGCACCGACGACCCGTCGCGGCACTCGCTGGCCGAACTCCAGTGGCAGGGCACCGAGGAACTGCGCCAGCTCACCGTCCCCGGCCGCCCGGTCACCATCAACGGCACGGCCACGCCGGCCCCCGGGGAGCAGTCCCCGCCCGGCGGCCAGCACCGGGCCCCGGCCACCACCGGCGGCCCGTCACCGAGCTCGGTCGTCGAAGGCTTGAGCGAGGACGGCCTGGTCCAGCGCAAGCGCGTCCGCCGCCCCGTCGACCTGTCCACCACCGACGCCGCCGAAACGGTAGCCAACGCCACCGCACCGCCGATCCCCGTCACACCCTCCCCGCAGCCCACAGCCGCCGCCTCGGAGACCGGGCCGGCAGCCGGGGCCGCGCAAAGCGCCGCGACCACGCCAGGAACCGCCACGCCGGGAACCGCCACGCCGGGAACCGCCACGCCGGGCACCGCCACCACGCCGGGAACCGCGACCGGGCCGGGCACCGCCACCACGCCGGGGACCGCGACCGGGCCGGGGATCGGGGCCGCGTCGCGCGCGGCAACCGGCGCCACCTCATCAGTCATGCCCACGTCGGCCGCGCCGCTCTTCCCGACCGCCTTGCCGACGGGAGTGCCGTCGACCGCGCCCACCTCCGCGATGCCCATGTTCGTGGCGCCCACATCGCCGGCGGCACCCCCGGCACCCTTTGCCGACCCAGCGCCGGGGGAGCTCCCAGCGCGACGGGAGCGCCCAGCGGCAGGGGAGCGCCCAACGGCAGGGGAGCGCCCAACGGCAGGGGAACGCCCAACGCCAGGCGAGCGCCCCACGCCGGCGTCGTCCGAGGGCAGCCCGGTGCCGCCGTCCCGCTCAGCGCCGGGGGCCGCCGCGCCTATTTCGCCCACTGTGGAGACGGAGGACGGGCTGCCCAAGCGGGTCCGCCAGGCCAGCATCGCGCCGCAGCTGCGCCGCCGGGCCGGCGCCCCGCCGCCCGTGGACGACGAGCCCGCCGCCGCGCTGCGCTCGCCCGAGCAGGTGCGCAGCATCATGAGCGCTCTGCAGTCCGGGACCACCCGGGGACGCATCGACGCTTCCCGCTATCTCGGTAACTCACCGGAGCGGAACAGCCACGGAAGGCCCGACCGTACGACGGAATCCGTATCTGAAGAACGGTCTAATCCGGACGACACGGGCGCGGACCGTCCCTCGAACGGTGGATCCTTTGCGGATGCGGCTACCGTCAGTTTCCCGGCGATCGTGAACGCGGCGATCGCCCGCGAACAGAAGGCCGGGGGCGGAGAGGACGCGGCCGATCCCGGAAGCAACGACGTGACACGGCCGGAAAAGGACGCATAAGTGACACAGACGACGAACCAGAGCGCGAACCTCACCTGGCTCCTCGACGATCTGGTCGAGCGGGTGCCGACGGCGCAGCAGGCGGTCGTGCTTTCCGCCGACGGCCTGTTGATGGGGGCCTCGGCCGGTCTGCGCCGCGAGGACGCCGAGCACCTGTCGGCGATGGCGGCCGGCTTCCAGAGCCTGGCCAAGGGCGCGAGCCGCCACTTCCAGGCCGGTGCCGTGCGGCAGACGGTGGTCGAGATGGAATCGGCCTTCCTGTTCGTCACCGCCGCGGGCCACGGCGCCTGCCTGGCCGTGCTCGCCTCCAGCGAGGCCGACCTCGGCCTGATCGCCTACGAGATGGCCATGCTCGTGACCCGGGTCGGCCAGAACATGAGCGCGCCCGAGCGCTCGGCGGTGGCACCGTCCGATGCCGGCTGATTTCAACCGCGTGGCGCACGACTGGCTCGACAACGACGCCGGGCCGGTCGTACGCCCGTACGCGATGACTCAGGGCCGTGTGGTGCCCGAGGGCGGCGAGCTCGATCTCGTCGCCTTCGTCGTCGCGACCACCGGCGGCCACCCCGGCGGCGGGGTGTCCTTGCAGCCGGAGCATCACGCGATCATCGCCGCGGCCTGGGAGCCGATCTCCATTGTCGAGCTCGCCGCCGGCCTGGACCTCTCGATCGGCGTGGTCCGGGTCCTGCTCGGTGATCTACGCTCAGCGGGTCTCATCTCGCTGTACGAACCCCCGGCGGCCTCCCAGCCGCACGACGTCGACGTACTCAAGGCGGTTGTCAATGGACTCCGTGCGCTCTAACGGCGACGGCCGCGAAGGCCGCATCCCGGTCGCGCTCAAGATCCTGATCGCCGGCGGTTTCGGCGCCGGCAAGACCACAATGGTCGGCTCGGTCAGCGAGATCCGCCCGTTGCAGACCGAGGAGGTCCTGACCGGCGTCGACGGCGCCGACAGCGTCGACGGCGTCGAGGCCAAGACCACGACCACGGTCACCATGGACTTCGGCCGCATCACGATCACCGACGACCTCCAGCTCTACCTGTTCGGCACGCCCGGCCAGGACCGCTTCTGGTTCCTCTGGGACGAGCTCTCCCAGGGTGCGCTGGGCGCGGTGGTCCTGGCCGACACCCGCCGGCTGGCCGACTGCTTCCCGTCGATCGACTACTTCGAGCAGCGCGGCACCCCGTTCGTGGTGGCCGTCAACTGCTTCGAGTCGGAGCAGCGTTTCGGCGCCGACGCCGTGGCCCGCGCCCTGGACCTCGACGGCGACGTCCCGGTCGTGCTCTTCGACGCCCGGGAGCCGCAGGCCGCCCGCAACGTCCTGATCGAACTGGTCGAGTACGTGGCCCGCCGCCAGCTGACCTCGGCCTCGCGCTAAAGGGCGATCAGGCGCGGTTCGAGCTTCCGGTACGCCTTGGCGGTGAGCAACCGCCGCTGCACGAGCTCGTCGGGCCGGCGGAACGGCCGGCCGGCGACGATGCTCGCGGCCACGGGCGGCGGGAGCTCGGCATGTCGTACGAGGTCGTCCACCGACACGTGGTTGATGTCGATGAGGCCGCCGTCGTCGTAGGGGCGGGAGACTCCGGGCCGCCCCACACCGGCGTGCCGGGCCCGCCCCGGGTCGAGCGCCGCGAACAGCCGGAACTGCTCGCGCAGGAACCACTCCCGCGTCCGCGTCGCCGAGTGGGCCGCGATCACCGCCCCGTGCACCGACGACGCGAAGATCGTGATCAGGAACGTCAGGATGCCGATGTTCTCGGCCAGGCTCTCCGGCTCCTCGATCGGCGTGGGATCGACTCCCATGGCGATCACCGCCACCAGCACCGCGAGGAAGTACACGGCGGCCGGAATGAGCAGCCGCCGGTTGTGGTGCCGCAGCGCCGCCACCACGAAGTAGATCCACGCCCCCAGCGACAACGTCACCAGCGGAACCCCCGCCGCGAAAACCACTTCCAGGTAGGGAATCGGCGGTCCTGTCCCCGCCCCACCCAGAAACACCCCCGGGGAGAAGCCCTGCGCGCCCTCCGGAACCCGGTCGTCCGGCACCCCGCCCACGTCCCGCCCCGGCTGCCCCGCCGCCCGGGGTGAGGCGGCCACCCAGGGAGCGACACCAGGCGGAACAGCCCCATGCGGAGCGCTGGGATGCGGCATGCCCCCGGGTTGAGCCGCGTCGAGTGGAGCGGCCGTGGCCGGAACGGTGCCGGGTGGAGCGGCAGTGGGTGGAACGGTGCCGGGTGGAGCGGCAGTGGGCGGAACGGTGCCCGGCGGGGCAACGGTGGGCGGAACGGCGCCGGACTGAACAGGGGCGGCCGAGGGCGGCCCGAGAGGCGAGGGCGCGGCCGAGCCGCCGGCGGGCGGCTCCAGCGGTGAGGAGGCGTCAGGCGTAGAAGCGGTCCCGCCCGCCGAGCGAGGCGCCAAAGGCTCCCCGCGCAGAATCCGCCGGTGAGTCTCCTGGAGCAGTTCCCCCGGCTCGATGCCGAACTCGTCCAGCAGATAACTCCGGGCCTCGCGGAACGTCGCCAGCGCCTCGGCCTGCCGCCCGCTCCGGTAGAGCGCGATCATCAACTGCGCCCGCAGCCCCTCGCGCAGCGGGAACTCCCCGATCAACCGGGTCAGCTCCGGAATCAGCGCCGGGTCCCGGTCCTGCGACAGCTCGGCCCATCTCTCCCACGCCGTCGCCTTGGCGTCGGTGAGCCGCACCCGGGCCGCCTCGAACACCGCCCCGCTCAGCCCGGCCAGCGCCTCGCCCCGCCACAACCCCAGCGCCGCCCGCAACACCGCAGTGGGGGAGGAAGGTGAAGGAGAGGAAGGAGAGGAGGAGGCGGCAGACGCGGCCAAGGCGGCCAGGAACTCGTCGGCGTCCAACGAATGGCCGGCGATCTGTAGGACGTAGCCGCTGCCGGTCAGGGCCAGCAACTCGCCCGGCGTGCGCGGGGCGCGGGACGGGTCGAGGACGCGGCGCAGCCCGGCCACGTACTTCTGCACCACGTTGGCGCCGTTCTCCGGCGGGTCGTCGCCCCACACCGCGTCGACGATCTGGTGGGTGGGCACCGGCCGGCCGGCGTGCAGGAGCAGGACGGCGAGCACGGCGCGCTGTTTCGCCGGGCCCAGATCGACCGGCTCGCCCTCGCGCAGCGCGCGCACCTCGCCCAGGATCTCGAATCGCAGCGCGGCACCTCCCCCGTGTGAGCTGCGCGAACGTCTTGCGGCAGTGGAACGGCAGCGGGCAGCAGCATAACCGCAGAGCGACGGCAGCACGCTCCCGCAGGCTTCTGGCAAGCAACCCGAGCCGACCGGAAAGAACACGACTGATGAAGACCTACAAGCTCACCCTCGGCCTCGCCGCTGCCCTCGCCCTGACCGTCTCCGGGTGCGGCCTTCTCGACGACGAGCCCGCCCGCGTACTCGCCGAGTCGCCTCGCGAGACCCTTCTCAAGACCGTCCCGGACGAGAAGGCCCCGGCCTACGCGTTCGACGTCAAGGGCGCCGTCCAGCCGATCTCGGGCGTTCTCGACGCCCCGAACAAGACCACCCAGTTCAAGATCACGCATTCCGAGGACGGCGTCACGCTGTCGATGTCGGGTCTGCTGATCGACGACCGGAGCTGGATGCGTCTCTCGCTCACCGGCGCCGAGGGTTTCCCGGCGCTGCCGCGCAAGTGGATGCCGATCGACCCCAAGAAGGTCAAGAACCCGGACGACGTGCCGATCTCGTACGACGACGAGGTCGACCCCGGCTACGCCGACCTGATCATCAGGTCGTCCGAGGACGTTCGGGTGACCAGCCCCGACCACTATGCCGGCACCACCGATCTGACCGCCTCGACCGAGGCCGAGATCGTCGAGGACGCCACCCTGACCGCGCTCGGTGCGAAGGCCAAGGCGGTGCCGTTCGAGGCCGTCGTCGGCCCCGACGGCCACCTGAGCACCCTTCTCGTCAAGGTTCCGGCGGCGGGAAAGGCAAAAGCGGTCAATTACCGGGTGACGTACGCCGGGTACGGCCGCACGATCACACCGAAGGCGCCGACCGAGACGGCCAAGCCCACCGAGGCCGTGTACGACCTGATCAACAGCTGACACACCACGATCGCCGGGGCGGTCGCGCGAATCAACGGGGGTTCGCGCGGCCGCTCCGGTCCATGAAAGAAACCGGAAGCCGGCATGTGCGAACTCTGCGGCCGTCTGGTGCTCGGCCTGACCGGCCACGACTGGACCCTGCTGCCCTGGATGGCCGGCGCGGGGGCTGGAGTGCTGGTCGGCCCGTGCCACGTCCGTTGCCTGGCCGAGTGGGGCGTGGCCGCCGAATGGGCGGCCGCCGTCGAGGCGTACCACTGCAGTCGCTGGCCTTTGTTCCTCGAGGGCCGCGACGGCCCGGTCCGCTGGCGCCTGCACGCGAGCCCGCGTGTCCGCCGGCTCCAGCTGTGGCGTTCCGACGGCCGGCTCGCCTCGTTCCCGTACTCCGCAATCGCCTCCGAACCGCCGAGCGTGACCGCCGACCTGGCCGAGGTGGGCGGCGCGCACGCCGAGATCCTGCTGGTGGCCATGGGTACCGCCGAGACCGGCGTGGCGGTGCCGCTCTCCCGGCTCGTCGACGGCCTGGGCCTGTCCGACCGCTATCCCGGATGCGCCGGAACGGTCACCCGGGTGATCCGTAACGCCGGCACGGCGCGCCGCCCGGAGCCGGTCGACGTCCTCGAGTCGAGAACCGATCTGGCCCTCGAAACAGGCTGCCGTCGAGCGGCCCGCGAACTTGTGGTGGGATCAGGTCATGAGCGATGAGCTGATCTTCGTCGGGGGCTACACGGGCGACAAGGGTGGCGACGGCGAGGGCATCGCTCTGCTGCGCCGCGATCCGGCCACCGGCGTGCTGACCCACCTGGGCACGGCGGCGCGGACGCCGTCCCCGTCCTTCCTGGCCCAGCACCCGAGCCGCCCGATCCTGTACGCGGTGAACGAGCTCGACCCGGACGGCAGCGTCAGCGCGTTCACCGTCGCGCCGGACGGCCGGCTGGACCCGCTGTCGGTGCAGCCGACCGGTGGCGGCGACCCGGCCCACCTGGCGGTCACCCCGGACGGCCGGTTCCTGCTGGTCGCCAACTACGCGAGCGGCTCGGTGGCCGTGCACCCGCTCGACGCCGAGGGCGCCCCCGGCGAGCGGTCGGATCTGCTCGGCCTGTCCGGCAGCGGCCCGGTGGCCGACCGCCAGGCCGGCCCGCACGCCCACATGGTCGTCCCGGTGCGCGACGACGTGCTCGTGGCCGACCTGGGCTCGGACCGGGTGTGGCGCACCCGGCTGGACCCGGTCGCGGGCCGGCTGACGATGCTGCCGCCGGCCGTGGCCGCGAAACCGGGCACCGGCCCGCGCCACCTGCGCTGGTCGCCGGACGGGGCGCTGATGCTGGTGGGCGAGCTCTCCGGCACGCTGAGCTGGTGGCGCCCGGCCGTGGACGGCACGCTCGAGCTGGCCGGCGAGGCGCCGACCACCACCGCCGACGGTGACAACTTCCCCTCGGAGATCATCGTGCGGGCCGACGGCCGCTTCGTCTACGTGGCCAACCGGGGGGCGAACACGATCGCGACCTTCGCCTGGGACGGCGACGACGCGACCCTGGTGGCCGAGACGCCGGCCGGCGGCGACTGGCCGCGCCACATGATCCTTCTCGGTCATCACCTCTACGTAACCAATCAACGATCACAGAGCGTCACCACGTTTCGGATCGACGCGGAAACCGGGGTGCCCGTCCAGCAGGGCGAGCCGACGGCGGTCGCCAGCCCCACGGCCCTGTTGCGCTGGACAACCGCGACAAAAGAGGCATAGAGGTTAACCGGAAGAAAACGGTCAGCGATGGTGGCTGATCGAGACGAGGTCATCACGTTCGGTTGCTCAGGATGCCAACAATCTCAATCCGAGTAACTTTCGCCCGAACGTATATGGCATTCGCCTTCGGTGATGCGCACAATCGAGCGCGTGTCAGGCCGCCATCGTAGAAACTTCAATGCAAGAGGAGCTGGCGTCGTCGGAGCCGCGATGGCGATAGTCGTCGTCTTGGCCGGGTCGTACCTCGGCTACCAGCAGCTTTCCGACAAGGGGTGCACCGGTTCGATCCGGTTGACCGTCGCCGCCGCCAATGAGATCCAGCCCGCAGTTGATCAAGCCGCGCAGCGGTGGGTGCAGGACGGCGCAAATGTCGACGGCACCTGTGTCGCAGTCAGCGTGGTCAATGCGAATTCGTCGACCATGGCCGCCGCGGTCGCCGGCGAGCACAAGGTCCAGCTGACCGGGCTCGGCACGGCGCCCGAGTCGGTGAAGGTCCCCGACGTCTGGATCCCCGACTCGTCGACCTGGTTGCTGCGGCTCAAGGCCGAGGCCCAGGGCTTCGCACCCACCGACCAGAAACCGATCGCGCAGAGCCCTGTCGTGGTCGCCATGCCGAAACCGGTCGCCGAAAAGATCGGCTGGCCGGACCGGGAGCTGTCCTGGAGCACCCTGCTCAACCAGATGCTGACCAGCACCAGCCTCAACACCGGCATCGTCAACCCGTCGCTGGACGCCGCCGGACTGGCCGGCCTGCTCGCGCTCGGCCAGGCGGCCGGCTCGGGTGAGAAGGCCCAGTCGACGAAGGTCTCGGCGATCAAGGGCCTGGCCAACAGCGCCTCGGCCCTGCGCGACGACCTGCTGCAGAAGTTCCCGCGCTCGGCCGACCCGACCGACATCGCGTCGAGCCTCGGCGCCGCGCCGCTGTCCGAGGAGGACGTGGTCGCGTACAACGCCGAGAGGCCGGCCGTTCCGCTGGTCGCGCTCTACCTCAACCCGAGCCCGCTGCCGCTCGACTACCCGTACGCGGTGATGCCCGAGGTCGACCTCCAGAAGACCAAGGCGGCCGAGGGCCTGCGGGCCCAGCTGTCCAGCGCGTCCTTCAAGAACGCCCTGGCCACGGCCGGCCTGCGGGCCCCCGACGGCTCGTACGGCGCCGGCTTCGCCCGTCCGCTCGGCGCTCCCGACGCCTCGCCGGCGGTCACCAAGCCCGCGGCCGGTGGTGGCGACGACAGCGGCGGCGGCCGTGCCGCCGCCGGTCTCGACGCCAGCACGCTGTCCCAGGTGCTCGGCAGCTGGAACGCGATCACACAGCCGGGCCGGGTGCTCGCGGTCTTCGACGTCTCCGGCTCGATGGACGACCCGGTTCCCTCGGCGGGCAACCAGTCGCGGGCGCTGGTGACCCAGAAGGCCGCCGCGGCCGGTCTGAGCATGTTCGACGACAAGTGGGCCGTCGGTGTGTGGCTGTTCTCCACCGAGATGAACGGCAAGAAGCCCTGGCGGCAGGTCCAGTCGATCAAGCCGCTGGCCTCGTCCCGCACGGAGATCGCCGGCGCGATCCCGCAGATCGTCCCGAAGAAGGGCGGCGACACCGGCCTCTACGACACGATTCTGGCCGCCTACAGCGAGGTCAAGAAGACGTACGAGCCCGGCAAGGTCAACTCGGTCATCCTCTTCACGGACGGCAAGGAGGAGAACCCCGACGGCATCAAGAAGGAGAAGCTCCTGGCCGAGCTGAAGAGGCTGAACGATCCGAAGGCGCCGGTCCGCCTGGTGATCATCGGTATCGGCGACGGTATCGACGAGCCGGTCCTTCAGGAGATCGTCAAGGTCACCCCGGCCGGCGGCGTCTTCATCGCGAAGGACCCGGCGCGGATGGCGTCGATCTTCGCCGAGGCGATCGGCCGCCGTACCGGCGCGAACAGCTGACCAGACCGGGGCCGCTCTCTCAGGAGAGCGGCCCCGGCCAGTCGAGACACACGGCGACCGCGTCGTCCTCGAGGTCCGCGTCACCCAGATAGGTCCGCAGATCACCCAGCAGTGACCGGACGGCCTGCAACGGGGCCAGAGCTCCGGTGTGCCGGACGAAACGGGCCAGCGCCGCCTCCCCGTACCGCCCCGTCGCGGTCACCGCCTCGAAGACGCCGTCGCTGACGATCATCAGCCGGTCGCCGGGGAGCAGCGTGAACTCCTGCACCCGATAGTCGGTGTCCTCGAACATGCCGAGCGGGAACTGCGCGGTGAGCTTGTGCTCGGTCACCACGCCGTCGCGCAGGAACAGCAGCCGGGGGGAGCCGGCGTCGACCGCCAGCACCTCACCGGTGGCCAGATCGATCCGCAGCATCAGCGCCGCCGCGTACTGGGCGCCCCGGTGCAAGGCGTAGATGGCCTGATCGGCCAGCGCGGCCTGGTCGGCCAGCCCGATACCGGCCCGCCGGGCGTTGCGCAGCGAGTACGTCGCGAGCGCGGTGAGCAGGGCCGCCTGCACGCCGTCGCCCATCCCGTTCAGGACGCTCAGGTAGAGCCGGCCGTCGTGCTCGGCCCAGTCGAAGCTGTCGCCGCGTACGGCGTACGACGGCTCGAGTTGCCCGGCCAGGCTGAACGAGGGCCGGACCCGGCTGCGCCCCGGCAGCAGCTCCCACTGCATCTCGGCGGCCAGGGTGAGCCGCTTGGTGCGGGCCGCCGTCCGGTATCGATCGGTGCCGGCGGCCGCGGACTGCAGCTCGTGCGCCACGAGCGTCGCGATCTCGGCCAGCTCGCCCCGCAGATCCGGGTCCTCGGGGACCGGTGTGGCCCGCAGCACCCCGATCCGTTCGCCGCGGGCGGTCACGGGTAGGTGGACGGCGCCGTCCTCGACCACCTCGGACTGGTGGTCGAAGCTGCGCCACGCCGGGTCGCCGGGATGGGTCATGGGTTCGCCGCCGAGCAGCGGCAACAGGGCCGCGAGCCGGTAATCGACCAGGTAAAGCTCGGTGTCACGCAGGTCGTAGGCGCTCGCCAGAGCGGCGGCCAGCCGCTCGGGAACGGCGTCGGCGTCGGCCCCGGCCAGGGCCCGGCGGACCGCTTGTAGCCTGTTGATCAATGGCGCACTCCTCGAACAGATCGGCCAGTACCGGTAGTCTCTGCTGCACCATGGCCGTTCACCAGGGGCCGGACGGGCCGGACCCGATGTACGCCGCGGCGATCGACGACGCGGCGCAAGCCCTGCTGCTCGCCTGGGACGTGGCCCGTGAGCAGGCCACCCCACGCGTGTCCTCGGTGCAGCTGAGCGCGCTGCTGGCCGTCGAGCGGGCCGAGGGCCTCAACCTCGGCGGTCTCGCGGCCGAGTTGTCCATGTTGTTGTCGTCGGCCAGCCGGCTCTGCGACCGCCTGGTCGCCTCGGGCCTGGTCGAGCGGGTGCCGGGCCACGCCGACCGGCGTGAGATCGCGCTCTATCTGACGGCGGCCTCTCGGGCGCTGCTGGCCGAGCTACGGCGCATCCGCCGCCAGTCGCTGACCACGGTGCTCGAGAAGATGTCGCCGGCCGGCCGGGCCGCCCTGCTGCGCGGGCTCACCGAGTTCGCCGCCGTGTCGGTGGAGAGCGGCGAGGAGTCCGCTCCCGCTCAGACCGCCTGAAGCGCGAGCCACGTCGCCGGGTCGTCCTGCACCGCGCGGATCACCGCGTCGGCCGCCCCGCGCACGGCGGCGTCGGGGCCGAGCGTGGCCGGCCGCAGCGTGATCGGGGCCAGGTCGGCGGTCAGCACCCGCCGGCGCAGCTCCGCCTCGATGCCGGCGCTGAGCTCGCCGAACCGCGGCGCGTACCCGCCGCCGAGCACGATCACGTCGAGGTCGAGCAGGTTGACCACGGCCGCCAGCGCGATGCCGAGCGAGGCCGCGGCCAGCGCCGGGTCCTCGGCCACCATGGCCGCGCCCGCGTACTGCTCGAGGCAGCCGTTGGCGCCGCAGCGGCAGGGCCGCCCGTCCGGATAGACGGTGACGTGGCCGATCTCACCGCTCCAGCCGCGGCCGCCGCGGTAGAGGTCGCCGTCGAGCACGATGCCGGCGCCGATGCCGACCTCGCCCGAGACGTAGAGGAAGGTGGGCTCGCCGTCGCCGGCCCGTAGTTCGCCGAGGGCGGCCAGGTTGGCCTCGTTGTCCACGGTGATGGGCAGGTCGGCCAGGGCCGGCGTCCCGCGCAGGAAGGCGATCGGGTCGACGTCCTGCCAGCCGAGGTTGGGCGCGACCCGGACCAGGCCGCCGGGGGCGACCAGCCCGGGCACGGCCAGCGCGGCCCCGGCCAGGGCCAGCCCGTCCTCGGCGGCGGCGGCCCGGGCCCGCACGGCCAGCTCGCCCAGGCCGGCCAGGGTGGGCGAGCGGTCCATGAAGCGGTGCCGGACCGCGCCGGTGAGATCGACCACGCAGGCCGCCAGGTAGTCGACGTTGATCTCCAGGCCGAGGCCGGCCGGGCCGTCGGGGGAGAGGGCGAGCGCGGTGGCGGGCCGGCCGGCGCCGATGCGGGGCGCGGGGCCGTGCTCGGTGAGCAGGCCGCCGGCGATCAGGTCGTCGACCAGAGCGCTGACGGTGGCCCGGGTGAGCCCGGTGGCGCCGGCGATGCCCGCCCGGGAGGGGCGATCTGCGCTGTTTACCACTGTCTGCAACACCAGTGCGAGATTGTGGGCCCGCACGCTCGATTGACGGACGGGCGCCCGGGAAGGACTTCTCAGACGACCGTTCACGGCCTTGACAATGCCACACGGCCGCCAAATAATTCAACCACTAAACAAATCCGAGCTGTTACGTGGAGGTAACCGTGCCGGTCCAGCCCACACGCGAAGACAAGTTCTCATTCGGCCTCTGGACGGTCGGGTGGCAGGCCCAGGACGCGTTCGGTTCGGCCACGCGTCCCCACCTCGACCCGGTCGAGGCCGTGCACAAGCTCGCCGAGCTCGGTGCGTACGGCATCACGTTCCACGACGACGACCTGGTGCCGTTCGGCTCCGACGCGCAGACCCGCGACGGCATCATCGCCGGGTTCAAGAAGGCCCTCGAAGAGACCGGCCTGATCGTCCCGATGGTCACCACCAACACCTTCAGCCACCCGGTCTTCAAGGACGGCGCGTTCACCAGCAACGACCGCTCGGTCCGGCGCTACGCGCTGCGCAAGGTGCTGCGCCAGGTCGACCTCGCGGCCGAGATGGGCGCCAAGACCTTCGTGCTCTGGGGCGGCCGCGAGGGCGCCGAGTACGACGTGGCCAAGGACATCAACGCCGCGCTCGACCGCTACCGCGAGGGCCTCAACCTGGTCGCCCAGTACTCCGAGGACAAGGGCTACGGCCTGCGCTTCGCCATCGAGCCCAAGCCGAACGAGCCCCGCGGCGACATCCTGCTGCCGACCCTCGGTCACGCGATTGCTTTCACGTACGAGCTGGAGCGCCCCGAGCTGTTCGGCATCAACCCGGAGACGGGCCACGAGCAGATGTCCAACCTCAACTTCACCCAGGGCATCGCCCAGGCGCTGTGGCAGGGCAAGCTGTTCCACATCGACCTGAACGGCCAGCACAGCGTCAAGTTCGACCAGGACCTGGTCTTCGGCCACGGCGACCTGCTCAACGCGTTCTCCCTGGTCGACCTGCTCGAGCACGGCCCGATCGGCGGCGGCCCCAAGTACGACGGCCCCCGCCACTTCGACTACAAGCCGTCGCGGACCGAGGACGCCACCGGCGTCTGGGAGTCGGCCAAGGCCAACATGCGGATGTACCTGCTGCTCAAGGAGCGCGCGCAGGAGTTCCGGGCCGACCCGGCCGTGCAGGAGGCGCTGCGCGCCAGCAAGGTGCTCGAGCTGGAGACCCCGACCCTGAACCCGGGCGAGACCTACCAGGACCTGCTCAACGACAAGAGCGCCTTCGAGGAGTACGACGTCGACGCGGCCGGCGCCCAGGGCTACGGTTTCGTCAAGCTGCACCAGCTGGCCATCGACCACCTTCTCCGCGCGAACTGATTCAAGGGACGACATGACTCTCGTAGCCGGGATCGACAGCTCCACCCAGTCCTGCAAGGTGGTCATCCGCGACGCGGAGACCGGCAAGCTGGTCCGGCAGGGCCGTGCCAGCCATCCGGAGGGCACCGAGGTGCACCCGGACGCCTGGTGGGCCGCCCTCCAGGAGGCGATCGCGCAGGCCGGTGGCCTGGACGACGTGGCCGCGGCCTCGGTCGCCGGCCAGCAGCACGGCATGGTGGTGCTCGACGAGAACGGCGAGGTGGTCCGCCCGGCGCTGCTGTGGAACGACACACGCAGCGCCGGGGCGGCCGCCGACCTCATCCAGGAACTGGGTGGGGGCGAGAAGTGGGCCGAGGCGGTCGGCATCGTGCCGGTCGCCAGCTTCACCCTGACCAAGCTGCGCTGGCTGGCCCGCAACGAGCCGGATAACGCGGCCCGGGTGGCCCTGGTGTGCCTGCCGCACGACTGGCTGACCTGGAAACTCTCCGGGTCGGCGAACATCGGCGACATCAAGACCGACCGCAGCGACGCCAGCGGCACGCTGTACTGGTCGGCCAAGACCAACGAGTACCGGCTCGACCTGCTCGAGCTCGGCTTCGGCCGCCGGATCAGGGTGCCCGAGGTGCTCGGCCCCACCGGCATCGCGGGCCACCTGCCCAACGGCGCCCCGCTCGGCCCGGGTGCCGGCGACAACGCGGCGGCCGCCCTCGGCACCGGAGCCGGCACCGGCGACGTGATCGTCTCGATCGGCACCTCGGGCACGGTCTTCGTGAGCTCCGAGGTCTCGCCCAACGACCCGACCGGGACGGTGGCCGGGTTCGCCGACACCACCGGCCGCTTCCTGCCCATCGTGGTCACGCTGAACGCGGCCCGGGTGCTCGACGCGGCCGGCAAGCTGCTCGGTGTCGACCACGCCGAGCTGTCCCGGCTCGCGCTCAGCGCACCCGCCGGTGCCGACGGGCTCGTGCTCATCCCGTACCTCGAGGGGGAGCGCACGCCGAACCGCCCGGACGCCACCGGCGCCGTTCACGGCCTGACGTTGAAGACGTCCGACCCGGCCCACCTGGCCCGGGCCGCCGTCGAGGGCATGCTGTGCGCGCTCGCCGACGGTCTCGACGCGCTGGTCGCCAACGGCGCCACGGCCAACCGGATCGTGCTCGTCGGCGGCGGGGCGCGCAGCGAGGCGGTCCGCCGCGTCGCGCCCGAGCTGTTCGGCCTGCCGGTGCTGGTTCCGCCGCCCGGCGAGTACGTGGCCGACGGCGCCGCGCGCCAGGCCGCGTGGGTCGCGCTCGGCGGCGAGGAGCCGCCTGTGTGGACGGCCGAGGCGCCCGAGACGTACGAGGCCACGCCCGTTCCCCTCATCCGGCAGCAGTACGCCGCCGCACGAGACGCGGTTGTCAACCGCGCCCGCTAACCTTTGCGGGTGAGCAGAGGCGGTACCGCCCATCGCGCGTACAGCGTGGTGGTCTTCGTGGTCCTCGCCTCGCTCGACAACGTCGCCATCGGCCTGGTGCCGCCGCTGTACGGCAGCATCGGGGACGCCTTCGGGGTCGGCGAGGGCCACATCGCCCTCGCCACCACGATCATGTTCCTGATCAGCGCGGTGGCGGCGATCGGTTTCGCGTACGCCGGTGACCGCACCGACCGCAAGCCGGTGCTCATCGTGGGCACGCTGATCTGGGTCGCCGGCACCGCCTGGTCCGGCCTGGCCGGCAGTTATCCGAGCTTCCTGCTCGCCCAGATCGTCGCCTCGTTCGGCCTGGGCGCGGTCGCCTCGGTGAGCTTCGCCGTGGTCAGCGACCTGATCTCACCCCGCCGCCGCGGCCTCGTGATGGGATTCTGGGGTCTGTCCCAGGGCGTCGGCACGCTCGCCGGCACCCTGGTCGGCGGCTTTCTCGGCCACACCGACTGGCGCGAGCCGTTCCTCGTGACCGCCGTGGCCGGCACGATCGCCACTGTCGCCTACCTGTTCACGTACAACGTGCCCCGCGGCGACAGTCAGCCCGAGCTGGCCGGTGTCGACTACGACGAGCGGATCCACCACGACCACCTGCCGTTGATCCTGCGCCGCCGCACCAACATCTGGCTGATCCTGCAGGGCAGCACGGCCCAGATCGCCCTGGGCTCGCTCGTCTGGCTGCCCATCCTGTTCCGGTCCCGGGCCGAGGACCAGGGCTATTCGGCCGGCACGGCGGTGCTGGTCGGCAGCGCTTTCGCCACGCTCTTCCAGCTCGGCGGCGCGCTCTCCATCGTGGGCGGCCTGGTCGGCGACCGGCTTCAGCGGCGTACGCCCCGGGGCCGCGCCCTGGTCGCCTCGGTGGGCGTCCTGGCCGCCGTCCCCTTCTACATCGTGCTGTTCTTCGTGCCCATGGAGATCGACGTTCCGGACGGCGCCGGCACCGGCGCGGTGGTCGGCGCCGTGCTGGGCAGCGTCTTCACCTCGCCCACGGTCGGCCTCTGCCTGGCCACCGCCGTCTTCGCGCTGATGCTCACCTCGGCCAACTCGCCGAACTGGTTCGCGCTGATCGCCGACGTGAACCCGCCCGAGCACCGCGGCACCGTCTACAGCCTCGGCAACCTGGTCAACGGCTTCGGCCGGGCCGGTGGCAACGCCATGGTGGCGGTGGCCTTCCGCGGGCTGGCCGGCGCGTTCCCACCGCCGCTGAACTACGCGGTCGGGCTGGCCGCCTTCCAGCTGTTCTGGGTGCCCACCGGTGTCATGTTCTGGCTGGCCAGCAGGACGGTGGCGAAGGACATCTCCGACACCCACGCCGCCCTGCTGGCCCGCGCGGCCCGGCTAGAGCACCGCCCAGACGGTGACGTCGGTGGGGACGCGCCCGTCGTCGTCGAGGGGCTCGCTGCTCAGCAGGACGGTGGCCCCGGCCGGTAGCTCAGCGGCGTCCGCTCCAAAGTTGGTCAAAATCAACGCAGAATTATTGCGAAATTCCAGTACTTCGTCCGATTTGCGCGACCAGGTGAAGGTGCCGGCGCCCAGGCCGCGCTCGCGCCGGACGGCCAGCGCGTTCCGGTAGAGCTCCCACGTCGAACCCGGAACCCCCTGCTGACGGTCGGCGGCGTACTCGGCCCAGACGGCCGGCTGCGGCAGCCAGCTCTTGTCCGATGGCCCGAAGCCGTACGACGGAGCGTCCGCCTCCCACGGCAACGGCACCCGGCAGCCGTCCCGGCCCCGCTCGGTGTGCCCCGAGCGCTCCCACGCCGGGTCCTCCCGGAACTCGTCCGGCATCGTCGTGTGCTCCGGCAGCCCCAGCTCCTCGCCCTGGTAGAGGTAGGCCGAGCCGGGCAGCCCGAGCATCAGCAGCGTGGCCGCCCGGGCCCGGCGCAGGCCGAGCGCGGTGTCCGGCTGCGGGTCCTCGGCGCCGATGCCGTGCATCCGCGCCTGCCCGACCGGGTAGCCCAGCCGGGTCGCGTGCCGCACCACATCGTGGTTGGACAGCACCCACGTGGTGGTCGCGCCGACCTCGTCGTTGGCCGCCAGCGACTCGTCGATGATCTCGGCCAGCCGCACCGGGGTCCACGGCGCGTCCAGGTACGGGAAGTTGAAGGCCTGGTGCATCTCGTCGGGCCGCACGTAGCGGGCCAGCCGGGACGCCGGCTGCACCCACGCCTCGGCGACCAGGATGCGCCCGCCCGGATATTCGTCCAGGACGGAACGCCACTGCTGGTAGATCGCGTGCACGCCCTCCTGGTCCCACATCGGCGGCGGCGGGCCGGCCGGCTCGAGACCGCCCAGGATCTGGCTCGTCGACGTCCAGTCGGTCAGGTCCCTGTCCTTGATCAGGCCGTGCGCGACGTCGACCCGGAAGCCGTCCACGCCCCGGTCGAGCCAGAACCGCAGGATGTCCACGAACTCGGACCGGACCTCGGGGTTGTCCCAGTTGAGGTCGGGCTGGGTGACGTCGAACAGGTGCAGGTACCACTGACCGTCCGGCAGCCGCTCCCAGGCCGGGCCGCCGAAGACGCTCTGCCACGAGTTCGGCGGTTCCGAGCCGTCCGGTCCCTTGCCGTCGCGGAAGATGTAGCGCGCCCGCTCCGGGCTGCCCTTCGGCGCCGCCACCGCCGCGCGGAACCACTCGTGCTCGCTGGAGGTGTGGTTGGGCACCAGGTCGACGATGAGCTTGAGCCCCAGGTGGTGTGCCTCGGCGATCAGTTTGTCGGCGTCGCCGAGGTCGCCGAAGCGAGGATCGACCCCGCGGTAGTCGGCCACGTCGTAGCCGGCGTCGTACTGCGGGGACGGGTAGAACGGGGAGAGCCACACGGCGTCGATGCCGAGGTCTCGCAGATAGGGCAGGCGCCCGGTGATGCCGGGCAGGTCGCCCATCCCGTCGCCGTCGCTGTCGGCGAACGAGCGGGGATAGACCTGGTAGATGACGGCGTCGCGCCACCAGTGTTCAGTGCGGGGCATATGCCCAGGCTAATCGTCGAGGATGGCGGCGAAACGCTCCTCGGCCAGGTCGAGCTGGTCCAGGATGTGGTCCTTGGCCGCTATCGACAGCGGGGTGTCCGGGCGGCCGACCAGTTCGCGGAGCTTGGGCACGAGCGGGCGGTACTTCACGGCGGCCTTGAACGCCTTCTCCGGCGTCGTGTGGACCACGCCCACCCCGTTGTCGGTGAAGTCCGAGACCTTGATCACCCGGGCCCACGGGTCGCGTTCCAGGCTGTCCGCCACGTGCTGCCGGTACTGCTCGTGGCGGTCCCGGTCGCGGTCGTACTCCGGGTTGGTGACCGAGCGGACCAACTCGGCCGTGCGGGGACCGAAGCGGCGGGCCAGTTCGGCGATCGCCGCGTCGGTCAGCTCCTGATGGGTGCCGCTCGACCGCCCGGCCAGCTCGGCCGGGTGGTCCTCGACGGCGTCGTGCAGCAGGGCCGCGGTCAGCACGTCCACGTCCCGGACCCCGTAGTACTTGATGATCCGGATGGCGACCCGGAGCAGGTGGTTCAGGTACGGCTCGCGCACCCGCCGGTCGTCGGCGTGCAGTTTCGCGGCCAGCTCGAGCGCCTCGCCCAGGCGCTCCCGCTCACCGGCCGGGAACGACTCCAGTTCGAGCAGCAACCGCTCGCGGAGGCCGGCTTCGCCATACACCTCGGTGATCGCGTGCAGCGGCATCGACAGCAACATCCGTGGCGCCATGCCGAGAACGTACCGGACACGTCAGCCGTTGGTGGTGGTCCGCACGGGAACCGGGCGCGGCGAGGGCCGCCGCACGGTCGGCGCGGCGATCGTGGCCTGCTTGAGCGACCACGGGACGCCGGCGTTCTCGGCGTGCACACCCCGTCGTGGCGTACCGGCGCCGTCGGTGAACTCCTCCTCGGTCATCGCCTGGAGCGCGCTGAGGGCGACCCCGACGATGGTGGCGGCGGTGATCAGCGTGATCGGCACGATCATGGTGAGCGGCCGGAAGCCGTCGACCGGGGCCGTGCCGAGCGGGTCCAGGTGCACCGACATCGCGGCCATGCCCGTGTAGTGCATGCCGCAGACCGCCACGCCCATGATGGCCGCGGCGCCGCAGATCGTCGCCCAGCCGCGGACGGAGACGGCGAACCACAGCGCCACCGTCGACGCGACCACCGCGATGATCGCCGACGCGACGACCAGGGCCAGGTTGTAGCGCATCTCGCCGGCCACGTGCATGCCGTACATGCCGGTGTAGTGCATGGCCAGCACGCCGCCGCCGGTGAGCACGCCGGCCGCGATGATCTTGGGCAGGCTGCGCCGGCCGTGCCCGACGATCAGCAGGCCGGTGCCGACCGCGGCGACCGCGAAGACCAGGCTCAGCACGGTCATCGGGATGTCGAAGCGCACCGGGCTGTCCGGCACCTCGAAGCCGAGCATGGCGGCGAAGTGCATGAGCCAGATGGCGCCCCCGCCGATCGCGAACGCGGAGATGACCAGCCACCGGTTACGCCGGCCGCGGGTACGGGCGTCCCGCGCCCGCGCCGTGCCCAGCAGACCGAAGAACGAGCCCAGGAAGGCCAGCAGGTAGGCGGCGAGCGGATTGAAGACGCCGTACGTGAAGTGATGTACCTCGGCCACGACAGAGCCACCTCGCGAGAAAAGATCGAAAGATTTCCGCGAGTGATTCAGTCAGGAATCGGGAGAAGGCCATCGCACGGCGAGTGCGGCACCCCTACGAGAGGAGCCGGGGCCACCCGTTCAGGTGGCCCCGGCTCTGTGGTTTGCCGGGGGACTTAGTTTGTGGGAGCGGGGGATCAGGTGAAGATGCTGACGCCGCCGGGGCCGACCAGCAGGCCCACGATGATCAGCACGATTCCCCAGAGGAGCTGACGCCGGAACAGGGCCAGGATGCCGGCGACCACCAGAATGACTGCGAGGATCCAAAGGAGTACGTCCATGCACCTGGGATACCCGAGTGCCCGATTTCGGAAACGTGTTTATCCGACGGTCGTAAGTGACGATTCGATCTCGCCGCTGAGCAGCTGATACACGTTGTACGCCTGCTTGATCACCGGGTGCGCGACGTTGCGTACGGGCACCCCTCCCGGCGTACGGCCGCGCTCCGATCCGTGGTGTGCGTGCCCGTGCAGGGCGAGGGCCGTCGGCGCCGAGTCGATCGCCTGGCCGAGCTGATAGCAGCCGAGGAAGGCGTAGATCTCCAGCGGCTCGCCGACCAGCGTCTCGGGTACCGGCGCGTAGTGGGTCAGCGCCACCAGCGCGTCCGCCTCGACCGAGTGCAGGGCCTCGCGCAGCGCGGCCGCGTACCGCTCGGTGGTGCCGACGAAGTCCTTCATCTCCCGCTCGCCGAAGTTGCTGGCGCACGCCCCGGCGAACCCGCCGCCGAAGCCCTTGCTGCCGGCGATGCCGAGCCGGTGCCCGTTGATCTCCAGCACCGTCGCGGTGCCCTCCAGCACGGTGATGCCGGACTCCTGGAGCACGTCGGTGACCTGGTCCTGCTGGTCGCTCTGGTGGTCGTGGTTGCCGAGCACCACGACGACCGGAACGGCCAGGCCACCGAACTCCTTGGCGAAGCACCGGGCCTCCTCGACCGTGCCGTGCCGAGTGAGGTCCCCGGCCACGAGCAGCGCGTCGGCGCGGTCCGGCAGTTCCTCGAGGGCGGGCCGGTACCGGCCCACCACGTCCTTGTCCACGTGGACGTCGCCCACGGCGGCGATCCGGATCATGAAATCTCCTCCACCTCACTGGGCGCCTGGGCCCGGGTGATGCCGATGTCGCAGGTGATCTCCACCTCGGGGAAGCGGGTGGTGATCTGGCGGCAGATCTCGTCCCGGCGCTGCGCGCTCTCCACCTCGCCGCCCAGCACGATCGAGTGCTCCCGGCGCTGGACCGTGATCCCCTGCTCGGCGATCCGGTCGTGCTCGGTGAGCAGCCGCTGGATCTCGGCCTCGAGATCGATGTCGTTCGTCATACCCGGCCCCTTCATTTGGACGCGAGCGCTTCCGGGAGCGGGACGACGTCCAGCCGGTCCAGCAGGATCAGAAACGCCTCGGCGTAGGGTGACTTCCTCGTCTCCCGGCGGACCCGGTCCCAGTCGATCTGCTCGCGCAGCGAGCGGGCCACGGGCAGTCCGGTGGCGAAATCGCAGTAGTGCTGGCTGTAACTGAGCAGCTTATGGATCATCAGCTGGCTGGCCGAGAGCACCGGCATGTAGATGGCCTCGACCGAGATCTGCTCGGTGTCGCGCAGCGTCTCGTCGGTCACCGGCGTCTCCACCGGCCGGTAGATCAGGTCGACCATCCGCTCGTCGTCGTACACCTTGACCAGCCAGTCCTCCGGCGGCTGCTCGGTGCGGAAACCGGCCTTGGACAGCTCGGCCAGCGCCTGCTCCTTGTCCTGCTCGCGGAGCAGGAAGTCGACGTCGTGGTCGCTCGAATGGCCGCCGTGCGCCCACACCGCGAAGCTCCCGCCCAGTGCGAACGGGATGCCGGCCGCCTTGAGCGTCGAGGCGACCTTCTTCAGTGTGGTGGCCAGGCCCTCGTCCACCTGGTGCGGCATGACGTAATCCCCCTGTCGGCGTATGCGGTCCCGTGCCGATTACGACTACCCGGGCGCCCCCGCGTTTGAACCGCCGACCTCGGGGATCTTCGGGCAAAACCCACTGCAACCCCCATTTTGGTACGGGCGGGAGCGCCGTCGCGGGGAAACCGGATGTGCACCTGCCGGTTACCGTTGGTTGGCATGACCCTTCGTACGATCGCCCTGATCGGCATCGACGGCTCCGGCAAGACGACGCAGGCCCACCGCCTGGCCGATGAGCTGGCCGCGGCCGGCCTGCCCGCTGTCTACCGGCGCAACGCCGGGGGCCGGCACTGGGTCGGCAAACTCGCCGTGCGGCTCGGCAAGCGCGACGCGGAGGATCTGATCGGCCGCCGCGCGATGCTCTTCGTGGAGTCGGTGCTGCGCTGGCTGGCCATGCTCCGCACGCTGCTGTGGCGGGTGCTCACCGGCGGCGTGGTGGTCATGGACAGATACGCCTTCTGCCAGTACGCGAGCCTGCGCGCCCGGGGCGCCCACCCGGCCGCCGAGCGCCGCGCCCGCCTCGCCTACCGCCTCTTCCCCCGCCCCGACGTGACGTTCCTGCTGGCCGTCGACCCGGCGGTGGCCCAGCGGCGGATCGACGCCCGCGGCTACGACCACGAGTCGATGGCCTACCTGAACGCCGCCGACGCCGCGTACCGCTCCCTGCCCGAGTTCGGCTCCTTCGTGGTGATCGACGCCAACGGGACGCCCGACGAGGTCTCGGCCGCCCTGCACGCCGCGCTCGCCACCCGCCCGGTGGCCCGGCGCCGCGGCCTGCTCCTGGCCGGCGCGGCCGCGCTCGCCGGCATGCTCACCGTCCTCGGCTACCAGTTCGCCGAGCTTCTTTAGACGGGCAGTTTCGCCCCACTGGTCGCCTTGGAGGCGTCGGAGGCCAGGAAGAGCAGCACCGAGGCGATGTCGTCGGTGCTCGGCCACTTGCTGTAGTCCGCGTCCGGCATGTCCCGCCGGTTGGCCGGCGTGTCCACGATCACGGGCAGGATCGTGTTGGCCCGCACGCCCTGGCCCCGGTACTCGGCCGCCACCGCGTCGGCGAAGGCGATCACGGCCGCCTTGGAGATCGCGTAGCCCGACCCGCCCGCGAACGGCGCCAGCGCCGCCCGCGCGGCCACGCAGACCACCGAGCCGCCGCCGGCCGCCACCAGGTGGGGCAGGGCGGCCGCGGTGACCAGATACGTCGGCCGCAGGTTGGCCGTCAGCATCGCGTCCAGCCCGGCGATCGGCGTCTCGGCGATCAACTTGCCGACCGTGAACCCGCCGGCCAGATTGATCACCGCGCGCAGTGGGGCGCCCGTCTCGGCCGCAGCCACCTCGATCGCGGCCGTGACTTCCGTCTCGTTCTGAAGGTCGGCCTCCACCGCCAGGGCACCCTTCGGCAGCCGTCCGGACGACCCCGGACGGACCGGCGTGACCACCCGCCACCCCTCGGCCAGAAACCTCTCCACCGCCGCCGACCCGATCGCCCCGGCCCCGCCGGTGATCAGAACCGTGCTCTCGCTCATATGTCCTCCGCTGTGTTTTTCGTCACCCCGCGCGTCCGGATGGTCCGGCCGGGCCGAACCGTTGTCGAACAGTGGGTCACTCGCCGGTGCATCACCCGTGCGGGCGAGTGAACTGCGCCGCCGTGTGCCGCATTGTGGCAGGTGGTCCCGTTCGGTCAACGCCTCGGGATCTTTTCGATGTTGCTTTTGTTTCAAGCCCGTCGCGAACCTGACGATCCACCACCTGAACCCGGGAAGCCACTCGGCCGTACAGGGTGGTGACGAGGGTCCCAAGGTCATTGGTGATGCCCGTCGCTGTGATCAATGAGGAGCCGGTGGTGTCATGAGACGAGCGACGGGTAAGCGTCTGTCAGCGCTGCCGACAACAAGGGCGCGTGGGAATGCCGCCAGAGCGGGCCTGCTCAGCAAGTACGCACTGGGCTCTCAGCTATCACCCAGGCATTCGTGACACTTTCGACCCACCAGCCGGAATCAGTACAGGCAGCAATTTGTTGTGTAGATGCCAGTAACCGCAATGTGCGAACTGCGGACGTTACGGGGAGGAACTGATGGACACAGGTATCGCCCGTAGCGGGGTTAGTAGTGATGGCAATGAGGGGACCGTGGGCAACGTGGAGAAGAGCACCGTCTTGAGGACCGATCAGGTTGCCGAGGAGCGCGACCTCGTTGGCGTCTACCTGCACGAGATCTCACGGACACCGCTGCTGGACGCCGCACGTGAGGTCGAGCTCTCCAAGTCTATCGAGGCCGGCCTGTACGCCGAGTTCCTTCTCGACAGCGGCGAGAGCAAGCGCGGCGTGAGCCGCGAGGAGCTGGAGCGGCTGGTCACCGAGGGCCAGAAGGCCAAGGACCTGTTCATCCGCGCGAACCTGCGACTGGTCGTCTCGATCGCCCGGCGCTACGTGCGCTCCGGCATGCCGATGCTCGACCTGATCCAGGAGGGCAACACCGGCCTGGTCCGCGCGGTCGAGAAGTTCGACTACGAGCGCGGCTACAAGTTCTCGACGTACGCGACCTGGTGGGTCCGTCAGGCGATCAGCCGGGCCATCGCCCAGCAGGAGCGCACGGTGCGCCTTCCCGTGCACCTGGTCGAGGACGTCAACCGGATGCGCAACGTGACCCGTCAGCTCGTTCGTGAGCTGGGCGGCGACCCCGAGCCCGAGCAGGTCGCGGCGGCGCTGGGCGTCACCGTCGAGCGGGTCAACGAGCTCACCCGCTGGGCCCAGGACACGGTGTCCCTCGACACGCCGGTCGGCGACGACGGCGACACCAACCTCGGCGACCTGGTCGCCGACAGCGACGCCCCCTCGCCCGAGGACATCGTTCTCACCGCGCTCGAGCGGCAGCGCATCGAGGGTCTGCTCAACCACCTCGACGACCGTTCGGCCGGCATCATGCGGGCGCGCTACGGCCTCGAGGACGGCCGGGAGCACTCGCTGACCGAGGTGGCCTCGCGCTTCTCGCTCAGCCGCGAGCGCATCCGCCAGCTCGAGATCCAGGCGCTCGGCCGGCTCCGTGAGCTGGCCCGGGCCGAGGGCCTTCAGGCCGCCTGAGAAACGACACCCCCCCCGTCTCCTGAGACACGAAAGGCCGGTACCCGCGAGGGGTACCGGCCTTTGCCGTGCCTGACGCTACTTGACGCGTCCGTAGCCGTACGGCGACATGATGTCGATCGAGACCTTCTTGACCACCGAGCCGGTGTGCGGCGCGTGGATGATCATGTTGCCGCCCACGTAGATGCCCACGTGGCCGAGACTTCGGTAGAACACCAGATCGCCGGCCTCGAGCTCGGACCGGCTGATATGGGCCACCTGGCCCCACTGGGCTTCCGTGTTGTGCGGCAGCGACTTACCGGCCGCCGCCCACGCGCCCGAGGTCAGGCCCGAGCAGTCCCAGGTGTTGGGGCCGTCGGAGCCGAACACGTACGCCTCGCCGAGCTGGGCGTAGGCGAAGGAGACCGCCTTGCCGGCCGAGCCCGGGATGGTCGGGACCGGTCCGTTGTACTTGCTGGTGGCTTCCTGCGCCTGACCGTAGGCCTGGGTGCGCATGGCCAACAGCTTCTTGACGTCCTTCTGGATGCTCGCCTTGCGGGCGGCCAGAGCGTTGACCTGAGCGGTCTGCTTGGCCTGGGTCGCCTTGAGGGCGGCCTGGCGGGCGCTGAAGTTCTGGGTAGCCTCGGTGTACGAGTCGATGTCGCGCTGGTTGGCCCGGGAGATCTGGTCGAGGTAGTTGATCTTGTCGACCAGGTCGTCCTGTCCCTCGCCGGACAGCAGCGCGGTCATCGGCCCGACCCGGCCCTGCATGTACGACGTCGCGGCGAGAGTGCCGACCCGCGCACTCGCCTGTTTGAGCGCCGCCTGCGCGGGAGCCAGAGACGCCGCGAGCTTCTTCTCGTCCGCGATCGTCTTCTTCAGGCTGATGTTCATCTTGTTGTAGTTCTCGGTGATGTCCTCGAGCTGGTTGGACGCCGCCTCGATCTTCTTGGTGAGCTCGCTCGTGGACGGAGCCGCGTGGGCGGCTGTCGCCAGAGACCCGGTCATCGCGACTGCCATGGCCGCGACGGCGAGCACCCGAAGCCTCGTACGGAGGTGTGGCACCGGTTTAGTGGCCTTTCTTCCGCTTGGCCGCCTACCGGGTTGGCTGTCCCTGTTTTCCGAGGCTCAGTCGGGCGGGAAGAACGCCCTACCGCTTGCGCGGACTCACCCCAGAGACGCGATCCCCGGCCCCATCGCAGGTCTTAAACGCGCTCGGGGGAGAGCGGGTCGTCGCCACGACGGATTGAGCGGCGCTGGCCGGCGCCACCGAGGGGAGTGGCTGCGGACCGGACCAACCGCATTAACTTATCGGGGGAAACATCAAATGCAAGTGGTCACAGAGTGATTTAAGACTGTGGACCGCTATGCGTCATTGATCCCGATAACGGATAGTCATTCGGCGAGGACAATGTGTTGATGGTGCCTCTCAAGCCGGACTATTCGCAAGCTCCGCCGCACGCTGCGGAATCCACTGCTTGCTCACCTTGCGCTCGACCCAGAAAGACAGGAACGGGATCGTGCCGGCCAGCATCACGCCGATCATGCGGAGGAAACCCCAGCCGGCCCGGCGCGACAGGTCGAAGGTCAGGACAAGGTAGACCATGAACAGGAAGCCGTGTGCCGGGCCGACGATCGCGACCACGGTGTCGTTGTCACCGAGGTATTTCAGCGGCATGCCGACCACGACGAGCGCGAGCAGCCCCACGCCGACGATGTAGGCGATGATCCGGTAGCGGGTCAGGGCACCCTGCACAGTGGCACGTCCTTCTTCTCTACTTCGGGCCCGGGTAATCGCCCGGCCGGGCCCCCGGGTGGGCCTTGAGCCAGGCCAGATAGTCGTTGTAGGCGGCCGTCTCGGGATCTTCGGCGTCCGCGGCGGGGCGCACGGCCACCCGGACCGGCCGGCCGACCGTAACAGCCGTACCTGGAAGCCTTTCGGGCTCGGGCTCGTCACCGCGCGCCGGGTCGAGCTTGCGCCGGGCCAGTTGCACCTCGCGCCACCAGAGAAAGACCACGAAACCCGCGAAGACCGGCCATTCGAACGTGTAGCCCCAGCTGATCGCGTTGCCGCCGCTCGCCCGGGTGAACTGCCACCAGCCCAGCACCAGGCACCCCAGGAACAGGACCAGCGCCAGGACATGGCGGGCGATCCACGCCGGAGTCCACAGGCCCTTCATGCCCTTGAGCGTACCGGCGTGGGTTTGACCCCCGTCCGCATGGGCAACCGTCGGAGCACAGCAAGGCCACGTCGTCTACGGAGGTGCACGATGACCGACGCCCGGGATGCCTCGGCGCCGCTCATGGAGAACGGGATCGACCCCGCCGGACTGGGGGACGAGGACCTGTTCCGCGAGCTGTCCAGCCTCTATCGCACGCGGCTCGCCACCCTGCGGCACGGCCCCGACGCGGCATTGGCGAACCACTTCAAGCGGACCGCCGAGCTCGAGACCGAGTACATGGCCCGCTATCCCGGGCGCGAGGTGGACCCGGACCGCCTCACCCAGGACTTCTAGCTAGGAGAATTTCTTGACCGAGACGCTGCGCGCCCGGTTGGCGCGCGTCGGCCAGTCGTACGCCCCGCACGAACATCGCCCGCTCGCCGGCTATCTCGCCGCCATGGGAACCTTCACCGCCCTGGCCGCCAGCCTGGCCGCGGCCGCGAAGGTCACCGGCAAGCCGGCGCCCGAACGCCCCTCGCTGGGCGACGTGGCCCTCCTGTCCATAGCCACCCACAAGCTGAGCCGGCTGATCGCCAAGGACGCGGTCACCAGCCCGCTGAGGGCCCCGTTCACCCGCTACAGCGAGCCGGCCGGGGCGGCGGAACTCAACGAAGAGGTACGCGACCAGCACAGCTCCCTGAAGCACGGCGTCGGCGAGCTCATCACATGCCCGTTCTGCCTGGCGGTCTGGGTGGCCACCGGCCTCACCGGCGGCCTGGTCCTGGCGCCGCGCCTGACCCGGCTGGCCGCCACCACCTTGACGGCCACCGCCGTCTCCGACTTCCTGCAGATGGCGTACGACATCGCCAAGCACGCGGCGGAAAAGGACTGAGCCTCAGGGTGGTCCGTCCTGCTCGAGGCCGGACCACCCGCGGGGCCCCTCGGTCTCGCCGTCGTCCTCGTCCGCGGTGATCTGCTCGTCCACGGCCGTGGAGTCGTGCTCCGCCGCGAAGTCTTCCTGCTCGTCCGGATCGCCGATCGGCTCCACGCCCGTACCTCTCCCTGGTCAGACTTCGAGGGCCCGGAGCGCTTCCGCGGCCTCGTCCTGCGCGTACTCGCCCTCCGGAAGCGCGTCGATCCGGGTCATCGCGGTGGCCGGCAGATCGGACGCGATCGCCCGCCGCTGGAGGTCGGCGCTGCTGAGCCGCTCCTGTGCGTCGAAGGCGTCGTCCAGGAAGGTGTCCAGCTCACGAAACTCATCGCTCACGGCCGGAGGACTACCCCTCGTACCCCAGGGCAAACTCTGTGACCGGCGTCACATGAGCTAATGGAATCAGGCCCGCGTTCCGACCGTTGAGAGCAGATGTCGGTGTGCCCAGTGTCCCCGGGCCTCACCCATTGCCTTCACGGAATACCGTTCGGCTGGAGCCGTGATGAGCCACTCGCCGCGAGGCGACCTGCACACCGACATCGCGCCGCTCCCGGTCCGCCGGGGGCGGCGCAACCTTTTCCTCGGCGGTTTGCGGTCCCCGTCCGCGCGGGTACTCGATCTCCCATGACTGATGACCGGATCGGGCAGCGCGCCGCCGATCTGCTCCCCGAGGAGCGGGTGAGCGGGGGCAGCGACGACCCGCGGGCGCAGGCGGAAGCGATCCTCGCGGAGTCGGACGAGCGCGAGGAGAACCCGGGCGCGGCCCCCGACTCGTTCCTGGAGCAGCGCAGCTCCGGGCAGGCCGCCCAAAACGGCGAAACCACCCGGTAGAGGCACAAGACTTACGTGTTCGTCGATGGTCATGGCAGGATGCCCCGCGTGCCTGCCCCAAATCGCCGGGTTTCGCCCCCGCAGCGTGGACCCGCCCGAGTTCTCACCCGGCCCGGGCGCACCCGCACACCCGCGACCCCGCCCCCGGCCGGCCCCCACCCGCTGGAACTGGCGGGCCTGCTGCACGAGCTGTCGGCCCGGCTGCTCTCGGCCGAGGGTTTCACCCCGGCCCTGGACAGGCTCGCCGAGTTCACCGCGGGAGCGGTGCCCGGCACGGTCCGCTGCTCGGTGGCCCTGATCGGCGAGGGCGCCCCCGTCTCCCAGGCCGGTCACGGCCCCGCCGGCGCGGGCGTGGACGCCCTCCAGTACGCACAGGGCACCACCGGCCCCGGCCTCGAAGCCGCCCGCACCCGCACCCTCGTCACGGTCCCGGATCTGGCCGCCGACCAGCGCTGGCCCGAACTGGCCGAGGCCGCGCGCGCCGAGGGCATACGGGCGGTCGCCGCCGTACCCCTCGACCTCCCCCGGGCCGAGGTGGGCGCCCTCAGCCTCTACTTCGACGAGCCCGGCGCGCCCGGCCCCGACCGCCTGCTGACCGCCATGGCCCTGGCCAACCAGGCCGAGGTCCTGCTCGACGAGCTACGCCGCCGCGACGCCCTCAGCGCCGGCGCCACCGTCGACCACGCCATCGGCGTCATCATCGCCCAGCGCGGCTGCGGCGTCCGCGAGGCCCACGACGTCCTCCGCGACACCGCCCAGCGCCTGGGCCTCGACCGCCACGCCGTAGCCGACCGCCTCGTCACCGCCGCCGCCCGCAACGCCTGACAGGCACGCCCGTCCCGTTTGAAGGGCACGTCCGTCAGGCCTGAAGGGGCCCCTCACGCGTGAGAAGCGCGTGCGCCCACCACGCCCGGGGAGTGCGCGCGGCACGTCTCAGAAGCGCCCCGGCCCATCTCAAGAGCGCGCCGGCTCGTCTCAGAAGCGCCCCGGCACATCTCAAGAGCGCGCCGGCATGTCTGAGAAGCGGACCCGGCCCGTTTGAGAGCGCGCCCGCCCGCCACGCCTGGGAAGCACGGCACGTCTGAGAAGCGGACCCGGCACGTTTGAGAGCGCGCCCGCCACGCCTGGGGAGCGCGGCACGTCTGAGAAGCGGGCCCGGAACGTCTCACAAGCGCGCCCGGAACGTCTCACAAGCGCGCCCGGAACGTCTCACAAGCGCGCCCGGAACGTCTCACAAGCGCGCCCGGAACGTCTCAGAAGCACGCCCGCACGTCGTGGCTGATCGGCTGGTCACGGCAGCCGCCCGGCACGTCTCAGGAGCGCACGGCAGGGGGATGCGTCAGGCCTTGTCGACGCGCTGGACGACGTCGAACTCGAGCAGGGACGCGCCGCTGGCTACGGGCTTGGCGCGTTCGCCGGAGTGGGCGGCGCGGCCGCTGCCGGCCGACCAGGCCTGGAAGTCCTCCTCGGTCTCCCAGCGCGTGTAAACGAAGTAGCGGGTCTCGCCCGCGACCGGGCGCAGCAGCTCGAACGACAGGAAACCGGGCGCGTTCTCCACGGCGCCCTGCCGGGCGGCGAACCGCTTCTCCAACTCGGGGCCGGCGCCCTCGGGAACGTCAATCGCGTTGATCTTCACAACAGCCATGCCGCAACGCTACTGCGCCGCCTCGCCGGGCCCTCGAGTTATCCACAGGCCCGCCCACGCGCCGGAAATGCGAAACGGGAGGCGGAATGTCCCCGCCTCCCGTGTCACTGAAACGCCGTCAGCGAATTGCCTCCGTCGTGCCCGGCTTGTCGCGCAGCGTTCCCGCCTCGACCTCGCCCGGTTCGTCGCTCAGCGGTCCCGCCTCGGCGTCGGCCGGCTTGTCGCGCAGCAGGCCCGCGCCGCCCTCAGCCGGCTTGTCGCGCAGTGAGCCCGCGCCTACCTCGGCCGGCTTGTCGCGCAGTGGGCCCGCGCCTACCTCGCCGGGGACGCCGTCGCTGTTCTCGGCGGCCAGGATGTCGTCGGCCCGCTGCTGCTGGGCCGAGCGCAGGCTCAGCGGGATCTCGGGCAGGAAGAAGACGACGATCAGGCCGATGACCATGACGGCCAGGGCCAGCAGGAAGACGATCTGGATGCCGTCGGAGAAGCCGACCTTGAACGGGTGGGCGATCACGTCCGAGAGCTTGCTCAGGAACGACGTGTCGTTCAGGTCGCCGCCGCCGGCGGTCGCCTGCTGGAGCGTCTGCGCCTGGGCCGGGTTGGCCTGCAGGGCCTGCTGGAACTCGGGCGTCGCGCGGGCCGCCGTGAAGGCGTCGCTGATCTTGCCGGGCAGGACGTTGAACAGGACCGACAGGAAGATCGCGGTGCCCAGGGTGCCGCCCATCGAACGGAAGAACGTCACCGAGCTGGTCGCCACGCCGATCTCCCGCGGCGAGACCGCGTTCTGCACCGCCGTGATCATGGGCTGCATGTTGCCGCCCAGGCCGAGGCCCATCAGCACCATGATCAGCATGGTGCGCCAGAGCGGGGTGTCGGCGCCGATCGTGGCGAACAGGCCGAGCGAGGCCACCATCAGCGTGCTGCCGATGATCGGGAAGATGCGGTAGCGGCCGGTCCGGGCGATGAGCTGGCCGGAGATGATCGAGCCGGACATGATGCCGAAGACGAACGGGATCATCTGCAGGCCGGCCATGGTGGCCGACGAGCCCTTCACGATCTGCAGGTACAGCGGCACGGTCATCAGGCCGCCGAACATGGCCATGCCGAGGATCGTGCTGGAGGTGGCGCCGACGGCGATCGTCCGGTTACGGAAGAGCCGCAAAGGCAGCAGAGCTTCGTCCCCGTACGCCCGTTCGGCGAGCACGAACGCGACGAGGCCGATCGCGCCGATGATGTAGCAGGCGAACGCCCGCCCCGAGTCCCAGCCCCAGTCGCGGCCCTGCTCGGCCACGGTCAGCAGCGGCACCAGGCCGACGATCAGGGCGACCGCGCCGGGCCAGTCGATGCGGTGGTCGACGCGGGTGTGCGGCAGGTGCAGCACCCGGGCCACGACGGCCATGGCCGCGATGCCGATCGGGACGTTCAGGTAGAAGACCCAGCGCCAGCCGTCGACCCACAGGATGGTGTCGGCACCCGCGAAGAAGCCGCCCAGGATCGGGCCGAGCACGCTCGCGGTGCCGAAGACGGCCAGGAAGTAACCCTGGTACTTGGCGCGCTCGCGGGGCGGCACGATGTCGCCGATGATCGCCAGGGCCAGCGACATGAGGCCGCCGGCGCCGATGCCCTGGATGGCGCGGAACGCCGCCAGCTCGTACATGTTCTGGGAGAGGCCGCAGAGGAACGAGCCGACCACGAAGATGCCGATGGCGAACAGGAAGAACGGGCGACGGCCGTACAGGTCGGAGAGCTTGCCGTACAGCGGGGTCGAGATCGTCGACGTGATCAGGAAGGCCGTGGTGGCCCAGGCCTGGATGTTGAAGCCGTGCAGGTCGTCGGCGATCGTACGGGTGGCCGTCGCCATGATGGTCTGGTCCAGCGCGGCGAGGAACATGCCCATCATCAGGCCGCCGAGGATGGTGAGGATCTGCCGGTGGGTGAATTCCACGGCCGATGGTTTCGTCGTGGGGTTGCTCACGCGTTCTCCCGTGGTGGTGGTGTCGCGGCCGGATCGTGGCGCAGGAGCGCCTCGACCGAGCTGTTGAATTGTTCGAAGAGGCCGGCGAAGGTGGCGATCCGGTCTTCCGGCCACCCGTCGAGCGCCTCGCGGAGCCAGGCCTGGCGCGCCTGCTCGAGCTGTTCGCAGGCGGCGAGCCCGGCGTCGGTGATGGCGAGTCGTGACGCCCGGCCGTCCACCGGGTCGGCCTCGCGGCGGGCGAGGCCCGCCTTCACCAGTTGCGCCACCTGACGGCTGATCGTGGAGGGGTCGGCCTGCTTGATCTCGGCCAGGTCGGTGGCGCGCATCGGACCCCGGTGCCGCAGCGGGAACAGCAGCATCAGGGCGGAGAACTCCGCACCGAGGTCTCCGACACTGAGGATGCTCCTGCTCCGCGTCGCGAGTCGGTGGAACCGCACAAGTTCCTCGGCTAATTGCGGGAGCGCGTCCACGGCGGGCCGTCCTGAGGTAGGTCTATTGGATGCGTGCACACTACAACTGATTGGTTGGTGAAAGCATCTCGATTTGGTCGACCGAGGGTGACGATCAGCGCATACGCCAGACGCCTGTGACGAGCGTCTCCGTCTCCTCCAGCGCGGCCGGCACGGGCACGACGTACTCGGCCACTCTTTCGAAGAGCCGTTCCGGGAAGTACCCCCGGCCGGGGTCCCCAACCAGGACCTCGGTGTTTTCTCGGCGGGCGGCGCGCAGGGTGGCCGTCATGGCCGGGGCGACCGCGGGGCTGTAGAAGACGTCGCCGGCGAGGAGAAGGTCGGTGGTGGCCGGGGGTTGCGTACTCAGGGTGACGCCGTTGGCCGCGGCGTTGCGCTGGGCGGCCTCGGCGGCGGCCGGATCGAGATCGGTGGCGGCGGTGGTGGCCGCGCCGGCCAGGGCGGCCGCGATCGCGGCGACGCCGCTGCCGGTGGCCAGATCGTGCACCGCCCGGCCGGCGACCGTGCCCGGATGGTCGAGCAGGTAGCGGGCCAGGGCCTGGCCGCCGGCCCAGACGAAGGCCCAGAACGGCGGCGGCTCGTCGCTGCGGAACTCGCCGCCGGTCAGATCGAACAGGCCGACCCCACGGTCGGCGAGATACAGGCGGATCTCCGGCGCCAGCGGGACGGGCAGGAGCGTGGTCTCGACCTTCACACAGTGATTGTGCTGCTCCCGGCGCTGGCCATGACGAGCTTCGCGCGGTATTCGGCGCGCGCCTCGGCCGCCCACGGCACGTCCTCGTCCTCGAGCAGGGGACGGGTGGCCAGGAAGGCGGCCGCCGTCAGCGGCTTGGCCGCGCGGTCGGCCGGGCGGCCCTCGGCGGCGGCGATCAGCTCGTCGAAGCGGTGGACGTCGACCCGCACCTGGTCGGGGTCGAGCGACCAGCGTCCACGGTGGTGGCGGACGACCGGCTCCATCGTGGCCCGGAGGGCCGACATGTCCGACTCGATGTCTTTCTTCTTTTCTTCCAGCGTCTCCGCCAGCTCCGCCGTCGACTGCGGACCCCGCAACGCGAGCAGGGCGAACAGGTGGCGCTGGCGATCTCCGCCGAAATCGGGACCGACCAGGAGGATCCCTCTGGTTCGGACCTCGACGCGGCCGAAAAGCTGGATGTCGAACATGTTTCGGAACTTTGCAAGCGAGGAAGCCAGGGCGGCAAGCCCCAATGCGGGGGGTCGAATCACCCGAAAGACTGGTGATCACGGCCGCTTGGCCTCAACCGATCATCGGGCGTACCGGTGGAACGGATCCGGCCCGGTGCCGCCGCCGTCTATTGGTAGGGCAAAGATGAGAGCCGGTACTCCTTAGACTTCCACGGGTCCGGTTGAGAGAAAGGTGGCGCATGATTAACGGCGATGCGATCAGCGTTCTCGTCGTGGACGGCCACCAGACGTTCGCCGAGCTGCTGGGACACGCCCTGGCCGGGCAGCCCGACCTCCAGTACGTGGGCCACGCGCTCACGGGTGCCGAGGCGCTGCGGCTGGCGGCGGAGCTCAAGCCGAACGTGATCCTGCTCGACCCCGATTTGTCCGATGCGGACGGTATTGCCATCGCGGAACTGCTTCGCGTGCGCCAGCCGGACACCCGTGTGGTGATCCTCACTGCCTCCGAGGAGCAGGCTCTGGTCGGCCGGGCCACGGCGGCCGGCGCGGCCGGCTTCCTGTCCAAGAACGGCGCTCTCGGCGACGTGCTGAACGCGCTGCGGACGGCGCACGGCGGCGGCATGACCGTCTCCACCGACATCCTGGCCCGGCTGCTGCGCAGCACCAGCCCGGTCGTCGGCCCCCGCGGCGGCGGCCTCACGGCGCGTGAGGACGAGGTACTCCAGCTCATGGCGGCCGGCCTCGACGCGCGGGCCATCGCCCGGCGGCTCGGCATCAGCCTGCACACGTGCCGGGGCTACGTGAAGGCGGTGCTGGCCAAACTCGGCGCGCACAGCCAGCTCGAGGCGGTCGCGATCGCCACCCGGCGGGGCCTGGTCCGCCCCGGCCGACCGTAACGCTAAGTAGTTATCGCCGGTACTCATCCGGGAAGACGCGAAATCCGTACCTGTTGCGGGGTGCCGCTGTTCATGGCGGCGTCAGGGGAAGGATTCGCGTGGACCGAGCAGCAGCTGACCGAGCAGCGGCTGGCGGGGCACCGTCCGATGTGGCGGTGGCCGAGCCGTCGGCGCCCGGGCTGGGGAGTCGAGACACCATCTATCGGCGGCCACCGGCGCGGCCGGAGGCCGAGGAGCCGTCGTGGTTCAACGGCAGCATGCAGGCCGGGGAGCCGCCGTCCGGCCCGGCCGAGGAGGCGCCGAGCCGCGCGTCGTTCGGTTTCACCGACGGCCCGATCTCACCGGTACGGCATCCGGCCTCGCCGACCTCACCGGCCCCGACCGGCCGTCCCGAGGCGGCTTCCATAGGCCGTCCTGAGGCGGCCCCGGTCAGCCGTTTCGAGGCGGCCCCGGTCAGCCGGGCCGAGCCGGCTTCGATGAGCCGTCCAGAATCCGCTCCGATGAGCAGTGCCGAGCCGGCTCCGATCGCGGTGGAGCTTCCCATCCGCCGGATGGGGGACACGGCCGAGCGACGACTGGGCATTTCGGACACTGGTGAAAGACCGGCGCTGTTCCCGAATGCGGGCTTCCGGGGTGCCGGCCTCACCGAGATCGGGGAGCGCCCGGCCGTACGGCCCCAGCCCACCGGCGCGCCGCGTCCCACGCCGCCGGCCGCCGCGCCTCGTCAGCCCCGGGGCGTCACGGTCGGCATCCTCGTGATGAGCCTGATCGTGCTGGTCGCCGGCAGCATCGTCGGCGTCGTCTACTTCACCGGCTCCGACGACGACCTCGACAGCGTGCTCCAGCTCGGCGCCGGCGAGAACGGTAAACGCACCGCCACCGCGCCGCTCGACAACCGTACGAAAGCAAGCTTTGAATTGCTCGCCGCCACCAACAAGGTCACCCTGTCCATCGGTGAGCTCGGCGACGACCTTTACCGCATCTCCACCCCGGAGGACGCCGGCATCCTGCCCAGCCCGATCGTGCGCGACGACGACGTGAAGCTCCAGGTGACCCGCGACGGCGACGGCACCGGCGGCGAGGTCGACGTGGTGCTGGCCGCGAAGGTCAACTGGCAGTTGCGCTTCTCCGGCTACGCCGAGGAGCAGGTCATCAACCTCAGCGGCGGCCAGATCAGCGGCCTCGAGATGGTCGGCGGGATGCGTTCGGCCCAGCTCACGCTGTCGCGGCCGTCCGGCACGGTACCGATCAAGATCAATGGTGCGGTGGAGAAGCTGGCGCTGAAGTCGCCGGCCGACAGCCCGGTACGGGTCAAGGTCGGCGGCGGGGCGCAGACCGTCGTGGCCGGGACGCGGACCCTGAAGGACGTCGCCGCCGGCTCCACGCTCACCCCGAAGGACTGGGCGGTGCCGAACCGCTACGACGTGGGCGCGGGCGCCCCGATCACGACGCTGACCGTGGCCAACGCCTGAGGGACGGGCCGGCCTTTCGGAAAAGGCCGGCCCGGCGGTCAGGAGAGAACGCGCAGGCGGACCGTCTGCTCCATGGCCCGCAGCCGGTCGAGCACCTCGTCGCTGAAGTCACCGCTGATGTCGGTGATCAGGTAGCCGTACTCGCCGCGGGTGCTCAGCAGCTGGCCCTCGACGTTCACCTTGTGCTCGGCCAGGATGCTGTTGACCTGGGCCAGCACGCCCGGGGTGTTGACGTGCACGTGACCGATGCGGCTCTGCCCGGCCTGCTCGGGCAGGGCGACGCCGGGGAGGTTCACGCTGAGCGTCGTGTTGCCCTCCTCGACGAAGGTGGCCAGCTTGTTGGCCACGAAAGCGCCGATGTCGGACTGCGCCTCCTCGGTCGACCCGCCGATGTGCGGGGTGAGGATGACGTTGGGCAGGCCGCGCAGCTCGGAGACGAACTCGTCGCCCCGGCCCTTGGGCTCGGTCGGGAAGACGTCGACCGCGGCGCCGGCCAGGTGGCCGCTTTCCAGGGCCTCGCGCAGGGCGACGTGGTCGACCACGATGCCGCGCGAGAGGTTCAGGAACAGGGCGCCCTCGCGCATCCGCTTGAACTGCTCGGCACCGAAGAAGCCGGCGTTGCCGGGGCGGCCGTCGACGTGGATGGTGACGATGTCGCTGGTCTCCAGCAGCTCCTCGATCGAGGCGCAGCGGTGCGCGTTGCTCAGCGCCAGCTTGTCGGCGGTGTCGTAGAACGACACGTGCATGCCGAGGTTTTCCGCCAGCACGGAGAGCTGGGTGCCGATGTTGCCGTAGCCGACGATGCCGAGGCGGCGGCCGCGGATCTCGTGGGCGCCGTCGGCCGACTTGTCCCAGACGCCCTGGTGCATGAGCGCGTTCTTCTCGGTGAGCCGCCGCGTCATCGCGATGATCTCGGCGATGGCCAGCTCGACCACCGAGCGCGTGTTGGAGAACGGCGCGTTGAAGACCGCGACGCCACCGGCGGAGGCGGCGGTCAGGTCGATCTGGTCGGTGCCGATGCAGAAGGCGCCGATCGCGACGAGCTTGTCCGCGGCCTCGAGCGCCTTGGCGCTGACCTTGGTCTTGGACCGGATGCCCAGCAGGTGCACCCCGCGGATGCGCTCGATCAGCTCGGACTCGTCGAGGGCGTTACGGACGGACTCGACGGCGTATCCCTCGGACTCGAGCCGGGTCACCGCGTCGGGATGGATGCTCTCCAGTAGTAGGACTCGCACCTTGGCCTCGTCGATCATCGTGTTCCGTTCCGTGAGGAAGTGTGGGCCGTCCGGGCCGCCACGCCGAAGCCCGACTTCCCAGCCTATAGCCCTCTGGTGACCCGCCCGGGCGGGTGTGCTCGACCTCCCATCTGGTGGTTCCGCGTCGCGGGCACGGGTACGGAGGTGACCTTTCTTCAGTTCACATCTCGGCCTTCAACCAGCGCTGGAGCTCGTCGGCCTGCCACCGCTGGAAGGCCCGTACGGTCGGTATGCCCGGCGGCGGAGGCTGCCGGCAGACGTCGCGGAACATGCCCGCGAGCGCGGCGAACGCGTCGGTCACGATCCGCCGGTCGATACCTTCGATCACCCGTTCGGGATCGCCGCCGTGCACCCAGACGTTCGCCGCGAGGTCGACGCGGTTCCACCACCGCGGGGCGACCGCCGCCCACGGCCAGTCCACGATGATCACCCGGCCGTCCGGGCGGACGATCATGTTGTCGGCCCGGATGTCGCAGTGCGCGACCGTGTCCCCGGTCCGCAGCCGGGCCACGGTCCGCTCGGCGGCGGCCCGCAGCTCGGGCAGGTGGTCGCTCTCCCAGGGGTCGAGGCCGGCCGGCGGGTCGGCGGCCACCCGGTCCCATCCCGCGAAGTCCTCGGCGAACAGGTCACCGGCGTTCTTCAGACCCGCGGGCGCCGGCGTGAGCGCCTGGTCCAGCTCGGCGAGGGCCGTCACGGCGGCGTCGATCTCGCTGGCGACCCAGGGTGTACGGGGGTGGGTGCCCGCCACGTCCTCGAGCACCAGGACCACCCAGTCGCCGTCGTCGAAACCGTCGATCAGCCGGGGTGCGGGCACCCGCTCCGGCAGCATCGCTGTGATGCGCATCTCGTCGCGCGCCAGTTCGGCCGAGCGGGCGTTGACGGCCGGGGTGACGGCCTTGACGAAGGCCCGCCGCCCCGACTCGGTGACCACCCGGTCGGCGCTGCCCGGCGAGAAGCCGCCGGGCTGGGACACGGCCGTGACCACCGGGCCGCCACCGATGATGCGCTCGATCCGCGTTCGTACGGTCTCCGGCAGCTCGAGCCACGTGATCCTTTTCCCCGACGCAGACACCATGAGCCGATCGTGGCAGTTCGCCTTCCGAGGGGGCGACCCCATTTTGGCCGGACTGGGGTCACCGCCCGTTTCCGCGCTCTTTGCCGGACTTGTGGGCGCGAAGTTCTGGCAGACTCGAAGGGTGGCTTCGCTGGGGTGGGCGGTCGTGCTGTCGGTGCTGTCCGCCGCCAGCTATGCCGCGGCGGCGGTGGCGCAGGAGCGCCTGGCCGAGCACGGCCAGCGCGGCCTCTCCCGCTGGGCCGCCGCGCTGCTGCTGACCGCCGGCGGCGTCGGCCTGCACGTGGTCGCCCTCGACTTCGGCACGGTCGCGGTCGTACAGGCCCTGGGCACGCTGACTCTGCTGTTCGCGCTCCCCATCGCTCGCCTCCGCTACGGCGTGCGGATCAGCGCCGCCGCCTGGGCCGACGCCATGCTCACGGTGGCCGGCCTGGCCGTGATCATGTCGCTGTCGGTCGAGTCCGGCCGTCCGGCCCTGCTCACCACGGCCGAGGGCCGCGAGCTCTCTCTGATCACCGTCGGCGCCGTCGGCGTGCTCACCCTGCTGGCCTGGCGCTGCGGCCCTCGCATGCGCGGCGTCCTGCTGGCCGCGGCCGCCGGCACCGCCTTCGGCATCTCGTCGGTGCTCTCCAAAGCCGTGATCGGCACCGTCACCGACGGTGGCCTCCGCTCGGTCTCCATCTTCGTCCTGGCCATGGTCGTGCTCTTCGCCATCGGTGGATACCTGCTGGGCCAGTTCTCCTACCGGGGCGCCGGCCTGGCCGCGCCGTTGGCCACGGTCAGCGTCTCCAACCCCATCGTCGCCGCCATCGCCGGCGTCGTCGTCTTCGACGAGGCCTTCCGCTCCGGCACGGTCGGCGTCGTCGTGGTCGCCGCGGCCGCCCTGGTCATGACCGCCGGCGTCATCGGGCTGGCCCGCCGTACGGCCGCACCCCCCGCCGCACAGCCGTCCGCCACGCCGTCCGGCGAACTGTCCCAGCCGGGCGGTCAGCGGTAGCGCATCCGGTATCGCTGGTGGGTCACGCCACTGCCCTCGACCACCTCGACCCGCTCGAGCCTGCCGTCCAGGGACATGCAGAAACTGGCGCTCACGGTCACGTTCGAGCTCCTTCGCCGTGCGGGTGCGCGGTCCGCGCTCGGCCCTGGGACCGCCGGCGGCGGGAGAACTCATCGCCCGAGAAAGACGGATCGCGTAGTCCTTTCGTCCATGTGCGGGGGACAAAAGGGCGACATTGACGTTGATCTAGATCCGATCGGCCGCCGGGACGCGTGCTTGTGGGCGAAGGGGCGACGCTCACGCCCCCAAACGAGGAGAAGTCATGCTCAACTCGAAGCGTTCCCGGGTTCGCGCTGCCGCTGGGGTGGGGATGGCAGCCGTGGTCGCCGGTGTCGGCGCGGTGACCTTCAACGCGTCCGCGGCCGAGCAGTCGGCGGTGGCCGTGACGGCGCCCGACGGCCGGGCCGTGTCGATTCCGGGGATTCCGGCGGCCATCAAGCCGCCCAAGGGGGCCAAGCCGATCGGGGCGTACGTCGTCGCCTCGGGTACGCAGACCTACACATGCGCCAACGGGTCGTTCGCGGGGGCGTCCGTGCCCGAGGCGCAGCTCATCGGCACGGGCGGGCGGGTGCACCACTTCGCCGGGCCGAGCTGGCAGTCGACGCGGGACGGCTCGCTGGTCAAGGCGGCCAAGGAAGCCGAGAGCGCGCGGGCCGGCACGATTGCGGAGCTGCTGCTCAAGGTCACCGAGAAGTCCGGGTCGGGTGTGCTGGGCAAGGCCACCTACATCAACCGGCTGCTCACCTCGGGCGGCACCGCGCCGGCCGGCACCTGCGTGGACGGGACCAAGAAGGCGGTGCCGTACGGCGCGGTCTACGTGTTCTGGACGAACTGAGAGGCGGTGAAGGTCGTCGGCTTGACGGGTCGTAATCGGTCGATGATCGGGCGTAGTTTGAGGACGGCAGGTCGTTCCCTCAGCGGTGAGGAGCCACCATGAAGAAGCTCATCAACGACCCCTCGAACGTCATCGCCGACGCCCTTCACGGCATTGCCGCCGCCCATCCGGAGCTGCGCGTCGACCACGAGAACCGGATCATCGTGCGGGGTGACGCGCCGGTGCGCGGCAAGGTCGGCCTGGTCTCCGGCGGCGGCTCGGGGCACGAGCCGCTGCACGGCGGATTCGTCGGGCCCGGCATGCTCGACGCCGCCTGCGCGGGCGAGATCTTCACGTCGCCGGTGCCCGACCAGATGACGGCGGCGACCCAGGCCGTCGACGGCGGCGCCGGCGTGCTGCACATCGTGAAGAACTACACCGGCGACGTCATGAACTTCGAGCTCGCGGCCGAGATGGTCGCGGCCGACAGCGGCACCGAGGTCGTCGCGGTCGTCGTCGACGACGACGTGGCCGTGCAGGACAGCCTCTACACGGCCGGGCGCCGGGGCGTCGGGGCCACCGTGCTGCTGGAGAAGATCGCCGGGGCGGCGGCCGAGGAGGGCCGGCCCCTGGCCGAGGTGGCCGAGGTGGCGCGCAAGGTCAACGCGTACTCCCGGAGCATGGGTCTGGCCTTGACCTCGTGCACCGTGCCGGCGGCCGGCAAGCCGACCTTCGACCTGCCCGAGGACCAGATGGAGGTCGGCATCGGCATCCACGGCGAGCCCGGCCGCCGCCGCGTGCCGGTCGCGCCGGCCGACGAGATCGCCGAGATGCTGGTCGGCCCGATCCTGTCCGACCTCGACTACACCGGCGGCGACAGCGTCATCGCGTTCGTCAACGGCATGGGGGCGACGCCGCTGATCGAGCTGTACGTGATGTTCAACGAGGTGTCGCAGCTGCTGGCCAAGGCCGGTGTGCCGGTGGCGCGGTCGCTCGTGGGGCCGTACATCACAAGCCTTGACATGGCCGGCTGCTCGGTCACCCTGCTGAAGGCGGATGACGAGATCCTGCGATTGTGGGACGCGCCGGTCAACACGCCGGCGCTGCGGCGCGGGGTCTGACGCCGATGGACACGGCGGCGCTCACCGCGTGGATCCGCGAGTTCGCGCGGCTCGTCGCGCAGAACAAGGAACTGCTCACCGAGCTCGACTCGGCGATCGGCGACGGCGACCACGGCGTCAACATGGACCGGGGCCTCACGGCGGTGGTGTCCGCATTGGACGCCGAGGTGCCGGAGACGCCGTCGGCGCTGTTCAAGAAGGTCGGCATGACCCTGATCAGCAAGGTCGGCGGGGCGAGCGGGCCGCTCTACGGCACGGCGTTCCTGCGGATGGCGGCGGCGGCCGGCGACTCGGTGGAACTCGACAAGGTCCTGCGGGCGGGACTGGACGGGGTGATCGCCCGGGGCAAGGCGGTGCCGGGCGACAAGACGATGGTCGACGCGCTGACCCCGGCTGTCGAGGCGCTGGAGGCCGGCGGCAGCCTCGGCGACGCGGTGCTCGCGGCCGAGCAGGGCCGGGACGCGACGGTTCCGATGGTGGCGCGCAAGGGCCGGGCCAGCTATCTGGGGGAACGCAGCGCCGGTCATCCCGATCCCGGCGCCACCTCGGTGACCCTCCTGGTGCGGGCCGCGGCGACGACGCTGGAGCCCTGATGGTGGGCCTGGTGGTGGTGTGCCACAGCCGCCCCCTGGCCCGGGCCGCGGTCGCCCTCGCGACCGAGATGACGAGGGGGCGGCCGCTGACCCTCGAGATCGCGGCCGGACTCGACGAGGACACCTACGGAACGGACGCGGCCGCGATCATGGAAGCGCTGATCGCGGCCGACACCGGCGACGGCGTCGTCGTCCTGATGGACCTGGGCAGCGCGGTGCTGTCGGCCGAGACGGCGCTGGAGCTGCTCGACGACGAGGTACGGGAGCGGGTCGTGCTGTGCCCGGGGCCGCTCGTCGAGGGCTTGGTGGCGGCGGCGGTGGCGGCCGCGTCCGGCGCGAGCCGCGACGAGGTGGCCGCCGAGGCGGCAGCGGGCCTGGCCGGCAAAGAGTCCCACTTGGGCGTCCCGTCTGAAGATCAAATTATTGGTGGTACGAGGGAAGGCCCGTCCGCCACCGTCGAAGTGACCGACCCGCACGGGTTGCACGCGCGACCGGCGGCCCGGGTGGTGACCGAGGCGCGGTCCTTCGACGCGCGGGTCGAGCTGCGCAACGCGACGACGGGATCGGGGTGGGTATCCGCGTCGAGCCTGTCGAAGGTGGCCACCTTGGGGGTGCTTCAGGGGCACGAGTTGGAGGTACGGGCGTCGGGCCCCCAGGCGCAGGAGGCGGTCGACCGGATCGTGGCGGTGGCCGGTTCGGGCGAGCTTATCGAGCCGGGCGGTGACGGCTCGGGGTTTTCCACAGAACAGCGGTCGTCCACAGGGGAGCCGCGCGATCGTGGGTCGCTGGGGGAGAATGAGGCAGGCGGGGGCCCCCAAGGGAGGGCGGGGGCTGACCTGCGGGCGGACGGCGCGCGCCACCAAGCCGGGCCGGCCTCTCCGGGTGTGGCCATCGGCCCGGCGGCACACCTGCGTGCCGCGCCGCTCGATCTGCCCGACCTGCCCTCGCTCGGTGCGGAGCCCGAGCTGCGCCGCCTCGAGCAAGCCCTGGACGCCGCCCGCCGCGAGATCACCAGCATCCCCGACCCCATCTTCGACGCCCATCTCCTCCTGCTCGACGACCTCCTGCCCGAAGCCCGCACCCGGATCGAGCAGGGCGCCCCCGCACCCCAGTCCTGGCATCGAGCCGTGTCCTCCGTCGCCGCCCAGTTCGACGCTCTCACCGACCCCTACCTGCGGGCCCGCGCCGCCGATGTGCGCGCCGTCGGCGATCAGGTCCTGCGCCTGCTCCTCGGCGCCCCGGCCGCGACCACCACCGCCGACGGCGTTCTCCTCGCCGCCGACCTCACTCCCGCCCAGGCCGCCGCGCTCGACCCCGCCCGCACCGCCGGCGTTCTGCTGGCCGCCGGCAGTCCCACCTCGCATGCCGCGATCCTCACCCGTACCCGTGGCATTCCCGCCGTTGTCGGCGCCGGCCCCCAAGTTCTGGACGTTCCGGACGGCACCCTCATCGCGCTCGACGGCGGTTCCGGCACCTTTGTCGTCGGGCCTTCCGGCACTGACCTCGCCACCTTCCGCGCCGCGGCCTCCCAGCAGGCGACCGTGCGTGAAGCCGCCCGCTCCCTCGCCTTCGAGCCGGCCGTGACGAGCGCCGGCGTGGAGATCGCCGTCGGGGCCAACATCGGTTCCGTCGAGGACGCTCGTGTGGCCGCCGCGAACGGCGCCGATCTGGCCGGCCTGGTCCGCACCGAATTCGTGTTCCTCGACCGGGCCGGCGCGCCCGATGTGGACGAGCAGGTCGCCGTCTATCGCGCGATCGCCGAGGCCTTCGGCGGCCGCCGCGTCACCCTGCGCACGCTCGACGCCGGCAGCGACAAGCCCCTGCCCTACCTGCCGGCGCCGGCCGAGGCCAACCCCTTCCTGGGTGTACGCGGTCTCCGTCTCTCCCTGGCGCATCCACGGGTCTTCGCCGAGCAGCTTCTGGCGATCGCCCGCGTCGCGCGGGAGGCCCCGGTCAGCGTCATGTTCCCGATGGTCACCACCGTGGACGAGCTGCGCCGGGCCCGCGTCATGCTCGACGAGGCCGTCGCCCGCACCGGCTCGGGCCGCCCGGCCGGCCTGCGCGTGGGCATGATGGTCGAGGTGCCGGCGGCCGCGCTGCGGGCCGCCGAGTTCACCCCGTACGCCGAGTTCTTCAGCGTCGGCACCAACGACCTGACGCAGTACACGCTGGCCGCCGAGCGCGGCAACGCCGCCCTCATGTCCCTGTCGGCCGGCCTCGACCCGGCCGTGGCCCGGCTCGTCGACGAATTGTGCCGGGCCGCCGCCGCCGACCGCGTCCCGGTCGCTGTCTGCGGTGAGCTGGCCGCCGACGAGCAGGCCGTGCCCCGCCTGCTCGCCGCCGGCGTGCGCCAGCTGAGCGTGGCGCCCGCCCTCGTCCCCCTCGTCAAGCAGACCGTACGGGCGATCTAGACCAGGCCACCCATCGCCGGGTCGCTGATGCTCTCCTCGCCGTTCTCCAGGTGGCCCGCGTAGCGGCGTTCGAAGCCGGCGCCGGTCACGGTCAGGTCGTACCAGCCGCGCGTGCGGCCGGCCGCCCGCTGGTACGTACGGCTCGCTCCGGCCCGTACGGCGAACCGTTCCGTCTTGTGGGTGTAGCGATCGGTGACGGTCACCTCGGCGCGCCCGGAACCGTGATTGCGGATCTCCAGCGTGATCGTCTGCCGGCGGTCGTCGCCGGCGGCGTGCACCTCGACGGCGGTCGTGCCCTGGAAGTGGCGGAAGAAGCCGTTCGGGCCGCGCACCTCCAGGTCCGGCGTTCCCGTCCAGGCGCCGGTCAGCCGCTTGCCGGGCTCGACCGTGTACGTGCGTGGCGCCACCGCCGGATCGGCCGAGTGGACGTGGAAGACCGCTGTCGCGTGCCCGGTGTTGCGGAACTCGATCGTGAAGCCGTCCGGGCCGGCCTTCCCGTCCACGTGCAGCCGGTAGGGGAGCGCGCGGGCCGGGCGGACCCCGCGCTCCTGCCCGGGCAGCTCCGGGTCGGCCGGCGGCACCGGCACCTCGTTCGGGCGGCGGGTCAGCTCGGCCGGCTTGAAGTCGGTGGTGCCGGGCAGATCGGGGCGCCCCCGGTTCGGGTTCTTGAAGTCGAAGGCGCTGGTCAGGTCGCCGGCCACGGCCCGCCGCCACGGGGTGATGTTCGTTTCGACGAGGCCGAACCGCTTCTCCAGGAACCGGATCAGCGAGGTGTGGTCGAACACCTGCGAGTTGACCCAGCCGCCGCGGGTCCACGGCGACACCACGATCGTCGGGACGCGGATTCCGAGGCCGTACGGGCCGGCCGGGTGGCCGGCGCTGCCCGGGAAGATCTCGTTGGTGGTCGGCACCGTCGACTCGCCCGGCGTCGGCGGGACCAGGTGGTCGAAGAAGCCGCCCTCCTCGTCGTACGTGACGATCAGCGCCATCTTGCTCCACACGTGCGGGTTGTCGGCCAGGATGTCGATGACCCGGGAGACGTACCACTCGCCGTAGTGCGGACCCCAGTTCGGGTGCTCGGTGTAGGCCTCGGGAGCGACGATCCAGCTCACCTTGGGCAGCCGGCCGTTCTCGACGTCGGCCCGGAAATCGGTGAGCAGTTGCTCCGGGTCCCGGCCGAGCTGGGTGACCTCGGTGCCGGTCTTCGCCTTGGCGGCGAGCGGGCTGCCCGGCGCGGCGTTCTGGTACTGGTGGAAGTAGAGCAGCGAGTTGTCGCCGTAGTTGCCGATGAACGGGTCGTTCGTCCAGCCCCACGACCCGGCGGCGGTCAGTCCGGTGCCGACGTCCTGGTAGATCTTCCACGACACTCCGGCGCGTTCCAGCCGCTCCGGATAGGTGGACCAGTCGTACCCGGCCTCGGCGTTGTCGACGACCGGCCCGCCGCCCTTTCCGTCGTTGCCGACCCATCCGGTCCACATGTGGTAGCGGTTGGGGTCGGTCGAGCCGAGCAGCGAGCAGAAGTAGTTGTCGCAGATCGTGAACGCGTCCGCGAGCGCGTAGTGGTACGGCAGGTCGGCCCGTACGTGGTGGGTCATGGTCTGGACGCCCTTGTTCGGCACGAACCGGTCGTGCCGCCCGCCGTTCCAGGCCGCGTGCGTGTCGTTCCAGCCGTGCGGCGGGTCGGGCAGGAACATGGCGCCCACGTCCGGCACCTCGGGCCGGAACGGCAGCAGTTCGCCGTCACCGTGGCGCTGATGCCACACCGACTTGCCGCCGGCCTGCCGGACGGGATGCGGATCGGCGAATCCCCGTACGCCCCGCATGGCGCCGAAGTAGTGGTCGAACGACCGGTTCTCCTGCATAAGGAAGATGACGTGCTCGACGTCCTGGATGGTCCCGGTGCGCGTGTTCGCCGGGATGGCGAGGGCCTTCTCCAGCCCGGACGGCATCGCCGAGGCGACCGCGGGAATGCCCAGCATCTGCAAGAAAGTGCGCCGATCCACATTGGCCATGCGCGGCAAGTTAGCTTCCGAAGTTGACCAGCTCATATACGGGAGTCGATCAGTGAGTGCCGCCGGTCTGTCCGCCTTCTCCCTGGAAGGCAGAAAAGCCCTGATCACCGGGGGTAACCGGGGCCTGGGTTACGCGTTCACCGAGGCCCTGGCCGCGTGCGGCGCCGCCGTGGCGTTCGCCGGCCGCGACGCCTCGGCCAACGACAGCGCGGTGCGGCGTCTGGCGGCTTCGGGCATTGAGTCGTACGCCATCACCGCCGACCTGACCGTCGACGACGACGCTGACCGCGCGGTCGACGAGGCGGCCACCGCCCTGAACGGCCTCGACATAGTCGTCAACAACGCCGGCGTCTGCTTCCACAACCCGGCCTGGGACGCCCCCGACGCCGAGTGGCAGCAGGTCTTCGACTTGAACGTGCGCGCCGTCTGGCGGGTGAGTCTGGCCGCCGGCCGCCCCATGCGCGACACGGGCGGCGCGATCGTCAACATCGGATCCATCTCCGGCCTGATCGTCAACCGCCCCCAGATGCAGGCCCCGTACAACGCGTCGAAGGCGGCGGTCCACCAGTTGACGAAGTCCTTGGCCGCCGAGTGGGCCCCGCACGGCATTCGCGTCAACGCGGTGGCCCCCGGCTACGTGAAGACGGAGATGGCCCCGGTCGACCGCCCCGAGTTCCAACGAATGTGGATCGAGGACACCCCACAGCAGCGCTACGCGACCCCGGACGAGATAGCCCCCAGCGTCGTCTTCCTCTGCTCTCCGGCGGCTTCCTTCATCACCGGCGCCGTCCTGGTCATCGACGGCGGCTACACCCTCTTCTGACGGGCACCGGGCCTGTGACGCAGATCTACTGTCCGCGTGGTCAGTACGAGCTACGTTACTAACCGCATGGTCATTAATACGGAGGTCGCCATGAACGCCCACGCCGGTGCTCCCCAGCCCACCTGGGGACGAGTGCTCTCCCTTCTCTGGTTTCCTTTCTTCTTCGCGGCTGTCATGTCGTCGATCTACGTGATCGGGATCGGGCATCCGGCGCCCACCGCGGTGCATCTCGGGGTCATCGGAACGGCGCCCGCCGTGCCGGCCGGCGTCGATGTGCGGCCGGTCAGTGACATCGGGGGAGTCAAAACCGACGAGCTGGCCGGGGTGTACGACTCGGGCAGCGGGACGCTCTACGTCTCCACCGCCGGCAGCAGCACCCGGGCCGACTTCCTGACGAAGGTGCTGCACCCGGCGCACACTGTCGACGTGGTGGCCGCCTCCAGCGGGGACGTCACCGGCGTCGGGCTGTTCTTCTACGGGCTGCCGCTCCTGCTGGTCGGCATGATCACCTCGTTCATGATGTTGCAGTTCGGGATGTGGCCGATGCGCCGGAAGATCGTCACGATCGCGGCCACCGGCGCCTTCGCCAGCGTCTTCACCTTCGCCGTGGCGACATGGCGCGATGTCATCCCGGCCGACTGGTGGCTTCTGGTGTACGGCTTCCTGCTCACCCAGGCGATCGGATGGATCACCACGGCGCTACCGCGGTTCGTCAAGCAGTTCACGATGCCGGTCGCGATGACATTCGTCCTGCTGCTGGGGCTGCCCACCGCCGGCGGCACCGTCAACGCCGACATGCTGCCGACGTGGCTCCGGTGGCTGCACGACGTGCTGCCGTTCGGCCAGTTCATCGAGATCGCCCGCTCCAGCGCCTACTTCGGCAACCACGGCCTGGCCCGGCCGCTGACCATCCTCGCCGCCTGGGTGGTCGCCGCCGCCGCGCTGCTGGCCTGGGCCGCCCGGCCGCCGAAGCGGATCGCGCCCAGCGTTCCGCGGTTCTCCACCCGGCTTCACGGCACCGTCCGGACCACGGCCGGCGTCCCGGTGGCCGGCGCCACCGTGCTCACCCTCGACGACGCCGGCCGTGAACTGGTCCGGACCATCACGAACGAGACCGGTGCGTACGAGGCGGCGAGCGTCCGCCCCGGCCTGCACCACCTGGTCGTCACGGCCGCCCATCACGAGCCCGAGATCGTGACGATCGGCGTGCGCGAACACCACGCCGAGCCCCGCGACATCACCCTCGTCGACTGGAACGATCCGGCCGGCACGCTGACCCCGCAGGAGGTCGACGAGCGCCGCAGCCTGGTCGCTTAGCCCGGCGAAGGAGGGTCCGGACGGCGGGCTGATCGTCACGGTGAGTCTGCCCCGGGCGTTCTGAGCTCGTCGTACAGGGCGGCGGCCCGCTCCTCGTTCCGAACCGCCTCCCCGATGTCGCCGAGAAGCCGGTGGGCGCGGCCGAGGCCGGCGTGAGCACGGGCCAGCAGCTCGCGGGCGCCGATCTCCTCGGCGATGACGCGTGCCTCGGTGTGCAGGGTGCGCGCCTCGGCCGGGTCGGTCACCGCCTCGCCCAGCCCGTTGAGCGCGGCCGCCTCGCCGTCGCGGTAACCGGTCTCGCGGAAGATGCTCAGCGCCTGACGGTGATGATCGGCCGCCCGGGGGTCACCGCGCCTCGTGTCCAGCATGCCGAGGGCGTACAGGGCGCTGGCCTCGCCCGTACGGTCGCCCAATTCCTTTTGAAACAGCGCCAGGGCCTCGAAAAGATGCTCGCCGGCCGGCTCGTGGCGGCCGAGTTCCGTCTCGGCCTCGCCCAGGCTGATCAGGGAACTGCCCTCGCCCATCCGGTCGCCGTTGGCCCGGCAGAGCGCCAGCGCCCGCGCGAAGTGCTCGGCCGCCTCCTCGTGGTGGCCCAGCGTCTGCTCGATGTAGCCGACCCGGGCCAGGGCGCGGCCCTCACCGAGCGGGTCACCCGACTGTCGATAGAGGACCAGCGCCCGCCCGAAGTGGTCGGCCGCCTCCCGGTAGCGGCCCAGCTGCGTCATGACGACGCCCAGGTTCAGCAGCGCGCGGGCCTGGCCGACCGGGTCGCCCGTACGCCGGAAGAGCTCCACCGCCCGCCGATGGCTGTCCGCGGCCGGGCCGCCCTGACCGAGCCGCCACAGCGCGGTACCGAGATCGGTCAGCGCGTGCCCCTGCCCGGCCAGGTCGCCGACCCGCTCGGCGGCCGTGTGGGCCAGGCTGTGCACGGTGACGGCGTCGTGGTTGTGGCCGCCGTTGAGATAGCGGAACAGGATGCGGGCGAGTCCGGTGGCGTGCCCCGGCCAGCCGTCGGCGGCCATGTGCGCGACCACCGCGACCAGGGTGGCCCGCTCGGTGTCCAGCCAATGCCGGGCCGCACCGGCGTCGGCCGGCTTCGCGGTGAGGATGCCGCTGGTGGCGATGCGCGGACGCCGGTGGGCCTCGACCGGGTGCAACACGTCCATCGCCTCGGTCGTAGCGGCCAGGTAGTAGTCGAACAGCCTCGTCAGCGCGGCCCGGCGTTCCCGGGGGCTGTCCTCGTCCCGCGCCTTGTCGGCGGCGAAGGCACGCACCAGGTCGTGGAACGTGTACCGGCCGGGCGCCGCCCGCGACAGCAGGTGGTCGTCGCAGAGGCCGTCGAGCCGGCGCTCCACCCGCCGCGGCTCGTCGCCGGCAAGCGCGGCCACGGCGTACGCGTCGAGGTCCTCACCCGGATGCAGAGCGGCCAGCCGCAGCAGACGCCGCTGCGCGGCCGGCAGGTCGCGGTAGGAGAGGTCCAGGGCCAGCTCGACGCCGCCCTCCAACTGGCGGCGCTCGTCCAGCCGGTCCGCGTGATCGGTCAGCGACCAGCCCGGCGTGGCCCGGATGTGCGCGGCGACCAGCCCCAGCGCCAACGGCAGATAGCCGCAGTGGCGAGCGATCCGGGCCGCGGCCCCGGGCTCGGCCGCCCGCCGGCCGCGGGTCAGGAAAGCCGCGGCCTCGTCGGCGCCGAACACGTCCACCACCAGAGTGTCGAGCCCGGCCAGGCTGTGCCGGCTCGTGACCAGCGTCAGACATCCCGGCGCGTCGGTCAGCAGCGGCCGCACCTGCTCGATGTCGCCCGCGTTGTCGAGCAGAAGAAGGGAGTCGGTCATTCGTTCCCGCAACGCGGCCGTCCGCGCCGCGACGGCGTGCGGGATCTGCCGCCCGGGCACCCCGAGCAGCCGCAGAAGGGCACCCAGAACGGCGGCCGGATCGGCCGGCGGCTGCCCCGGATCGGGATGGAACCCGCGCAGGTTGACGAAGAGAACCCGCTGAAAGCGCTCCCGCATGAGATGAGCCGCCCGCACGGCCAGCTGCGTCTTACCGACCCCGGCCATCCCCTTGATCGCCAGATGGCCCGGCCCGGCCCGCTGGATCAGTTCGAGCTCGGCCGCCCGCCCGGTGAACTCGGCCAGATCGGGCGGCAGCCGATCCTGAACGCTGACCCGGGCCGCCGCCTCAGCCTCCCCGCCGGCGGCCCGAAGAGCCCGCCGCCACCGGGCGACATAGTCCTCGTCCGGGCAGAGAGCACGCACGATCGCCAGTACGAGGTCGTTGTCGACCCGCCGCCGCCCGGCCCGGAAACAGTCCACCACCGTCGACCGGCGGGCCTGGCCACCGACCCGCTCGGTGATCGCCTCGAAGGAGGGCTCCCCGGCCCACCTCTTGAGCACACGAAGCCGCCCGGCAAGCTCATCGAGCCCATCGCCCACGGCGGGCTCAGGAGGCGGCTCCCCCGCGAAGGGCACGTCTGACCCCCCAGCTCACGGTGGGTTTGGCGCGCCCGGCAGGATTCGAACCTGCGACCGATGGATTAGAAGTCCATTGCTCTATCCGCTGAGCTACGAGCGCGTGGGCCAACAGCCTATCTTGCCGACCGCGACCCGGGGGTAACCAGGCGTCCCGTCAAAACCGACCGGAACGTCCATGCCCGAGAGCCCACTCGGTCCACCCGTTCCGGCCCGCTCGCGCCGCGGGTTCGCGTCCTCAAAAGACACTCGACGCGGTCATTTCACCTGTTCGCGTCTTCCGGGGCCGGGGGGACCTCGATCTCGGGGGTGCCGACCGGCGGGAGGTACGCGTCGACCCAGCGGCCCAGTTCGCGGAAGACGTCGACCCGTACCTGTTTGCCGGAAAGGGTCAGGTCGTGCATGCCGCCGTCGAAACGGGCGATCGACACGCGCGGGCCCAAACGCGGAGCCCAGCGGACGATGTGGTCGACATCGAGCACCGAATCCGTCGTCCGCAGGTCGTCGTGCCAGGCGCGGCCGCGGAAGGAGCGCGTCGAGCAGGCCACCATGATGGGCGCGTCGATGGAAAGGCCGGACCGTAGACGCCTTTGACCGCGGCGAATGGCTTCGAGCCAGCCCGTGGTGACCGGGAATCCCAGCACCGGTTTCCACGCCAGGTCGTATGTCCATTCGCCACGATGGTCGGTGTGCAGGCTCTGCCCGTACAGGCCCAGATTGGCCATCGGGATCTTCCGGTACGGCGCGCGCCGGGAAACGCCGATCGCGGCCGCCATGATGGGCCGTTTCACCAGCCAGGGCACGTTGAAGTCGAAGAACGGGCTGTTCAGGAAGAGGCCGTCGACGATGCCGCGGCCCTGCCGCGAATGCGACCACAACGACGTGATGAGCCCGCCGGTGGAATGGCCGGCGACCAGCAGCTGATCGTGCCCGTCGTCCTCGCGGATGATGCGGGCGGCCTCATCCAGCTCCGGGTAGTAATCGGTGAGGCTGCGCGCGAAGTTCGGCGTCTGGTGGGGGAGCAGGCTCCGGCCGTACTTGCGCAGGTCGAGCGCGTAGAAATCCCAGCCCTGCTCGACGAAGAAATCGGCGAGATGCGTCTGGAAGAAATAGTCGACGAATCCGTGCACGTACAGAACGGCGCGTTTCCGCGGCTTTTCCGCCCGCCGCCGCACCAGCGTGGCGATGACCGCGCCCTCGTCGTCCGAACCCAGGTCGATCGTGTGCCGCTCATAGGGCGGTCCAAGAACGTCGGTCTCCACGGGCCCAGGCTACCGACCGGTACCGCCGGCCGCCCGTCATATCAGATCGCCTTCGTCACCCGCCGGTCTTCCACAGACCGCTTCGTCATCCACAGACCCACAGTCAAGATCCCCTTCCGGTACGCCGTGACGGCCAGACTGCCGCGGTCAAGTTCACACACAGGAGGTCACATCGTGTTCGACACCCACCTCGTCGTCGTGGGCAATGTTCTCGTCGCCCCGGAATGGCGCCGCGTCACCGCCAGCGGCAGCCTGGTCGCCAACTTCCGGATCGCCTCGAACGCCCGCCGCTTCGACCGCGAGAGCAACACCTGGGTCGACGGCAACAGCCTGCGCATCCGCGTGTCGGCGTGGCGCCGCCTGGCCGAGGGCGTCGCCTCGTCGATCACCGTCGGCGACCCCGTCATCGTGTACGGCCGCCTTTACACCCGCGACTGGAAGGACGACCAGGGCAACACCCGCGTCTCGTACGAGATGGAGGCCTACTCGATCGGCCACGACCTGGCCCGGGGCCGCGGCCGCTTCTTCCGCCAGAAGTCGCTCCCCGGCAACGCCGCGATCGAGGACGCCGAGGCCGACATGCTGGTGGCCGGCGAGCCGTCGATCGCACTGACGGCCCAGGAGACCCCGATCGGCTACGGCGAGGGCATCCCGCCCGGCGGCATTCCCACCTTCGCCGAACCCCCGTCGTTCCCCGAGCTCCCGGCCGAACTCTCCCCGGTCGCGCAACGCCTGTCCGTGGTCGCGGGCGAGCCCACGCCGTCGGATCCGGCGCCGGCCGATTCGGCGCCGGCCGCCCCTGCGCCGATCGACCCTTCGCCGGCTGACCCTTCGCCGGCGGAGCTTTCGCCGGTGGCCGCGGTTTCGGACGGCGCGCCGGATGAGGAACCCGAACCGGAGGAGCCCTCCCCGACCGGCGACGACTTCACCCTCGAGGTCGAACGGCTCACAGCGGCGCAGCCCACCACCCCCACCCGCCGAAGCCGCCGCTCCTCCTCGAAACGAGAGCCCATCGCGGCCTGACCACCTTCAGCCCGGCCGGCAGCGTCGCCGGCCGGGCTCGTCGCCGGCCGGGTTCGTCGCCGGCCGGGTTCGTCGCTGGCCGGGCTTGCCGCTGGCCGGGCCGATGGCGCTGGCCGGGCCCGCCGCTGGTCGGGCCGATGGCGCTGGCGTCCGCCGGTCGGCGCTCGCTGCGGTCGCACCCGCGGAGTCCGGGTCGGCATTCATGGCGGCCGCTGCACCTGGCACCGGAGAGGGGGTGGTTCAGCGGGGCGGGCACATCTACAGTCGGCCGGTGCTCAAGCGGCGACTGGCGATTCTCACGGCGGCCCTGACCGGTGCGGCGATGCTGAGCGGTTGTGGCGACCACGCGGACAAGACCGCGGCAGCCGACCCCGCTCCGATCTCGGCTGCATCGGGTTCATCGGGTTCATCGGGCGCTTCGGGCGCTTCGGGTGCCTCGGGAACGCCGGGCGGAGCCTCGGCGGTGCCGGGGGCGGCTTCGGCGGCGGCCCCCGCCGCATCCGGCGCTGCCACGTCGGCGCCTGCGGTGAAGCCGTCCGCCTCGGCAACGCGGAAGGTGGCTAAGAGCCTGCCCAAACCGGGCAATTCGTCCGGCGGGGCGAGTGTGCCGGCCGAGGCGCGGGCGGTTGACACCAGCAAGCCGGACCGCACGATCGGGGATGGCACGCCGGCCAGTTGCACCTCGGCGGCCGTCGTCAAGGCGGTCGCGCGGGGCGGCGTCATCACGTTCGACTGTGGGCCCGATCCCGTCACCATCACCATGACGGCCACCGCCAAGGTGCACAACACCAGCTCCACCGTGGTGCTCGACGGGGGCGGGCGGGTCACGCTGAGCGGCGCCGGCCGGCGCCGGATCCTCTACATGAACACCTGCGACGAGGAGCTGACCTGGGCGACCTCACACTGCAACGACCAGGAGACGCCGCGGCTGACCGTGCAGAACCTCGTCTTCGCCGAGGGCAACAGCACCGGTGAGACCGTCGAGGGTGGCGGCGGCGGCGCGATCTTCGCGCGCGGCGGGCGCCTCAAGGTGGTCAGTTCGCGCTTCACCGGGAACCGCTGTGACGGCACCGGGCCCGACCTGGGCGGGGCGGCCATTCGCGCGCTCGATCAGAGCGGGGACCGGCCGGTGTACGTCGTGAACAGCACCTTCACCGGCGGGAGGTGCTCCAACGGGGCCGCCCTGAGCAGCATCCAGGTTTCCTGGACGGTGCTCAACAGCGTGTTCAGCGGCAACTCGGCCGTCGGGCGCGGGGCCAACCCGGCCCGCGGCGGCACGCCCGGCGGGGGCAGCGGGGGAGCGATCTATGTGGACGGCAACGACTTCACGCTCAGCCTGGACGGCACGATCGTCAAGGACAACAAAGCCCGGGAGGGTGGTGGCGCCATCTTTTTCGTCAGCAACGACCGTAGTGGCACGTTGAAGATTCGCCGCTCCACGTTGGCCCGGAATCCGAGCGCGGGTTTCGAGACCGCGGGCCTGCCCGGGGTCTTCTACCTGGGCCGGGGCACGCCGTCGACCAGTGGCTCCACCTTGAAGTAGGGCCGTACGGACAGGGCCACCCCCGAAAGGGGTGGGCCGATCGTGCCGCGTTAAGGGGCCGCCCGGCCGACCTGCCCGGTTGGTCCTGGCGTGCCCGGGACCGGCAGACTGGGGCCGTGCTGTTGAAGGAGATCCGCGCGATAGCGGGCGAGACGTTGGTGCTCGCGCCGCACGACCAGGACGCCGAGACTGCCAACACCAGCTGGTTCGGCGCACCGATGCACGAACGCATAAGCATGACGGCGGACGAGGTGGTGTCCGCTTTCGAGGAGACCGCCGAGCTGCTGCGCGACCAGGTCGCGGCCCAGCGGCATCACGGGCCGGCGACGTTCTACGTCTGGCACGACCTCCAGGCGGGGCAGCTGCGCTGCTCGACACGCTCCTGCGGACACGACCAGTTGCCGTTCAAGACCTACCGGACGACCGGTGACCTGCAGGCCATCGTCGTCGAGTTCCTGGAGGACCGCGCGCCGGGCGCGATCGCCTGGGGCCAGTTGGAGCCGGTGCCGTTCCCGGACGGCCCGGTCGTCGTCGACGACCAGATCGTCGTCTGGGTCTGCGACCTGAGCCAGTCCACGCCCGGCACCGGCGTGAGCCAGGCCGCACCCAGCCCAGCCCAGGCCTGACCAAAGCCCGCGACCTGGGCGCGAGGCGTGCCCGGGTCCGGCTAACGTTGCCCTGCTCTGGAGAACACAGGAGGACAGGGATGGCGAGGCTGGGACCCGGCACGGCGGACGCCGCCGGGCTGATCGCGGGCTACCTGCTCGACGCGGCCCTCGGGGATCCGCGCCGTTTCCACCCGGTGGCCGGCTTCGGCACGGCGGCCGGAGCCCTGGAACGCCGTCTCTACGCGCCGAACCGCCTGTCCGGGGCCGCCTTCACCGCGGTCGCCGTCGGGGTGCCCGCCGCGGCCGGCCTGGCCGCCGCCGTGGCGACCCGCCGCCTGCCGGTTGCCCGGGCCGCGCTTGTGGCCGCCGCCACCTGGACCGTGCTCGGCGGCCGCACTCTGCGGCGGGAGTCGCGGATCATGGCCAGGCACCTGGAGCGCGACGACCTCGACGCCGCCCGGGGGCGGCTCAGCCATCTCTGCGGCCGCGATCCGTCCCGGCTCGACGCGCCCGAGCTGGCCCGCGCCACCGTCGAGTCCGTCGCCGAGAACACGTCCGACGCCGTCGTCGCCCCACTCTTCTGGGGTGGCGTCCTCGGCCTTCCCGGCCTGCTCGCCTACCGGGCCGCCAACACCCTCGACGCCATGGTCGGGCACCGCTCCGACCGGTACGCCCGCTTCGGCACCCCGTCGGCCCGGCTCGACGACGCCCTCAACCTGGTCCCGTCCCGCCTGACCGGCCTGCTCACGATCGCCTCCGCGCCCATCGCCGGTGGTTCTCCCCGCGAGACCCTCCGGGTCTGGCGCCGCGATCGCGACGATCACCCCTCGCCCAACGCCGGCCAGTGCGAGTCCGCCATGGCCGGCGCCCTCGGCGTGCGGCTCGGTGGCCGTAACGTCTATTTCGGCCGTAGCGAGACCAGGCCTTTCCTCGGTGACGGCCCGAAGCCGAAGGCCGTGCACCTGCGGCGGGCCGCCCGGGTGTCCGGTCTGGTGGGATTCGGCGCGGCCGTCATCGCGGCCGGCGCCGCCCGGCTGCGGAGCCGGCGTTGAGCGGCCTGCTGGTCGCCGGCACCACCTCGGACGCCGGCAAGAGCATCCTCACCGCCGGCATCTGCCGCTGGCTGCACCGGCGCGGGGTCAAGGTCGCCCCGTTCAAGGCGCAGAACATGTCGAACAACTCGGTCGTCGTCGTGGGCCCGGACGGCCGCGGCGGCGAGATCGGCCGGGCCCAGGCCATGCAGGCCGCCGCCGCCGGCGTCGAGCCCGACCTGCGCTTCAACCCCGTCCTGCTCAAGCCCGGCAGCGACGTCTCGAGTCAGGTCGTCCTGCTCGGCGAGGCGATCGACACGGTCACCGCCGGCAACTACCGGGCCTTGAAGCCGCGGCTGGCCGAGGTCGCGCACGCCGCGCTGGCCGAGCTGCGCGCCGAGTACGACGCCGTGATCTGCGAGGGTGCCGGCAGCCCGTCCGAGATCAATCTGCGGGACGGCGACTTCGTCAACATGGGCCTGGCCCGGCGGGCCGGTCTGCCCGCGATCGTGGTGGGTGACATCGATCGGGGCGGGGTCTTCGCCGCCCTGTTCGGCACGGTCGCGCTGCTCGACCCGGCCGATCAGGCGCTCGTGGCCGGCTTCGTGATCAACAAGTTCCGCGGTGACCGGGGGATTCTCGCGCCGGGGCTCGACATGATCACCTCGGCCACCGGGCGGCCCGTGCTGGGCGTGCTGCCGTTCCACCTCGACGTCTGGCTCGACGGGGAGGATTCGCTGGCCTACGGGCGGGTGCTCGGGCGGCCGGCCGCGCCGCACGGCTCGGAGTGGCTCCGGGTCGCCGTCGTCCGCCTGCCCCGGGTCTCCAACGCCACTGACGCCGAGGCCCTGGCGGCCGAGCCGGGGGTCCGTGTCCGGATGACCGTCGAACCGGCCGAGATCGCCGACGCCGACCTGGTGGTGCTGCCCGGCTCCAAGGCGACCGTCAGCGATCTCGCCTGGCTGCGCGAGACGGGTCTGGCCGACGCGGTGCTCGCTCACGCGTACGCGGGAAAGCCTTTGCTCGGCATTTGCGGGGGTTTCCAGATGCTCTCCCGGAGCATCCACGACGAGGTCGAGAGCCGGCGTGGCCGCGTACCAGGCCTCGGTCTTCTGCCCTTGGAGATCACCTTCGGCCCCCGCAAGATCCTCGCGCAGTCGCACGGTCACGGGCTCGGCGCGCCCGTCAGCGGCTACGAGATCCACCACGGGTTCGTGTCGAGTCAAGACCAGGTCAAACCCTTGCTGGTGTACGCCGATGAGCGCACCGAGGGAGCCGCGGCCGGCAACGTCTTCGGCACCCACTGGCACGGCGCCTTCGAGTCCGACGAGTTCCGCCGGCGCTTTCTGACCGAGGCCGCGCGCCTGGCCGGCCGCGGCGGCTTCACGGTCGCCCCGGGCACGCGCTTCGCCGATCTGCGCGAGCGCTCGCTCGACGTCCTCGGCGATCTGGTCGAACAACATCTGGACACCGACGCCCTGTGGCGGCTGGTCGAGCAGGGTCCGCCGGGCGGACTTCCGTTCATTCCACCCGGCGCACCTGGATAAAGGTTGCGCTCCGGAAGTACCTTGAGCCTGGCGTGTTCAGGCCCGGAGCCCAGGACGGGGTGTGTGGATCGATGACGACCGACGAGGAGAACCGCCCGGTACGCCGGCGGGTCACGCTGACCGGGATCAGCTCGCGGGCCTGGGAACATCCGGCCGACCGGGGCGCGCTGACCGCCCTGCGCGAGCTGCGCGGCTTCGACGACGTGGTCAAGGCGTTCTTCGGCATGTGGAACGAGCGCGGCTTCCGCCTGCAGTTCCTGGCCGGCGCCATCCGGGTCGACCACCGGCAGTACCCGCGGGTCTACCAGCGCTTCACCGAGGCCGCGCAGACCCTCGACGTGGTCGAGCTGCCGGAGCTGTACGTGTCGCAGGACCCGATCATCAACGGCTCGGCGATCGGCCTCGACAAGCCGTTCATCGTGATCACCACGGCCGCCGTGGAGCGGCTCGACGACGACGAGCTGCGGGCCATGCTGGGCCACGAGATCGGCCACGTGCGCAGCGGCCACGCCGTCTACAAGACGATCATGATGATCCTCACCCGATGGGCGGCCAACCTGAGCTGGCTGCCGGTGGGCGCCATCGCGCTGCGGGCGATCATCGCCGCGATGTTCGAGTGGTGGCGCAAGGCCGAGCTGTCGGCCGACCGGGCCGGCCTGCTCGCCGGCCAGGACCCGGCGGCCTCGCTGCGGCTGCTGATGAAACTGGCCGGCGGCGGCGACCTCTCCCAGATCGACACGGCCGCCTTCCTCGAGCAGGCCGCCGAGTACGAGAGCGGCGGCGACCTGCGCGACAGCGTCCACAAGATCGGCATGACCGCGTGGAGCACCCACCCGGTGCCGGTGGCGCGCGCCGCCGAACTGCGCAAGTGGGTCGACTCGGGGGTGTACGCGCAGATCCTGGGCGGCGACTACCCGCGCCGCGACTCCGACGGCGACGCCTCGGTCTCCGAGGACGTCAAGGCGGCCGCCCAGTCGTACCGCGACACTTTCAACAACTCCCAGGACCCGCTGGTCGGCCTGCTGCGCAAGCTCGGCGACGGCGCCGGCGACCTGGCCGGCTCCGCCGTCCGCGGCGCCCGCAACTGGGCCAGCGACGCGTCACGCCGGGGCCGCGACAACACCTAGGTCCTAGGATCGGTTCATGAGTTTGAGTGAAACCGATCTGCGCGCCGCGGTCGCGCGGGAGCTGCCCGGGGTCCGTGCCGACCTGGAGCGGCTGATCCGCATTCCCGGCATCGCCTTCGAGGGCTTCGACCACTCCCACGTGGAGCGGTCGGCCGAGGCCGTCGCCGAGCTGCTGCGCGGCGCCGGCCTCGACACGCAGATCGTGCGGCACGGCGGCCAGCCCGCCGTGATCGGCCGCAAGGCCGCCCCGGCCGGCGCGCCGACCGTGCTGCTCTACGCGCACCACGACGTCCAGCCGGTCGGCGACCTCGACAAGTGGACCAGCGACCCGTTCGAGCCGCAGGAGCGCGACGGCCGCCTCTACGGCCGCGGCGCCGCCGACGACAAGGCCGGCGTGATGGCCCACGTGGCCGCGCTGCGCGCCTTCGGCGACCAGCTTCCGGTCGGCGTCGTGGTGTTCGTCGAGGGCGAGGAGGAGTACGGGTCGGATTCGCTCGACGCGGTCATCCAGGCCCACCTCGAGGAGCTGCGCTCCGACGTCATCGTGATCGCCGACTCCGGCAACTGGGACATCGGCGAGCCCGCCCTGACCACGTCGCTGCGCGGCCTGGTCAACCTGTTCGCCGAGGTCAAGGTGCTGCGCAGCGCCGTGCACAGCGGCATGTACGGCGGCCCGGTGCCGGACGCGCTGATCACGCTGTCCCGCCTGATCACGAGCCTGCACGACGAGCACGGCGAGGTGGCCGTGGACGGCCTGGTCGGCCGCGAGGGCGCCCCGGTCGACTACCCGGAGGACCGCTTCCGCCACGAGGCCGGCACGCTCGACAGCGTCCAGCTGATCGGCCAGGGCACCATCACCGACCGCCTCTGGACCAAGCCGGCGATCTCCGTGCTCGGCATCGACGCGCCGCGCACGCTCGAGGCGGCGAACGCCCTGCAGCCCACGGCCAAGGCCAAGATCGGCGTACGGCTGGCCCCCGGCGACGACCCGCAGTCGGCCTACGAGGCGGTCAAGGCCCACCTCGAGAAGCACGTGCCGTGGGGCGCCCAGGTCGAGGTCACCCTGGAAAGCCTCGGCTCGCCCTGCGTGATCGACGCCACCGGCCCGGCGTACGACGCGGCCCGCGCCGCCTTCGCCTCGGCCTGGGACGGCACGGCGCCGGTGGACATCGGCGTGGGCGGGTCGATCCCGTTCATCGCCACCTTCCAGGAGCTGTTCCCGCAGGCCGCGGTGCTGGTCACCGGCGTCGAGGACCCGTACGCGGGCGCGCACGGCCCCAACGAGAGCCTGCACCTGGGCGAGTTCGAGCGGGTCTGCGTGGCCGAGGCCCTGCTGCTCAAGAACGTGGCGGACACCTTGTCGAAGTAGAAGGAGCGGCCGATGGCCGAGCTGACGTGTGACGTGCTGGTGGCGGGCGCCGGTCCGACCGGGCTGATGCTCGCCAACTGGCTGGTCAAACTCGGGGTCGACGTGATCGTCGCCGACGGCAAGGAGGGGCCCACCCGCGAGTCGCGGGCCCTCGTCGTCCAGGCGCGCAGTCTCGAGATCTACGACCAGCTCGGCCTCGGCGACCTCGTGCTGCGCGCCGCGAAAAGGGCGGACGCGCTCGCTCCCGGGTTCGGCGACCGCGCGTACGGCCGCATTCCGCTCGGCCCGCTCGGGGGCGACCTGACCCCGTACCCCTCAATCGAGGTCTTGGAGCAGAGCCGCAACGAGGAGATTCTGGACGAAAATCTCCAGAAGATCGGCGGCCGGGTCCACTGGGAGACCCCGGTGACGGCGGTGACCCAGACCGACGAGGGCGTGGTGGCCAAGGTCGGCAACGACACGGTCCGGGCCCGGTTCTGCGTGGGCTGCGACGGGGCCAATTCGGTCGTACGCAAGGCGCGCCGCATCCCGTTCGAGGGCGTGACCAACCCGCACAGGTTCTTCGTCCTCGACGCGACAGCGGCCGGTGGCCTGGTGGAGAACGCGATAAACGTGCGTCCCGGCGGCGCCGACTTCCTGATCGGCTTCCCGATGCGGGGCCACGGGAACTGGCGCCTCATCGGCCTGGTCGGCGACGATTTTTCCGAAGAGGAGGTGCGCCCGCGCCTGCGCCGGTTCGCGGTGACGTACGGCGAAGCGCGCTGGTTCGCGACGTACAAGGTGCACCACCGGGTCGCGGCGGCGTTCCGCGACGGGCCGTTCTTCCTGGCCGGCGACGCGGCCCACGTCCACTCGCCGGTCGGCGGCCAGGGCATGAACACGGGCCTGCAGGACGCGCACAACCTGGCCTTCAAGCTGGCCGACGTGGTGCACGGCCGCCGGGGCGACGCCTGGCTCGACCGCTACGAGGCCGAGCGCCGCCCGGTGGCGAAAACGCTGGTGGCCACCACCGACCGGCTCTTCCAGGCGGTCACGTCACAGCGCCGGGTCATGCGCGCCCTGCGGGCGCTGGCGGTGCGGCTGCTGGCGCCATTGGGGGTACGGGTCCTCCCGCGCGCTTCGGGTGGCTCGCGCCTGTTCCAGTACGTGTCCCAGATCCGCATCCACTACTGGATGACAGCCGGCGCCGAGGCGGCGTCGGGCGGCCGCCGCGGCCCGGTGGTCGGCCGCCGGCTGCCCTGGACGGGCGGCAACTTCGACGTGCTGCGCGAACTGACCTGGCAGATCCACGCCTACGGCGACGCAGCGGACATCCCTGACCTGGGAGTGCCCGTGCACGTCTTCGAGGCGGCGCCCCGGACAGCCCTCGTGCCGGGCCGGCTCTATCTGGTACGCCCCGACGGATTCGTGGCCGCCGAGGCCACTCCGAGCGAGGCCGCCGACACGTTCGCGCCACTGCTTCCGGCCCTTCGTCACAACGAGTGAACTGGTGCGCAAGCGCGTAGCGTCCTGTTAGGATATCGAACATGCGTTCGAACGATTCCTCACTGGCTCCCTCCTTGACGGCCCCCGTGGTGCGGTCCTTGCCGGTCGGGCCGCGCCACGCCATCGACCGGCTCCGCTCCCGCGAGCGACTCGAGTCCATCGCCCGCCTCCGCGCCGCGGTCAGCGCGATGAGCTCGGTCGACGTCGCCGACTGGGACGACTCCGCCCTCACCGACCACCTGGACGCCCTGTCGGCCACCCTGGTCGCCCTCGACGCCCAGGTGACCCGCGTCGCCGACCAGGTCCGCGCCCGCGGCTTCCGCATCTCCGAGCCTCGCGCCGCCTGACTTCCACCGCCACCGCCCACGCCCGCCACCGCCCACGCCCGCCACCGCCCACCACCCACGGCTCCGCCGCCACTCACCGCCTGGTCTTGGCCTTTACGCCTTGTCTTTCGTCGCGGCCCCGCGCCGTCGTCTGGGCCTGACCTCGCCGCTTTCCGCTTTCCGCCCTTGCCTTTCGCCGCCGCACCGCGCTGGTCGCCCGGGCTCGACCTCCGCTCTTTCCGGTTCTTCCCCTTCGCCGCCTCGGCCGGACTTCCGCTCTTCCCGGTTCTTGCCCTGCGCCGCGGCCGTGCCGTCGGTCGGCTGACCTCCACATCTGCGCGCTTCCGCCTCCTGCCGCTGCCCGCTCCGGGCCGAAAATGTCAGGGGTTGCTGCCAGGATGTGGGGGTGCGATTCCTCGACCTGGCGGCGACCTCGGCGGCCGTCGCGGCGACTTCCGGGCGCAAGGCCAAGATTGAGCTCCTGGCCGACGCGCTGCGGCGGCTCGACACCGACGAGATCGCGGCCGGGTCCGCCTTCCTCGCCGGTGAGCTGCGGCAGCGGCAGACCGGCGTGGGTTATGCGAGCCTGCGCGACCAGCCGCCGCCCGCGGCCGAGCCGAGCCTCACCGTCGGCGGCGTCGACGCCGCGATCGTCGAGATCTCGGTGGTCGCCGGCGCCGGCTCTCAGGCCCGGCGGCGCGAACTGCTGGGCGCCCTCTTCGCCGCCGCCACCGCCGACGAGCAGCGACTGCTGGTCGGCCTTTTCGGCGGCGAGCTGCGCCAGGGCGCCCAGGCCGGTCTGCTCGCCGACGCGATCGCCAAGGCGTCCGAGGCCCCGCTCACCGCGGTCCGCCGGGCGCTGCTTCTCTCCGGCGACCTCAAGCAGGTGGCGGTGGCCGCGCTGACCGGCGGCGCGCCCGCCCTGGCCGAGATCCACCTGAGGGTCGGCACCCCGCTGACCCCGATGCTGGCCCAGGCCGCCCCCGACGTCGGCGCCGCCCTGCTGGCCACCGGCACACCGGCCACCGTCGACGTGAAACTTGACGGCATCCGCATCCAGGTCCACCGCTCCGGCGACGACGTAGCAGTCTTCACCCGAAGCCTCGACGACATCACCGCCCGCATGCCCGAGGTGGTCGACACCGTCCGCAAACTCCCCTTCCGCGAGGCCGTCCTCGACGGCGAGGCCATGGCCCTCGACGAGACCGGCCGCCCCCGCCCCTTCCAGGAAACCTCAAGCCGAGCCGCCACCCGCGGCGCCCGCGCCTCCACCCGCCGAGCGTCGTCCCCGCCCGACGCCGCGCCAGCGTCCTCCTCGGCGGCTTCCGCGTCTTCCCCGGCGGCTTCCGCGTCCTCCTCGGCGGCTTCCGCGTCTTCCCCGGCGGCTTCCACGGCCTCCTCGCGGGCGGGTTCCGGCCGGGGCTCCTCGCGGGCGGCCTCTGCGGCGGCGCCGATCGCGCTGACGCCGTACTTCTTCGATCTGCTGCATCTCGATGGGACGGATCTTCTCGACGAGCCGGGGCGGGTGCGGTGGGCGGCGCTGGCCGACGCCCTGCCCGACGAGCTGATCGTGGGACGGACGACGGCCGAGAGCGAGGAGCAGGCGGCGGCCGCCTTCGCGGCGGCGATCGCGGCCGGGCAGGAAGGTGTGGTCATCAAGGCGACGGAGGCCCCGTACGACGTGGGGCGCCGCGGCAACGCCTGGGTCAAGGTCAAACCGCGGCACACGCTCGACCTGGTGGTTCTCGCGGTCGAGTGGGGACACGGGCGGCGCCGAGGGTGGCTCTCCAACCTGCATCTGGGTGCGCTCGATCCGCGTACGGGCGAATTCGTCATGCTCGGCAAGACGTTCAAAGGGCTCACCGACGAGCTGCTGCGCTGGCAGACCGAGCGCTTCCAGGAATTGAAAATCGACGACAACGGCTGGGTCGTCCGGGTGCGGCCGGTGCAGGTGGTCGAGATCGCCTTCGACGGCGTGCAGACGTCGCCGCGCTACCCGGGCGGCGTGGCGCTGCGTTTCGCCCGGGTCCTGCGCTACCGCGACGACAAACCGGCTTCGGAGGCCGACACCATCGACACGGTCCGCGCCATCGGAGGCCATCCGACGCCGTAAGAGCGGCCGCGGGTAGCGCCCGAGGCGGCGCGGCGCTAACGGTCGCCGTCCTCCGCGGCGGCTCGCTCGCGGTCGGCTTCCTCGACGCGGTCCCCGGTCGCGGCCAGCGCGGCCGCCTTCCTACGGTCGTACTCCTCGACGCGGTCCCCGGAGGCGGCTTGGCGGCGGTCGTACTCCTCCACCCGGTCGCCGGAGGCGGCTTGGCGGCGGTCGTAGTCGTCGACGCGGTCGCCGGAGGCGGTTCGGCGGCGGTCGTGATCTTCGACGCGGTCGCCGGAGCGGGCCTGGGGGCGGTCGGAGGCGGCGGCGCCGGCTGAGGCGGGGGCCGGCTCGCGGGCGGCGCCGGGGGAGCGGGGCTTCGACTCGCCGCGGGCTTCCTTGCGGGCGTAGTAGCCGTACGCGAACAAGGCCATCACCGCGAACAGCCACCACTGGACCGCGTACCCGCCGTTCTGCCACGCGTCCTCGTGATCGATCGGGATGCGGGTGAACGCGGCGTCGTTCGCCGGCGTCTGCTCGGTGAGCAGCACGTACGCCCCGTACACGGGATAGGGCATTTCGGGTGCGAGCTTGGGCACCGTGATCCGGCGGGTGTCCAGCCGGCCGTTGCGCCGTTCGATCGGCGCCGGTCGACTTTCCGACAGGTGGAGCTGGCCCACGACGGTCACCGTGCCGGTCGGCGCGGCCGGGACCGAGGGTGCCGCCAGCGCCCCGCCGGCCGGAGCCGGGATCCAGCCGCGGTCGACCAGGACGGCCGTACCGTCGTCCAGGACCAGCGGCGTGACGATTTCGTAGCCGACGTCACCGTCGACCGTACGGCCTCGCGCCTGGATCTCGTGTTGTGGGTCATAACGGCCGGTCACGGTGACCTTTGTCCAGGCCAGGTCCTTGCCGGGGGCCCGGCCCGAGGAGCCCGCGGTGGCCGGTTTCGCCAGTACGGAGGTCATCGGCACGGCCTGCACGGAATCGGCGGCGTCGATGCGGTCGTTGATCGCGCTGCGTTCCTCGTACCGTCGCAGCTGCCAGTTGCCGAGCATCACCATGACCGACGCGGCCGCCAGAGCGAACGCGGCGGCGGCCAGCCAGCGCGGCCTCAGCAGGAAGCGGTACACGTCCCGAGGCTACCCGTCGACAGGTTGACACCTGCTGGGGCCAGGTACTGTCCCACTTCGGTAGTCGACAACAGGCGATATTCCGTTCGGGAGAGTCATAGATGAGCGCCCAGCCCCGTCTGGTCGTGAGCGCGCCCGCGTCCGGGCACGGCAAGACCGCGATCGCGGTCGGCCTGCTCGCGGCGACCGCGGCGCGTGGCATCCCGGCGGCCGGGTTCAAGGTCGGCCCGGATCACACCGACGCCGCGTACCTCGGACTCGCGGCCGGCCGGCCCGGCCGCAACCTCGACCCGCGGCTGGTCGGCGCCCAGCGCATCGCCCCACTGTTCCTGCACGGTGCCGGCAGCGCGCAACTCTCGGTGATCGAGGGGGCGATGGGCCTGTTCGACTCGCTCACCGGCCAGCCCGAGATCGACGGCACCGCCGCGGTCGCGGCCGCCCTGCACGCCCCGGTCGTGCTGGTCGTCGACGTCGCCGCGATGGGGCACTCGCTGGCCGCGCTCGTGCACGGCTTCCGGATGTTCGACGAGATGGTCCACCTGGGCGGGGTGATCCTCAACCGGGTCGCGTCGCCGCGCCACGAACAGATGCTGCGTACCGCCCTGGACGACATCGGCATGCCGGTGCTGGGCGCGCTGCGCCGCGGCGACCTGCCGAACGTGCTTCCGGCCCGCGCGCACGGCCCGGTGCCGGTCGCCCACCGTACGGTCGAGGCGAGCCGTGCCGTCCGCCGTCTCGGCGAGGCCGTCGCCGGAGCGCTCGACCTCGACCGGCTGATGGCCCTCGCGTCCTCGGCGCCGGCCCTGCCCGGGCCCATCTGGACGCCCGCCGACGTCGTCGGCGGCGAGGTCTTCGACCAGCGACCGGTGGTCGCGCTTGCGGGTGGTCCGGGTGCTCCTTTCACGTACGTCGAGACAGCCGAGCTCCTGACGGCCGCGGGCGCGGACGTGGCCGTGGTCGACCCTCTGCGCGACGAGTCGCTGCCGGCCGGGACGCGCGCTCTGATCGTCGGCGCCGGCCTTCCCGAGGGGTACGCCGAGGAGCTGTCGGCCAACCGCAGGCTCTGCACCGCGGTCGCCCAGTTCGCCCGCGACGGCTGGCCGGTCGTCGCCGAGGGCGTGGCCCTGCCGTGGCTCGGCCGCGAGTTCGACGGCCGCCCGATGTGCGGCGTCTTCGACGCGTCGGCCACCACCGCCGACCAGACCATCGCCGGATACCGCGAGGCCACGGCGCCGACCACGTCGTCGCTGGCCCCCGCCGGCGCCCGCATCACCGGCTACAAGCAGCACCGCGCGATCGTCACCCCGCGCGCCGGCACGGTCCCGGCCTGGACCTGGTCGGGCGGCAACCCCGAGGGCTTCGTCTGGCGCCAGGTGCACGCGTCTCAGCTCGGCCTGCACTGGGCCGCCGCCCCCGAGATCGCCAAGCGCATCGTGTCGGCCGCCCTCGCCGGCCCGGCCCCGATGGGCCCGCCGTCCCGCCCGCCGATGCCGCCCCAGCCCCAACCTCACGCCCCGGCCCAGCCTCACGCGCAGGCCCAGCAGCGCCAACCAATTCAGCCTCAGCCTGTTCAGCCGCAGCCCCATGTGCCGGCGTCACCGGTCGAGCCCTTGCCGGCGGAGCCGATCTCGGTCGAATCCCTGCCGACCCAGTCCTTCTCGGTCCAGCCGCAGGTGCCGTCCATCCCGCAGCCGGCGTCGACGCAGCCGTCGCCGGTTCAGGCTCACCCGATCTCATTCCAGCCGCCGGCCGGTCATCCGCAGTCACCGCCGGCCGAGCAGCCGCCGGTCCAGCACGAGCCCGGCCCGTTCCAGCAGCCCGGTTCACCGGCGCCGCAGGCGGCTCGTACGCCCGTACAGTCAGGTCCGCCGATCTCGCACCCGGGCCGTCCCGAACACCTGGGTTCCCCCGGTCAGCAGACGGCTCACCTTCCCGGCCCGCCCGGGCCGACCGTTGATCAACAGCCGCCGATCCCGCAGCAGCCGCCGGCCGTGTCATCGTCCAATCTGAACGACACGGTGGACATCACCATCTCCTGAGCGAGCCGGAGCCCCGTACGGGCGCCCCACCTGATTCGGGTCATCCGGATGACGCCGCGCAACAGCCGAACGCCGCGAGTTCGGCCGCCGAAACGCGCGCGTTCCACATAGATCAGGCCGAAAGCACGGACCACCGCGAAAACGCCCTCCGCAAGGCACGAAACTGTCGCACCCCGGTCGTAACGTGAACGTAACGAGGACGACCCGAAGGAGGACTGCCGTGGCCGATCGTGTGCCGCTGGACTTCGACCCGCCGGTTCGGGTGCTGCGAGCGCTTCTGCTGGGCATCGACAATCACGAGCTGCTGGTCCCCACTCCGTGTCCCGACTGGAGCGTCGCCGCTCTTCTCGACCACCTGATGGGCTTGTCCTTCGCCTTCACCCAGACCGCCCGCAAACGCGCCGACGCCCCCGGCACCTCCGAGCCGCCCCCCGAGCCTTCGGCGCAACATCTGTCCCGCCATTGGCGCAGCCGCCTCCCCGTCCTCCTGGAAGATCTGGCCACCGCCTGGAAAGAACAGAACGCCTGGACAGGCACGTCAGCCGCCGGCGGCGTCACCATGCCCGCGGCCGCCCTGGGCCACGTCGCCATGACCGAACTGATCGTCCACGGCTGGGACCTGGCCCGTTCCACAGGCCAGGAATACGCCGCCGACCCACGAACCCTCGAAATCCTCATCGAGTTCAACTCGCAATACCCACCCGAGGGCACCCCCGGCCTCTTCGGCCCGGTGGTCCCCATCCCCGACGACGAGGCCACCTTGCTGGACCAGCTCCTGGCCCTCTCCGGCCGCGACGCCAGGTGGCGCGCCCCACGCCGCCGCCCCGCCGCCCCAGCCGCCTGACACCCACAGCCGGCGGACGCAACCCCCAGACCGCCGGCTGTCTTCGGCCAATCAAACGCCCTTCAAGCCGCCGCCCACCGCGGCAGCTACCCACCACGCCGCCGTCCACCGCGGCAGCTACCCACCACGCCAGCCGCCAGCCGTTCCTTCACGCCAGTCGCCCCACCGACCCGAGCAGCCTCGCGAGTCGGGCTCCTTCGCTGTGCCAGCGGCCGCGCCAGCTGGCTCGTGGCTCCGGCCGCCCCGCCCCGGCTGATCCGCCGTGCCGGCCGCCCCAGGGGCTCGCGCGGCGTCGCGGCTGGAGCGGCTCCGCTGCGCTAGCGGTCGCGCGGCCCAATTGCGCCAGCGGCCGTGCCATGCCGCCCAGTCGTACCATGCTGCTCAGTCGTGCCGTGCTGTTTCCACAGTGCGCCGGCTGTCCACAAGTAGCCCGACGCCTCCGGCTGATCTCGCGCTTTTCCGGGATAATGCCTATCGGGGGCCGCCCCCTGGGAGGGCGGGATCCTGCGGTGGGGTGAGTAGGGACCGCCTGAGGGCTAATCGCGGTTGTTGTCCTCGTCGCCCGGGTTTCGGCGCCCGGAGTCGTCGTCCGAGTTGCCGCGCCCGGTGTCCGGCCGGCGGCCCGCGTCCCGGTCACGGTCTCGGTTCTCGCGGTCGATGTCGCCCCGGTCAGTGTCGCCCCGGTCAGTGTCGCCCCGGTCGGAGTCCCGACGGTCGGAGTCACGGCGGTCGGAGTCGTCGGCGTGCCGTCGGCGGTCGCGCTCCGACTGGCCCGAGTTTAGGCGCCCGGAGTCGTTGCCGGCGTCCGACACACGGCCGTCGTGGTCCGACGAGTCGCGATCACGATCGGAGTCGGAGTCGCGGTCGCGGTCGGAATCACGGTCGCCGTCCGAGTTGCGGTCGCGCTTCTCCTTGGAAGTGATCGCATCCGAAGGCGGCGTGAACTTCGCCTTAGGCTGTCCCTTCAGGGCGTCCTTCAACGTCTCCGCCACGGTGTACTTCGACACCGTCGCCCGGCTTGTCCCCACGTTCCTCTCCGGGTTGTCCGGGTCCGCCACGAAGGCCGCCGCCGCCAACTGCGGCGTGAACCCGCAGAACCATGCCGTCTTGTTGCTGTCCGTTGTTCCGCTCTTCCCCGCCACCGGCCGCTTCAGGACCCCGTACACCATCTCCGACGTGCCCCACCCGCCGCAGCTTCCCCGCGCCGCCCCGTATCCGGTCACGCAGCGGGCCGCGTCTGTCGCCGCCCGGGCCACGTCGACCGAGACCGCCCGGTGGCAGCGCGGCGCCGCGATCTCCTTGCCCTGGTAGGTGGCCGGCTTGCCGGTGCGGTCGAGGATCGACTTCACCGGCAGCGGCTCGCAGTAGTTGCCTTCGGCGGCCAGGGTCGCGAACACGTTCGCCATCTCGATCGGCGTCGCGTCGCTCACCCCCAGCGTGAACGCCCCCCACCCCGAGGCGTGCTCCGGTGACGCCAGCCGCCGGTCCACGTCCGTACGCCAGCGCAGGCCGAGCCGTTCGGCCATCTTCACCGCCTTCTCCGCGCCCACCTTCTGTTCGAGCTGCACGAAGTACGTGTTCACCGACTTGCCGAAGCCGCTCCACATCGTCTGGTCGCCGGTCATCGACGACGTCGAGTTCTTCGGGCACCAGTGCACGCCGCATGTCGCCGGTCCGGGCGCCGTGATGTATTTCGAGTAGAACCTCTGCGGGCTGTAGAACGACGTCGACAGCGGCATGCCCTCGTCGAGGGCCGCCAGCATCGTGAAGATTTTGAACGTCGAGCCGGCCTGGTAGCCGGCCATGGAGCCGCCGCCGAGCAGCGGGTTCACCGTGTTCGGGAAGTTGCCTTTCAGGTGGCGGTACCGGCTGTGTTTCTCGTTGCCGGACTGGTCAAGGGAGTACCGCCGGTTCACCGCCATGCTGACCACCCGGCCGGTGCCCGGTTCGATGATCACCTGGCCGTGGGCGATGCGGCTGCGACGTTTCTCCTTGTCGAGGACGTGCTCCATCGCGTACGACTGGATCTTGGGGTCGATGGAGGTGATCACCCGGTAGCCGCCGCGCCGCAGGTTCTCCTCGCGGTCGGCGACGCTGCGGCCGAAGGCCGGCTGTTCCTTCCACCACGACTTGAAGTAGTCGCAGAAGAAGCCCCAGTCGTTGTGCGGGTCGGCGATCGAGATGCAGTCGTTCGGCGGCGACGACAGCTTCAGCGTGATCTTGGCCCGTTTCGCGTCGGCCGCCTGAGCGGCCGTGATGGTCCGCATCTTGAGCATCTGGTCGATCACGTAGTTGCGCCGGTCGGTGGCGGCCTGCCGGTCCTGGGTGGCCGGGTCGTAGGCCGACGGCGCCTTGACCAGCCCGGCCAGCAGGGCGGCTTCCGTGAGGGTCAGATCCTTCGGCGACTTCGAGAAGAAGACCTGGGAGGCGGCGAAGACGCCGTACGCCCGGTGGCCGTAGTACGCCGAGTTGAGGTAGCGCTCGAGGATTTCCGGCTTGGTGAGCCGTTTCTCCAGTTCGATGGCGAGCCGCATCTCGCGCAGTTTGCGGGAGGTGGTCTGCTCGGTGGCCTCGAGCGCCTCCTTGGGGGTCTGCGCGCCGTCCCTGAGCGCCATGCGGACGTACTGCATGGTCAGGGTCGACGCACCCTGGGAGACGCCGCCGGCTTTCTGGTTGGCCACGAAGGCACGGGCCACGCCTTTGGCGTCGACGCCGTTGTGCTCGTAGAAGCGGGTGTCCTCGGACGCCACGATCGCCTGGGTGATGTACGGCGACATGTCAGCGATCTTCACCGGCTTGCGGTGTTCCTCGTAGAACGTGGTGAGCAGCGTCTTGCCGTCGTTGGCGTAGACGTAGGTCGTCTGCGCGCTGGGCACCTCGATGAGTTTTTCGGGGAGGCCGTCGAGGGCTTCGGTGCCCGCCTTGACGCCGAGTCCGGCGAGGGCGGCCAGTGGGTAGGCGAGGCCGGCGACCACGAGTCCCGCGATCAGGCCGGCACGGACGAGGGGAGCGACTTTTCCGGCTGCCACCCCTTGAAGGTATGACAAAACCTCTTATTTGCTCACGGAACAGCCGAAGTAACGTGCGTATCACGGTCGGGCATTCTGATCCCATGTCCCTCGACCTAGGCCACCACGGCGACACGGAGGTCGCCCCGGGTCTGATCGACCTGGCGGTCAACGTCCGGCACGAGCCGATGCCGCCGTGGCTCGCGCAGCCGCTGATGAGCTCGCTGAGCGACCTGAAGGCGTACCCCCAAGCGGAGAAGGCCACCGCGGCCGTGGCCGCCCGGCATGGTCGTGAGCCCGGCGAGGTCCTGCTGACCGCCGGCGCCGCCCAGGGCTTCGTCCTGCTGGCCCAGGCGCTGCGCGGCGCGAATCACCCGGTCGTGGTCCACCCCCAGTTCACCGAGCCGGAGGCCGCGCTGCTCAACGCCGGCCACGTGGTCGACCGGGTGCTGCTGCGCGAGGAAGACGGTTTCCGGCTGCAAAACGCCGACGTGCCCGACGACGCCGACCTCGTCTTCGTCGGCAACCCCACCAACCCGACCTCGGTGCTGCACCCGGCCGAGGAGATCGCCGCGCTGGCCCGCCCGGGCCGGGTGCTGGTGGTCGACGAGGCCTTCGCCGACACCACGTTCCGCCCGGGCGTCGCGGGGGAGCCGGAGTCGCTCGCGTCCCGGCGCGATCTGCCCGGCCTGGTCGTGCTGCGCAGCCTGACCAAGACGTGGGGCCTGGCCGGGCTGCGGATCGGCTACCTGCTCGGCCCGGCCGATCTGCTGAAGCGGCTCGCCGCCGCCCAGCCGCTCTGGGCCGTGTCGACGCCCGCTCTGGCCGCCGCTCTGGCCTGCGCGTCACCCACCGCGGTCGCGGCTGAGCGGGAGATCGCCCGCCGCCTCGCGGACGACCGAGCTCATCTCACGAAGAGGCTGGGCGAAGTGCCGAAGGTCACGGTCGCTGGGGCCCCGGCCAGTGCCTTCGTTAGCGTACGCATCCAGGGAGCCGACAAAATCAGGCTGGAGCTGCGGGAACGCGGCTATGCCGTGCGCCGGGGCGACACTTTCCCCGGCCTGGGCGCCGACTGGTTGCGGTTGGCGGTACGCGACACTGCCACCACCGACGCCTTCGTCGAGACCCTGACCGCCGTGATCGAGGAGCAAGCGTGACCGCATCGCTGGAGGACACCCTCGCCGCCGTCCGTCCCGCCGACGAGCCGGCGATGGCCGCCGCCCGCGAGCACCAGGCCCGGCTGACCAAGCCGGCCGGCTCGCTGGGCGCCCTCGAGGAGCTCTCCGTTCGGCTGGCCGGGCTGGCCGGGGTCAACCCGCCGCCGATGCCCACCCCGGCCACTGTCGCGGTCTTCGCCGGCGACCACGGCGTACACGCCCAGGGCGTCAGCCCCTGGCCGCAGGAGGTCACCGCCCAGATGGTGGCCAACTTCGTGGCCGGCGGCGCGGTCGTCAACGCCTTCGCCCGCCAGGCCGGCGCGGACGTCATGGTGGTCGACGTCGGCGTGGCCATTCCGCTGCACGGCGGCGCCACCCTGCTCGAGGCCAACGTGCGCCGCGGCACCCGGGACATGACCGTCGAGCCCGCGCTGACCCGCGACGAGGCCCGGGCCGCGGTCGAGGTCGGCCTCGGCGTCGCCGCCGCGCTGGTCGACAACGGCGCGAAATGCCTGCTCACCGGCGACATGGGCATCGCCAACACGACACCGGCGGCGGCTCTGACCGCCGTCTTCACCGGCCTCGCCCCGGCCGAGGTGACCGGACGCGGCACCGGCATCGACGACGCCACCCTCGACCACAAGGTCGAGGTCGTGACCCGGGCTCTCGCGCTGCACCGGCCCGACAAGAGCGATCCGCTGGGCGTGCTGGCCGCTGTCGGCGGTCTCGAGCACGCCGCGCTCACCGGGTTCATCCTCGGCGCCGCCGCCCGCCGCGTCCCGGTGATCATCGACGGGGTCATCGCCGCCTCGGCCGCGCTGGCCGCGGCCGCCCTCGCCCCCGACGCGGTCGCCGCCATGGTCGCCGGGCACCGCTCGGCCGAGCCCGGCGCCACCGTCGCCCTGGCCCACCTGGGCCTGGAGCCGCTGCTCGACCTCGGTATGCGCCTGGGCGAGGGCAGCGGCGCCGTGCTCGCGCTGCCGGTCGTCGAAGCCGCCGTCCGGGTGCTGCACGAGGTCGCCACGTTCGACTCCGCGGGAGTGTCCGAGAAATGAGCGTCTACCCCCTCGGTCTCAAGCTCACCGGCCGCCGGGTGCTGATGGTCGGCGGTGGCGCCGTCGCCACCCGCCGGGTCCCCGCCCTGATCGCGGCCGGTGCCCGGGTCGAGATCGTCTCGCCCGACCTGAGCCCGGCGCTGCACGGCCTCGTCGACGCCGGCCGGGTCACCTGGACGGCCCGGCGCTTCGAGCCGGGCGACGTCGAGGGCGCCTGGCTCGTGCACGTCGCGATCGACGATCCGGCGGCGGCCGAGCAGGTCAGCGCGGCCGCCGAGGAGCACCGGATCTTCTGCGTCCGCGCCGACGACCGGGAGGCCGCGACCGCCTGGACGCCCGCGGTCACCCGCCAGGGCCAGGTCACCGTCGCGGTCACCGACGGCGGTGACCGGCGGCGCGCGATGGCCGTACGGGACCTGGTGGCGAACGCCCTCGAGAGCGCGCCGGCCGCGACGGAGGAGTACAAGGGCGTGGCGCTGGTCGGCGCCGGCCCCGGCGACCCCGAGCTGATCACCGTGAAGGGCCGCCGGCTGCTGGCCGCGGCCGACGTGGTGGTGGCCGACCGGCTGGTGCCCGGCATGCTGCTGGGTGACCTGCGGCCGGAGGTCGAGTTCGTCGACGCCGCCAAGATCCCGTACGGGCCGCAGAAGGCCCAGGAGGAGATCAACCGGATCCTGGTCGAGCGGGCGCTCGAGGGCAAGTTCGTGGTGCGGCTCAAGGGCGGCGACCCGTTCGTCTTCGGCCGTGGCGGCGAGGAGGCCATCGCCTGCGCCCAGGCCGGCGTGCCGGTGCTCGTCGTCCCCGGCGTGACCAGCTCGATCGCCGCTCCCGCGCTGGCCGGCATCCCGGTCACCCACCGGGGCGTGGCCCACGAGTTCACAGTGGTCTCCGGGCACGTCGCGCCCGACAGCGACGCCTCACTCGTCGACTGGCCGGCGCTGGCCCGGATGCGGGGCACCATCGTCGTACTCATGGGCCTCAAGAACCTGCCCAAGATCGCGGCGCGCCTGATCGCCGAGGGCCGCTCGGCCGAGACGCCGGCCGCCGTGGTGCAGGAGGGCTCGACGGCTCACCAGCGTTCGCTGCGCGGCACGCTCGGCTCGATCGCGGCCGACGCGGCCGGCGCCGGCATCCACCCGCCCGCCATCGTGGTCATCGGGGACGTCGTTCACGTAGGGGTATAGAACCGCTACCCACCGGGTAGGACCGTGGCTATGGACGGACGGCCGCGGATGACGTTGACGAGCACGGTTCTGGACGCTCCGGACGCCAAAGAGCTGGCGGACTTCTATCACCGCCTGCTGGGCTGGAGCATCACCACCGAGGAGACGGACTGGGTGATCCTGGGCGCGCCGGGAGGCGGCGCCGGGCTCTCGTTCCAGACCGAGAAGCAGTACGTACGGCCGGTGTGGCCGGCCGGTCCGGGCGATCCGCAGATGAGCGCCCACCTCGACATCAAGGTCGACGATCTGGAAGCGGCGTGCGCGCACGCCACCCAGGCGGGTGCCACGCTCGCCGACTTCCAGCCGCAGGAGACCGTCCGGGTCTTCCAGGACCCGGCCGGTCACCCCTTCTGTCTTTACGTCGACTGATCGGTGATCTCGCGGCCTCCGGCCGCCTCGGACAGAGCGTCGAGGAAGGTCCGGGCCCACTGCGCCACATCGTGCGTACGCAGGTGACGCTGCATCACCCGCATGCGCCGCTTCAGCTCGGCCGGCTCGGCCGCGACGGCCCGCAGCAGCGCGTCCTTGACGCCGTCGGGGTCGTGCGGGTTGCACAGGAAGGCCTGGCGCATCTCGGTCGCCGCGCCGGCGAACTCGCTGAGCACCAGCGCCCCGCCGGTGTCGGCCCGGCACGCCACGTACTCCTTGGCGACCAGGTTCATGCCGTCGCGGAGCGGGGTCACCATCATGACGTCGGCCGCCACGTACATCGCGGCCAGTTCCTGCTTGCTGTACGACTGATGCAGGTAGTGCACGGCCGGCACGCCGACCTTGCCGAACTCGCCGTTGATCCGGCCGACCTCGCGCTCGACCTTGACCCGCAGCGTCTGGTAGTGCTCGACGCGCTCCCGGCTCGGGGTCGCCACCTGCACCATCACCGCGTCACCGACCTTGAGCTTGCCGTCGGCCAGTAGCTCGCGGAACGCCTTGAGGCGCAGCTCGATGCCCTTGGTGTAGTCGAGCCGGTCGACGCCCAGGATGATCGTCTTGGGGTCGCCGAGCTCGGCCCGGATCTCCTTGGCGCGGGCCTGGACCTTGGGGTCGGCGGCCATCCGCTCCATCTCGCGGGTGTCGATGCTGATCGGGAAGGCGCCCGCCTTGACCTTGCGGCCGTCCACCTGGATCGACTGGCCCTCGTAGCGCAGACCCAGAAGGTGCCGGGCCAGCCGTACGAAGTTCTGCGCCGCGAGCCGCTGCTGGAAGCCGACCAGGTCGGCGCCGAGCAGGCCGCGCAGCACCTCGGCCCGGAACGGCATCTGCATGAACAGCTCGATCGGCGGGAACGGGATGTGCAGGAAGAACCCGATCTTGAGGTCGGGGCGCAGCTCCCGCAGCATGGCCGGCACCAGCTGGAGCTGATAGTCCTGCACCCAGACGGTCGCGCCGTCGTCGGCCACCTCGGCCGCGGCCTGCGCGAAGCGCTGGTTGACCAGGCGGTAGGTCTCGCGCCAGCGCCGCTTGTAGACCGGGGTCTCGACGGCGTCGTGGTAGAGAGGCCAGATGGTCGCGTTGGACTGGCCCTCGTAGTAGCGCTCCAGCTCGTCCGCGCTCAACGGCACCGGGTGGATGTGGATGCCCTCCAGTTCGAAGGGCTCGGGCGCCTCGCCGGTGCCACCGGCCCACCCGATCCACGTGCCCCCGTGCTCGGTCAGCACCGGATGGAGCGCGGTGACCAGGCCGCCCGGACTCGTGCGCCACTGGCGCTCCCCGTCCGGGGTGGTGACTTCATCGACGGGCAGACGGTTGGCGACTACGACGAAGGAACTTCGTTCGGCCACGCTGAGTGCACCTCCGGGTCGTTTCTGTTCCCCCTGTGAGCCTACTGTGCGTAGCAGCACGGGGCGTGCCCAGTCTTCAATGGCCGCCGTGGCCCTGTTGGCGGCGGGGTGTCATTCTGGGCCCGTGACACCTCCGGATGATCTTTCCCCGCCACGGCGGCCGATCTTCTTCCCTGTGGTCATTGCCACCGTTTTCCTCACGATCATCGGAATGACCACCGGATTCGTGCTCGGCGAGAAGCAGCGCCGGGACGAGGCTCACGAGCGTGAGCAGCAGCAACAGCAGAACCAGCAGCCTCAGGAGAGCGTGTCCCCGGCGGCGCCGGCCGTCGCGCCCGAGGACCTGTGCCCGTCGGAGACCCTGGCCAAGGCGCGCAGCCTGGGCTTCTCGGACGAGCTGCGCCGCCTCCACCGGTACGTGACCGACCGCGGCACCGTCATCTGGATCTGCCAGGACCCGGCCGGCCGGCTGTTCTACCAGAGCAAGACCGGCGGCGAGAAGAAGGAGCTCGTGCAGGGCGTCAACGGCCTGCTCCTGACCGACACCGTCCAGACCGGTGAGGCGGCGTACGAGGCGACCGCGGCCAGCGACGGCACCCAGTTCTTCATCTCCCGCAAACAGCTCAAGATCGACTTCACCGACAACCGCAAGACCCAGGTCGACGACGTCGTCGATTTCGAGTGACGCGGGGAATCCTTGACGCCTGGGCGGGGTTGAGTTAGGGAGTCGGCGGGCGACCTGGAAAGATTGCCCCGGCATTCTGCGCGCAGTCATGTGGCGCAACTCAACGATCACGGAGGTAGGGCGCACCGTGGCCCAGTTCATCTACGTCCTGGAAAAGGCGCGCAAGGCGCACGGCGACAAGGTCGTGCTCGACAACGTGACGCTGAACTTCCTGCCCGGCGCCAAGATCGGTGTGGTCGGCCCGAACGGCGCCGGTAAATCCACGCTGCTCAAGGTCATGGCGGGCATCGAGACGCTGAGCAACGGCGAGGCCCGGCTGATGCCCGGCTACACCGTCGGCATGCTCGCGCAGGAGCCGCCGCTCAACGACTCCAAGACCGTCCTCGGCAACATCGAGGAGGCCGTCGCCGAGACCAAGGCCAAGCTCGACCGGTTCAACAAGATCGCCGAAGAGATGGCGACCGACTACACCGACGAGCTGATGGAGGAGATGGGCAAGCTCCAGGAGCAGCTCGACAACGTCAACGCCTGGGACCTCGACTCCCAGCTCGAGCTGGCCATGGACGCGCTGCGCTGCCCGCCGCCGGACGCCGACGTCACCCAGCTCTCGGGTGGTGAGCGCCGCCGCGTGGCGCTCTGCAAGCTGCTGCTCGAGGCGCCCGACCTGCTGCTGCTCGACGAGCCCACCAACCACCTCGACGCCGAGAGCGTGAGCTGGCTGGAGCAGCACCTCGCGAAGTACGCCGGCACGGTCATCGCCATCACCCACGACCGGTACTTCCTCGACAACGTGGCCAACTGGATCCTCGAGCTCGACCGCGGCCGCACGTACCCGTACGAGGGCAACTACTCGACGTACCTCGACAAGAAGGCCCAGCGTCTCGCGGTCGAGGGCCGCAAGGACGCGAAGCTCAAGCGGCGCCTCACCGAGGAGCTCGAGTGGGTCCGCTCGAACGCCAAGGCCCGCCAGACCAAGAGCAAGGCCCGTCTCGACCGGTACGACGAGATGGCCAGCGAGGCGGAGAAGACCCGCAAGCTGGACTTCGAGGAGATCCAGATCCCGCCGGGCCCGCGCCTGGGCAGCACGGTCATCGAGTCCAAGGACCTGGTCAAGGGCTTCGACGGCCGTACGCTGATCGACCACCTGTCGTTCTCGCTGCCGCGAAACGGCATCGTCGGCATCATCGGCCCGAACGGCGTCGGCAAGACCACGCTGTTCAAGACCATCGTCGGGCTGGAGAAGCCGGACGAGGGCAGCGTCCGCATCGGCGAGACGGTGAAGCTGTCGTACGTGGACCAGAACCGTGAGGGGCTGGGCGGCGACGAGACAGTGTGGGAGGTCGTCTCCGACGGTCTCGACCACCTGATGGTCGGCAAGGTCGAGATGCCGTCCCGGGCGTACGTGGCGGCGTTCGGCTTCAAGGGCCCCGACCAGCAGAAGCCGGTCAAGGTGCTCTCCGGTGGTGAGCGCAACCGCCTCAACCTGGCGCTGACGCTGAAGATCGGCGGCAACGTGATCCTGCTCGACGAGCCGACCAACGACCTCGACGTCGAGACGCTGTCCAGCCTGGAGAACGCGCTGCTCGAGTTCCCCGGCTGCGCCGTGGTCATCTCCCACGACCGGATGTTCCTCGACCGGGTCGCCACCCACATGCTCGCGTGGGAGGGCACCGACGAGGACCCCGACAAGTGGTTCTGGTTCGAGGGCAACTTCGAGGCGTACGAGAAGAACAAGATCGACCGCCTCGGCGCCGACGCCGCCCGCCCGCACCGCGTCACGTACCGCAAGCTCACTCGTGACTGAGCGATTTACGTACGACGTGCCCGTGCGCTGGTCCGACATGGACGCGTACGGGCACGTGAACAACGCGCGCTTCCTCACCCTGTACGAGGAGGCGCGCGTCGCCATGTTCTTCGTCGGCGCGCGCAAGCACGGCCTGGGGTCGTTCGAGGAGGGCATCGTCATCGCCCGCCACGAGGTCGACTACCTGCGTCCCGTCGACTACGGCGATCCCGTGCGCATCGAGATGTGGATCTCCGAGGTGCGCGCCGCGGCGTTCACCGTCGCGTACGAGCTGTTCGACGGCGACGTGCTGGCCAGCCGGGCCAAGTCGGTCTGCGTGCCGTACCACCTGGCCGAGGGCCACCCCCGGCGCTTGAGCCAGGCCGAGAAAGACTTCCTGCGACCGTACGTCGCGTCATGAGCTCGCACGGCCTGGTCGGTGTCCCCGACGCGGGCGCCTTCCTCGCCCGTCTGGTCCGGCTCGACCCCGGCGCCCCCGTACGCCTGAAGACCTCCGGCGGCCGGGTGGCGCTGTGGGCCCGGCTTCCCTGGGACGTGCTGGTGACCCGCGAGGTGGCCGGCGACGGTCCGCGGGACGCCACTGTGGCCGCCCGTGAGCTGCTGGACGTGCTGGCCCGCGGGGGAGACGAGCTGCCGCCGCTGCGCGACGCCCAGTGGCGCTGGCCGCTGCCCACGCCCGGCGGCGAGACCGTCGAGTCGGTCTCCGGGGCCGAGCTGAGCCGCCTGGCCGCCGCGGCCGCCGGAACGCTGCGCGAGGTGACGGCGACCGGTCTCAGCGGACGCTCGGTCGGCCAGCGCGCGGTCCGGGACGCCCTTCTCGACCACGTCGCCCTCGTCGTGACGCCGCCGCCCGGCGGCCGCCCGGTCGAGGTGTCCCAGCGACTCGTTCAGGCGATCTCCCGGATGGGTTTCCTCGGCCCGGGAGACACTGAGGGCCCGTCGACGCGCGTACGGGTGTCCGGACGCTGGGTGGGACTTTCTGCACCATATGGAGTGGCGTGGCTACAGGCCGTTCAGAAATTGACCGTTATGCCTATAGTCGATCACCCGAAAGGGTGATGCCGTATCGGACGACCGGTTGCGCCCTCCGGTTGGGGGGATGACCTCCGCGAAACCTACGGGTACCGTCGGCCCTCGGATCCACTCGCTACGTCCGGCGGTGGGTCTGCTGGGGAGTGAGGTGCACAAAGATGCCGTGGTGGTCATGGCGTCCGGGCTCGGCCGCGGGTAACCCGGCGGAGGCCGACGACAATTCGGCGGTTCGCAGTGCCGTACGGGTCGGCGTACCGGCCCAACGAGAGCCCGGCCGGCTTCCGGTCCCGGTCGAGACGGCCGGCTCCGAGGAACCCGAAACGGTCGCGCCGGTGACGCTGGCCCGCATCGGCAAGGCGCTCGACCTGCTCGACATCCGCTTCCTGGCCGACGGCGGCGGCAGTCTGCTGGCCATGTGGGAGCGGCACGCGGTGCTGTTCACCCTGGAGGGCCCCGACGACGAAATCCTCGTCATGCGCGCCCGCCCCCACTCGACGGTCCCCCCGGACTGGGCCGACCGCGCCTACCGAGTGGTGAACGAGTGGAACCACACCCGCCGCTTCTGCAAGGCCTACGTGGGCGACCCCACCGAACGAGCCCAGCTCCCCATCTACGCCGAACTCCAGGTACCCCTGGCCGCCGGCACTCACGACGCCCTCCTGGTAGAGCTCCTGGACTGCGGCGCCGCCGTAGCCACCAGCTTCGTGGACTGGCTACACGACGAGGGCGCCCTGCTCTAGCTCTCCGGCGCTGCCCCTCCAACAAGAGGCCCCAGCCCGAGCCCCACCCAAGCCGGTCAAGACTCCATGGCGCTGCCACCCTTGTGAGCGGCCCGCGATTTGCCCCGTTGATGGAGAGGTGGGGGGGGGGGGGGGGGCGGGGGGGCGGGGGGGGGGGGGGGGGCGGCCCCCCCCCCCCCCCCCCCCCCCCCCCCCCCCCCCCCCCCCCCCCACCTCTCCATCAACCTCCCAGGGGCAAATCGCCCGCTGAGCGAAGCGAAGCCAGCCAGCTCAGCAGCCGCATGCACCCAGCTCAGCCAAGCGGGAACATCCCGACCCGCCCGTGGTACTCCCGCCCCAGCTGGTCCGTGTCCGACCCCACCAGCAGTCCTCGCGAGTGCACCACGAAGACCCGGACCCCCACCCCGCGCGACCGCGTCGGGTTCCAGGTGAGCGACCGCCCCGTCGCCGGGCTGACCGCACCGATGCCCGGCCGGGAGACCGCGCCCGGGCCAGGGCCCTTGGCGTCCGAGCCGTACGGGTTGTCGAAGTACCGCTGGTGCCCGCCCAGGTAGACCGCGGATCCGGTCACCGCGACCGCGTACAGCGAATCCCCGCCGGTCCGCTGCACCCACGTGGGGTTGTGCCGCCCCGAGCCCGCCACCTCGAACCGGGCCGCCGAGTCGCACAGCCGATCCGGCGAGCTGGCCCGCCCTGTTGCCGCCACCACGAAGTAGGACCCGTCCGGCGAGAACTTCACCTGCCGCAGGTACGTGTCGAAGCCCTTCATGCACTGCGGCTTGTACGCGTCCGTGTACCAGCTCGTCAGCTGCGCCGACGGCCCCGACACATCGAACATCGCGATCTGCGTACGGTCGTACCCGCTGGCCCTCAGCAGCGCACCCACCGCCACCAGCTTCCGCCCGTCGGGCGAGATGTCGAAGTGCTCGACCCGGGTGCGGCTCAGCCCCGGCGCCGTCAGCTTGGCGTCGAATCCGCTGTCCACGGCGCCGGTGGCGGCGCTGAGGCGGGCCAGCCCGGCCCGGTTGACGCCGTTGATCGCGGAGAACGTGCCCGCCGCGTACAACCGGGAACCTCGCGCGTTCAGCGACCGGATGTCGCCCCAGTTGATTTTGGCGTTGAACGCGCTGACCCGCTGCCCGCCCATGGTGAGGCGGGTGAGGCCGCGCTGGGCCGTCCCGTTGACGGTCTTGAAGGCACCGCCGGCGTACACCGTGCCGTCCTCGCCGGCCGTCAGGGCGTAGACCGCGCCGTCGACCTGCGGCGCGAAGCCGCGGACGGCGCCGTCGTTGAGCCCGAACGCGAAGATGTTCTTGCGGGCGAAGGTGGTCCGGCGGGTGCTGTCGGTGACCTTGGTGAAGGCGCCGCCGACCACCACCGTGTCGCCGACGATGGTCATCGACCAGACCGTGCCGTCGAGGACGTGCGGGGTGAAGTCCACCGGATTCGGGGACACGATGGTGGGCTGGGCAAGGTCGGCCGCGGCGGGATGCGCGCACGCCACAGCGGCGGCGGCGATGGTGGCGGCGGCGAGCAAGCGGCGACGCATGCGAAAGGCTCCAGGTCAGTTGAGCAGCGTATTTACCTACCGCTCAACGACTATGGAGTCATAACGGACACGATCTGCGATCACCGGTTACAAGGCGATCGCCCGCGGAGCGAAGCGGAGCCAGCAGCTCAAGCGTTAACCATGAAATGGGCTGCTCGCTCCAAATAGTCCCAAAGCTGGTCATGTAGGGGCTTCGGGAGTTCCAGGCTGTCGACCGCGTCGCGCATGTGTTTGAGCCAGGCGTCGCGGGCCGCGAAGTCGACCACGAAGGGCGCGTGGCGCATGCGCAGGCGGGGATGGCCGCGGGAGGCCGAGTACGTGTTGGGGCCGCCCCAGTACTGCATGAGGAACAGGGTCAGCCGGTCGGCGGCCGGGCCCAGGTCCTCTTCCGGGTACATCGGGCGCAGCAGGGGATCGTCGGCGACGCCCTCGTAGAACCGGTCGACCAGACGCCGGAACGTGGGCTCGCCACCGACGGCTTCGAAGAAGTTGGCGGGGTCGGTCACCGTTCCATCCTGCCAGCCGCCCGCCGCGGCGGTCAGGCCACGGCCCTGTGACGGCCGTGATGCTCGTGCTCGGGCGACGCCTGCTGGGTGGCCGCCGCGAACGTCTCCCGGCTGGGCCAGCTCGCGGCCAGTACGCCCATCGCCACCGTGCCGCCGACGCTCCACAGGCCGACCACCATCGGCAGCCAGAAGTGGTCGGCCAGCAGGCCCGTGACCATGACGGCGGCGAACTGGCTGAGCTGCATGCCGGTCTGCATCACGCCGTACGCCCGGGCGCGGTACCCGTGCGGCAGGATGAGCACGAATCGGGCGTTCAGTGTCGGGGTCACACCGCCCTGGGCCATCCCGGAGAGCGCCACCAGCACGGCCACCATCGGAGCCGGCGGGCCGGCCAGGGACGGCACGAGCACGAGCGCGGAGAGCACGGCCAGCGGCCGTACCAGCCGGTCGCGCAGGTCGTTACCGGCGAGCCGGCTGATCAGCAGGCCGCCGACGACGAAGCCGATCGGGCCGGCCGCCATGATCAGGCCCTGGTCGAGGCCGCGGGTGGCCGAGTCCGGGTCGGCCTCGGCGGCCCACGCGGCGGCCAGGCCCTCGGGCACCACGGCGAACATCGTCAGAACGAAGACCATGATCGCGATCGAGCGCAGCGTCGCCGTGCCGAAGACCAGCTGGAAGCCCTCACCCGACTCGCGGAGCAGGTGACGGCGGTCGGATTTGTCCCACGCGGCCGGCCGGGGCCGCACGCCCCAGGTGATCAGGGCGGCCGACAGCGCGAAGGTGACGACGTCGATGGCCAGGGCCACCTGCGGGTTGATCGTCGTGGCCAGCGCGGCGCCGGCCATGTATCCGAACACCTGGGCCGCCTGCACGGTCGTGGCGTTGGTGGCGACCGCGATGGGCAGCTTGTCGCGCCCGACGACCAGGGGTTGCAGGGCCGAGCGGGCGGCCTGGGTCGGTGGCGTGCCGAGGCTGGCCAGGAAGACCAGCAGAAGCATGACGGGGATGGGTACGCCGGGGATGAGCAGCAGCGCGATGACGACCATGCGGAACAGGTCGGCGATGATCAGGACCCGGCGGTACGGGTACCGCTCGGCCAGTGTGGCCAGCAGCGGCCCGCCGACGACCCAGGGCAGGAAGCTGACCGCGAACGCCGCCGCCGACATGAGGACGGACTTGCTCTCCTCATAGACGAGGACGGTGATGGCGGCGCGGGCCAGGTAGTCGCCGACCCAGTTGACGATCAACGAGAGGTAGAGCGCACGGTATTCACGCACGCCGAACAGGTCGCGGAAGGTGACCTTCCTATCGCTCTCTGTCACCGCCTCGGACACCAGGTCCTCTCTCGATCTCGACTGTCACCGGGTCGCGGCGACCGCCGGGCGCCCCCGCGCGAGGGGGTCGGGCCCGCGGGGAACGTGATGCCGCATGTGCAGATGCTCAAGCCGGATTCTGCCCGATCGTCCGAGTCGATGCTAGGGCGTACGGGCGGAATGTCGGCCATTCGGTCGAGTCCGGGCATCCCCCGTACGCCCTAATCGCAGCTCAGGTAGCTCCACCCGGCTGGTGGCCGGCGTCGGAACTGCCGAGGTACGCCGGCGGCACCGCGCTGCGCGGCAGCAATCGAGAAGCGGCGATGCGCTCGGACATCCCGCTCGTCTCCAGCGACTCGGTCAGCGCCTGACGGAGATCACGCTGGACGGCCACCTGACCGTCCGAGGTCGTCTTGGCGATCGTGCGGATGACCGCGCCGTCGACGGTCAACTGCTCGACACCGACCACGTCCGGCGGCTCCAGAAACTCAGTCTGATGCTCGGGCGCGTCGGCCACCCGCTGCGCGGCCTCCTTGAGCACCGCGATCGCCTGCTCGGAGTTGACGAAGCCGATCGGGATGTCGATGACCACCATGGCCCAGCCCTGGCTCTTGTTGCCGACCCGGACGATCTCGCCGTTGCGGATGTACCAGAGCACCCCGCGCGCGTCGCGGACCGTGGTGATGCGCAGGCCGACCGTCTCGACCACGCCGGTGGCCTCACCCAGGTCGACCGTGTCGCCCACGCCGTACTGGTCCTCCAGAAGCATGAAAAGACCGGCGATCAGGTCCTTGACCAGACTCTGCGCACCGAAACCGAGCGCCACGCCGACGATGCCGGCGCTGGCCAGCAGGGGTGCCAGGTTGAAGCCGAATTCGCCCAGCACGAGCAGGGCGGCCATGGTGAAGACCACCGCGCTGACGAAGCTGCGCAGCACCGAGCCGATCGCCTCGGCCCGTTGCCGGCGGCGCTCCGGTATGTACTGCCCCTCCTCGGCGGTCTGGGCCGCCCTCTCCTTCAGCGGCTTGAGCAGCGCCGGCATCGAGGCCCGGGTCGTCGTGTGCGTCAGGCGGTCGATGGCCCGGTGCAGCAGCCAGCGGATCAGCAACGCGATCAGGATGATCCCGATGATCCGCAGCGGCTTCACGATGATCACGTAACTACTGCTGGCCAGCCACTGATTGCCGGTCCACTCCAGGACCCGGCTGCAGAGCGCGTCGGTTTTACAGACCTCTTCGACGTTGATCGTCGTGTAGACGTCGGGCGACGGTGAGGGGGAAGGGGCGAGAAGTAACACGGGGCACAACCGTACCGGGAGCCGACGACCCGGTTCTCAGGCACCGCACAGCCCGCTGACCTCAGACGTTTACCCTCCGGCCACGGATTTCGCTCGCAATTTGGCCATCCATCAGGGACTATTGGCGCACGAGGTCTCGACTACTCACGCAGGAGTGCCAGTAACACCTTTACCCGAAGGGTGAATCTTGATGCCTGACATACGACCCATAGTGGGCTCATCCGCGTTGGTTCTGAACGCCACCTACGAGCCGCTGTGCGTCGTATCGGTGCGTCGAGCGACCATCCTCGTCCTGACCGCCAAGGCAGAGTGCGTCTCCGACGGCGACGGCATCCTGCACAGCGTGCACACCAACCTTCCGGTCCCCTCGGTAGTGCGCCTCACCCGGTACGTGAAGGTCCCGTACCGCACCCATGTCGGCCTCTCCCGCCGTGCGATCTTCGCCCGGGACGGCGGCCGCTGCGCCTACTGCCGAGGCTCGGCCGAAACGATCGACCACGTGTTCCCCCGCAGCCGCGGGGGCCTGCACGCCTGGGAGAACGTGGTGGCCGCCTGCGCCAAGTGCAACCACAGCAAGGGCGACAAGACCCCCGCCGAGCTCGGCTGGAGGCTCCACCAGATACCAGCCGCACCACGCGGGGTGGCGTGGCGGGTCCTCGGACACCGCACGCCAGATCCCCGTTGGGCCGACTGGCTCGACCTCCCTGCCGCCCCGGCTCTAGAAGCCGAGGCGGCTTAATTGTCTCTGCTGGCTGGCTCCGCTTCGCTCCGCGGGCGATCTGCCCCTGGGGGCCGAGGAGATGACGCACGGTTTTGCGACGCCAAACCCCACGGCGCCGCAAAACCGCACGTCATCTCCTCGACGGGCTGAGCTGCTGGCTCCGCTTCGCTGCGCGGGCGATTTGCCCCTGGGGGCCGAGGAGATGACGCACGGTTTTGCGACGCCAAACCCCACGGCGCCGCAAAACCGCACGTCATCTCCTCGACGGGCAAATCGCGGGTGTGGGGTGGCTACGAGTGTTTGGTGTCTACGAGTGAGGCGAAGACGACGATGTTGTCCTGGTAGCCGGTGCTGCCGCCCAGCCAGCGGCCGCCGCAGGTGAGCAGGCGCAGGGAAGGGCGGCTGTAGTCGCCGTAGACGCGCTGGACCGGCAGTTTGCCCTTGTCGAACTGTTCGACGGAGTTGACCTCGAAGACCGCTACGGAACGGTCGGCCCGCTGCACCTCGATGCGCTGGCCGGGCTTCAGCTTGGGCAGGGCGTGGAAGACCGAGGGTCCCGTACGCGTGTCCGCGTGACCCACGATCAGCGACGGCCCGAACTGCCCCGGTGTGGGGCCGCCGTCGAACCAGCCGGCCTCGTTGTGCCGCTCCAGCGGCGGCACGTCCACCGTGCCGTCGTCGGCGCGGCCCACCTCGAGGATCGGCGCCTTCACGTTGATCGCCGGGATGGTCAGCCGCAGCGGCCGGCTCGGGTCGAGGACCGGGAACGAACGCGGCGGCGGCTCGTTCCTCTGCTCGCCCGCGAACAGCCGGCCCAGGTCGAGGTTGGTCGCCGCGCCCAGCCCCATCGCGACCGCGAACAGGCCGAGGAAGAGCAGGGCGAGCGCGATCATGCCGATCGGCCACGGCTTACGGCCCCGGGCCGGCCGGGGCGGCGATGTCGGCAGCGGCCGCGGGGACGGCTGACGAAAGGGATGCCGCCCCGGCAGCGGCCTCGGCGCGGGCAGCGGCCCGGTGATGGTCCCCGGCGGCGGCGCGGCGATCTGCGCCGGCTTCTTCCGCAGCACCGACTCCGGCATCCGCGGCCCGGTCACCGGCTCCCACCGAGCCCGCCCGGCCCCCTCCCGCCGACCCTGCCCAGCCGCGTCCCGAGCCTGCCCAGCGGCATCCCACCGGCCCTGCCCAGCCGCTTCCCGGGCCGGGTCGGCCGCGTCCTGGCGCGATCGGCCCGCGGCGCCCGGCCGGGGGTTCTGGGGTGGAGCGGACCGAGCCGACGACGGGCGCGGCGGGGGCTGGCCGGACGACTGGCGCGGCGGGGGCTGGCCGGTCATCGCCCGGCCCTCAGCTGAGCCGCCGGCGGCGCAGGGCGACCACGCCGAGGACGAGGCCCGCGACGATGACCGCGAGGCCGCCGCCGATCAGCGCCGGCGCGTTGCGGCCCGGTGCCGTGCCGCCGCCGCCCGTGGCCGGGCCGCGGGCCGGTTCGACCTTGGCCACCACGTGCACCGTGGCGATCGTCGTGTGCCCGTCCGGGCAGCGGAGCTCGGCGCGGTAGTCGCCGGGCCGGGTGCCGGACGGTACCCGTACGGTCGCCGTCAGAAAGCCGTATTGCGGCGCCACCGTGACCGTTCCGAACAGCCCGGACGTGACAGTGGCCGCCTTGAGATTGTCGTCACACGAGGCGCGCAGCGCCAGATCGTCACCGGCCGGCACCGTGCTGGGGTTGACCTCCAGGAAGATGGCGGCGGCACGCGCCGGCGCGGCGTCCACCACCGCGATCGGGACGAACAGGCCCAGAAGGAGCGCCGCCAGGGCGGCGGGGACGGAAATGCGCATCGATTCCCCTTCCTGCCGTCCGAGGACGCGTTGCTACGAACGGCGCGTGTGGGTGATTTTCGCATCTCCGGCCCCAATACGCCGAGATCCCCATCGCGTGAGTGCGCGGGTTATAGACCCGACGCGGCGGCATGACCTGCGCTCCGCTACCGTGACAGTTGTTCGGATCAGTTTGAAGGAATTCAGGCCCCTGGGGGCGTTGACGTTGTCGATTTCAAGCACCGTTCTGGTCTTCGTGGTCATTCCGGCGGTGATCATCGGGCTGATCGCCGCGCTCGTCATGGCCGGCGCCGACCGCACGAAGCGCACACACCGCTACCGGCCCGGCCGGCCGTACGACTTTCAGCCGATCTGGTTCCTCGCCAGGCCGGAGAAGCTCGTGGGCCCGTCCGGCCATGGCCACGCTCAGCCGGCTCTGACCGGCGGCTCGGTCCTGGAGGACAGCTCCGGGGCTCCGGTCAAGCCCGGTTCAACAGGAGGCGCAAGTGACAGCTGGTGACCTTGGCAAGCAGCCGCGGAAGGGCCAGGCGCTGACCGCCCTGGACGAGCCGGGCGGCGACACGCTGGTCCACGCGTCCTCCGGCAACGAGGTGGAGGACGGCCCGTTCACCACCCGGCAGCTGCTGCGTCTCGACGAGGCGCTGCGGGTGGCCGACGAGTCCACCGGCCTGACGTTCAGCGTCTACATCGGCGAGTTCGAGACGCCGACCCGCGAGTTCGCGGAGAAGCTGGCCGCGCAGGTCAAGGACGCGGCCAACGCGGTCCTGCTGGCGGTTTCGCCCAACCAGCGCAAGCTGGAGATCGTGACCGGCTCCGAGGCCCGCAAGCGGATCTCCGACCGGGACGCGAAGCTGGCCGGGCTGTCGATGTCGGCCGCTTTCGCCGGCGGCGACCTGGCCGGCGGCGTGATGGCCGGTCTCGATCAGCTGGCGTCGCACGCCGGACGCCGCTGACACATACCGCGATAAAAGCCCCCGGTCCGCCGGGGGCTTTTTCGTGGCCGAAACCGGGCGGTAACAACGCTGTGTCGCTAGGCTTGTAGCCCACGGTGATGGAGGTGGTCCGGTGTGGGACTGATGAGCCCGGCTTCGTACACCCTCGCGCGCTGGAGCGCCCCCGAGGCCGAGTGGACCGAGCCCGACCTCCACCTGTTCCCGCAGGACGGCCACCGTTACGAGATCGTCGACGGCAGCCTGCACGCGTCGCCGCCGCCGTCCGAGTCGCATGAGGCGACCGTCCGTGGCGTCGTCACCTCGCTGCGCTCGTCGGCGCCGCCCGGCTGGTGGGTCTGCGACCGGGTCGGCGTCCAGATGGGTGACAGCAACCTGATTCCCGACGTTCTGGTGCTGCGCCCGCGCTCGTCCGGTTCGGTCTGGTGCGACCCGGCCGATGTGGCCTTGGTGGTCGAGATCGAGTCGCCGGCCACCCGGCGCTTCGACCGGCTCCTCAAGCCCGCGCTCTACGCCGAGGCCGGCATCCCGAGCTTCTGGCGGGTCGAGCCGGGCCGGGCGACACCCTTGCTTCACACGTACGCGTTGACCGACGACCGCTACCAGGCGGTGCACAGCGTCGAGGGCGCCGAGCCGGTCAAGCTCGACGCCCCCTATCCGATGCGGATCGCCCCCGCGGCCTGGATCTAGCCGGATTGTGCCCGACCTCTCGGGGCACAATCCCCGCCGAGCGGAGCGAGGCCCTCAGGCAGAGTCGACATCCTTCGCGCGGGCCTTCAGGGCCCGCAGGACGCCGTCGCGGCCCTCGGCGACCAGGCGGCGCAGGGACGCCGGCTGACCGTCGCGGGCCAGCCACGCGTCGGTCAGCGCGACCGTCTCGTCGCTGATCTGGTACACCGGGTAGCCCAGCATCGCGAACTCCTGAGCCGGCTCACTGTCCGAGCGGGCCCAGACGTCGCCCACCACGTCGAAGAACTTCGTCGCGTACGGGGCGGTCAGCTCGACCTGCTTGGTGCTCTGGAAACCGGTCAGCAGCGAACGGTTGAGCCAGTTCGGCACGCCGCCCTCGCCGGTCAGCTTCGTCCACACCCGGGCCTTGTTCTCGGCCGTGGGGATCAGGGCGTGGGCCACCGCGGCCTCGCGCTCGCCGCTGGCCGTCCGGTCGGTGGCGAGCTCGTTCTCGATCTCCTGCTCGGTCGCGGCGCCCAGCGACACCAGCGCCTGCAGCAGCGACCAGCGCAGCTCGGTGTCGACGACCAGGCCCTCGGGCACGCTCTCGCCGGAGAGCCAGCCGCGCAGCACGGCCCGCTCGTCCTCGGTGCGGGCGGCCCCGATGAAGGCCCGGGCCCAGGTGAGCTGCCACCCGCTGCCGGGCTCGGCGGCGGCCAGCTGGGTGCGGGCCAGCTCGGCGAGCTGGGCGTAGCCGGTCGCCTGCCACGCCGGGTCGGCGTACTGGGCGATGGCGGTCGAGGCCTGACGGAACGTGTACGTCGACAGGTTGATGTCGGTCTCGGCGGGCAGGCCCGAGCAGACCAGCGTCACGTAGTCGCGGGCCGCCAGCTCGGCGTCGCGCAGCATGTCCCAGGCCGCGTTCCAGCACAGCGCCCGGGCCAGCGACGAGTCGAGGCCGGCGATGTGGCGGACCACCGTCGCCATCGAGCGCTCGTCGAGCCGCAGCTTCGCGTACGTCAGGTCGTCGTCGTTGAGCAGCAGGACGTCGGCCGCCTTGACCCCGGCCAGGGCCGGGATCTCGGTGCGCTCGCCGGTCACGTCGATCTCGAAGCGGTCGCGCCGGACCAGCCGGTCGCCCTCGAGGTCGTAGAGGCCGACGCCGATGCGGTGGGTGCGCAGCGTCGGGTAGTCGGCCGGGGCCTCCTGCTGGACCACGACGCTGGAGTACGTGCCGTCGGCGCCGATCTCGACGAGCGGGCGCAGCGTGTTGACCTGCGACGTCTCGAGCCACTGGGCGGCGAACTTGCGCAGCTCGCGGCCGGAGGCGGCCTCGAGCTCGGTGAGCAGGTCGTCGAAGGTGGCGTTGTTCCACGCGTGCTTGCCGAAGTAGGCGCGCAGGCCGCTCAGGAAGGGCTCGAGGCCGACGTACGCCACGAGCTGCTTGATCACGCTGGCGCCCTTGGCGTACGTAATCCCGTCGAAGTTGACCTCGACGGCCTCGAGGTCGGGCATCTCGGTGTAGACCGGGTGGGTCGAGGAGAGCTGGTCCTGGCGGTAGCCCCAGCTCTTGCGCACCGACAGGAACGTCGTCCAGGCGTCGGTGAAGCGGGTGGCCCGGGTGTTGCACCAGTGGCTGGCCCACTCGGCGAACGACTCGTTGAGCCACAGGTCGTTCCACCAGCGCATGGTCACGAGGTCGCCGAACCACATGTGCGCGAGCTCGTGCAGGATCGTGTTGGCCCGCTGCTCGTACTCGAAGTCGGTGACCTGCGAGCGGAAGATGTAGTGCGCCTCGGCGTGCGTCACGCAGCCGAAGTTCTCCATCGCGCCGGCGTTGAAGTCGGGCACCCACAGCTGGTCGTACTTGGGCAGCGGGTAGCGCACGCCGAACTGCTCGTGGAAGAAGTCGAAGCCCTGCTTGGTGACCTCGAACAGGTTGTCGGCGTCCATGTACCGCGCCATCGAGGCGCGGCAGAAGACACCCAGCGAGATGCCGTCGTGCTCGTCGCGGACCTCGTGGTACGGGCCGGCGCAGAGCGCGGTGATGTACGTGCTCATCCGGGCCGAGGTCTCGAAGTGCACGGTCTTGGCGCCCGGACCGGCCTTCTCCTCGCGCTCGATCGGGCTGTTCGAGATGACCTTCCAGTGCGCCGGCACCGTGGCGTGCCACGTGTAGACGCTCTTGAGGTCGGGCTGGTCGAAGGCGGCGTACACCCGCTGGGCGTCGGCCGTCTCGAACTGGCTGTACAGGTAGATCTCTTTGTCCACCGGGTCGAGGCTGCGCTGCAGCCCCTGGCCGCTCTCCGAGTAGGCGAAGTCGGCGTCGACCACCAACTCGTTCTCGGCGGCCAGGCCGGTCAGGGTCAGGCCCTTCTCGGCCGAGAACCCGGCGAGGTCGAGCGGCTGCCCGTTCAGGGTCGCCGACCGGATCGAGGCCGCCGCGGCCTCGATGAAGGTCTCGGCCCCCGGCTCCCGGCAGGTGAACGTCACAACCGTGGTGGAGCGGAAGGTGCCGTCGCCGGGATTGCCGTGGCCGTCGGTGAGGTCCAACGTGATGTCGTACCCGGTGACCTCGAGCAGGCGGGCCCGCTCGGCGGCCTCCACCTGGGTCAAATTTCGAACTCCGGCCACAGTCACTCTCCTCTGAGCGCACAAGCTTTCCCGCTCAGCCTATGCGGACGGGTAGGCGTGGCACACCTCACCCGGCGTCCTGCACAGGACAGTCGAGCAATAGATAGTTGCTTGGAGGAGTATCGACGCATGACTGAACGCGCCACGGTCGACATGTGGTTCGACCCCATCTGCCCGTGGGCATGGATGACCTCCCGTTGGCTGCTCGAGGTGGAGAAGGTCCGTCCCCTCGACGTCCGCTTCAACGTGATGAGCCTGTCCGTGCTCAACGAGGGCCGGGATCTGCCCGAGGAATATCAGGAACTCATGGCCAAGGGCTGGGGTCCCGTACGCGTGTGCATCGCGGCCGAGGAAGCCGCGGGCCCGCAGGTGCTGCGTGACCTCTACACGGCCCTCGGCACGCGGATCCATCTCAAGAAGTACGAGCTCGACGAGAAGCTGTACACCGAGGCGCTGGCCGAGGTGGGTCTCGACACCGCGCTGGCCGACGCGGCCACCAGCGACGCCTGGGACGACGCCCTGCGCGGCAGCCACGACGCCGGCATGAAGCCGGTCGGCACCGACGTCGGCACCCCGGTCATCCACGCCCCCGGCCCGAACGGGGACGACAAGGTGGCCTTCTTCGGCCCCGTGGTCACCCCCGCCCCCAAGGGCGAGGCGGCCGGCAAGCTGTGGGACGGCGTCCTGCTCGTCGCCGGCACCCCCGGCTTCTACGAGCTGAAGCGCTCGCGGGACATCGGTCCGATTTTCGACTGATCAGCTTCCGCCCTCCGTACGCGTCGTTGGATGGGGTGAGATACACCTCATCCACGACGGAGAGCACACATGGCCGACACCGAAGCGGTGGCGCTGTCCACCATCGCCGTCCAGCGCGGGGACTGGACGAATCTCGCACCCGACCTGGCAGGCCTGGTGGCGCCGCCGGTCACGGTCTCGGCCCTGCCCCTGCCGCGGCCCGTCGGCGACTGGCGGAAGGGGCAGCAGGCCAGGTCACGAGCCAACATGCCCGTCGGTAAGCACCATCGGCCCGCCCGGTAACTTGGCAGACATGACGGTCGCGCACCCGATCAGCAAGGCGTGGGTCACCACCGGTGGCACCGGCGCCCAGAACTACGACGAATTCGCCGACGACGCCGAAATCACGTCCATCATCGCCGACAATCCGCATAGTTCGCTCGCTGTCGAGATGCCGCATCTCGCCCCCGACTCGCTCGGCAAGTCCTTCGCCGACGCCCTGCCGGACGCGGTGGCCCGGCTCGCGCTGGAGCGCGCCGACGGCAGCTACGCGCCGGCCGAGCAGGTCGTCGTGCTCTACCGGATCACCGGCGAGGGCGAGCCGCCGGCGTACGGGCTCTGGACCATGGTCGACACCGACCAGATCTCCACCCGAGCCGACGAGCCCGGCCTGGTGATCCGCAACGAGGAAGTCTTCCTCGAGAAGGTCCGCGAGCGGGTGGCCCTGGCCGAGGCGCTGGGCACGCTGCTCTCGCCGGTGCTGCTGCTGCAGACCACCAAGGGCGACGAGCTGCACGCCGCCCTGGCCGCCGCGATCGAGACGGCCGGTGAGCCCGCCGCGACCGACATCGACCAGACCGGCCGTACCCACGCGATCTGGGTCGTCGGCCCGGGCCCGCAGCAGGACGAGCTGACCGGACTGGCCGGCGGCGGCGAACTGGTGGTGGCCGACGGCAACCATCGCAGCCTGGCCGCGCAGACCGCCGGCTTCCCGCGCTTCCTCGCGGTCGTCACCACGCCCGCCTCGGTCGCCATCCAGCCCTACAACCGCCTGGTCAGCGAGCTGCCGGTGCCGCTCGACGACGTCCTGGCCCGGCTGCGCGCGGCCGGCGCGACGGTCACCGAGGTGCCGCGACCCGCGCGGGTGCCTTCCAAGGGCACGATTGAGGTGTACGCCGCGGGGCCCCATCCAACCACCCCATCCACCGCCCTAAACCGGACTAAAGGCCGCACCTTCACGCTGGGCCTTCCCGTGAACACCAACCTGTCGCCGGTCGACAACCTCGACCACGCGCTCGTCGAGCGGGTGCTGCTGCGCGACGTCCTCGGGCTCGACGCCGGGGACAAGCGCGTGTCGTACATCGGCGGCGACTACCCGGCCGAGTGGCTGCGGGGCGAGGTCGACGCGGGCCGCTCCGAGCTGGCCGTGCTGATCGCGCCGGTCACCGTCGACGACTTCGTGACGGTCAACCTGGAGCGGCAGAAACTGCCCCGCAAGAGCACCTGGTTCACCCCGAAGGCCCGCGGCGGCCTGGTTCTCGCCCAGCTCGACTGATCATGCTGAACCCCCAGGTCACGGCGGCGGCCGAACTCCGTTCCCGGCCGCCCGCCCTCTCCTCCGCCGACCCTCACGAGCAGCTGCGGGCCATCCGCCAGGCGATGATCGACGCGATCGAGGTGGAGACCGGCCCCGAGCTGCCGCTGCCGGTCGTGGTCGACGTGGACGCGGACGGCGTGCCGTGCCGGCTCTACGCCACCCGTACGGACGCTCCGGTCTTCGTCTATCTGCACGGCGGCGGCTGGTGCTACGGCACCGTCGAGACCGTCGACCGGCTGTGCCGCCGGATCGCCGACCGTTCGGGCTGCGCGGTGCTGTCGGTGGAGTACCGGCTGGCCCCGGAGCATGTCTTCCCGGCCGCCCAGGACGACGTCGACACGGTGCTGGCCTTCGTCCGCAAGTCCGGGGCCGATCTCGGCGTCGACCCGTCGCGGCTGGCCATCGGCGGCGACAGCGCCGGCGGCCAGCTGGCCACGGTGGCCGCCCGGCGGCAGCGCGACCAGGCCACGCCGCTCGACCACCAGATCCTGATCTACCCGGCGATCGACCCGATGACCGCGTCGGAGTCGTACGACGAGGTCGGCTCGTACGGGCTGGACCGCGCCTCGATGAAGCTGGCCTGGGAGACGTACGTTCCCGACCCCCGGCTGCGGTTCACCCCGGACGTGGCCCCGCTCGCGGCCGACCTGGCCGGGATGCCGCCCACGCTGATCATCACGGCCGAGTACGACGCGCTGCGCGACGAGGGCGCCGACTACGCGGACGCCCTGCTCGCCGCGGGCGTCCCGGTGGTGCACACGCGCTACATGGGCGTGAACCACGGCTTCGCCCGCAAGCTCGCCGTGATCGACGACGCACGCGTGGCGGCAGATCAGATCGCTTCTGTTCTGCGAGCATCCTTGTGCTTCTGATCGTTCTGAGAGAGTGAGAGCATGCGCGTCTACCTGGGTTCCGACCACGCCGGCTACGAGCTGAAGATGCACCTCGTCAACCACCTGATCAAGCAGGGCCACGACGTCGTGGACGTGGGTCCGCACGTCTACGACCCGGAGGACGACTACCCGGCGTTCTGCCTGCAGACCGGGGCCAAGGTGGTGGCCGACGAGGGCTCGCTCGGCATCGTCATCGGCGGCTCCGGCAACGGCGAACAGATCGCCGCCAACAAGATCGCCGGCGTCCGCGCCGCACTGGTCTGGCGCACCGAGATCGCCCAGCTGGCCCGCCAGCACAACGACGCCAACGTCATCAGCATCGGCGCCCGCGAACACACCCTCGACGAGGCCACCGCCTTCGTCGACACCTTCCTGGCCACCCCGTTCTCGGGCAACCCCCGCCACGCCCGCCGCATCGCCCAGCTGGCCGACTACGAGCGCACCCGCGAACTCCCGGAGATCCCGCAGAGCTGAGCTGGCGGGCTCCGCTTCGCTCCGCGGGCTAACGGTTGCGGGGCAGGTCCTCGCGTGGGACCCAGTTCCTTCGAACGATCGTGAGGTTGGCGTCGGCGTCGGCCAGATGCTCGGCGGTCGGGCGGGCGGCGTCCCTTGCTCGGAGCGCGGCGCCCACGCTGACCTGCGACGATCCCGACCCGACGAGGCCGCGCAGGCCCCGTTCGACCTCGCGGTCGTCGCCGCCGGGGCCGTTGCCGAGCGTGCGGCGGCCCGGCGAGCCGTTCCGCGCCGGCCGTCCGTCGGCCGGTTTCGCGCGTGGCGGCGCCGGCACCGGCTCCGTGGCGCCCGCCTCGCCCACCGCCGGATCGCCCGTCACCGAGCCCGGCGTGGCGGCCGAGCCACGGACCGCCCAGCCCGGAGTCGCCGAGCCCGGAGCTGTCGAGCCCGGAGCTGTCGAGCCTGGAGTTGCCGAGCCCGGAGCTGTCGAGCCTGGAGCCGTCGCGGTGGGGACCGCCGGCTCGGGTTCCGGGTCGGCGACCGGCGCGGTAACGGCCGTCCCGGGCGGCTCGGTGTTCCCCGCGGCAGCGCCTGAGGGCTCGGTGGTCAGGGACGACCCGCGCCCGGCCGGCTCGGGGGTCTCGTCGGCCCCGGGCGCAGTGGGGGGCGGGGACGAGTGCGGGGGACGCACGCGGCGACGTCGGCGTTCGGGCTCACCCATGACGCCGACGGTACCGCTGGTTGCCGCACTCAGAACACCTCGAGGGCGCCCGGCTGCCGGTGCCATCCGAACGCGGCCGACGGGAAGTTCGCCGTCAGCTGCTTCACGCGGCCCGCGGCGGCCAGCGCGGCCAGTGACGTACCGCCCAGGTAGGCCGCGCCGAGCTCGGTGATCGTGCAGCTGAGGTCGGGGGCGTCGTCAGTGCGTACGCAGGAAGCCTTGTCCCGGTCTGTGGTCAGGCGCCACCGGCCGTTGTTGGCCTCGACGACCGGGTCGGTGATCTCCAGGACCACGTCGATCGGGAAGAGGTAGCGCCGGGCCTCCAGCGCCGCCGGCACGTCGACCACGCGCAGCCACAGGCCGTCCGCGTACTGCCGGCCCAGCCGGCGCGGCTCGTCGACCAGGTGTTGCAGCGGCTCGTCGAGGGTGCCGTAGTTGTAGGTCGCCTTGCGGGTCAGGTCGATGGTGAGCAGGAAGCGCCACAGCTCGGTGTAGGTGACCGGGTCGGCCGCCACCACCTCGTCGATGTGTACCGTGCCGTCGGGGCCGTAGCTGGTCCAGCCCTCCTTGACCCGCCACAGGGCGTATCCGGCCGGGCCGTCGTCGCCGTCGACGATCACGCCGTACCGGCCGGTGCCGCCGTCGCGCTGGGCGTCGCCGTCCCGCAGCAGGTACTGCCACCAGTGATCGGCTCGGCTCGACCAGCCGGGGCGCTCGGACCGGAGCCGGTCGTGCAGCGCGGCCAGCTCGGCCCGCGCCTCGCCCGGCTTGACCATGCGCAGCCGCACCGGGTGGGCCGGGGCGGTGATGCGAACCTCGCGGCTGGCCACCTCGAGACGGAGACGGTCGGCGGCCGCCCCGTACCCGAAGCGGGGGTAAATGGCCGTCTCGCTCGCCCACAGCACCGCGACGGGCTCGCGGCCGGCCTCGGCGATCTCGGTGAGCTGGCGGCGCATCATGCCGCTGAGCAGGCCCCGCCGCCGATGGGTGGGAGCGACGCCGACGCCGGTGACATGGGCGGCCGGGATCACCGCCCCGGGCACGCTCAGTTCCCGGGTCTGCGCGGTGGCATGACCCACCACCAGGCCGCCGTCGTCGGCCACCACCGACCGCTCGGCCTCGGTGATCCGCATCTCCCACTCGCGGAAGTCGTCGCTGACGTGCTCGTGGAAGACCTGCCCCATCAGATCGGCGATCGCGGGGAGATCCGCGGTGGTGGCGGCGCGCAGGCGTACGGAATCGTCCATGCGCACTTGTGTAACGGACCGCGGCCACCAAGGCGAATGATTTGCGGGCTCGCTACTCTCGGAGTGGCGGGGGTGCCGATTTCGCCGGCCCGGCCCGCCGATCGGAAGGGGAAAGCGAATGCCTGAGCAACCGCAGTGGTCTGAGCGGACGCTCGACATGCCGCCGCAGGACCCGTGGGCCGACGCGCCCACCACACCGGTGGCCGGCCCACCGGCGCCGCATTCGGGTCCGCCGGCCCCGCCCATTCCACATTCCGGCCTGCCGGCCCCGCATTCCGGCCCGCTGGCCCCGCATTCCGGCCCTCCGGCCTCGCCGCATTCCGGGCCGATGCCGCCGACCGCGCCTTTCGCCAAGCCGGAGGAGGCGGCGGCGTCGCCGTTCAGCCGGGGCCGGGCGCAGGTCAGCCCGCAGCCGCGGTACACACAGCCCGAGCACACCAACCCGGGCTGGCCCGGCCTGGAGGCGCCGGACCGGCCCGCGCTGAGCTGGCGCTGGAGCGAGATGCGCAAGGGCGGCGAGTGGACCAGCGCCGCCGTGCTGTTCGCCTTCGTCTGCTGGGGTGTCTGGACGCTCTCCGGCGACGGCGACTTCGGCACCCCGGTGATCGTCTTCGTGGTCACGCTGGCCGTCGCGGCCGGCCTGTTCTGCCTGGCCCGCCTCGTCGGCCACCTGGTGCTGGAGCGCCAGTTCGGCCGTGTCCGGCGCTCCTCACGCGGCTCCCACCTGGTCACCGCCCTGTTCCTGGCCGGTGTCGGCGTCACCTTCCTCCAGCAGACCCAGTGGGTCATGACCGCCTACCACTGGGTCACCGACCACCTCAGCTGACCGGCTTGCCGCCGGTCACGCCGAGCACCTCGCCGGTGGTGTAGCTGGACTCCTGGCTCGCGAAATAGACGTACGCGGCCGCGAGTTCGGCCGGCTGACCGGCGCGGCCCAGGGGAGTGTCGCCGCCGAACGACTTGACCTTCTCCTCCGGCATCGTGGCCGGGATCAGCGGCGTCCAGATCGGGCCGGGCGCCACCGCGTTGACCCGGATGCCCTTGGCGGCCAGGTCCTCGGCCAGCGCCTTGGTGAAGGCCACGATCCCGCCCTTGGTGGTGGCGTAGTCGAGCAGCGGGCTGGACGACTGGTAGGCCTGGATCGACGCGGTGTTGATGATCGTGGCGCCGGCCGGCATGTGCGGCACGGCCGCCCGGCACAGCCAGAACAGGGCGTACAGGTTCGTCTTCATCACCCGGTCGAACTGCTCGTCGGTGATGTCGGTGATCCCGCCCGGCTGGGCCATCTGGTACGCCGCGTTGTTGACCAGGATGTCGAGGCCACCGAGGTCGGCCACGGCGCGGTCGACGATGGCCTGGCACTGCGACTCCTCGCGGATGTCGCCGGGCACGAGCACCGCCGTACGGCCGGCCTTCTCGATCAGCTGGGCGGTCTCGCGGGCGTCTTCCTCCTCCTCGGGCAGGTAGGAGATGAGGACGTCGGCGCCTTCCCGGGCGTACGCGATGGCGACCGCCCGGCCGATGCCGGAGTCACCGCCGGTGATGACGGCCTTGCGGCCGCTCAGCCGGCCCGAGCCTTTGTAGCTCTCCTCGCCGTGATCGGGACGCTGGGGCATCTGCCCGGTCAGGCCGGGCGGCTCGAGGTCGCCGCCGTCGTACTCCGGTCCGGGGTACTTGCTGCGCGGGTCCAACGCATTCTCCTTCGGCTCGTGAGCGAACGAGCACGGTATGCCCGGAGAAACCCTGCGTAATCCACCGTCACGCCGGCTCCGACACGTGCGCCGCCACGATCCGCCAGCCCTGTTCCGTCCGTACCCAGGTCTGGGACTGGCGGCCCAGAACGTCGCGGCCCGGATAGCCGAAGAGTGTGTTGACCACCGCGACGTCCGGGCCGAAGGCCTGGACGAGGGTGTCCTTCAGATAGCGGCCGGGCGGCAGCGGCGGCTGGACCCGGCGCCACCGCCGCTGCTCGTCCAGGCCGACCTGCTGGTCGGCGATGCCATAGCGGACCGCGTCCGGCGCGAAGAAGGCCAGCATCGCCTCGACGTCGTTGGCGATCAGGGCCCGTTCGTACGCCTCGAACCGCTCGGCGACCTCGGCCTCAACCGTCATGCGCGTGCCTCCGCGACCTCGACGGTCTCCTCCGGCTCCGGTTCCCGGGGCGCCGGCCGGGTCAGCGCGAAGATCACGCAGACGGTGGCCAGGAACAGGTAGCCGAGCGTGACCTGCCCGTCGGCGTTCCACTGCACCTTCGGGGCGTGGATGAGGCCGACGAAGCTGAGCGCCGCGCCCGAGCCCGCGAAGATCGCCGCGTGCCAGAAGCGCTTGTCGATGATGAAGGCGACGATGGCGCCGAGCACGAGACCGGCCAGGATCGCGCCCTCGCCGAGGGTTTTCAGGCCGTCGTAGACCACGCCGGCCCCGGCCAGCGCGTCCGTGCCGACCTGAGCCGCTGTCGTGCCGGCGGCGGCCAGGGCGTTGTCCATCTGCCCGGTCGCCCACTGCGCGATGTTGGGGATGAGCGCCGCGACCACCGCCGCCGCGTGGGCCCGTGGGGTCGCCTGGAACGCCTGGGCGCCGATCAGCAGACCGATGTAGAGCAGGATCGGCACGATCGCGGCGGTCGGGAAGATCGCGCCGAGCAGCCCGAAGAGGCCGAAGAAGCAGAGCAGCGCGATCACCACCCCGGTCGCCATCGAATATCCGGTGCGGCCGCCGGCGGCCTTCCAGCCGGGGTGCCCGACGTAGACGGCGGGCGGGAACGGCGAGCCGAGGCAGGAGCCGATCACCGCGCCGGCCCCGTCGGCCAGCAGCACGCTGCGCAGGTTGTACCGGTCGCCGGCGGTGGCGGCGCTCTCGACGTTGGTCATCGCCTCGGTGAAGTTGTAGACGCCGAGCGGGATGGCGGTGGCCAGCAGCGGCGCCATGTCCTTCAGGCCGTCGAGCAACAGGCCGACCTTGAGGTGCGGGAAGGCGAACGCGATGTCCTTGGCCGCCGCGGTCACGTCCGGCACCGACATGGCGCCGCCGATCCAGCCGATCGCGGTGCCGACGAGCAGGGCGGCCAGGCCGATCGGAAAGTTGTAGGGCAGCTTGACGTCGGTGAGCAGGCCGATCAGCAGCAGGCCGAACACCGGCAGGGCGATCCACGCGTAGTTCCACATGGTGCCGGCCGGGTTCATCGAGATGAAGGTGATCGAGATGCCGGCCGTCCACGCCGCCACCGGGTCCTTCGTGGTCAGGTAGATCGGCAGCATGATCACGAAGATGACGATGAACATGTGCGGCACGCTCGGCCCGTACGGCAGCGCCGTGACGTCCGTGCGGTTCTCTTTGGCGGCGAGCCGCCGGGCCAGGTAGGTGTAGTAGACGTTGCCGGCGACCAGCGCGATGCCGAGCGCGGGCAGGATGACGCCGAAGACGTCCGAGGCCGGCATCCCGATCACGCCGATGCAGAGGCCGGTGAGGGTGAGCACGTTGACCAGGACGTTGACGCCGAAGCCGAAGAAGGCGTTGGTGTCGCCGCGAACCCAGTAGGCCGTCTTCATCTCTGCTCCTCCAGGGCGGTGATGACACTCGGTGACTCCGCGACCCAGCCGAAGATGCCGCCCTGAGCGGCGATCATCTCGAGGCCGGCGCGCTGGAACTCGGGGAAGTAGGAGCCGACGCAGTCGGCCAGGACGAGGCAGTCGTAGCCGCGGTCGTTGGCTTCGCGGACCGTCGTGTGGACGCACACCTCCGTCGTGACTCCGGTGACGATCAGATGGCGTACATCGGCAAGAATCTCGGACAGGTTCGTCCCGTAGAAGGCGCCTTTGCCGGGCTTGTCGACGACGATCTCGTCCTCGAGTGGGGCCAGTTCGTCGACGATGTCGTGCCCGTACTCGCCGCGGACGAGGATGCGGCCGAAGGCGCCCTGCTGACCGATCTGCCCACGGGCGAGCTTGGACGGAGGACAGTCCGACAGATCAGGCAAGTGGCCCTCGCGGGTGTGGATGACCGGAAGACTCGCGGCGCGCCACGCGGCCAGCAGCGCCGCGAGGGGCTTGATGGTCCGGCTGAGCTGGGACACGTCGTTGCCGAGCGACTCGCCGAATCCGCCCGGGAGCAGGAAGTCCCGCTGCATGTCGATGACCAGCAGCGCGACGCTGTCCGTGTCAAACGTGTAGGGGCCGGGTTCGGCCTCGATGCTCGGCATGATCAGACCGCCTTCAGTCCGCTCAAGGGCGGCGGGTGGGGTGGTTGGATGGCCGTCGCGGCGATGACGTCGTCCGCGGTGGCGACGCAGCCGAAGACGCCGCCCTGCATGGTGACCATGTGCAGTGCGGCGGCGTGGTTGGACGGGTCGGTCGCTCCGGTGCAGTCGCTGAGGATCAGGCACTCGTAACCGCGGTCGTTCGCCTCGCGCATCGTCGTGTGCACGCAGACGTCCGTGGTGATCCCGGTCAGGATCAGATGCGTGATGCCGTGGGTGCGCAGCACCAGGTCGAGGTTGGTGGCGTAGAAGGCGCCCTTGCCCGGCTTGTCGACGATCACCTCACCGGCGATCGGCGCCACCTCGGGCACGATCTCCCACCCCGGCTCGCCCTTGATCAGAATCCGGCCGCACGGGCCGAGCGCGCCGATCTCGGCCCCGATTTGCGCCGACCGCCAGCGCTTGTTGGCCGGCAGGTCGGACAGGTCGGGGTCGTGCCCCTCGCGGGTGTGAATCACGAGCATGCCCAGGTCGCGGGCGTGGGCCAGCAGCCGTGCGGTGGCCGGCAGTCCGGCTCGGGTGAGCCCGATGTCATATCCCATCGCGTCCACGTAGCCGCCCGGCCCGCAGAAGTCGGTCTGCCAGTCGACGCAGACGAGGGCCGTCCTCGTGACGGGGACCGACCCGTCGTACGGCCAGAGGTAGGGGTTCGCTTTCACAGGTCCGATGAGTGCCGTCATGCGTGCGGTCCTCTCGAGCGGTGATGCCGCCAGCCGCCGCTGGCGGTGATGTCCGGTGCGCCCCGCGCCGCGTACGCCTCGCACAGGAACCCGGTGACCTCGGTGCCGTCGCCCAGCGCGAGCCGGCCCAGCGACAGCGGCGCGGCGATGCCGGCCAGGAGGCTGCCGACGGTGGCCGCCGGCAGCTGCCACAGCTCCACCTCGATCGCCTCGCCGCCCTCGGCGACGCGGACCAGGCCGGGCGCTCCCGACGGCAGGTGGTGGAGCCGGTAGCAGGGTGCGGTGCGCGCGGCGCCGAGCAGCGTCCCGCCGCGGTCGACCAACTCGCCGTTACGCGGCTCGCCGCTGAGATGCAGCCCGGCGACGGCCAGCGTCATCACGTCATCCTTCGGGAGACCGCTTGCTGCCAGCAGGAGCGTCTCGTCGCTGAACGCCGGGCCGAACAGGGTGAGCGACGCCGGCCGCCCGTCCTCGGTGAAGCCGTTCGGCACGGTCACCGCGGCCATGTCCAGCAGGTTGGCGAACTGCGTGTACCGGCCGAGGTCGAGGTTGCGGCCGATCGGGTCCTGGGTGATCTCGGCCTGGGTGTAGGTCGTGCCGATCGTCGGCAGCACGAGCACGTCGATCCGTTCCCACATCCGCTCGGCCTCGGCCTTCAGCTCCCGCAGGCGGTGCTGGGACCGGAAGGCGTCGGCGGCGGTGAAGGCGTACCCGGCCTCCAGCACCTGCCGCGTGACCGGCAGCATCTTCTCCAGGTGACCGTCGAGGTCGGCCAGCCGCTCGGCGACCCACGGACCGCGATAGAGCAGGTCACCGGCCTCCAGCAGCGGCGCGACGTCCACGACGGCGTCACCGCCGATCCGCCCGTACGCTTTCTCCTGCCCGGCGTCGGAGAAGAAATCCAGCCCGTCGGCGATCCCGATCCTCGGTTCCGCCAGCAGCGGCCGGTCACCCTCCGAACCCCAGGGGTCCCGGGGTACGCGTCCCCGAGCGGCCCGGAAGACGCGGCGGGCCGCCGCCACCGCCGGGGCGAAGACCGACACGCAGTCCAGTGAGCGGCAGGCCGGCACGACGCCGAGCGTGCTGAGCAGGCCGCGGGTGGGTTTGACGCCGATGATCCCGTTGAGCGCGGCCGGCACGCGCCCCGAGCCCGCGGTGTCGGTGCCGAGGGCGAACGAGACCGATCCGTCCGCGACCGCGACGGCCGAGCCCGAGCTGGACCCGCCCGCGATGAGCCCGCCGCCGAAGACGCTTTCGGGGGTGCCGTAGGGGGAGCGGCAGCCGGTCAGCCCGGTCGCGAACTGGTCGAGGTTGGTCTTGCCGACGACGATCGCCCCGGCGTCGACCAGGCGCTGGACGACCGGCGCGCTGCGTTCCGGCTCGTACGCGAACTCGGGGCAGGCGGCGGTGGTCGGCAGCCCGGCCACGTCGATGTTGTCCTTGACCGCGAAGGTCAGCCCGGCCAGCGGTTGTCGCGGATCGACCCGATCGGCCTGTGCGTGCAGCTCGGCGGCGCTGAAGGTGCTGATCCAGACGCCCGGTGATCTTCGGTGGGACAGGAATTCATCGACGCTCGCATGTGCCTCCACATCGTCGATTGTCGACAATTCCGTTTCCGTGCCGATCCAGCTTTGTAACGAGCCGATTTCGCTACGTCAGGTAGGTGCGCGCGCCATGATCGCTCAGGGCCGCGGCGATGCCCTCGGCGTCGCCGCGCTCGACGGCGGCGAACAGGCGTTCGTGGCGCCGTACGCCGTCGGCGGCCCGAGCCGCCTCGGCCTCCCGGCGCATGTTGACCGCCATGTAGAGCTGGATGCGGACCAGAACCGAGCTGTAGAGGTCGGCGAGCTGGCGGTTGCCGCCCAGCGCGACCACCTCGGTGTGAAAACGCCGGTGGGCGTTGGCCAGCTCCAGCCGGTCGCCGGCCTCGGTCGCCTCGCGCATGGCGCCGAGGGCGGCTCGCAGCGCGGTCAGGTCAGGAGCGGCCGGCATCGAGGCCACGGCGTGCCGCTCCAGCACGTCGCGCACCTCGTAGAGCTCGCGCACGTCGTCGTCGGAGAGCGTGGCCACCCGGGCCCCGCGGCGGGGGATGTGCTCGACCAGGCCTTGCTGCGCGAGCAAGCGCATGGCCTCGCGCAGCGGCGCCCGGCTGATGCCGAGCCGGCGGGTCAGCTGCTCCTCGACCAGGCGCTCGCCGGGATCGGTCCGGCCGCTCAGAATCTCCCGGCGCAGCCGGTCGACGGCGAGCTCCACGAGGCTGTACGTCTGAAGCTCACCCTCGGTCACGCCGACGAGTCTGCCAGCCGCCCGTCACGTCCGGTCGTGCCGGTCATGGTCGCGAGCGCGGCCGGGGCGGACACTGGGCCACACGGCTGCGGCGATCATGACGATGCCGATCACGATGAGAGCGATCCAGAGAAGGGTCACTGCGGGAGGTTAGCCCCGGCCGGGCTCCGTGTGGCGCTTCGGAGCCCGGCCGGATCGTGCACCATCTGCCAGCTTTCGCCCGCCAGCTTTCGCCCTGCCGGCTTTCGTCCTGCCGGCTTTCGTCCTGCCGGCTTTCGTCCTGCCGGCTATCGTCCGGCGAGGCTGGAGCCGGTCTCGACCAGCGTCTTGAGGTCGCTGAGGATCCACGCCCAGCCGCCGCCCGCGCCGTCGTCCTCGGTGCCGGCGACCATGGCGGCCGTCCTCGGCGCGTTGGTGACCTCGTGGGTGAGCGTCAGCTTGTGGACGCCCGGCTGCATCTTGGCCTCCTCGATCTCGTACGTGATCGTGGTGAACGGCTCGGCCGCCGTGCCCGGGTCCATCAACATGCGCCAGGTCTGCACGAGCCGGCGCGGCGGATCGGCCTCGATCACCTCGCCGTCCACGATGACGTCGGGCACCTCGAAGCCGTTGGCCTTCCCGAAGTCCTTCATCTCCTGGGTGGCGTGGGCCCGGTAGGCGCCACCGGGCTTGAGCTCGTAGTCCACGGGCGCCGCGTACGCGTACCGCGAGGTCCACTCGGGATCGGTGATGGCGGCCCAGATCCGCTCCGGGCTCGCCTTGATCCAGACGCGGTACACCTGGGTGGTCTCGGTGGTCATGACTCTTCCTCCAGCGCGTTCTTGAGATCGAGAAGTGCGGTGACGTGACGCTCCGTGAATTTGTCGATCCAGCGGTCGTGGATCTGCCGGATCGGTACGGGATTGAGGAAGTGCAGCTTCTCCCGTCCCGAGCGGCGCGTGACGACGAGACCCGCCTCCTCCAGGACTTTCAGGTGTTTGGCGACCCCGAAGCGCGTCATCGCCAGCTCGGACTCGAGCTCGGTGAGCGTGCGGCCGTCACGCGCGAAGAGCAGGTCGAGCAGGAAGCGCCGGCTCGGGTCGGCCAGTGCCTTGAACACCAGGTCGTCGTCGGCCATGACGCAAAGTTATGAGACCAATAGGTCACATGTCAAGGCTTAATGTTCTCTTCATAGACCTGCGTCGAAGTATTCCGTTACGTTGACGCCCGCACGTCGGAACGGGTGCAGACGCGCAGCGCTGGGTGGCGGCCCGGCGCTGCGCCCCGCCCGCCCTCTTCTGTGCGGTCGATGAACCGCGCCGCCAGCTCGGGCGTGGCCCCACTGACGAAGGCCAGCGCCTGCTCCACGCTCATGTCCGGTGCCTCGTAGTGGCGTTCGCCGGCCGCGGTGGCGATGCCGACGGTCATCCGGCCGCCCCAGCGCTGCGGAAGCGACTGCCGCAACGTCCAGCCGATCACCGCGCCGCGCCGCAGGGCGACCGTGTTCCGGCTGAGCGCCCCACGCCGTACCACCAGATAAGGCCCGTCCAGGGCATGTCCCAGCGACCGATAGGCCACCACGGCCAGCGCCAGCGTGATCGGCAGCAGGGCCAGCGGCCAGAACCAGCCTTCGAAGAACAGCAAGACGATGGAGGCCAGTACGGGTCCGCCGACGGCCCAGCCGAGCCGCCTCCGCAGTGCGCCCAGGGGGTGCGGCAGCAGCTCGGCCTCCAGCGGCCGGCGCCCGTCCGGCAGCAGTTGGGCGGCGATCTCGCGGGCTTCGGCCATCCGCAGCCGGGGCAGCAGGGCGCCGGACGGAGCGTCGGCCGTCTGCCGCAGCCCGGTGGTGACGACGCTGGTCTCGGTCAGGCGCAGCCAGCGCCAGGCGAGGGGTTCCCTGAAGGCCAGCCCGCGCATCCGCCGGTCGTCGCGCTGCAGGGTGTGGGTGGTGAACAGGCCCCGCCGAGTCACCAGGGCGTCGCCCTCCCGGGCGAGCTCGAATCCCCAGTTCTCGGCGAGGAAGGCGGCCGCCGAGGCGGCCACCCCCAGCGGGTAGACGATGACCGCGCACAGGAGGAGATTCGCCGTCAGGCTCCGCGAGTCCCAGCCCAGCGCGTCCCGCCCCACGCTCACCAGGTCGACGCCGAACGGCCGCAGGAACCAGTACAGGGCGAAGAGCGGACCGGCCACCACGATCGGCCCCCACGCGGAGACCATGTTGAGCGGCACCCACTGCCATCTCAGCCGCGCGAGCGCGTTCCCGGCGGCGGGTTCCTCCGCGCTCACCGGCTCGCTCGGCAGCAACTCGCGGCGCAGCCGGGCCGCGTGCCCGCTGTCCAGGGCGTTCAGCGTGAACGACGACGCCTGCTCACCCGACCCGATGTGCACCACCCGCAGCCGGAACAGCCGGGGCACGAGCTTGGCCGAGCTGTCCACGGTACGGATCCGATCCCGCGCCACCGTCCGGTGCCGCTTGGCCGCCCACCCGCTGCGCATCTCCACTGCGGTGGAGGTGACCCGGTAGCGCGTGGTCAGCCACCGCACGAGGTCGGACAACGCGCCGAGGAAGCCGGCCACCGACCCGGCGACGAGCGCCCACACCGGCCCGCCGTCGTTGAAGGCGACAGCCCCCAGATAGCCGACCCCACACGAGATCGCCGCCCGGATCAGATCCATGTACACGACCCGGACGCTGAGCCGCCGCCACCCGTCGCCGCTCACGTCGCGTCCCCCGGCGTGGCCGCCGTGACTTCACGCAGCCGCTCCACGGTCTCCCGCGCCACGCGTACGTCAAGCCCCTCGATCGAGATCTTGCCTTCGCTCGACGCCGTGGTCACCTTGATCGTCGCGATCCCGAGCACCTGCTGCAGCGGCCCCGCCTCGGTGTCGATGCTCTGTATCCGCGACAGCGGCACGATCTGCCACTTCTTGGTGAGCCACCCCTCGAGCGCGTACACCGCGTCATCGGTCGTCTCCCACCGATGCACCCGATAACGCCACCCCGGCATGACCGCCACGTTCACCGCGTACACCACGGCGAGCCCCACCAGCACCGGCCCGAGCCAGCCCCGGCTCCCTTCGACCCACCAGAAGACGGCGCCGAGAATCTCCAGAACCCCGACACCCCAGAACAGCGCCTGCAGCGTCCGCCACAGCACGAACCGCCGATCCACCCGCCACCGGGGCGGCCGTATCCACATCACAGAGGGCTCAGGGCCAGCCATGACTTCACGGTAGAGAGCCCAGTCGACCGCCCAAAAGCTACTTTGGTAGGGGCCCGTAGCCCAAGGATCACCCACCGCCCAACCAAGCCCCGAACCTCACCCGCGGCGCCCACCCCGCCGCCACGCATCGCCCGCAGACAACGCCGCTCCCGACGAACCGCCACCCCACGTACAGCCAGCCCCGACCCCTCAGCCACGCACCACCCGCAACCGGTCCACCCCGTGGGCGTCCGAGGGCTCGGCCCCCGGGCAGGTATGGCGATCCGCCACCGTCCGCACACTCCGCGGACATGAGGATCCCAAAGGAGGGCGGGCGAACCGCCACCCTCGTACCACCAGCCCCGAACCTCAGCCACGCACCACCCGCAACCGGTCCACCCGTGGGCGTCCGAGGGGCTCGGCCCCCAGGCAGGCATGGCGATCCGCCACCGTCCGCACACTCCGCGGACATGAGGATCCCAAAGGAGGATGGGCGAACCGCCACCCACGTACCACCAGCCCCGAACCTCAGCCACGCACCACCCGCAACCGGTCCGCACCGTGGGGGTCTGGGGGCTCGGCCCCCAGGCAGGTATGGCGATCCGCCACCGTCCGCGCACTCCGCGGACATGAGGGTCCCAAAGGAGAGCGGGCGACGAGAATCGAACTCGCGTAATCAGTTTGGAAGACTGAGGCTCTACCATTGAGCTACGCCCGCAACGTCCCCGTCTGGACGGGGTCCGCTCGCATAGCTTACTGGGTCATCTCCGGGCTTTGCGAACCGGATAGGTGCCTGAGGTGACTCCAGCGCACGCATGGGGAAGCGGACCGCATACACTGGCCGACGCCACGGGGTGTGGCGCAGCTTGGTAGCGCACTCGCTTTGGGAGCGAGGGGCCGTGGGTTCAAATCCCGCCACCCCGACTGACATCAACTATCGGCAGCAACAAGGAGTACGCCTGTGAAGAGCACCGTCGAGACTCTGAGCCCGACGAGGGTGAAGCTCGCTATCGAGGTGCCGTTCGACGAGCTCAAGCCGAGCCTGCAGAAGGCGTACCGGGAGATCGGCGCGCAGGTGCAGGTGCCGGGCTTCCGTCGCGGCAAGATCCCGGCAGCGGTCATCGACCAGCGTGTCGGGCGTGGCGCGGTCCTGAACGAGGCGGTTCAGGAAGCCATCCCGCAGCAGATCCTGGCCGCCGTGCGTGAGCACGACGTCAAGACCCTGGGCCGGCCCGAGGTCGAGATCACCGAGTTCGCCGACAACGAGCCGCTGAAGTTCACCGCCGAGGTGGATGTGCGGCCCGAGATCGCGGTGCCGGATCTGTCCACCATCAAGGTGGAGGTCCCGGCCGTCGAGATCGGCGACAACGAGATCGACGAGCAGATCAACGGCCTGCGTGAGCGCTTCGCCACCCTCAAGACCGTGGAGCGCCCGGCCGCCGAGGGCGACTACGTGCAGCTCGACCTGAACGCCACCGTCGACGGCGAGGAGGTGCCGGGCGGCTCGGCCACCAACATCTCGCACGAGGTCGGCAGCAAGCAGCTGCTTCCGGGTCTCGACGAGGTGCTCGTGGGCATGTCGGCCGGTGAGGACGCCACGTTCACCACTCAGCTCGTGGGCGGCGACTTCGCCGGCCGGGACGCGCAGGTGGCCGTGACCGTTCGCAGCGTCAAGGACAAGCAGCTCCCCGAGATCGACGACGAGTTCGCCCAGCTGGCGAGCGAGTTCGACACGCTCGACGAGCTGAAGAACGACCTGCGTGAGCGGCTGACCAAGGTCAAGAAGGTCGAGCAGATCTACGCGGCTCGCGACGAGGCGCTCAAGCAGCTCGTCGAGGCGGCCGAGATCCCCGCTCCCGAGGGTGTCGTCAAGGACGAGGTCGAGGGCCGTAAGCAGGCGATGACCGACCAGCTGGAGCGGATCGGCGCGACCCTGCAGGACTACCTCACCTCCGAGGACAAGACCGAGGAGCAGATCGACCAGGAGCTGACCGAGGCGGCCCAGGAGGGCGTCCGGATCCAGCTGCTGCTCGACACCATCGCCGACGCGGAGGACGTGCAGGTCTCCGACGACGAGTTCGGTCACGAGATCGTGCACCGGGCGCAGCGCGCCCAGATGCAGCCGCAGCAGTACTACGACCAGCTGGTCCAGTCGGGCGCGGCGGCCGCCGTGTTCGGCGACGTGCGCCGCGGCAAGGCGCTGGCCTCGGTGATGGAGCAGGTCGAGATGAAGGACGCCGAGGGCAACGTCCTCACGCTCGACGATCTGCGGGCCGCCTCGGACGAGGAGCACGGCCACGAGGGCCACAACCACTGATTTTGTACGGCGGGAGCCGCCACCCCTGGGGTGGCGGCTCTCTGCTTTTTCCCGGGCGCGTGCGCTGTCAGCGAACACCTGCCCGAGCGGGAAGCCGTTGCCCATTCCACCGGTTAGGTTGGGCGTACGACGGACAACCTGCCGGCTAGCTGTTGAAGGGCTGCCATGACCGATCTTCACCTCCCCGCGAGCCCCCTGCTGCGCGGTGACTCAATCAGTGGCAACCTCGACGACTCGGTCTACAACCGCCTGCTGCGTGAGCGCATCATCTTCCTCGGCAGCGAGGTGACCGACTCGGTGGCCAACCGCATCTGCGCGCAGCTGCTGCTGCTTTCCGCAGAGGATCCCGAGCGCGACATCAACCTGTGGATCAACTCGCCCGGTGGCTCGGTCTACTCGGGTATGGCGATCTACGACACGATGCAGTTCATCGACAACGACGTCTCGACCGTCGCGATGGGCATGGCCGCGTCGATGGGGCAGCTGCTGCTCTGCGCCGGCGCTCCCGGCAAGCGTTACTCGCTGCCGCACGCGCGGATCATGATGCACCAGCCCTCGGGCGGCATGGGCGGCACGGCCGCCGACATCGCCATTCAGGCCGAGCAGATGCTTTACACCAAGCGCATGTTCCAGGAGCGGGTCGCCTTCCACACGGGCCAGACCCAGGAGCAGATCGAGCGCGACTCCGACCGTGACCGCTGGTTCACGGCGGAGGAGGCCAAGAACTACGGCTTCATCGACCAGGTGATCACCGGGGCCACTCAGGTTCCCGAGGGCGCCGGAACGCTGAACTGAGGAGCGGAACTATGACTGACCTGACGACGCCTCGCGGGTTCGCGCCGGTGACCAACCGCTACGTGCTGCCGTCCTTCATCGAGCGTTCTTCGAACGGGATGATGAAGGAGACGAACCCGTACAACAAGATGTTCGAGGACCGGATCATCTTCCTCGGCGTGCAGGTGGACGACGCGTCGGCGAACGACGTGATGGCCCAGCTGCTGACGCTGGAGAGCTCCGACCCGGACCGTGACATCACGATGTACATCAACTCGCCCGGTGGCTCCTTCACCGCCATGACGGCGATCTACGACACCATGCAGTACGTGCGTCCGGACATCTCGACGGTCTGCCTCGGCCAGGCCGCCAGCGCCGCGGCCGTGCTGCTCGCCGGTGGCACCCCGGGCAAGCGTCTCGCGCTGCCGCACTCCCGGGTGCTGATCCACCAGCCGGCCACCGAGGGTGGTTACGGCCAGGGCTCGGACATCGAGATCCAGGCTCGCGAGATCCTCCGCATGCGGTCGCAGATGGAGGAGATGATCTCTCGCCACACCGGCCGTACGGTGGAGCAGGTCCGCAAGGACGTCGACCGCGACAAGATCATGACGGCGGCCGAGGCCAAGGAGTACGGCATCGTCGACACCGTCCTGGTCAGCCGCAAGAAGACCCTCCAGGCCGTCGGCAGCGGCAGCTGAGAGAAGCGTATCGTCAGGGGCCGGCCGGCCCGAGTTAGACTGGCCGACCCCTGACACGCCCGTTTTGGGGGGTCGGAGAACGGCCCCTTTGCGGGTAACGTCGAGCATGCAGCCTCAGTTACGCGGTTCGGCAGACGATGAGAAGGCAACGGGGCGATTCGACCTCGGTTCCGGGCCGGCAGCAGTCGGCCGATGAGCACAAGGAGTACGTAGGTGGCACGGATCGGCGACGGCGGCGACCTACTGAAGTGCTCCTTCTGTGGGAAGAGCCAGAAGCAGGTCAAGAAGCTCATCGCGGGCCCCGGGGTCTATATCTGCGACGAGTGCATCGACCTCTGCAACGAGATCATCGAGGAAGAGCTGGCCGAAACCGGCGAGGTGAAGTGGGAAGAGCTTCCCAAGCCGATGGAGATCTGCCAGTTCCTCGACCAGTACGTGGTGGGTCAGGAGCAGGCCAAGAAGGCCCTGTCCGTGGCCGTCTACAACCACTACAAGCGGATTCAGGCCGAGTCGAGCGGGGCCCCCGGCGGGGGCAGCGACGTCGAGGTGGCCAAGTCCAACATCATGCTCATCGGCCCCACCGGCTGCGGCAAGACGCACCTGGCCCAGACGCTCGCGCGGATGCTCAACGTCCCGTTCGCGATCGCCGACGCCACGGCGCTGACCGAAGCGGGTTATGTCGGTGAGGATGTCGAGAACATCCTGCTCAAGCTCATCCAGGCCGCCGACTACGACGTGAAGCGCGCCGAGCAGGGCATCATCTACATCGACGAGGTCGACAAGATCGCCCGCAAGAGCGAGAACCCGTCGATCACCCGCGACGTCTCCGGTGAGGGCGTCCAACAGGCCCTCCTCAAGATCCTTGAGGGTACGGTGGCCAACGTGCCGCCGCAGGGTGGCCGCAAGCACCCCCACCAGGAGTTCATCCAGATCGACACGACGAACGTGCTGTTCATCGTGGGCGGCGCCTTCGCCGGTCTGGACCGCATCATCGAGTCCCGCGTCGGCCACGGCGGCGTCGGCTTCGGCGCCAACCTGCGCTCGATCTCCGAGCGCAAGACCGACGACATCTTCAGCAAGGTCATGCCCGAGGACATGCTGAAATTCGGCCTGATCCCCGAGTTCATCGGCCGTCTGCCGGTCATCACCACGGTGCGCAACCTCGACCGCGAGGCGCTCATCAAGATCCTGACCGAGCCGCGCAACGCCTACGTGAAGCAGTACCAGCGCCTGTTCGAGCTCGACGGCGTCGAGCTGGAGTTCGACCAGGGCGCCCTCGAGGCCATCGCCGACCAGGCCATGCTCCGCGGCACCGGCGCCCGGGGCCTGCGCGCCATCATGGAAGAGGTCCTGCTCTCCGTGATGTACGAGGTCCCGAGCAACCCGGACGCCGCCCGCGTGGTCATCACCCGCGAGGTGGTCCTCGAGAACGTCAACCCCACGATCGTCCCGCGCGAGTTCGTCGGCCGCCGCCGCCGCGAGCGCGAGGAAAAGTCGGCCTGACACTCACCGAATGCCGCCGTCTCTCCTCACGAGAGACGGCGGTTTTTCTGTACGGGCGCACAACCACCCCAACCGCAAGAAATCACCACCGCCCGCAGCGGCCGGGCCGTAGCCACTCGCCCTCCGCGCCCGCCCGCCGGGCGGGCCCGTCGCCTCACCCCGCGCCTGGCCCCGACCGTGCTTCAGCACCCCAGCCGTTCGCCTTGTGATCGCTCTGGCTGTGGCTCGGCGGGCGGGGTGGCTCACTGCATGGCTGTGCCGACCGGGTGGCGGGCGTCCTGGGGGCACACGAAGACGTACAGCGAATAGCCCCGCCCGATGACCACGTCCGTGGGGGTCCGGGGAGCGCCGTCGTCCTCGCTGGACGCCGCGGTGATCAACAGCTTCATCGGGCTGCCGCACGCCACGCAGTCCACCGCGTGCCAGTCGCTCAGTGCCCAGCTGGCGTACCCGCCGACCTTCCACCCGGGCGCCACCGACAGATCGTCGTCGTAGTCGAGCCCGCGCCGCGCAGCCCACCGCTCGGCCTGTTTCCGCAGCCTGTCCGGCAGCAGCCCGTCGTACTCGTGCTCCCGGACCACCTCGGGCCGCACCACACAGGGGGTGACCAGATAGTCCTCGTTGACGACCGCCGGCTGCGGCACGCTCTCGAGCGTCGCCCCGACGTCGGCGGCCCGCCGCCACCGAAGCTCCACGCGCGGGTTGTATCCCGTCGACTCGTGATCGAGCGGACACCACAACACCTGGAGAAGGTCCGCACCCGCCGGCCAGTCGATCCCCGGCACGTCCCGCCGATACAGCTGAGCCACCGGCACGAACGCGATCGCCTGACGTGCCGCCGCATGCGGTTCCGAGTAGTCGTTTCCCGGCAGCTCGGCCCGCTCGGCGTCGGTCACCTCATACGGCTTCCCCGTGGCCGCCGCCCGCGCCTCCGCCGCCGCGTAGATCCGCCGCTGCCGCCACACCGTCTCGACCGTCAGGAGCCGATCGAGGTAGTGGTCGCCATCGGTGCACAGCGGCCACGCCTCGTCGGCCGGCCACAGCAGAGGCCCACCCACCGAGCTCTCGGCCACTCCCGGCTCACCCGGCACCGGCCGCAGCCGGGTGGCGTCCCGCGCGTACTCCCGCAGCCCCGGAACCGCTTGCTCAATCTCAACCCGCCGTGTCACGCCGCACCTTCCTCGTCGCGCAGCCGCTGCAGCACCAGCTCGGTCCAGCGGATGTTCTGCTGCTCGTACATGATCCCGGCCATGAGCGTCAGATACGGCCCCGGTTCGTCGCCGTTCTCGGCCAGCAGCCGTTCGTAGCGCGCGAGCTTCTCCCGCGACCGCGCGAGGCGCGCTTCGGAGGCGACGATGAGCGCGCCGGCGTCGCCCGGGCCGGCCGCCTGCAACTTGACCAGAAACTCATCGCGGATGGCAGCGGGCCGGGCCGGCTCCCGGACGAACTCCCGCAGGGCCCGGCGCCCGGCCTCGGTCAGCGTGAAGACCCGCTTGGTCGGGCGGCGGCTCTGCTCGACCACGCGCGCCTCCACCAGCCCGTCGCGCTCGAGTCGCTCCAGGTCGCGATAGAGCTGCTGGGGTGTGGCCGACCAGAAGTCCGCGACCGCCACATCGAAGCGCTTGGCCAGCTCGTAACCCGACGCCTCGCCCCGCGACAGCGCCGCCAGCACCGCATGTCGCAACGACATCTGGACAGCCTCCCGTGGCCGGGCTAGCGTCATGCCCACCTATTCAACTTGTTGAGTATAGGGGCCCTCTCGTGACCGCAGTCCATCCCTTCCGCGCCGCCGTGGAATCGGGCGACATCGCCGCCGCCATCGCCCTCCTGGACGACGACGTCGTATTCCACAGCCCCGTGGTTCACAAGCCTTACGTGGGCCGCGCCGCTGTCGCCGAGATCCTGCGCGCCGTGGTCCAGGTCTTCGAAGACTTCCGCTACACCCGCGAGATCAGCACCCCCGGCGCCCTCGACCACGCCCTCGTCTTCAGCGCCCGCATAGGCGACCGCGAACTCGAGGGCTGCGACTTCATCCACCAGACCCCCGACGGCCGGATAGCCGAGCTGACCGTCATGGTCCGCCCCCTGTCCGCCACCCTGGCCCTGGCCGAGTCCATGAAGGCGCGCCTGGCCCAGCCCTCGGCCTGACCCAAAGCCCCCGCCCTCTGAGGTTCCAGCTCGCCCCTGACGTCGCTACTCGGCCCCCGTCGGTTTCGGCCCGCCCGTGGTCGTCCGGCCCCAGCCCTTCGCCTCCGGGCCCCGGCCCGGCTCGGCTGCCCGGCTCGGCCTGGCTCGGTCCAGCCCAGCTCAGCTTGGCCAGCCGGCCCAGCCGGTCCAGCTCGGCTCAGCTCGGTCCGGTCTGGTCGTTTTGTTTCGGACTGGTCTCGTCGGGTCGGCGCTGCGTCAGCCCGTCGAATCGGGCACGTGCGTGCTGTGGTCGGGTATGCGCCGCCCAAGGTAGCGGCATCGTGTGAGGAGCGCGCGTGGACGATGGAGCCGTCACCGAAGCGGAAGTCAGCGCCGAGACCGTCGTGCTGGCCGGCCTGGAGCCGGTCGACTACCGGGAGGGGTTCGGGTTCCCGACGGGGGAGAGCCTGAGCGCGGAGGCGTGGGCCAGACGGATCCTGGAAGGGGCGTCCCGGGGAGACCGGGCCAAGATGCTCGCCGCCTGGAGGTTCCTCGGCGTCGGCCTGGCCCCGCTGAAGGCGCCCGGTCAGGTGCTGGGCTGGCGGATCCGGCGCAGCGACCCCGAGGCGATCGTGCTGGCCGTGCGGGCGACCGCGGGCGTCAGCGCCCGTCTGGTGCTGCGAGCCGAGCCCGGCCGGGTCACCCACGCGATGCTCGTCCGTTACGACAGCGGCCTCGGACGTCGTGTCTGGACCAGGTTCGCCCCCGCTCACCGCCGCTTTTACGTGCGCCTTCTCGACCGCGCCCGGCGTACCGGTCATGGCACCTCCCCTTCCTGAGCCGACTTGCCCCTTCACTTGGTAGGACGCTTCGAGGAGGACGATCCGCTTACCGCGGATGAGGCGCGGTGCTCATCACGTACCCAATAAGCCTTGGGTGTGGGTTCCCGGCGCTCGTAGGCTGAGGTCATGCGCGTTGCGGTGTGTCAGCTGAATGCCCGGGACGATCGGGAGAAGAACCTGGCCACGGCCCGGGACCTGCTCGAACGAGCGGCCGCGGGTGGGGCTCAGCTGGCAGTGCTGCCGGAGTACGTGGACTACCTGGGCCTCGGGGACGGCGCGCCCAAGCCCGAGGGCGTCGACGGCGAGTTCGCCGCCTTCTTCGCTCGGGCGGCCCGGGAGCTGGGGATGTGGGTCCACGCGGGGTCGTTCCATGAGAGCGGGCCGGACGCGAGCCGTACGTACAACACCTCTCTGGTCTTCTCGCCCTCGGGCGAGCTTGCGGCTCGCTATCGCAAGATTCACCTGTACGACGTGGAGATCGCTGGACGGGTCTCCTATCAGGAGTCCCGGTCGGTGGCGCCGGGGGACGAGACCGTGGTCGCGGAGATCGCCGGCGTACGGACGGGCCTGTCCATCTGTTACGACCTGAGGTTCCCCGAGCTCTACCGGCGGCTCGCGGTCGAGGGAGAGGCGCGGATCCTGGTGGTGCCGGCGGCGTTCATGGCGCACACCGGACGGGATCACTGGGAGGTTCTGCTGCGGGCTCGCGCGATCGAGAACCAGTGCTACGTGGTGGCGGCGGGACAGATCGGGGATCACGAGCCGGGCCGTACGTGTTTCGGGCGGAGCATGATCGTCGACCCGTGGGGGACCGTTGTCGTTCAGGCGCCCGACGAGGTGACTGTCGTGAGTGCCGACCTCGACCTGGACCGGCTCGAGCGCATTCGGCAGGAGCTTCCGAGCCTGGCCAACCGCCGGCTCTGAGTTGATGTTGCCGGGGTCACAGGAGCTGCACTAAGTAACCGAACACTGTCAGCCCGATTACGGCCCCGCCGGCCATGAGCATGGCGCCGCCCATCCGCGAGGGGCCTCTCATAACCAGCTTGCGTACGGACAAGATGACCGTGACCAGCACAAGCGTGCCGATCACGAACTGCCAGAACGGGAGCATCATGTCGGTCAGAGCGTCGGCTGCCAGCGTCGCGGAAGCACCCATGAGCCCACTCTTTCACGGTCGGAGGCTCCTTTGGGCGGTCTCGGCGGAGCAGTGGGCACGGGGGTCGATTTGCATGCGCGGCGTCCGGTCGCGTAACTTTCTCTCTGCCCACGGGAAACCGGGACGGAACGGAGCGAAAGCGACGGGCCAAACCCAAGGACCTGGGGGTACGCGGTAAGCTGGCTCAGCACTTCGGTGATGAGCCGGACAATGCGGCCGGGCGAGATCGGAACAGGGCAACTTGCGCCGATGAGAACGACCGGGTAGAGTTACCGGGCCGGACAGGAGCCGGGCGGACAGGTCGCTGAGCGATCGAGTCGGCCGGTCTGTGGGCCACCTTCACGAGTCACCCGCTTGGCGGCGGGGTTCGAAGCGTGGGGAAAACTTGGGCGGTGCGAACGAGATCCTAGATCTTGCGCTCGCGACGCCGACCAGGTAAGTTTGAGCGGTTGCTCCGGAGCGGTTAGCCGGATGCGGTTGTTCTTTGAGAACTCAACAGGGTGCTTGATAAGCCAGTGCCAATTAAGTAATACCCCGGCCGGCTTCTCTTTGCGGAGAGTCGGTGGGAGATTCCTTTGGCAACACTTTTTGTTGCCGGGACGCTTTTCCAAAGATTTTGTTGGAGAGTTTGATCCTGGCTCAGGACGAACGCTGGCGGCGTGCTTAACACATGCAAGTCGAGCGGAAAGGCCCTTCGGGGTACTCGAGCGGCGAACGGGTGAGTAACACGTGAGTAACCTGCCCCAGACTTTGGGATAACCCTCGGAAACGGGGGCTAATACCGAATATGACTCTTCACTGCATGGTGTGAGGGTGGAAAGTTTTTCGGTTTGGGATGGGCTCGCGGCCTATCAGCTTGTTGGTGGGGTGATGGCCTACCAAGGCGACGACGGGTAGCCGGCCTGAGAGGGCGACCGGC
>NZ_JBICTW010000001.1:1534496-1563172 GCF_043197815.1 Actinoplanes sp. NPDC048988 | reverse complement strand
TCGATCACCGCCCACGCCTTGTCCGTCAGCTCACCACGCCCAACACCCGACACATCAACCAGAACTGATCAACTGATCGGCAGGACACGGCCTAGGCGAGAAGCGCGCCGATCGTCCGCAGCCCGTCGACGTCATGGACGTCGGCGGGCTGCGCCGTGACGGAGACCGAGGGCACGGCGGGAAAAGCGTCGGTGAAGGTGGCGGCCACGCGTTGCTCACGCTCGGTCTGCCGTACGAGGTTGGCGTGGATCCGCAGGGCGCCGGCGGTCAGCTGGTTCTCGCCGGCGGCGTCCAGCTCCGCGGCGGCCTCCTCGCTCCGGTCGGCCGGCAGATCGGCCACCTCGGAGCGGTGCATCCGGTTGAGCACCAGACCGGCCAGCGGCATCCGCTCGGCCACCAGGCGCTCGGCGAAGTACGCGGCCTCGCGTACGGCGTCCCGCTCCGGCGCCGCGACCAGCAGGAACGCCGTCTGCGGGTCCTGCAGGATGCGGTACGTCTCGTCGGCCCGCTGCCGGAAGCCGCCGAACATCGAGTCGAGCGCGGCCACGAAGCCCGACAGGTCGGTGAGCAACTGGGCGCCCAGGACCTTCTGCACCGTACGGGAGAAAAGCCCGAAAGACGCGGTGACCAGGCTGAACATGCTCCGGCCGCCGGAGCGCGCCGGCGCCAGCAACATGCGCAGCATGCGGCCGTCGAGGAACCGGGAGAGCCGGGCCGGCGCGTCCAGGAAGTCGAGCGCCGAACGGGACGGCGGGGTGTCGACGACGATGAGGTCCCACTCGTCGGTCGACCGCAGCTGACCCAGCTTCTCCATCGCCATGTACTCCTGCGTACCGGCGAAGGTCGAACTCATGGCCTGGTAGAACGGGTTGGCGAAGATCTCCGCGGCGCGCTGCGGCGTGGTGTGCTGCTGCACCACCTCGTCGAAGGTGCGCTTCATGTCGAGCATCATGGCGTGCAGCTCGCCGCCGTTCTCGCCGTCGATGCCCTTGACCTGGCGGGGCGTGTTGTCGAGCTCGCTCAGGCCCATCGACTGGGCCAGCCGCCGGGCCGGGTCGATGGTGAGCACGACCGTGCGACGGCCGTGCACCTCGGCCGCCCGCAGGCCGATCGCGGCCGCGGTGGTCGTCTTGCCCACCCCGCCGGCGCCGCAGCAGACCACGATCCGGATGGCCGGATCGGCGAGCAGACCGTCGACGTCCAGCACCTCACCCACTACTCCAGAGTAGTCCGTACTTGATCCCACGGACGGCGACTGTGTCCCGGTCCGCATCACGCGCGCATCAGGGCCGCGGCCAGCTCGTCGAGCCCGGCCTGGTCGACGCCGCGCGGCAGCAGGGGCAGCTCGACCAGGGGCAATCCGGTCTCGGTGAGCTCCGCCCGCAGCGTCTCCTCCAGCTCCTGCCGGGTGAGGTAGTCCTTCACCTCGGTGGCCAGGCCGGTCACCGTGCCGGCGTCGGTCGGCAGCCCGGCCTCGGCCAGACCCCGCTTGAGCTCGGCTTTGGTCACCCGGCCGGCGGTCACGAGGGCGGGCCGGGTGGCGTTCAGGATGATCCGGCCGACCGGGATGCGCAGCGCGTTGAGCTCGGCGATCGCGTCCAGCGTCTCCTGCACCGGCATCTCCTCGAGCAGTGTGACCACGTGCACCGAGGAGATCGGCGAGCGCAGCAGCGCGGCGACGCTGTCGCTCTGGGTCTTGATCGGGCCGACCTTGGCCAGCTTGGCGGTCTCGGCCGTGACGTTGAGGAAGCGGCCGATGCGGCCGGTCGGCGGGGCGTCGAGGACCACGGCGTCGTACGCCCGCTTGCCGTCCTGGGAACGGGTGGTGGCCTCTTTGACCTTGCCGGTGAGCAGCACGTCACGCAGGCCGGGCGCGATGGTGGTGGCGAAGTCGATGGCGCCCACCTTGCGCAGCGCCCGGCCGGCCGCGCCCAGGTGGTAGAACATGTCGAGGTATTCGAGCAGGGCCTCCTCGGGGTCGACGGCCAGCGCGCGCACCTCGCCGCCGCCCGCCACCTGGGCGATCCGCAGCTCCTTGTAGGGCAGCGGCTCGGTCTCGAAGAGCTGGGCGATGCCCTGCCGGCTCTCCACCTCGACCAGCAGCGTGCGCTTGCCGCCCGCGGCCAGGCCCAGGGCGAGGGCGGCGGCCACGCTGGTCTTGCCCGTGCCGCCCTTGCCGGTCACCACGTGCAGCCGCGCCGGCCACCTGCTTACTCGCTCGCCCATGAAATCAAAGGTAGCGGGGAGCCGGTCAGCCGGTGACGTCGCAGACCAGCCAGCCGGTCTTGCGGATCACGGTGAACCGCAGGTCCTGGGCCGCGGTCTTCTCGTCGGCGGTCGACATGGTGACCTGCACCGCAACCGTGGCGCGATCCTCGTCGTCGCCGGCCACCGTCGGCTCGGCCCAGCGGAACACCGGGTCGCGGTAGCCCTCGGCGTACGCCTTGATCTCGTCGACCCGATCGGCGATCTTCCGCTTGTCGCGGGCCTCGCGGCAGACCAGGTCGTCGGCGGCCGCCGCGTCCTGCTGGGTGTAGACGGCGGTCAGGAAGCGGTCGACGGCGGTCGCCGCGTCGGGCGAGCCGGGATTGTCGGCGTTACGGAGCAGGAAGTACGCCGAGACGGCGCCGCCGCCGCAGAGCAGCAGCGTGCCGGCCAGCGCCACCGAGACCCACAGGGCGCCCTTGCGGGATCTCGGCTGCTGCGGCGGGCCGGCCCAGATGGGCTCGGGCGGGGCGGCGGGCAGCACGGAGTGGTGGTAGGCCAGGTGTTCCGGCGGGGTGGTCTGCCACTCGCCGGGCGCCTCGTGCTGGGCGTGCCACGGCGAGGTCGGCGGCGGGGCCTGCCAGCCGGCGCCGGCCGGAATGACCTGGGTCTGGTCGTGGGGGGTCTGGTCGTGGCCGGCGGTCTCGTCGGCGAAGGCGCCGGGCGGCGGCCACTCCCGCTCGGCGGGCTCGGGGGCCGCGTCGATGAAGGAGACATGTGGCGGCTCGGGCGCCGGGATCGGCTCGTCCGGCGGGATCGGCTGGGGCGGCTCGGGCGTGGGCACCGGCTCGGGCTCCGGGTGCCCCGGTTGACCGCCCTGCGGGTGCGTCATGTCGCCCTCCGTGATGTGCGATGTCCGGCTTGCTCAGCCTAGTCAAATCGGCCCGATCGTGGGCCCTAAGCTGGGCGCGGTACCGACGATCAGGGGAGTAGCAGCGATGCAGAAGTGGGAGTACGTGACCGTGCCCCTGCTGGTCCACGCGACCAAGCAGATCCTCGACAACTGGGGCGAGGACGGTTGGGAATTGGTTCAGGTCGTTCCGGGCCCGAACCCGGACCAGCTGGTGGCCTACATGAAGCGGGCGAAATCGTGACGCTGCCGATCGCCGGCGAGGGCGGCGTGGACGCGTACGCCAAGCTCGCCGAACTGGGTTTGACCCTGCCGACCGTCGTGCCGCCGCTGGCGTCCTACGTCCCGGCGGTGCAAACGGGCAACTACGTGTACGTCTCCGGGCAGCTTCCGCTGGTCGAGGGCAAGCTGCCGTACGAGGGCAAGGTCGGCGCCGAGGTCACGGCGGAGCAGGGCACCGAGCTGGCCCGGCTGTGCGCCCTCAACGCGATGGCCGCGATCGAGTCGCTGGTCGGCCTGGGCCGGGTCGGCAAGGTCGTGAAGCTGACCGGCTTCGTGGCGTCGGCGCCCGGATTCACTGGTCAGCCCGGTGTCATCAACGGAGCCTCGAATCTGTTCGGTGACGTCTTCGGCGAGCAGGGCCGGCACGCCCGCAGCGCGGTCGGCGTGGCCGAGCTGCCGCTGAACGCGCCGGTCGAGGTCGAGGTCATCGTCGAGTTGGCCGAGTAGCAGTACCGGTTAACAGAACCTGATCTTTCAACCTTTTTGGTTGCTATCCGTAACCTGAGCAGGCACTGAGATCGCACATCCGGTCCTCTCCGTTCACCCCATGCGCGACGTAGGATTTCGCGCATGGGGGGTGCTGCGCCTGAGGGGCTACCGGACTGGGTGACGCTGCTCCGCGCGCCTAACCCGGGGCCGATGACCCTGGACGGCACGAACACGTGGGTGCTGCGCGCGCCCGGCGAGACCCGCGGCGTCGTGATCGATCCGGGTCCGCTGGACGAGTCCCACCTGCGCCGGATCGCCGGCCACGGCCCGTTCCACGCCATCTTGATTACTCACGGTCACCACGACCATGTCGAGGGTGCGGCCCGTCTGTCCGAGCTTCTGGGCGGCACCCCGGTGCTGGCGGCCGATCCGGCGCACGCGATCCCGGCCGAGCCGATGGTGAGCGGGCACCTTCCCGTCGACGGCCTGACGGTCGAGGTGCTGGCCACGCCGGGCCACACCGCCGACTCGGTCAGCTTCCTGGTGAACGGCGAGGCCCTGTTCACCGGCGACACCATCCTGGGCCGGGGCACGACGGTGGTCGCGCACCCCGACGGCGACCTCGGCAAGTACCTGTCGAGTCTCCGGCGCCTCAGCGCGTACGAAAAAATTCTGATGTTGCCCGGCCACGGACCGGCCCGGGACGACGTGTCGGTGGTGGCCCGGGAATACCTGTCCCATCGCGAGGAGCGGTTGGCCCAGGTCACGGCGGCGATGCGGGCCGGCGCCGAGACGGCCGAGCAGGTCGTCGACATCGTTTACCCCGACATCGATCCGGCCGTCCGGTTCGCGGCGATCTGGTCGGCCGCGGCCCAGCTGGATTACCTGAATCACAAAAACCGGGAATCAGGAACACTCGCAGGCGGGTTGGATCGGCTGTGACCTGTCCTGTGTGTGGAACCGTCGCCATCCCGGGCGCCCGTTTCTGCCACAACTGCGGCGCCGCTCTGCCGGCCGCGGCGACCCTGCCGGCGGCCGAGCGGCGCATCGTGACCGTGCTCTTCGGCGACCTGTCCGACTTCACCTCCTGGTCGGAGGACCTCGACCCGGAACGGGTGGGCGCGGTGACCGACCGCGTCCTGGCCGCCCTGGCCGGCGCGGTGAAGACGTTCGGCGGGCACGTCGACAAGCTCACCGGCGACGGCATCATGGCGGTCTTCGGCGCCCCGGTGGCGCACGAGGACGACGCCGAGCGGGCCGTGCGCGCCGCGCTGAGCATGCAGCGTGCCGTCCGGCGGGTGCTGGACGACGAGCGCGGTGGTGGCGCCCCCCTCGGCCTGCGGGTCGGCCTCAACACCGGCGAGGTGGTCGCCGGCATGCAGGCCGGCATCGAGTACACAGTCATCGGCGACACCGTGAACACGGCGGCCCGGCTGGCCGACGCGGCCGCCGTCGGCGCCGTCTACGCCGGCTCGCGCACCAGCGGCGGTACCCGGCACATCGCCTCCTGGCGGCAGCTGCGCCCGCTGCGGCTCAAGGGCAAGCGCGAGCCGGTGCCGGCGTTCGAACTGCTCGGCCTGCACGACGCGCCCGGCACCCGATCGGGTCTGGGCGACGAGGCGCCGTTCGTCGGCCGCGAGACCGAGCTGGGCCGGGTGGCCGGCCGGCTGGCCGAGGCGATCGACGCCGGTACGCCACGGGTCATGGTCATGACGGCCGAGGCCGGCATCGGCAAGTCCCGGTTCGCGGGCGAGGTCAAGCGACTGGCCGCCGGCTACGACGTCGGCAACGGGCGGTACGCCGCGCACGCCGGGGCCCGGGTGCTGCGGGTGCGCTGCCGCGCGTTCGGCGAGCGCCGCCGCTTCGCGCCCCTGGCCGACCTGGTGCGTAAATCGGTCGGCTTGCCCAAGGACGTGGTGTCCACGGTCGGCCGCACGGTGGTCGAGGAGCGCCTGCGCAAGCTGGCCAGCCGGCTGGGCCCGGTCCAGCTCGACATCGACCGGCTGCTGGCCCTGCTCGGCTACGGCGAGGCGCCGGCCAACCCGGTCGGCCCCGCGGCCAGCGCCGACTGGCAGCCGACCAAGCGGCTGGACGCCGACGCCATCTCGGTCGCGGTGGCCGAGCTGCTGTCCGCCCTCGCCGCCGAGACCCCGCTCGTGGTCATCGTCGACGACCTGCACGACGCGACGGCGTCGACCGTGGACGCTCTCGGCCGGACCCTCTCGCTGCTCGACGGCCCGGTGGTGGTGCTGCTGCTCGGCCGGCCCGAGCTGGTGCGCACGGCCGGCGCGCTGACCCGGATGGCCGACGCCGAGGTGCACACGCTGCCGCCGCTGCGCGGCGCGGACGCGTCCCGGCTGCTCACCTCCTATCTGAACGGCGGCAAGCTGCCGCAGCCGGACACCGACCGGCTGCTCGCCACCGCCCAGGGCAACCCGTTCTACCTGGCCGAGATGGTCACGCTGCTGATGGAGCGGGGCGCGCTCACCCCGGCCGTCGGCGCCAACGCGGCCGGCAAGTGGATGCTGGCCGACGGCTCCCTCGGCCGCCAGCTGCTCTCGCGTGACCTGGCCGCCGTCCTGGCCGCCCGCATCGACGCGCTGCCGCCGGAGCCGCGGTCGGTGCTGCGCGACGCCGCCGTGGTCGGCGACACGGTGCCCTCGGGCGTGGTCGAGGCGCTGCGCGAGCGCCGCGCGGCCAGCGACGCCCGGCCCGGCGCGGTGGCCGCGGTCGAGCTGGAACGCTCGGTCGACGAGCTGCTTCAGCGCCGCATGCTGCACCGGGTCCGTGGCGGCTACGCCTTCACGACGCCGCTGATGCGCGAGGCCGCCTATTCCGGCATCGGCAAGGCCGACCTGGCCGACCGGCACTCCTACCTGGCCAACTGGGCCGCGCCCGAGGCGATCGACCGGCTCGGCTACGACAGCGCGAGCCGGCTGAGCCTGAGCGAGAACGAGCGGGACGCGTTCGTGGCCACCCACGCCGAGTGCGCGGTCGACCTGGCCGACGCCGTGCGCCTGCGGCCCGACGCCGCCGTGCGGGACGTGGCGCCGCTGGGTGTGGCCGCACTGGGCCGGATGGCCCGGCGGGCGCTGGCCAACATCGAGCCCGGCGCCTCGATCGAGTACGCGGAACGCGCCGCCCACCTCGCTCCCGACGGTGTGCTGCCCCTGCCCGACCAGCTCGTCTACGCCCGGGCGCTGCTGCGGCTGGGCCGAGCCGAGGAAGCACTCGAGTACGGCGAGAAGATCGCCGTGAGCGCCGACGGCGAGCCGGTCAGCAAGGCCGAGGCGCTGCTCGTGGTCGGCCGCGCGCACGAGGCGCTGGGCGACACGAACAAGGCGGTGGCGGTCTGGCAGGAAGCGCTGGAGGTCGCTACCGAGGCCGAGCTGCTGCCCGAGCGGGCGAACGCGATGCGCCGCCTCGGCATGGCCGACTTCCTGGGCGGCCGGCTCAGCCAGGCCAGCAGCCGGTTCGCCGCGGCCTACCAGGTGACACTGGCCGCCGGCGACCGGCACGGGCAGGCCTGGGCGCTGCAGAACCTGGCCTGGGTGACCACGACCCGGGGCGACTTCGCCGGTACGGACGCCGTGCTCGGCCGGGCGGCGCGACTCTTCGCCGAGCTGGGCGACCCGGTGGGCCGCTCCTGGCTGCGCGGCACCACGGCCTTCGCCCGGTTGCTGGCCGGCCGCCTGCAGGAGTCGCGCCGGCTGGCCCGGGTCTTCCTGCCGTTCGGCGACCGGGTCGGCGAGGGCTGGGCGGTGGGCACGCTGCGGGCCGTGGAGGCGTACGCGGCGGCCGAGCTCGGCGAGCTGGCCGAGGCCGACGGTGAGGCCCGCCGGGCGTACCGGGACTTCAACGCGGTGGCCGACGACTGGGGCCGGGGTCTGGCCCTGGTCGTCCGTGGGGCCATCGCCCGCGGGCTCGGCGAGTTCGACCACGCCTTCGACCTGCTGACCGACGCTCTGGGCTACGCCGACAAGACCGGCCACCCGCTCCTGCTCGGCATGGCCGGCACGCTGCGTGGCTTCGTGGCCATCCACCGGGGCGACCTGGCGCAGGCCGAGGCCGACGCGCGCCGGGTGATGACCGCCGTGGAGCCGCACAACCCGCTCGCCCCGGCCCAGGTCGGCCCGCGGGTGCTGCTGGCCGAGGCGCGGCTGCGGGCCGGTGACGCGGCGACCGCGATCGGGCTGCTGGCGCCGATCGCCACCGATACGGGCACGCCGTCGCTGCTCTTCTCGCGGCGGCATGCCCTGGCCTCGTACGCGGGCGCCCTGCTGGCCGACGGCCGGGTCGAGACGGCGATGACCTGGATCGAACGGGCCCGTGAGGTGCCGGCCGAGGACGTGCGCAGCGGCGTGCTGGCCGCGATGGTGCACGCCCGGGTGCTGGCCGCGGCCCAGCGCTACGACGAGGCGCGGGAGGCGGCCGAGGAGGCGGTCCGGCTGGCGTCCTCGACCGAGCAGACGAGTGAGCGCTGCGCGGCCGAGGATCTGCGGGACGCGCTCACGTCGGCGGGCTCCGAGCCGCCGCCGCCGGAAACTGTCGCGTACGCGTCCGACGTGCCCGGATGATCTCCGGGTCCTCTGGGATATTTTCAGACACATGACCGAGACCCCGCGCGGAGCACTGCCGGTCCCGTATGTGCCCGGCATGTCCGGACTGTCGGTCATGGCCCGTGGCGGATACGCGACCGTCTACCGGGCGATGCAGGACTCGGTCGGCCGTGAGGTCGCCATCAAGGTGGAAAATCGCCGCCTCGAGAGCGACCGTGACCAGGCCCGCTTCCTGCGCGAGGCGCGCGCCGCGGGCAAGATGTCGTCCCACCCGCACGTGGTCGACCTGTTCGACGTCGGCGTCACCGTCGACCAGCACCCGTACCTGATCATGGAGCTGTGCGACGGGTCGTACCTCGACCGGATGCGCCGTGCCCCGCTCGACGCCGCGGAGGCCCGCGACCTCGGCATCAAGATCTCCGACGCGCTGATCCACTCGCACGCCAACGGGGTGCTGCACCGGGACGTGAAACCGGCGAACATCCTCTACTCGGAGTTCAACTCGGCCGTGCTCGCCGACTTCGGCCTGGCCGTGCTGGGCGAGATGCGCGACTCGTCGGTCACCCTCGAAGTGCTCACCCCGGCCTACGCGCCGCCGGAGATGTTCCGGCACGACGACCCGTCCGACGCGGTGGACGTCTACGCGCTGTGCGCCACCCTGTACGCGGTGATGCGCGGCCGGCCCCCACGCTGGGACGGCGACCGCAGCCCCAGCCTGATCACCCTGATGGACCTGTTCAACCAGCCCATCCCCGACCTGCCCGGCGTGCCGCCGCAACTGACCCAGGTGCTGCGGTACGGCATGGCCAACGACCCCAACTCGCGGCCGACCGCCCGGCAACTGCGCGACCTGCTCACCGCCGTCCAGCTCGACGGCGGCCCGGCACAGCACATCCCGCCGCCGCGGTACTCGCACGGCGACGAGACGCCGACCGTACGCACGGTGAAGCAGACCAAACGGAAGTGGCTGTTCGGTCTACTCGGGATCGAGGACCGCTAGCAGCTCGCCGGTGTCCACCTCGGTCCCCGGGTGCACCGGCAGCGAGGCCACCACGCCGGCGCTGGGGGCGTGCACCGGGTGCTCCAGCTTCATCGCCTCCAGGGTGAGCAGCAGCTCCCCGGCGCGCACCCGCTGACCCGGCACCACCAGCACCCGGCGGACCGCGCCGGGCAGCGGGGCGATCAGCGAGCCCTCGACCGTCTCCGGCGCCGGCAGCGGGAAGCGCGACAGCTCACGCAGTGCGACCGAGCCCTCCGGGCTGTCCACGTACGACACCTCGCCCACCCGGTGCACGTTGAAGGTCAGCCGGATGCCGTTGACGTCGAGGACCACCTGTTCGTCCCCCGCCCGTACCACCACGGTCTCGGGGTAGTCGGCGACCACCGGCGCCTGGCCGAGGCCGGCCAGGTCCAGCTCCTCCGGGTCCACCGCCCGTACCCACCAGCCGGCCAGCTCGCCGTGCCGGTTCATCCGGTAGCCGACCTCCACCGGGCCGGCCGGGCCGTCGTACACGGCCGTCTGCGAGCCCGAGGGCACGTTGCGCCAGCCCGAGGGCACGGCCGCGAGCACGGCGGCCTCGGCGCGGCGGGCGGCGGCTCCGGCCAGGGCCGCGGCCAGGCACGACAGGCGTACGGCGTCGACCGCCGACAGGAGCGGGGCGAACACCTCCGGCCGCCGGTCGAGGAAGCCGGTGTCCACGTCGCCGGTGCGGAAGGCGTGGTGCCGCAGAGCCCGTACCAGAAGGTCGCGGTTGGTGGCCACGCCGTGGATCTGCGACCTGGTGAGCGCGGAGGCCAGCATCCGGGCCGCCTCCTGCCGGGTCGGCGCCCAGGCGACCAGCTTGGCCAGTGTGGAGTCCTGGTGGGCGGCGATCACCGAGCCGTCCTCGACCCCGGCGTCCAGCCGCAGTCCCGGCGCCGGCAGCGGGCGGAACCGGCTCGCCACGTCGGGCACGGCGAAGCGGTGCAGGGTGCCGGTGGCCGGCAGCCAGGCGTACGCCGGGTCCTCGGCGCACACCCGCACCTCGATGGCGTGCCCGCGGATCGGCGGCGGTCCCGGCATCGGCAGGCTGCCGCCCTCGGAGACCAGCAGCTGAAGGCGGACGAGGTCGTATCCGGAGACGCACTCGGTGACCGCGTGGTCGGCCTGCAACGTCGGGGTGAGCTCCATGAACCAGAAGTCGCCGCGCGCGTCGAGCAGGAACTCGACCGCTCCGGCGCCGACGTAGCCGAGCGCCCGCACGGAGACGATCGCCGCCCGGCACAGCTCCTCGCGCAGCCCGGGGTCGACGGCCGGGGACGGCGTCTCCTCGACGATCTTCTGGTAGCGGCGCTGGATCGAGCACTCGCGCTCGCCGAACGGCACGACCGCGCCGTGCTCGTCGGCCAGGATCGGCACCTCGATGTGGCGCACGTCCTCGACGTACGGCTCGCAGTAGACCTCGCTGCCCACCTCGCGGCGGGTCGAGGCGATCGCCTCGGCCAGCGTCGTCGCGTCCCGGACCACGCGCAGCCCGGTGCCGCCGTTGCCGGTGTCCGGCTTGATCAGCACAGGGAAGCCGGGCACCTGCGCGGGGTCGGTGTAGCTGGGCAGCACCGGCACCCGGGCCTCGGCGACCAGCGCCTTCGTCTCGGTCTTGCTGCGCAGCAGGCCCAGCGTCTTGGCCGGCGCGCCGACCCAGATCATGCCGGCGTCGGTCACCGCCGAGGCGAAGTCGGGGTCCTCGGCGAGCTCGCCGTTACCGGGGTGGATGGCGTTCGCCCCCGAGCGCTGGGCCGCCGTGATGATCAGGTCGCCGCGCAGGTACGACGACCGGGGGGTGCCGCCGTCGAGGCGTACGGCGTAATCCGCCTCCCCGACGTGCGGCGCGTCGGAGTCGGCGTCGGAGTAGACGGCGACCGTCTCGATGCCGACGAGGCGGCAGGTGGCGAACACCCGGCGGGCGATCTCGCCACGGTCGGCCACCAGAAGACGTCGGATCACTGGTCTACCTTTCCGGGTCGGAACACGCCGATGTGCCCGGCGCCCTCGACGGTCGCGCTGTGCGCGGCGGAGAGGCAGAGTCCGAGGACGGTACGCGTGTCGCGGGGGTCGATGGTGCCGTCGTCGTCGCCGTTGGCCACCGGGCCGTCGGCCGGCCAGCTGAAGGCGAAGCGGGGATCACCGGTACGGCCGCTGTTGAGGGCGAACAGCGGCACGGTGGAGTGCGCGAGCGCGTCGATCTCGCCCGGGCCGAACGACTCGGCGGTCTCGTCGCGCTGGATCAGCAGCAGCGACGTGTCGGTGGCGTTGGCCAGCTGGATGAAGTGCACGGCCTTCTGGGTCTCGGCCGGGGTGTGCGGCGCGCCCGAGGCGGCCAGCACGCCGACCGGGTAGCCGTGCAGCTCGCCCCAGCCGGCCAGCAGGGCGGTGCCGACAGCCGGCTTGAACTCGTCGAAGTCGCTGCCGTCGAGAATGCGGGCGAGCAGTTCGCGGGGTTCGTAGAGGGCGGTCAGCGCGAGCAGGTCCTCGGCGTCGTACTTGGGCTCGATCGGCGCGAAGGTGCGCGGTCGTGGGCCGCGCTTGCGCCAGTTGAGGCGGCGTACGCACTGACGGGCCAGGCGCAGCCCGTCCCGCTCGTCCTCGGCCAGCTGGTCGGCGACGTCCTTGGTGGCCCGGGCCGGCTGAGGCTTGACGGTGATCGTGTAGTCGGAGAGTGCGGGCAGGTAGGCGGCGATCCCCTCGGCCGGTCCGAAGACCACACAGATCGCCGGGACCCGGTCGGCCGCCAGCCGGCTCAGATCGCGGGCGATCCCGCCGCGCGGCTGCGGCCCGCCGGGCGCGGTCTCGGCGGCCGACTCGACCAGGTTCACCAGAGGCAGGCGATTGCACGAGGCGATCCGGGCGGCCCGGCGGATCTTCTCCACGGCGTACGGGTTGACGGGCCCACCGTCCACGGTGGGATCAGTGGCGATGATCATGCACTCGACACCCTCGACGGCACCGATGCCGGTGACCACGCCGGCGCCGACCGGGAACTCCGTGCCCCAGCCGGCCACGGGGGAGAGCTCGAGGAACGGGCCGTCCTGGTCGAGCAGCATCTCGATGCGTTCGCGGGGCAGCAGCTTGCCGCGGGCGTGGTGCCGGGTGACCGCCCGCTCGCCGCCGCCGGCCCGGGCCTCCTCCAGCGCGGCCTCGAGCCGGGCCAGCCGGTCCATGGCGGTGCCGCAGCCCTCGAGGTAGCCGGGGGTGCGCGGATCGAGGGCAGTGTCCAGCACGGTCACGATGGAACCCCTGCCATGTTCAAAGCCGCGCCTCTCGTATCCGCCGGTGCCTCTCGACCACCTCCACAACGAGTGGTCGAGCGGGTGCGACACGGATGCGAATGGCGCGGCTTTATAGCCTTTTCAGGGGTTTATACACGCGTTTGAGGGGCTGCCCGGTCGGGCAGCCCCTCCGCGTTACGCCGTGCTTAGACCCGAGCCCGGCGAGCGAGACGCTCGGGGTCGAGAATGATGACGCTCTTGCCGTCGAGCCGCAGCCAGGCGCGGGAGGCGAAGTCGGCCAGAGCCTTGTTCACCGTCTCGCGGGACGCGCCGACGAGCTGGGCCAGCTCCTCCTGGGTGAGGTCGTGGGTGACCCGCAGCACACCGCCGTCGCGGGTGCCGAAACGACCGGCCATCTGGAGCAGGTTTTTCGCCACGCGGCCGGGCACGTCCGTGAAGATCAGGTCGGCCAGCGCGTCGTTCGTGCGCCGCAGACGACGGGCCAGCACCCGCAGGAGCTGCTCGGCGATCTCCGGGCGGTTGTTGAGCCACGGGCGCAACGACGTCTTCTTGAGCCGGGCCAGCCGGGCGTCGGTCACCGCGGTCGCGGTCGCCGTCCGGGGGCCGGGGTCGAACAGGGACAGCTCGCCGACCATGTCGGAGGGGCCCATGATCGAAACCAGGTTCTGCCGGCCGTCCGCGGCGCGGCGCCCTAGCTTGATCTTGCCGGACAGCACGATGTACAGGCTGTCACCGGCCTCGCCCTCGTTGAACAGGACGTCGCCCTTACGGACTTCGACCGTGTCCATCTCCTTGGCGAGCGCCTCGGCCGCCTCCGGGTCAACACCCTGGAAGATTCCGCTGCGCGCCAGTACCTCATCCATCTGCGCACCTCCGAACACGCGCAACGCCTGCGCTCGATCAGTCTAGGCGCACGCGGGCGAGAATCGGGCGGGCACCCCTCGATCTGGATACCGCAGGGTAACCGTTCCGACCGTGACGGGCTGTGCATTTCGTCGCTTCAGGTGGGCGACGACGAGCCATTCGACGGGTCGTCCGCGTAGCCACCCGAAGGTATCGTCGCGGTCGATGAATTCCCACCCCCCGCATCGAAGGCAGGGTCTTTTCGGCCGCCCTGTCCTGACAATCACGATTGTCCTGGCGGCATTGGCCGGTATAGGCGCCGCCGGCGTCGCTTTCGCGAACCGTGACGACGGTTCGGCGGACACGAAATGGCAACAGCCCGGCGCCGCCGCACCCGCCAAGACGTCCGGCTCCAAAGCCACCGAAGCGGCCCCGGCCGACCCGGGAGTGTCGTCCGACACCATCACGCTGTCGGCGACCGGCGACATCATGATGAGCAACGCGCCGAGCAAGATGCCGCCGAACAACGGTGACGGTTTCTTCGACTCGGTGAAGGCGAGCCTCGCCTCCGATCTCGTCATGGGCAACCTCGAGCAGCCGCTGACCGAGGACACCGGAACGTCCAAGTGCGGGCCCGGGTCGGGCAACTGCTTCGCGTTCCGTTCGCCGCCCTCGTACGTCAAGCACCTCAAGGACGCCGGCTTCGACCTCGTCAACACGGCGAACAACCACGCCAAGGACTTCGGCGCCAAGGGCGCGGCCAACACGAGGGCCACCCTCGACGAGGCCGGCATCAAGGCGACCGGCAACTCCGAGGAGATCACCGTGGTCGACGTCAAGGGGGTCAAGGTCGCCGTCGTCGGCTTCGCGCCGTACACGGGCCTGAACAACCTGAACGACGTCGAGGGGGCCGCGGCCCTGGTCAAGAAGGCCAAGGACGAGGCCGACCTGGTCGTCGTGCAGGCGCACCTCGGTGCCGAGGGGGCCGAGAAGCAGCACGTGAAGCCGGGCACCGAGATCTTCTTCGGCGAGAGCCGGGGTGACCCGATCAAGTTCAGCCACGCGGTGATCGACGCCGGGGCCGACCTGGTCGTCGGGCACGGGCCGCACGTGGCCCGGGGCATGGAGTTCTACAAGGGCAAGCTGATCGCCTACAGCCTGGGCAACTTCGCCGGCGGCGGGAAGACGCTGAGCCGTACGGGCGTGCTCAAGTACGGCGGGATCCTGCAGGTCACGCTGGGCAAGGACGGGTCGTACGCGGGCGGAAAGCTCTTCTCCACCTACATGAACGACATCGGCCTGCCCACGAGGGACACCAAGAACGAGCAGAGCCGCAAGATCATGGCCAAGCTCAGCGAGGACGACTTCCCCTCGACGGGTGCGCGCATCGGTACGGACGGTGCGATCAAGCCCGCCGAGTGACGGGCGACGTACTCTTTAGCCGTGGTGGATCTGGTGGTGCGGTCGGGGAAACGGTTCGCGGGGGAGACGCCCATCGGGCGCAAGAGGCGGGCGCGCAAGATGGCCCGGGTCCTCGCCGAGACGCACCCCGACGCGCACTGCGAGCTCGACTTCACCAACCCGCTCGAGCTCGCGGTTGCGACCGTCCTGTCCGCCCAGACCACCGACGTCCGGGTCAACCAGGTGACGCCCGGGCTGTTCAAGCAGTACCGGACGCCGGCCGACTACGCGTCGGCCGACCGGGCGCGGCTCGAGGAGACGCTGCGCCCGACCGGCTTCTTCCGGGCCAAGACCGACTCGCTGATCAAGCTGGGCAACGCGCTCGTCGAGCGGTACGACGGTGTGCTGCCCGACAAGCTCGACGACCTGGTGTCGCTGCCCGGCATCGGCCGGAAGACGGCCAACGTGATCCTGGGTAACGCCTTCGGGGTCCCCGGCATCACCGTCGACACCCACTTCCGGCGGCTCACCAACCGCTTCGGCTGGGTGCGCGAGGAAGACCCGGTCAAGATCGAGTTCCAGGTGGCCGACCTGATCGAGAAACGCGACTGGACGATGCTGTCGCACCGGGTGATCTTCCACGGCCGCCGCGTCTGCCACTCCCGCAAACCGGCCTGCGGCGCCTGCACCCTGGCCGCCATGTGCCCGTCCTACGGCACCGGCCCGACCGAGGCCGCGCCCGCGGCCAAGCTCCTCAAGGGTCCACGGGCCCGCGAGCTGGCGGTCGCCGCCGGCGTCGACCCCGGCCTGGTGCCGGCCGCCGCGGTCACCGCGCCGGAGGCCCCGTGAGACTCCGGCGCCTGCTGGCGGCGCCCCTGATCGTGCTGCTGCTGGCCGCCGTCGCCGCCTGCGGCGACGACGAGGTGGCCTCGCCGTTCGCCGACTGCTCGTCGCTGTCCTCCGCCGGCGCCGCGCCGAACGATCTGCCCGACCTGAGCCTGCCCTGCTTCACCGGCGACACCGCGGTCTCGCTGAGGGCTCTCAAGGGCCCGGCGGTGATCAACATGTGGGCCTCCTGGTGCGGGCCGTGCCGGGCCGAGCTGCCGGTCATGCAGAAACTGTCCGACACCGGCACAGTGACCGTGATCGGCGTCGACACCGGTGACAGCCGCACCGACGGGGCCGACTTCGCCTCCGCGAAGGGCGTCACGATGCCGACCCTGTTCGACGCCGACCAGAAACTGGTGCACAAGCTGGAGCGCATCAACCTGCCGGTCACCGTCTTCCTCGACGCCGACGGCAAGTCGACCACGCACATTCTTCCCCTGGACGCGGCGACCCTGGCCCAGCAGGTCGACAAGCTCTTCGGCGTGAAGGTGGCCCTGTGACCCTCTTCGACCGCCCCGCCGACCTCCCGTCCTGGTTCGATCCGCTGCTGTCCCGCGTCTCCCACGTCCGCAGCGAGGACTTCACGCCGCTGCGCGCCCCCGCCGGCGTCGGCCGGCCCAGCGCGGTCCTGGTCCTGTTCGGTGACGGCCCCGACGGGCCCGACCTGCTGGTGCTCCAGCGGGCGGCCACCATGCGCAACCACGCCGGGCAGGTCGCCTTCCCCGGCGGCGGCACCGACCCCGAGGACGCCGACGCCGCGGCCACCGCGCTGCGCGAGGCCAACGAGGAGGTCGGGCTCGACCCGTCCACGGCCGAGGTGCTGGGCGAACTGCCCGAGCTCTACATCCCCGTAAGCGGCTTCGTGGTCACCCCCGTCCTGGCCTGGTGGCGGCACCCCCACCAGGTCTGCCCGCGGGAACCGGCCGAAGTCGCCCACGTGGCCCGGCTGCCGATCGGTGAACTGGTCGACCCCGCGAACCGTATTCGGGTGCGGCATCCCAGCGGCTGGGTCGGCCCGGCCTTCCAGGTCAGGGGGATGCTGGTCTGGGGCTTCACGGCAGGGGTGATCTCGACGTTGCTCGACATGGGTGGCTGGACGAAACCGTGGGAGCCGGGAGCTCTCCTCGAACTGCCCGACGCGGCCGCCCCGGTGCCGGCCACCCGGGCCGGCGGACCGGACGAGGTTCTACCGTGAACCCGGGCTGGCCCGGCGCCTCTACTCTGAGTGAGTGCCAGTGGTCGATGTCCTCCTGATCGTGCTCATGCTGGTCTTCGCGATCAGTGGCTACCGCCAGGGCTTCGTCATCGGCGCGCTCTCCCTCGGCGGCTTCTTCAGCGGCATGCTGATCGGCCTCCAACTGGGCCCGCTGATCGCGCAACGCTTCACCGACGACTGGGCCCGCCTGGTCGTCTCCCTGGTGGTCATCTTCGCGCTGGCGGTGCTCGGCCTCACCCTGGCCGGCTGGGTCGGCATAAGGCTGCGCCAGGCCATCACGAACAAGCCGCTGCAGATGGTCGACGACGCCGGCGGCGCGGTCATCTCGCTGCTGTCGGTGCTGGTGGTGGCGTGGCTGATCGCGGTGCCGCTGAGCACCACCCCGTTCGAGGGCCTGAACCGGGAGGTCCGCAGCAGCGCGATCCTGCGCGGCGTCAACGACCTGATGCCCGAACAGGTGCAGGACCTGTCGTCGGCGCTGAGCGAAACCCTCAACACCAACGGCTTCCCCGACGTGTTCGGCGGCCTGGCCCGCACCGAGGCCCGTCAGGTGGCGGCACCCGACCCGGCGCTGAAGAACTCGGCAGTGGTGCAGAAGAGCAAAAGATCGGTCATCAAGGTCCTGGGTACGGCGCCAAGCTGCTCCCGGCGCATCGAAGGCTCCGGCTTCGTCTACTCCAACGAGCGCGTGATGACGAACGCCCACGTGGTGGCCGGCACCCGCGACGTGACGGTCGAGGTGAACGGGCGGCGCGAGGACGCGACGGTGGTCGTGTACGACCCGGAGCGCGACCTGGCCGTGCTCTACGTGCCGGGCCTGAGCGCGCCGGTGATGCCGTTCGTCAGGAAGCAGGCGGCGACGGGCGCGAGCGCGATCGTGCTGGGCTACCCGCAGGACGGCCCGTACGACGCCCAGTCGGCCCGCGTCCGCGACGTCGGCGACATCACGGGCCCCGACATCTACGAGTCCCGCGACGTGACCCGCGAGATCTACACCATCCGCTCGCTGGTCCGAAGCGGCAACTCGGGCGGCCCCCTGATCAACCCGAGCGGCCAGGTGGTCGGCGTCATCTTCGCGGCCGCGGCCGACGACAAGAACACGGGCTTCGCCCTGACCGCGGCCGAGGCGGCCCCGGTCGCCACGGCCGGCGTTGCCAAGACCCGAGGCGTGAAAACCGGCGACTGCGCCTGACCCGTAGATAAGCCCGGAACCTTCTCGACCACTAGGCGACGCCCGCCCATACGTCCGCGGCGGCGTCCGCTCCGTCCGCGGCGGCGTCCGCTCCGTGCGCGGCGGGCCTGGTCCTGCGGCGGGATTTGCCGGTGGGCGCCGGGCTTTGATCTGTGCGAACAACTGGTTTCCGCGTCGATCATGCCCAGATCCCTGCATCGAGCGCGGGCCGGAAGCTGGGTAGGCCATGGAATCGCCTGATTTGTGCCGGTCCCCGAGGCGTCGCATCGGCGGGCGGTCTGCAATGTGGCGGCTTGAGCGGCGGTGTGCGACGCGCCCGGGCGGATTGGGATGCGGCCGGGCGGATTGGGATGCGGCCGGGCGGTCTGGGATGCGGCCGGGCGGTCTGGGATGCGGCCGGGCGGTCTGGGATGCGGCCGGGCGGTCTGGGATGCGGCCGGGCGGTCTGGGATGCGGCGCCATTTGTCGGCGATCTGCGACGTGGCGGCATTTGTCCGGCGGTGAGCGTCAGCAGGTCGGGGCCGGACGCGGTGGCCGGGTCGAGGGTGTGGACGGCTTGCACGGTGGTGGCCGGGTCGAGGGCGTGGACGGCTTGCACGGTGGTGGCCGCGGCCTGGGCGCCGCCCGGGCCGCGGATTCCGTCGGCCACCGGGAGCATGCGGTCGGGGCGGCATTTGTTCCGTGCCGGGTGTGCGAGGCGGTGGGCGGCGTGCCGGGGTGTGCGAGGCGGTGGGCGGCGTGTCGGGGAGAGGGCGGGTGGGGTCAGGTTGTGCCGGCGAAGCGGCGGATGGTGAGCAGGGCGGCGACGGCGGAGAGCAGGAAGAGGGCGGCGGCGGCCCACCAGTTGCGGTGGGAGGAGACCGGGGTGGCGATGATGGGTGCGGCGCCGCCGCCGGACTCCAGGGTCTCTTCGCGTGGGGTCAGCGGGGTCAACGCGTCGGGGGCCGACTGGGCCTGGCCGGGGACCGGGGCGCTGCCGAAACGGGCCACGCCGGGTGACGGGTTGGTGTCCAGGGGGTTGTCGAGGATGGCCGGGACCGAGGCGGTCAGGGCGGCCACCGGGTTGACCATGCCGTAGCCGAAGGTGGCGTCGCGGCCGGGGGTGCCCAGGTCTTTCGCCGTGCGGATGATGCGATTGATGACCTCGCCGGCCGGCATGGTGGGCCAGCGGGAGCGGATCAGGGCCGCCGTGGCCGAGACCATCGGAGCGGCGAAGCTGGTGCCCTGCACCTTCCAGTACGTGCCGCCGGAGCGGGCGCCCACCAGCTGGGTGGCGGGGGCGGTGACCACCGTTTCCTTGCCGGTGATCGAGCCCGACCACAGCGACGTGCCGTCGCGTTCCGTGCCGGCCACGGCGAGCACGCCGGGTTCGCGGGCCGGGTACCACACGTCGGTGCCGGAGGAGGCACTTGTGTTGCCGGTGCAGGCGATCACGACGACGTCCTTGGCGAACGCGTAGTCGAGGGCCGCGGCGAGGGCGGCGCTGCTGCCGTTGCCGCCCAGCGACAGGTTGATGACCCGGGCGCCGTGGTCGACCGCCCAGCGCACACCCCGCGCGACGATCAGGGCGTCGTCGTAGCGGTTGTCGGCGTCCAGGACCCGTACCGGAAGAATCTTGGCCTTGGGCGCTATGCCGACGACGCCGTTCTGGTCGTCGTCGCGGCCGGCGATGATGGCCGAGACCGTGGTGCCGTGTCCGACCAGGTCGGTGTCGCCGTCACCTTTCGGGTCGACGAAGTCGTGGCCGGGCAGCACCTGGCCCTGAAGGTCGGGGTGGGTCGCGTCGACCCCGGAGTCGATCACCGCCACCGTGACGCCGGCGCCGTCGGCGTAGGTCCACGCGTCGGGAACGTCCAGGGTCTCGAGATGCCACTCGTCGTCGCGGACCGAATCGGAGAGGAGAGGAGCCGGCTCGGCCTTCAAGGGCTGGGCGAGCGCCGGCGCGGCCGGGAGGCCCGCCGCGAAGATCCCCGCGACGGCGGCGGCCAGCAGCCGGCGGGCACGCGTGGGTGCACGCCATGACTTCCTGCTCGCAACGCTCACGGGTCGCATCGCCATTCTCGGTCCGGACGGTCGATGCAGATTACTCCGAAACCGCGCCCGTTTGTCGCTATCGGTCGATGTCAGTCGCACCGGCAGTCTGTCAAAAGCTTGGTCAACTCAGTACGGGGGCAGATGTGCCAACTGAATCAGGCGTATCCCCTCACGGCGTGTGAGCAGGCGTCCCCGTCCCGGCGGCATCAGCGTCGGCCGGATCGGGCCGATCAGCGGGCCCTCGTCGGACGGGCCGGACATCACCAGGCCCGGCGCCGACAGTTCGCGCAGCCGCTGGACCACCGGCTCGTACAGCGAACGGCTGGCCCCGCCGGCCCGCCGGGTGAGGATCAGATGCAGGCCGATGTCGCGCGCCTGCGGCAGGTAGTCGAGCAGCGGCGTGAGCGGGTTGGTCGGGCCGGCCACCACCAGGTCGTAGTCGTCGACCAGCACGAACAGCTCGGGCCCGGTCCACCAGGAACGGTCGCGCAGCTGCTGGGCGGTCACATCCGGCCCGGGCAGCCGGCGCTCCATGTACCCGGCCACCGACTGCATCAGCTCCAGCGTCTTGGGAGCCTGGATGCCGTACCCGATGCGGTGTTCCGACTCGGGCAGGTCCATCAGGCTGCGCCGGTAGTCGACCAGGATGATCCGGGCCTGTTCGGGCGCGAAGCGCTGGGTGATCGTGGTGGCCAGGGTGCGCAGGAAGGTCGACTTGCCGCACTCGGCGTCACCGAAGAGCAGGAAGTGCGGATCCGAGGCGAAGTCGATCTCGACGGGCCGCAGGTCGGCCTCGGCCAGCCCGATCGGCATGCGCAGGCCGGTGCCGTTCTCGGCGTGCAGGTCCTCGTAGGGAACGAGGGCGGGCAGCAGGCGCACCTTCGGGGCGCTCGTGCCGTGCCAGTTGGTGGCGATCTCCTTCACCAGGTCGCTCGTGTCGGCCATCGTCAGCTCGGGCCGCACAGTGAGAAGGTGCAGCGCCTTGTTCTTGTCGGTCGGGTGCTCCTTGATGCCGCGTCCGGGCTTCTCCGGCACGGTCATCGCGGCCCGCCGATTGATCGCCGAGTCGCTGGGGTCGCCGAGGCGCAGTTCGAGCCGCGAGCCGAACAGGTCACGGATGCCGGGCCGGAAGTCCATCCACCGCGAGCTCGCCGCGACCACGTGGATGCCGTAGGAGAGGCCGCGGGTGGCGATGTCGGTGATGACCGGGTCGAGCTCTTCGAATTCCTTGCGTACGGTGGCCCAGCCGTCCACGACCAGGAACACGTCGCCGAAGGGGTCGTCGTCGGCGCTCGGGTTGGCCGGATTGGCCCGGCGGCGCCGGTAGGAGGCCATCGAGTCGATGCCCAGATCGGCGAAGCGCGCCTCGCGCTCGGCCAGCAGAGTGGACACCTCACCGACCGTACGCCGGACCCCGACCGTGTCGAGACGGCCCGCCACGCCGCCGACATGCGGGAGATCGCGCAGCGTGCCGAGCGAGCCGCCGCCGAAGTCGAGGCAGTAGACCTGCACCTCGGCCGGGGTGTGGGTCAGGGCCAGCCCGCAGATCATCGAGCGCAGCGCCGTCGACTTGCCGCTCAGCGTCGAGCCCACCACCGCCACGTGACCGGCCGCGCCCGACAGCTGGAGCCACATCACGTCGCGTACCTGCTCGCGCGGCTTGTCGACCAGCGCGATCGGCACCTGCAGGGCGCCGTGCAGCTCGGGGTTGGCGAACGCGAGGCCGCGGACCGGATCGGCCACGACCGGGCCGAGCAGCTCGTCGAGCGCCGCCGACTGGTTGAGCGGGGGCAGCCACACCTGGTGGGCCGGCGGGCCCTGGCCGCCCAGCCGGTCGACCATCACGTCGAGCACGCTCTCCCCGGCCGGGGCCAGCTCGGGCTGCGGCTCGACCGGCTTCACCGGTTCCGGGGCCGGGATGTAGCGGGTCGTGTAGGCCAGCACCTGCGGGTCGGCCCCGGCGCCACCGGCGGTGGCGCGGGCGCCGGCTCTGCGCACCGGTCCCGAGACGTACGCCGCCTTGAAGCGCAGGAGAGGCTCGGTGCCGAACTTCAGATAGCCGTGACCGGGCGAGCGCGGCAGCTCGTACGCGTCCGGGACGCCGAGCACCGCGCGCGACTCCAGCGCCGAGAAGGTCCGCAGGCCGACCCGGTAGGACAGGTGGGTGTCGAGCCCGCGCAGCCGGCCTTCCTCGAGCCGCTGGCTGGCCAGCAGCAGATGTACGCCGAGCGAGCGGCCCAGCCGTCCGATCTGGACGAAAAGGTCGATGAAGTCGGGCTTGGCCGAGAGCAGCTCGGAGAACTCGTCGCAGATGACCAGCAGCGACGGCAGCGGCGGAAGCGCGGCCCCGCCGGCGCGCGCCTTTTCGTAGTCGCGCAGGCTCGCGTAGTTGCCGGCCTTGCGCAGCACCTCCTGCCGCCTGATCATCTCGCCGTCGATCGCGTCCACCATGCGGTCGACCAGCGGCAACTCGTCGGCCAGGTTGGTGATCACGGCGGCCGTGTGGGGTAGCCGGTCGAGCGAGGCGAAGGTCGCGCCGCCCTTGAAGTCGATCAGGACGAAGTTCAGCGTCTCGGAGGAGTGCGTGGTGGCGAGCGCGAGCACGAGCGTACGCAGCAATTCGCTTTTGCCGGATCCGGTGGCGCCGATGAGCAGGCCGTGCGGGCCCATGCCGTCCTGAGCGGACTCCTTGAGGTCGAGCTCGATCGGGCTGCCGTCGGCGCCCACGCCGATCGGCACCCGCAGCTTGTCCCGGTTCGGGCGCGGCATCCAGGCCTGGGCCACGCTGAACGTCTCGGGATCGCCCAGGCCGAGCAGGTCGGTCAGGCCCATCTCGGCCGCCAGCGGCGTGTCCGACGACTTCGACATGGCGGCCAGCCGCAGCGGCGACAGCCGGCGGGCGACCGCCTCGGCCTGCTCGACGCTGAGCCGGTCGGGGGTGCCGACCTCGGCCTCGTGCTCCATCGAATAGGTGTTCAGCACCCGCCGGCCGCCCGCGCGCGCGACCTCGAGCACCAGCAGCGAGCGGTCGAGCAGGCGCGGCGGCTGCTCGTCGAGGTCGAGCACGGTCACGCCGTCGATGCCGTCGTCGAGCTGCGTCGCGCCGCGCAGGTCGGCCCCGTCGAGCACGATCACCACGTGCGGGGTGCTGACGCTCGCGCCCATCGGGTTGAACCGCGGGCGGTTGCCGATCACGTCCTCGAGCAGTTTCTCCAGGTCGGGCCCGGAACTGGCGACCAGCCGCACGTGGCCGAGCGCGTCGGTCCGCGCCGGGTGCAGGTTGTGCGGCAGCCACTTGATCCATTCCCACTCGGCCCGCCGCTCGGGGCCGGCGCAGACCGCGACGATCAGGTCGTCGGGCGCGTGGAAGGTGGCGAGCTGGCAGACCACGGCCCGGGTCAGGTCGTGCACGCCGCGGTCTTGTTTTTCGCCGCGGATGAAGACGCGGGCGAAGCCGCGCAGCGAGGCCGCCACCGGCAGGTCGGGGACCACCGAGTACGCGTCGAGGAAGCGCCGCAGCGCGCCCGCGGTCATCGGCTCGAGCTCGTCGAGCGGGCGGGTGACCGGCGGAATCAGGGGCGTGGCCAGCGTCTGGGGGCCGACGGCGAGCCGTACGACACCGAAGTCGGGATCGCTGCTGCGCCGCTCCCAGACTCGGTGGCTGGCGGCGGTCGACCAGAGCTTGCCGGGGTCGGGGTGCCGGTAGAGCAGGCCCTTGCGCTGCATGTCGGCGGTCTCGCGGACGCGGCGGCGCAGGCCGGACAGATGACGCAGGTACTCGCGGCGGGCGGCCATCATCTCGGCCTTCTTGGGCGAGCCGCCGGCGCCGAAGCTGGTGGTGAGCATGGCGATCGAGGAGATGCCGAACAGGCCACCGATCACATAGGAGTACGCGCCGCCACGGCCCTGGCCCATCATCATCGCCATGGCGACCGAGCCGCCCAGCATGGGCAGCGCCATCATGGCCTGCTGCCAGCGGCCGCCGGTCTGCTGCGGAATTTCGGGCGGCGGTTCGACAGCGATCTCCCCGGTCGGGATCTCCGGCGCCGGGCGCCGTGCCGACCGCTTGATCACCACCGTACTCATGCCGTCTTATGTCCTTTTCGTCCACATTGGTGTACGCCCCCGTTTGGCCCATCGTAGGTAAAGTCGGCTAGCCGGCGCATTCACGTCTTTTCATACGCGTCTTTTTCCAGCGAGTCTTTTCCCACGAGGAGTCCACGGTCATGAGCATCGGGTTGGCCCGCGTGACCATCAGCGCGCCCCAGCGCCGCATTGACGTGGCCCTGCCCGAGCACGTGGCGCTGGCCGAGCTGTTGCCCGAGGTGCTTCGCCACGCCGGCGAGGGACTGGCCGACGACGGCGAGAAACACGGCGGATGGGTGCTGCGGCGCACCGACGGGGTCGCGCTGGCCACCACTCAAGGTCTTTTCCCCCAGGGCGTGCGCGACGGCGAGGTGCTTCACCTCGTGCCGGCCCACGACGAGTGGCCCGAGCTCGAGTACGACGACGTGGTCGAGGCCATCGCCGAGGGCGCCCGCCGCCGCGGCAGCGCCTGGACGCCCGCCTCCACCCGCACCGCCACGCTGGTCGCGGCCGGGGTGCTGCTGGCGATCGGCCTGGTCGCGGTCCTGGCGGCCGGCCCCGGCCGGCCGGGCGCGGCCTTCGCCGGGCTCGGGCTCGCGGTGGTGCTCGCGCTCGCCGGGGTGACCGCCTCCCGGGCGTACGGCGACGCGCGGGCCGGCGCCGCCCTGGGCGCCTACGCGATGCCGTACGCGTTCGCGGGCGGCGCGGCACTCGTGGCCACCGACGACCGGGTCGGCGTGGTCGGGCCGCTGCCGTGGCTCGGCGGCTCCGAACTGCTCGCCGGCTCGGTGGCGCTCCTGCTGATCGCGGCGCTCGGCGGGGTCGGCGTGGCGGCGTCGCTGCGGCTGTTCACGGCCGGCGGGGTGATCGGGCTGTTCGGCGCGCTGACCGCCCTGGTCGCCATGGTCACCGACGCCCCCGGCGCGGCCGCCGTGCTGATCTCGGCGCTGGTCTGCGGCATCGGCGCCCTGCCCCTGCTGGCGATCCGCTTCGGCCAGATGCCCACACCACCGGTCACGCTGCCGACCGGCACCGACGCGTCCGAGGGCTTCACCGGCGCCATCTCCCTCGACGCGTCCCGCGACCGCCCCGACCGGGCGACCGTCTTCGCGGCCGTGACCCGCACGGAAGAGCTGCTGGCGGGCATGCTGCTCGGGCACGCGGTGCTGGCGGTGGCGGCGTTCGGTGTGCTGGCGGTGGCGGGCACCCTCTCGGCCCGCATCCTGATCACGGTGTCGGCGGCGGCCCTGCTGCTGCGCTCACGACTGTTCGTGACCCTGCGCCAGCGGGTGCCGCTGGTCGTGGGCGGCCTGGCCGGCGTGGCCGCGCTCGGCGTCGACCTGCTGCGCGGGTCGAGCTCGGCGGTGCTGCTCGGGGTGATCGCGGCCGCGCTGGCGTTGGCGCTGATCACGGTGGTGGCCGGGGCGACGTACTCCCGGAAGCCGCCGTCGCCCTACCTGGGCCGGGCCGCGGACCTGCTGGACACGCTGGTGGTCGTGTCGGTGATCCCGGTGGCGTGCGCGGTGGTGGGCCTGTACGACGCGGTCGGAAACATCAGCCTGTAAGACAAAGCGGCCGCACGCTTGTCACGTGCGGCCGCTTTTGTCGGTCTTCTCAGTGCTCGAGGCCCTCGGCCTCGGCCGCCTCGGCGCGCTTGAACGAGGCCCGGATCTCCTCCTCGGCCTCGACACGGCCGGTCCAGGTGGCACCCTCGACCGACTTGCCGGGCTCCAGGTCCTTGTAGACCGTGAAGAAGTGCTGGATCTCCATCCGGTCGAACTCGCCCAGGTGGTGAATGTCGCGCAGGTGCTCCTGACGCGGGTCCTCGAACGGCACGCAGAGGACCTTGTCGTCGCGGCCCTTCTCGTCGGTCATGCGGTACATGCCGATCGCCCGGGCCCGGATCAGGCAGCCGGGGAAGGTCGGCTCCTGCACCAGCACGAGCGCGTCCAGGGGGTCACCGTCCTGGCCCAGGGTGCCTTCGATGAAGCCGTAGTCGGCCGGGTACTGCGTCGCGGTGAAGAGCGTCCGGTCCAGCCGGATGCGACCCGTCTTGTGGTCGACCTCGTACTTGTTGCGCTGGCCCTTGGGGATCTCAACCAATACGTCGAAATCCATTTATCTGCTCCCTTGTTCGCCCGCTGAAGAGAAGACCGGTCCGGCGGGCGGACAGGATCCGCGCGCAACGGTGTGCCGGATGTCGCTAGTCTCCCCTAAGTCCGACGCCGCGTACTAGGAGGGGCTCGTGGGGAGGCAAGATTCACACGACGGTCCCCGGGATGACGGCGTGTCCGGGTCGCATGACGACCCCAAAAACGGTAACCCGTCCGCGGAGGGCGGCAACGTTACTTTGCCCACTCCGAAGGACAATGCCGATAACGGCAACCTCAATGTCGTACTCGATCCTCAATTGTCCCGGTCTTCACTTCCCGATTCACCGGTACGGACGGAGCCCGCGCCGGATATACGACAAGAACCCCACAGCCCCCGCACCGAGTCGGAAGATCGACAGGTGCAGCCGCATGACCAGGCCCAGCCCCAGCCCGCCACCCCTTCAGGCCCGATAGCCGAGGGCGGCCCACACCCGGCGGCGCCTACTGCCACACCGGACCAGCCCCACGCGACCACCCCGCGCGATGCGGGCGCGCCGGATCAGTCCCACCCGACCATCCCGCGCGATGCGGGCGCGCCGGATCAGTCCCACGCGGACGCTGAGCGCGGTGCGAGTGGGCCGGGTCAGTCCTCCGCGGGCGGCGCCGGCCAGTCCTTTGCCGGCGGGCCGGGTCAGTCCCGCGCGGCCGGGGTTGGCTCCGCGCAGACGCCGGCTTCGGCGGATCGCGGGTGGTTCGAGCAGGTGCCGGGCGCGAGCGAGCGTGGGTCGGCCGCTGGGGGCCAGCCGGGGGAAACTTCTGCCGGAGGAGCCGTCTACGGGAGGCCGGCGCAAGCTGCCGGTAAGGGCGGCGGTCCTACTCACGTTCAACCGGGACAATCCACTCAGAACCTCCATAACGCGGCGCAATCGGGACCGGCTCCTACTGCCGGGCGGTCTGTCCCGTCCGAGCAGGGGACGTTCGGGCAGCCGGTCGGCCCGGACCAGGGCGTACCCAACCTGTCTTCGGTCGCCGGTCACGGTGTCGAAGGCCGGTCCTCGATGTCCGGGCAGCCTGGGCAAGCGGCGGCTGCGAGCGGGTCAGCGGGCGGTGGGAGTAGGCCGGCAGGTGCTACGGGAAGCTCGGCCGTGGGCGGCCCCGGGGCAACGGCGATGGGTGCTGCCGCGGGTGGTTCCGGGGCAACGGCGATGGGTGCTGCCGCGGGTGGTTCCGGGGCGACAGCGATGGGTGCTGCCGGGGGTGGCTCTGGGGCAAGTGCGAGCGGCACTGCCGCGGGTGGCTCTGGGGCAACTGCGAGTGGAGCTGCCGTAGGTGGTTCTGGGGCGACTGCGAGCGTGGCCGCTGTGGGTGGCTCTGGGGCTACCGCGAGCGGGCCGGTCGGTGGGTCGGCGGGCGCTGCCGGTGCAGTTGGGCAGGGAGCTCAGCGGCCCGGTGGCGTTTATGGCGGGGCGGCGCGGACTTCCTCTGCACCATCTGAGGGCGGCGGTGGGTCGTCGGCGGGTGCGGGGGTCTATGGGAGTGCGGCGCAGGCGCTCGGCGATCTGATCTCGCCGGACGCTTCCTCTTCGGCCGCTGCTGGTGGGGCTCGGTCTTCCGATGCCCAGCCGGCTGGTGGCGTCTACGGCACGCCCGGGCGGGTGGATGGCGGAGCGCCGTCGGCTGCGTCGGGACCACCGCTGGGGTCCGGTGAGCGCGGCGGAGCCTCCCGGTCCGGAGCGGAATCCGGGCCTGCTCCGAGCGCTGAGCCGATGGCCGGTGGTGTTTACGGCGGGCGAGGTCAGAGCGCTCCGGCGGGTGGTGGTGTTTATGGGGCGTCGGCCCAGAGCTCCGCGCCTGCTCCGGCGGGTGGTGGTGTTTATGGGGCGTCGGCCCAGAGCTCCGCGCCTGCTCCGGCGGGTGGCGGTGTTTACGGCGGATCAGCCCAGAGCTCCGCATCTGAATCGGCGGCCGGTGGTGTCTACGGCGGGTCGGGTCAAAGCTCCGCGCCTGCTTCGACTGCTGAGGCGCCGGCCGGCGGGGTTTACGGCGGGTCAGGTCAGAGTTCCGCACAACGGTCTTCGGGAGCGGGCGGCGCGGCCGGGCGTGGTGGATCCGGGTCGGCGGTCGCGGGTCGGTCTTCGGAAGTCGACTCCCGGGGCGGGGCGGCTCCGGTGGGCGGGAACGTCGGCCAGGACCGGCCCAAGCCGGCTGGCGGCGTTTACGGCGGGCCGACATCGGCGGATGCCGGGCAGCCTGCGGGCGGTGGCGTCTATGG
>NZ_JBICTW010000001.1:1253625-1534401 GCF_043197815.1 Actinoplanes sp. NPDC048988 | reverse complement strand
TATGGCGGGTCGACGGCAGTGGACGCTGGGCAGCAGGTCAGCGGTGGCGTCTATGGCGGGTCGACGGCAGTGGACGCTGGGCAGCAGGTCAGCGGTGGCGTCTATGGCGGGTCGACGGCAGTGGACGCTGGGCAGCAGGTCAGCGGTGGTGTCAATGGCGGGTCGACGGCGGCGGATGCGGGGCAGTCTGCGGGTGGCGGCGTCTACGGCGGGCCGCAGGCCGGCGGGCAGCCGTCTGGGGCTTATCCGGAGAGCGCTGGGAATCGTGCGCCGGAAGCCGGGGCCGAGGGGGCTCCCCGCAGTGCCGACACGCAGGTTGTCAGCGCGAACGCGGCGCCTGGTGGGGAGACTGTTGATCTCGCTTCGCAGGTCGCGGGAGGTGGCGGGCTTGGCGCTGGGGCGGCCGGGCGGGCGGTGCCGGCCTCCAGCGCTGTTGTGCGTGACCCCGCGCTTCGGCCCGTAGCGGGCGCTACGGCCGTGACCGACGACGAACCTCGCCGGGAAAAGCCGGGGGCTGGTCGGAGGACGCGTACAAAATGGGTTTTGGCGTCTTTGACAGTAGTTTTGGTGGGTCTCGCGGCCGTTGTCGGGATTGTTCGGCCTGGGCCCGTCAAGGGGTGGCTGGGGGCCGAGCCGAGTGCGGCGCCCACGACGGCGGCGCCTACGGCTGAAGCGGCGCCTACGCCGGTGCTGGCGGCGGCCGCTGGTGGGGGGACCGCGCTGACGGCGGCCGGTGTCAAGAAGGCGCTCGATCCGCTGGTGGGGTCGGCGGCGCTGGGGAACAAGGTGCATGTTCGGGTGCTGGATGTGGCGTCCGGGGACGTGCTCTACGCGCGCAACGCCGACACGATGACCACGCCGGCCTCCACCACCAAGCTGTTGACGGCGGCGGCTGTGCTGGCCGCGCGGGGGCCGGCCTACCGGTTGAGCACCCGGGCCGTGGCGGGCAGTGCGCCGGGTGAGGTCGTGCTGGTCGGTGGTGGGGATCCGTCGCTGTCGGTGGGGGCGAAGGGGCAGTTCCCGGGGGCGGCTCGCCTTGACCAACTCGCGGCGCAGGTGAAGAAGGCGCTGGGCGCGGACAAGCCGACCAAGGTGACCATCGATACCTCGCTGTTCAGTGGGCCGGAAACGGCGGTCGGGTGGGATCCTTCCGACATTTCTCCCGGTGGGCAGGTGTCGCGGATCCAGTCGCTGATGACCAACGCGGGGCGGATCAAGCCGGTGCACAACGAGTTCGGTGGGGATCCGCGGTATCCGGATCCGGCGGTCGCGGCCGGGAAGGCGTTCGCCAAGCAGCTCGGGGTGTCGGCGGCGACCGTGAAAAGGGGCAAGGCGCCCGAGGCGGGGCGTCAGCTGGGAGCCGTTCTGTCGCCGCCGATGGTGCAGCTCACCGACTGGATGCTGGAGCAGAGCGACAACACCATGGCCGACGTGCTCGGGCGGCAGGTGGCGCTCGCGGCGGGGCGGCCGGCGACCTTCGACGGCGCCACCGACGCCATCGTGAAGAAGCTGACCGACCTGGGGCTTCCGGGGGAGGAGGCCGATCTGTACGACGCGAGCGGGCTCTCCCGGAACAACGGGATCAGCCCGACGATGCTGACCCAGTTGCTCTCGCTCGCCGCGAGCGGGCAGCAACCGGCACTGAGCAGCCTCTTCGGAGGGCTGCCGGTCGCGGGGTGGTCGGGGACGCTGACGAAGCGCTTCGTGGCGCCCAAGACCAATCAGATCGGGCAAGGGGTCGTACGGGCCAAGACCGGCACCCTGAGCGGGGTCAACACGATGGCCGGAGTGGTCACCACCCGGGAGGGGCGGCTGCTGGCCTTCGCGATCATGGCCAGTGGCTCGGGGAACGCGGTGACCGCGCGGGCGGCGTTGGACCGGGTGCCGGCTCGCCTAGTTACTTGTGGGTGCTGATCTCGGGGATTCACCTGAGGTGAAGGCTGGAAATGCGCGGGTACGGTGGGGTGCATGGCGCAGTTCGTTGATTGGGATCTGGCCGCCGCGACCGCTGGCGCGCTGTCGAAATCCGGGCCCGCGGTCTCCTACGACGACGCGATGGCGGTGGTCTCCGAGCTGCGGGCGCTCACCGACGAGGCGGCCGGGCACGTCGCGGCGTACACGGGGCTGACGTCGCAGGTCGAGGTTCCTCCGGTACGGGTCGTCGACCGCAAGGACTGGGCGGCGACGAACATCGAGGGCCTCAAACAGGTGATCATTCCGCTGGTCACCCGCCTCTCCGGCGACAAGCAGCCGGGCGGGCTGGCCGACGCGATCGGCTCGCGGGTGACCGGCGTGCAGGCCGGCACGATCCTGGCCTACCTCTCCGGGCGGGTCCTGGGGCAGTACGAGGTGTTCTCCGGCAACCCGGGCCAGCTGCTGCTGAACGCGCCGAACATCGTCGAGGTGGAGCGCAAGCTGGGCGCTGACCCGCGCGACTTCCGGCTCTGGGTCTGCCTGCACGAGGTCACCCACCGCACTCAGTTCACGGCCGTGCCGTGGATGCGGGGGTACTTCCTGGGTGAGGTGCAGGCCTTCGTCGACGCGTCGCAGAGCACCGAGCACATCCTCGAGCGCATGCGCCGCGGCGTGGCCACCCTGTCCGACGCGCTGCGCGACCCCGAGTCGCGTTCCTCGGTGCTCGACATCGTGCAGACCCCGGGGCAGAAAGCGGTGCTCGACCGGCTGACCGCCCTGATGACCCTGCTCGAGGGGCACGCCGAGTTCGTGATGGACGGCGTCGGGCCGGACGTCATCCCGAGCGTCGAGTCGATCCGGGCCAAGTTCAACCGCCGCCGCGAGAGCGGCAACCCGCTGGAGAAGGCGATCCGCCGGCTGCTCGGCATCGAGGTCAAGATGCGGCAGTACGCGGAGGGCCGCAAGTTCGTGCACGGTGTGGTCGAGCGGGTCGGCATGGACGGCTTCAACAAGATCTTCGACTCGCCGCTGACCCTGCCCCGGCTCGACGAGCTGGGCGACCCGGACGCGTGGGTGACCCGGGTGCACGGCCCGCAGCCGGCGATCGGGGGGTAGGTGGCGCGGATTCCGCCCTCGGTGGCGGCGGTGCGGCTCGCCGTGCGGCGGGCCCTGCCGGCCGACGGGCTGGTCCTCGTGGCCTGCTCGGGTGGGGCGGATTCGCTGGCTCTGGCTTCCGCGGCCCGTTTCGTCGGGCGCCAGGTGGGCTTGGTGACTGTTGATCACGGTCTGCAGGACGGGTCGGCCGCCCGTGCCGCTGATGTCCGGTTGTGGGCTGAAAAAACCGGATTTGTTCCCGCGGAGATCGCTACCGTGTCGGTCGCGGGGCGGACGGGTGGGCCCGAGGCGGCGGCGCGGACGGCGCGATACGAGGCGCTGACCGAGGCGGCTCGGCGGCACGATGCGGTGGCGGTGCTGCTGGGGCACACGCGGGACGACCAGGCTGAGACTGTTCTTCTGGCGCTGGCCCGGGGGGCCGGGCCGCGCGGGTTGTCGGGGATGCCGGCCGTGAAGGGGATCTTTCTGCGGCCGCTGCTGGATGTGGCACGGTCCGATACCAGGAAGGCGTGCGCCGCCCTGGGGTTGGTTCCCTGGGAGGACCCGCATAATTCGGATCCTTCGTACGCCCGCTCGCGGGTCCGGGGGTCGGCGCTTCCCGCCCTGGTCGAGGCTTTGGGGCCGGCCGTGGTGGCCAACCTCGCGCGATCCGCCGGGCAAATCGGTCAGGACAACGAAGCGCTCGACGCCATTGCTGCGGATTTTTCCGACAATATGGCCGTCGATGCGCTGGCGATGCTGATGCCGGCGATCCGGAAACGCGTGCTGCACTCCTGGGCGCTGCGGCTCGGTGCGCCCGGCGGGGCGCTGTCGCATCGGCATGTGGAGGCGCTCGACGCGCTCGTCACCGCCTGGCGCGGGCAGGGTTCGGTGCACCTTCCCGGCGGCATTCGGGTGGCTCGCGACCGCGGAGCACTCGTTCGAGTGCCCTGACGCTCTGTGAGAGTGGTCACTCGGCATGTCCGATTCGCCGGTACTAGCGACCCGAACTGGGTGTTTTCCTGGGGTTCCGTCCGACTTGATCGCCGCCCCGTGCGGCGGGCGGCAACCTTCATGCGGCACGCTGGTGCCATGGCTGATGGCTCCTGGTACGACGCCGACATCGACCACGTGATCATCTCTGAGGAGCAGATCCGGGAAAAGATCGACGAGTTGGCGAAGCAGGTCTCCGCGGACCACGCGGACCACGCGGACGCGGAGGGCGGCATCCTGCTCGTCTGCGTGCTCAAGGGGGCGGTCATGTTCATGGCCGACTTCGCGCGGGCGCTCGGCCACCACGGGCCCTCCACCGAGATGGAGTTCATGGCGGTCTCCTCCTACGGGCAGGGCACCACGACCTCCGGGGTCGTGCGCATCCTCAAGGACCTGGACCGGGACATCACCGGCCGGCACGTGGTCGTGGTCGAGGACATCGTCGACTCCGGTCTCACGCTGTCGTGGCTGATGAAATACCTCCAGTCGCGCTCGGCCGCGAGCGTCGAGGTGGTCGCCCTGTTCCGCAAGCCGGACGCGGTCAAGGTCCAGGTCCCGGTGAAGTACGTGGGGTTCGACATCCCGAACGAGTTCGTCGTCGGTTACGGTCTGGACTTCGCCGAGCGCTACCGCGAGTTGCCGTACGTCGGTGTGCTGCGGCCCGAGGTCTACGCCCGTAGCTGAACCGTTTCTCAGCCTCTTCTCAGAAATCCGTCCTTATGGGCGGTTTTGCTCCGAAACCTCGCTGAACGGGCGGGGGCCGGGAGGTGTCCGGCCAGCGGGCTCACGGGTTCGCAACCGGCACCCACGGTGTACCGTCGAGTGACCGAAGGCGCGGTGTCACAAGCGCTGGAGGGCCGGGATGATTCACCGTCATCAGGCGGGGTATCGCTCCGGCAGCCGCCGTGGGCGGCACCGTTGAGGTGACCAGGACGCCGATCAGGAGGGTCCGGGCGCTTGGCGCCCGACAACAGTATGGAACGTACGCGTTTCTTCCGCCGCCCGGTGGTCTGGATCATTCTGGTGATCATCGGCGTGATTGCGCTGAGCTCGTTCTTCACCAGTGGTCCGAGCTACCAGCGCGTAGATACCTCGGTGGCGCTCGAGCGCCTCAATCAGCCCGGCATCAAGAAGGTCGTCCAGAAGGACAAGGAGCAGACGCTCCAGATCGACCTCGCCTCGCCGGAACGATTCGATGGCAAGACCACTGACAAAATCGAGACCCAGTACCCGTACGAGGTCACCCAGACGATCTGGAACGAGGTCAACGAGGCCAAGACCGCGGGCCGGATCACCGGCACGGTCGACGCCACGGTCTCGGGCGACAACATCCTCTTCAGTCTGCTGATCAACCTGCTGCCGATCGCCATCCTGGTGATCCTGCTGCTGCTGTTCATGTCGCAGATGCAGGGTGGCGGCTCGCGGGTGCTCAACTTCGGCAAGTCCAAGGCGAAGATGATCACCAAGGACACGCCGAAGACCACCTTCGCCGACGTCGCCGGCGCCGAGGAAGCGGTCCAGGAGCTCCACGAGATCAAGGACTTCCTCCAGAACCCGGCGAAGTACCAGGCCCTCGGCGCCAAGATCCCGAAGGGCGTGCTGCTGTTCGGCCCGCCCGGAACGGGTAAGACGCTGCTGGCCCGCGCGGTCGCCGGCGAGGCCGGTGTGCCGTTCTACTCGATCTCCGGTTCGGACTTCGTCGAGATGTTCGTCGGTGTCGGCGCCAGCCGTGTCCGCGACCTGTTCGAGCAGGCCAAGTCGAACGCGCCGGCGATCGTCTTCGTCGACGAGATCGACGCGGTCGGCCGTCACCGCGGCGCCGGCATGGGCGGCGGTCACGACGAGCGCGAGCAGACGCTCAACCAGCTGCTCGTCGAGATGGACGGCTTCGACACCAAGGGCGGGGTCATCCTGATCGCGGCCACCAACCGGCCCGACATCCTCGACCCGGCGCTGCTGCGTCCCGGCCGTTTCGACAGGCAGATCGCCGTCGACAACCCGGACATGGAGGGCCGCAAGCAGATCCTCCGCGTGCACGCCAAGGGCAAGCCGTTCACGCCCGACGTCGACCTCGACTCGGTCGCCCGTCGTACGCCCGGCTTCTCCGGCGCCGACCTGGCCAACGTCATCAACGAGGCCGCGCTGCTGACCGCCCGTAACGAGAAGCGGGCGATCTCCAACGAGTTCCTCGAGGAGTCGATCGACCGGGTCATCGCCGGTCCCGAGCGGCGCACCCGGGCGATGAGCGACAACGAAAAGAAGATCACCGCCTACCACGAGGGTGGTCACGCGCTGGTGGCGTACGCGCTCCCGCACTCCGCCCCCGTGCACAAGGTGACGATCCTTCCGCGTGGCCGCTCGCTGGGCCACACGCTGGTGCTGCCGACCGAGGACAAGTACACGCAGACCCGCGCCGAGATGATCGACACCCTGGCCTACGCGCTGGGTGGCCGGGCCGCCGAGGAGCTCGTCTTCCACGAGCCCACCACCGGCGCCGGCAACGACATCGAGAAGGCGTCGGGCCTGGCCCGGGCCATGGTCACGCAGTACGGCATGAGCTCCAAGCTGGGCGCGGTCAAGTACGGCACGAGCGGCGACGAGCCGTTCATGGGCCGCAACATGGGCCACGAGCGGGACTACTCCGACTCGGTCGCGGCCGACATCGACGCCGAGGTGCGCGCGCTCATCGAGCTGGCGCACGACGAGGCGTGGGAGATCCTGGTCGAGTACCGCGACGTGCTCGACAGCATGGTCCTCGAGCTGATGGAGAAAGAGACCATCACCCGCGAGGACATGGACCGCATCTGTGCCCGGGTCGTCAAGCGCCCGCCGATGTCGCCGTTCAACGGCTTCGGCAAGCGCATGCCGTCCGAGGCGCCGCCGGTGCTCACCCCCGCCGAGCGCGAGAAGCTCAAGGCCCAGGCCGTGGCTGACGGCCAGGCTGCCATCGGTTCCAACCCGAACGGCAGCGCTCCGGAAAGCAGCAACTGATCAGCGACGACGACGCCCTCGACTATCTCGCCGCCCGCCTGGTCGACGGAAAGCTCACCGGTGCTCCGGTCGAGCAGTCCGTCGACCTCGGGCGGATCGAGAAGGCGGTCCGGGAAATCCTTATCGCGATCGGTGAGGACCCGGACCGGGACGGGCTGGAGCGCACCCCGGCCCGGGTCGCCCGCGCCTACGCCGAGCTCTTCGCCGGCCTGCGCGTCGACCCGGCCCAGGTTCTGAAGACCACCTTCGAGGCCGACCACGAAGAGCTGGTGCTGGTACGCGACATCGAAGTGATGAGCATGTGCGAGCACCACCTGCTCCCCTTCAAGGGCGTGGCCCACATCGGCTACGTCCCCGGCACGCACGGCCGGATCACCGGTCTCTCCAAGCTGGCCCGCCTGGTCGAGGTCTACGCCCGGCGCCCGCAGGTGCAGGAGCGCCTCACGTCGCAGATAGCCGATCTGCTGATGGAGAAGCTCGAATCCCGCGGCGCGATAGTCGTCCTCGAGTGCGAGCACCTGTGCATGGAGATGCGCGGCATCCGCAAGGTCGGCGCCCGCACTGTCACCTCGGCCGTCCGCGGCGCCTTCCAGACCGACGCCAAGATCCGGGCCGAGGCCATGGCCCTGATCAACGCGCGCTGATCAACGCGCGCCGACCATCCGGTTGGCCAGGGTCGACATCGTGTACGTCCCGATGCCCAGCACCACCTCGAGCGCGTTGCGCCGGGTGTAACCGGCCGCGAGGAAGCCGTCGACCGGGGTGTCCCCGGCCGTGGCGAGCACCTCCAGCGTGAAGACCCGCAGCGCCTCCAGCCGCGGGTCGGCCAAGGCACGCTGCTCCCGTAGCGCCGTGATGAGCTCCGAGCCGGCGTTCAGCTTCCGCAGCCGGCCGGTGTGCATGGCGAGGCAGATCCCGCAGTCGTTGCGGGCTGCGATGGTCATGACCACCACCTCCCGGGCGAGCGGGTCGAGCGTGCTCGCCTCGAAGAGGTGGCTGGCGTGCAGGAATCCGCCGAGCATCTCCGGTGACTCGGCGAGCCGTCCCACCACGGCCGGCAGGGGACCTGGAAGGGATTCCATCAAGGGCCGGGACGCGGGGGGAGCGGATTCGAGGGTGTGCTGAGCGAACATCGTGGACTCCCGTAGGATCGACAACGTGGTTGTCCAAACCGTAAACCAGGTTGTCGAGTTTGCCAATGGCTGAGGGCTACGAGCTGCCGCTGCTGCTGTTCGCCGGCTTCCGCACGCTGATCGACGAGCTGCACGCCGAACTGGCCCGGCGTGGCCACCCCGACGTGCGCCCCGCCTACGGCTTCGCCATGCAGGCGATCGGGTCACGCGGCGCCTCGGCCAGCGACATCGGGCGCCGCCTGGGCGTCTCCAAACAGGCCGCCGGCAAGACCGTCGACCGGCTGGCGGCGCTCGGCTACGTCGAACGGTTCGACGACCCGGCCGACGCCCGGCGCAAGCTGATCCGGCTCACCCCGCGCGGCCTCGACTCGCTGACCCAGTCGGCCGAGATCTTCGACCTGCTGCGGGCCCGCTGGGTCACCGAGCTGGGCGCCGAGCGGGTCGAGCTGATCGAATCGTCGCTGCGGACGGTCGTGTCCGGCCCGACCTTCCCGGTCGACGTGCCGGGTTGGTTCAGTTGAAGAACGACGCCAGCCCGACGCCCATGCACGTCAGCAGGACCGGGGTCAGGCAGGCGATCGCGCCGACGATCGGGGTGCGGTCGACGCTCTCCTGGCCGCCGCCCCACACGAAGCCGATCGTCGCCCAGCCCAGCCCGAACGCCACCAACGGCATGCTCAGGCCGCACAACAGGGCGTAGGTCGGCACCGAACCCGGCGAGGCCACCAGGTACAGCGCGATCTGCACGATCAGCACCACCACCGCGAACGGCCCGTACACCAGCAGGTTGCGCGTCCACGGTCGCCACGGCCGGCCCGGCGCCGGGCCCGTCAGCAGGGCCTCAGCGGTCTCCGCGGTCCGGCGGGCCTGTTGCAGCGCGGCCAGGGCCGCGCCGGGACCGCCGGCCACGGCCTGAGCGGCCACGTCCAGGTCGGCCCGGGTCGGTCTGAGTTCGGTCACGGGTACGCCGAACTCCGCGCCCAGACGCGCTTCCTGGTGAGCGAGCTGGGATCGTACGGCCGAAAGCTCCTGACTCGCGGCCGTGGCCGCGGCCTGATGCTCGCCCGAGCTCGAGCTGGCCGCACGGCGAACCGCGTCGAGCCGTTGCGCGGCGGCCAGGTAGTCGGCCCACGGGCCCGGCGCCGGAGGGGTCGCCTGGGCCGGGATCGCGTTGGTCTGCTGGTCGGTCACGACTCCTCCCGGTCCGGCTCGAGGAAGGGCACGAGAGTCACCGTGCGGTCGGCGTGCCGGTCGTGCAGCAGAGCGCGGTTGGGGCGCGGCTGCCACTCCAGCGGCCGGCCCACCATCGCCGCCACCTCGGCCGCGGGCACGTTCAGGAAGAGCAGACCGGCGACGTCCTGCGCCTCGTCGCCCAGCCGGCGCGGATCACGCCACCAGGAGAGCAGATGCGCACCCTGGCCGGGCCCGTCCCGCAGCAGGTCCCGCAGGCCCGGCAAACCGTTGAGCGGCGTCGCGTCCATGCCGAAGACCACCCGGTAGCCCGGCCGGTTCGGGTCGAGCTCGGCGGCCAGACCGGCCGCGTCCACCATCACGACCTCCTGCCGATGCCCGATCTCGGCGGCGAGGGCCTCGGCGAGCCGGTCACCCTCGGCGACCAGCGAGGCGATGACAAACCGGGTGGTACGGGGTGGGTGGCAGGCCGCCACACTACGGGCGGCCGCGTCGAGCACCTCCGAGCCGGCCGCCTGCGTACCGAAAATGGCCAGATGGCGTCCCGGCGAGGCGTCCAGCGGGAACGCGGCGGTGGAGAGATTGACGTCGAGCGCCCGGCCGACCAGCGCGGTGGGCCGCACCGCACGCCCGGCCAGGGCGGCCCGGTAGGTGGGATCGTCGGCGAGATGCTGCGCCGCGTAGCCGGCGAAGACGCGCGGCGGCTGCGCCTCGGGATCACGGGCACCCCACAGCCGGTGCCGCAGGTCGCTGAGCAGTTCCTCGTCGGCGTGCGGGTCGGGGAAGCGGACCACCCGCTCATGACCGCGGGTCGCGCCGCGAGGACCGCCGAGACCACCGGCCGTGTTGACCACGGCGGTACCCAGCGGCAGGCCGGCCGCGGAATCGTTGGCCGGCTCGAGAACGTCGCCGCCGCCGGGCAGGGCGATGCGCACCGGGAACTGGCCGAAGAAGTCCCGCGGGCCGTGCACCTGAACGTTCTGGCTGGCCAGGATCAGATGGATGCCGCACGAACGGCCCCGGCGGGTCAGCGCGTCGAGCAGGGCGGCGGCCTCGGTCGCCACCGGGTCGGCGCTCGCGAGAAGCACCGGGAACTCGTCGATGACGCAGAGGACGCGCGGCAGCTTCTCCGCCTCCAGCTCCGAGAACTTGGACACGCCGGCCCGTTCGAAAGCCGCCGAGCGCCGGGTCAGCTCGGCGTCGAGCTCCCGAAGCACGGCCAGCCCGTACTCCCGGTCCGCCTCGACACCGACGGCCCGGGCGTGCGGCAGCCAGGTGCGGTCGCGGCGGGTCGGCACGAACTCGGCGAAGGTCACGCCCTCCTTGAAGTCGAGCAGGAAGAGCGAAAGCTCGGCCGGGCTGTACCGGGCGCCGAGCCCGTAGAGAACGTTCACCAGGAAGGCGGTCTTGCCGGCGCCGGAACGGCCGCCGACCATCCAGTGCGGAGTGAGATCGTTGAACCGCAGGACCAGCGGCGTCTCCCCGTCGTGGCCGACCACGGTGCTCAGCCCCTCGGCGGCATCACCGGCCCACAGCCGCTCACCCGGCTCGGGCAGCAGATCGGCGAGGGTGACATGCGAGGCGGCGGCCGAATGGGCGGCCAGCTCCCGGCAGACGGCCTCCACAAGATGAGGCGGCGGGTCCTCGTCGAGGAACACGGGGGCGTTCAGCCAGGAGACGCTGGGAATCGACCCGTAGGTGGCGCCGGGCGGATCACCGATGACGGCATAGGGATTACGGACGGAGACCATTGTCGTACGGGGTAGAGGCGCCTGAGTGGTCTCGGCGGTCAGCGGAGGCGGCGGCCATCCGGCCACAATGAGATGAAGCCCCGAATCGGGCCCCTGCTGAGCGAGCGCGGCGATCCGGCGCAGCTCCTCACCCTCGGTCAGCTCGGGCAGACTGGCGATGACAACAAGCATCATCCGGTCCCGGCGGCTCCGGCGCGGGGCGACCCCACGGCCCGGTCGCAGCCATTTCTCGGCCTCGGCGAGCACATCCCGCAGCCCCTGCCGGTCGGTGGCCGGAGGAGACATCAGCCCCGCATCCCGGAGCCCGGCAAAAGGCGCGAAAACCTCGCCGGCCCCGACCCCGTCGACGGCCCGCACCAGAAGAGACCCGGCCGGGGCGGCAGCGAGAAGGCGAACGAGCAGAGACCGCAGAAGACCGAAAACCCGGGAGTCGGTGGCGGTGGCGTCGACAGTGAGATGCCCGGTGCCGAGAAGAGGAACAAGGGCGGGAAACTGAGCGTCGTCAAGCGGCTGAGCGGCACCGAGCCGAACAAACTGAGGAGGATAGACGCCACCGAGCGGCGTGTTGAGCGACTGAGCCTCGAGCGGCGCCCCCAGCCACCCCGGCGCGAGGGCAGCCGCGGCAACCCGAAGCTCCTCGACAAGCCGATGCTGCTCGAGCGGATCGGGCGTCATCCCCCCGTCCCCATCGAGGACAGCCGTGGCGGCATCAGCCACAGCAGCCGCCTGCCGGTGCAAAGCGGCAGCCTGATGGACCCGCGAAGCCGGATCAGACACCGCTCTCACCTCCTGTGTGTGCGGATAAAACTTATCCCAGAGCAACCCAGCCATCGCGTTCCCGGTACACCGTCTCTGCCCGAGTCGCGAAGCTTGTGCCACTCGGTAGCCGAGAGAGCAGATACGAGTAACGAGGCACTACTGTCGTACGTGTGCAACCGCAGGAGCCCGCACCCGGCCCGTTCCCCCCACCCGAGCCGCCCCACCAGCCGGACAGTGGAGTGCCGCCGCAGGCCCCGGAAAAGCCCCAGAAGCCCCGCAACCCCCGCCGCCGCTTGTGGCTGGCGGTAGCCGCCGGCATAGTCGCCCTGCTATGCCTGGGTGGCGCCGGCGTAGCCGTCCTCCTATACGACAAGGAAACAAAAATCGACCGCGCCGCCCCCGACGCAGTCGTCGACAATTTCCTCCGCGCCTACCTCGTGAACCGGAACGAAGAAGAGGTTGCGTTGTACGCCTGCAAGTCCGGCGGCGATTTCGCCGCTCTGGAGGCGTACCGGACCGACATTCAGAATCGCGAGAGCCGGTTCTCGATCAGTATTCAGATCAGCTGGGAAGGCCTTCGAGTGGCCACCAACAGCACTCAGGGAACAGTTGACGCGGACCTGACTCGTGCCATCGGCGACGGCAGCGAACAGATCACCGACAGTTGGCGCTTCGCCGTCATCGACGAAGACGGCTGGCGCGTCTGTGGCGCTACCAAGACCGGTTGAACCTACTCCAGCCAGAGCATGTGCACTGGTACCTCCAGAGTCCTTGGCGTGCGGCCGCTCCATGCCCAGCGGTACCACTCCAGCTCGGGGGCTACTCGTACGCAGATGTCGCCGTTGTTGTTCGTGTGTATCTCGGTGACGGCTCGCAGGTTGCGTTGTTCATCGCCGGAATCGAGCATCCGCACGACGCGTAGGCCCGTGAGGCGCGCGGAATCGATTGCCTTGATGGGGCCGCGCCGGGAGGGTTCGTCGAGCGACACCAGCTTCGATGTCACGTCCGTGGCGGTCGGCGTCAGCCCACTGATTCCATACTCTTCGACCCAAACTCGTTCGACCGGGATCAAGGGAGCGAACACCTCGGTCTGCTCGGACTCGGCGCGGTACCACTCGCCTTCCTGCATGACCGGCACATAGGTGCGGCTGCCTTGCACCACCTTTTCGTCCGACCGGAGGTCGCCTCGCCAGCCATGACCAGGTGATCCGACCAGGACGCGCTTCCCTCTCAAAGACCCGCTCATGGCTGCCGGCGTGGGCACGATCGGTCGCGGCGGCTCCAGCGATCCGTCGGGCATGGCAAAGGGGTCGGGCACCGGTCCGCCGATCATCCCGCACCTCCCAGCGGCGCTCCCTGCTGTCGCATGAACGTTACGGGGTCGATGGCGCCGGCTTTCGACCGGTCGTTGTTGAGGTGCACTTCGTAGTGCAGGTGCGGGCCGGATGAGTTACCGCTGGTACCGACGCGGCCGATGATTTCGCCCGCCGTCACCTCCTGCCCCTCCTTGACGAATGGGCGCTGCACCATATGGCAGTACCTCGTCATGACGTTTCCCGCGTGCTGAATTTCCACCATCCAGCCGCATCCGCCCTTGCCCGGGTAACCGTCGGTGTTGCAGGTCTGTCGTCCATTGTGGTCTTCGTCGCACTTGACCTTCGAGACGATGCCGCTCGCCGCGGCGGCGATCGGCGTGTACCGCCCGATGATCAGATCCACGCCCTGGTGGTTCGGACGCGACGCGCTCCGGAAGCCCGACCCGACGACCGCGCTGACCGGAAGAGTCCAGCCGGAGGCGGCGATTTGACCCGCAGAGGTGCAAACCATGGCGAGTGAGCTGCCGACCGCGTTCGCCGCTCCGTCAGCCAGCTGGTTCACGATCCGGGTCGCGAGTGGCTCGTGCTTCGCGTAAGCGTCGGGGTACGCGCTGATCTGCACCTTCTGGGCGGCCTCGGTGAGTGCCATGCTTTCCCAGCCGGAGATCGTCTTAAGCTTGTCGTAGAACTTTGTGGCGGCGTAGACCGGGTCCATGACCTGGGCCGGCGTACCCCAGCCTGTGCTTGGACGCTGCTGGAAGAGACCCAGCGAGTCGTGGTCGTTCCGTGCGCCGAGGTTGCCGAGGTTGGTGAGCCGCGACTCCTGCATGGCTGTAGCGATGGCGATGACCCAGGCCCTAGGCGGCATCTTCAGGTCCGCACCGACGTTGATGATGACCGCCGCATTGCGCATCTGAGTTGCGCCGTATGGCCGCACACGCGGCAGCTTCGAATCCGGGTCGACCGGTCCGCCCTTGCCGCAGCCCATCGCGGCGTTCAGTTTGTTGCCCTCATCGGCGAGACCACCGAACAGCAGGGCCGTGGCGCTGCCTCCGCAGCACAGCAAGACAAACGTCGCAGCGAGAGCGACCAGAAGGACAATTTTACGCGGCCGAGGAACACTCACGCCGATTCCCAGTCGATGCCGTCGACCAGCCAGTGACCGTTCGGTGAAATCAGGCGGAGGCTGAGCTTGCCCGAGTCCATCGTGACGACCGCGTTCACCACGGTGGTGCCGACTGGGACGAGACTCGGCCGCCCGACGACCCGGTCGGCCGGGACGCTGGCCGGGTCCACCCCTTCAAGCTCGTTCGCGAGTTTCTTGGTGGCATTTGGCAGCAGCTGATCGCGCCACGCCTTCGGGGTGATGTCCTGGTGGTCGGCCCAGGCCGACGCGAAGGCGTAGGCGACGGCCTCCGGCTGAGCTCGTCCGGGACTTGTCGACGGTCTCGGCGGCGGCTCCGTGTCGATGACGCTGTCGTCTTCGGACGGGTCGACGCTGACAGCCGGCGCGGGCGAACCCGCACCTAACGAAGGTTGTGAGGAGTCGTGGTCACCGGCGAACAGGCGACCGAGTCCGACGATCGCCAGCACAATCACCGCGAGGACGATGGCGACACCCCACCGGGACCTGAAAATCCGGTTCAGGCCGAGTTCCAGTGACCGCGGCATTTGATCACTTCGCCTCGGAGCGCACCCGCGGCGTGGCCGGTGCTGCCGGCTCCGGCGCTGTAGTGCCAGTCTCCGGCCGGTAGATCGCGAAGGACGCTGGCCGCTCGGCCTCGTCCGGCTCCGTCCAGGTGGACGTCGGCCGCGATCGGGAGGCTGTGGTGGCTTTCTCCTTCTTGCCGGCGGAGTCTTTCTCGGAAGCCGGCGCATCAGCGATGTCACGAACAGACTCGTTACCGTCCGGCCGGGTCGGGCCGCTGTTTCGCCTCCCGGATCCAGCGATGACGGGAGCCGAATCGCCGCGGCTCGCGGCGGAGTGCGCGGGGTCCTCGAGCCTGGCTTCGGGTCGCAGGTTCGTCTGATCGACGTACACGGTGCGGCCGCCCTTGCCGACAACCTGACGATTGTCGCCATCGGCGGTTTCGGTCTTCGCCGCCTCCCGCATGTCGCGGAAGAAGTTCCGGGTCCAGGAACCTGTGGCGATCGTCCGCGCCCCATCCTTGCCGCCGAGTTGCGTGATGCGACGGTACGGCCGGAGAAGCAGCCAGCCGGCGACGCCACAGAGCCAGACCAGTGTGACCTGCAGCCAGCCCGGCAAGCTGACAGTGCTCATGATCATGTCGACCGCGAACAGGTAGATCGCCGCGCCGGTCCCGAAGATGAGGATGTTGAACACCGCGGCCACAACGGCGTTGCCGAGCCGCTTGATGCCCGCGCTCGCCGGGCGGAGAAGACCGATGGTTCCCAGGATGGGAGCCGCGATCACGGCCCAGCGGAAGACGAGGAAGCCGAGAAGAACCAGCACCGACGCCGTAAGGTCGAACATCGCGAACAGGATCGCGGCAAGCATGGCTATGAACCCGGCACCAATGCGGTCCATTCCGTTGGTGCCTTTGAGGTACTCGTAAGCTTCCGGGTCCTCCTGCTTGATCTGTTGCGCGACCGTCGCCCACTGCGTCTGCTTGGCCAGGAGTGTCGCGTCGCGTGTCTCCGGGTTCTGGCGGATCTTCTCCGCCTCGCTCCAGGAGAGCGAGCGTGCGTCGTAGAGGGCGCGTCCATACTTCTGAGCCGTGACACTGTCCGCTGAGCCGAGGATTCCCCTCAGCCAGTTGCGGTAGAGCATGGTATCCGTCACCGTGTCGCTGGCGCGAACGGCCGGCGGCCGGTTGTCCTTGCAAGCGGCCGGATCGCCGAGCTTGCAACCGGCGGCGGCGTCTCCGTCAGCGGGCCGAGGACCGACCGCGTCATGGACGACGCTCAGTGTGGAGATCAGTGTCTGATCGGCGATGTTCGCCGATTTGATGGGCCATGCGGCGATCGCGGTGACAATCACCATGATCAGGATGGCCCAGCCGGCGGTGGTCGTCGCAGCGCCCATCTCGGCCTGGCGGGAGCGCCAGAGCAGGTAGATGCCCACGACTGCCAGAGTGACAACGCCGAAGACGCTGAAGACCTTCTCGTAAACGGCCTTCGTGGCCTGATCCACCAGGGGGTCGGCCCAACCCCACAATGAGGCTGGGTTCCAGGCCCGTTCACGCAGTGCGTTGGACGCTCCGATGACCGCCGTTGCGATCATGAATTCGCCGTTAGCCACCGTCGTCTCGAACTTGTAGTCCGGGTCGATAAGCGTCGATGCGCAGCCGCTGTCCAGGTCATAGGTTGTGTAGCTGTATCCCGCATAGCCGTATCGGCTGTAGATGCCCTGCGGTCCGGGCTTGGTGGCCGACTCGGGACGTTCCGCGAACCATCCAGCAAGACCTGAATCAGGAGTGCTTGGCGTCGGTGGTTTCTTACACTCAACATCATCCGACACCGCGCCCGAGAGCCGCTTGACGCAGCCGGGGATGTCCTGCTGCCACTCCTCGACGCTGCAGGCGCCGCCTGGGACCTTTGCTGGTAGCCCCGACGGAGCGGCTGAGGCCGCTGGGGCGGCGACTGCCCATGCGATCGACGCTGTGACGATGACGAACATCGTCAGCAGCAGCGCCAATCCCCGCCGCACCATCTCAAGCCTCCAGGTCAGACGGCGACATCGGAATGGCCGTCGGTGGTGCCTTTGCGGCCGTCGGTGTCGTGTCCAGGTGTTCGAGCAAGCCCTCGACGTACGACACGTCGACCCGGACCTTCTGCACGCGCCCGTCCACGTCACGCATCACGAACTCGCGGAAACCCAGTCGCGTCGACGACGAAGTGTCCACTTGCGACAAAGAGGCTAGCGTCGCCTCGTAGCCGTCGTGCACCGGCACCCGGAGCAGGCGCAGCGCCTCCGAGGCGATCTCCTGGTCCTCCGCGATGCGGCCCACGAAGACCGTCGACACCAGGTTCTGCACGTCCAGGCCCAGGATGTCGCGCGGGTTCTGCGAGGCCACCAGCGCCGCCAGGTTCCACTTCCGGGAGTCACGGGCCAGGCGTACGAGGAACGAACGGCCCGACCGCCAACCCTCCATGAAGTGCGCCTCGTCCAGGCCCACCATCTTGCGGGACGACATCGACCCGCCGTAGCAGCGGCGGACCGCCAAGCGGTGCGCCGTGTGCAGCATCGGCAGGGCCAGCGACTCCTCGGCCGACCAGTACTCGCGTTCGATCTTCAGGTCGGGCAGGCGCAAGCCGGCCATCGTGATGACCGTCAGCGCCGCGTCCGCGCCCAACAGGTGTTGTGGCGGCGAGCCGAAGAACAGCAGCGCCAGCGGCATCTCCGCCGTGTCGAGCAGCAGGTTGGCCAGTTCCTTGCCCTCGTCGTTGTCCAGGTTCTGCAGGGTGCGGACCACGTCGTCGAGGGTGGACGTCTCCTCGGCCGGCACCTGCCGTACCGCGTGCCGCAGCAGCGTCGCCGTCGACGCCTCCTTGGCCACCTGCGGCGGCACCAGCATCGAGCAGATGTCCTGGACCAGCATGCGGCGTTCGGCCCGGGCGTTGGAGACCGCGATCTCGAACTCGCGGTCGCCGCCCGGCCCGGTCGCGAACTCCGAGCGCACCGGTGTCGGAATCAGCGCGTACGGCGCCAGCGTGCCCTGTTCAGAACCGGTCAGGTTGAGCACCCGCGAGTACGGCCGCAACTCCGGCATCTGGCACAGCCGGGCCAGCGGGCCGGACGGGTCGAGCAGGGTCACCTGGACGCCGCGGCGGGCGTTCAGATAGCCGAGCGCACCCATCAGCGTCGACTTTCCACCGCCGGGCTCGGCCACGAACACGCCGAGGCCGGAACGTTCCCGCACCTCCATCGGGAAGTGCAGGTCGAGGAAGACCGGCCGCCGGCAGGTGCCCGCCGTACGCCCGATCAGGTCGCCTCGCCGGTCGCCGACCGTGGACGCCGCCTGCGGCAGGGCCGCCGCCAGCAGCTTCACCGGCATCCGGCGGACGTAGCCGGTGTTGGCGATCGGCTCGCCCGGGATGAACTCGCGGGCCAGCTGGTCCTGGTTCTTCGGGTGCTGCAGCGAGATCCGCATCTCGCGCGAGTAGAGCTGGATGAGCCGCCGGGCCCGTTCCAGGCATTCCTCACGGGTGGCGCCGCCGACCGCGATGCGGTGCCAGCCGTGCGCGCGGGCCGACTCGACCGGCAGGCCGGTGGTCATCTCGTCGCCGATGACCAGGGCGCGCTTGGCCAGGCGCTCCAGTTCGGGCGGGGCGTCGATGCCGTGCTCGGCGTAGTCGAGCTGCTGCGACCGGATCATGCGGAGCCGGTGCTCGAGGTTCTTGAACGAGCTGCCGGAGCCGAGGATGTCGATGCGCGAGGAGATCTCCATGGGCCACGGCAGCCGCTCGTGGAAGTGCAGCCACGGCTCGTGCTTCTCGGGGATCTCCAGCGGCTCCATGCGGCCGACGGACAGCACCGCCACGTGCCTTTCCTCGCCGGTCATGCGGTTGACCAGCTTCACCGTGGAGCCGTACGGCGTACGGTAGCGCTCCACCTGCTCGGTCAGTGCCAGCAGATCACCGGTGTCCCACTGCCCGTTGGTGACGGGCGAGAGCGGCCCGGGCGGCGACATGCACAGCGCGACCGAGCGGAACAGCAGCCATTCCAGCTCCTGCGGGGTGACCCGGCGCCCGCGCATGCCGAACGCGTTGAGAACTTCGTCGAACTGCTCGACCGTACGGCCGAGCTTGCGCCTTTCGCTGTCCGACGTGCCGCGCCCGAAGATGCGCAGGATGCGCTCGGAGAACGTGTCGCCCAGCGAGCGCCGCGCGAAGGTGACGCCCAGGTAGGTCTGCCCTTCGGCGTGGTTGACCGAGAGCAGGTGCCGTTGGGCGGCGACGAGATGGTCGGACCAGCTGGTGCCGCCGCGCACGTCGGGCAGCGGTTTCGCGGTGAACGAGTCGACCGTGCGGGCCCACTCGTCGGCCGGGAAGGGCCGGTTGGTGCGGCGCAGGTGCAGCCGGAAGCCGGCCAGGCCCGCGTACTGCTCGGAGATGGCGCTGAGCAGGGCTTCCCGCTCGGCGTCGGGACGGAAGGCCCAGCGCACCTCGGGCAGCGAGTACCAGGCGGTGACCGTGCTCTGGGTGAAGGTCAGGTGCCCGGCGATCTCACTGATCTCCAGCTCCATGGCCGGATCGCGGTCGTTGAACTTCAGCTTGTGCGGCCGCAGCGGCGCCGGCCGTGCCTTCTTGTCCTGCCGGACCGGCAGGTTCTTCGGCTCCTTCTTGCGCTTGGCCGGGGACTTCTCCTTGCGCTTGGCGGGGGCTTTCTCCTGCGCGGGCACGGGGAGCGGTGCTTGCGCTTGCTGGGTGTACGGGTCGGCCAGCTCTTGGGCGTACGGCGCATCCGGGCTCGCCGCGCTCCGGCGATCCCGCACCGGCGGAAGACCGGAGCTGCCCACGGTCTGCCAGAGCGGCGGCGTCGACACCGGTGGCGCCGGCACCGGGTCGGTGGCGGGCGGAGTGGCCGCGCCGACCTGCGGCGACGCCGGCCAGTTGTCGAAGTCGGGCCAGTCGTCGTCGCTCAGGTCCCCGGTCGACTCGAAGAAGTCGGCCTGCGGCCCGATGGGCGCACGGCTGTACGGCGACACCGGCTCCGGCACACCCCAGGCACCGGCCGCGCCCTGATCGAAATCGGACGACGGGGCGGGTACGGGGGGACCGTCCACCGGCACGACACCAGGCTCGACCGGCACCGGTGAGTAGGCCGGCGGCGAGGAGTCCCGGCCCGAGTAGGCCGATGGCGAGAGGTCAGGCGGCGAGAAGTCAGGCGGCGTGGAGCCAAGCGGCGTGGAGTCAGGCGGCGAGTAGGCCGACGGCGGGAAGGCCGGGTCTGCGGAGTCCGGCCGCGACGAGACGGGCTGGGCGGAGACAGGCTGGGCGGAGCTGGGCTGCGCGGAGACCGGCCGCGAAGCGGAAGGCGGCGGGACCGGCTGCGCGGAGACCGGCCGCGAAGCGGAAGGCGGCGAGACCGGCTGCGCGGAGACCGGCCGCGAAGCGGGAGGCCGCGAGATCGGCGGGAACGAGACCGGCCGCGACGATTCGGGCGGCGATGAAACCGGCCGCGAGGTTTCGGGCGGGGACGACACCGGCCGCGACGAGACGGGCGGGGACGACACCGGCCGCGACGAGACGGGCGGGGACGAGACCGGCCGCGACGAGACGGGCGGGGACGAGACCGGCTGCGAGGATTCGGGCGGGGATGAAACCGGCCGCGACGAGGCGGGCGGGGATGAAACCGGCCGCGAGGAGAAGGGCGGAGATGAGACCGGCGGCGAGGAGATCGGCGGAGATGAGACCGGCGGCGAGGAGATCGGGCGCGACGGAATCGGCGGCGCGGGGGGCGCGGCGGCCTGCGGCGGCTCGGGGTCGGCGACCGGGGGTGGGCCGAAGCCGTTGGCCGGCCGGTCGTCGAAGTCGAAGCCGAAGTCGAACTCGGCCCCGTCGTCGGGAATCGTGCGGGATTCACTCGCCGGAGTGCTCTGGGCGGGAGCCGGTGCGCCCACCCCGCCGAACAGGTCGAGGAACGGCGAATCGATGTCGAGCGTGGTGTCGACGGCGGAGCCCCGCGGCCGTACGGGCTGAGGTGGCTGGAAGACGCCCACCCCGCCGTGCCCCGGCGCGGCGACGAGGTCTTCCGCCCCCTCGTCCGGGGAATCTGGCGAAGCGTAGTGGTCCGAACGCACACCGTTACTCTGCATGCCCGGCCGCTGGGCCGCCGCGCGGGGATGCCCGGGCGGAATCGGTCCGGTCATGCGCCTGCTCCGTGGAAGAGGGCGATGGAACTGGTCATACCAACTCCTCCCGAACCCGGATGCGAGTGGCGACAAGACGCGGATCGCGCCGCTCGTCGGCCGGCTCGCGGGTGCGGCGCCAGTCGGTGAGCGCGGTGCGGATGACGACTCGAGCCGGACGGTCGGGGTCGACGTGCCGGAACACGTACGACGTGGTGACCATCGCCAGCGCGATCTCCCAGGCGGGGAAGGCGTCGAACTTGAACGTCATCAGATAGTGCAAGAGCATGAACAGGGGCACCAGCGCCACGAACATGCCGTACTGGGCGTAGGGCAGGTGGACGGGCAGGGTGTATCCCGGGGGGCCGAGGTAGAGCAGGCGCGCCCGGTAGATGTCGTCGTCGGTGCGAAGCCGCATCTCAGCTGAAGATCAGATCGATGAGGAAGTCGCCGACGAAGAACAGGGTGGCCGCGCCGGCGATGAAGGCCAGGCCGACGATGGCGATGGCCGAGCTCGTCAGCACCTTGGAGATCTCACCCCGGCTGGCGCGTCCAATGAAGATCACGCCGAGCACCGCGAGCAGGATCGGCGCGATGTTGCTGGCGAAGAACTTGACGACGCCATTGGTGTCGATGCCCTTGGGTTCGGGCGCGGCGAGTGTGGCCTGATGGAGCAAGGCCGCGGCCTGCGTGGCGAGCTCAGTGGCGATCATCGGTAAACCTCCCCGTGCCCGGCTAGGGGGTTCCGGACACGCTGCAGTTGTGAAGCCTCACGGCAACGCCCATATCGTGCTACTTCCCCACCCTGCGCGTCGAGTGAGCCGTTCGGGCAGTGCCATGCTCGTCTGCTCTCTCCGGTTGGTTCAATGATGCCCAGATCCGAAGAGTACGGCTCGCACTTCTTGGCTACAAGCGTCTGAAACGTTACGCAAGGTGATGGCGTGCGTGAAAATGAGTCACGGTCCATCGTACGCACGTGCGACAAGAGTGCTCGCCGTACCCTCGTCCTGTGACGACTCAGCCGACGGAATCGCAGGTCGCGGGCCACCGCCTGATGCATGTGGATCACCCGGTCGTGATGGGGATCCTCAACGTCACGCCGGACTCGTTCTCGGACGGTGGGAAATACACGGACGAGGAGTTCGCAGTTGCGCACGGGTTGGATCTCCGGAAAGCCGGCGCGGACATCGTGGACATCGGCGGCGAGTCGACACGCCCGGGCGCGGAGCGGGTGGACGCGTCGACCGAGATCGCGCGGGTGGTCCCGGTGATCGAGCAGTTGGCCGCGGCGGGGGTGCTGATCAGCGTCGACACCACGCGGGCGGCGGTGGCGGCGGCCGCGCTCGAGGCCGGCGCCACGGTGATCAACGATGTGTCGGGCGGGCTCGCCGACCCGGGGATGACCCGGGTGGCGGCCGAGGCCGGCTGTCCGTTGATCTTGATGCACTGGCGTGGACACTCGCGGCACATGAATGAATTGGCCGTCTATTCCGACGTGGTGGCCGAGGTACGCGACGAACTGCTCCAGCGCGTGGACGAAGCGCTCGCCGCGGGAGTCGCGCCCGGACAGATCATTCTCGACCCCGGTCTCGGCTTCGCCAAGACGGCCGAGCACAACTGGGCCCTCAGCGCCCACCTCGACGTCCTCGTCGGCCTCGGCTTCCCGGTGCTGTTCGCGGCCAGCCGCAAGACCTATCTCGGCCGCCTGCTGGCCGGCCCGGACGGCACGCCGCGACCGGTCGAGGAGCGCGAGGCGGCCACGCTCGCCACCTCTCTGCTGGCGGTCGCGGCCGGAGCCTGGGGAGTCCGCGTGCACGACGTGCGATCCACGGCCGACGCGCTCGCGGTCTGGCGCGCCACCGGTGCTCCACGCCTGCGTACGGCAAGCTAGAGATCATGAACGAGGAGCAGGGGCGGATCTCGCTCAGTGGGCTGCGCGTGCGAGGCCGGCACGGCGTGTTCGACTTCGAGCGCGAGCAGGGCCAGGACTTCGTGATCGACGTACGGCTCGACCTCGATCTGCGCCCGGCCGCGGCCAGCGACGACGTGACCGACACGGTGCACTACGGCGAGCTGGCCGAGCGCCTGGCCGCGATCGTCGGCGGCGAGCCGGTCAACCTGATCGAGACGCTGGCCGACCGGCTGGTCACCGCCTGCCTCGAGGATCGGCGGGTCGCCACGGCCGAGGTCACCGTCCACAAGCCCCAGGCGCCGATTCCCCTCGAGTTCGCGGACGTCGCGGTCACCCTGCGCCGGAGCCGGTCGTGACGCGTGCCGTCCTGTCGCTGGGCAGCAACCTCGGCGACCGGCAAAGACATCTTCAACAGGCCGTACGCATCCTCGGCGCCAGCGTCGTGACGATGTCCGGTGTCTACGAGACGCCGCCGTGGGGCGACGCCGACCAGCCCCCGTACCTCAACGCGGTGGTCCTGGCCGTCGACCCGAAGGCCGCGCCGCACGACTGGCTCCAGCGCGCCCGGGCCGCCGAGGCCGCCGCCGGGCGGGTCCGTGACCCGGAGCGCCGATTCGGGCCGCGCACCCTCGACGTCGACGTCATCGCCGTCTGGGACGCCGACGATCAGCCGGTGACCAGCGACGACCCCGAGCTGACGCTGCCGCACCCGCGGGCCCACCTGCGGGCGTTCGTGCTGCGCCCGTGGATCGACATCGAACCGTACGGGCGGCTGCCCGGGCACGGCCGGCTCACCGATCTGCTGAACGACCCCACCCTCGCGGGCGACCTCGCCGGGCTGACCCCGAGGCCCGACCTCCCACTAGAGTCGGACGCGTGAGCAGCAACCCGCAGGCGCCCAAGTCGGACCCGTCGATGCGCCCGACCAGCATCTCGGTGCTGATCGTGGCCGGGCTGGCCTCGGCCGCCGTGGGCTGGCTGCTGCTCAGCTTCTCCTATTCCTCCCTGCCCGAGCTGCCCTGGTCGCCGGTGATCGTGCTGGCCGTGCTCGCGGTGGCCGAGGGCCTGCTCGCGCAGAACACGAGCGCCCGCATCCAGCGCAAGCCGGGCACCATGCCGGTCGACCCGCTGGCGGTCGCGCGATATGTCGCTCTTGCCAAGGCGTCCTCGCTGGTCGGTGCGATCTCGGCCGGGTTCTCGGCCGGCCTGCTGGCCTGGCTCGCGATGGAGCCGACCCAGGCCGCGCACGACGACCTTCCCAAGGCCGTCGGCGGCGTCGTCGGTGCCCTCGCACTGATCGGCGCGGCTCTCTGGCTGGAGCGGGCGTGCCGCGTCCCGGAGCGTCCCGACTCCAAGGACGAGGAAGATTCCGACCTGCGCTGATATCGCAGGAAAAGCCGGTGTTTTCGGCCTTGAACTGAGACCGACCTCTATCCGTATGCTCTGGGCGCGGGGGCTTGCGACCCGGCGGATCTCGGCGTGCCGACGCGCGGGGACGCACAGGAGGGAGGCACGGCTATGGCGTACGACGAGGCGACCTACCGCCGGCCGGCCGAGGAGCAGCCGACCGACCCCGCCGCGTACCGCGCGAACACGCTGGCCGCGGCCGAGCAGCGCCGCCGCGCCGAGCAACTGGACGATCCGGGCGACAGCACGACGACCGACGTCATGCGCCGGGTCGACGCCGACGAGGACGGGCGGGACCGGCTCGGCATCCACCTCGGCTGGGAGGTCGTGCTGCTGGTCGCCGCCGTGGCGATCGGCTACATGCTCTGGCGGGCCGACTCGGACGCCCTGCAACGCCCCGGCCTCGACAACCTTCTCGTCACCGGCGCGGCCATCGGCCTGCTCACCCTCGGCGCCGGACTGACCCTGCGGGCCGGCGTGCCCAACCTGGCGCTCGGCCCGATCGCCCTGGCGGGCGCCCTTCAGTACGCCGAGCAGGGCGACCAGGGCCTGGTCAAGTCGGTCGTGCCGGCGCTGATCATCGCCGCCGCGGGCGCCGTGGTGATCGGCCTGCTGATCCTCGTGCTGCACGTGCCCGGCTGGGCGGCCACCCTCGCCGCCGGCTTCGGCGTGATCGTCTACGACCAGCTGCGGATCGCGCCGGTCGTGGTGCAGGGCGACTACGACCCGACCGACCAGGCCTTCTTCCTGTTCGGCGGGTTCGCGCTGCTGGCCGTGCTCGGCGGCGCCCTCGGCACGGTCGGCCCGGTGCGCCGCTGGCTGGGCCGGCTGCGACCGGCCGGTGACCCGGCCACCCGCCGGGGCGCGGTCGTCGCCGTGCCGGTGATCGGGACGCTCGTGCTCTCCTCGGCCTTCGCGGTGGTGACCGGCGTGCTGTTCGCCGCCCAGTCCAGCACCCCGATCGTGCCCGGCACGGGCTTGGAGTGGACCGGCATCGCGCTCGGGCTGGCCATGCTCGCCGGTACCAGCGCGTACGGCCGCCGGGGTGGGATTTTCGGGACCCTGTTCGCGGTCAGCGCGCTGACGCTGTTCCTCGACTACCAGACCCGCGAGAAATTCGACATCGCGCTGTTCGCGATCGCGGCCGCCGTCTTCGGCGGCGGGCTGATCGTCACCCGGCTCGTGGAGACGTACGGCAAGCCCCTGCCGGCCGCCGGGGAGCCGGACTGGAACGCGGCGCCCGCCGCCACCGGCGCCAACTGGTCGCCCGACCTGCCGGAGACCTGGTCGACGACGACGACCTCGACCGGCCGCACCGACCGCTGGGACGCGGGTCCGTGGGGGACCAGTCGTTGATCGCTTTATGCTTGCCTGCATGACCTCTGGAAGCTTCGCCGAGCTGGACGCCCTGCCCACCGAGGAGCTGCGCGAGCGCGCCTTCGCCCTGGCCCGGGAGCGGCACGACATCAAGTTCTTCTGGACGGTCTTCCGGAACCTGCCGGACGCCGACGAGGCGGCCGAGCTGGACGGCGCGCCCAACTCGATCGGCCCGATCATCGACGAGGCGGTCGCGCTCTGGCGCGAGTTCGAGGGCCACATCGCGTACGGAGAGCAGGAGCCCTTGCTGCGCGCCGCCTTCATCGATTATCTCCAAAAGGACCACTGACCAGCGCATTCATCAGCATCGTTTGAAACGGGAGCCGCGCTGGGAATTAGCCGCGCATGGCTCTCGGTAACCGATACAAGTCTGTGCCTGGTGCGGGCACCCTTGCCGCGCTCATACTCGTGCTCGTCTTCGGCAGCCCCTGGTACGCCGACTGGGCGAGCAAGAACGCCGACCCCGAAACCGCCGGCGGCTGGTTCCTCAACCTGCTGGCCTGGCCGCGCTGGTCGTTCGACACCAGCGACTCGCTGCGCGACATCATCGTCACCGACCTCAAGGCGATCCTGCTGGTCGTCCTGACCGCGCTCTTCCTCTACCTGCTGCCCGGCTCGCAGCTGGCCCGGGCCCGCGGCACGATCAGCCAGTTCTTCTCCGGCTGGTCGGCGTACATCTTCGCGGGCGGGTTCGCCGCCCTGTTCACCACCCTGTTCCTGGCCAACCCGTCGCTGATCAACGCCTTCCGGGCCGCGGGCAACGGCGCCTCGTACGGCCTGTTCGTGGGCTGGATCATCGGCCTGGCCACCCTCGGCGGGTACCGGGGCACGCGCTAGACCTGGATCAGACCGAGGCCGGGGTGTCGAAGATGGCGGACCGCGAGACCGTGCCGACGGGCCGGCCGTCCTCGACCACCACCACCTCGACCGCGTCCACCGTGAGCATCGCCGCCAGCGCGTCGTGCAGCGTGCCGGTGATGTCCACGGTGGGCCGGTCACCGGCCTGCAGGCCGTCGGCCGGTTGCAGCGCGTCGCGCACCGGGGTGACCGCCAGCCGGCGGATGCCCCGGTCGGCGCCGACGAAGCTGGCCACCGCGGCCGAGCTCGGCCGGCTCAGCAGCTCGGCCGGCGGGGCGAACTGCTGAAGCTTGCCACCCTCGGCCAGCACCGCGATCCGGTCCCCGAGCCGCACCGCCTCGTCGATGTCGTGGGTGACCATGACGATCGTCTTGCGGACCTCGGCCTGAAGCTTGAGGAACTCTTCCTGAAGCCGGCCGCGGGCGATCGGGTCGACCGCCGAGAACGGCTCGTCCATCAGCAGCACCAGCGGGTCGGCGGCGAGCGCGCGGGCCACGCCCACCCGCTGACGCTGGCCGCCGGAGAGCTCGTGGGGGTAGCGGTCGCGGTATTTCGCGGGGTCGAGGCCGACCAGGTCCAGCAGTTCGTCGGCGCGGGCCTTGACCCGGGCCCGGTCCCAGCCGAGCAGCTTGGGCACGGTGCCGATGTTGGCGCCGATCCTCTGGTGCGGGAAGAGTCCGACGTTCTGAATCACGTAGCCGATGTGGCGGCGCAGCTCGACCGGGTTGCGATCGTGGATGTTCTGCCCGTCGAGCAGGATCGTGCCCCTGGTCGGCTCGATGAGCCGGTTGATCATGCGAAGGATCGTCGACTTGCCGCATCCCGAGGGGCCGATCAGCACGGTCAGCTCACCGGCGCGGACCTCGAGGCTGAAGTCGCCGACCGCCACCGTGCCGTCCGGGTAGGTCTTGCCGACGTCCTGGAGTGTGATCGAGGCAGCGCTCCGGCCGGGTCCGCCCTCGGTGATCGCGGTAGCGTCCACGTATGTCCTTCCTGTCGTGGGCCCCGGCGGGCGCCCCGCCGCTGGCCGCACCCGCCGACGACGGGCCGGGGAATCCGTGGTTCTCCTGGCAGTACGTCCAAGACAACTCCGACATCATCCTCGACAAACTAGGATTTCACGTCGGCATCACGATCGAGACTGTGATCATCGCCCTGCTGGTGGCGCTCCCGCTCGCCGTCCTGGCGTACTGGATCAAACCGCTGACCGGGCCGATTCTCGCACTGTCGGGCGTCCTCTACACGATTCCGTCGCTGGCGTTGCTGGCCCTGCTCGCTCCGCTGCTCGGCGCGACCAGCCGGGTGCCCGTGCTGATCGCGCTGGTGCTGTACGCGCTGCTCATCGTGATCCGCAACGCGCTGACCGGCCTCACCCAGGTGCCCGACGAGGTCAGGGACGCGGCGGCCGGCATGGGGTACGGCCGCTACGGCCGGCTCTGGCGGGTCGAGCTGCCGCTGGCGCTGCCCGGCATCGTCACCGGCCTGCGGCTGGCCACCGTCTCGACGGTGGCGTTGGTCACCATCGGCTCGATCATTGGCAACGGCGGCCTCGGCGATCTGATCCTGGGCGGCTTCGCCAACAACTTCTACAAGGCCGAGATCCTGACCGGCACGGTGCTGTGCGTCGCCCTGGCCCTGATCCTCGACCTGGCGCTGGCCGGCTTCGGCCGCCTGCTGACGCCGTGGAGCCGCCGGAGGGCCTCGTGAGCTACTTCTCGGACGGCATCACCTGGCTGAACGACCCGCTCAACTGGACCAACCCCGGTGGTCTGCTCGATCGGCTTCAGGAGCATCTGGTCATCAGCTTCTGGGCCGTCCTCATCGGCTGCGTGGTCGCCCTGCCGCTCGGCATCTGGCTGGGCCACCGGGGCCGGGGCGGCGGCCTGGTGATCACGGTGGCCAACCTGACCCGGGCCATCCCCACGCTCGCCCTGCTCACGATCCTGCCGCTGACCGCGCTCGGCTTCGGCAAGCTGCCGGTCATCGTCGCGCTGGCCGTGTTCGCGGTGCCGCCGCTGCTGGCCAACGCCTACACCGGTCTGCAGGCGGTCGACCCGGAGACCAAGGACGCGGCCAGGGGAATGGGACTCTCCGGCGGCCAATTGTTGCGCCGGGTGGAACTCCCGCTCTCGGTCCCGTACCTGGCCGCCGGCCTGCGGACGGCCGCGGTGCAGGTGGTGGCCACGGCCACGCTCGCAACATTTGTCAACGGCGGTGGGCTCGGGCAGATCATCACGGCCGGATTCGGGCTCGGCATCAGCGTCGGCGGGGGTCAAATTGTGGCCGGCGGCATAGCTGTGGTGGTCCTCGCACTTCTCGTCGAAGGGATCTTCGCCCTCGTGGAACGCCTGGTCACGCCCCGTCCACTGAGGTCCGTACGCCGGCGGAAGGTGGCCGCGACCGACCCGGCCGGGTAACGGACCCGCAACTTTGCCGAAAGTTGTCACACCCAGCGGGTAGACCTTTCTAGGCAGAGAAACGGGCAACGCACAGCGGCTGCCCGTCCGGACACGCGGCGCGGCCACCTGGCCGCGCCGGGACACAGAAGGCGGCAGTATGCGTCGAAACATCTTCTTGGCGGCCGCCGCGGCAACCGTGGCCGTCGTCTCGCTCGCCGCGTGCGGCGACGCGGGCTCCTCCGGCACCGAGGCGCCGCCGTCCGCCGCCGCGGGCGCCGGGTGCGCACCCGTGGCCGGTGACGCGCTCGTCGTCCTCGAGGACGACAAGAAGCTTCAGAACACTGACAACGTGATCCCCGCGATCAACAAGAAGGCGTCGTCGCCCCAGCTGATCGCGGCCCTCGACAAGGTCTCGGCCGCGCTCGACACGACCAAGCTCATCGCGCTGAACAAGGCGGTCGACATCGACCGCAAGTCGTCCAAGGCGGCGGCCCAGGAATTCATGACGGCCAACAACATCGCGGCCGGCCTGGCCAAGGGCCCCGGCGGCAAGATCACCGTCGGCGCCGGCAACTTCACCGAGAGCGCCACCCTCGGTGAGATCTACGGCCTGGCCCTGACCGCGGCCGGCTACACGGTCACCGTCCAGCAGATCGGCAACCGTGAGCTCTACGAGCCGGCGCTCGAGAAGGGCAGCGTCGCGGTCGTGCCGGAGTACGCGGCCACCCTGGCCACCTTCCTGCAGGGCAAGGTCGACAAGAACGGCGCCGACCCGTCCTCCAACGACCTCGACACCACGGTGAAGAACCTGACCGCGCTCGGCGAGAAGGTGGGTCTCGTCTTCGGCAAGCCCGCCGCCGCGCAGGACCAGAACGCGTTCGCCGTGACCACCGCGTTCGCCGACAAGAACGGCCTCAAGACGCTGTCCGACCTGGCCGCCAAGTGCTCGGGCGCGGCCACCGTGCTCGGCGGCCCGGCCGAGTGCCCGCAGCGTCCCAAGTGCCAGCTCGGCCTGTCCGAGGTGTACAACTTCCAGGCCGGCAAGTTCTCCAGCCTGGACGCGGGCGGCCCGCTCACCAAGAGCGCGCTCAAGCAGGGTCAGATCAGCGTGGGCCTGGTCTTCAGCTCCGACGGGTCGCTGGCCGCGGGCTGACGGTTTCCACTGTTCGCGCAGTGTTGCGAAGGTGAGCGCCGGGTTTCAGCCATCTGAAGCCCGGCGCTCCACATTTGCCCTCCCGCCCACCCTGGGTAATATCGGCGCCCATGCCGGAAGAGGAACCTGTCGCGGGTCACAGCGCGCGCCTTCTCCGCGGCCTTGTCTGGGCGGGCGTTCTGCTCGCCCCGCTGGCCGCGGTGGTCGTGCTACTCGGCGACAACTCGGGCTCGGTGCGCTTCGCCGTGCTGCTCATCGCGGCCAGCGTCGCCCTGATCGGCGCCTCGGTGCTGATCCGCGGCGACACGGTGCTCCAGCGCGCCCACGTCGAGGACCGGGTCGCCGAGGAGGTGGCAGTCCTCCGCCGCGATCTGCGAGCCGAGTTCGGCCGGCCCGCCGCCCCGGTACACGCCGCGCCACCCCCGATGCCCGAGCCGGCCTATGACGAGCCGTCCTACGACGAGCCGGCCTACGACGAGCCGGCCTATGAGAAGCCGGCCTACGAGAAGGCGGCCTACGACGAGTCGCCTTATGAGGCGCCGTCCTTCGACACCTCTCCGTACGACGACTCGCCCTTCTTCGCCGAGGACCACGGCGACGCGATGGCGCCCGCGCCCCCACCCGCGCCCGGCCGCGCGGGTGTCGCGGCCGCGTCCGGCGCGGTGCGGCCGCCGGCCCGCACGGGCCCCGGCATGAGCACTGGTGGCCGCAAACCGGCCCCGGCGCCCGCCGCCCGTCCGATGCCGGCCCCGGCCGCCGCGGCCGCGGCCGCCGTGCGGGTCCCCGCCGCCTCCGCTCAGGTCCCGTCCGGCGCGGCCTCCGTCCCGATGGGCGCGGCTTCGGTTCCGACGGGTGCCGCCTCGGTTTCCGCAGGCGCCGCCTCGGTTCCGGCGGGTGCCGCCTCGGTTCCGGTGGGCGCGGCCTCAGTTCCAGCCGGCGCGGCCCAGGTTCCCGGTATGGCCCAAGTTCCCGGTGGGGCTCAGGGCCCGTCCGGCATGGCCCAGGTACCCGGTGGGGCTCCGATGGCCGGCGCGGCCCAAGTTCCCGGCAGTGGCCCGCTGCCGCGTCAGCGCGGAGCGGCCTCGGTACCGGCTCCACCCGCTCGGGGTACGCAGTACGGCGGCTCGGCGGCGCCCGAGTTCCTCGAGGACGACTTCGGCGCCAGCAACGGCTACCTCGACACCCCGGAACCCCCGGCCCCCGCGGTCTACGGCTCGCAGGCCGTGGGCGCCACCTACGGCGCGCCGTCGTCGCACGACGAGTTCGCCGCCCCCGACGGCTACGGCTACCAGGGCGAGCAGGGCTACTACGACGACTACCCGGAGGCGACCGGTTACGGCCGGCCCACCGAGTACGGCCGCCCGGCCGACTACGACGAGTCCGCCGACTACGACCACAGCGGCGAGTACGGCACCTCCGGCGCCTACGGGCAACCGGCCACCTACGGGCAGCCCGCCACCTACGGCCAGCCCACCGACTACGGGCTCGACGGTGGCTACGACGAGGCCCCCAGCGACCCCGCCTACAAGGCCAAGCGCCATCGCCCGTCCGCCAACGACACCAACGTCGGCACCCTCGCCGACTTCGCCTCGTACCCGGCCGGCGGCGACGAGGATCACGGCCCGCGCTACTGAGCGGCTATTTGTCGATGTCCCCGACCACGAAGAACATCGAACCGAGGATGGCGATCAGGTCGGGCACCAGGCAGCCCGGGATCAGCGTGGCCAGCGCCTGCACGTTCGCGTAGGAGGCCGTGCGCAGCTTCATCCGCCACGGGGTCTTCTCGCCGTGGGACACCAGGTAGTAGCCGTTGATGCCGAGCGGGTTCTCGGTCCACGCGTACGTGTGCCCCTCCGGCGCCTTGACCACCTTCGGCAGCCGCACGTTGACCGGGCCGGCGATCCGGTCGACCCGGTCCAGGCACTCCTCGGCCAGGTCGAGTGACACGTACACCTGCTCGAGCAGCACCTCGAAGCGCGAGTGGCAGTCGCCGGCCGTGCGCGTGACGACCGGGACCTCGAGCTGGTCGTAGGCCAGGTACGGCTCGTCGCGCCGCAGGTCGAGGTCGAGTCCGCTGGCCCGTGCCACCGGCCCGGACGCGCCGTACGCGGCCGCCTGCTCGGCGCTGAGGACTCCCACGCCGACCGTGCGGGCCAGGAAGATGTCGTTGCGCCGGATGATGTTGTCCAGGTCGGGCATGCGCTTGCGGACCGTGCCGATCGCCTCGCGGGCCCGCCCGGTCCAGCCCGCCGGCACCTCCTCCTTGAGGCCGCCGACCCGGTTGAACATGTAGTGCATGCGGCCGCCGGAGACCTCCTCCATCACCGCCTGGAGCGTTTCGCGCTCGCGGAACGCGTAGAACATCGGCGTGATGGCGCCGATCTCCAGCGGGTAGGAGCCGAGGAACATGAGGTGGTTGAGCACCCGGTTGAGCTCGGCCAGCGCCATCCGCAGCCAGGTCGCGCGCTCGGGCACCTCGATGCCCATGAGCCGTTCGACGGCGAGGGCGACGCCGAGCTCGTTGGAGAACGCCGACAGCCAGTCGTGCCGGTTGGCCAGCACGAGGATCTGCCGGTAGTCGCGCACCTCGAACAGCTTCTCGGCGCCGCGGTGCATGTATCCGACGATCGGCTCGCAGGAGACCACGCGTTCACCGTCGAGGGTGAGCTTGAGCCGCAGCACGCCGTGGGTCGAGGGATGCTGCGGCCCGATGTTGAGCACCATGTCGGCGGTCTCGAGGCCGGCCCCGGTCCCTACGGTCATCTCGCGCAGCGCATCGGTCACAACAGCATGCTCCCACGCGCTCGAGTCCCGACGCTGTGCAGCAGCCACCAGTGCCCCCCGAGCCCCGCCGGCTCGATCAGCTCGGCCGCGGCTCCGGCGGCGGCGAGACCGCGGACGTAGGCCGCCGGGTCGGTGCGGGCAAGGTCCATCGATGGTCGTCCGCCGTCGATTCCCAGCGCTTTCAGCGCCTCACGCTGGCGGATCATTGTGTACGGCGTCCCGGCCGCCCACGCCACGGCGTCCATCGCCACGTGCGCCGTGACGTCGCAGGACCCGTCCGGTACGGGCGTCACCTGCCGCCCGGCGCGGAACCCGGTCAGCGTCCCGAACGCCGGCCGCTCGTCGCGCAGGTGCCCGTAATCCACGGCGAGCGCCCACCCGTCGCGTACCCGTTCGACCGCCGAGGCCCACGCCGCGTCCCGGGTCCAGCCGATCTCGGCCCGCCCCCGGCCCGGCCACCAGCGCCGCAGCCAGAACAGGTCGGCCGCGTCGACCGCCCCACCCAGCGACTCGTTCCCGGTCGCCGGATCGACCAGCACCTTGCGCAGGTGCCCCGCGTCGTCGAGGTCGGCCACGTCGAGCGGCACGTTGTCCAGCCACTCGGTCGCGATCAGCAGCCCCACGATCCCGTCCGGCACGTCCCGCCGCCAGGCGATCCGCTCCGGCAGCCCGGAGGGCCGAGGGGCCACTTCCACCCCGGTCAGCCGTACGCGCCGGGACAGCTCCGCCGGAAGCATCGCCGCCAGCGTGGCCAGCAGCTCACCGCGCCCGGCGCCCACGTCGACCAGGTCGAGCGCCTTCGGCCTTCCCAGCGCCTCGTCGGCCCGCTCGACCAGCCGCAGCAGCGCGCCCGCGAACAGCGGCGAGGCGTGCACGCTCGTCCGGAAGTGCCCGGCCGGCCCGTCGTCACCCCGTACGAAGAACCCGCCCGGCCCATAGAGGCCGGCCGTCATCGCCTCCCGCCACCCGGTCATGAGGGCCAGCGTAGGGCGGCCGATGGTGTTCTTCACATGGTCTTGTCACGCGCGTGTTACGGCGGCGCATACTGGCGCCACGACCGGTACCCGCACGAGTGGACTGGATCTTACGAATATGAATAAACATCGATTGACCGTCGGCGTGGTCGGCGCGGGACGGGTCGGTGCCGTCCTCGGCGCCGCGCTCCTCGCCGCCGGACATCACGTCGTAGCCGCCGCGGCCGTCTCGGCCGCCTCCCGGGAGCGAGCCGCCCGCCTTCTGCCGAGCGCCGCGATCCTTCCGGCCGACGAGGTCGCCCGCGCCGCCGACGACCTTCTCCTGCTCGCCGTCCCCGACGACGCCCTGTCCGGTGTCGTCTCCGGCCTGGCCGCGACCGGCGCCCTGCGCCCCGGCCAGATCGTGGCGCACACCTCGGGCGCTCATGGCGTCGCCGTTCTGGGCGATGTACAGGGCATGGCCCTGCACCCGGCGATGACCTTCACCGGCGCCGATTCCGACCTCGACCGGCTTCCGGGCATCGCCTGGGGTGTCACCACGGCCGACCGGGCGTTCGCGACCCGGCTCGTGGCCGATCTGGGCGGCGCGCCGGAGTGGATCGCCGAGGATGCCCGCCCGGTCTACCACGCGGCCCTCGCGCACGGCGCCAACCACCTGGTCACGCTGGTCAACGAGGCCTCCGACGTGCTCCGGGCGGCCGGCGTCGAGCACCCCGGCCGGATCCTCTCGCCGCTGCTGCACGCGGCCCTCGACAACGCCCTGCTCCTCGGCGACGCCGCCCTCACCGGGCCGGTCTCGCGGGGTGACGCTGGGACCGTGGGCAAGCACCTCGATCGGCTGCCGGCGGAGGCCGTACCCGCGTACCTGGCCCTGGCCCGGAGGACCGCCGACCGAGCCATCGCGGCCGGCCGCCTGAGGCCCCAGGACGCCGCGTCGCTCCTGGATGTTCTGTCTCGCGTTCGAGTGGGGAGTCCCGCATGACCTACGTGATCCACACCCGGGCCGAGCTGGCCGAGGACGTCTCGCACGCCAACGGCGAGGTCGCGGTCGTGATGACCATGGGCGCGCTGCACGAGGGACACCGGCAGCTCATGCGCGAGGCGCGGAAGCGCGCGAAGTTCGTGATCGTCACCATCTTCGTGAACCCGCTGCAATTCGGGCCGAACGAGGACTTCGACAAGTACCCGCGGACGCTGGAAGCCGACGTCGAGGCCTGCCGGGCCGAGGGCGTCGACCTGGTCTTCGCACCGAGCCGGGACGAGATGTACCCGGGCGGCGCGCCGTCGATCACCATGAACGCCGGGCCGCTCGGCGAGATCCTCGAGGGCGCCAGCCGGCCCGGGCACTTCTCCGGCATGCTCACCGTGGTCCAGAAGCTGCTCATGCTCACCCGGGCCGACGTGGCCTTCTTCGGCGAGAAGGACTTCCAGCAGCTCGCGCTGATCCGCCGGATGGTCGGCGACCTCGAGCTGAGTGTCGAGATCGTCGGCGTGCCGACCGTGCGCGAGCCGGACGGCCTGGCCATGTCGAGCCGTAACCGCTACCTCTCGGCCGCCGAGCGCCGGGCCGCGCTCGCGCTCTCCCAGGCGCTGCGCGAGGGTGCCGCGCACACCGACGCCGAGTCCGCGCTCGCCGCCGCCACCAAGATCCTCGAGGACGAGCCGGGTGTACGGGTCGACTACCTGTCCCTGACCGGCGCGGACCTGGGCGACGCGCCCGCCGACGGCCCGGCCCGGCTGCTCGTGGCCGCGCGGGTCGGCGCCACCCGCCTGATCGACAACGTTCCGCTGACCCTGGGAAGGGCCGCCTGATGTACCGCACCATGCTCAAGTCCAAGATCCACCGGGCCACGGTGACCCAGGCCGACCTGCACTACGTCGGCTCGGTGACCATCGACCTCGACCTGCTCGAGGCGGCCGATCTGCTTCCCGGCGAGCAGGTGGCGATCGTCGACGTCACCAACGGGGCCCGCCTCGAGACGTACGTCATCCCGGGTGAGCGCGGCAGCGGCGTGATCGGCATCAACGGCGCCGCGGCCCACCTGGTCCACCCCGGCGACCTGGTGATCCTGATTTCGTACGGTCAGATGGACGACGCCGAGGCCCGTGTCTACCAGCCCCGCGTGGTGCACGTCGACGCCGACAACAAGATCATCGAGCTGGGCGCCGACCCGGCCGAGGCGGTACCCGGGATGGCCGACGATCTCGTACGAGGGGACCTCACGCTCCTCGCCTGAAACGCCTCCCATGCCCGGTTGATCACCATATGATCGGTCCGGGCATGGGGAGGCGTGCGGAAGGCGGAGGTAGATGCGGCACCGGCTGGGCATCGGGCTCGCCGCTGTCGTCATCCTGCTGACCGCCGGCTGCGGACGTCCCAGCGGCGTCGACGGCGACCTCACCAACGGCTGGGGCGCGATGGCGCCGGCCACCGGCTTCGAGCCCACCGCGGGCGCCTGCCACGGCGCCAACTTCAGCGCGGTCGGTGCCCGCAGCACGTACGAGGAGATCGACTGCTCGCTGCGGCACCGCACCGAGACCGTCTACGTGGGCACCTACGAGTCGCCGGCCGCCGACGCCGACGAGCCGCCGGCCGACGGCTCGGCCGGAGCCCGTACCGCCTATCAGGTCTGCGACCAGAAGACGACCACCTACGTCGGCGGGCCGTGGCGCAGCGCCCGCCTCTGGATCGGCGTCACCCGCCCCACCGCCGCCGCCTGGTCCGGCGGCGCCCGCTGGTACCGCTGCGAGGTGCTCGAGCTCAGCTCGGTCGAGGACGACGGCAGCCTCGTGCAGCGCGACACCAGCCTGCGCGACGAGCTCGCCGACGGCACCTCCAGCCTGCTGCTCGGCTGTTACGCCATCCAGCTCGACGGCGACGGCGCGATCGCCACCATGCCCGGCGTGGACTGCACGGCCAAGCACAACGGCGAGTTCGCCGGCCTGTGGATCGCCAAGGATCTCGAGTACCCCAAGGACACCCGGAGCTGGGCCCGGTTCCACGAGGGCTGCCGGCAGACCATCGCCGATTACGCCGGCGTGCCCAACGACAAGGACCTGCAATATCGTACGGGCGTGGTCTCGCTCCCCGGCGGCGCCGACGTCTGGGCCCTCGGCGACCGCGGCGTGCGGTGCTACCTCTGGCTCGAGGGATCCGAGCTCACCACGTCGCTGCGCGGCAAGGGCGTCAAGAGCCTGCCGATCCAGTACAAGTAACCGTTGCCACTGATGCCGCCCCCGCCGCGAAACTGTCGTACCGGCGGGGTGTACTGAGCAGATGTCACCTCTCGCGGACCTCCCGGAGCTGCCGCGCCGGCTCGCCGCCGCCGACCCAGGATGGAGCGAGACCACCGACGTGCTGGTCGTCGGCTCCGGCGTCGCCGGCCTGACCGCCGCCCTCCACCTGCGCGAGCAGGGCCTGCACGTCACCGTCGTCACCAAGGTCAACATCGATGACGGCTCCACCCGCTGGGCCCAGGGCGGCATCGCCGCGGTCCTCGACCCGCTCGACACCCCGGCCGCCCACGCCAACGACACCGAGATCGCCGGCGTCGGCCTGTGCGACCCGGCCGCCGTGCGGGTGCTGGTCGAGGAGGGCCCGGTGCGGGTCCGCGAGCTGATGCGCCTGGGCGCCGCCTTCGACCGCAACGCCGACGGCTCGCTCATGCTGACCCGCGAGGGCGGCCACCGCGCCGACCGGATCGTGCACGCCGGCGGCGACGCCACCGGGGCCGAGGTGCAGCGGGCGCTGCACGAGGCCGTCCACCGCGACCCGTGGATCCGCCTGGTCGAACACGCGCTCGTCCTCGACCTGCTGCGCGCCGCCGACGGCCGCGCCTGCGGCATCACCCTGCACGTGCTCGGCGAGGGCAGCGAGGACGGCGTGGGCGCGATCCTGGCCCGCGCGGTCGTGCTCGCCACCGGCGGCATGGGCCAGATCTACTCGTCCACCACCAACCCGTCGGTCTCCACCGGCGACGGGGTGGCCCTGGCCCTGCGCGCGGGCGCGGTGGTCACCGACGTCGAGTTCGTCCAGTTCCACCCGACCTCGTTCGTCACCGCCGGCCTCAGCTCGGTGCAGCGCCCGCTGATCTCCGAGGCGCTGCGCGGCGAGGGCGCCCACCTGGTCGACGAGTCCGGCAAGCGCTTCATGGTCGGCCAGCACGAGCTGGCCGAGCTGGCCCCGCGCGACGTGGTGGCCAAGGGCATCCACCGGGTGCTGCGCGCCACCGGCGCCGACCACGTCTACCTGGACGCCCGCCACCTCGGCAACGACTTCCTGGAGCAGCGCTTCCCGACCATCGTGGCCTCGACCCGCGCCGCCGGCGTCGACCCGGCGACCGAGCTGATCCCGGTCGCCCCGGCCGCCCACTACGCCTCGGGCGGCGTCCGGACCGACCTCGCGGGCCGCACGAGCATCCCGGGCCTCTACGCCTGCGGCGAGGTCGCCTGCACCGGCGTGCACGGCGCCAACCGCCTGGCCAGCAACTCGCTGCTGGAGGGCCTGGTCTTCGCCCGCCGGATCGCCGACGACATCGCCCGCGACCTGCCCGAGCAGGCCGACCCGGTCACCACCCCGGCCGCCGCCGGCTGGGTGGCCGACCCGGCGATCCGCTCCGAGCTCCAGCGCTCGATGACCCGTGGCGCCGGCGTCCTGCGCTCGGCCGACTCGCTGACGGTCACCGCCAAGGAGCTGTCCCGGCTGGCCGAGCAGCGCGCCACCCCGCACAACGCGGCCTGGGAGTCGACGAACCTGCTGACCGTGGCCACGGTGCTGGTCGCGGCCGCCCGCACCCGCCGCGAGACGCGCGGCTGCCACTGGCGTGAGGACTTCCCGGGAGCTGCGGACGAGTGGCGCGGCCACCTCCTGCACACTCTCGACCGCAAGGCTCAGCTTTCACAGACCTTCGAGGAGATGGCATGACCGGGCTCGATCTGGCCGAGGTGGAGCGGGTCGTCTACACCGCGCTGGCCGAGGACCTCGGTGACCCGCCGCGCGACGTGACCAGCGAGGCCACCATCCCCGGCGGCCAGGTGGACACGGCCGAGCTGGTCGCCCGGGCCGACGGCGTGGTGGCCGGCCTGCCGGTGGCGGCCCAGGTCTTCGCTGTCACCTCCGGCGGCACGGCCACCTTCGACCAGCGCGTCGAGGAGGGCGCCCGGGTCACCCGCGGCGACGTCCTGGCCGTGATCACCGGTCCCACCCGGTCGCTGCTGACCGCCGAGCGCACCGCGCTCAACCTGATCAGCCGCATGTCCGGCGTGGCCACCCACACCCGCCGCTGGGCCGACCTCCTCGAGGGCACCAAGGCCACCGTCCTCGACACCCGCAAGACCACCCCGGGGCTGCGAGCTCTGGAGAAGTACGCCGTACGGGCCGGTGGGGGCACCAACAAGCGCATGGGCCTGTACGACGTCGCCATGATCAAGGACAACCACAAGCTCGCCGCCGGCAGCATCACCGCCGCCTACAACGCGGTCCGGGCGAAGTTCCCCGACGTCGCGGTCCAGGTCGAGGTCACCACCCTGGCCGAGGCTCGTGAGGCGGTCGAGGCCGGCGCCACCTTCCTGCTCTGCGACAACATGACACCTGAGCTGCTGCGATCGGTTGTCGAAGCGGTCGGTGACCGGGCCGAGCTCGAGGCCACCGGCAACCTGACGCTGCAGACCGCCGAGGCGTACGCGGCCACCGGCGTCGACTACCTGTCGGTGGGCGGGCTGACCCACTCCTCGCCCATCCTCGACATCGCCCTGGACCTGCGACCATGAATGTCCACAGCCGTATCCGGAAGGGACCGCACCGTGCTGCTCTGCATTGACATCGGTAATACGAACACGGTGCTGGCGACCTTCGACGGCGACAAGCTCGTGCACAACTGGCGGATCAAGACCGATGCCCGCTCCACGGCGGACGAGCTCGGCCTGATGTTCCGCGGGCTGCTCGCCGGCGACGCCGTGGAGATCACCGGGGTGGCGGCCTGCTCGACCGTGCCGGCCGCCCTGCGCAGCCTGCGCACGATGCTCGCCCGCTACTACGGCGACCTGCCCAACGTCATCGTCGAGCCGGGGGTGAAGACCGGCGTCCAGCTCGCCATCGACAACCCCAAGGAGGTCGGCGCCGACCGGGTGGTGAACACACTGGCCGCCCACGCCCTGTACGGCGGGCCGTCGATCGTGGTCGACTTCGGCACCACCACCAACTTCGACGTGATCAGCGCCAAGGGCGAGTTCCTGGGCGGCGCCTTCGCCCCCGGCATCGAGATCTCCTTCGACGCCCTGGCCGCCCGCGCCGCCCAGCTGCGCAAGGTCGAGCCGGCCCGGCCCAAGTCGGTGATCGGCAAGAACACGGTCGAGTGTCTTCAGTCCGGCATGTACTTCGGCTTCGCCGGTCAGGTCGACGGCATCGTGTCCAAGATGATCGAGGAGATCGGCCCGGTCTCCGCCGTCATCGCCACCGGTGGCCTGGCCGGGCTGGTCAAGGACGAGTGCCGGACGATCACCGCCTATGAGCCGATGATCACGCTGATCGGGCTGCGGATGGTATATGAGCGGAACGTCTGATCGCGGCTGAGTAGGCTTTCAGGGCCCATACCAGCCCGTACAGAGAGTCGTGCCGTGACCGAGCAGAATGTGCCCGCAACTGACCCCGCCGAGGACCTACCCGAGCAGATGCGGGTCCGCCGGTCGAAGCGGGACCGGCTGCTCGCCGAGGGGATCGCTCCCTACCCGGTGACCGTGCCGCGGACCGCGACGCTCAAGGAGCTGCGCGAGAAGTACACCGACCTGCCGATCGACCACGCCACCGGCGACCAGGTCTCGATCACCGGCCGCGTGATCTTCATCCGTAACGGTGGAAAGCTCTGCTTCGTCACCCTGCGGGACGGCGACGGCACCGAGCTGCAGGCCATGCTCTCCCTCGACAAGGTCGGCGAGGCCGCCCTGACCAGCTGGAAGCAGCTGGTCGACCTCGGCGACCTGGTCGGCGTCACCGGCGAGGTGATCACCAGCCGGCGCGGCGAGCTGTCGGTGCTCGCCGACACCTGGCAGATGAACGCCAAGGCTCTGCGCCCGCTTCCGGTCGCCCACAAGCCGCTCTCCGAGGAGACGCGGGTACGCCAGCGGTACGTCGACCTGATCGTGCGACCGCAGGCGCGGGAGACCGTGCGGACCCGCGCGACGGTCGTTCGCAGCCTTCGCGAGTCACTGTTCCGCCGCGATTATCTCGAGGTGGAAACGCCAATGTTGCAGTTGCTGCACGGCGGCGCCGCGGCCCGGCCATTTGTGACACACAGCAACGCTCTGGATACCGATCTCTATCTGCGGATCGCGCCGGAACTGTTTTTGAAGCGGGCCGTGGTCGGCGGCATCGATCGCGTCTTCGAGATCAACCGGAACTTCCGCAATGAGGGTATGGACTCGACCCACTCGCCGGAGTTCGCGATGCTCGAGGCGTACCAGGCGTACGCCGACTACAACGTCATGCAGACGCAGGTTCGCGAGTGGATTCAGGAAGCCGCGACCGCGGTCTCCGGATCGCACGTGGTGACCCACTTCGATGGACACGAGTTGGATCTCGGCGGCGAGTGGGCGACGGTCACGCTCTACGGTTCCCTCTCGGCCGCGCTCGGTGAAGAAGTCACCCCCGAGACCGATCTCGCGCAACTCCAGCGGTACGCGGAAAAGCACGACCTTTCCGTCGATCCGAAGTGGGGGCCGGGCAAGCTCGTCGAGGAGCTGTTCGAGCACCTGGTGCAGCACACGCTCCAGCAGCCGACTTTTGTACGGGATTATCCGGAAGAGACCGCTCCGCTCACCCGGGCGCACCGGGAAACGCCCGGTCTGACCGAAAAGTGGGACCTGTACGTGATGGGCTTCGAGTTGGCCACCGCCTATTCCGAGCTCGTCGACCCGGTGGTTCAGCGTGATCGGCTGGTCGCCCAGTCGTTGCTGGCGGCCGGCGGCGATCCCGAGGCCATGCAGCTCGACGAGGATTTCCTCCGGGCGATGGAGTACGGAATGCCGCCGTCGGGTGGGATGGGAATGGGAATCGACCGGCTGTTGATGGCGCTCACCGGGCTGGGCATTCGGGAAACGATCCTCTTCCCGCTCGTGCGTCCCGAGTAACCTTCACCGAAATGTTCTGACCGCCATTGACGCGCCGCGCCGCCCTGGCGTTATTGTCTGTGCGTTGCTTTAAGGGGAGAACCTGTGCTCGGGAGGATAGCGGCGCGTGGCCAAGCAGATCATTCACAAGCTGGTCGATGACCTCAGCGGAGGTGACGCCGACGAGACCGTGAAGTTCGCGCTCGACGGCATTCAGTACGAGATCGATCTCTCGGAGAAGAACGCCGCCAAATTGCGGGAGGTCTTCGAGCCGTACGTGTCGGCCGGTTCCAAGGTCGCCCGGGGCGGCGTGGTCGTCGGCGGCCGGGCCGCGCGCGGCCGTGGCGGCGCGACGGCCGACCGGGAGCAGAACAAGGCGATCCGGGACTGGGCCAAGAAGGCCGGCAAGGACATCTCCGACCGGGGCCGCATCCCCCAGGAGATCGTCGACGAGTTCCACTCGAAGGGCCCGGGCAGAGCTTAATTGCTCCGCTTCGCTCCGCGGGCGATCGCCTTGTAACCGGTGAGATGACCCGCGACTCTCCGGCGTCCGCACACCCCGCGGACGACGAAGAGCCGAGGGCCATCTCACCGGCGGCGATCGCGGGTGGGGGCCGGGCTGTACAGGAGGAGGCCCGCCGCGCGCCGCGCGGCGGGCCTTCTTCGTCTTTCGGTCGTTCTTCGGTGGGGATGCGTAGGGTTATCCACAGGCACGGGGCGGTTGTCCACAGGCTGTGGACAGAGCTTTACGGGATTTCGCTGTCCGCGTAGACGTTCCACTGGGGGAACAGCCACTGAGCGTGCGAAGTTGGCTAAATCAACGTTGCGGACGGTTTCAAGGGACCGCGAGGACCCAGCAGAGCCACCCGGCGGCGATAGAGTAGTAACAGCACGGGCATCACCGATGCCGAGTGCGCTGGCCCCGCCAGTTCATTGGCGCACGGCACGTGAGGAGCACGAGGGCATGTTCGAGCGGTTCACCGACCGAGCGCGACGGGTTGTCGTCCTGGCCCAAGAAGAGGCCCGGATGCTCAACCACAACTACATCGGGACCGAGCACATCCTGCTCGGCCTGATCCACGAGGGCGAGGGCGTCGCCGCCAAGGCTCTGGAGAGCCTGGGCATCTCCCTGGAGGGAGTGCGGCAGCAGGTCGAGGAGATCATCGGCCAGGGTCAGCAGGCGCCGAGCGGGCACATCCCGTTCACGCCCCGCGCCAAGAAGGTTCTCGAGCTGTCGCTGCGCGAGGCGCTGCAGCTCGGCCACAACTACATCGGCACCGAGCACATCCTGCTCGGTCTCATCCGCGAGGGCGAGGGCGTCGCCGCCCAGGTGCTGGTCAAGCTCGGCGCCGACCTCAACCGGGTCCGCCAGCAGGTCATCCAGCTGCTCTCGGGCTACCAGGGCAAGGAGCCGGCCGCGGCCGGCGCGGCGGCCGGCGAGGCCGCGCCGTCGACCAGCCTGGTGCTCGACCAGTTCGGGCGCAACCTGACCCAGGCCGCCCGCGAGGGCAAGCTCGACCCGGTCATCGGGCGCGAGAAAGAGATCGAGCGGGTCATGCAGGTGCTGTCCCGCCGTACCAAGAACAACCCGGTGCTGATCGGCGAGCCCGGCGTCGGCAAGACCGCCGTCGTCGAGGGGCTGTCCCAGTCCATCGTCAAGGGCGAGGTGCCCGAGACGCTGAAGGACAAGCAGCTCTACACGCTCGACCTCGGCGCGCTGGTCGCCGGTTCCCGCTACCGCGGTGACTTCGAGGAGCGCCTGAAGAAGGTGCTCAAGGAGATCCGCACCCGCGGCGACATCATCCTGTTCATCGACGAGATCCACACCCTGGTGGGTGCGGGTGCCGCCGAGGGCGCGATCGACGCGGCGAGCATCCTCAAGCCGATGCTGGCCCGTGGCGAGCTCCAGACCATCGGCGCCACGACGCTCGACGAGTACCGCAAGCACCTGGAGAAGGACGCCGCTCTCGAGCGCCGCTTCCAGCCCATCCAGGTCGGCGAGCCGTCCCTGGCCCACACCATCGAGATCCTCAAGGGTCTCCGCGACCGGTACGAGGCGCACCACCGGATCAGCATCACCGACGCCGCCCTGGTGGCCGCGGCGACGCTGGCCGACCGGTACATCTCGGACCGCTTCCTGCCGGACAAGGCGATCGACCTGATCGACGAGGCCGGCGCCCGGATGCGTATCCGCCGGATGACCGCGCCGCCGGACCTCCGCGACTTCGACGAGCGCATCGCCCAGGTGCGGCGCGACAAGGAGTCCGCGATCGACGCGCAGGACTTCGAGCGGGCCGCGCAGCTGCGCGACAAGGAGAAGCAGCTGCTGGGCCAGAAGGCGCAGCGGGAGAAGGAGTGGAAGGCCGGCGACCTCGACGTCGTGTCCGAGGTCGACGACGAGCAGATCGCCGAGGTGCTGGGCAACTGGACCGGTATCCCGGTCTACAAGCTCACCGAGGAGGAGACCTCCCGGCTGCTGCGCATGGAGGACGAGCTCCACAAGCGCGTCATCGGCCAGGAGGACGCGGTCAAGGCCGTCTCCAAGGCGATCCGCCGTACCCGGGCCGGTCTGAAGGACCCGAAGCGCCCGTCCGGCTCGTTCATCTTCGCCGGCCCGTCCGGTGTCGGTAAGACCGAGCTGTCCAAGGCCCTCGCGGAGTTCCTGTTCGGCTCCGAGGACGCGCTGATCCAGCTCGACATGTCGGAGTTCCACGACCGGTACACGGTGTCCCGCCTCGTCGGTGCCCCTCCCGGCTACGTCGGCTACGACGAGGGTGGCCAGCTCACCGAGAAGGTGCGCCGCAAGCCGTTCTCCGTGGTCCTCTTCGACGAGATCGAGAAGGCCCACCCGGACGTCTTCAACACGCTCCTGCAGATCCTGGAGGACGGTCGCCTGACCGACGGCCAGGGCCGCATCGTGGACTTCAAGAACACGGTGATCATCCTGACCACCAACCTGGGCACGCGCGACGTGGCCAAGGCGGTGTCGCTGGGCTTCCAGGCCTCCGAGGCCGAGGAGTCCAACTACGAGCGGATGAAGGTCAAGGTCAACGACGAGCTGAAGCAGCACTTCCGCCCGGAGTTCCTCAACCGCATCGACGACACGATCGTCTTCCACCAGCTCCGCCAGAACGAGATCCTCGAGATCGTCGACATCTTCACGGCGCGGATCGAGTCCCAGCTCAAGAACAAGGACATGGGCCTCGAGCTGACCGACAACGCGAAGAAGTACCTGGCGAAGAAGGGCTTCGACCCGGTCCTGGGTGCCCGGCCGCTGCGCCGGACCATCCAGCGTGACCTGGAGGACGCGCTCTCCGAGCAGATCCTGTTCAACGAGCTGCGCCCCGGCCAGATCGTCGTGGTCGACTGCGAAGGCGACCCGGAGAACATCGAGCAGTCCAAGCTGGTCTTCCGTGGCGCCGACCGTGGCGTCTCGGTCCCCGACGCGGTGCCCGCCGACCTCGGCGCCACCGCCACCGAGGAGTAAGCACCAGTTAGCAACGACCAACGGCCCGGCTGCGCGAGCAGCCGGGCCGTTGCGTATTTCGGTCGCCTCCCGCGCCGGAGACGATCACCATGGCGATCGTGAACTACCGAGAAGTCAGGGCGGTGTACACCGATACCGCCATCACCGTCTACCAGGCGTACGCGACGCCGATCGCCGGCGCCGCGCTGAGAGCCGGCCGCTTCGTGGCGCCGTTCAAGCGCGAGCGGATGACGTGGATCAAGCCCTCGTTCCTGTGGATGATGTACCGCTGCGGCTGGGCCACGAAGCCCGGCCAGGAGCACGCGCTCGCGGTCTCGATCGCCCGGGACGGGTTCGAGTGGGCGTTGCGCCAGGCGGTGCTCAGCCACTACGACCGCGACCTGCACGCCGACCACGCGCAGTGGAGCCGCGAGCTCAAGCGCAGCCCGGTGCGGGTGCAGTGGGATCCGGAGCGTTCGCTGCGCCTGGGCGAGCTGCCGTACCGTTCGCTGCAGGTCGGCCTCTCCGGCGAGGCCGTGAACAGGTACGTGGACGAGTGGACGGTCGAGATCACCGACGTGACCGCCCAGGCCCGGGAAATCCGGCAGCGGCTGGACAACGGCGACGAGCCGGGCGCCGCGGCGCTGCTCCCCGAAGAGCGGGTCTACCCACTGCCCGCGGACGTGGCCGAGCGGATCGGTGCTGGATAGACCCGAGGTGGGCGCGCCGGGCCGGGTGGGGGGGCCGTCGCCGGCCCGGCGCGCGGAATCAGGTGAGAGGGCCGGCGCCGCCGGAAGGGACGCCGAAGGCGGGGGTGCCGTCGGGGTTCCAGTTCAGGCGCTGGATGCGGGTGTGGCGGTTCGGGTCGTAGAGCGGATCGCCGGTGATGTCGCGATAGTCGCGGGCGTGATAGACCAGCACGTCGGTCACGCCGTCCTCGGCGACCGTGAACGAGTTGTGGCCCGGCCCGTACTGCGATGTCGCCGGGTTCGAGACGAAGACCGGGTCGGGGGTCTTGACCCACGAAGCCCGGTCGAGCAGATCGGCGTTCGCCGGAGCGGTGAGCAGGCCCATGCAGTAGCGGGCGTCGGTGGCGCTGGCCGAGAAGCTCAGGAAGATGCGGCCGTTGCGGATGATCACGGCCGGGCCCTCGTTGACCCGGTACCCCTGGATCTCCCACGGGCGGGTCGGCGTCGTGATCCGGGTCGGCTTCGTAGCGAGCGTCCACGGGTTGCTCATCCGGGCGATGTAGAGGCTCGTGTTCACCGCGATCTCCGGCTCGCTCTGCGCCCACACCAGGTAGCGGCTTCCGCGATGGGCGAAGGTCGTCGCGTCGAGAGTGAACCCGTCCCACTCGGTCTTCAGCTTCGCCTTGAGTTGCCAGCCGCTCGCGTCCAGCGGGTCGGCCAACGGCGACTCCAGGACGTACGTGCGGATCCGGAACACGTCGTCGGAGTCGCCGGCCGCGAAGTAGATGTACCAGCGGCCGTCGATCCGGTGCAGCTCCGGCGCCCAGATGTGCCCGGCCATCGTGCCGCTGGCCGGCCGCCGCCAGACCACGGTCTCCGGCGCCGTCGACAAGCCGGTCAAAGTGGAAGCTCCGCGCAGGGCGATCCGGTCGTACTCCGGAACCGAGCCGGTGAAGTAGTACTTCCCGCCGGTCCGTGGGGTGATGAACGGGTCGGCCCGCTGGGTGATCAGCGGCGTGGCCGGCGCGGCCGCCGCCGCCGCCGAGGCCGCCGACAGCCCGGCCAGGGTGGCCAGCCCGATCGATCCGGTGAGCAGCGTTCGGCGGGTGGTCATGCGGTCCTCCTCAGGCGCAGGAACGAGATCGAGTTGGCCGGGAACTCGCGGGTGAACGTGGAACCCAGCCCGCGGACCGTCGAGGTGACCGGCTGGATCGGCTCGGCGCTGCGGGTGTTCTGCTCGCCCGGGTCGCCGGCCAGCACGGTCATCCGCCCGGTGGCGGCGACCTTGATGCCGTCCAGGTCGACCTTCGTCAGCGCCGGCTTGTCCTGCGCGTTGACGACCTTGACGATCAGGTCGTGGCCGTCCTGGGTGATCACCTGGGCGAACGGCTCGGTGACCTTGTTGTCGTCGAAACCGCCCCACACCTCGCCGTCGCGGATCAGGGTCACCTTCGTACCCCGTACCTGAATGGTCAGGTTGTAGGTCTGTCCCGTGACCACCGAGTCCGGCCGGGTCAGGATCTGCTCCTTGGCGTCGGCGCTGCCGGACGCCTTCTCGACCGCGCCCTGCGTGTTGTTCCAGCCGCCCAGGTTCCACCAGTACCAGTTGTCGGAGCCCTTGATCCCGAACGGGATGAGGAAGCCCTCGGCGCCGGCGGTCTTGGTCGCCTTCAGCGTGATGTCGTAGTCGGTCGCCGTGATGTCCGTAGCCGCGGCCACCATCGTGTTGGTCGCGGCGGTGTCCGACTGCACGTACGCGCCATCCTGCACCGCCCAGGCGCCGCGGTTGGTCAGCGAGGTCCAGCCGTTCGCGTCGCCGTCGGTGAAGTCGTCGCTGAACAGGACCGTGCCGTCGGTGCCGGTGACCTTGACGTCGTCGTAGCGGGCCGCGGTGGCCCAGGTGGACAGTCCGACGCGCCCGGCGATGGGCTTGGGCTGCACGACCGCGCCGGTCACCGACGACGGCACCACCCGGTCGCCGACGTTGTTCATGAACAGCTTCTGGGTCTGGTAGCTCGTGGTGCCCCACGACTCGTCGGCGTCGAACCAGATCAGGTCGGGCCGCCACTGCACATGGTCGATGTTGGCCAGCAGCGGCGCGTAGGACGCCATCTTGACCACGTCGGCGTTGCGCTCCAGGCCGGTCATGTACGCGGCCTCGGCCAGCGAGTTGGCGAACTTGGCGTCCTGCGACGCGTACTCACCGAGGAACACCTTGGGCCCGGCGCGGTCGTAGCCGTTGTAGCGGGCGTTGTTCTGCAGGAACCAGGACGGGCTGTTGTAGTAGTGCTCGTCCACCATGTCCGATTTGGCGTCGCGGTTGAGCTGCCACAGCCGGTCGAAGGTGGCGCCCTGGTCGTCGGGCCCCGAGTTTCCAATGACGGTGATTCGGGGGTACGCGGCCTTGATCGCATCCCGGAACTTCAGATAGTTGGCGAAGTACGCGTCCGGCAGGTTCTCCTCGTTGCCGACCGCGATCATGCTCAGCCCGAACGGCTTCGGATGGCCCATCCGGGCCCGCAGCTTGCCCCAGGTCGAGGTGACCGGCCCGTTGGCGAACTCGATCAGGTCGAGGGTGTCCTGGATGTGCCGTTGGAGCAGGGCCGGGTCGTCGGTGGCCCGGTTCTGGCCGCAGCCGGTGACCAATGCCGGCACGACGGGCAGGGAAGCGGCGCCGATGTCCTCGGCGAACTGGAAGTACTCGTAATAGCCGAGGCCGTAGGTCTGGTTGTAGCCCCAGAAGTTGGCGTTGGTGGCACGGGTCTCGACCGGGCCCACCGTGTCCTTCCACTGGTACGAGCGGGCGCGCGGATAGCCGGACGCGGCGTCGTATCCGTACATGCTGCCGGTGTTGACCAGACAGCCGCCGGGGAAGCGGACGAAGCCCGGATTCAATGCGGCGATCTTGGTGGCCAGGTCGGTGCGCAGGCCGTGGTTCTTGAACGTCTTGCGCGGAAAGAGCGAGACCATGTCCAGTTTGACCGGTCCGTCGCTTTCCACCTTCAGCGCGGCCTCGTCGGTCGTCGTCGTAGCGTGGAGCGTCCCGCTGTACTTGACCCACTTGCCACTTCGGACATTGAGGGTTCGTCGGGCGTTTCCTAGCGTGACCGTCAGGTGCGCGGCGTTGTCGGCTCGCGCCCATACGGAGAAGTCGTAAAAATCGCCCGCCTTGGTGGCGAACGGCGAGCTTGTCACCGCACCGTTCATATTGAGGTATGTCCGGTTGCGCTCATTGAGTCGAGCGTCGTCATCGACGGCTGAGGCGGTTCCGGCGACAGTCCAGCCGGTAAGTCCGTTATAGGAAGAGTTATCCGTGGGGGAGAACTCGAAAGACCTGTTCCGGACGAGTTCGGCGTAGAGCCCGCCGTCCGCAGCCCAGTTGATGTCCTCGAAGAAGACCCCGTACATCGAATCGCTGATCGCGGCGCCGCGGGCCGAGGAGTCGACGGTGATCGTGTAGTCGGGGGAGACGGCCGGTGGCGCCCCCGTAAGCGGTAGTGCCGCCAGCGCGACGAGGGCACCGGCGAACAGGCGTGGCATAGATGATCCTCTCTGTTCACGTAAACAGCGAGCATGCCATAAACCTTGACGAGCATCTATGTGAACGTTAACCCTAGTTCTAACGCAACCGAAATGTCAGGAGCCTCGAAGCATGAGATTCAAGAGCCTGATCGCCCTCGCCGCGGCGGCCACGGTGCTGTTCGCGGCCGAACCCGCGCTGGCCTATCCCGGGCCGGGTGTGGTCACCGGAAGCATCAACGTCCACGATCCCGGCATGATCAAGAAGCCGGACGGTACGTACCTGATAGCCCACACCGGCAACAACATCGCGCTCAAGACCTCGACCGACCGCACCGCGTTCCGCGACGCCGGGGTCGCCTTCCCGAACGGTGCTTCGTGGACCACCTCGTACACCGGGGGCAGCGCCAACCTGTGGGCGCCCGACCTGTCGTACCGCAACGGCCGTTATTACATGTACTACTCGGCCTCGACCTTCGGCTCGAACCGCTCGGCGATCTTCCTGGCCACCAGCACGACCGGCGTCGCCGGATCATGGACCAACCAGGGCCTGGTCATCGAGTCCCGCACGAGCGACAACTTCAACGCGATCGACCCCAACCTGTACGTCGACCCGTCCGGCCGCTGGTGGCTCTCGTTCGGTTCGTTCTGGACCGGCATCAAGCAAGTGCAGCTCAACGCCTCCACCGGCAAACGGCTCGACAGCACCATTCGCTCCCTCGCCGGCCGCGGCGGCGGCGCGATCGAGGCGCCGTACCTGTACCGGCACGGCTCGTACTACTACCTGGTCGTCTCGTTCGACCGCTGCTGCCAGGGCGCGTCCAGCACGTACCGGATCATGGTCGGCCGTTCCACCAGCCCGACCGGCCCGTTCACCGACCGCAACGGCACCGCCATGACCAGCGGCGGCGGCACGGAGATCCTGGCCGGCCAGGGCAGCATTCACGGCCCCGGCGGCCAGTCCGTCTTCACCGACACCGACGCCGACGTGCTGGCCTACCACTACTACGCCGACAACGGCACAGCCCGCCTAGGCATCAACCTCCTGGCGTACGACTCCGCGGGCTGGCCCTACGTCTACTAGCGCCGGTCCCATCCGGAGTCGGGCCGTACCACCAGCAGAGCCATCCCGGCTTACAACGTCTGCACCTCGTACGAGTCGCCGGCCAGGACGAAGGACGAGGCGCCGAACGGTTCGACCAGACCGTCGTCGACCAGGCCGGACAGGGCCCGCGCCCGCTGTACCTCGTCGGCCCAGACCACGTCGAGGCGCTGCTTCGGCACCGGGCCGGTCGCGTGCCGCAGCACCTCCAGGAGCAGGCCGCGCACCTGGCGGTCCGTACCGGCGTACGTCTGCCGTTTGCGACTCGGTCCCGCCATCGGCGGTGAGCCGTCGAGCCGCCAGGCGCAGACCCGCTCGAACGGGCATTGCGGGCACCGCGGCGAGCGGGCCGTGCAGACGATCGCGCCCAGCTCCATGAAAGCGATGCTGGCCCGGGCCGCCTTCGCGACGTCGGCCGGCAACAGCTCCTCCATGGCCGCCAGGTCGGCCGCGGTCGTGGCCGGGCCGGCGTCCGGCTTGCCCTCGACCGCGCGGGACACGACCCGGCGGACGTTGGTGTCGACGACCGGGTGACGCTGGCCGTACGCGAAGGTCGCGACCGCCCGCCCGGTGTAGGTGCCGACGCCGGGCAGCGCGAGCAACTGATCGAGATCGGACGGGACGTCGCCGCCGTGCCGTTCGACCATCGCCACCGCGCAGGCGTGCAACCGCATCGCCCGGCGCGGGTAGCCGAGCCGGCCCCACATGCGGATCGCCTCCGACGGCGGGTCGGCGGCGAGCGCGGCCGGCGTCGGCCAGCGGGTCATCCAGGCGTGCCAGGCGGGCCCCACCCGTACGACCGGGGTCTGCTGGAGCATCACCTCGCTCACCAGCACCCCCCACGGGGTTGTGTCGGGCTGCCGCCAGGGCAGATCGCGGGCGTTGGCGTCGTACCAGGCGATGGCGTCTTCAGCGAGAGTCATGGCAGGTCCTACTGTAGGTGAGTGCATGAGCTGGCCATCACCGTGATCGGGCCGGACCGTCCCGGCATCGTCGCCGACGTGTCCGAGGCGCTCGCCGCGCTCGGCGCCAACCTGACCGACTCCACCATGACCCGCCTGCGCGGGCACTTCACGATGACGCTGATCTGCACCGGTCCGGCCTCGGCCGAGGCCGAGGCCGCGCTCGGCGCGCTGTCCGGGGTGGTCACCCAGGTGCGCCCGGTTTCCCCCGAGTCGTACGGGGTGAAGGACGGCGAACCGTGGGTCGTGAGCGTCCACGGGGCCGACCGGCTCGGCATCGTCGCCGCCGTGACCCGGGTGGTGGCCGCGGCCGGTGGCAACATCACCGACCTGTCGACCCGCCTCGTAGGCTCCCTCTACGTGCTGGTGGCCGAGGTCGACCTGCCGCCCGCGGCCGCCGACGAGCTGGCCGAGCAGCTGGCCGTGGCCGCCGCCGAGCTGGGCGTCGACGTGACGCTGCGCCAGGCCGAGCCGGAGATCCTGTGATCGCTTGGGACGGCCCCGACGGCCGTGTGCTTCCCGTCGTCACCGCGCCGGCGCCCGTGCTGAGCGCGGTCGGCGACGAGGTCGACCCCACGTCGCCCGAGGTGCTCCGGCTGGCGGCCGACCTGGTCGCCACGATGCGGGTCTCGCCCGGCTGCGTCGGGCTGGCCGCGCCGCAGGTCGGCGTCGGCGCGCAGGTTTTCTGCGTCGACGTGACCGGCCATCCGAAGGCGGCCACGGTCCACGGCACGTTCGTCCTCTGCAACGCCAAGGTCGTCGAGGCCAGTCGCTGGAAAGCCGGCCGCGAGGGCTGCATGTCGGTGCCCGACCTGACCGGTGACGTGAAGCGGGCCGGCCGGGTCGTGGTCTCCGCGGTGCTGCCCGGCAGCGGCGAACCGGTGACCGTCACGACCGACGCGTTCGAGGCGCGGGCGCTGCAACACGAGATCGATCACTGCGACGGAAAGCTTTTTCTGGATCGGGTCGCCGGGGCGCACGCCATCTACCAGCGCAAGGTCTATCTCTAACGACACAGCCGTGAGTCGGTGTCGCATACCCCGGCGCGTCGCGGCCTTCGTCTGAGGCGTCCGGGTTTACGGTGACCCCACTATGCGATCGACGGTTGGTCCCCTTCCCTCCGCCGTCTACTGGCGGCGTCGTGCGGTCGTGCTGGGTGCTGTCCTGCTCGGCATCATCGTGCTGTTCGTTTCCTGCTCCGGCAACGACGACAAGGACAACCCCAAGGGCACCTCGTCGTCGCAGCTGCCGACACCGGCGCCGGCGTCCGCGCCGAGCACCGAACCGTCGTTCCTGGACGGCGCCACCGGCGGCGGCCCGTCCCTGCCGGCCCCCGGCGACGTCGAGTCGCCGCAGCCGGGCCAGCAGCCCACCGCCACGGCCACCGGCCCGACGCTGCCCGCGAACACGGCGGCCAACGGCGGCCAGAACGCCAACGGCAGCCAGAACACCAACGGTGGCCAGAACGCGAACGTCAACGCCCCGGCCGACGGCACCTGCACCGACGCCGAGATGTCGGTGACACCCGTTCCGGCGCAGACGCAGCTCAAGCGGGGCAGCGCCGTCCAGATAGAGCTGAAGATCAAGAACATCGGAACCCGCACCTGCTCGCGCGACGTGGGCCCCGACCCACAGGAGCTGTACATCGACTCGGGCGCCCAGAAATACTGGTCGTCGGACACGTGCAGCACGGCCAAGGGCGGCGACGTCCGCCAGCTGGCCGCGGGCCAGGAGCTGAACTACAAGGTGACCTGGAACGGCCGCCAGTCGAGCAGCTGCTCCGGCGGCGCCGCCTCGGGCCCGAACCCGCCCCCCGGCACGTTCGAGCTCCGCGGCCGCCTGGGCACCCTGGTCAGCCAGCCGGTGACACTGACCATCGTGTCCTAAGTGGTCGCTGCGCTCGAGCTCTACCTGGACGTCGAAGCAACCAGGCGGGTACGGACGTTGTGGCGCGCCCTCGAAGAGGAGGGCGTGCCCACGATGGCGTCACTCCTCAACGACAAGCACCGCCCACACGTCTCGCTGGCCGCGGCGCGAACGCTGCCACCCTCGGCCGTGGTGTCAGCCCTGTCCGACATGACGGTGGCCCGCCCCTTGACCCTGCACCTGGATTTCGTGGGCCAGTTCGTGGGCCGCGTCCTGTGGCTGGGCGTAACCCCGACCGCTGAGCTGCTGGACCACCACCGCCAGGTGCACGAGCGCCTGGCGGCCGGCGGCGTGGAGACGTGGGAGCTGTACCGCCCCGGCAAGTGGGTCCCCCACTGCACGGTCTCGATGCGAGTCCCCAACCCGGTGATGGCCCCGGCGATCCGCCGCTGCCTGGAAATGCTCCCCCTGACCGCCACGGTCACCGGCGCCTCAGTCACCGACCACGCAAACGGCATAGCCGAGCCACTGCCCTGACCCGACCCCCAGCAGTCCCGGCCGCCGGCAGCGGAGGGGCGCCGGCAGGCGGATGGGCGCCGGCAGGCGGATGGGCGCCGGTAGGCGGATGGGCGCCGGTAGGCGGATGGGCGCCGGTAGGCGGATGGGCGCCGGTAGGCGGATGGGCGCCGGTAGGCGATGGGCGCCGGTAGGCGGATGGGCGCCGGCCGAGGTGGATGCTGCGCGAAGGCGGCCGCGGGTAGAGGTGGACGCCGGCATAGCTGAGCCGCTGCCCTGCTGACTCGATCACCGCAGCCAGATCCGCGGCCGCGACAGCACCCAGGTGCGGCCTCAGGGACGGCGTCCACAAGGGCAGAGGTGTCACCAACCCGCACGGCGCGGTCCAGTTCCAGGCCAGCAGCGAGTACGGCGAGACCACGGCGGCCGAGGCGATCCACCCGACCACCGCCGCCATCAACCCCACCGGCGGGCGGCCCGAACCGAGTAAGGCGGGATGAAGGTGGGCACGGGCGCGGTGAGTGCGGGCCGAGCCGGGCGTGGATGGGGTGAGTGCGGGCTGGGCCGGGCGCTGGCGAAGTGAGTGCGGGCTGGGCCGGGCGCTGGCGAAGTGAGTGCGGGCTGGGCCGGGCGCTGGCGAAGTGAGTGCGGGCCGAGCCGGGCGTGGACCCGGGGTGAAGTGCGGGCCGAGCCGGGCATGGTGAGTGCGGGCCGAGCCGGGCGGGGTGAGTGCGGGCCGAGCCGGACGCGAGCAAGGACCCGCGTGGATAGATGTGGGCGCGGGCAGAGACAGGCGCCCGGCATAGCAGAGCCGCTGCCCTGAACCGACCACCCCGGCCAGATCGCGCGGCCACGGCCGGCGCGGACGGAGTGAGGCGTGGTGAAGGTGAGTGCGGCGTAGTGAGCCGGGGTAGGTGCGGCTAAGTCTGGGCGCGGCGGAGGCTGGCGCGGGTGGAGCTGGGCGCTCGGTGAAGGTGGGGCGGGGCAGGCGTCGGGTCAGACGTAGCGTTCGAGGATTGAGGCCTCGGCCAGGCGGGAAAGGCCCTCGCGGACGCCGCGGGCTCGGGCGTCGCCGACGCCGTCGACGGCCTGGAGGTCTTCGACGGTGGCGCCCAGGAGGCGCTGGAGGCTGCCGAAGTGGTCGACCAGGCGGTCGACGATCTGGGTGGGCAGGCGTGGGACCTTGGCCAGCAGGCGGAAGCCTCGTGGGGAGACCGCCGCGTCGAGTGCGTCCGAGGCGCCCGGGTAGCCGATGGCCTTGGCCACCGCCACCAGGTCGATCATTTCGGTGGCGGTGAGCAGGTCCAGCTCGACCAGTGCCTCGTCCAGCGTGCGGGCCTTGCGGCCGGTCGGCAGGTAGTCGCGGATGACCAGGGTGCGGTCGGAGTCGACGCCGGCCATCAGCTCGTCGAGTTGGAGGGCCAGGAGGCGGCCGTCGGTGCCGAGCTCGACCACGTAGCCCGAGATCTCGTCGGCGATGCGGCGGACCATCTCGAGGCGCTGCACGACCGCTACGGCGTCACGCACGGTGACCAAGTCTTCGATCTCCAGCGCGGAGAGCGTGCCCGACACCTCGTCGAGGCGGAGCTTGTAGCGCTCCAGGGTGGCCAGCGCCTGATTCGCCCGCGACAGGATGGCCGCGGAGTCGTCGAGGACGTGGCGCTGGCCGTTCACGTACAGGCCGATGATGCGCATCGACTGGCTCACCGAGATGACCGGGAAGCCGGACTGCTTGGCCACCCGCTCGGCCGTACGGTGTCTCGTGCCGGACTCCTCGGACGGGATGGAGGGGTCGGGCATGAGGTGGACGGCGGCCCGGACGATGCGGGTGCCGTCGCTGGAGAGCACCACCGCGCCGTCCATCTTGCACAGCTCGCGCAGGCGGGTGGCCGAGAACTCGACGTCGAGCGGGAAGCCGCCGGTGCAGATCGACTCGACGACGGCGTCGTAGCCGAGGACGATCAGGGCGCCGGTGCGGCCGCGCAGGATGCGCTCGAGGCCGTCGCGCAGGGCCGTACCGGGCGCCATCAGCGCCAGATTGGCGCGGAGCGGATCGGCTGTCACGCCGCCGCCGGTGAGGCCGGTGCTGGGTGTGGTCGCCGCACGATGGGCCGACCCGTTGACGCCGGGTCGTGGCGACGGAGAGGCGGCGGCGGGTTTGGAACCATCGCGGTCGAGCGGCACCTGTACATTCTACGGACCCTGTTCCAGGTCAACGAGGCGTGGTTCGATGAATCACCGACGGTCACCACCGTGGGCGGCCGAGGCCCGGGCCGCGGACTGGAGCGCCGAGCGCAGATCGGCCACCTCGACGACCTCCATGCCCTTCAGCGAGCCGCTGGTCTCGGGCGCGCAGCCGGGCGGGACGAGCGCCACCTTGAAGCCGAGCCGGGACGCCTCGGCCAGCCGCCGGCCGACCGCGCCGACCCGCCGGATCTCGCCGGTCAGGCCGACCTCGCCGATCGCCACCAGGTGGGGCGCCATGGCCAGGTCGAGGCCGCCGGAGGCGACGGCCAGGGCCATCGCGAGGTCGGCCGACGGCTCGGTGAGCCGGATGCCGCCGACGGTCGCGGCGAAGACCTCGCGGTTGTAGAGCTTGAGTTGCTTGGTGCGGCGCTCCAGCACCGCCAGCACCATGGCCAGCCGGGCGCTGTCCAGGCCCGACACCGTACGCCGGGGGGAACCTTGCACCTCGGCCCCGATCAGCGCCTGCACCTCGGTGACCAGGGCTCGCCGGCCTTCCATGGCGACTGTCACGCACGTGCCGGGCACCGGCTCGGCGTACCGCGTGAGGAACAGGCCGGAGGGGTCGGGGAGGCTGGCGATGCCGCCCTCGTGCATCTCGAAGCAGCCGACCTCGTCGGCGGCGCCGAACCGGTTCTTGACGCCGCGCACGAGGCGCAGCGACGAATGCTTGTCGCCCTCGAAGTGCAGCACCACGTCGACCAGGTGTTCCAGCACGCGGGGGCCGGCGACCTGGCCGTCCTTGGTGACGTGGCCGACCAGGACGGTGGCGATGCCGCGTTCCTTGGCCACGCCGACCAGGGCGGCGGTGACCGCGCGGACCTGGGTGACACCGCCGGGCACGCCCTCGGTGCCGGGAGCGGAGATGGTCTGCACCGAGTCGAGCACGAGGAGGCCGGGCTTGACCGCGTCGAGATGGCCCATGACCGCCGACAGGTCGCTCTCGGAGGCCAGGTAAAGCTTCTCGTGGAGCGCGCCGAGCCGTTCGGCCCGCAGCCGGACCTGGCTGACCGATTCCTCGCCGCTGACCACGAGGGACGCCGAACCCGAATGGGCGGCCCACTGCTGGGCCACGTCGAGCAGCAGTGTGGACTTGCCCACACCGGGCTCGCCGGCCAGCAGCACCACCGCACCGGGCACGAGGCCGCCGCCGAGCACCCGGTCGAGCTCGCCCACGTTCGTCGGCACGGCCTTGGCCGGGGCCGCGCTGATCTGGGCGATGGGGCGGGCCGGCTCGGCCGGCATGCGGGAGCTGACCACCCGGCCGGCGCCGAGCGGTGTGGTCACCGTGGACTCGATGACCGAGCCCCACTCGCCGCACTCCGGGCACCGGCCGAGCCATTTCGGCGGCTGGTGCCCGCAGGCGTCGCAGACGAAAGCCGGTCGAGCGGCCTTGGATGCCGAGCGGGTAGAGGAAGTCACCCCGCCAAGTTAGCTGGCGGGTATGACATTTACTCCTCGGTGTTCTCGTGCTCGGTCAGCGCCGGGCCCCGCGAGGCCGGCGACAGCGGCACCTGGAACGGCGCCTGCACCTGCAGCGGCTGCGAGACGCCGCTGACCTCGAAGGTCAGGGCCAGCGAGGTGCCCGGGGCGAGCTTGTCGCTGAGGCCGACGGCCAGCACCTTCTGCTCGTCCTCGGGGAGGAAGGTGGCGCTGCTGAGCGCCGGGATGGTGATCTGGGCCGGCTCGACCTGCTGCTGCTCCTGCTCGCTGGGCGCGCTCGGCACGGTGCCGGAGGCGGGCGACGGGGCGCTGGCGTCGGCCGACGGCACGCCGCCGGGCTGCTCGTCCTGCGACGGGCGGCTGCCGGAGGGCTCCGGGGCCGGGCCGGGCGAGGCCGCCGCGGCGCCGCCGGTCAGGCCGATCTGCCGCGCCGAGACGACGTTGTTCGTCGTGCCCTGCGCCGGCGCGCTGCTGATCGAGACCTGGATCGACGAGGTGGTGGTGTTGTACAGACTCAGCTCGAGCTGAGCCGTCTCACCGGCCGCGTAACCCTCGGGGCTTTTGTAGACCACCTGGAGATTGCGGATCTCCAGACGCCCGTCAGGGCTGGAAGTGTTGAGGCCCGAAATGGGCGTCTTCAGAATGGCGGTCTCGGCGACCTGGCCGGCCGAGCAGCCGGTCAGCGCCATCACGGCGACCGTGGCGACACCCGCGGCCAGTGCGACGCGGCGGGTTCCCAGCGAGCGCATCACGATCCTCCAAGAAAAGAACACCAAAGGGCGTAAGCCCCAGCCTAGAGGTCGGCGATCCGCCACGTGCGCCGACCCGTCCATTCACACCACCCGGCCGCTGAAGATCAGCAGCAGAACGTCGATCAGGGCGACCACGATGACCGCTCGGAACATGGCCACCGCGCGCCCGGAGGAGCGCGTCATGGCGTACCACCCAAGCGGCAGAACCACGACGGAAGCGCAGGCCGCCGCCCAGCCCGCCCACGACGGAGGCCCGGCGGGCCCGAAGACCAGCGTGAGAGTCGCGGCGAGAAGGAGCACCGCCGCCGCGATCGACGAACCGGTGGCGCCTAGCACATGTGGCAGCCCTCGCACCCCCGTTTCGGCGTCGTCGGCCAGATCGGGCAGCACGTTGGCGAAGTGCGCACCCCCGCCGAGCAGCGCTCCCGCCGCCACCAGCCAGGCCGGCGGCGCCGGATGGCCCGGCAGCGCGACCACCACGAAGGCCGGCAGCAGCCCGAACGCCACCAGATAGGGCACCACCGAGAACACCGTGGACTTCAGCGGCCAGTCGTACAGCAGCGCGAAGATCCCCACCAGCGAGATGAGGATCGCCGGCGCGAGCCCGAACGGCAGGCCCAGGAAGGGGATGGCCAGAGAGGCGATCAAACCCGCGGTTCCCACGGTACGGCGGCTGACCGCACCCGACGCCACCGGTTTGTCCCCCCGGCCGGCGCGCCGGTCCCGGTCGGCGTCGAGCCAGTCGTTCACCCAGCCGACGGAGAGCTGGGTGGCCCCCACCGCGAGGAACACGCCGAGGATCGCCCAGCCGCGATGACCAGCGCCGATCGCCAGCAGAGTCATGGCCACGGTGACGGCCCCGCCCGGTTCCGGATGGGACGATTTGATCAACGCGAGAGCGCGGGACATGAAAGCAGTGTGGTGGTTGTGCCGGATGCGTGCCACGCTCGATCACATGCCGCCGATGCCGCGTAACGATCCGCGTCAGTACGACGACCTCGCCGGCGAGTGGTGGCGGCCCGGCGGCGGCTTCGAGCTCCTGCACTGGCTGGCCGCGGCCCGAGCGTCCTTGATCCCGCCGGCCGTGAAGGAAGGCGCCGTCCTGGTCGACGCCGGCTGCGGCGGCGGGCTGCTCGCGCCTCATCTGGCCGGCAAGGGATACCGCCACGTCGGCGTGGACCTGCGCGTCTCGGGACTGGCCCTCGCGGCCGAGCGCGGAGTCACGCCGGTCCGCGGCGACGTGCTGGCCCTGCCGCTGGCCACCGGGTCGGCCGACGTGGTGGCCGCCGGCGAGATCCTCGAGCACGTCACCGACCTGCCGGCCGCCGTGGCCGAGCTGTCCCGGGTGCTGCGGCCGGGCGGGCTGCTGGTGCTCGACACGGTCAACTCCGGCGCGCTCAGCCGTTTCGTCACGGTCACCCTGGGCGAGTGGATCGGCGTGGCCCCGATCGGCCTGCACGATCCCGCCCTCTTCGTCGATCCGCGCCGGCTCACCGCCGAGTTCGCTTCGCATGGCGTACGCCTCGAGGTGCGCGGCCTGCGGCCCAGCGCGGCCGGCCTGTTCCGCTGGCTGGCGTTCGGCCAGGGCGCCGGCGGCCGCATCGTGCCCACCCGTTCGACCGCCGTGCTCTATCAGGGGCGCGGCCGCAAGGAGGCCACCCCGTGATCGAAGAGGCCCGGCGGCTGGCGCCCCGGTTCGCGGCCCGCGCGGCCGCGCACGACCGCGACGGTTCCTTCCCCGCCGACGACTTCGCCGACCTGCGCGCCGCCGGCTTCTTCGGCCTGATGGCGCCGAAGCGGCTCGGCGGGGCCGGCGCGAGCTTCGCCGACTACGCGGCCGTCGCGTACGAGCTGGCCCGCGGCAACGGCGCCACCGCCCTGATCTTCAACATGCACGCCTCGGTCACGGGCGCCCTGGCCGGGGTGAGCGACGAGCTGGCCGAGGCCCTGGGCCTGGCCGACGAGGCGCTGCGGGCCCGCGACGACCACCTTCGGGCGGCCGCCGCCGGCTCCTGGTACGCGGTGGCGATGAGCGAGCGCGGCGCCGGCTCCCGCCTCTCCAAGATCACCACGTCGTACGAGCACGTGAACGGCGGCTACCGGATCACCGGCGCCAAGACCTTCTGCTCCGGCGCCGGACACGCCGACGCCTACCTGGTCGCGGCCCGCAGCGCCGACGATCCCGACCAGGTGTCGCAGTTCCTGGTCCCGGCCGGCGCCGGCCTGCGGGTCGAGCCGACCTGGGACGCCCTCGGCATGCGCGCGACCGGCTCCCACGACCTGCACGTCGACGTGACAGTCCCGTCCGGCGCCCTGCTCGGCGGCGTCGAAGGCCTCGCGCTGGTGATCGCCCAGCTCGCCCCGCACTGGATGGTGGCCAGCTACGCCGCCGTCTACGTGGGCGTCGCCCGCGCCGCCGTCGACGCCGCGGTGGAGCACGTCAACCAGCGCAAGCTCGGCCACCTGCCGGCCGTGCGGGCCCGGATCGGCCGGGCCGACGCGGCGGTCGCCGCCGCCCACCTGGCGGTGATGGAAGCGGCCCGCCGGGTCGACGAGCAGCCCGGCGAGGCCGAGACCACGCGCTGGGTGTGGCGGGCCAAACTGCTCGCCGGCACCACCGCGGCCGAGGTGGCGGCGTCGATGCTCGAGGCCGCCGGCACGTCGGCCATGCGCCGCGGGCACCCGCTGGAACGCCTCTACCGCGACGCCCGGGCCGGATCACTCCAGCCGGCCACCAGCGACGTGTGCGCCGACTGGCTCGGCGTCGACGCGCTCGGCGGTGATCCCGACTCGGACGGATCGGCGCCACGTTGGTGACGGCGTTCGCGGGGTAAGAGTGGCCTGGGGAGGCGTAAGTGAATAACGACGCGACCATCGCCGGGGTAGGAATCTCTCTGCCGCCGTCCGTGGTGCAGGACGAACTGTGGGACGGCTACTTCGAACGGCACTACCCACCCGAGCGGCGGGCACTGGTGCGGCGGATCTTCGCGAACTCCGGGGTGCGTACCCGGCAGGCCGCGGTGAGTCCGCTGCTCGAGGACGTCTCGGACTGGTCCACCGAGCGGCGGATGCGCCGCTACCAGGCCGAGGCGATCCCGCTCGGCAAGGAAGCGGTGAGCCGGGCCCTGACCGACGCCGGGCTCGCCGCGGACGAGTTGGGGCTCTTCGCGGTCTGCTCCTGCACCGGGTACGCGACGCCCGGGCTGGACATCCTGCTCGCCCGCGACCTGGGCATGTCGCCGAGCGTGCGGCGGCTGTTCGTCGGGCACATGGGCTGCTACGCGGCGCTGCCCGGGCTGGGCTCGGTGGCCGACTACGTGGTCGCCCAGGGCAAGCCGGCCCTGCTGCTCTGCGCGGAGCTGACCAGCCTTCATCTCCAGCCTCCGGCGGCGCGGCTGGACATGCAGCAGATCGTGTCGCACGCGCTCTTCGCGGACGCGGCGGCTGCCGTCGTGGTCACTCCGGGTTCCCGGGGGTACGCCGTCCGGGAGGTGGCCGCCGTCACGGACACCACGACGGCCGACCACATGACGTGGGAGGTGACCGACCTCGGGTTCCGGATGGGGCTGTCCCCACGGGTGCCGGCGGTCCTGAAACTGCACGTCCGCGAGCTGGTCGACAGCATGCTGGCCCGGCACGGGCTGACCGTGGCCGAGGTGGACGGCTGGGCGGTCCACCCCGGCGGCCCCAAGATCCTCAACGTCGTCCAGGAGCAACTGGAACTCGACGACGAGGCCATGGCCGCCTCGCGGGAGGTGCTCGCCGCGTACGGGAACTGCTCCTCACCGACTGTGCTCCTGGTCCTGGACGCCCTCCGCCGTCGTGCGGCGCCACCCCGGCGGATCATGATGCTGGCGTTCGGGCCGGGTCTGACGCTCTACGGAACGCTGCTGGAGACCTCTACAGTCACAGGGTGACGTCCGAGCGGGTCCGGGGTGCGGTGCTGTACTCGATGGCGGCTGTACTGCTGGCCGCCGGCGCCACATGGTGGCTGGTGGCGGCGCCCGACGACACCGAGCCGACCAGCCCGGCCCAGCAGTGGCGGCAGGCGGCGGAGCGGTTGCTGCCCGATGTCGGCACCCAGGAGGACGGGGCCACGCTGACCTTGACGCCGGGCGCCGCGCAGCAGATCTCCACCGAGGTGCCGTCGGGCCAGTACTCGGTGGCGATGGTCTGCGTGGGCGGCTCGGGCAGCACGGTGCGGGTCTCCCTCGACAGCGCCGAGAGCGGCTTCGGCGACTTCAGCGGCGTCGGCGGCGACTCGGGCCTCGGCATGAGTTGTGAGCAGGAGCGTTCCCCGGAGACCTTCCCCGTGCAGCTGACCGACGCCCTCCGCATGACGGTCACCGCCGGCCAGGACAGCGAGGTGGTCTTCCGCTACTCCCTGGTCCACATCGGCTGACCCGCACCCCGCGGCGCGGTCTCGTCAGAGGCCGGCGAGGAAGGGGCGCATGTCCTCGACCGAGGCGATGCGGGGGAAGAGGCGCACGATCTTGGAAGCGTCGTCGACGAGCAGGGCGGCGGCGACGCCGTCGGGCGGCGGCAGCTTCAGGTGGGTGCGCAGGGTGCCGGTCGGATCGTGCAAGGGACGTACGGTCTTGCCCTGGGCCTGGGGTGTCGTGTTGGTCGGCGGGGTGAGCGCGGTGCTCGCGGTGGCGGCCGACGACACGGTGACCACGGCGATGTCGGGACGGACGGCGCCGATGGTGTCGGAAACCAGCCTCGCGCAGGCGCAGCCGTCGATGAGCAGGATGACAGCGGGTAGCTGTCTGTTCAGCGGCACCGTGTCGCCGTCGGCGCCGAGAAGCTCGAGCGCGGGCAGTGTGGTGGCGCTGTCGCTGGGGGTGGCGGCCGTGCGCTGGGCGGCGGGCTGGCGCGGCGGGCCCGGCCAGGCCGAGGCGAACAGGCTGGCCACGGTGACGAGCACGGCCATCGAAATGATCAGGACCGGGGCCCGCATGGCCTTGCCGCCGAGCCGGCGCAGGCGGCGGACCGCGGGGCGGCGGGCGAAACGCTGCCAGCGAGTGGGCGGGCCGGTGAGCCGCAGTTCCTCGCGAACCGCCTCGACCTCGTCGGACAGCTCCGAGAGATCGTCGGGGATGACGATGACGCCCCACTCCTCGGGCAGGTCGGGCAGGCCGTCCGGCGAACCGCCATCCGACGACCATCCGCCGTTGTCGCTCGCACCAGCCATGACTCACCCTCCCCTCAAGCCGAGGAGTATTTCTTCGGTACGGGGACCTTGCCTCCCACCCTTCCTCACCCGGCGCTCCACCGCCAGTAGTGCGTGCTTCCGGACCTTAGCGATAAGCTTGACCTCACAAACGCCATAGGTACGAAATATCCGACCCCTGGGTCAAAGCGGTCACCCTTTCGTCACTTTGAGTTACGAAGGCAGCTCGCGGCGCTTCTGTCAAGCCGTAGAAAGGCCCGTCACAGGGCCTCTGAGCTGCACTAACAGTCACCGGCAGGGTGGGACATCGCTGCGTGAGCGTGTTACCCTAGACACAGCGAAAGGGGCTTCGAACCTATGGTTTTCAGTGTCGGCGAGACCGTTGTTTACCCCCACCACGGGGCCGCACTCATCGAGGCAATCGAAACTAGGGTCATCAAGGGCGAGCCAAAGCAGTACTTGGTCCTGCGTGTCGCCCAGGGCGACCTGACTGTTCGGGTGCCCGCTGAGAATGCCGAAATCGTCGGCGTGCGCGAAGTGGTTGGCGAGGAAGGCCTGGGTAAGGTCTTCGACGTCCTCCGCGCTCCGCACACCGAGGAGCCGACCAACTGGTCGCGGCGTTACAAGGCCAATCTCGAGAAGCTTGCCTCCGGTAACCCCCTGAAGGTTGCCGAGGTCGTTCGCGACCTCTGGCGTCGTGAGCGTGAGCGCGGCCTCTCGGCCGGCGAGAAGCGCATGCTCGCGAAGGCTCGTGACATTCTGGTCGGTGAGGTCGCTCTTGCGGAGAAGAGCACCAAGGACGAGGCCGAGGTTCTCCTCGACAAGGTCCTCACCGAGGCCTGATCTACCCACAGACACAACATCAAAACTTGTGTTCTCAGGACCGCGACGTGACCGCGCAGCTTAGTGCTCGGGGTGACGTCGCGGTCCTGGTTCCGGCAGCAGGTGCCGGCCTGCGGCTCGGCCCGGGCGGGCCCAAGGCTTTGCGCCTGCTCGCCGGCGAGCCGCTACTCGTGCACGCGATCCGCCGCGTCGCGGCGGCGCCGTCGGTGCGCCTCATCGTGGTCGCCGCTCCAGCGGCCGAGGTCGAGGCGGTTCGAGAACTACTGGCGCCGGTCGCGCCGGTCACCGTGGTGGCCGGCGGGGCCGAGCGGCAGGAGTCGGTGGCCCGGGCACTGGCCGAGGTTCCATCCGACGTCGCCATCGTGCTCGTCCACGACGCCGCCCGCGCCCTCACCCCACCCGAGCTGATCGAGTCGGTGGCGGCCGCGGTCCGCGACGGCCATCCCGCGGTGATCCCCGCCCTTCCCGTGGTGGACACCATCAAGGAAGTCGACCCGGGCGAGACCGTCCTGGGCACTGTCGACCGCTCCGTGCTCCGCAGCGTGCAGACCCCGCAGGGCTTCCGCCACGACATCCTGGCCGCGGCCCACGCCTCCGCCGCCGACCACTTGACCGACGACGCCGGCCTGGTCGAAAAGGCGGGCCTCCCGGTGATCTGCGTACCCGGCTCCGAGCTGGCCATGAAAATCACCCGCCCCCTGGACCTGATCCTGGCCGAGGCGCTACTCAACCTCCCCTGACCCGGGCGGCTTGTCGCGGCTCAGCCCTGGCCTTCGGCTTTCTTCAGCGCGCGAGTGTCCTCCTGCGTCTCTTCCGCGCGCGACTGTCCTCCTGCGTCTCTTCCGCGCGCCGGTGTCCTCCTGACCCTCTCGGCGCGTTCGCTTTGCCCCCTACTGCCCGGACTTGGGTGGTTGCCGCGCTTCGCGGCCTCTCGGCGTGCCTGCTTTGCGTCGTCGGGCGTGAGGCTGTGGCGTCCTCCGGCCTGAAGTTTCGGTGGACGCACCCCTCGATGTTTGCCCACCCTGATCCGGCTGCCCCGGTGGTTCTGGCGCGCGCGGAGCTGCCATTGGGGCCTGAATTTGTGGCGGTTTCCTTGGCGGTGCTCGCCCGGGCGCCTCGCTCGGTGGCTGAGATCTTCGGCGGTGATGGGCTGGTGGGGAGGCGTTGTGCCCGGCGCGGCGTGGGGCGGGAAGGCGTCGGTAGCCTGAGCCGGTGATCAATCAGCGGGTCGGTATCGGGACGGATGTGCACGCCTTCGAGGCGGGGCGGCCCTGCTGGGTGGCGGGTCTGTTCTGGCCGGACGTCATCGGGCTGGCCGGGCACTCCGACGCTGACGTGGCCGCCCATGCCGCCTGCGACGCGCTCTTCGGTGCGGCCGGGCTGGGCGACCTGGGCAGCAATTTCGGCACTTCGCGGCCGGAATGGGCGGGCGCGTCCGGTTCGGCCCTGCTCGCCGAGACGGCGCGTCTGGTCCGGGAGGCGTCGTTCCAGGTGGTCAACGTGTCGATCCAGGTGATCGGCAACCATCCCAAGATCGGCAAGCGCCGGGCCGAGGCGCAGGAGGCCCTGTCCGCCGCGGTAGGCGCGCCGGTGACGGTCTCGGGCACCACCACCGACGGTTTGGGCCTGACCGGTCGCGGCGAGGGGCTGGCCGCCATGGCCGTCGCCCTGATCGCCTCCGTCTGACCGCTCGCCGGTCGCGCGTCTGACCGCTCGCCGCTCGCCGGTCGTGCGTCTCGCCGCTCGCCGCTCGCCGCTCGCCGGTCTCGAGTCTCGCCGCACGCCGCTCGGTGCTCGGCGGTCACCGGTCACCGGTCACCGGTCGCGAGTCTCGCCGCTCGGCGGTCGCAGGTCGCCGGTCGCCGGTCTCGCCGCTCGGGGCTGGGCTTCTCGCCGCTCGGTGGGCGGGTGTTTCGGCGGTTGTCGCGGTGGGTGGTGGTGGGTTGTCCGCGCAGCGTGCGACCCCACAGGGTGACGTTAGGTGGGAGCGCCTACCCTCGACTCGTGGCCGCGCCCCTAGATCCCGAGACCACGCCCGAGGAGTATCGGCAACGGGCTCTGCTTCTTGCTGACCTCGGCCGCTATGACGAAGCGGCCGGGGAGATCGCGGCCGGCCTCACCGTGGCGCCCGACGATGCCAGTCTGCTGGCCACCCTGGCGCGTGTTCATCTGGCCGCGGAGCAGCCGGCCGAGGCCCTGGTCGCCGCGGAGCGGGCGGCCACGGCGGCGCCCGAGGAGATCACCGCCCTGGTGGTGCGGGCCATGGCGTTGTCCGACAGCCGGAAGTTCGGGGAGGCGGCCCGGGTCGCGGGGGACATTCTGCGGCAGTGGCCCGCCGACGCGTACGCGCAGCGGACCGGGGCCGCGCTCCTCAGTGAGTCGCGTAACGGCCAGGAGGCGCTGAACGCCGCGTGGAACGCCGTGCGGGTCGCGCCGGCCGAGGCGGAGGCCCACCTGGTGCTGGCGGTGGTGGCCGCGCGGCTGCGGCTCTTCGATCTGGCGCAACGGGCGTACGCGCAAGCCTTGGATCTCGATCCGGCGATCGGTGAGGCGCAGCGCGACATGGGCATCGTGCGGTTCGAGCGGCGGCGCTGGGCGAAAGCGCTGGAGGAGCTGGCCGACGAGGCGACGCTGCCGGTGGCGCCGGACGCCGAGGGTGACTATCCGTCGCCGTTCCCGCGGGCCTATCAGGCGCCGGACCGGCCCGATGAGCCTGAGCCGGCGGGGACCACACACTGGACCGAGGTGCCGGCGGTGAGCCGGCCGGCGGGGCCCGTTCTCGACGTGTCGGGGAGTTCGGCCGGGCAGGTGCGGCGGTTCGCCCTCTACGGTGCGAACGCCACCCAGGTCGCGGCGGTGCTGGCGGGGCTGATGACCCTGGCCAGTGACGGCATTTCGCGGATGTGGGCGGGGCTGATCGGCCTGCTGATCTTCGTGGGTGTCATCGTCGCGCTCAACCGGAATGTTCCGGAGCCGCTCGCCGTCGCGTTGACCCGGCTGCGTGCCACCGATCGGCGGTTGGCCGCGGCGGCGTACGTGGGCTTCGTCGCTCCTCTGCTCTTGTTCGTCTATGCCCTGGCCGGCGGCATCGTGGCGCTGGTGTCGGCCATGGTGCTGGCCGCGGTCGCCGAGCTTTTGATCCTGACGAGGCGCTAGGCGGTGTCGTCACAGGACCATAGCCATTGCCGGAGTGCGGCGATGGTGACGGTATCGGTCTGCTTGTAGCGGCGAATCACGCCGTACCTCACCCACCGTCATGATCCTTTGAAGAGATCGAAGAGATCAGGCCTTCCCGTACGGCGGTGAGGCCGGCGTCGAGCGCGCCGAGCAGCACCGCGTCGTCGTCGATGGCGGTCAGGGCGATGGGGCTCTCCAGCGGCGCGGCCCGCCGCATCGCGCCGGTCACGGCGGAGAGCAGGACTTCGCCGCCGGCCTGGGCGATCGGGCCGGCCAGCACCACCAGGTACGGGTCGAGGACCGCGACGACCGCGGCCAGGCCGACCACGATGCGGTCGGCCAGTCCGGTCAGGAAGTCGCCCGAGGTGGCCGGGTCGTTCGCGGCCGCGGTCACCACCTCGGCCGGTGTGCGGCCCGGAACGCCGTTGTCCCGGGCCAACTCCAGGATGGCCTCGCCGCCGAACAGGTGTTGCAGGTCGAGCTTGCGGTCGGCCGAGTCGGGCGAGTAGAGCGGCATGTAGCCGATCTCGCCCGCCCCGCCCCGGGCGCCGCGCATCAGTGTGCCGGCCATGTCGATGGCCAGGCCCAGGCCTTCCTGGCCCAGCCAGAGCAGGGCGAAACCCTCGGCGTCGCGGCCGACTCCGCGCCGGCGTTCGGCGACCGCGGCCAGGTTGACGTCGTTGTCGACGCCCACCTCGGTGCCGAGTTCCGCCGCGATGCGCGGCACCAACCCCGTACGGCCGAAGCCCGGAAGATGCACGTGCCGGATCGTCGCCGCCCGGGCGTCGTAGGAGCCGGCCACGCCGATGCGCACGTGGCGCACGCGTTCGGCCGGGACGCCGGCCTCGTCGCGCAGCCGGGCCACCACGTCGGCCAGCGCCCGCATCGGGTCGCTGGTGAGAAAGTCCACACGTGACTCGACGCGTCCGCGGATCTCGCCGGTGAGGTCGCACAGCGCGGCCACCACCGAGGGGGCGCCGCTGGGGCCGATGTCGCGCACGGAGACCGCGGCCGCGTACGCCGCCTCGGGGTTGGCCGCGTAGATCTCGGCGTTCGGGCCGGGGCGGCCGCTGTTGTGACCGACCACTGTGACCAGTCCGGCTTCGGTGAGCCGGCGGAGGACTTCGGAGATCGTCGGCGTCGACAGCGCGGTGAGTTTGCGGAGGTCGGAACGCGTCAGCCGGCCCGGGTCGAGCAGGTGGGCCAGGGCCGCGCTCTCGTTCATGGCTCGGAGCAGCTTGGAGGAGCCGGCCAGACGGGTCACCCGCCGGACGTTAAGCGGGGTCGTCTACGCATGTCAAGGTTCATCGAGCCTTATTGATAAAGTTGGTTAACTGTTCTAACGTCTCTGCCGCGCGCGCCAACCCCTCATCCCCCGTCTCGAGGAGCGCCATGATCCGCGCAAGAAGAGTCGTTTACGCCGGTGTCGCCGTGGCTGTCCCCGCCGCGGCCGTGATCTACGGATTGCTTCCGGCCAGTGCCGCGACCGCCGGCCCCATCACCGGCATCGGCGGCAAATGCGTCGATGTCGCCAACGCCAGCTCGGCCAACGGCGCCGCCGTGCAGCTCTACGACTGCAACGGCACCGGCGCACAGACCTGGACCGTCGGCAACAGCGACGGCACCATCCGGGCCCTCGGCAAGTGCCTCGACGTGACCAGCGCGTCGACCGCCAGCGGAGCCAAGATCCAGCTCTGGGACTGCAACGCCAGCGGCGCCCAGAAGTGGTCGGTCAGCGGCGGCGCCCTGGTCAACACGGGCTCCGGCAAGTGCCTGGACGCCACCGGGCAGAGCTCGGCCAACGGCACCCGGCTGCAGATCTGGACGTGTACCGGCACGGCCAACCAGACTTGGGTGACGCCCGGCGGCTCCACGACGCCGCCGACCACGCCACCTGCCACTGGGGTTAACTTGGACAATCCGGCCAAGAAAGACGTCGCGATGCAGCTCGTCTCGGCGGCGGAGAACTCGTCGCTCGACTGGCGGGCCCAGTTCGCCTACATCGAGGACATCAAGGACGGCCGCGGCTACACCGCCGGCATCATCGGCTTCTGCTCCGGCACCGGCGACATGCTGGAGCTGGTCCAGGCGTACACGAACGCCGTGCCCGGCAACGTGCTGGCCAAGTATCTGCCGGCCCTGCGCTCGGTGAACGGCACGGCCTCGCACTCCGGCCTCGACCCCAACTTCACCCGAGACTGGCGTACGGCCGCGGCCGACCCCGCCTTCCAGGCCGCCCAGGAAGCCGAGCGCGACCGGGTCTACTTCAACCCCTCGGTCCGCGACGGCAAGTCCGACGGCGTACGGGCCCTCGGGCAGTTCGCCTACTACGACGCGGCCGTCATGCACGGCTACGAGGGCATGCGCCAGATCCGCAGCGCGGCCCTGAAGCGGGCCAAGCCGCCGGCCCAGGGCGGTGACGAGCGCACCTGGCTCAACGTCTTCCTGGACGAGCGCGTGATCGAGATGAAGAAGGAGGCCGCGCACGACGACACCACCCGGGTCGACACCGCGCAGCGGCGCTTCCTGAACAACAGCAACTTCGACCTCAACACGCCGCTGGACTTCGCTGTCTACGGCCAGAACTTCCACATCGGCTGATTTCGGTACGGGGCCGGGGCTGATCATCAGCGCCGGCCCCACTAGTTTGTCGGCATGGTCGATCTCGTCATCGCCGGTGTGGCGGTCCTGCTGCTGATCGCGGTCACCGTCGCGGTGGCCCGCAGCGAGCGGCTCACCCGCGGGCGGCTGGCGACCGCCCTGGCCGTGGCGGTCCTGGCCGCGGGCACGTTCGCGGTGACTCTCTACCGGAGCCAGACCGGCCACGAGCCGGAGCCGGAAGCCGCGCCGGTCGTCGTCGCCTCGACCCCGCCCCGGCAAGCCTTCGGTACGGCGGTGCTGCCGGTCACCGTTCCCATGGGCTCGGGCGACAAATACCCGCAGGGTGCCCTGTGGCTCTCGCCGCCGCGAGCCGGGACGAACGCCTACACCGGCGACATCTCGCTGCTCTGCTCGACGCCCGGCAAGGACGAGAAGGTGCAGAACTGCACCGGCGCCGACAAGCGGGTCTGGAGCGCTGAGCCGCTGGAGAAGCGGGCGACGATCGGGCCGGCGACCGGCGATCCGTTCACCGACCCGAACGCCTGCGACGAGGACAACGGCGTCACCTACGGACCCGAGTACGTGGAACTCACCGTGGGCCGGGGCTACTGCCTGCGCCGCGGTGACAACGTCATGGCGATGCGGGTTCCGGCCTTCCCCTCCGGCCAGCCGCTCCCCGAATCAATCACGGTCGAGGTCTCGGTCCTTCACTGAGGGCGGTTCCAGGTCCAGGCGTACGCGGTGTCCTCCACCGCCAGGCCGGCATCGCACAGGTCGAGCGGGCGGAACGTGTCGACCATGACGGCGAGCTCGTCGAACGCCTCGGCGCCGATGGCCCGCTCGACCGCGCCCGGCTGCGGGCCGTGGGTGAAGCCCGACGGGTGCAGCGAGATCGAGCCCTGCTCGATGCCGGAGCCGCGGCGGGCCTCGTAGTTGCCGCCGGTGTAGAACATCATCTCGTCGGAGTCGACGTTGTGGTGGTTGTACGGCACCGGGATGGCCAGCGGGTGGTAGTCGACCTTGCGCGGCACGAACGAGCACACCACGAAGTTGGGCCCCTCGAACGTCTGGTGCACCGGCGGCGGCTGGTGCACGCGCCCGGTGATCGGCTCGAAGTCGTGAATCGAGAACGCCCACGGGTACAGGCAGCCGTCCCAGCCGACCACGTCGAACGGGTGGTGCGCGTAGACGTGCCGGGTCCAGCCGGCCCGGTGCTTCACGTACACCTCGACGTCGGTCCCCTCGGCCTGCAACGGCTCGCCGGGCCCGCGCAGGTCACGCTCGCAGTAGGGGGCGTGCTCGAGGAACTGGCCGCGCACCGAGAGGTAGCGCTTCGGTGGTCCGATGTGGCCGGTCGCCTCGATGGTCAGCAGCCGTACGGGCCCGTCCTGCGGCACGATCCGGTGCACCACCGAGGTCGGGATGATGACGTAGTCGCCGGCGCCGACCTCCAGCGCGCCGAAGGTGGTCTCGACGACGGCGCGGCCGTCCTCGACGTACAGGCACTCGTCGCCGATCGCGTCGCGGTAGAGCGGCGACGGGCGGTCGGCCACCACGTACCCGATGCGGACGTCGTTGTTGGCCAGCAGCGGCCGGCGGCCGAGAACCGCGTCGGCCGGACCGGCGTCGAGTTTGTGAGTTCGCAGATGGCGCGGTTTCAGGGGCAGGTTGGGCGACTGCGTGGTCGCCGGTGGTTCGTACGTCTCGGCCGAGACGATCGCGGTGGGCGCGTGCCGGTGATAGAGCAGCGACGAGTCGGAGGAGAAGCCCTCCTGGCCCATCAGTTCCTCGGCGTAGAGCCCGCCGTCGGGGCGCCGGAACTGCGTGTGCCGTTTGTGCGGCACCTCGCCGACGGTGCGGTAGTACGGCATCGTTGCCTCCTCGGCGTTGGCCTGTTTGGCAAAACCGACATAGCGGACGTGGTTGTCCGCTTCTCGAAGCGTCCATTAGGTTCGGATTCGTGTCAACGCTGGTGCCTCCGCTCTTCGCCGGGCTGGTGGACGACGCGTCCCTGATGCCGCCGAGCCCGGTCAGCGTGACCGACGCCGTCGCCAAGCACGCCGAACATCGCGACGGCTGGTTCGCCGGTCTGCTCGGGTCGCTGCTCGTCCCCGCCTCGCTGATCGGCGCCGATCTGAGCGCCGGCCAGCTGCCGGTCGCCCTGGTCGGCGACGTCCCGTTCACCGCCGTGCCGGTCGCCGTCGAGAAACTGCGCGCCGCCGGCGCCGTGGTCCTGCACCTCGAGGCGGCGGTGGCCCGCCGCGGCGAGGATCCGCAGCCCGGCCTGGCCAACCTGCGGGCGCTGGCCGGCGAGGATCAGAGCCTCGAGGTGTACGCCGAGATCCCGCTCAGCTGGGGTCTGCTGGCCGCCCTGGACGCGGTCGCCGAGGCGCGCGCGGCCGGGCTGCGCATCGCGCCCAAGTTCCGGGTCGGCGGGCTGGCCGCCGAGCTCTTCCCGACACCCGTCGAGCTGGCCGCGGTGCTCTGCGCCTGCCGCGACCGCCGGCTCCCGTTCCGTCTCGCGGCCGGCCTGCGCCACGCCATCCGGCACACCGACCCCGAGACCGGCTTCACCCACCACGGCTTCCTCAACGTGCTGACCGCCTCGATCTCGGCGGACCGGGGTGCCGAGGTGGCCGAGGTGGCCGAGCTGCTGGCGGCGACCCACCCCGTGCCGCTGGTCGAGTCCTGCCGGGCCCAGCGCGACGGGCCACGGCCGCTGTTCGCCGGCTTCGGGGTGGCCAACGTGGTGGAGCCACTCACCGAGCTGGTCCGGCTCGGCCTGATCAACGGGGGTTATTCATGACGGGCTACGGCCTCGACAATTTGCCGTACGGAGTGTTCAGCGTGCCGCAAGGGGAGCGGCGACTCGGCGTACGGCTGGGAAACGACGTCGTCGATCTGTCGGGCCTCGGCGGGTTCTTCGCCGCGCCGTCGCTCAACCCGCTGCTGGCGGCCGGGCGTCCGGAGTGGACGGCGGCGCGGGAGGCCGTCCTCGACTACGTCGCGTCGGGGCCGCCTACGAGCCCGTTGCACGGTGTGACGATGCATCTGCCGTTCGAGGTGGCCGACTACACCGACTTCTACTCGTCCGAGGCGCACGCGCTCAACGTGGGACGGATCCTGCGGCCGTCGTCGCCCGGGCTGCCGCCGCAGTGGCGTCACCTGCCGATCGGCTATCACGGCCGGTCGTCGACGGTCGTCGTCTCGGGCACGCCGATCCGGCGACCGTACGGCCAGCTCGCTGCCGGTTCATATGGTGCGACGCGGCGTCTCGACGTCGAGGCCGAAGTCGGTTTCGTGGTCGGCACGCCGGGCCGGCGGATCACCACCGGCTCGTTCGAAGACCACGTGTTCGGGATCGTGCTCGTGAACGACTGGTCCGCTCGCGATCTGCAAGCCTGGGAATACCGGCCACTTGGCCCGTTCTTGGGCAAATCGTTCGCCACCTCTGTCTCGCCGTGGGTGGTGCCGCTCTCCGTTCTCGCTCCGGTGCCCGCGCCGGCCCAGGATCCGGAGCCGCTCGACTACCTGCGGCCGGCCGGACCGGCGTACGACCTCAAGCTCTCGATCGCCTGGAACGGGACCCTGGTGAGCTCACCGCCGTTCGCCTCGATGTACTGGACGGCGGCGCAGCAGCTGGCCCACCTGACCAGCAACGGGGCGTCGGTCCGGACCGGCGACCTGTACGCGTCGGGCACCGTCTCCGGGCCGTCGCCGGACCAGGTCGGCTCGTTCCTCGAGCTGACCGCCGACGGCGCCTCCCCGGTGACGCTGGCCGACGGCTCGCAGCGAGGTTTCCTGCTCGACGGCGACGAGGTCGTGATCAGCGGAACCTCGGCCGACGGCAAGATCGGTCTTGGATCGGTCAGCGGGATCGTGGTCGGATAGTTACTGTCTGATGGCGTGGGAGGTGACGCTATGTCGACGGTTGTGGTGACCCGCCCGATCGACGCGCCGGTCGCGGTGGTCTGGCAGGTCTTCACCGATCTGAGCCGCCGCCGGGAATGGCTCTCGGCGGTCACCCGGGTCGAGGTGCGCAGCCACGGCGAGTTCGGCGCGGGCACCGTCTGGCGCGAAACCCGGCAAATGGCCGACGGCGGCGAGGTCACCGAGGAGTTCCGGGTGCTCGAGTGCGTCGTGCCGGACCGCTTCGTGGTCACATCGCCCGGCATCGGCGCCGACTACCGGATGACCTACTCGTTCCAGCCGGTGGTCTCCGGCCGGCATCGCGGCGGCACGATGGTGACAGTGGTGCAGAACGGCAGCCCGACCGCTCCGGCCGGGCGGATCCTCGCGCTGATCTTCGGGGGCCTCGCCGCCGAGACCGCCGAGGGCGCCCTGCGGCGCGACCTGGACGATCTAGCGGCGGCCGCCTGACATAACCTTCACTGGTGCTCCGAGTGCTGATCCGTACATCCTTGGCGCTCGTCATAGCCCTCGTGGCCGCCGTGATCGGCTGGCGGGTCCTCAAGCCGGCCGAGGTGGCCTCCGCCGCGTCCCCGCCCTACCCGGTGCCCGTGACCCGCGCGCCGCAGGTCACCGGCCGAACCAACCAGGCGCCGCTGATCGTGGCCGACGCCGTCCGGGTGTATGCGTCCAAGCGCCAGGTGCGGGCCGACCCGGTCTGGGCCAAGGGCGTGATGACCGCGATCTGGTCGCTGCGGCGCTGGCCCGAGCAGCTCTCCGGCGTCGTGGCGGTCGGCGACACGGTGATCAGCCGCTGGGCCGACGGCACCCTGATCGGAATCTCCGCCCTCGACGGCAAGGAGATCTGGCGGGTCGCCACCGGCGTCAAGGCGCCGGCCTTCGACGGGCACCGCACCGGCGCGGCGACCGTGTGGGCGCCGGCCGGGCTCTACACCGGCGCCGGGGCGGTCCTGGTCAGCGACAGCAGCCGGGTGAACGCCTACGACGCCACCACGGGCGCCCCGCGCTGGTCGGCGCCGATCTCATGCCAGGACGCCTTCACCACCACCGGCGGCCAGTTCGTGTGCACCGAACAGGCGTTCTCGCTGGCCACCGGCGAAGCCGTCGCCGGCTGGCCGGCCGGTCCGCACACGCCACTGGGCTGCGGTGTCGCCTCCTCCGGCTGCGGCGGCCTGCGCGACGCGGACGGCCGGGGCTGGCTGGCCACCGGCGCCCGCCCGCAACGCTCGACCGTGCTCGACCAGCCGGGCAGCACGGTGGCCGGCGGCCGGGCGATCCCGCCGCAGCCCGGAGCCCAGGTCCTGGGCGCCTCGAACGGCCGTCTGGTGCTGCTCACCGACGACCGCCACCTCAAGGTCGGCGCCGTGGAGTTCCCGCTCGCCGTCGAAAAAGAGAAGCTGACCTGGAAGCCCGGGCTGTGGCAGGTCACCGACCACTGGGTGGCCATCGAACGCCTCGACGACGACGGGCCCACCAACCCCGAGAAGCCCGGCCACTACTTCACCGTCGACACGGTCATCATCGCCGCGATCTGACCGCCACCGTTCGCCGGCGCCGGCGTTGAACCACAGATGCGCATCGTGGTCCTGGACGGCCTCCGGCTGTTCGCCGCCGTCATGGTCGCCTTCTACCACTTCGCCGGCCGCAACGACGTCACCGGCGCCTGGGGCGCCCCACCCGCGGTGGCGGTCTCCCGCGTCCACGAGGCCGCCCAGTACGGCTGGCTCGGCGTCGAACTGTTCTTCATGATCAGCGGCTTCGTCATCTGCATGAGCGCCTGGGGCCGCGACACCGGGGCGTTCGTCCGCTCCCGGTTCCTGCGCCTGTTCCCCGCCTACTGGCCCTGCGTACTGATCACGGCCACGGTCGTGGGCCTGTGGCCGGTGGTGGCCCAGCCGCTGCGCCTCAGCGACGTGCTGCTCAACCTGACGATGCTCCAGTGGCCGCTGGGAGTCCACGGCGTCGAGGGCGTCTACTGGACGCTCTGGGCCGAGGCGCGGTTCTACCTGCTCTTCGCCGTGCTGCTGTGGCGCGGCCTGAACCGCCAGAGCGCCATGTGGTTCGGCTACGGCTGGCTGACGGCGGCGGTCATCGCCCACACGAGCCGCGAGAAGCTGCTGATCGTCGCCCTGCAGCCGGACTACGCGCCGCTGTTCGTGGCCGGGATGGCGTTCTACCTGATCCACCGCTTCGGCAGCGACCTGAGACTGTGGGGCCTGGTCGCGGCGTCGTACCTGATGGCCCAGCACAACGTCATCGCCCGGGTGGCCCAGACGGAGAAGGCGAACATCAAGGCGCCGCTCTCCGACACCACGGCCATCCTGATCGTCACGGCGTTCTTCGCGGTGATGGCGGTGGTCGCCCTGGGCTGGACGGCGCGGGTGCGGTGGCGCTCCCTGACCACGGCGGGCCTGCTGACATACCCGTTCTACCTGCTCCACCAGAACATCGGCTGGCTGATCATCCGGGCCACCCACGACCGGGCCCCACACTGGCTGGTCCTGATCGGCACCATCGCCGTCATGCTGCTGGTCGCCTGGATGGTGCACCGCTGGCTCGAACGCCCGCTGGCGGCCTACCTGCGCCGCCGCCTTCAAGCGACGCGGGAACTCCCGATCCCCACCAACGTCCGCCCGTCGCCGCGCCGATGGGCCGAAGAGAACCGGGTGCGAACTCCAGGCCAGCGATGACAGGCGAACGCTCGGCGCGCCACCGATGTGCCGTGCGTCCGCCCTGGCCACGATCCGAGTCTCCAAGGCCCGGCCATCCCTGTCCTTCCCGCCGCCCCGGACTAGAAGTACCGGCCCCATCCCGTCGCGTCCCGAACTGCCGGCATGCGAGGCGCGGGACAAGACTCGTCGACGCCGGCAATCGGGTCGTTCGCGCCCCGGGCAGCCGCATCGGAACGGAGCGATCAGCGCATTCTGGCTGGCTCTGCGGTCTACGAAGGGCCGGCGCCGATGCGGAGGAGCGGGTTGGGGCGGGTCACGTCGGCGAAGAAGTCGTTGCCCTTGTCGTCGACGACGATGAAGGCGGGGAAGTCCTCGACCTCGATGCGCCAGACGGCCTCCATGCCGAGTTCGGGGTATTCGAGGACCTCGACGTGGCGGATGCAGTCCTGGGCCAGGCGAGCCGCCGGGCCGCCGATCGAGCCCAGGTAGAAGCCGCCGTACGACTGGCAGGCCTTCGTCACCTGGGCTGAACGGTTGCCCTTGGCCAGCATGATCAGGGAGCCGCCGGCGGCCTGGAACTTCTCCACGTACGAGTCCATCCGGCCGGCCGTCGTGGGGCCGAACGAGCCCGACGCGTACCCCTCGGGGGTCTTGGCCGGGCCCGCGTAGTAGACCGCGTGGTCGCGCAGGTACTGCGGCATGGGCTCGCCCGCGTCGAGGCGTTCGGCGATTTTGGCGTGGGCGATGTCGCGGGCCACGACCAGGGGGCCGGTCAGCGAGAGGCGAGTCTTGACCGGGTAGCGGGACAGCTCGGCCCGGATCTCGGCCATCGGGCGGTTGAGGTCGACCTTGACCACGGGCTCGTTGCTGACGTCGACGTCGGGCAGGAAGCGGGCCGGGTCGGTTTCGAGGCGTTCCAGCCAGACGCCCGACGGCGTGATCTTGGCCAGGGCCTGGCGGTCGGCCGAGCAGCTGACCGCGATCGCCACCGGGCAGGACGCGCCGTGCCGGGGCAGGCGGATCACCCGTACGTCGTGGCAGAAGTAACGCCCGCCGAACTGGGCGCCGATGCCGAAGTCGCGGGTCAGTTCGAGGACCGCGGCCTCCAGCTCGACGTCGCGGAAGCCGTGGCCGGCCATCGTGCCGTGCCGGGGGAGGTTGTCCAGGTATTTGGCGCTGGCCAGCTTGGCCGTCTTCAGCGCGTGCTCGGCGCTGGTGCCGCCGATGACCACGGCCAGGTGGTAGGGCGGGCAGGCCGACGTGCCGATCAGGCGGAGCTTCTCGTCGAGGAACTCCATCATGCGCGCCGGGTTCAGCAGCGCCTTGGTCTCCTGGTAGAGGTACGACTTGTTGGCCGAGCCGCCGCCCTTGGCCATGAACAGGAACTTGTACGCGTCCGGCTGGCCGCCCGGGTCCTCCGCGTACAGCTCGATCTGGGCCGGAAGATTCGATCCCGTGTTGCGCTCGTCCCACATGGTGAGCGGCGCCAGCTGCGAGTAGCGGAGATTCAAGCGGGTGTACGCCTGGTAGACGCCCTGGGCGATGGCTTCCTCATCGGTGCCGTCGGTCAGCACGTGCCGCCCGCGCTTGCCCATCACGATCGCCGTGCCGGTGTCCTGGCACATCGGCAGCACGCCGCCGGCCGCGATGTTGGCGTTGCGCAGCAGGTCGAGGGCGACGAAGCGGTCGTTGGCCGAGGCCCGCGGGTCGTCGATGATCGAACGGAGCTGCGACAGGTGGGCCGGGCGCAGGTAGTGGGCGATGTCGTGCATCGCTTCCGCGGTGAGCTGCGTGATGGCCGACGGCTCGACGGTCAGGAACTGCCGCCCGCCCGGTCCCGCGACGACATCCACGCCCTCGTCGGTGACCAGTCGGTACTCGGTCAGGTCGTCGCCGGTGGGCAACAGCGGCGAGTACGTGAATGCGGCGCCTCTGCTCATGAGCGGCAAGCCTAGGACAGCCGCCGGGCGGTATGCGAACCGCTCCGCCCCTTGCCCACATACCAGTTAGGTCAAGCCCACGGGAGGTACGCCATGTCGCGCCCCGAGACAGCGATCATTCCGCCTGGTCCGACGGCGAAGACCTCGGCGCCGGTACGCACGTCGGCCAGCAGCCGTCCGGATCCGGGAGCGATCGCCACGACCCGGTCCGGTTTCCGGCTGACGACCACGGCGGCGTACGGGGTGAGGGCCGTCGACGGGTTCGCGCCCACCGGCCGGGACCACACAGTGTGATTACCGCGGAAGGCGTAGCCACGGAACGTGTTCTTCGCGGCGTTACGGATCACCGCGTAGTTGTCGTTCACCGCGAGCACGTTCTCGCCCTTGGCCCCGTGCCACAGGACCCGCCCGTCGTGCCCGGCCAGCAGCTCCTCCCGGCCGACCGGGTCGACCCCCAGCAGCACGTCCTCGCCGCCGGCCGGGTCGCGTTCCTGCTTGCAGTTGGAGCCGTTCTCGGCCGTACGCAAATTGAGCCCGTCTTTTTTCCAGACCGGCGCCGACGAGGGGGGATCCGTCGCCACGACGCTGTAGTAGCAGGTCCCGTCGCCGGGTGTGCCGGTGATCGTCAGAACCCGCCCGCCGGCGATGGCCACCCGCTGGTCCGGTCCGGGCTCGACGGTCTGCGCGACCCGGCCGGTCGCCGTGTCCACCACCCGGATCTTCCCGTCGTCCGGCAGTCCGATCAGGCTGGGCATCTGCCGCGGCCGCGCCACGTCGTCGTCGACCCGGTCGGCGGTCAACTGCCGGGTGTCGGGCAGGTCGGGATTGGCGGCGTTGAGGACGAACCCGATACCGCCCGTGTCGACCGTCCACAGCGGCTTGCTGCCGCGTGGCGCCCACGCCGTCAACTGACAGTCACTGCCCTTGGCGCAATGCAGATCTAGAAGCGCGTTCTTGTACGTCCACACGGCGGTGGCCGCGGTGTCGGCCCGCAGCACGGCACCGCTGCGCGGATCGAGCACCTGGTAGCCCTTGGTGAGCAGTCGGCCGGTGGCGACCACGGCGTCGTTGCCGTCCCCGGCGATCGAGGCCCAGTCGGCGTCGCTGTCCCAGAGCTTCACCCCGGCGGTGATGCCGTACGCCTCGACGGAGGTCCGGTACTCGACGACCACCGCGTCGCCGACTATCGCCACGCTCTGCGGGCTGCCGCCGATCCGCTGCTGCCACTGGGCCGCGTCGCCGGCGATCGGCTTGCTGGTGTTGACCCAGTTCCAGACGTTCGGCCAGGGGTTCCACACGCCGGTGGTGGCGAGCACGACCACGATCACGATCGCGACCAGCGCGTAGCCCTTCCAGGGGCGGCCACCCGACGCCATGCGCGACACGCTAGCCAGGTCAATCACCCGGACGATGGATCTCGATCCGCCCGTGTCGAGCGCTTATGTCCTGAAGATCACCTATGGCGGGGCGTGAACTGTGCAAGTTGCACTGTGAGGAAGAGGTTACGGCGAGTGGATCGCGCAGACTGCCCAACGCCGGGAACAACTGTTGCCCCACCCCTGTGAGCTGCGACAACCTCGGCCAATGACGCAGACGATGGAACACGGGACCCGCACCGCCGACGTCTTTCCGGTCAAGGGCGTCGATCATCTTCAGTTTCTCGTGGGCAACGCCAAACAGGCCGCCCACTATTACTCCACGGCCTTCGGCATGAAGCTCGTCGCCTACCGCGGACCCGAGCAGGGCTACCGCGACCACGCCGAGTACGTACTCGTCAGCGGCTCCGCCCGGTTCGTGCTGACCGGCTGCGTGCACGCCGGCGCGCCCGGCGCCGACCACGTCACCAAGCACGGCGACGGCATCCGCGACATCGCGCTCGAGGTGCCCGACGTCGACGCCGCCTACAAGCACGCCACCGGCGCCGGCGCGCGCGGCGTCACCGAGCCGTACGACCTGAAGGACGAGAACGGCACCGTCCGGGTCGCCGTGATCGCCACCTACGGCGACACCGTCCACACGCTGATCGACCGTTCCGGCTACGACGGTCCGTTCCTGCCTGGTTTCGTGGCCCGCGAGCCGATCGTCGACCGGCAGCCCGCCATCGACGCCGGCCTGCAGCCCAAGCGCTTCTTCCAGGCCGTCGACCACGTGGTCGGCAACGTCGAGCTGGGCCGCATGGACGAGTGGGTCGAGTTCTACCGCCGGGTCATGGGCTTCACCAACATGGCCGAGTTCATCGGCGACGACATCGCCACCGACTACTCGGCGCTGATGTCGAAGGTCGTCGCCGACGGCACCCGCAAGGTCAAGTTCCCGCTCAACGAGCCGGCCGTCTCGCAGCGCAAGTCGCAGATCGACGAATACCTCGAGTTCTACGGCGGCCCGGGCGCCCAGCACGTCGCGGTGGCCACCAACGACATCATCAACGCGGTCGACGCCATGCGGCAGGCCGGCGTCGAGTTCCTCAAGACCCCCGACTCGTACTACGACGACCCCGAGCTGCGCGCCCGGATCGGTGAGGTGCGGGCGCCGATCGAGGAGCTGAAGAAGCGCGGCATCCTGGTCGACCGGGACGAGGACGGCTACCTGCTCCAGATCTTCACGGCCCCGGTGCAGGACCGGCCCACGGTGTTCTTCGAGCTCATCGAGCGGCACGGCTCGCTCGGCTTCGGCAAGGGCAACTTCAAGGCGCTCTTCGAGGCCATCGAGCGGGAGCAGGAGCTGCGCGGCAATCTGTGACACCGACCTGGTCGCCGCACACAGAAATCCTCCAGGCCCAGGTCGCTAAGGTTCTTCCATGAGTTCGCTGCCCGCCGGTTGGTACAAGGACCCGGCCGACCCCGACACCCAGCGCTACTGGGACGGTGACGGCTGGCTCGGCAAGGCCATTCCGGCCGACGCGACGCCGCCCGACGGCCCGCCGCCGGTCGAGGAGGAGCCGCCCGCGGCGGCGCCTCCCGCGACCGCGGCCGCCCCCGGCGACTCACCGGCCGGTCCGCCGCCGAGCTGGCAGCAGGCTCCGCCGCCGGGTCCGGGAGCTCCGGGTTCAGGCGTTCCGAGTTCAGGCGTTCCGAGTTCGAGCGTGCCGGGTTCGGGCGCTCCCGGTTGGGGTGCGCCGCCGCCGGGCTGGCAGCAGGGGCCGCCGTCGGGGCCGGGCTGGCAGCAGCCGCCCGCCTGGCAGCAGCCCGGGCCGGCGGGGCAGCAGCCTGGACCGCCGCCCGGATGGCAGCCCCCTCCGGGGTGGCAGCCGCCACCCGGGTGGGAGCGGATGCCGCCCGGCATGCGCGCGGCCATGTATCCCGTACAGGCCCGGCCGCACGGCTACGCGCTGGCCGGGCTCGGGCCACGCCTGGTGGCCCGGCTCCTCGACATCCTGGCCGTGCTGCTGCTGAACGTGGTGGTGAACGGCTGGTTCGCGTACCAGTGGGCCCAAGAGTTCGTGCCCATGTACCGCGCCACCCTCGACGAGATGGCGAACGGCGGCAGCGCGTTCGACGTGCAGGCCTCGGGCCGGATGGACGGACTGCTCTGGGCCATGCTGATCGTCGCCACGCTGCTCTGGCTGGCGTACGAGGCGCCGGCCATCGCCGGCAGCGGGCAGACCCTCGGCAAGAAGCTCATGCGCATCAAGGTGGTCGCGGTCGAGAACACCGAGCCGCTCGGCTTCGGCCGCGCGTTCGGGCGCTGGGCCCGGCTCGGTCTCTGGACCCCGGCCTGGGGCTGCGCCGGCATCGGCTTCGTGCTCCAACTGATCGACTGCATCTCGCCCGTCTTCGACCAGCAGCTCAGGCAGGCATTTCATGACAAGACCGCCCGTACGGTCGTGATCGCCCTGCCCCCGGACAACCACCACCCGGTCGACGCCACCACGAGCGGCACCAATGGAAATGGAGAGGGACGATGACTCGCCTCACCCGCGCTGACCTGGACGGTCTCCCGGCCTACGTTCCCGGTCGCAACCTGGCCGACCTGACCCGCGAGCTCGGCATCGCCGAGGCGATCAAACTGGCCAGCAACGAGGTTCCGTACGGCCCGCTGCCCGGCGTGGCCGAGGCGGTCTCCGAGGCCATGCTGTCGTCGCACCGCTACCCCGACATGGGGTCGGTCGAGCTGCGTGCGGCCCTGGCTCGGCGCCTCGGCGTCGACGCCGACCGCATCGTCACCGGCTGCGGCTCGGTGGCGCTGGCCGAGATCCTGGTCAAGGCGACCGCCCTGCCCGGCGACGAGGTCGTCTACGCGTGGCGCTCGTTCGAGGCGTACCCGATCATCTCGGCCGGTGTCGGCGCGACCAGCGTCCGCGTCCCGAACACGCCGGGGCACGGCCACGACCTCGACGCGATGGCCGAGGCGATCACCGACCGGACCCGCTTGGTCTTCGTCTGCAACCCGAACAATCCGACCGGCACGGCCATCCGCAAGGCGGACCTCGACCGGTTCCTCGCCGCGGTGCCGTCGGACGTGCTGGTGGTGCTCGACGAGGCGTACCGCGAACTGGTCACCGACCCGGACGTGCCGGACGGCGTCGAGACGTACGCGGACCGGCCCAACGTCGTCGTGCTCCGCACGATGTCGAAGGCGTGGGGGCTGGCCGGCCTGCGGATGGGCTACCTGGTCGCGCAGCCCGGCGAGGCGACCGCGATCCGCAAGGTCCTCACCCCGTTCTCGACGAGCATCGTGGCCCAGGCGGCGGCGCTGGCCGCGCTGAAGCAGGAGGACGAGGTGAACCGGCGCTGCGCGCTCGTCGTCGCCGAGCGTGAGCGGGTCACCGAGGCGCTGCGCAAGCTCTCGATCGACGTGCCGGCGAGCCAGGCCAACTTCGTCTGGCTGCCGCTGGGCGACCGCTCGATCGCCTTCGGCCAGGCCTGCGAGAGCCGGGGCGTGATCGTGCGCCCGTTCCAGACCGACGGCGTCCGCGTCACGATCGGCACCCCGGAGGAGAACGACCTGTTCCTGGCCGCCGCGGAAGCGGCCCTGGAAGGTTAGGGGCCTAAGCGGCGAGTTGGGCCTCGACCCGGTGGTGGTCCTCGTCGCTGAGCCGGGCGGGGAAGACCCGGCGGCCCAGGGTGACGACGAGCAGGACGGCGACGACGGCCAGGGCGCCGGTCACCAGCGGCAGTGTGCCGAGGTGGCCGGCGCGGACCAGGCGTTCGCCGAGGAAGGCGCCGCCGCCGATGCCGATCTGGAAAGCGACCACGTACAGGGCGGAGGCGGCGTCGCGGGCGCGGGGCGCGATCCGCAGCACCGAGCTGGCCAGGAAGACCGGGATGGCGGTGAAGGCGCCGCCCCACAGCAGCGCCGCGAGCACGGTCGGCACGACCCCGAGCACGGGTGCCAGCGCGGCCGCGGCGACCGCCAGCACGATCAGCAGGCCGACGACGATCTGGCCGGGCCGCCGGTCCGAGTGGCGGCCCAGCACAAAGTTCGTGACCAGCCCGACCGCCCCGTACCCCAGAAGGAGCGCGCTCAGCGCGACGCCCTCGAGCCCGGCGTCTCGCCGGACGAGCGGGGCGATGTACGTGTAAGCGGCGAAATGCCCGATGACCAGCACCGTCGTGATCAGGCAGAGCGCGGCGACCTGCCGGTCACGGATGATCCCGACGGCGGCGCGCAGCTGCGCCCCGGCCCGGACGTTCAGATCGTGCGGAAGCGGCGGCAACGTCGGAAGAACACGGGCGAGCAGCAGTACGCAGAAGGCGCCGCCGACGGCCATCACGCCCACCGCGACCCGCCAGCCCAGCCACTGCCCGAGCGCCGTACCCAGCGGCACGCCGAGCACGATGGCCAGCGAGTTGCCCACGAAGACCAGCGCGGTGGCCCGCCCCGCCTGCCCCGGCGGCGCGAGCCGCGCGGTGACCGGCCCGATCACCGACCAGAAGACCCCGTGCGCCAGCGCGCAGACCAGCCGCGCGAGCGTCAGCACCGGAAAGGTCGGCGCGAACGCGGCCGCCGCCTGCGACACCACGAAGATCCCCATCGTGATCGCGATCAGCGTGTGCCGGGGCACCCGCATGGTCAGCGCCGTCAACGGGATCGTGCTGACCGCCGCCACCACGGCATAGCTGGTCAGCAGCAGGCCGACGTCCGCCTCGTCCACCGAGAGCCCGTCGGCGATCTGCGGCAGCAGCCCGACCGGCAAAGTCTCCGCGGTCACGTAGAAGAAGGTGGAGGCTCCGAGAACGGCGAGTCCCGGACGGTTCATGGTCACCGCCGAAGAATATGCTCTAGGAACGAGTAAAAGGAGTGGTTGCCCTGTGACGACGCGCTCAAACCAGCTGCTCGGCGTCGTGCACGCCCACCCGGGCGTCACCCGAGCCGACGCCGCCCGCCTGCTCGGCATCGGCACCGGCGCCACCACCGAGCTGGTAGCCCGCCTGTCACAGGCCCACCTGCTGGCCGAGGTGCCCGCCCGCCCGAGCGGCAGCCGAGGCCGCCCGACAACGGTCCTGGTCCCTCACTCGGAGGGCCCCCTGGTCCTGGCCGCCGAAATCACCCACGAGGGCTGGCGCCTCCAGGTAACCGAACTGGGCGGAGCCGTCCTGACCACGATCGCCGCCGGCCACGCCCCCGCCGACCGCCCGCCGGCCTGGCCGGAGGTGGTCGCCGCCGTGCACGCCGCGATCGGCCGGTTGCGTGAGCAGTACCCCGGCCGCCTGCGCGCCCTCGGGGTCTCGGTTCCCGGCACGGTCTCGCGCAGCCTGCGCCTGGACGCCACGAACGTCGGCTGGCACGACGTCGACCTGACCAGCCTCTGGCCCCCGGCCGCCGACGCCGGCCCCACGCCGGTGTTCGTGGCCGGCAACGACGCCAGCCTGGCCGCCGCCGCCGAATCGGCCCGAGGCGCCGCCACCGGCGCCCGCGTCGCCCTCCACCTGCTCATCGCCGGCGGCCTCGGCGGCGCGGTAGTCGACCAGGGCCGCCTCCTGAACGGCGCCTCCGGCTTCGCCGGCGAATTCGGCCACATGCCCTTCGGCGACCCGGCCATTCCCTGCCCCTGCGGAGCCCACGGCTGCTGGGGAACCGCCGTCGACGGCACAGCACTGGCCCGTCACCTGGGCCACCGCCCTCCCCGAGACCCGGTCACCTACGCCCGCCGCGTCATCGCCACCGCCGCCGACCCGGATGCCAGGGCTGGGGGTGACGGCGGAGCTGAGCGGGTTGCCGTTCGAGCGGTTGCGGCGACGCTTGGGCGGGGCATAGCCGGCCTGGTCAACGCTCTGGACGCTGACCTGGTCACCCTGGGTGGCGTGGGCGCGCAGCTTCTGGCCGCGGCCGAGAGGGAGATACAGACTTCCTACCGAGCCGGGTTGATGGAGATCCGCCGGAGCAGCCCGCCGCCGATCGTCGCGGCAGCCCTGGGCGCGGACGGCCCGATCGCCGGCGCCGCCGAGGAAGCATGGTCAAGCCTCCTCCCGCGCCTCGCGTGACGGCAGGTCATGGCACGCGAGGCAGTGGTGCGTCTCAGCTGGGGGCGCAGTAGCCGGCGACGGGGCTGAGCCACTCCGTGAACTGGGCCTCGATCGTGCTGTTGAGGTCCTTCAAGGTCTTGATTTTGGTGATGTATTTGCGGTCGACCGCGCTGGCGTCGACCTTGGCGGCCGATGTCTGGCCGGCGGCCATGAACTCGGGGTCCTCGGCAGTGGCGGTGTCGGTGCGGATCTTGGTGGCTACGGCCTTCAGTTTGGCGGTGGCGGCGTCCTCGGCCTTCTTGGCGTCGGCGGCCTGCTTCGCCTCCCGGTAGGTGATCAGCTTGCCCATGGCGGCGCCGAAGTCCTTGAGCTCGGCGGAGTACAGCTTCTGCAAATTGCCGCAGACCAGCGCGGTGTTGGCCGAGTAGTCCGGCTCGGGCGAGGCGCTCGGTGAGGCGCTCGGCGTGGGGGCGGCGGCCGCGTCGGAGCTGTTCGCGTCGCTGTCGCAGGCGGCGCCGGTCAGCAGGGTGCCGGCGGCGATCACGGCCAGGAGGGCGCGTCGCATGAGAGGGGATCCTGTTCGTCCGGGGGCGTAGGCCCCGCCGACGTTACGTTCCGCTCGGCGCATCGTCCAACCGACAGTGATCACCGAGGTACCCGGACCGTACCCACAGCCCGTCCGCGTTTGCCGCCGCGGACGGGCTGTCGGTCCCCCGTCGAGCCGACGCCGCCGCATCGGGCTGGGGCGATGGGTTACATCCCCGATGCGGCGGCGAAGCCCAGATTGCCGGACGCCGCTGTTGTTCCACTGTCGTTCCGCTCTCGTCGCTCAACTAAGCTCGATGTCTCGACCGGAGGGGCGAATAGACCGGAGGGGCTGGGAGACCGGCATGCGGTATCGCATTCTCGGGCCACTGTCCGTCACCGTGGACGGACACGAAGTCACCATTACGGCGGGCCGTGATCGCATCGTGCTGGCCATGCTGTTGCTTCACCCTGGTCGGGTACTCGGCGCCGGCGTGCTGGCCGAGGCGGTGTGGGGCGCCGATCCGCCGGTCACGGCCCGAGGTCAGCTTCAGAGCTGCGTGTCCCGTCTGCGCCGGATTCTGCCGCCGGGCACGATCCGTACCGATCCGGCCGGCTACCGGATCGACGCCGGCTCCGGCGATCTCGATGTGGCCGCCTTCGACCTTCTGGTGGCCGAGGCCAGGTCGGCCGAGGATTCGGGTGCCGCTCGCCGTGCGTACCGTCAAGCGCTTGATTTTTGGCGTGGCCCCTCGCTCGCCGAGACCGAGAGCGAGGCCGTCCGCGGGGCGGGCGCGATGCTCGACGAGCGTTGTGTGGCCGCGACCGAGGAGTGGGTCGACCTCGAACTCGACGCCGGTCGTGGCCGGGAGCTGGCCGGTGTCCTGGCCGAGCTGGTCGAGCGCTATCCGCTGCGCGAACGGCTGCGCGGGCAACTGATGACCGCGCTCCACCGGTCCGGGCGGCAGGCCGACGCGCTGGCCGGGTTCCGGCGTGCGCGCCGGGTGCTGCGTGACGAACTGGGCATTGAGCCCGGTGCCGAACTTCAGCGGCTGCACCAGGGAATGCTGGCCGGGGATCTTCCGGTGGCTCCGAACAGAGCGGAGCCGGTCCGCTGCCTGCCGCGAACGGTCGGCGACTTCACCGGCCGCGACGCTACGGTGCGGAGCCTGGTGGCGGCGATCGGGGCCGCGGCCGGCGATCAGCCGGCGGTGGCGGTGATCGACGGCATGGCCGGCAGCGGCAAGACCACCCTGGCCCTGCACGTGGCCGCCCTGGTCGGCGAGCGCTACCCGGACGCGCACCTGTTCGTCGACCTGCACGGCCACAGCGCCGAACGGCCGCTCGAGCCGGGCGCGGCGCTGCTCGTGCTGCTGCGGCAGCTCGGTGTCGACGCCGAGCGGGTCCCGCCGGATCTCGTCGACCGGATCGGCCTGTGGCGTACCGAGCTGGCCAAGCGGCGGGTGCTGGTGCTGTTCGACAACGCCGCCTCCAGCGTCCAGGTGGCCGACCTGCTGCCGACCGCGCCGGACAGTCTGGCCCTGGTCACCAGCCGCCGGCGGCTGGTCGGCCTGGACGGCGTGCATCCGGAATCGCTGGCCGTCCTCCCGCACGACGAGGCGATCGCGCTGCTGGCCCGGATCGTCGGCGGCCGGGTGTCCAGGGAACCTGAGGCGGCGGCCGAGGTGGTCCGGCGCTGCGGAGGCCTGCCCCTGGCCGTACGGCTGGCCGGTGCGCGGCTGGCCCACCGTGCACGGTGGCGGGTGGCCGACCTGGTCCGCCGGCTGGGCGAGTCGGCGCTGCCCGAGCTGGCGGCGGAGGACCGTTCGGTGGCCAGCGCCTTCGCGGTGTCGTACAGCCAGTTGCCCGATGCCGTCAAAAGGGTGTTCCGGCTGCTGGGCATCTGTCCCGGCAACGGATTCGACGCGCTCGCGGTGGCCGCGCTGAGCGGTCTTCCCCTGAACGGCGCGCAGGACGTCCTCGACGACCTGGTCGATGTTCACCTGGTCGACGAGCCCGAGCCCGGCGTCTACCGGATGCACGACCTGCTGCGCGAGTTTGCGGCGGCGCTCGCCGCCGAGCTGGCGCCGGCCGAACGGACCGAGGCGCTGCGCGGAGTGCTCGACCAGCAGCTGCACGCGGTGGTGGCGACCTGCCTGCCCGCGTACCGGGACGCTCTGGACCGGGACATCGGCTCGCCCGAGCCGTTGCGGCCCGATCTGCGGAACGCGCTCGACGGCCCGGAGGCGCGCCTCGACCGGGAGCGGATCAACCTCGAGGCCTACGTCGTTGCCGCCGCCGGCGATCCGGCACTGCTTCCCTACGCCTGGCGGCTGGCCCGTTCCGCATGGCGGTACCTGTGGTTCCACGGCTACCTCGACGACGTGCACAGCCTGAACTCGCGGGCGCTGCGGTCGGTCGAGCAGAGCGGTGACCGTTCGGCGATCGCGACCGTGCTCAACTATCTGGCCTCCGCGCATTACCGCCGGGCCGAGACCGACGAGGCCGTACGACTTCTGGAACGGTGCATCGCCATCCGCGAGGAGCTGGGCGAACGGCGGGCCGCGGTGCGCTCGATGGTCAACCTGGGCGGGGTGCTGCACTCGGCCGGCCAGTGGGAGAAGGCGATCGCCACCGCGCAATCCGTACGCCGGCGGAACGTGGCCGAGCAGGCCCGCGACGAGCTCAACCTCCTGGCCCTGAGCTATCAGCGCCTCGGGCGCTACAGCGAGGCGATACGCCATCACCGCCTGCGCCTTCTGACCTATCTGGACAGTGGCGATCCGGCCCGGATCGGCGACGCCCTGATCAACCTGGCCGTGCTCAAGCACCGGACGGGCCGGGTCGGCCCGGCGGCGGCGCGACGGCAGGTGACGGCCGCGCTGCGCCTGTACGAGCGGACCGGCTATCCGATCGGCGTCGCCGAGGCCAACCACGAACTCGCGATGCTGCTCGGCGTCGAGGGCCGCACGAAAGAGGCGGTGGCGGCCCATCGCCGGGCCATCGAGATCTCCCAGCGGCTGCACGACCCGATGCAGGAGTCGAAGCTGTGCCACGGCCTGGGTACGACGTACCTGCGAGCCGGTGACGGCCCGGCGGCGCGGGCGATGTTCGAGCGGGCGCTGCGGCTGGCCCTGCGGTCACGGCTTCCGTACCCGATCGCGTGCGCGCGCGCCGGACTCGGCGAGTCCCTGATGACCACGGATCGGGTCGAGGCCCTGCGCCTGCTTGAGCAGGCCCGGGCACAACTGGCCGCGCTGTCGGCGCCCGAGGTGCGCGACGTCGAGAAGTCCCTGGCGGCGCTCGGAGCGCTGGGGTGACCGGCGTGCGGTACGGCGTCCTCGGCCCCCTCTCGGTCGAGGTCGACGGTCGCCCGGTCACGATCACGGCCGGCCGCGATCGCATCGTGCTGGCCATGCTGCTGCTGCATCCCGGCCGCGTGCTGAGCGTCGCCACGCTGGCCGACGCGGTGTGGGGCGCCGGCCCACCGGCTACCGCGCGCGGGCAGTTGCAGACTTGCGTCTCCCGCCTGCGCCGGTCGTTGCCGCCGGGCGCGATCCGCAGTGACCCGGCGGGCTACCAGCTCGATCCGGGCCCGGGCGAGCTCGACGCCGCCGAGTTCGCCCGGCTCGTGGCCGCCGGGCGTGAGCGCCGCGACCTCACCCCGTTGCGCGAAGGTCTGGCCTTGTGGCGTGGCGACGCGCTGGCCGGCATCGAGAGCCATGCCGTTCAGCTCGCCGCCGCGGTCCTCGACCAGCAGCGTGTCGCGGCGGTGCAGGACTGGGCTCAGCTGGAGCTCGAGACCGGCGGCGATCAGGATCTGATCGGGGAGTTGACCGCCGCCGTCGACCGGTGGCCGTTGCAGGAGAAGCTGAGCGGGCAGTTGATGCTGGCCCTGCACCACGCCGGCCGGCCGGCCGAGGCGCTGGCCGAGTATCAGCGTGCTCGGACGGCGTTGCGGGACGAGCTCGGTGTGGATCCCGGCCCGGAGCTGCAGGACCTGCACGCGGGAATGCTCAAGGGCAGCCTGCCCCGGCGGGCCGAGGCCGTACGCTGCCTGCCCAGGACGGTCGGCGATTTCGTCGGGCGCGAGGCGACGGTACGCCGTCTGGTGACCGCGATCGAGGCGGCGGCCGGAGACCAGCCGGTGGTGGCGGTGATCGACGGCATGGCCGGTAGCGGCAAGACCACGCTGGCCCTGCACGTGGCCGCCCTGCTCGGCGAGCGCTACCCGGACGCGCACCTGTTCGTCGACCTGCACGGCCACAGCGCCGAGCGCCCGGTGCAACCGGCGGCCGCCCTGCTGGTGCTGCTGCGGCAGCTCGGTGTCGACGCCGAGCGGATCCCGCCGGATCTCGTCGACCGGATCGGCCTGTGGCGTACCGAACTGGCCAAGCGGCGGGTGCTGGTGCTGTTCGACAACGCGGCCTCCAGCGCCCAGGTGGCCGACCTGCTGCCGACCGCGCCGGGCAGTCTGGCCGTGATCACCGGGCGGCGGCGCCTGATCGGGCTGGACGGTGTGCATCCCGAGTCGCTCACTGTGCTTCCGCAAGCCGAGGCGGTGGCGATGCTGGCCCGGATCGTCGGCGGTGGGCGGGTCGGCGCCGAACCGGAGGCGGCGGCGGAGGTGGTCCGGCGCTGTGGCGGCCTGCCGCTGGCCCTCCGGCTCGCCGGGTCCCGGCTGGCCCACCGTCCACGATGGCGGGTCGCCGACCTGGCCCGACGGCTGGGTGAGTCGGCGCTGCCCGAGCTGGCGGCCGAGGACCGGTCCGTGGCCGGCGCCTTCGCCATGTCGTACCAGCAGCTGCCCGACCACGTCCGGCGGGTGTTCCGGGTGCTCGGGCTCTGCCCGGGTACGGAGTTCGACGCGCTCGCCGCGGCCGCGTTGACCGGTTTGACGCTGGACGGCGCGCGGGACGTTCTCGACGACCTGGTCGACGTGCACCTGGTCGACGAGCCCGAGCCCGGCGTCTACCGGATGCACGACCTGCTGCGCGAGTTCGCGGCGGCGCTCGCGGCCGAGATCCCGGCCGGCGAGCGGACCGAGGCGCTGCGCGGAGTGCTCGACCAGCAGCTGCAGGCCGCGGCGGCGACCAATCTGCCCGCGTACCGGGAAGGGGTCGAACGCGACATCGGCGTGCTCACACCGCTGCGACCGGACCTGCTCGCGGCGGTGACCGATCCCGCCGCCCGGCTCGACCGGGAGCGGCCCCAGCTCGGCCGGTACGCCGGTGCGGCGGCCGCCGTGCCGGAACTGGCCCATTACGCCTGGCAGCTGCCCCGCGCGGCCTGGCGTCACCTTTACATGCGGGCCTATCTCGACGACGTCCACAGCCTGCTCGAACGGAGTCTGGCGATGCTGGAGCGGGGCGGGGACCGCGCCGCGACCGCGACCGTGCTGAACTACCTGGCCTCGGTGCACTGCCGCCGGTCCCGCAACGACGAGGCGGTCCCGCTGCTGCAGCGCTGCATCGCCATCCGCCGCGAGCTCGGCGACCGGGACGCGCTCACCCAGGCCATGGCGAACCTGGCCGTGGTGCACCACGAGTCGGGACGGTGGGTCGAAAGCATCGAAACCGCTTTGGAGGTACGCCGGTTGGCCGCGGCCCGGCACGGTCGCGACGAGCTCAACACGCTGGGCAACGGATACCGGCGCCTCGGCCGTCCGCGGGAGGCGCTGCGCTATTTCCGGCTCCGCCTGCTGGCGCGGCTGGAGATCGGCGACACCACCCGGATCGGTGCCAGCCTCATCTACATCGCCGTGCTCAAGCACCAGCTCGGCGACGTCGGCGCGGCCGCGGCCGTTCGCCAGGTGCGCGCGGCGCTGCGGCTGATCCAGCGGGCCGGATATCCGCACGGCGAGGCCGAGGCGCACCACGAGTTGGGGCTGTTGCTGGCGGCCGACGGGCGGCTGGCCGAGGCGATCGGCGTGCAACGGCGGGCCGTCGACTTCGCCGAGCAGGTGCACAACCGCGAGCAGGAGTCCCGGTTCTGTCACGGATTGGGTACGACGTTCCGGCTGGCCGGCGACGACCTGGCCGCGCGCGAGATGTTCGGGCGGTCGCTGCGCCTCGGCGGGCAGGCCCGGATGCCGTACCGCATCGCGGTGGCGCGGGCCGCGCTCGGCGACTGCCTGGCCGGCGAGGATCCGGCCGAGGCCCGGCGGCTGCTGGGCCTGGCCCGCGCCGAGTTCGCCGCCCTGGCGGCGCCCGAACTGCGCGACGTCGAGAAATCGCTGGCCGCGCTATGAGATATCGCATCCTCGGCCCACTCAGCGTCACCGACGGGACTGTGTCGGCGGGCCGTGATCGGGTCGTGCTGGCCATGCTGTTGCTGCATCCGGGGCGGGTGGTGGGTGTCGGCGTGCTGGCCGACGCGGTGTGGGGCGCCGACCCGCCGGCCACCGCGCGCGGGCAGTTGCAGACCTGCGTCTCGCGCCTGCGCCGGGTGTTGCCGGCCGGCGCCATCCGCAGCGACCCGGCCGGTTACCGGCTGGACCCGGCGCCCGGTGAGCTCGACGCGGCGGAGTTCGGCCGGCTGGCGAAGGCCGGCCGGGAGGAACGCGACCCGGCGAAGTTGCGTCAGGGCCTCGATCTGTGGCGCGGTGACGCGCTGGCCGGCATCGAGAGCCATGCCGTTCAGCTCGCCGCCGCGGTCCTCGACCAGCAGCGTGTCGCGGCGGTGCAGGACTGGGCCCAGCTGGAGCTCGAGACCGGCGGCGATCAGGATCTGATCGGGGAGTTGACCGCCGCCGTCGACCGGTGGCCGTTGCAGGAGAAGCTGAGCGGGCAGTTGATGCTGGCCCTGCACCACGCCGGTCGCCCGGCCGAGGCGCTGGCCGAGTATCAGCGTGCTCGGACGGCGTTGCGGGACGAGCTCGGTGTGGATCCCGGCCCGGAGCTGCAGGACCTGCACGCGGGAATGCTCAAGGGCAGCCTGCCCCGGCGGGCCGAGGCCGTGCGCTGCCTGCCCAGGACGGTCGGCGACTTCGTCGGGCGTGCGGTCGTGGTCGCCCGGCTGATCGCCCGGATCGAGCAGGGCGGCCCGGCCCCGGCGGTGGCGGTGATCGACGGCATGGCCGGCAGCGGCAAGACCACCCTGGCGCTGCACGTGGCGGCGCTCATCGGCGACCGCTACCCCGACGCGCATCTCTTCGTCGACCTGCACGGCCACAGCGCCGAGCGCCCGGTCGAACCGGCGGCCGCCCTGCTCGTGCTGCTGCGCCAGCTCGGTGTGGAGGCCGAGCGGATTCCCTCGGCCCTGGTCGACCGGATCGGCCTGTGGCGTACCGAACTGGCCAAGCGGCGGGTGCTGGTGCTGTTCGACAACGCGGCCTCCAGCGCGCAGGTGGCCGACCTGCTGCCGACCGATCCGGGCAGTCTGGCGCTGGTCACCGGGCGGCGCCGGCTGTTCGGCCTGGACGGTGTGCACACCGAGTCCCTGCCCGTGCTGGCGCCCGGTGAGGGGGTCGCGCTGCTGGCCCGGATAGCGGGCGAGCGGGTCGGCGCCGAACCGGAGGCGGCGGCCGAGGTGGTGCGCCGCTGCGGTGGGCTGCCGCTGGCCATCCGGCTGGCCGGGGCCCGCCTGGCCCACCGCCCGCGCTGGCGGGTGGCCGACCTCTTACGGCGGTTACGGGAATCGGCCCTGCCCGAACTCGCGGCCGAGGAGAGGTCGGTGGTCAGCGCCTTCGCCCTCTCGTTCGATCACCTCACCGCCCCCGCCCGGCAGGTCTTCCGTCTTCTCGGTGTGTGTCCCGGCGCCGACGCCGACATCCTCACCGTGGCCGCGCTCAGCGGCCTGCCGCTCGACGCCGCGCAGGAGGCCGTCGACGATCTCATCGATGTCCACCTGCTGGAGGAGCGCGAGCCGGAGGTCTACCGGCTGCACGATCTGCTGCGCGAGTTCGCGACCGTGCTGGCGGGCGAGCTGGCGCCCGAGGAGCGCATCGAGGCGCTGCGCGGCGCCCTCGACCAGCAGTTGCACGCCGCGGCGGCGACCAACGTAGGGGCGTTCCGGCAGCGGCTCGACCGTGACATCGGAAGTCCGGCGCCGCTGCGGCCCGACCTCCTGGCGGCCGTGACCGATCCGGCCGCCCGGCTCGAACGGGAACGGCCCGCGCTGCTGAGATACATCGACGCGGCGGCCGGGGAGCCCGAGCTCGCCCGGTACGCGTGGCAGCTGGCCCGGGCCTCGTGGCTGCATCTGTTCCGCCGCGGCTACCCCGACGACATCCGCGCCACCCACCAGCGGGCCCTCGAGGTGACCGAGCGCATCGGCGACCGGGCGGCCACGGCCGCCGTGCTGAACTACATGGCGTCGGCTCATTTCCGGCGGGCCGAGGTGGACGAGGCGACGCGGCTCCTGGAGCGGTCCCTCGCCCTCCGCCGCGAACTCGGCGACCAGGAGGCGATCCGATTCTCGCTGGTCAACCTCGCGAACGTGTACCACAACGCCGGCCGGTGGACGAACAGCGTCGAGCTCGCGCTCGAGGTGCGGCGGATGCCCTCGCCGCGGATGGGCCGGGGCTCGGAGACCGACGAGCTGAACGCGATAGCCCTCGGCTGTCAGCGACTCGGGCGTTACGCCGAGGCGCTGCGATACGAGCGGCTGCGCCTTCTGAAGCAGGTGGAGACCGGTGATCGCGTCCGGATCGGCGACTGCCTGGCCAGCATCGCCGTCGTGAAGTACCGGCTGGGGCTGATCGGCGGCGCCGCCGCGCGCCGGCAGCTGATGGCCGGTCTGCGGCAGATCCAGCGGGGCAACTCGCCGTACGCGGAGGCCGAGGCGTACCACGACCTGGCCTTGATCGTGGCCCGCGAGGGCGACCTCGAGGAGGCCATCGCCCTGCACCACCACGCCCTCGAGATCGCCCTGCCGTTGGCCGACCCCCGGCAGGGATCACGTCTGCACCACGGCCTGGGTACGACGCTCCTGCTGGCCGGTGACCGCGAGAACGCGCGGGTGGCGTTCGAGGAGGCGTTGCGGCTCGGGTGGCGGTTCCGGCTGGCGCACGGGGTCGCGGTGGCCGAGGCGGGCCTGGCCGAGTGCCTGATCGACGAGGACCCGGCCGAGGCCCGGCGGCTGTTCGCCCGGGCCGCGACGGCGCTGGCGGCCATCGAGGCCCCCGAGTTGACGGACGTCGAGAAGTTTCTGGCGGAACTCGGTGGCGAGGATCATCGGCGCGCCGGGGCCGGGGGAGAGACGATAAGGACGTGACGACTACTGACGAGAGCGGTTACCGGGTCGAGAAGGACACGATGGGCGAGGTCCGGGTGCCGGCCGACGCCCTGTGGCGGGCGCAGACGCAGCGGGCGGTGGAGAACTTCCCCATCTCCGGGCGCGGGCTGGAATCGGCCCACATCAAGGCACTGGCTCAGATCAAAGGGGCGGCCGCGCAGGTGAACGCGGCGCTGGGCGTGCTCGACGACGATCTGGCGAAGGCGATCGCGACGGCCGCGGCGCACGTGGCCGAGGGCGGTTACGACGACCAGTTCCCGATCGACGTGTTCCAGACCGGGTCGGGCACCTCGTCCAACATGAACGCCAACGAGGTCATCGCCACCCTCGCGTCGCGGGAGCTGGGCCGGCCCGTACACCCGAACGACCACGTCAACGCCTCGCAGTCGAGCAACGACGTCTTCCCGTCCTCGATCCACCTGGCCGCGACCGAGGCCGTGACCTCGACCCTCATCCCGGCCCTGGAGCACCTGCACTCGGCCCTGCGGGCCAAGGCCGCGGACTGGGACGACGTGGTCAAGAGCGGGCGTACGCATCTGATGGACGCCACGCCGGTCACGCTCGGCCAGGAGTTCTCGGGGTACGCGCAGCAGGTCGCCAACGGCATCGAACGGCTCCGCGCGACCCTGCCCCGGCTGGCCGAACTGCCGCTGGGCGGCACCGCGGTCGGTACCGGCGTGAACACCCCTCCCGGCTTCGCCCCGAAGGTCATCGACCGGCTCCGTGAGGTCACCGGCCTGCCGCTGAGCGAGGCCCGCGACCACTTCGAGGCGCAGGGCGCGCGCGACGGCCTGGTCGAGGCGTCCGGTCAGCTCCGGACGATCGCCGTCGGGCTCTACAAGATCGTGAACGACATCCGCTGGATGGGCTCCGGACCGCGGGCCGGACTGCGCGAGCTGCGCCTGCCCGACCTGCAGCCGGGCTCGTCGATCATGCCGGGCAAGGTGAACCCGGTCGTGCCCGAGGCGGTGCGCCAGGTGGCGGCCCAGGTGATCGGCAACGACGCCACGGTGGCCTTCGCCGGCACCCAGGGCGACTTCGAGCTCAACGTGATGCTGCCGGTGATGGCCCGCAACATCCTCGAGTCCATCCGCCTGCTGGCCAACGCGTCCCGCCTGCTGGCCGACCGCTGCGTCGACGGCCTGCAGCCCAACGTCGAGATCGCTTTGGCGTACGCCGAGGGGTCGCCCTCGATCGTCACCCCGCTCAACCGCTACCTCGGCTACGACGAGGCGGCCGCGATCGCGAAGACCGCCCTCGCGACGAACCAGTCGATCCGCGACGTGGTGATCGAGCGCGGCCACCTCAAATCCGGCAAGTTGACCGAGGAGCAGCTGGACGAGGCCCTCGACGTGCTGAGGATGACCCGTCCCTAGGCCCTGTGGATAACGTGTGGAAAACCGCCCCGCCCCGTCCCTCGGGCGGGGCGGTTACCCGCTTGGCGGGGCCGGTACCCTTGTCAGGTGAGTTTGCGCTTGTACGACACCGCGACCCGATCCGTCCGGGACTTCGTCCCGCTGACGCCCGGTCAGGTCGGTATCTACCTGTGTGGTCTCACCGTGCAGTCAGTGCCGCACATCGGTCACCTCCGCTCGGCGGTGAACTACGACGTGCTGCGCCGCTGGCTGCTGCACACCAACTACGAGGTCACCTTCGTCCGTAACGTCACCGACGTCGACGACAAGATCCTCGACAAGGCGAACGCGCAGGGCCGCCCGTTCTGGTCGATCGCGTACGCCAACAAGCTCGTGCTCGACGCGAACTACCGCGACCTCAACGTGCTGCCGCCGACCTACGAGCCGCTGGCCACCGCGCACATCCCCGAGATGCACGAGCTCATCACCACGCTGATCGAGCGCGACCGGGCCTACCCGGCGGCCGGCGGCAACGGCGACGTCTACTTCGACGTGCCCTCGTACGCGGAGTACGGCGCCCTCTCCGGCCAGAACCCGGACGACATGCGCCCGCCGTCCGACGGCGGCGAGCCCGACAAGCGCGACTACCGCGACTTCGCCCTGTGGAAAGGCGTCAAGGCCGACGAGCCGGCCGACGCGTCCTGGCCGTCGCCGTGGGGCCGCGGCCGCCCGGGCTGGCACATCGAGTGCTCCGCGATGGCCCGGCGCTACCTGGGCGACGAGTTCGACATCCACGGTGGCGGCGTCGACCTGACCTTCCCCCACCACGAGAACGAGATCGCCCAGTCCCGTTCGGCCGGGCTGCCGTTCGCGCGGTACTGGGTGCACCACGCGCTGCTCAACCTCGGCGAGGCCAAGATGAGCAAGTCGCTGGGCAACGTGATCGACCTCGACGCGGTGCGCGCCCTGGGCATCCGCGAGGTCGAGGTGCGCTACTACCTCGCCACGCCGCACTACCGCTCGCGCATCGACTACTCCGATGACGCGCTTCGTGAGGCCGCCACCGCGTACCGCCGCATCGAAGGTTTCGTCCAGCGCGCCGCCGAGATCGTCGGGCCCGGCCGTCCCAAAGACGTGCCCCCGCCGTTCGCCGCGGCGATGAACGACGACCTCAACACGTCGGCCGCGCTGGCGATCGTGCACGACACCATCCGCGAGGGCAACACGGCCCTCACGGCCAACGACGAAGCCGGCATCCGCGGGGCGCTCACCGCCGTCCGCGCGATGCTGGGTGTGCTCGGCCTCGACCCGCTCGACGAGAAATGGACCGGTGGCTCCACCCAGAGCGACCTCAAGCCGGTCGTCGACGCGCTGGTCAAGCTCGCGCTGGAACAGCGCGCGCAGGCACGGGCACGGAAGGACTGGGCGGCCGCCGACTCGGTGCGCGACCAGCTCAAGAACGCGGGAATTCAGGTGGAGGACACTCCGGCCGGGCCGCGATGGACGGTAGGAGAGCACTGATGCCGGGAAATTCGCAGAACGCGAGCAAGCGGGCCACCGCCAAGAAGGGCGCCTCGATGGGTTCGGGCGGCAAGAACCGCTCGAGCCTCAAGGGCAAGGGACGCACCCTGCCCGCCGACGAGCGCCCATGGCACAAGGGGTACTCGGGCACCGAGAAACTGCCCGACAAGACCGCCCGTAAGCAGGACAAGGAGCGCCGCGCGGCGGCCGCCGAGGGCCGCGCGCCCAAGGTCGGCGTCCCCGGCAGCAAGGACACCACCTGGGGCCGCGGCGGCGGCCGCGGCGTCCCGGCGCGAGGGCCGCAGCAGCGCGGCAAGTTCAACTCGCGTGGCGGCCCGCGGGTCGCGCCCGGGCGCCGCTCCAACCCGACCAAGGAAGGCCCCGAGCTGCTGCTCGGCCGCAACCCGGTGGTCGAGGCGCTGCGCGCCGCGGTGCCGGCCACGGCGCTGTACGTCGCGCAGGGCATCGACATCGACGAGCGGGTCACCGAGATCGTCCGTACCGCCGGCGACCGGGGCATCCCGATCCTCGAGATCGGCCGCAACGAGCTCGACCGGATGACCGGTGGCGTCCTCCACCAGGGCATCGGCCTGCAGGTGCCGCCGTTCGCGTACGAGGAATTCGACGACCTGATCGCCGCCGCCCTCGAACAGACGGCGCCGCTGCTGGTCGCGCTCGACGGCATCACCGACCCGCGCAACGTCGGCGCGGTCATCCGCTCGGTGGCGGCCTTCGGCGGCCACGGCGTCTTCATGACCGAGCGCCGCGCCGCCGGCATCACCGCGACCGCGTGGCGCACCAGCGCCGGCGCGGCCGCCCGGGTGCCGGTCTCCCAGGTGGTCAACCTGACCCGCGCGGTCAAGGCGGCGCAGAAAGCCGGCTTCACCGCGATCGGCCTCGACGCCGACGGCGAAACCGACCTCTACCAGCTCGAAGCCGCCATCGGCCCGCTGCTGGTGGTCGTCGGCTCCGAGGGCCGCGGCCTGTCCCGCCTCGTCGGCGAGACGTGCGACCTGCGCGTCAGCATCCCGATGGCCTCCGACGTCGAGTCGCTGAACGCCAGCGTCGCCGCCGCGGTCACCCTGGCCGAGGTCACCCGCCGCCGTACGCAGGGTCAGTAATAGGCCTTCAAACGATCGTTCTCGGTCACGTAGAGCCACCCGCCCGCGACAACGGGCGGGTGGTCGCGGTTTGTGGCGATCTTGGGCTGCTTGACCGCTGCGCCTGTGGCGGCGCTCGCCACGACGAGCCCGTCATCGGTCGGCGTGTACAGCAGGCCACCAGCGCGTGAGGTGCGGCCGGCGGCGCTCGAGGTGTGCACGGAGTAGAGCTTGCGGCCGGTCCGGGCGTCCAGGGCGGTGGCGCTGCGGTACTGGCTGTAGAAGACATGAGTGGAATCCGTGGTGACGTCGCTGACCGGCAGCCTCGTCGACCAGATCTTCTTGCCGGTCGCGGCGTCGACGGCAGTCAGCCCCTCGGCGCTGCCCACGTAGAACCGGGTGCCGGCCGGGTCGGTCCCACCGGCGTACCAGTTGTTCGTGGTCTCCCAAAGGGTTTTGCCGGTGGTCACGGCGACCGCCACGGCGCCGCCGCTCGCCTTGCGCAGCAGCAGGCGGCCGCCGGCCGAGACGAGGCCGTCACCGCGGTCACCGAGGCGTAGCCAACGCTGCTTGCCGTCCCCGACGGCGAAGGCGATGGTCGAGGCCAGGCCGTCCTGATTGCTGTCGAGGACGATGGTGCCCTGGTCGATCCGCATGTCGTAGCTGAACTTCTTCAGCCCGGTGGTCCAGAGCCGCTTGCCGTTCGCGGGGTCGTACGCGGTGAGATGGCTTTCGAAGTCGGCCGGGACGCGGCACTCGGAGGAGAGCATGAGCAGCTTGCCGTCGGCCACGGCCAGCCGGGAGACGGTGGTCTGCGGGAGGTCCACGTGCCAGCGGCGTTTCCCGGTTGTGGGGTCGTAGGCGCCGATGCCACCGGGGTCGTTGGAGAAGAGGCTCTTTCCGTCCAGAACGGGGCGGACGCCGGTGTCGCAGCGCGAAGTCCTGGTGGCCAGGGTCCAGCGCTGCTTGACCTGGGCGATCGTCGCGGCGTTGAGCCTTGATTCGGCGGGGCTGTAGTGGGTGTTGCCTGGTCCGTAGCCGGACTGCGGCCAGCCGTTCGCCGGAGCTGCTGCGGCTGGGGTCGGGACCATGACCAGGGCGGCTACCGCCGCGTACAACTTGATCTTCACCTGTTGATCAACGAGGGGAAGACCCTGGGGCTCCGCCCCAGCCCTCGGTCATCGCTGCTGGGATCAGGTTAGGAGCGGGAGCTTGGGTGATCCCGTCGCAACGCCCCGCACCCACCGCACCCACCGCACCCACCGCACCCACCGCACCGTGGGGGTCTGGGGGCTCGGCCCCCAGGTAGATACGCGAGCTGGCCCGGCTTGCGCTTTTTGCAAGCAGACTCCTGCTCCAGCGAGCCCCCGGTCGGGATCGAACCGACGACCTCCCGTTTACAAGACGGGTGCTCTGGCCATCTGAGCTACAGGGGCGTGTGTGCGGAGTCAGCATATCTGCTGTGGGCTTATGGGCTGCCCTTGGCATGACGTGTAAAAAGCTTTACGTTTACGGGGCTGTTTCCACTCGGATCGTCCGGCACGTTCCTGCCGGTGGAAAGGAAGTTGCTTCACCATGGCTACGGTTACCTATGACAAGGCCTCTCGTATCTACCCGGGGTCTGAGCGTCCCGCGGTGAACGAGCTCGATCTCGAGATCGGTGACGGGGAGTTCCTCGTACTGGTCGGTCCCTCCGGTTGTGGCAAGTCCACCTCGCTGCGCATGCTCGCGGGGCTCGAGGACGTCGACCGGGGCCGCATCCTCATCGAGGGCAAGGACGTCACGAACCTTCCTCCGAAGTCGCGCGACATCGCGATGGTCTTCCAGAACTACGCTCTCTACCCGCACATGTCGGTGTACGAGAACATGGCCTTCGCTCTGAAGCTGCGCAAGACCTCGAAGGCGGAGATCGACCGCCGAGTCAAGGAGGCCGCGGCTCTTCTGCAGCTCGACGAGTACCTGTCGCGTAAGCCGAAGGCGCTCTCCGGTGGTCAGCGTCAGCGTGTCGCCATGGGCCGCGCGATCGTGCGTGAGCCGCAGGTGTTCCTCATGGACGAGCCGCTGTCGAACCTCGACGCGAAGCTGCGTGTGCAGACGCGTTCGCAGATCGCCACGCTGCAGGCCAAGCTGGGCGTCACCACCGTGTACGTGACGCACGACCAGGTCGAGGCCATGACGATGGGCCACCGCGTGGCCGTCATGCTCGACGGTGTGCTCCAGCAGGTGGACACCCCGCGTGCGCTGTACGACACCCCCGGCAACGTCTTCGTCGCCGGCTTCATGGGCTCGCCCGCCATGAACATCAAGACCGTTCCGCTGACCGAGGCGGGTGGCCACTTCGGCACGCTGGCCGTGCCGCTGACCCGCGAGCAGGTGGCGGGCGCGCAGAACGGTGGCGGCAAGGTCACCATCGGCTTCCGCCCCGAGGCCGCCGACCTGGTGTCGGAGAACGAGGGTGGCTTCCCGATCGTCGTCGACCTCGTCGAGGACCTCGGCTCGGACGCGAACGTGTACGGCCACGCCGAGCTCGAGGGTGGTTCGGAGCGCTTCACGGTCCGTACCGACCGGCGCCACATGCCCAACATGGGCGAGACCGTCTACGTCAAGCCGCAGGCGAACGCGCTCCACGTGTTCAACGCCGAGACCGGCGTGCGCATCTGACGCTGTTTCAGTAAAAGGCGGCCTCCCGGTTGGGGGGCCGCCTTTCTGTTTCAGCCGGCTCGGTTTCTAGCCGGCTCGGTTTCTAGTCGGCTCGGTTTCTAGTCGGCGAAGCTGGTCACCACAAAATCCTCGTCGGCGACGCAGGCCAACAGCGACGTGTTCCAGGCGCAGGAGCTGGTGCGGACGCCCTGAAGGGGGCCGAGCTGCACCGGGTCGTCGCCGAGATGCCGGCCGGCGACGGCGGGGTCGTCGACGTAGCCGACGAGCGGCTTGCTGAACTCGAGGACGTTGGCGGCGTCCAGACGTACGGCGTCGGCCTTGCCCGTCCAGATCTGCTTGCCGGCGGCGTCGACGAGGGTGGTCTCCGGCGCCGTGGAACGGGCCAGAACGGCCTCGCCGACCGGAACGAGCGTGTCGGCCTTGGCGACCTTGCGTTCCCAGAGCTTCTCGCCCTTGGCCACGTCGAGGGCGACGACGGTGGCGTTCTCGTCGCCGTAGCCGGTCCCCTCGACCGCGCAGACCCGGTCGTCGCCGCAGGGAACGACGGCGCTGAGCCGGGCGGTGGCGCTGCGTGCGGTGTACGCGACGTCGGGCTCGCCGAGCTTGTCGAGCCGATAGGTGACGATGCGGTCGGCGGCCTCGTCCTCCCGGACGATCAGGCGACCGTTGTGGGCGACCACTTCGTCGTCGGGGCCGGCCACGCTCTGCCGGGAGGCGACCACCGCGCCGGTCCTGGCGTCGATGAGCCGGGCCTCACGATCGGGCGTGATCTGTACGAGCCGGGGGTTGTCGCCGAGGTCGGCGTCGAACGGGCGGCCGGTCAGCCCGGCCGGGCCGTCGAGGTCGCCGGAAGTGGTGACCAGGTGGACGGCGGTGGCCGAGGTGGAGTCGCCGGGATCGGGGCGGACCCAGTCCTCGCTGCCGTCTTCGAGCTTCAGGCCGACAAGGCGCCGCCCCGCCCGGTCGGCGACGACCGCGTGATCGCCCGCGAAGTAGACGAGATCATCGCGGCCGACCGTGCGCTGCCAGCGCTTATCGCCCTTGTCGGCGTCCAGGAGTACGACCTCGCGGGTGCCCTTGTCGAGGTCGGTGTCGCTGAAGAGGGCGACCCCGTCGGGGAGGGCGACCATCTGGCGCCAGCGCTGGGCGACGCCGGCCTGCTTCCGGCTCCAGGCGGCGGATTTCGCCCCGTCGTCGAAGGCAACGACACCGAGGTCCCCGTTGTCGTAATCGGTGCTGGCGAAATAAACGCGGTCGCCGATCACGGCGGCGTCCGACCAGGAGGAGCCGATCGGCACGGCGGCCGGCAGGTGCTGAAGGGCGGAGAGGGGGTGGTAGTCGAGGGCGGGGTAACGGGGCCACAGAGTCCAGGCCAGGGCCGAGCCGGCCGCAAGCACGACGGCGAGGGTCGCGGCCCCGGCGATGACCCACGTGCGGCGTCTCTTGCTCTTGGGGACGGGTGACGCTTCGGGGGCGTACGCGGGTGGCGGCGCCGGCGGCTGCCAGGGCGCGGCGGACGACGGCCCTGCGGTTGACGGCGTGAACGACGACGACCCTGCGTTTGACGGCCCGGAAGACGGCGGCGCGGACGACGGCCCTGCGGTTGACGGCGCGGACGAGGGCCCGGCGGCTGACGGCGCGGACCACGGCCCGGCGTTCGAAGGCCCGGGGCCTGACGGCCCGTTGTTTGACGACCCGGCGTTTGACGGCGCGGACCACGGCTGGGCGCTTGGCGGCGCGGACGGTGGCGGGGCTGATGACAGCGGCGCGGCTGATGAGGGCTGCATGTGACCGGCGGCGATCGCCTCGGCCTCGGCGGTGGCCCACGGGTCGACGGCCTCGATGTACTCGCGCTCGTCCGTTTTGTCGGTCGCAGCGTTGGGCGGGGCGGCGTTGGGCGGGGCGGCGTCGGGGGGTGGGGCGTCGGGGGGTGGAGCGTCGGGCGGCACGGCGGCGGGCGGCACGGCGGCGGGCGGTGTGGCGTCCGGCGGTGCGGCGTGAGGCGGTGTCGTGACGGGCGGCGCCGATGGCTGTGCGGTGTCCCGCGGCGCCGCCGGCCGTGTGGTGGCGGGCTGTGCGGCGTCCCGCGGTGCGGCGTCCGGTGGTGCGGCTGCAGGCGGTGTGGCGTCCGGTGGTGCGGCTGCAGGCGGTGCGGCGTCCGGTGGTGCGGCGGCAGGCGGTGTGGCGTCAGGCGGTGCGCCGTGAGGCGGTGTCGCGACGGGCGGCGCCGATGGCTGTGCGGTGACCTGCGGTGCCGTCGGCTGCGTGGCGGCGGGCGGTGTGGCGGCAGGCGGTGTGGCGGCGGCGGGCGATGTGGCGGCAGGGGGTGTGGCGGCGGGCGGTGTGGCGGCAGGCGGTGTGGCGGCGGCGGGCGGTGTGGCGGCAGGGGGTGTGGCGGCGGGCGCGGTGGCGGCAGGGGGTGTGGCGGCAGGCGGTGTGGCGGCGGGCGGTGTGGCGGCGGCGGGCGGTGTGGCGGTGGGTGGTGTGGCGGCGGCTGGGGAGATCGGGTCTACCGGGGTGTTGGCGATCTGGGTGTCGGTGATCGGGGGTGGGAAGTCCGGCGCGGTGGTCGGTGTGGGAGGCGGGGTGGCTTTGGTGGAGACGGCTGGGGCATAGCGCAGGGCGGCGGCCATGGTGGCGCCTTCGGCTACGGCTAGTTCGGGCTGTTCCAGGACTGTGGGGGCTATGCCGAGTTCGCTGTGCAGCAGGCGGGCCACCAACGGCACTCGGGAGGAGCCGCCGACCAGGAACAGGCCGGCCAGGTCGGTGGGGAACAAGCCGGCGGCGGCGATCACCGTGGCGGCCTCGGCCACGCCGCGGCGGATCAGAGGGGTGGCGGCCGCCTCCAGTTCGTCGCGGGTCAGGTGGGCGGCCTGTTCTACGCCGGGGACCGGGACGGGGGCGAAGGAGCTTCGGGACAGCATCTCCTTCGCGCCTCGGATGTCCTCCCAGAACTGGCGGCGGGCGCGCCACTGGGCCAGCGTCACCGGCTCGGTCAAGGACTGCCAGGCTGCGGGCTCGGCGCCGCTCAGGGACTTGCCCAGGTGGTCGGCCAGGGCCGCGTCGATGTCCAGGCCGCCCAGGTCGTCGGCTCCGCCGGAAGCTGCCACCGTGAACGAGGGGCCCTCTCGGCGGACCACTGCCACGTCCAGGGTGCCGCCGCCGAAGTCGAAGACGGCCAGGGACGACGTGTCGGGCAAGGGGCGGCGCAGGACTTCGGCGAAGTAGCGCGCGGCTGCCACCGGCTCGGTCACCAGCGTGGTCTTGGCGGGGGCGCCCAGCGTGTCGGACGGCCAGCCGGCCTGGCTGATGGCGCGGGTCAGGACGGCTCGGCGGCGGGCGCCCCACGACGCGGGGTAGGTGATCACCGCGGGCGGCAGGAAGCCGGCGGTGGCGACCGCCTCGCGGGCCACCGCCTCGAGCAGGGCGGCCAGCAGGGTGGCGACCGGGATCGTGGCGCCGTCGCCGAGCATGATCTCGTCAGCATCGATGTGGCGTTTCGGGTGGGGTTCGAGGCGGCCGGGGTCGGCCTGGCCCAGGCGCAGGGCGTCGGCGCCGACGTGCAGGCGGCCGGTGGGGTCGAGGAAGACCGCCGACGGCAGCGACGGGCGGCCGTCGGAGAGCAGCGGACGGGTCCGCGCGTCGGGGCGGCGCAGCATGGCCACCGTGTGCGACGTGCCGAGGTCGACACCGAGCACGAAGCCGTCGGTCATGCGCGTCATGCTACGACCTGGGTACGACGGGACCCGCCACCTATCGTGGTCGCCATGCGTATCGAGCGGATCATCGAAGCCGCGGCGGTGTACGCCGCCGCGGAGCTGTTCGACACGCCGCCGCTGCCGGGGGCGACCGAGCGGTTTCTCGCCAGCCCGGGACACCATCTGCTGCTGGCGTACGACCAGGACGGCGTACCCGTGGGAATGGTTTCGGGGGTGGAATTGACCCACCCGGACAAGGGCACCGAGATGTTCATCTACGAGCTCGGTGTGACCGAGGCGGCGCGCGGTCACGGAGTCGCCACCCGTCTGGTCGAAGAGTTGGCGGCGATCGCCCGGCGCGGCGGCTGCTACGGCATGTGGGTCGGCACCGAGCCGGAAAATGTCGCGGCCCGCGCCACGTACCGGCGGGCCGGCGCTTCCGAGGAGGCGCCGTTCACCCTCCTCAACTGGGATTTCATAGACGGAGAGCGCGAATGACGAGTCCGGTCCGCAACTTCCTGGCGCCGATGCGGGCGCGCTCGGCCGACGAGCCGCACCGCGTGTCGACGCCGCTGGAACTCTTCTTCGACCTCTGTTTCGTGGTGGCGGTGGCCCAGGCCGCCCTGCCGCTGCACCACAGCATCGCCGAACACCACGTCGGGCACGGGCTCTACGGCTACCTGACGGTGTTCTTCGCGATCTGGTGGGCGTGGATGAACTTCACCTGGTTCGCCTCGGCCTACGACACCGACGACGACGTCTACCGGATCACCACGCTGGTGCAGATCGCCGGCGCGCTGGTGTTGGCGGCCGGTGTCGAATCGGCCTTCGAACGGACCGACTTCCTGGTCATCACCATCGGGTATGTGGTCATGCGGCTCGCCCTGGTGTCGCAGTGGTTGCGGGCGGCCCGCTCCGACCCGCAGCGCCGGCCGACCGCCTACCGGTACGCGATCGGTGTGACCGTCGTCCAGGTGCTCTGGCTGCTGCGCCTGCTGATCCCGCACGACTCGCCGTGGATCACGCCCGCCTTCGTGGCGCTGGCCCTGCTGGAGCTGGCCGTGCCGGTGTGGGCCGAGGCGGCGCCGGGCGGGCCGACGACCTACCACCCGCATCACATCACCGAGCGGTACGGCCTGTTCACGATCATCGTGCTGGGTGAGGCCGTGCTGTCGGCGACGGTCGCGTTCCAGAGTGCCCTCAACGAGGGTGATGGCACCGATCAGACCGAACTGATCATGCTGGCGGTCTCCGGCATCGTGATCGTCTTCGCGCTGTGGTGGACGTACTTCGACCGGTCGGCGCACAACCTGATCACCCGGCTGCGGACGTCGCTGATGTGGGGTTACGGCCACTACTTCATCTTCGCGGCGGCGGCCGCGGTCGGCGCCGGCATCGGCGTCAACGTCGACTACGTGACCCACCACGCGGAGATCTCCCGGACCGTGGCCGCGTACGCGATCGCGGTGCCGGTGGCGGTCTACCTGTTCTTCGTCTGGCTGCTGCACATCCGCCCCCACCAGCGGGGGCTGCTGCTGGCCACGTACCCGGCCGGTGTCGTCTGCTGCCTGCTGACGCCGTTGGTGCCGGGCTCGATCGCGGTGCTCGCGGTGTTGCTGGTCGTCCTGGTCGCGGTCAACTCGGCCGGCGCCCGCCGGGTTCCCGACCCGATCGGCTGAGCCCGCGCAGCACGACGTCGAGGCCGCCCGCGAACTCCCGCTCGGGCGAGACGTCGCGGGCGGCGCGAGCGGTCTCCCGCATGATCGGGAAATCGGTCTGAGCGGCGATGGCCTCGGTACCGGGGCCATCGAGGGCGCCGAGCTGTTCCTGGAGCAGGGCGCCGTTGAGGTATCCGACCAGCGCCCGCAGCGCGATCACCCGGTCGGTGCCGGTGAAGCCGGCCCCGGCCAGGACCGTCACCACGGTCTCGGCCCAGCGCAGCAGCGGGCGGCTGCGCTGGCGATTGGCGATCAGAAGCGGCACCGCCCGCGGGCGGGCGCCGACCTGATCCCGTACCCGCAAGGAAAGGGTTTTGATCTGGTTCGTCCATTGCGGATCGGCGGGCGGGGACGTGTCGAGATCGCGCAGGCACCAGTCGGCCACGAGCAGTTCGAGCTCGTCGCGGTCGGCCACGTAGCGGTAGAGCGCCATGGTGCTCATCGCGAGCTCGGTGGCGACGGCGCGCATGGTCAGCCCGGCCAGGCCGTCGCGGTCGATGACGGCGAGCGCGGCCTCGGCGAGGCGGTCGGGGTGCAGGGTGTCCCATCTGCAATCTCCATCTCCAGTCGATCGTCCGGCGGCACGCCGAGATCGAGGCGGCCGGCATCCGCGAGATTGTCGTCTTCCATTCGCCGGCCGAGGAGCTTCGGCAGTACGACCTGCCGTTCGCCGTCATCCCCGATCCGGAGAAGAGGCTCTATCGGGAGTACGGGGTGCAGGCGTCGCCGCGGTCGCTGCTGCATCCGCGGGCGTGGTGGCCTCTGATACGGGCCGTCGCGCGCAGCTCGGTGATGATCGCGCGGCGGCGGGAAGCGGGCCCGGCCGGCACTCAGGCGCAGGGGCGGCTCGGGCTGCCGGCGGATTTCCTGATCGCGCCGGACGGGCGCACGGTGACGAGCAAGTTCGGGCATCATGCGTACGACCAATGGGATGTCGACGAGATCCTGCGGGTCGGGCAATTGGCTTCGCATGGGCCTATATCGATGGACCCATAGCGGGTGTTTCCCCTGGTAACCGGCCGGAAATCTGCTGGATTCCATGCGTCGAACGTAATGTCACGGGCTCGTCACGACGTTATCGACCGTAGTGACTTCTATTCCGATCGATCGGAAGATTCTCCAGATGCGCTCTGTGCACCCCCGCTGAGCGCCTTCCTTCCGGAGGACCCGTACGTGAGACAACAATCCACATGGGGCCGTCGAACGTTCATCTCGGTTCTGGCGGCCGGTCTGGCCACCGGCGCGGCGACGATGACCGGTTCGCTCCCGGCCGCGGCGGAGCCCGGCTCGGGCGTTCTGCCCGCCGCACAGCAGCGTGCTTCCGACACCCCCAAGGAGTCGCCGGCCGACACCCTCGGCTCGCACGACGCCGAACTGCTGGCCCAGGCCGAAGCGGCCAAGAAGAAGAACGTCACGGTCATCATCGCGGCCGAGGACGGCAAGTCGGCCGAGGTGGCCGCCAAGATCGAGGCCCTGGGCGGCGTCGTGGCGCGGCGCTTCGACCAGATCGGCTACGTGCTGGCCTCGGTGCCGACCGGCCGGGTCGTCGCCGCCGCCAAGCTCGCCGGCATTCAGGCCGTCGACCTGGACGAGACCATCAAGCTGCCCGAGGCCGACCTGGCCGGCACGCAGTCGGCCAAGCCGGCCGCGCCGCCGGCGCCTCCGGGCCCGCAGACGCCGGCCGCGAACCCGTACCTGCCGACCGACGAGACCGGCTCGGTGGACTTCAAGAAGAAGAACCCGAAGTACGACGGTCGCGGCATCACCATCGGCATCATGGACTCCGGTGTGGACATCGCGCACCCGGCCCTCCAGAAGACCACCACCGGCGAGCGCAAGATCGTCGACTGGGTCACCTCGACCGACCCGGTGCTCGAGGGCGACGGCTCGTGGCGGGCCATGATCACCTCGGTCGCCGGCCCCTCGTTCACCTTCGCGGGCGCGACCTGGAAAGCACCGGCCGGCAACTACCGGGTCAACCGCTTCAGCGAGTCGATCACCAAGGCCAGCGACGCCGCCGGTGACGTCAACCGCGACGGCGACACCACCGACACCTGGGGCATCCTCTACGACCCGGAGTCGCACGACATCCGTGTCGACGTCAACCAGAACTTCGACTTCACCGACGACGCCGTGATGCGGCCGTACAAGGAGAAGTACGACATCGGCTACTTCGGCACCGACAACCCGGCCACCGCGGTGGCCGAGCGGATGCCGTTCGTCGTCGAGTATCGCGAGGACGTCGACATCGAGCCGGCCGGCTACCCCGCGGGCACGGTCGCCGACTTCGTCAACATCGGCATCCCGGAGAGCCTGCACGCTTCGCACGTGGCCGGTATCGCCGCCGGTAACGACCTGCTCGGCAACGCCAACTTCGACGGCCAGGCCCCCGGCGCGAAGATCGTTTCGTCCCGGGCCTGCTCGTGGGGTGGCGGCTGCACCGCCGCCGCGCTGACCACCGGCATGTCCGACCTGGTCATCAACCGGCACGTCGACGTGATCAACATGTCGATCGGCGGCCTGCCCGCGCTCAACGACGGCAACAACGCGCGGGCCGACCTCTACAACGACCTGATCCGCAAGTACGGCGTGCAGATGTTCATCTCGGCCGGCAACAGCGGCCCGGGTGTCAACACGATCGGCGACCCGTCGGTGGCCACCGACGTGGTCAGCGTCGCCGCCAGCATCACCAAGGAAACCTGGCTCTCCAACTACGGCGCCGTCACCCGCAAGAACCAGCAGCTCATCCCGTTCTCCTCGCGGGGACCGCGGGAGGACGGCGGGTTCAAGCCGAACATCGCGGCGCCCGGTTCGGCCGTCTCGCTGAGCCCGACCTGGGAGGTCGTGCCCGGCCTGGCCACCGTGCCGTACACGCTGCCGCCCGGCTACTCGATGCAGAACGGCACCTCGATGGCCTCCCCGCAGGCCGCCGGTGGTGCGGCGCTGCTGCTCTCGGCGGCCAAGCAGAACGGCCTCAAGGTCTCGCCGGCGTCGCTGCGCCGGGCGATCTACTCGACCGCCGACACCATCGGAGGCGAGCAGGTCAACGAGCAGGGTTACGGCCAGCTCGACGTGCCCAGCGCGTGGACGCTGCTGAAGAAGAAGTCGGCGACCCGCGACTACACGTCGTCGGCGCCGGTCTGCACGCCGCTGGACGACCTGCTGGCCACCGACGGCCAGGGCGTCGGCCTCTACAACCGGTGCGCGGCCTCGGCCGGCGGTTTCAAGCCCGGGCAGACCAAGGTCGTCAACATCAAGCTGACCCGTACGTCGGGACCGAGCTACCCGGTGCTCCACAAGCTCAGCTGGAAGGGCGACCGGGGTAACTTCCTGTCGTCGCCGCTGGTCGTGCTGCCGCTGAAGAAGACGGTCACCGTGCCGGTCGTGGTCCGCGCCAACAACGGCGTCACGGCTGGTCTGCTCGAGGTCGACGACCCGAGCACCCCGGTCATCGACTTCGAGGTGCTGAACACGGTCGTGGCCGCTGTCGAGTCGCCGAAGCCGGCGTACTCCAACACCTTCAAGGGCGCGGTCGACCGCAGCTCGACGACCTCGTTCTACGTCAACGTGCCGGTCGGCACGAAGGCGCTGCAGGTCGACCTGTCCGGCCTCGCGGCCGGCTCGCAGACCCGGTGGATCGGCATCAACCCGTACGGTGTGCCGGTCGAGGACACCGCGTCGACGGCCTGCTACAGCAACTACAGCGACGAGGCGGCCTGCAAGCCGAGCGAGCGGGCGTACGAGAACCCGATCCCCGGCGTCTGGGAGCTCGAGGTCGAGTCGCGGCGCACCACCCCGGTGCTGAGCAACCCGTTCACGCTGACCGCCAAGGTGCAGGGTGTGACGGTCACGCCGGAGACCACGACGCTGTCGAACGTGACGGTCGGCGCGGCCAACCCGGTCACCTGGACCGTGAAGAACAACTTCGGCCCGGTGAAGGTCACCGCGCAGGGCGGCCCGCTCGGCAGCGCCAACCGGCAGCGGCCGACGATCGCCGAGGGCGAGAGCCAGGAGTTCACGTTCACGCTGCCGGCCGGCTCGGCCTCGCTGAACGTGGCGATCGGCAACCCGGCCGACGCGGCGGCCGACCTCGACCTGAGCCTGTACCGGGACGGCGAACTGGTCGGGCAGGACGCGGACGGCGACTCGGAGGAGTCGATCTCGCTGGCGAACCCGCCGGCGGGCGACTACCGGGTCGTGGTCGACGGCTATTCGGTGCCCGCGGGCTCGACGGCCTACGACTACCTGGACGTCTACTACAGCACCGCGCTGGGCACGGTGGACGTGCCGGGTGCGGCGACCACCCTGGCCAACGGGGCGAGCACCACGGTGACCGGCTCGGTCACGGTGGCCTCGACGCCGCCGGCGAACCGGGAGCTCTTCGGTGACCTGGCCATCGTGACGGACGAGGGCGCGGTCGTCGGCCGGGCCACGGTCGTCGTGGCGTCGATCGCCGGCTGAGCACGGCCGAAACAGGAAGGCCCGTCCCTGGTGGGGCGGGCCTTCCTGGGTGAGAGGACTACTTGTACTGCTGGTCGATCCCGGCGACCGGGCGGCCGTTCGGCGAGAACTGGCGGTGCTCGTCGACCGGCTCCTCGTGCAGGCGCGGGTCGTCAGGGGTCGCGGCGGGGGCCGGCTTGGGCCGCTTGTTCGGCTTCGGCTGGGCGGGCGCGGCGTCGGCGGCCGGGATGATGGCCATGCCGCCGGCCGGGAGGCCGCTGGTGTCGGGGGTGTTGCCGGCCGCCTTGCGGGCGATCGGCCGGTTCAGGCCGGGCGAGGGCCGGCCGTCGGGCATGAGCAGGCCGCCGACCAGCGGCAGACCGCCGCCGGACAGGCCACCGGAGTTGCCCAGCAGCGGCAGGTTCTGCAGCGGCAGCTGCCGCAGGGGGAGATCCTGGAGCGGGTTGTCCTGCAGCGGGACGTCGCGCAGCGGCCGGTCGAGGGCCTGCCCGCTGCGGGTGCGCTGGAGCGTGCCGCCGACCACGTCGGCCGCCGGGAGCTGCGGCTTCGGCTCGTTGGCGGCGTTGCCGGGCAGCAGCGGGTTCAGGTCGGGCGTGCCGGTCGGCGCCTTGAATCCCACGACGGGGTTCTGCGCGAGCGGGCTGTCGTTGAGCGAGCTGTAGCGCAGCGGATTGTCCACATTGACGCCGTTGCTCTGCCCGAGCAGGTCGGCGAGACGCTGGTCGAGCTGCTGCTCGGCGGTGTCGGTACCCGCGCCCGGGATCAGATCGGCCTGCGCGGGGGTGGCCCCGAACAGGAAGATCCCTCCGGCGAGCACCACTCCGGCGACGATCGTTTTGCGCACTGAACTCCTCCTGGCGACTGGGGGATGCTGACCATTAGCCCTAATTCGGACTAAAGGCTCGGATGGGGCAACGAGCGGCCCCGGTGGCGGGTTCCGGCTGGTTACGATCGCGGCGTGGCAACCGATCAAGGTAGATCCTTCATGGCGCGGCTGCGCGAGCGGACGAGCGACGCCCGTCCGCACCTGGTCGTCTGCGGATCGGACGCCCTGGTCTACACGCTGGCCGAGGAGCTGGCCCGGTCCGGCCACCGGGTCCGGCTCACCCTGATCACGCCGCCCGAGCTGAAGTCGGCCGTAACCGATCTGGGTGACCTACGGGCCCGGGGCGTCCGGGTGATCACCGCGACCCGGCTCGACGAGCGCACCTTTCGCGACGCCGGGCTGGCCGGGGCCGACGCGCTGGCCCTGGTGATGCCGGACGACATGGTCAACCTGCACGCCGCGCTCTGCGCCCGCGCGGTCGAGGGTGACCTGCGGCTCGTCATCCGCATGTTCAACACCGGTCTGGCGTACGGGGTGCGGCGGCTCTTCGCCGACTGCGCGGTGCTGTCGGACGCCGCGATGGCCGCGCCGGCCTTCGTCGCGGCCGCGCTCGGCGAGGTCGCGCCGACCCACTTCCGCTACGCGGCCCGCACGATGAACGTGGCCAAACGGGCCGACGTGCCGGACGACGCGGTCCTGCTCACACTGGCCACTTCGGACGGCAACGGGCGGACGACGGTGCTGCCGCCGGACTCGGAACCCCGCCCGGCCGATCTCGTACTGGCCGAGGCCGGGCGGCGCCCGGCCGCACAGGCGGTGACCGCCCGCCGGCTGTCCCGCGAGGGCCGGCGCCGGCGGCCGTGGCTGTCGATCGGCCGGGCCGTCCGGGTCGGCCTGAGCCGCAAGCTCGGCATCGCGGTGCTGGTCGCGCTGGGGCTCACCGTGGTGTCCGGCGCGCTGCTGACCCACTTCACCGGCGTGCAGGGATTCTGGAAGTCGATCTACGTCACGTTGCTGACCATGGTCGGCTCGTCCGATGTGGAGGAGAACCGGGATCCCGCGGCCCAGGCCGCGCAGCTGGTGCTGACCCTGGCCGGGGTGGCGCTGCTGCCGCTGGTCACCGCGGCCGTGGTCGACGGCGTGGTCAAGACGCGGCTGGCCCTGAACCGGGGCGAGATCCTCAAGGTCTACACGGGCCACATCGTGCTGGTCGGGCTGGGCAACGTCGGCACCCGGGTGCTGCGCCAGCTGACCGATCTCGGCCTCGACGTGGTGGCGATCGACCGCAACCCCGAGGCGCGGGGCGTCAAGGTGGCCGAGGATCTCGGCGTGCCGGTGATCATCGGCGACGCGGCGCTGGAGGCGACTCTGCGGTCGGCCTCCATCGCGAGCTGCCAGGCGCTGGTCGTGGTCTCCACCGACGACTCGGTCAACCTGCAGGCCGCCCTGCACGCGCGGCAGGCCCGCGACGGCATCCGGGTGGTGTTGCGGCTGTTCGACGACGACTTCGCGCGGCGGGTGCAGGACGCGTTCAACATCGACATCTCGCGCAGCGTCTCGCGGCTGTGCGCGCCGGCCTTCGCGGCCGCGATGCTGGAGCGCGAGGTGCTGGCCACCATCCCGGTCGAGCGGCACGCGCTGCTGGTGGCCGCGGTCAAGGTGACGGCCGGTTCGGCCCTGGACGGCGCCGCCCTGCAGGGCGCCGACCGGCCGGAGAGCGTCCGGGTGATCGGGATGACGGCGGCCGGGTCGGAGTGGGTCGACTGGACGCCCGACGCCCGGCGCGTGCTGGCGCCGGGCGACGAGATCGTGGTGGTGGCCCGCCGCGCCGGTCTGCGGATTCTGCTCGAGCAGGCGGCGCGGCCGCTGGACGCGCTAGACGCTGCCGGCGAGTGAGCCGACCTCGACGCCGAGGACGGCCTGCTCGTCGGGCTTCTTGGCCAGGATGTCCTTGAGGTAGGACTGCACGGCCGCGGCCATGCCCACGTCGCGGCCGGCCTGCTCGGAGAGCAGCCACTTGTGCTGGATGACCTGGGTGAAGATCTCCTGCGGCTCCAGTTTGCGGCGCAGGTCGGGCGGTACGGCCCGGACCACCGGCTCGAAGACTTCGGTGAGCCAGCGGTGCGCGGCCTGCTGCTCGTCGGTGAGCAGACTTTCGGCCCGGTACGTGTCCAGGTCGTTCAGCAGCTGCCGGGCCTGGTTCTCCTCGGCGTCCAGACCGGTCAGGCGCAGCAGGCGGCGCGTGTGGTAGCCGGCGTCGACGACCTTGGGGCGTACCCGATAACCGCCGTCCGTGGTGGACATGGCCACCTCGGCCACGTCGAAGCCGAGCTCGTTGAGGCGGCGGATGCGGCCCTCGATGTCGTGGCGGGCGTCGTCACGGGGCACCTTCTGCTCGTACGTCACCTCGTGCCACAGCCGTTCGTAGCGCGCCACGATGTCGTCGACCACGGCCTCGGGGTCGATCGACTCGTGCAGCAGCTCGGCCGCTTCCAGGTCGAGCAGCTCGCCGAAGATGTTGAGCCGCAGGATCTCGACGTCCTCGCTGCGCTGGCCCTCGGACAGCTTGGGGTACAGGTTGCCGGTCTCGGCGTCGACCAGGTACGCCGCGAAGGCGCCGGCGTCGCGGCGGAACAGCGTGTTCGACAGTGAGCAGTCGCCCCACGAGAAGCCGGTGAGGTGCATCCGCACCACCAGGGCGGCCAGCGCGTCGAGCAGCCGGTTGAGCGTGTTCGGCCGCAGCACGTGGGAGAACAGGGCGCGGTAGGGCAGCGAGAACTGCAGGTGCCGCGTGATCAGCACGCTTTCGAGGGGCTCGCCGTTCGCGTCCTCCCGGTCGGTGACGATGCCGACGGCCTCGACCGCGGGGAAGTCGATGCGCTCGAGCGCGCGCAACAGGTCGTACTCCTTCTCGGCGATCCGTTCCCGGGTCTCCTTCAGGGCGTACACCACGTTGTTGAGCTTCACGAACCGCACGATGTGGCGGGAGATGCCCTGAGGCAGGGCGACCAGGTGATCCGCGGGCCATTCCTCCAGCGGAATGCCCCACGGCAGTTCCAGCAGCGCTGGGTCGACGACGGCGGAAGTGATTCGCACCGAACCAGTGTGCACGCTCTTCCCGGCGCGTCGCTGCCGCAGGTGGCTCGTTACACACATGCGAGAACGCCTGATTAGCACATATGTCCCTGATATGACGTGAATGGCGGGTTGAACTAAATGCGACGTAAGGCAGGCATAGCAGTCGCGGCCTGCGCGGCTCTGGCCCTGACCGGCACGGCCGGCGCGACCGCGTGGAAGGCCGCGGGCGACAACCGGCCCGTCGGCACCTGGCAGCAGGCCCCATCGCCGGTGGAGCGCACGCCCGTCGCAGCGCAACAGACGGAAGAGGCGGAACAAGCGGAACAGGCGGACCGGGCGGACCAGGCGGCGGCCGGGGCGGAGGCGGCGCCGATGGCGGGAACGCCGGACGCGGCCGTCGACGGGGAAACAAAGGCCCCATCGGCCCCGAGCGCCGCCCCCGGGATGATCGACCAGGAGGGCCGGCACGAGTCGGCGTCCGCGGTGAAGGGCGACGGCCGGCAGAAGGTCGGCGAACTGCTCAGCGTGCGCAAGCTGCTCGGCTACCTGGGCGGCAAGCCGAAGAAGGAGACGTTCCGCTACCCCGGCGCGTCCTATGTGAAGCTGCACTTCTCCCGCCTGGAGATGCTGCCCGGCGACTACGTGACCGTCTCCAACGCCGACGGCACCGAGTCCTACCGCTACGACGCCCCCGAGCTCAGCGAGCACGACAGCGACCGCTGGGCCATGTCGGTCACCGGCGACACCGCGGTGCTGGAGATGCACCGCGGCCCGGCCGACCCGCTGCGGCTCGGCGAGCTGCTCGGCACGCTCGGCGTCGACGTCGACCGGGTGGCCAAGGGCTTCAGCCGCTCCGAACAGCGGGAACAGCCCGAGGAGCAGCTGACGGTTCCCGGCCGTACGGGCAAGGAGGAGTCCGTCTGCGGCAGCGACACCTCGGCCGACGCGGTCTGCTACCGCTCGTCCGATCCGGTGGCCTACATGAAGTCGAAGGCTGTCGCCCGGCTCCTGATCAACGGGACCGAGCTGTGCACCGGCTGGCGGATCGGCACGCAGAACCGCATGCTCACCAACAACCACTGCTTCACCAACACGGCCGAGGCGCACGACACCGAGGTCTGGTTCAACTACCAGTGCGCGCAGTGCGGTGGCTACGACGTCTACAAGCCGACCAAGGTCTGGGGCGCCTCGGTCCTGACGACCGACCGCGTCTACGACTTCACGCTCTTCTCGGTCTCCAACTTCGCGGCCGTACGCAAATTCGGCTACCTGACCCTCGACACCGCCCGCCCGGCCAAGAACCAGGAGCTGTACGTGCCGCAGCACCCGGCCGGCGAGCCCACCCGGATCGCCGGGTCGCTGGGCGAGAAGGCCGGCAACTGCTCGGTGGTCGACCCCGGCTACAACGGTTACGCGACCCAGTCCGACGTCGCGTACTACTGCGACACCGAGGGCGGCTCGTCCGGCTCGCCGGTGCTGAGCCGCAAGACCGACAAGGTGGTTGCCCTGCACCACTTCGGCGGCTGCCCCAACTCGGGCGTCCGCGGCGACCTGCTGGCCGCGAAGTTGCGCCCGTACATCTAGTTTTGAGGGCGTGCGTAAACCGAAGAGCTGGTGGCCCGACGTCGCGTTCCTCGCGGCGTTCGTCGCGCTCACCGTCGCCCTGATCAACGGCCACCTGCTGACGCTCGACCAGCGGGTGGCCGATTGGGCGTTCGCGCATCAGCCCGATCCGGTCTACTGGACGGCCCGGGTGCTGAACTACTTCGGGCAGGGCGGCCAGGTGCTGATGCCGGTCGCGCTGATCCTGACCGGCGTGCTCACGTGGCGGACCCGGTCGGTGCGCGCGGTGCTGCCTTTCGTGGCGGCTTTCCTGCTGACGTACGTCACCATCGGGCCCCTGAAGATCTGGGCCGACCGCGCGGCGCCGCGTTTCGACGGGCCGGACAAGACGGTCATGCACAATCCGTACGCGTCCGGGGCCGAGGCAATGAGCTACCCCTCGGGGCACCTGGGCAACTCGCTCGTCTGGTACGCGGTGCTGGCCTTCCTGATCGCGGCGCTGCTCCGGCGGCCGCTGTCGTCGCGCGAGACCATCCTGATCCGGGTCGTGCCGGTGGCGATCGTCTTCTGCACGACCGTGTACACAGGCTTCCATTGGCTGACCGACTCGGTGGCCGGGCTGCTGCTCGGGCTGGTGCTGGCGCGGCTGATCTCTCGTGTGCGCTGGGACGCGCTTCCCCTGCCGCGGCTCGGGGGCTGGGAGCGGCCGTTAGACCCACACCCCGCGCCGCATGACGCGCTTAACCGTTAAGTCCGGATTCAGTACGACGAGGTCGGCGCTCAGGCCGGCCTCCAGCGCGCCGGTCTGATCGGCGAGGCCGAGGACCCGGGCCGGGGTGGTGCTGGCCATGGCGACGGCGTCGGGCAGGGAGATGCCGGCCGCGACCGTGTTGCGCAGGGCCACGTCCATGGTCAGGGTGCTGCCGGCGATCGAGTCGTTGCGGGCCAGACGGGCCACGCCGTCGGCCACGATCACCTGCTGGCCGCCCAGGTCGTAGGAGCCGTCGGCCATGCCGGTGGCGTCGATCGCGTCGGTGATCAGCGCCGCCTTGTCCGGGCCGGCGGTCCGGGCCGCGAAGGCCAGCATGCCCGGGTGCAGGTGGATGTTGTCGGCGATCAGCTCGCTCACCACCGGCGAGGCGAGGAGCCCGATCACCGGGCCGGGTTCGCGGTGGTGCGGCGGGCGCATGCCGTTGAACAGGTGGGTGCCGACGGTCGCGCCGGCCGCGACACCGGCCAGGGTCTGCTCGTACGTGGCGTCGGTGTGCCCGACCGCGGCGGCCACCCCCTTCTCGCGCAGGAAGGCGATCGCCTCCAGGGCGCCCGGAAGCTCGGGGGCGATCGTCACCAGGCGTACGGCCTCGGTCTTGATCAGCTCTTGCAGTTCGTCGATCGAGGGGTCGCGCAGGTGGTCCGGGTTCTGGGCGCCGCAGCGGACCTGGGACAGGTACGGGCCCTCGTAGTGCACGCCCGCGAGGACGCCGGCCTCGATCAACGGCAGGTAGGCCGCCGTGGCGTCGCGCATCAGCTCGAACGGGGAGCTGACCAGGCTGGCCAGCATGGTCGTGGTGCCGTGGCCGAGGTGGAAGGCGGCCGCGGCCCGGGCCGACTCGGCGTCGCCGGTGGTGAAGGTGTGGCCGCCGCCGCCGTGGCAGTGGATGTCGACGAAGCCGGGCACGATGACGTCGTCGCCCGCGCTGTTGCCGGCGGTGACCTCGAGGATCGTCGGGCCGTCGACCTCGACGTAACCCTCGACGACGGCGCCGGGACGGACGATGCGGCCGCCGATGCGGGTCACTGTGTCTCCTGAAGGTGGTCGAGGGCGAGCAGGGCCGCGCCGAGGCAGCCGGCCTCGTCGCCGAGGTCCGCGCGCACGATCTCGGGGGCCCGGTGGAAGGTGATCCGGGCGGCGAACGCCTCGCGCAGCGGGCCGAGCAGCGCCTCGCCCGCCTCGGCCAGGCCGCCGCCGAGCACCAGCACGTCGACGTCGTACAGGGCCTGGGCGATGACCAGGCCGTCGGCCAGCACGTCGACGGCTTCGAGCCAGACCGTACGGGCCAGCTCGTCGGTACCCAGCCGGCTGACCACGTCGAAGGCGGTCGCGCCGGGCTCGCCGGACAGCTCCGCGTAGCGGCGGCCGACCGCCTTGGCCGAGGTGTGCGCCTCCAGGCAGCCGGTCTGACCGCAGCCGCAGGCGTTGCCGCCGGGGCGGACCACTATGTGGCCGAGCTCGCCGGCCGCGCCGTGCGCGCCCGGATAGCCGGCGCCGTCGACGACCAGGGCGGCCGCGATGCCGGTGCCGATGGCCACGAAGAGCACGTGGCCGCGGCCGCGGCCGGCGCCCTGCCGGGCCTCGGCGATACCGCCGACGCGTACGTCATGACCGAGCGCGGCCGGAAGGCCGAGCCGCTTCTCCAGCCGGTCACGCACCGGGACGTCGCGGAAGCCGATGTTCGACGACCAGACGGCGATGCCGTTCTTCTCGTCGACGACGCCGGGCACGGCGATGCCGGTGGCGATGGGCGTCAGATCCTTGCCGCGGGCGGTGGCGGCCAGCCCGTCGGCGATGCCGGCGATGTTGTCGAGGACGGCCTCGGGGCCGCGCTCGGCCAGCGTGGGGTGGCGCTCGGAGTGGTGAACCGTGCCGTCCGTGCCGACCAGGGCGCACTTCATGCCCGTGCCGCCCACGTCGAGGGCGACGACGACGTTCGTCATCCCAGGATCACGGAGCGGGTGAGGTTGCGGGGGTGGTCGGGGTCGAGGCCCTGGCTGGTGGCGAGCAGCACGGCGACGCGCTGGGCCACGACCAGGTCGGCCATCGGGTCGAGCGGGGCCCGGCCGCCGCACCAGCTGCCCAGGGCGGCGTAACCGCCGTGGTGCCGGCTGTGCACGAACGAGGCGCCGGTGGCCTCCACGTCGTCGGCCAGCCCGGCCGGGATGTCGCCGAAGGCCCAGACGACGCGGCGCGGGGCGGCGATCGCGATCGGGCCGTGCCGGTAGTCCATGGCCGGGTACGCCTCGGCCCAGTAGCCGGCGGCCTCCCGGCACTTCAGGGCGGCCTCCTCGGCCAGGCCCACGGTCCAGCCCCGGCCCAGGAAGGTGATCTGCTCGGCCAGGGCGGGGTGCACCGGCAGCGGCAGGCGGATGGCGACCTCGGCGTCGGCCGCGACCGGGTCCATGTCCTCGCCGAGGTGGGACCGCAACAGGGCCAGGGCGCTGGTGGCGAAGCGGGTCTGCACGACCGACCGCTCGTCGGCGAAGTCGAGCACGATGGCGTGGTCGGCTTCCCGCGCCGCTTTTTCGCTCCCGACGGCCGTGATCACCGTCGTGTTGCTCTCCCGCTTGATCAGATCCAGCACCTCGGTGGTGGTGCCCGAGCGGGTGATCGCGACAATCCGGTCGTAGGTGCGGCCGTGCGGGAACTCGGAGGCTTGGAAGGCGTCGGTCTCGCCGTGGCCGGCCCGTTCGCGCAACGACGCGTACGCCTTGGCCATGAACCACGACGTGCCGCACCCGACGACGGCGACCCGTTCGCCGTGGGCGGGCAGGCCCGGGGAGTCGGCCAGCTCGGCGGCCTTGCGCCAGCACTCGGGCTGGCTCGCGATCTCCACCTTGACGTAGCTCATGGGACACCCTTCACACCGTGCGTCGCTGCGCATATGCGCTCGGTTTTAGGCACTTTCGAGCGCCATTCTGCGCAGAGGGCCGCCGGAGACGCAAGCATCGTTTCGCCGAGTGCGCAGCGCCGAGGTTTGCTTCCCGGGCTTTCGCTCACTAATGTGCACACTCTTATCATGGAACGCTCATCGGGGAGTCTCGGTGGACCGGTACGCGCGGTGGAATGCCCTGCTCGAGTTACTCGCCGAGAGCGGCCGGGTCAGCGTGGAGGACGCGGCTGAGCGCCTGGACGTCTCCCAGGCCACCATCCGGCGCGACTTCGACCAGCTCGCCCAACAGCAGATGATCACCCGGACCCGCGGCGGCGCCGTCGCCAACGGCGTCTCGTACGACCTGCCGCTGCGCTACAAGAGCGCCAAACACTCGGCCGAGAAACAGCGCATCGGCGAGGCCGCGGCCCGGCTCGTCACCCCCGGAACGGTCGTCGGCCTCAACGGCGGCACCACGATGACCGAGGTGGCGCGGGCCCTGGCCGTACGGCCGGACCTGAACGCCGGCGGCGAGGGCGCCCAGCTCACCGTGGTGACGAACGCCCTGAACATCGCCAACGAGCTGCTGGTCCGCTCCCGCATGAAGATCGTGGTGGCCGGCGGCGTGGTCCGCCCCCAGTCCTTCGAGCTGGTCGGGCCGCTGGGCGGCGCGCTGCTGAAGGAAGTGACGCTGGACATCGTGCTGCTCGGCGTGGACGCGCTGGACGTGGAGCTGGGCGCGGCGGCCCACCACGAGGGCGAGGCGGCCATGAACAGCCTGATGGTGGCGCGGGCCAAACGCGTGGTGGTGATCGCCGACTCGTCCAAGCTGGGTGGCCACGCCTTCGCCCGCATCTGCCCGATCAGCAAGGTCGAAACCCTGGTCACCGACTCCGGCGCCCCGGCCGGCGTGGTGGCCGCGCTCGAGGACGCCGGGGTTCAGGTCGTCTGCGCTTAGAGCTGCTTCTGTACGGCGGCGACCAGTGCCTCGTCCTCCGGGGTGACCTGCGGCGAGAAGCGGCCGACGACCTCACCCGTACGCGAGATCAGGAACTTCTCGAAGTTCCACTGCACATCGGTGCTGCCGTCGTCGTGCTTGCGGGCCGCGGTCAGCGCCTGGTACAGCGGGTGCTGCCCCGCGCCCTTCACCGTGATCTTCGAGAACATCGGGAACTGCACGTCGAAGGTGCTCCGGCAGAACTCGGCGATCTCCTCATCGGTCCCCGGCTCCTGCCCCGCGAAGTCGTTGGCCGGAAAACCGAGCACACTGAAGCCGCTGTCCCGAAACCGCTCGTGCAGCTTCTCCAGCCCGTCGTACTGAGGCGTGAGCCCACACTTCGAGGCCACATTGACCACAAGCAGAACCTGCCCGTCATACGCCCCGAGCGACGTGGTCTCCCCGTCGATCGTCCGCACCGGAATCTCTTGAATCGCAGTCATGAAAACAGCCTCCGACATCGCTTCTCATTGCCTCCGCCAGCAAGTCTCTCCCAGCGCGCCGCCCGGCGCCGCGATCCCTCGCTCGTTCATCACTAGAAGTTGATCAACGTCGATATTGCCTAGGGGTTCTAGCCTCGCGGGAGCGACGTTCGACGGATCGCCGATACGGGGTGAAGGCAGGCGAACAACCATGGACGGTGCCGGGTTCCACGTGGAGATCGAGGTCCTGGAAACGGCCTCGGCGGGCATCAGGCAGAGCGTGGCCGACCAGCGTGACTCCGCTCTGGAAGATCTGGACCGGGCGGCCGGTGCCTACGGGCACGCGAGGCTGCACCGGGCGATGGAGAACTTCTGCGACCGGTGGAACGAAGGCCTCGACATTCTCGTGGACGACGCCGAGGCGATCGGGAAGATCCTGGACGAGGCGGCGCGGGCCTACCGGTCGGCGGATGCCGCCTCGGCCGGGCGCCTGACCACCGACCCGGCCAAGGGGGTCGTCGATGACTGAGCTCGGCCAGACCCACGACCCGCTGGCGCTGGTGCCGGGTGATCCGGCCGCGGTGGAGAGCAACGTGCGGGCGCTGCGGGACAGAGCGGCCAACGCGGAGAAGGCCGGCGACGGCCTGGTCGACATCGACACCGGCGCCTGGACGGGTGAAGCCGGCGACGCGTTCCGGGAGAAGTTCAGTTACGAGCCCAACAAGTGGTACGAGGCTTCCAACTCGCTCGCCACCGCCGCCGACGGCCTGAACGTCTACGCGGGCACTCTGCGGTGGGCGCAGGGCCAGGCGGCCGAGGCGATCAGGCTGTGGGACGAGGGCGAGGCCGCGTCGGCGCGCGCCCGGCAGGCGTACGACCAGCAGGTCGCGCAGGCCGTGCCGGGCCAGGTCGTCGCGCCCTTCGTGGACGGCGGGGAGGCCGGGCGGCAGGCGGCGCGGGACACCCTGCGGAACGCACGTGACCAGGTCGCCCAGGACGGTGACGCCGCGGCCCGGTTCCTCGACGCGGAGGCCGACGCGGCGCCGGAGGAATCGAGTTGGCTCGACGCGGTGGGCGACTTCGCGCTCGATGTGGGCGCGGACGTCGTCAACGGACTCGCGTCGTTCGGCAACGCGATGATCCAGCATCCGGGCGAGACCGCCGCCCTGGCCGGTGGGCTCCTGCTGACCGCGGTCAGCGCGGGTGGTGAGGGGCTGGGAGTCGCGCTCGACGTGACCGGCGTGGGCGCGGTCGCCGGGGTGCCGCTGAACGTCGTGTCGGCCGCCGGCATCACGACCGGGGTGGCCATCACCGGGGCCGCCACGACCTCCCTCATGCAGCACGCCGCCGGCGAGGACGCGGTCTCGCCGATGAGCGGCAGTCAGCCGTCGCGGTCGGTGCCGACCAAGACCGACCGGATGAAGGAACACCTGACGGACCGGGATCTGGACGCGGCCCGGCGCGAGCTGAACGGCGAGGTCGTCGCCCGGAAGCCGTCCGGCCAGCCGTGGGACCACGTGGATGAGGTGCGCAACGCTCAGCGTGGGCTCACGCGCCGGATCGATCAGCTCAAACGGTTGCTCGGCGACTCCCGGACGACCGAGGCGGAACGCGCCGCCTATCAGGGCGAGTTGTCCGAGGCCAGCCGTCTGCTCGATCATTCGGAGCAGTTCGTACCCCGTATCTAGGAGACAGACGTGCAGCAGTCGCTGGAAGAGATCGAGGGGAAGGCGTGGGGCGAGCCGCCGGCGGACGCCTCCCGGCTGGTGGCAACCGTCTACGCGCTGCGCCGGCGGCCGGTCGGGGCGCTGGGGGTCGAAGGGCTGCGTGTGCTCATCGGGCAGAAGGAAGGGCTCGAGATTCTTCTTCCGCTGGCGCTGGACGAGTTGGAGCGTGACCCCCTCGCCGAAGGTGATTTCTATCCGGGTGACCTGCTGGCCGCTGTGGTGCGGGTGCCGCACGCCTACTGGCAGGGGCACGCCGACCAGGCGGCGCGGCTGCGGGCCGTGATCGACGTCGCGGAGCTCGAGGAGCTCGACGAGGAACTGCGGGGGGACATCGCGGCGTTCAGGAAGTGACGTCCTTGCGGGTGAAGCGCCAGAACGCCAAGGACCAGCACACCGTGGCGTAGCAGACGGCGCTGATGGCGCCCTTGACCAGGTCGTCCACCTGGGCGGGGGTGGAGAGCAGGCCCATCCAGGCGTCGCTGTAGTGGGTGGGCAGGATGTTGCGGATGCCGCCCAGGGCGGTGATCTGGTCGAGGATGCTGGACAGGATCCAGAGCATCACCGCGCCGCCGACCGCGGCCAGTGGGGCGTCGGTCAGGACGGTCAGCAGGAAGGCTATGCCGGCCACGATCAGCATCGAGACGGCCAGGTAGCCCGCCACGCCCAGGATGCGGAGCAGGCCGGGGCCGGGTGGGATCTCGGCCGCCACCGAGCTGCCCAGGGGGTGCCAGCCGTAGCGGATCGTGCCGGCGATCAGGGCCGTCGCGGTCAAGGTCAGCAGGGCCGCCAGCGAGTACAGCAGGGCGACGATCAGCTTCACCGCCAGCAGGCGGGCCCTCGGGACGGGGATGGCCAGCAGGTATCTGAGGCTGCCCCAACCGGCCTCGCTGGCCACCGGGTCGCCGCAGAACAGGGCGACCACCACCACCAGCAGGAAGCCCGCCGACACGGCCAGGCAGAACAGGGCGAAGTTGAGGCCGCCGGAGGTGGCCAGGTCGACCAGGCTGCCGAAGGCGCTGCCCTCGGAGTCGTCGTCGCCGTTGCCGCCGACGGCGAACGCCACCAGGACGATCAGCGGCAGCAGGACCATGAAGCCCAGGGCGCCCTGGGTACGCCGGCGGGACGCCTGCCGGCGCACCTCGGCCCAGATGGGCAGGGTGCGGGACGGCCGGTAGCCGGTCGCGCCGGCACTAGTGACGCTCATCGGTCTCCACTTCCTGCCGAGCTCTCCCCGACCAGGGCCAGGAAAGCGTCCTCGAGGCGCCGGCGCGGCACCACACGGTCCACGTCCACCCCGGCCCGCACCAGCGAGGCGATCACCTCGGAGCGCGGGGTGCCGTTCACGTCCACGATCAGGCCGCTGGGGCCGTCGGGGGTCACCGAGCGCACGCCCAGGTCGCTGAGGACCCGGGACGCCGCGGGCACGTCGGAGACCTCGATCTGCACCGAGGGGGACTCGCCGACGATGTCCTCGACGGGGCCGGCGGCGACGATCCGGCCCTTGTTGACCACCACGGCGTGCGTGCAGGTCTGTTCCACCTCGGCCAGCAGGTGGCTGGAGACCAGCACCGCCCGGCCGTCGGTGGCGTAGCGCTTCAGGACGCGGCGCATCTCGGCGATCTGCGGCGGGTCGAGGCCGTCGGTGGGTTCGTCGAGCACCAGCAGTTCGGGCAGGCCGAGCATGGCCTGGGCGATGGCGAGCCGCTGGCGCATGCCGTGGCTGTACTTGCGGGTGCGCCGGTGCACCGAGTCGCCCAGGCCGGCGATGGCCAGGGCATCGTCGAAGTGCGCGTCCTCGACCGGGCGGCCGGTGGCTTTCCAGTACGCCTGCAGGTTCTCCCAGCCGGTCATGTGCGGCATGAAGCCGGGGCCTTCGACGAGCGCGCCGACCCGGGACAGCACCGGCGAGCCGGGGACGAGCCGGTGGCCGAAGACCAGGGCCTCGCCGGCGGTCGGCATGGTCAGGCCCATGAGCACGCGCAGCGTGGTGGTCTTGCCCGCGCCGTTGGGGCCGAGCAGGCCGACGACCTGACCGCGCTCGACCGTGAAGCTGATTTCCTCCACGGCCACGAACCCGTCCCCGTACGCCTTGCGCAGGCCCTTCACGACCAGCGGCGTGTCGGCGAATTGCGAAAGAGTGGGGATGTGCTGCCGGCGAAGCCGGCGGCGGCGCACGAGAAGGACCACCGCGAGGCCGAGGGCGATGGCCAGCAGGAGCCCGGCCAGCACGTAGCGCCACACGGTCTGCGGGTTGGCGATCGGCTCGCCGACGACGGTCGGCAGGGTGAGCGCCGGTTCGACCGCGACGGTGTACGTGGCGGGTGCGGTGGGCGAGAGGAACGCCTGGTCGGTGGTGGCGACCACGACCCGTACGGAATGACCCTTGTCGATCTGGCGGACGATCGCGGGCAGGGTGACCGTGACCGGTTGGGCCGCGGAGATCGACGACGGCAGGCCGGTGAGCCGGACCGGGGCGATCAGGCCGGCGCTCAGCGTCTCGGCGCCCTGCTGGTCGACGTCGTAGAGCTTGACGAACAGGGTGGCCTCACCGGTCGGCGAGGCGGCCCGCAGCCGCACGGTCGGCGAGCCCGCCACGTCGACCGCCTCGGCCAGCGGGCCGGAGTTGAAGGCGGCGAACTGGCCGGGGATGTCGGCGGCCACGCCGGCCAGCAGCGTGCTGAGCCGGCCGCCGGTGCCGGGCAGGGACGACAGGGCGCCCGGGTTGCCGTTCGGCGGGTTGGCGATCGGCTGCGCCGATCCTTCGAGGGAGATCTGGGTGGTTCCGGTTCCGCCGAGTCCGGGGTACGTGCCGGTGGAGTACCCGTTGGTCACCAGGCCCCGGTCGAGCGCGCTGAAGCCGGCCACCCGCGAGTACGTGAAGCTGTCGGACGGCTTGTCGCCCTCGCCCTTCACGTAGTGGTCGAGCCACTGCACGGTCAGGAACTTCACCCTGTCCTGGTCGGTCTGCGGGCCGGCCCCGCCGTCGTGGCCGCCGGTGAACCAGGCGACCCGCACCGGGGTGCCGGCGGCGGCGATGCCCTTGGCGTTCGCGTCGGCCTCGGAGAGCGGGAAGAGCGTGTCGACCTCGCCCTGCACCAGCAGGGTGGGCGCCTTGATCTTGTTCAGGACCGGCGCCGGGCTCGACCTGCGAAGAAGATCCGAAGTTTTTTGATCGGGTACGCCCGTGGTGGCGACCTGCAGATAGGCGGCGCAGATGTCGGCGGCGAAGCGCCCGCAGGCGGGGTTGGCGAGCGCACCGGAGGGTGCGTCGGAACCGCCGTTGCCGAAGAAGACGCCGGCCCAGCCCTTCTTGAAGACGCCGGTGGTCTCGGTGGCCGCGGACTGCTGCAGGAAGACGTTGTTCAGGTCGTTCCAGGTGATCGACGGGACGATCGCGTCGACCCGTGAGTCCTGGGCCGCGAGCATCAAGGCCAGGGCGCCGCCGTACGAGCCGCCGACCACCCCGACGCGCGGGTCGCCGGTGGCGTCGGTCCGGATCTCGGGACGCTGGGCGAGCCAGTCGAGCAGGCCCTGGGCGTCGCGCACCTCGTAGTCGGGGCTGTCCAGGTGGATCTGGCCCCCGCTGCGGCCGAACCCCTGCGCGGTCCAGGTCAGCACGGCGTAGCCCCGGTCGGCCAGGGACTCGGCGTCGTCGCTGACCGAATCCTTGGTGCCGCCGAAGCCGTGCGCGAGCAGCACCGCCGGTACCTTGTCGTCGTGGTCTTCGGGCAGGTAGAGCCGGGTGTCGAGGGCGACTGTCGCCGCGCCGCCGGGCCCGGTCGGCACGGTGATCATCTGGTCCTTCACGGTCCAGCTCTTGCTTTCCGGCCGGGCGGCCCACCCGACCAGCCCCGCGACGAGCACGAGGACCACAGCGCCGGCGATGACGCGGCTACGGGTGAGCCGGGGCAGCCGTGATGACCAAGACATGCCGAAACGCTATCCGGCCGGGTCTGAGCGGCGGCTGTGAAACCTCTCAGGAGCCGGCGGACGATAGCGTTGGCCCGGTGGACGAAGAACTCACGCTGACGGCGACCCTTCGGCTGGCCGGTCTCGACAACCGCCGCGGTGTGGTCCGCCTGCACCCGGCGGTCATGACGGCCCTGACGATCAACCCCGGTGATCCGGTACGGCTGACCGGCGGCCGCACGACCGCGGCGCTGGCCGCCAAGGCCGAGGCGTCCGCGAGCCGCGAGTTCCTCTACGCCGACGACCTCACCCTGGGCAACCTCGGCATCCGCGACGGCGCCCGGGTCACCGTGGCCAAGCTGCCGGCGGTAGCCGCGCGGCGGGTCACGCTGGCCGGACCGGCCGACGTGGTCGCGCTGGTCTCGCCCGAGATCCTGCGCCTGGCCCTGCTGGGCAAGGTGCTCAGCGAGGGCGACAACGTGTCCCTCTACCCGCAGGACGTGCCGCTGCGCGAGGGTCAGCGCATGCCGGTTCAGGACATCGGCCGGAACCTGCGCAACCGGCTCGGATATCAGTGGACGACGGCGCTGCTGACCGTGGTCGCGGTCGAGGGGGCCGAGGCCGCCGTGGTCACCATGGACTCGGTGGTCGGCTGGCAGGACGGCCAGTCGTCGTCGCCGGTGCCCGGCCCGGCCGCGCGGCCGCAGGCGCCCGCCTCGACCGATCCGGACGTGCCGCCGCCGAGCATCGACGACCTGCCCGGCCTGCGGGCGCAGGCCAAGGAGCTCGAGGAACTGCTCGACCTCGGCTTCCACCACGGCGAGGTGCTGGCCCGGCTCAACACCAAGGTGTCGCTGGGCGTGCTGATCTCGGGTCCGGCCGGATCAGGAAAATCCGCGCTGGTACGGGCCGTGGCGGCGCAGGTCGGCGCCCGTGTGCTCCCCACGTGGGCGCCGGAGCTGGCCGCGCTGGCCGCCGACTCGGCCGCGGGCAGGTTGCGCGAGCTGGCGCGCGATGCTCGCTCCGGCGGGCCGGCCGTCCTCTTGTTCTCGGACGTGGACGCGCTCGCCCCGCGCGACGAGCCCAAGCCGATCGCCACTGTCTTCCGCCAGATCCTCGAAGAGGTCGTTCGGTCCGGTGCGGCCGTGGTGTGCACCACGAGCCGGCCCGAGTCGGTCGACCCGTCGCTGCGCGCGCCCGACCTGCTCGCCGTCCAGCTGGCAGTGCCCCTGCCCGACCAGGCGCTGCGCCGCGAGCAGCTGGCCGTGCTCACCCGCGGCGTGCCGCTGGCCGAGGACGTACGCCTCGACGAGATCTCCGGGCGCACGCCGGGCTTCGTCGCCGCCGACCTGGGCGCGCTGGCCCGCGAGGCCGGGGTGCGGGCCGCCCTGCGGCAGAAGGACGCCGAGTCGCCGACCGTGACCATGGCCGACTTCGAGGCCGCGCTCGACGTCGTCCGGCCCACCTCGATGGCCGACTCGACGCTCGAGGTGGCCGCCGTGACCCTCGACGACGTGGGCGACCTGGCCGACGTCAAGCAGGTGCTCACCGAGTCGGTGCTGTGGCCGCTGACCTACCCGGACACGTTCGCCCGGCTCGGCGTCTCGCCCCCGCGCGGTGTCCTGCTCTACGGCCCGCCCGGTTGCGGAAAGACGTACCTGGTCAAGGCGATCGCCGGCACCGGCAAGGCCAACGTGCTGTCGGTCAAGGGCGCCGAGCTGCTGAGCAAGTGGGTCGGCGACAGCGAGCGGGCGGTCCGGGAGCTGTTCCGCCGGGCCCGGGAGGCGGCGCCCACGCTGGTCTTCCTGGACGAGGTCGACGCGCTGGCGCCGACCCGCGGGCAGGCGACCGACGGGGGCACGGCCGACCGGGTGGTGGCGGCCCTGCTGACCGAGCTCGACGGCGTGGAGGACCTGCGCAACGTGGTGGTGATCGGGGCGACCAACCGGCCCGACCTGATCGACCCGGCGCTGCTGCGGCCGGGGCGGCTCGAGCGCCTGATCTACGTGCCGCCGCCGGACGCCGACGCGCGGGCCGCGATCCTTCAGGCCTCGGCCAAGGCGGTGCCGTTGGACGAGGCGGTCGATCTCAAGGTCCTCGGGGCCGAGCTGGAGGGCTTCTCGGCGGCCGACTGCGCGGCGCTGATCCGCGAGGCGGCGCTGGCCGCGATGCGGGACTCGCTGGAGGCGACCACTGTCACGGCCGGCAACGTGGCGAGCGCGCGCCGGCGCGTACGGGCGTCACTTGATCCGACTCAGGTGGCGTGGCTCGAGGCGTACGCGGAAACGCACCAGCCCTGATTCTATCGGCGGCGCGTTCGCGCGCGCGTCGATCGGAGACGCCGGAGGCGGCCCACCAGCACGGGATCGTGCTCGAGGGCCGCCGGGTTGTCCAGCAGCGCGTTCAGCAGCTGGTAGTAGCGCGTCGAGGAGAGCTCGAACGTGTCCCGGATGGCCTGTTCCTTCGCGCCCGCGTGTTTCCACCAGCGGGCCTCGAAGGACAGGATCTCGCGGTCCCGGTCGGATAATTCAGACTTGTCCGGCTCGCGGGGCGCCGGAATGGGCGGCTGCTCGTCGGACATGGTCGTCAGCATAAGCTCTTACATTATGTGATGTCTCGACTACGCATCGTCCACATTGCGGCGCCGGTGACAACGACGAAGACGCCACCCAGCAGGGCGGCCGCCATCGGCCACGTCAGCGTCAGCTGAGCCGGCTGGCAACCGTTGACCGAGGAGAAGTCACAGGAGTTGTAGTCCTCGATCGTGACCTCCTTGTTCATCCAGGCGGTGATCCAGGCCGGGATCAGGTACGCCTGAACGAACTTCACCTTGGCCAGCTCCAGCACCACGCCCAGTCCGAACTGGAACACGATCACGGCGCCGATGGTCACGCCCAGCGCCATCGCGGTGTGCCGCCCGAGCGAGGCCAGGCCGAAACCGACAGCCCCCGCGACCAGCACGAGAATCAGGCCGCGCAACTCCATGAGCGCGAAGGACTGCCAGACGCCCGAGGTCATGCTGTCGGTGTTGCCCCGAAGCTCGGCGATCAGATAGAAGACGCCCGTCCAGATCGCCGACAACACCACCGTGATGACGGTGAAACTCGCCAGCAGAGTGAGCAATTTCGTGCCCAGTACCTTCAGCCGCTGAGGCCGCCACAGCAGCAGATTCATCATGCCGCCGCTGCTCCACTCGGCACCCACGAACGACGCGCCGACGATGAAGGCGGCCAGCGCCAGCAGCGCCGCCAGCGTGGTCGCCATGTCCGGGAAGCTCTCCCGCAGGATGAACGTCGGCGGCATGTACCACTCGTAGTTGTAGTTCTCCTGGCTCGCCGGGGCGAGCTGCTCGCAGTCCGGCGGCCACTGGTTCGCCTGCGGGGTGCCTTTGGCCGCCTCACAGGACGCCTTGTCCTTCACTGCCTGCTGGCTGTCCCGCTCGAACTGGGCCTGGGCCTCCGCCTTGGCCGCGGCGATCTGGGTGGGGCCGACCTTCTGGTTGGAGAAGAAGATGCCGATGGCGACGGCGGCCAGCACGGCCACCGCGCCGATCAGGAAAAGCTTGGTGAATCGGCGCTTGAACAGCCGCCGGGTCTCCGCCTTGTAGAGGCTCACTGTCCCCACCCTCCGACGCTCGCGGTCTGATCGACCTGGCGGTTCTGCCCCTCGACCGGCGCGGTGCCGGTCAACTCGAGGAAGACGCTCTCCAGGTCGGCCGAGACCGGGGTCAGCTCGCTGACGTAGATCTGCCGCTCGGCCAGGATCCGGGTGATCTGCGCCGGGTTGCCGGCGTTGCCGACGGTGAAGTGGTCGGTTTCGACGGTGACCTGGGCGCCGTTCGCCCGTAGCACCTCGACCGCGGCCCGCTGGTCCACCCCCGGCTCCAGCCGGACCTTGACCGACGAACTGGTGTGGCTGGCCAGCACGGAGGCGACCGAGCCGGCGGCCACCCGCCGCCCGGCCGAGATGATGGTGACCTCGTCGCAGATCAGCTGGATCTCACCGAGGATGTGGCTGGACAACACGACGGTCATGCCGGACTCGGCCAGGGTGCGCATCAGCGACCGCATCTCCCGGATACCGCCCGGGTCGAGACCGTTCGCCGGCTCGTCCAGAATCAGCAGCTTCGGCTCCTTGAGCAGAGCGGAAGCCACCGCGAGGCGCTGCTTCATACCGAGCGAATAGGTCTTGACCCGATCCTTGCCCCGATCGCGCAGCCCGACCAGCTCCAGCACCTCGGTCACCCGCTGCCGTCGCACATTGCCGGCGTCGGCCAGCAGCGACAGCGTGTCGGACGCGCTGAAATTGCCGAAGAACTGCGGGCTCTCCACAATCGCCCCGACCTGCCCGGCCGTCTCCGGCAGATGCCGCGGAACCTCCTTGCCGAGAATGGCCATGCGGCCGCCATTGGGTTTGATCAGCCCCAGCAGCGTCCGCAACGTGGTGGTCTTCCCCGACCCGTTGGGCCCGAGAAAGCCATGCACCTGACCCGCCTCGACAACCATGTCGAACCCGTCGAGCGCCTTCCGCGTCCCTTTGCGGCTGCGATAGGTCTTCTGCAGCCCGGCAATCTCCAATACGGCAGTCACCCGCGAGACTTTAGGCACTCCCGTCAATATCCCGAGCCCTTCTCACGCCAATCCCGCCATTCCAGTGACCGTCCGCAGCCACCCGAACCACTCCGGGTGGAGACCACCCCCTTCAAACCCCTCTGCCGGTACGTTGGTGGGGTACGCGGATGAAACACGCGCACTGCTGAGGGAGGCATGATGAGCGCCGAGGCCGTGGGTGCTGGGATGCCGGCGCAGGTGACGTTGGATGACCTTGCGGTGATGGCGGCGGCCGACGAGAACCATCGTTACGAACTCAGCCCTGAGGGAGTGTTGTCCGTTGTGCCCCCCGCCGACCCCGAACACGCGCTGTTGGTCTCGAGGATGTTCGCCTGGTTCCTGACCAACGGTTACGGCCCGGATCAAGTGGTGACGGACTGCGGCATCGACGTCGGTGGCGGGCGGGTGCCCGACCTGACTGTGTGGGCGAAGGACCAGCCGCCGCGTCCGGCTCGGTCGAGCTATGCCGGCATCGTGGGCCTGCTGCTCGCCATCGAGGTGGTGTCCCGGGGCTCCGAGGTGGTCGACCGGGTGATCAAGAAGATCGAATATGCCAAGGCCGGGATTCCGCACTACTGGATCGTCGAGCGCGACGGCGTCACGACCGTTCATCGCCATCGTCTCGACGGTGGCGCCGGCGAATACATGCTGGAGCCCGAGGGTGCCCAGCCGATGGCCTGGCTTCTGAGTACGACCCCGGCCATCTGAGGGCTGTGGGTGGGCGGCCAGGATCACGGGATGAATGCCGATCTTTGGCCGCCGTTCGGGCTGCGGGTTGTCGGGGCGCGGGTCGAGTTGCGGCTTCCCGATGAGGACGAGCTGGAGAAGCTGGCGCGGCTGGCGGGTGCCGGGGTGCACCGGGACGGGGAGCGGCCGTTTCTGACGCCGTGGACCGACGGGAGCGCCGAGGAGCGGGCGCGGGCGGTTCTGCGCGGGCACTGGGCGGCGCTGGCCTCGTGGCGGCCCGACGACTGGGAGCTCGGGTTCGGGGTGTTCCGGGATGGGGAGCCGATCGGGCTGGTCGGGCTCCGGGCGCGGGACTTCGCGGTGGTGCGGGAGGTCAAGACCTGGTCGTGGCTGGGGCTCGCGCATCAGGGGCGGGGCTACGGGACCGAGGCCCGGGCCGGGCTGCTGGCGCTGGCGTTCGACCATCTCGGCGCCACGGCGGCGCTGACCGAGGTGTTCCAGGACAACCACGCGTCGCAGCGGGTGTCGCGCAAGCTCGGCTATCGGCCGGACGGGATCTCGGTGGACGCGCGGGACGGTGAGGCGCTCGTCTCCGACCGGCTGCGGCTGACCCGGGAGGGCTGGAGTGGGCAGGCGCGGCCCCCGGTCGTCGTCGACGGGGTGCCGGCCTGCCGGGCGATGCTGGGTCTCAGCGACTGACCAGGTCGCGGATCTCGACCGCCTTCGTCACGTGAGCTCAGAGGGCCGGGCCGAGCAGGAGACCGCCGTCGACGACCACGTCGGTGCCGGTGGTGAAGGGCGAGCCGGCCAGGTGAAGCAGGGTGGCGGTGATGTCGGCGGGTTCGCCGAGGCGGGGTACGGCGTACGGCGAAGGGTCGTAGAAGTCGGCGATCGGGCGGCCGCCGGGCTCGGCCGGCTCGGTGATCAGCTTGGTGGCGATCACGCCGGGGTGCAGGGCGTTGACCCGGATGTTGTCGCGGCCCAGTTCGAGGGCGGCGCTGCGGGTCAGGCCGCGCAGGGCCCACTTGGCGGCCACGTAGGAGGCGTAGCGGGACGTGCCGCCGTACGCCATGGTCGAGCCGATGTTGACGATCGCGCCGCCGCCCGCCCGGCGCATCGCGGGGGTGACCGCCTTGATGCCGAGGAACTGGCCGGTCACGTTCACCGCGAAGGTGCGGTCCCAGAGGTCCCGGCCGGTGGCCTCGATCGGTGTCGCCGGGTTCTGCGCTCCGGCGTTGTTGACCAGGATCGAGACTTTCCCGTACGCCTTCTCGGCGGCGGCCACGGCGGTCGTCCAGTCGTCCTCGCTGGTGACGTCGAGGCGTACCGGGAAGGCCCCCAGCTCCTCGGCGAGCTCGGTGGCCCGGGCCAGGCCGGTGGCCGTGCTGCCGATGACGACGTCGGCGCCCTCGGCGTGGAAGGCGCGGACGTGACTCTCGCCCATCCCGCCGGTGCCACCGGTGATCAGGACGGTGTGATCGGTGAAGCGCATGGTGCGTCCTTCGTTCGGAGGTGAGCTGACCGACTCACCTCACCATTCGGAGCCGAGGTGAGTCAAGTGACTCACCTCGCTGTTGGTCATACTGAGGGCATGAGCACGTACCACCAGCGCGTCGCCGAGCAGAAGCGCGCGGCGATCCTGGACGCGGCGACCGGCCTGTTTCTCGCGTCCGGCTACGACGGGACGTCGCTCGCGAAGATCGCCGACGCGGCCGGGGTCTCCAAGGCCACGCTGTTCAAGCAGTTCCCGACCAAGGCCGCGCTCTTCGACGCCATCGTCACCGAGTCGTGGCGGGTCGAGGACGCGGACGGTCCCGAGCCGCCGGTGGACGATCTGGAAGCGGGGCTGACGGCGATCGGCCGCCGCTACGTCGAGCTGCTGACGCGGCCGGGCATGACCGCGCTCTTCCGGATCGTCATCGCCGAGCTGCCGCGCTTTCCGGAGCTGGGCGAGGCCCAGTTCAGCCGGGGGAAGATGCCCTACTTCGAGTCGGTACGGCGGTACCTGTCCGACGCGAAGCTCGAGGACCCCGAGATGGCCGCGACCCAGTTCCTCGGCATGATCTCGAACTTCGTCTTCTGGCCGTCGCTGCTGCTCACCGACTGGGCGCCGGGCGCCGCCGCCAACGACAAGGCGGTCACCGAGGCCGTCCGTACGATGATCGCCCGCTACCGCTGAAGGGTGTGGCTCACACCTCGGGAACCCGCGAGCGTCTTACCGGGATTTCGTCGTAAGGTGTGGGAAACAACTGAATACCTCATCCAGAGGGGCAGAGGGAACGGCCCGATGAAGCCCCGGCAACCACCACGCAGTCTCGATGACGAGGCCGAGCGCGGCAGGTGCTAATTCCGTCCTCGCCGGCAGGTCGCCGCGGGGAAAGATGAGAGGGAAGGCCTCGATGACGTCTACCGTCAGTGCACCCAGCGCTACCACCACCACTTCGCCCGCCAAGGGTCTCGTCTGCCGTGCCTGCGGTGCGGAATACCCGCTGGTCGCGCAGCACGCCTGTTACGAGTGTTTCGGCCCGCTCGAGGTCGCCTACGACCAGGCGGCCCTCGCGCGGGTGACCCGGGCCGACATCGAGTCGGGCCCGCAGAACATCTGGCGCTACGCGGCGCTGCTGCCCGCCGGGCAGGACCCGGCCACCCGGGTGACCCTCGACCCCGGGCTGACGCCGCTGGTCAGCGCCCCGGCCCTGGCCGCCGCGGTCGGCCTGCGGGCGCCCCTGTACGTCAAGGACGACTCGGCCAACCCGACCCACTCGTTCAAGGACCGGGTCGTCTCGGTGGCGCTCACCGCGGCCCGCGGGCTCGGCTTCACCCGCTTCGCCTGCGCCTCCACCGGCAACCTGGCCAACTCGGTGGCCGCGCACGCGGCCCGGGCCGGCGCCCCCAGCATCGTCTTCATCCCGCACGACCTCGAGCAGGGAAAGATCATCACGACCGCTGTGTACGGCGGCGAGCTGGTGGCCATCGAGGGCTCGTACGACGACGTGAACCGGCTCTGCGGCGAGCTCGTGGAGACCGACGAGTTCGAGGACACCGCCTTCGTCAACGTCAACGTGCGCCCGTTCTACGCCGAGGGTTCCAAGACCCTGGGGTACGAGGTGGCCGAGCAGCTCGGTTGGCGCATCCCGGCTCAGGTGGTCATCCCGATGGCCTCGGGCGAGCTGCTGACCAAGGTCGACAAGGCGTTCAGCGAGCTGGTCGAGATCGGCCTGGCCGAGCCGCCCGAGGGCGGCTGGACGGTCTTCGGCGCCCAGTCGGCCGGCTGCAACCCGATCGCCACGGCGCTGCAGAAGGGCACCGACGAGATCGTCCCGGTGAAGCCGACCGGCATCGCGAAGTCGCTGAACATCGGCGACCCGGCGGCCGGGGCGTACGCGATCGAGGCCGTCAAGCGCACCGGCGGCTGGATGGACTACGCCGACGACGAGGAGATCCGCGCCGGCATCCGGCTGCTGGCCGAGACGACCGGCATCTTCGCCGAGACCGCCGGCGGCACCACTGTGGCCGTATTCAAGAAGCTTGTGGAGAGCGGAAAGCTCGACCCCGAGAAGGAGACCGTCGTCTACAACACGGGCGAGGGACTCAAGACCCTCGACGCGGTCGCCGGCCAGGTCGGCCCGACTCACACGATCAAGCCGTCGCTGAAGGGCGCGCGCGAGGCCGGCCTGCTCGGATAACACTCTGTAGTCGGCAATCTGCCAGCAAGTGAGAATTCCATCCCGCGAGGACTTGCGAACCGATCTCCGGGTCGGCAGGATGCTCTCTGCGGGAGGGCGCGACGCCGTACGCGGTCCCTCACCTCGAGCTTGGTGACAATCTCTCGAGGGACCCAACGACCCACTGCCGGAGGCGGTGTGCGTCCGTTCTCCCGACCAAAATCGTTCGCGTTCATGGCCGTCGCCCGGAAGGGTGGCGGCCATGCGTGTATCGATCGAGCCCTTTGACGGGCGGGATCCCGTCGCCTACCGGATCCTGCGGGCCGCGAAGCAACACGAATCCCCCGACCTGCCCTTCATGACCGAGAAAGCCTTCAAAGCGGGCCTGCTCCATCCGCCACCCGGCGCGGCCTTCGAGCGGTACCTCGGTCTGCTCGACGGCGAACCGGTCGGCTTCGGAGGACTGGAGCTGTTCCAGCTCGACAACCTCACCAACGCGCACATGGTGCTCGACGTCCTGCCGGAACACCGGCGGCACGGTGTGGGCCGGGCCCTCTACGAGTTCATGCTCGAGCGCGCCGCCGCGAACGGCCGCAAACACGTCATCGGCTCGACCGTGGACACCCACCCCGACGGCGCCGCGTTCGCCCGCGCGATGGGCGCCGTCGCGGGCCTGGAGGACACCCGTAGCCGGCTCGACCTGACCAAGATCGACGAGGGCCACCTCGACAAGCTGCGCGCGGAGGCGCTGGCCCACGCCGAGGGCTACCGGGTGATCGACTGGCTCGGTGTGCCGGCCCGCGAGATCATCGACGACGTCGCCTATCTGGAGAGCCGGCTGCTGGCCGACGCGCCGACCGGCGACATCGCCTGGGAACCGGAGAAGATCGACGCCGACCGCCTGCGCGAGGACGAGGAGGCGCGGCAGAAACGCGGCCGGATCAGCTACTGCGCGGGGGCGCTGCACGGCGACAAGCTGGTGGCCTGGACGGTCATCGCCGGCGAGCTGGCCCAGCCCGTACAGGCCTGGCAGCAGACCACGCTGGTCGACCCCGGCCACCGCGGCCACCGCCTCGGCCTGCTGGTGAAACTGGCCAACCTCGACAACATCCGCCACCACCGGCCCGGCATCGAGGCGATCGACACCTTCAACGCCTCGCAGAACGAGCACATGCTGCGGATCAACCGGGCCATGGGCTACCGCGCGGTCGAGACCTCCACCGAATGGCAGCACGACCTGTGAGCGGGCGGGTGCGCACCGAGCCGCTCGGTGAGGCGGTGGAGACGGCGTACGCGATCGCTCGCGCCTGTCAGGAGCACGACCAGCCGGACGTTCCGTTCTCCTCGCTGGAGGGCTATCGGGCCGCCGTGGCGAACGGGTGGCCGGATTACGCGTACGAGCGCAGCCTGGGTCTGCTGGACGGCGAGCCGGTCGGGCTGCTGACCCTGGGGCTGCCGCAGGACGACAACCTCGACACGGTCGACCTCGAGCTGGGCGTGCTGCCCTCGGCGCGGCGGCAGGGCGTGGGGCGGGCGCTGTGGGAGCTGGCCGTGGCGCGCACGCACGAGCTCGGCCGTCGCCACCTGATCGGGCCGACCGTGCAGAGGCACCCGGACGGCGGCGCGTTCGCCACCGCGATGGGCGCCACGGCCGGGCTCGAGGAGATCCGCAGCCGGCTCGACCTCGCCACGGTCGACCAGCCCTACCTCGACAAGCTGCTGGCCGAGGCGTGGGCGGGGGCCGGCGACTACCGGCTGGTGCAATGGAGCGGGGTGGCACCCGACGACATCATCGACGACGTGGCCTACCTCAGCGGCCGCCTCCTCACCGACTCGCCCGTCGGCGACCTCGCCTGGGAAGCGCAGAAGGTCGACGCCGAGCGGATCCGCGAGGACGAGCGGTCACGGGCCCGGCGCGGGCGCACCACCTACCACTCCGGCGCGCTGCGCGACGGGCGCCTGGTCGCGGTGACGACCATCTCGGTCGAGAACGAGAAACCGGCGCAGATCTGGCAGAGCATCACCCTGGTCGACCCGGAGCACCGAGGTCACCGGCTCGGGCTCGTGGTCAAATTGGAGAACCTGCGGTACGTCCGGGAGAGCGACCCGCGGGTCGAGGTGATCGACACGTTCAACGCGGCCAGCAACGAGCACATGCTGCGGGTCAATCGCGCGATGGGATTCCAGCCGGTGGAGTCGCTGATCCAGTGGCAGAAGACCGTCGCCTGACGTGCCGCTTGTACCCGCCCGCGTCCAGGCCGGCCATCCGCTCGAAGATGTTGCGGGAACCGTAGGTGCGTGACATCGCGTACGAATAGCCGCACGCCACCCAGTAGGCGGGCCAGAACAGCGGTCCGAGTACGGCGTACTGGGTGGCGTGGTGGGATTCGTGCCCGAACAGGGCCTGCTTCTCGGGCGAGAGGAGCCAATCGGCCGTCCGCCTCGTCATGATCACCGAGCCCACCGTGAAACACGTCGCGGGCGGCACCCGAAGCCGGTAACCCTCGGCGATCAACACCCCGTTCCGGCCGCGCCGCAGCTTGGCGCCGCCCAGCTTGGCGACGAGCAGGCCCACGGCGGTGGTCCCGTTCACCGCGGTGATCAGGCTGCGCGCCACATGCCGCCGGGCCATCAGATCCGCCGCCGCATGCGCAGCTCGGTCAGGGCCGGCAGCACCGGGTGGGGCACGCGTTCGCCGGTGTCTTCAAAACCGAGTTTCTCGTACGCCCGGACGGCCCGATCATTGCCGACGACCACCTCGAGCATCGTCCGGCGCCGCCCGGCCCGCCGCGACCAGTCGAAGACGGCCTCCATCAGCTCCGGAAGCACCTTGCCGCCCCGGTAGGCGGGGGTGACATAAACGGCGAAGACCACGGTCTCGGGCGCCGAATCGTGGGCGACAGTGCCGCCGGCGTGACCGATGAGCCGCTTGCCGGGCCCGGGATCGGCCACGAAGTTGGCGATCTCGTCCCCGGTCGCGGCCTGGGCGATGCGCTGGCGGTAGCCCTCGTGCGACCGGGCGGCCGCCTGAGCCAGCGTCTCGAGAAAGGCGAGCGGGCTGTCGGCCAGCATCTCGAGCCGAAGAGCCCGCATCCGCGCCGCGTCGCCGACGGTGACCCGGTGCACGCTCCAGCTGTCCATGCCGTCCTGACTACCCGCTGACCACCCCTCCGGCAACCCGTTAGCGGTAATCGGACCGGTGGAAGCCGCAGCCTCGTGAGCCGCGGCGAGCAGATGCCCGGCGGCACCGCCATCACGGCGCTGTCCGACACCAGCCTCACCGAGCGGAGGTGGCGCGACGTTCGCCGGCTGAGCCAGGACCGGCGCGACGAGGACGCCCGCGCGACCCGTTCGCCGGAGTCGACTCCCCGATCGACCAGATGGGCACGCCGATCTGCAGATCGACCTGGCTGAAGCTGTCGCCTGGACAGCAGGAGGCGCTGTGTCCGCGCTGTCGGCCCGACATGTCTCCGGTGGCGATGGTGGGGGTGCTGATCGCCGGGCACGCGACTCTCGCCTGGTTCGGCGTCGATTCGTGGTGGATCGCGGCGGCCGTGGTGAGCGGTCTGCTGCTTTTCGGCGAGGAGGCCGCCCGTCCGGTCCGGCGATGATCGGTCGCGGTGAGGGTGCCGGGTGGCGGGGGGAGTGGGTGCTGGGGCAAGGTGTTTCGATGGATCAGGGCGAAGGCGCTATGCACATGGTCGAAGGGCCGGTGGTGGCGGCGGCCGACCCCTTCGACCCGGAGTCGCGGACGGCTGAGTTGCCGCGCGGGGGCGTACCCGAAACGGTGATTTCGGAGGTGGCTGATCCGCTGGTGCCGGCGGCCGGGTCGGGGCTGCGGGGCTGGGCCGGGCGGGTCGCGGCGGTGCTCGGGCGGGACGGGGTGCGGCTGCTGCCGGCCATGGCTCTGGCGGCGCTGCCGCTGCACTTCTTCGTGGGCCGGCTGGACGACACGGTGATCGCGGCGCCGGCGCTGTCCGATCTCGCCGGTGGTTTCGGGCTGCTGTTGCTGCCGACCATGTGGCTGGCCTACCTGACCGTGTCGGCGCTGCCCTTTGTCATCTGTCTGGCCGCGGCGGTCGGGGTGGCCGTGCCGTCGGCGGCCGACGGGGTGCGGCCCGGCCCGCGTCAGGTGTGGGGTCTGGTGGCGTACCGGCTGCGGGGTCTGTGGCTCCGGTTCGCGGCTGTGGGCCTGGTGACCGGTGGGTTGTCGCTGGCGGCCAACGAAGCTCTGACCGCTGTCGCCTCGACCGGGGTGCTGACCGTGGCCGGGGTCTTCGGGTGTGTGCTGCTGATCGAACGAGGTCATGGGCTGCGGCGGGCGGCGCATCTGCTGGGGCGGGGGCCGGCGGTCGGGATGGTGGCCGTCTCGGCGGTGGCCTCGGTGCTGCCGCGAGTGGCGGACGAGCTGTTCGGCGGGGTCGCGGCGACCGCCGTCGGAGTGGTCGCGGTCCAGGTGTGGGCGGTGGCGGCGCTCGTGGCGTACGGCCAAGGCCGTCGCTCGGAAGGACCGGTGACCAGCCGGTCGTTGCGCGCTGAGCTGAACGCCCCTGAAGACTGACTTAGGGAGCCCGCCGTTTCCTTGCACTCGCCACCCGAGAGTGCTAAACAAGTCATTGGCACTCGCTAGCGGTGAGTGCCAGCAGGTCGGGACGGTGGGGTCTCGGTCACGGCGTCGCCATCGGCGCCGGGGCACGGGGCCGGTCGTCGCGGGCTATCCGGCTCGGCCTGAGGACGTCACGACGCCAGGTGGTGACGTCCGCAGAGTTCCGCAACGGGCGGGGCCGACGAGGCCCGGCACCGCGTATGTCCAGGAGGACAAAGCCGTATGGCCAAGATCATCGCATTCGACGAGGAAGCTCGTCGCGGCCTCGAGCGGGGCATGAACCAGCTCGCCGACGCCGTCAAGGTGACGCTCGGCCCCAAGGGCCGCAACGTCGTGCTCGAGAAGAAGTGGGGCGCTCCCACCATCACCAACGATGGTGTGTCGATCGCCAAGGAGATCGAGCTCGAGGACACCTTCGAGAAGATCGGCGCCGAGCTGGTCAAGGAGGTCGCCAAGAAGACCGACGACGTCGCCGGTGACGGCACGACGACGGCGACCGTCCTCGCCCAGGCGCTGGTCCGTGAGGGTCTGCGTAACGTTGCCGCGGGCGCCAACCCGATGGCCCTGAAGCGGGGCATCGAGGCCGCTGTGGCCAGCGTCTCCGAGGGCCTGCAGCAGCTGGCCAAGGACGTGGAGACCAAGGAGCAGATCGCCTCCACCGCCTCCATCTCCGCCGGTGACTCCACGGTCGGCGAGATCATCGCCGAGGCCATGGACAAGGTCGGCAAGGAAGGCGTCATCACCGTCGAGGAGAGCAACACCTTCGGTCTCGAGCTCGAGCTCACCGAGGGCATGCGCTTCGACAAGGGCTACATCTCGGCGTACTTCATGACCGACGCCGAGCGTATGGAGGCCGTCTTCGACGACCCGTACATCCTGATCGCCAACAGCAAGATCTCCGCGGTGAAGGACCTGCTCCCGATCCTCGAGAAGGTCATGCAGGGCGGCAAGCCGCTGGTCATCATCGCCGAGGACGTCGAGGGCGAGGCCCTGGCCACCCTGGTCGTCAACAAGGTGCGCGGCACCTTCAAGTCCGTCGCCGTCAAGGCCCCGGGCTTCGGTGACCGCCGCAAGGCCATGCTCGAGGACATCGCCATCCTCACCGGTGGCGCGGTCATCAGCGAGGAGGTCGGCCTCAAGCTCGACGGCGCCGACCTGAGCCTGCTCGGCACCGCTCGCAAGATCGTCATCACCAAGGACGAGACCACCGTCGTCGACGGCGGGGGCAACGCCGAGCAGATCCAGGGCCGGGTCAACCAGATCCGCGCCGAGATCGAGAAGTCGGACTCCGACTACGACCGTGAGAAGCTGCAGGAGCGCCTGGCCAAGCTGGCCGGCGGTGTTGCGGTCATCAAGGTCGGCGCGGCCACCGAGGTCGAGCTCAAGGAGCGCAAGCACCGCATCGAGGACGCCGTTCGCAACGCGAAGGCGGCCGTCGAGGAGGGCATCGTGCCCGGTGGTGGCGTCGCCCTGGTGCAGGCCGGCAAGACCGCGTTCGACAAGCTCGACCTGGTCGGCGACGAGGCGACCGGCGCGCAGATCGTCAAGCTCGCGCTCGACGCCCCGCTGCGTCAGATCGCCGTGAACGCCGGCCTCGAGGGCGGCGTCGTGGTGGAGAAGGTGCGCAACCTCGACCCGGGTCACGGCCTCAACGCCGCCTCCGGCGAGTACGTGGACCTGCTGGCCGCGGGCATCATCGACCCGGCCAAGGTCACCCGCTCGGCGCTGCAGAACGCCGCGTCGATCGCCGCGCTGTTCCTCACCACCGAGGCCGTCGTGGCCGACAAGCCCGAGAAGAACCCGGCTCCGGCCGGCGCCCCGGGCGGCGGTGACATGGACTTCTGAGTCCAGTCTTAGTCAGGCGGGTCCGCTTCGGCGGGCCCGCCTTTCTGCTTTTCCGCCGGAGGCGCCGAGCCAGTAGAGGGCGGCGCCGATGGTCAGGGTGATGCCGCCGGCGGCGATCACGGCGAGGATGTTGTCGCCGGTGGCCGGGAGCGGCAGGAGGCCGGGGCCGGGGAGCTGGTCGGGCTTGCCCACGGTCACGGTGATGGTGGCCGTGGCGATGTTGCCGTTGGCGTCGACCACCTCGTAGGTGAAGCTGTCGACGCCGGCGAAGCCCGGCGGCGGGGTGTAGGTGACTGTGCCGTCGGCGTTGAGGACGGCTGTGCCGTGTTCGGGCCGGCCCACCGAGCGGACGGTCACCGGGCGGCCGTTGGCGTCGGAGGCGGGTAGCGGGATGCCGATGGGGTGGCCCGGCTGGGCGGCGGCCACCTTGTCGGGAACCACAGGTTTGTAGGTGCCCGCCGGCGGCGCGGGACCGGCCGTCGCGGTCGAGGAGCCGGAGGGCCGCGGGCTGACGGGCTGCGTGGCGGCCGGCTGCGTGGCGGTGGGTTGCGGCGCGGTGGGTTGCGGCGCGGTGGGTTGCGGCGCGGTGGGTTGCGGCGCGGTGGGTTGCGGCGCGGTGGGCTGTGGCGCGGTGGGCTGTGGCGCGGTGGGCTGTGGCGCGGTGGGAGCTGTGGTCGGGTCCGGCGGTGGGGTGACGGCTTGGTCGACGTGGACGGTGATGTGGGCGCCGGCGGTGTTGCCGGCCCGGTCCCGTACCCCGTAGGTGAAGGTCTCGACCTGGGCCGCGCTGCCCTGGGGCTGGTAACGGATCTGGCCGTTCGGGAGGATCGTGGCGGCGCCCCGCGCCGGTGTGCCGACCGTGACGACCGTGAGCGGCCCGCCCTCCGGGTCGGTGTCGTTGGCCAGGACCGGAATGTCGACGGCGGTGCCGGAAGGCGTCGTGATGTCGTCGTCGCCGGCCGTCGGCGGCCAGTCGACGGTGATGTGCACCGTGCCGGTGTCGGTGCGGCCCCAGTCGTCGGTGAGCACGTACGTGAAGGTGTCGGCGCCCGGTGAGTCCGCGTCGGCCCGGTAGGTCACCGTGCCGTCCGCGGCCAGGGCGACCGTCCCCTCGGCGGCCGGGCCGGTGGCCGACACCGCCAGCGGCTGGCCGGTGTTCGGGTCGTGGTCGTTGGCCAGGACGTCCACCACCGTGACGATCTCCGGCCGGACCACGAAGGTGTCGTCCTCGGCGATCGGGGCGGCGTTGCGCACGGTGACCGTGATGGCGGCCGAGACGGCCAGCCGGTCCGTGTCCTCGATGGTGTAGGTGAACGCGTCGAGACCGTAGAAGCCGGGGGCCGGGGTGTAGATCACCGTGTCGTCGGTGTCGCGGGCCACCGTGCCGTGCGCGGCCGCGGTGAAGCCGACCAGGCTCAGGGCGTCACCGTTGGGGTCCTCGTCGTTGGCCAGCGGATCGATGGTCACCCGCTCGTCGGTGTCGGTGGCGACCGACTCCGGGCGGGCGATGGGCGGCGAGTTGACCACACCGACCGTCACGGTCGTGGTCGAGGTGTCCAGGCCGTCGCTGAGCGTGTAGGCGAACGCGTCGGTGCCGTGGAACCCGGGACCGGGCGTGTAGGTGATCTTCTGGCCGGGGCCGACCGCCGCCGTGCCGTGCGCCGGCGTGCCGACCGTGATGGTCAGGGGCGTGCCGTTCGGGTCCTCGTCGTCGTTGGCGAGCACGTCGATGACCTCGGGCAGGTTGGTGCGCACGGTGACCGAGTCGGGCCGGGCCACCGGCACGCCGTTGCCGACCGTGACCGTGACCCGCGCGGTGGCCGCGCCGCCGTGGCCGTCGCCCACCGTGTAGTCGAAGAAGTCGGTGCCCGAGAAGCGGGCGTCCGGGGTGTACGTGAGCGTGCCGGTGACGTTGCGCGCGACCGAACCGTGGGCCGGGTCGGTGGTGCCGGTGACGGTCAGGGTGTCGGTGGTGTTGGGGTCGGTGGCGGAGGCCAGCACGTTGATCACCGCCGGGATGCCGTACAGCGTGGTGGCGGTCCGATTCGCCGCCGTCGGCGGGGCGTTGCCCACGGTGACGGTGACCGTGGCGTACGAGGGCAGACCGCCGTTGTCCCGGATGTCGTAGCGGAACGTGGCCACCCCGGAGAAGCCCACCGGCGGTTGGTAGCGGATGCCGCCCGGCTCGGGGATGGCGGTGCCGGCGCTGGGCGGGCCGACCGCCGAGATGCTGATCGTGTCGCCCACGTTGGGGTCCCGGTCGTTGCCGAGCACGTTGATCAGCAGACCGGTCAGGTACGGCGTCGAGGCGAGGTCGTCGGCCGCGGTCGGCGCGGCGTTCTGCACGTCGACGTACACCTGGCCGGTCGCCTGCCCGCCGTGACCGTCGTCGGCCACGTAGGTGAACGAGGCCCGGCCCGAGAACCCCGTCGCGGGCTGGAAGCTGACCAGGTCGCCGGCCCGGCCCGCGGTGCCGGCCGACGCCGGCGAGACGGCGCCGAGGCCGGTGACGTGCAGGATGTCGCCCGGGTTGGGGTCGGTGTCGTTGGCCAGCACGAGCAGGGTGACCAGGGTGTCCGGTGGGGTGCCGGCGACGTCGGGGTTGGCCACGGGCGGGGCGTTGGCAGTGGTCACGGTGGCCGTGCCGGTCGCCGAGCCGCCGTGGCCGTCGGTGATCGTGTACTGGAACGGGTCGGCGCCGGCCCAGCCGGTCTGCGGCGTGTAGCGGACCGAGTTGTCGGCCAGCACCACCGCGCTGCCGTGGGTCGGCGGGCCGACGATCGTGACGGTGAAGCCGGTGTTCGGGTCCTCGGGGTCGGTGTCGTTGTCCCGGACGCCGAAGGTGACCGCTGTGGCGTGGCTCGTGGTGACCGCGTCGGGGACGGCGACCGGTGGCGAGTTCACCCGCAGGGTGGCCGTGGCGGTGTCGTTGCCCGGGGCCGGGTCCTGGCCGCTCCCGGAGACCCGCAGGGTGGCCGGGGCCGAGGTGGCGGTGCCCGGCGCGGCGGTGGCCGGGATGGTCACGGTGGCCTTGCTGCCGCTGACCAGTTGCCCGGCCGGGCAGGTGACGACCTGAGCCGAGGTGGCGCAGCCGAAGGGGAGCGGGCCCGGGGTGACCCCGGCCGGGAGGGTGAGCTCGACCCGGGCGGCCGGCTCGGGGTCGGGGCCCAGGTCGGTGACCGTGGCGGTGTAGGTGACGGCGTTCGGGGCGGCGGCGCGCTGCACGTCGGCCGGGCTGATGGTCAGGCCGGCGGCGAGGTCGGCCTTGGGCTGCTTGACCGTCGCGGCCAGGGTGCTGCCGACGGCGGCGACGCTCACGTTGGTGGTCCGGCCCGTGTACGAGACGTTGACCATGTTGGCGATGGCGTACAGGGCCGGGGTGTCGAGGGCGACCCGGACCCGGAACGTGACAGTCGTCGTGCCGAGGTAGGGGATGCTGCCGAGGTCGAAGGTGACATTTCCGGCGGCGTACTGGCCGCCGCTCACGTACGACGTGTAGGTCGGGATGGCGTCGGTCAGGCGCACGCCGTCGGCGGTGTCGCTGCCCTCGTTGCGGACGACGATCCGGTATTCGATCTCGTCGCCCGGCAGGAGGTCGCCGTTGTTGACGTCGGTTCCGGTCATCGTCGTGGTGATCTTGGGGGCGTAGAGGTCGATGGCGACGGTGAGGACGCCCGGGTAGTACACGTCCCCGGTCGTGGACATGGTGAGTTTGGTCTGGGTGACGCCGTGCCCGAGCATCCCGCTGGCGTCGAAACGGTCGATGTCGACGCCGAACAGGTTGCGGTAGGCCGGGTCGCGGCCACCGACGATCGCGCCGTTCTCGCTGACCGTGCTGTTGAAGACGTTCACCGGGCTGAGCGGGTTGGCCGTGTCGCCCAGCGGCTGCCCGTCGATCTTCAGGCTGTCGCCCGTCGTGCCCAGGTCGCCCTCGAAGGCGACCGCTCCCACCTCGGTGTGCACGGTCCCGGAGTGCGGCGTCTCGAAGCCGGACAGCGGGATGTCCACGTCCTTGTCGGTGATCGACCCGAAGCCGTCGTAGACGCGCAGGCTGCGCAGGGGCTCGGCGGAATTGCCGTACGCGACCACCAGCGCCCATCCCGCATAGGTGCCGGTGCCGGTCGCGGCCTGGATGTCGGCCACCGAGTACACGCCGTTGCCGGCGGCCGCCACCAGCGCGGTGACGTCGGCGAACCCCTCGTAGGCGGAGGTGGACGCCGTGTACACCTCGTCGGCGGCGATCGGATTCCAGGTCGCGCCGGCCGGCGTACGAAATCGGACTTTGCCCTTGTTGTTCGGTGAAGGCGCCGGAAGCACGCCGACGTCGAGGGCGGTGAGGGCGCCCCAGTAGAGGCCGGCGAACAGGACGCTGCTGCCGGCCGGCAGGGTGACGGTCGAGCTGCTGTCGTTGAACGTCGACACGGGGTCACCGTCGGCGTCGGTGTAGACCATCGTCTGGTTGTTGTTGTTCAGCCAGCTGGTCGAGACCCCACTGCCGGTGCGGGCCGAGGCGCACTGGAGCACGAGCGTCGAGCAGGTCAGGTTCGAGTTGCCGCGCAGGATGATGGAACCGTTCGCGTTGACGTCGAACCGGCTCGTGAACGTGTCCGAGATCGCCGCGTCGGCCCGCCCGGTGACCAGCGTGGCCAGAGTGACCGTGATGGCGAGGAGGAGAACCGGTCCGCGCACCAGATCACGCTAGGCGCGCGGGGCGCCCAGCGTGACCGGAACGCCTCAGGTCATCCGGTGCCGGCCGGGCCGGTGCCGTCCGGGGCCGTGGTGCTGGCCGGCCATCAGCAGGAAGCCGCCGACCAGGACGATGGCGCCGCCCGCGGTGACCATCGAGACGATGTTCAGGCCGGTCTTCGGGAGCTTGCCGCCGGTTGCCGGCGCGTTCACGGTGACCGTGACGATCGCGGTGGCCACGCCGCCGTGCCCGTCGCTGATCGTGTAGGTGAACGAGTCCACCCCGCCGGCGTAGCTGTCGTACGGCGCGTAGGTGACCGAGCCGTCCTTGTTGAGCACCGGCGTGCCGTGCCGCGCGCGGCCGACCGCGGTGATGCGCAGCTTGTCCTGGTTGACGTCCTTGTCGTTGGCCAGCGCGTGGATCACCACGGAGTCACCCGCGTCGACCGCCACCGCATCGTTGCGGGCCGCCGGCTTGGTGTTGACCCCGGCCACCGTGATGCTGATCGTGCCCGCGGCCTGGTTGCCCGCGGCGTCGGCGGCCTGGTAGGTGAAGCTGTCGGTGCCCGACCAGCCGGCCGCCGCCGTGTAGGTCACCGTGCCGTCGGCGTTCAGCCTGGCCGTGCCGTGCTTCGGCCGGCCGATCGAGAGCACGGTGATCGGGTGGCCCGCCTCGTCGGTGGTCGGCATGACGATCCGCACCGGGGCGCCCGCCTTGGTGGTGAGCTGCCGGTTCGGCACGACCGGGGGCGCGCCGACCGTGATCGTGACGGTCGTGTTCGTGGCGGCGCCGTCGCCGTCGGTAGCCGTGTAGCCGAACGTCGCGACGCCCGAGAAGCCGGCCGGCGGGGTGTAAACGATCTTGTTGCCGCTGATCTTCGCGGTGCCGTGGTCGGGGGTGGTGACAGCGGTCAGGCCGAGCGTGCCGGCCGGGTCGAGGTCGTTGTCCAACACCGCGACGGTCAGGTTCTGCTGGTACGCCGTGGTGCGCTGGTCGGGCACGGCGACGGGTGAGCCGTCGCTGACCGTGACGGTGACGCTCGCCCGGGCGGTGCCGCCGTTGCCGTCGCCGATCGTGTAGGTGAAGGTGTCGGTGCCGGTGTACCCGGCGGCCGGGGTGTAGCGGATCTTACCGTCGGCGACGATCGCGGTGCCGTGGGCCGGGATGCCGGCCGCGGTGACGGTCAGCTTCTGTCCCGGGTTGGGGTCGGTGTCGTTGGCCAGCACGTCCACGTCGACGTGCTTACCGGCCAGGACGGCGGTCGCGTCGTCGGCGGCCACCGGGTCGGCGTTGCCGACGGCCACGGTCACCGTGCCGGTCGCCGTGCTGCCGGCGGCGTCCCTGATCACGTAGGTGAAGGTGTCGGTGCCGGTGTATCCGGCGGCCGGGGTGTAGCGGATCTTGCCGCCGGCGACGGCCGCGGTGCCGTGGGCCGGCTTGCCGGCCGAGACCAGCGTCAGCGCCGAGCCGGGGCCGGTGTCGTTGGCGGTCACCGCGATGTCCACGACCTGGCCCGAGGCGGTCGTGGCGGTGTCGGCCACGGCGGTCGGCGCCGCGTCGATGATGACGGTGACCGTGGCCGTGTCGGTGCGGCCCAGATCGTCGGTGAGCACGTAGTCGAAGGTGTCGGTGCCGATGGTCATCGCGTTCGGGCGGTAGGTGACCTTGCCGTCGGCGGTGATCGTGACGACGCCCTTGGCCGGCTGGGTCACCGACGAGATGCCGAGCTTCTGCCCGGTGTTCGGGTCGACGTCGTTGGCGAGCAGGTCGAGGGTCGAGGTCACACCGGGGTGTACGACGAACCGGTCGTCCACGGCGATCGGGGCCGCGTTGCGCACGGTGATCGTCACCAGCGCCGAGGCCGTCTTCCCGAACGCGTCGGTGATCGAGTACGTGAAGGTGTCGGTGCCCTGGAAGCCGGCGTCCGGGGTGTAGGCGATCGTGCCGTCGGCGGCGAGCACGGCCGTGCCGTGCGCCGGCGTGGTGACCGCGGTGAGCTGGATGGTGTCGCCGTTCTCGTCGGAGTCGTCGGCCAGCGGGTGCACGGTCACCGCGGTGTCCGTGTCGGTGGCGGCGGCGTCGTCGCGCGCGGTCGGCGCGGTGTTCACCACGCCGAGGGTGACCGTGGCGCCGGCCGTGCCGCCCTTGCCGTCGGCGACGGTGTAGTGGAACGAGTCGGTGCCGCGGTAGCCGGCGACCGGCGTGTAGGTGATCTTGCCGTCGGCGCCGACGGTGGCCGTGCCGTGCCCGGGGGCGACGTCGACCGTGACGGTCAGCGGGTCGCGGTTCGGGTCGGAGTCGTTGGCCAGCACGTCGATCGTGGCCACGACGCCGGCCGGGACGGTGACCGAGTCGGGCCGGGCCACCGGCACACCGTTGGCCACGGTGACCTTGACGGTCGCGGTGGCGAAGCCGCCCTTGTCGTCGGTGATCGTGTAGTCGAAGCTGTCGGCGCCGGAGAAGCCCGCCTTCGGGGTGTACGTGATCTTGCCGGTGGCGCCGAGCACAGCCGTGCCGCCGGCCGGCGTGGTCAGCCCGCTCACCCGCAGCTTGTCGGTGGTGTTCGGGTCCTTGGCGTCGGCCAGCACGTCGACGGTGACGGCGGTGCCGTACGGCGTGGTCACCGTCTCGGCGGCGGCCACGGGCAGCGCGTTGGCCACGGTCACGGTGACCGTGCCGGTCGCGGTGTCGGTGCCGTCGCTGACGACGTACGTGAAGGTGGCGTCGCCGGAGAAACCGGCCGGCGCCGTGTAGACCACCTTGCCAGCGCTGATCGCGGCCGTGCCGTGGTCGGGCCGGCCGGCCGAGACGAGGCGGAGCTTGTCGTCGTTGCCGTCGGTGTCGTTGGCGAGCACGTCGACGGTCACCGTCCCGGCGTGATCGGCGCCGGCCCGGTCGGGCGCGGCGACCGGGGCGGCGTTGCCCACGGTGACCCGGATCTGCCCGACGGTCTGCTTGCCCGCGCTGTCCTGAACCGTATAGGTGAAGGTCGCGATGCCCTTGAAGGAGGCGGCCGGTACGTAGGTGACGACGTCGCCGTTCAGCGTGGCGGCACCCGCGCCGGACTGCGGCTGCGTGATCGACGCGACGTGGATCGGGTCGTCGTTCGGGTCGGAGTCGTTGGCCAGCGGCGAGATGTCGGCCTTGGTGCCCGGCCCGGTCGCGACCACGTCGTCGCCGGCCACCGGGGCCGCGTTGGCGGTGGTCACCGTGACCGTGGCCGTGGCGGTGCCACCGTCGGAGTCGGTCACGACGTACTCCACGGTGTCGGCGCCGGCCCAGCCCGGGACCGGGGTGTAGGTGATCCAGCCGTCGGCCCCGGCGACCGCCGAGCCGTGCCCGGGCGGGGTGCCGATGGTGACCTTGAGGTCGGACGGGGCGTCCTCGGTGTCGGTGTCGTTGGCCCGCACGTCGATCTTCGCCGGCGTGCCGTTGGTGGTGGTCGCGGTGTCGGCGACGGCCTTCGGCGCGGTGTTGACGGTGAGCGTGGCGATGCTGCTGTTGTTGCCGGCGACGGCGTCGAGGCCGGAGCCGGAGACGTCGAGGGTCGCGACGGCCGACCGGGCGGCGCTGCCGGCGACGGTGGCCGGGATGGTCAGGGTGGCCTGGCTGCCCGCGACGAGCGGGCCGGCCGGGCAGGTGACGACCTGGCCCGACGCGGAGCAGCCGGACGGGAGCGGGCCGGCGGTGACACCGGTCGGCAGGGTCACTTTCGCGGTGGCGGCCGGCTCCAGGTCGGAACCCTTGTTGGTGACCACGGCGGTGTAGACGACCGTGTTCGGCGCGGCGGCCCGCTGCACGGTGGCCGGGGAGACGGTCAAGGTGGCGGCCAGGTCGGCGTGCGGCTGCTGCACGGTCATGATGTCGGTTCCGGGTACGCCGTCGACGCCCATGTTGGTGAAGTGCGCGGTGAACGAGGAACTGGCCACGTCGGTGACCGCGGAGCCGGCCGGGGTGTCGTTGTCGACCTTGACCCGGAAGGTCACCCAGGTCGGGCTGCCGTTCGCGATCGAGCCGAGGTTCCAGGCGGGCGTGGCGCCGGTGTCGGCGACCGGGGTGCCCTTGACCGTCATCGAGCCCGGGACGTAGGTGGTGTGCGTCGGGATCGCGTTGCTGATCACGGTGTTGTCGGCGGGGTCGCTGCCGTTGTTCCGCACATCGATCCGGTACTCGATCTCGTCGCCGGGCAGCAGGTCGCCGCCGTCGGCGTCGGTGCCCTTCACGGTCGTGACCAGGTCGGGGGCGAACAGGTCGGTGGTGAAGGTGACCACGCCCGGATAGAACGTCTCGCCGCCCGTGGTCAGCGTCAGCTTGGCCGTCCTGGCCTTGGTGGCCAGCTTGCCGGAGGCGTCGAACTGGTCGACGTCGACGCCCATCAGGTTGCGGTTGCCGGGGGAACGGCCGCTGTTGAGCAGCGTGCCGCTCTCGCTCACGGTGCTGTTGAAGAAGTTGGTGGCCGGGTTGGCCGCGTCGCTGACCGCGACGTCGTCGAGCTTGAGGTTGTCGCCCTCGAGGCCGAGGTCACCCTCGTACACGACCGTGCCGATCATGGCGTTCACGGGGCCGAGGTCCGGCGTCTGGAAACCGGTGACGTTGATGTCGACCTGGGTGTCCTTGCTGGTCACGACGCCGAAGCCGTCGAACACGCGCAGGCTGTGCATGGCCTCGTTCGGGTTCTGGTACGCCAGCACGAGCGACCAGCCGGCGTACCGGTCCTTGCCGGTGCCGGCCTGGATGTTGGCCACCGAGAAGTCACCGTCGCCGGCGCCCGAGACCAGCGCCGTGACGTCGGCGAAGCCCTGGTACGCCTTGATCGACGCGTTCTGGAAGAGCGTGGTGGCGGTGACCGTCTGCCAGGCCGCGCTCGCCGGCGTACGGAAAAGGACCTTGTCGGCGTTGCTCTCGTTCTTGGCCGCGACACCGCTGTTACCGGCGCTGAGGTCGGCGCCCCAGTACAGACCGGCGAAGAGCACCTTGCTGCCGCCGGTGGGGAGCGTCACCTTGGTGGTGCTGACGTTGAACGTGTCCGGGTCGCTGTCCCCGTCCGCGTACTGCATGACGTAGTTGTTGTTGTTCAGCACACCCTTGTCGGTGCCGGTGTACGTGCCGGCCTGCGCCGCCGTGCACGTCGTGGAGACCGGGCACACCATGTTGGTGTTGCCGCGCAGGATGATCGAGCCGTTCACGTTGGCCGAGAAACGGGCCTTGAACTCGCTGGTGATCGCCGCGTCGGCCGTGCCGCCGACCAGCGTCACCGCGACCGTGAGGGCGACGGCGACCACGACCACGAGGACAAGCGCCCGGTACGGCCGGGAACGTAGAACGGCTCGGTGCATGCGGAACCCCGTCGTCATTCGGCGGCGGCGGACTCCCACGGTCCGGCCTCCATCGACGCTAGAAATCACCGAGTGCGGATCGGGTGCAGCGGGGAGCCGGTTCGGTAGCGAGCGCTACCGTGGGACTCGTGCGCGATCCCTCCGTCTCCCGCTACACGGCCGGCCGGCTCTCCCCGATCCGTCGCGTCGCTGATCTCCGGCGCCTGCGCGACGAGCAGTTCGACGTCCTGGTCGTCGGCGGCGGGGTCACCGGCGCCGGCGCGGCCCTCGACGCCGCCTCCCGGGGGCTCAAGGTCGCCCTGGTCGAGGCCCGTGACCTCGCGGCCGGCACGTCCAGCCGTTCCAGCAAGCTGATCCACGGCGGCCTGCGCTACCTCGAACAGCTTGAGCTGCACCTGGTGCACGAGGCGCTGACCGAGCGCGGGCTGCTCTCGACCCGGCTGGCGCCCCACCTGGTCCGCCCGGTGCCGATCATGGTGCCGCTGCCGCCCGGCAACCCGGCCGCGCGGGTCGGCCGCCGGGCCTACTACGGGCTCGGCGTGGCCGCGTACGACGTCTTCGCCGGGCTCTTCGGCACCGGCCGCGGCATGCCGCTGCACCGCCATCTGACCCGCGACGGCGCCCGTCACCTGTTCCCGAGCCTGCGGGCCGACCAGATCAGCGGCGCCATCCGCTACTACGACGGCCAGGTCGACGACGCCCGCCTGGTGGTCACCCTGGCCCGCACCGCGGCCAGCATGGGCGCGGCCGTCGTGACCAGCGCCCGGGTGACCGGCTTCCTGCGCGAGGCCCGCGAGGTGGTCGGCGTCCGCGTCCGCGACCTCGAGGCGCCCGACGAGCCGGAGTTCGAGGTCCGGGCCCGTACGGTGGTCGCCGCCACCGGCGTCTGGAGCGACGACATGTCGCAGATGCTCAGCGACGTCGGCGTCCGTCCCGGAATGCGGGTCCGCGCCTCCAAGGGCGTTCATCTGGTGGTGCCCCGCTCGGCCATCACCGGCGAGGTCGGCCTGATCCTGCGCACGCCCACCTCGGTGCTGTTCGTCATCCCGTGGGGCGGCCACTGGATCATCGGCACCACCGACACCGACTGGAAGCTCGACCGGGCGCACCCGGCCGCCTCGGCCCGAGACATCCGCTACATCCTCGACCAGGTCAACACGGTCCTCGACCGGCCGCTGACCACCGATGACATCGAGGGCGTGTACGCCGGGCTGCGCCCCCTGCTCTCCGGCGAGGCCGAGTCGACCTCGAAACTGTCCCGCGAGCACGCGGTGATCGAGCCGATGCTCGGGCTCATGCTGGTGGCCGGGGGCAAGTACACGACGTACCGGGTGATGGCGGCCGACGTCATCGACCGGGCGGTCCGCCGCCTGGGCGGGGCGGCCCGCGCGTCGTCCACCGCCGACCTGCCGCTGCTGGGGGCCGACGGCTACGCGGCGGCGTGGCGCGACCGGCACGACATCGCCCGCCGGCACGGCGTGCCGGCCGGAGTCGTCGAACATCTCCTCGAGCGGTACGGGTCGCTGACGGTGCACCTGCTGGCGATGATGAAGGCCGACCCGTCGCTGGCCGTCCCGCTGCGGGGCGCGCCGGAATACCTGGCGGCCGAGGTGGCGTACGCGGCCCTGGCCGAGGGCGCGCTGCACGTCGACGACGTGCTCACCCGCCGTACCCGCATCTCGATCGAGACCCCGCACCGCGGCAGCGAGTCGGCCGAGCACACGGCCGAGATCATGGGCGAGGTGCTGGGCTGGGACAAGGCGGTGCGCGAGCGCGAGGCCGAGCACTACCTGGCCCGGGTGGCGGCCGAGCGGCAGTCGCAGACGATGCCGGACGACGCGACCGCCGACGCCGCCCGGATCGGCTCGCCCGACGTCCGCGGCTTCGCGGCCGACCGCGGGGTCGACCTGCTCCAGATCGACCTTTGATCCTCGTCGACGAGCCGCTCTGGCCGGCCCGGGGCCGCCTCTGGTCACACCTGGTGAGCGACCTCTCGTACGCCGAGCTGCACGCCTTCGCCGAGATGCTGGGCGCGCCGCGCCGGGCCTTCGACCGGGACCACTACGACATCCCGGAGACGCGCTTCCGCAGCGCGATCTGGCTCGGCGCGACGCTGCTGCCCTCCCGCGACCTGGCGGCCCGGCTCCGGGCGACCGGCCTGCGCCGGCCCAAGCATCTGTCTATCCGTTGAGCTCCTTCTCGAGGTTGGCCCGGGCGCGCGCCTCCCACTGCTCGCGCAGCGGGGCCAGCCGGTAGATCGACGGCAGCTCGAGCAGGGCCTTGAGCACCTGGGCCCGGCCGTCCCGGAAAGCGTCGTCGGGCACGTGCGCGTACTCCCGCCGGATGGCCGCGGTGTACGCCGCGTACTGCTCCTCGTCGCCGGCCAGAACCGCGAGGTCGGCGTCGCAGAGCAGCTCGCCGTCCGGATCGTCGGCCTCGGTGGCGTGCCCGGCGGTCAGGCTCACCAGACGGGCCACCTCGGCCGCGTTCGCCTCCGGCACCCCGAGCGTGGTCAGCAGCCCCTCGGCGAACTCGGCGCTGTCCCGCTCGTTGGCATCGCCCAGGGCCCGCGGATCGTAGACGGCGTCGTGCATCCAGGCCGCCAGCCGCACCCGTTCCGGATGCGGCGCCAGACCCGCATGAAGATCAACAGTATTGAGTACGGCGGTCAGGTGCTCAACGGTGTGATATTGCCGTTGCGGCTCCGACCAGCGGGTCAGCAGGTATCCGGCGGCGGCGTCCAGGTCGCCGTCGGCGGCCGTCGCGCCGGCGTCACGGGCCGCCCGCCGGAAACGTTCCACGAGATCTTCCACCCGACTAATTTAAGGTCACTGAGGTGACGACGAGCATTTCGGGAACCGTGACCACCGGCTTCCGCACCGGCCTGCGCCGGGTACGGGGCGGCCTCGCGCTGGCCGTGCAGGCGGGAGTCGCGGCCGGGCTCGCCTGGTTCGTGGCGCACGACGTGATCGGCCGGCCGGCGCCGTTCTTCGCGCCCATCGCCGCCGTGATCACGCTGGCCTCGTCGGTCGGCCAGCGCGTCAAACGCACCACCGAGCTGGTCCTCGGCGTCGCCATCGGCATCGGCATCGGCGACGCGCTGATCCTGCTGATCGGCAGCGGCCCCTGGCAGATCGGGCTGATCGTGGTGCTGGCCGTGCTGGTGGCCACGGCCGTGGGCGGCGGAACCCCGCTGGTCGTGCAGTCCGCCTCCTCCGCGGTGCTGGTGGCCACCCTGACCTCGTCGACCGGGCTGCCCTGGACCAGGTTCTTCGACGCGCTGGTCGGCGGTGGTATCGGGCTGATCGTGATGACCCTGCTGCTGCCGCTCAACCCGCTCAGCGTGGTCCGCCGGGCCGCCGACCCGGCCCTGCAGGCCCTGGCCGACGGTCTGCACCGGGTCGCCGCCGGCCTCGGCGACAAGGACCGGGACGAGGTACGGGACGCGCTCGCCGGCCTGCGGGCGGCCGAGGGCACCTTCGCGGCGTTCTCGGCGGCGGTCACCGCCGCCCGGGAGAACGTGGCGTTCGCGCCGGCCCGGTGGCGCAACCGGGGAGCGCTGGCCCTCTACGTCGACGGGGCCGACCAGATCACGTACATGCTCCGCAACATCCGCGTCCTCAGCCGCCGGGTCGACACGGCCCTCGGCGACGACGAACCGATCCCGGCGGTCCTGCCCGTCTCGGTGTCGCTGCTCGGCGACGCCGTCGAACTGCTCAAACAGGAGTGGGCCAAGGGCGTCGAGCCGGAGGCGGCCCGCGAGCGGGCGCTGCGGGCGGCGACCGAGTGCGGCCGGGCGTACGAGGAGGGCGTCGGCTTCTCCGGCGGCGTCATCGTGGCCCAGATCCGCACGGCCGCCACCGACCTGCTCCGGGCCAGCGGGGTCGACTACGCCGAGGCGCCCCGCCTGGTGCGCCGGGCGGTGGGCTGGCACCTGCGCTCCCGCAAGCGGCGCACGCCTCGCCCTTGATCCTCGGGGCGGCCACCCGTTGTCCGAGTGACTACGCTGGCGGACATGGCCGACGTTTCGCCGGGCGCCCCCGTGCCGTCCGAACCGCCCGTGGTGACCTCGGGCAAGCCCCGGACGGGCTGGCGGCGGTGGCTGCCCATCGCCGGCGTCGTCGCGTTCCTGCTCGCGGCCGCCATCGGCCTGCTGCTCTACCTGGGCTACAACATCGGCGTCACCAGCCTGCTAGTCGGCCTGGCCGCCGCCGTGCTGCCGGTGCCGCTGCTGGTCTCGGCGTTCCTGTGGCTCGACCGCTACGAACCCGAACCCATCCGCTACCTGGCGTTCTGCTTCGTCTGGGGCGCGGCCATCGCCACCTCGGTGGCCCTGTTCGTCAACACGGTCACGGCGTCGCTGTTCGAGAAGTGGGGCCTGCCCGAGGCGCTGGTGGCGGTGCTGGTGGCCCCCTTCATCGAGGAGTCGATGAAGGCCCTCGGCCCGTTCCTGCTGTTCTGGCGCCGCCGCTCCGAGTGGTCCGGCATCACCGACGGCATCGTCTACATCGGCCTGTCCGCGCTCGGCTTCGCCATGGTGGAGAACATCCTCTACCTGGGCGGCCACGGCTACGCCTCCGGCGTCGAACAGTACGGCCCGGCCACCGGCCTGCAGAACCTGTTCGCCATCTTCATCGTCCGCATCCTGTTCACCGGCTTCGCCCACCCGCTGTTCAGCTCGATGACCGGCATCGGCCTCGGCCTGGCGGCCCGCTCCGGCGACCGCCGGGTGCGCTGGCTGGCCCCCATCGCCGGCCTGCTGCTGGCGATGATCCTGCACGGCACGTTCAACCTGCTGCCGACGCTCTCGGTGAGCCTCGACCAGCCCCTGATCATGCTGTACGGCTACCTCGGCTTCATGGTGCCGTTCTTCTTCGCGGTGGTCGGTTTCGCGATCGCGCTCCGCAGCTGGGAAGGCCGCCTGACCGAGCGGATCCTGCCCTACTATGTCCGTACCGGCTGGTTCGCCCCGCCGGAGGTGGCCGCCCTGGGCAGCCTCGGCCGCCGCTACTCGGCCCGCCAGTGGGCCAAGCGGGTGGCCGGCACAACCGGCCAGAAGGCGATGCGCGGCTTCCAGTTCGCCTCCACCCAGCTGGCCCTGCTCCGCGACGGCATGCAGAGGGGCCTGGACCGCAAGCCGGCCGAACTCGAAAAGGCGGCGGCCGAGGAACAGCGCCTGCTGACCGAAATCCTCGAATACCGAGCGGTCTTCACCGGCCGAGACCCGGCCACCCCCCAGGCATTCTGGGACGGCCAGTCCTACCAGATCCGCTTCCCCGACGGCGTGACCCGCACGATCGCACCCCCTTCGGAGCCGGTCGTCCCGATCCCGATCGCCGCCCCCCAGCCGGTGTTCACACCCGCCTACCACCCTTACGGCGCCCAGCCGGGTCACAGCGGCCAGCCCGCTTACGGCCCGCCCCCGGGCTACGCCGTCCCGCCGGGCTACGGCCTTCCGCCGGGCTACGGTCCCCAGCCGGGCCACGGCCTCCCGCCGGGCTACAGCCCCCAGCCGGGCTACAGCCCTCAGCCGGGCCACGGCCTCCCGCCGGCTCACAGCGCCCACCCGGGCAGTGACGCCGCACCCGGCCACGGCACTCAGCCCGGTTACGGCGCCCAGCCCACCTACGGCGGTCAGCCCGGTTACGGCAGTCAGTCCGGTTACGGCGGTCAGTCCGGTTACGGCGGTCAGCCTGGCTACGGTGGCCAGCCGGGTTACAGCGGTCAGCCTGGCTACGACGGCCAGTCGGGTTACGGCGGTCAGCCTGGCCACGGTGGCCAGCCGGGTTACGGCGGTCAGCCTGGCTACGGTGGCCAAGCCAGCTACGGGGGTCAGCCCAACTACTGGCAGCCTTCGTATGGCCAGCCCTCCTATGCGCAGACGCCCTCGTCCGGCGTGCCGGCCCACGAATCTCAGCCGCCTCACGAGGCCCAGCCCTACCCCGGTCAGCCGACGATCAGCGGCACGCCCGCATCTCCGCAGCCGAACTCAGCCCCGCCGCCAGCTTCGCCGTCGCCGGAGTCCCCGCAGCCGGTTTCGGCGTCGCCCGGATCTTCCCAGCCCACCTCTGCGCCGCCTGCGTTCCCGCAGCCGGGGTCGGTGCCGAGTACGCCCTTCAGCTATCCCAGCCCGCCCCCGTTCGCGCCCGCGCCCACCGAGCCGCCCTCGACGCCCGAGCCCGACAAAACGGATCGGTAAGCCGCCCGCGGGATCGTGCTGGTCGCCGACGACGAGCTGCGCGACGCCCTGCGCTTCACGGTCGACCGCCTCAAGCAGGTGATGGAGGTCGGGATCGTGTGCGGAGTCGGAGCGACATCGTGTGTCTATGCATCGCCCTCGACGTCCGGGCGGACAAAGCGGGGCGGTGAACGGCGCGCGTGCGTAGGTGTGGTCCGAGCGACATCCCTCGAGGTTCGATAGGCCGCGGGTTATGACATTCTGGGCCGCCGAGGGCGACAAAACGGACGATGCGCTCTGTGTGAGCGGGGCCGGGGCCACGCTAGGCGAGGTCGCGCGGCGAGCCGTCCCACTTCCACGACGTCTGGTGGGCTTGGCCGGGTAGGTCGGTTCGGCCGGTGGCCCACAGCAGGGTCGGCCAAGGGTCGGTGTCCGTGGGGGCCCAGGGGAACAACCTGGTCAGGGCTGCCGCGCACATCTCCGCCGGCGGTGTCCACGGCAGGTCGAAGGCGCGGGCTATGTCGTGGGTGTGTACCAGTACCTCGACCACGCCCATGGCGGCGAAGCCGGAGCTGTCCGAGGCGTTGTAGCTATGGAACGACATGCGGTCCGGTGGGACTGTGGCGATCACCGCCGCCAGCAGACCGCCGCAGGATTCGAGCACCTCCAGCAGGGCCGGGACGCCCTCGTCGTGTTCGACGTACATGGTCAGGTAAGGGCCCTCGGGGCGGCGCTGCTGATAGCCGAAGCGCACCCACGTCGTGGTCGAGGGGTTCGGCGGGGTCAGCTGGCCCGCGTACCCGAAGAGGGCGTCGGCCATGTGCTCCGCCGTCTCCCAGCAGGTCCAGGTGAGGGAGTCGGCCGGGCGGGTCCAGTCTTGTTTCTCGGCGGGGGTCAGCGCGCTCACCGCGAGCGACACGGCTCGCGTTACATCGTCAGCTTTCATTGCCTGAGTTGTAGAGGGCGCCGACCCGTACGCCAAGCGAATTATGCGGCGCCTCCGGTGACCACCACCGCGTCCGGGGGGATCTCGGGGCGGCGGCGGGCCAGGCGGCGGACGCCGGTGTTCAGGACGGCGATCAGCGGTACGGCGATGAGCGCGCCGATGATGCCGGCCAGGACGACGCCGGAGGCGATGCCGATGATCACGGCCAGGGGGTGGATGGCCACCGCGCGGCCCATGATCAGGGGCTGGAGGATGTGGCCCTCGACCTGCTGGACCAGGATGACCGCGCCCAGCACGATCAGGGCGACCACCCAGCCCTGGTCGACCAGGGCGACCAGGACCGCTACCGCGCCGGAGACGCTGGCGCCGACGATCGGGATGAAGGCCCCCAGGAAGACCAGCGCGGCCAGCGGGAACGGGAACGGGATGTCCAGGATGACCAGGGCGATGCCGATGCCGACGGCGTCGATGAAGGCGACCAGCACCGTCGCCCGCACGTAGGAGCCGAGGGTCGTCCAGGACGCGTCGCCGGCGTCGGCCAGTGACCAGCGGGCGTTCACCGGGAACAGGCGTACGACGAAGCGCCAGATCTTGCGGCCGTCGCGAAGGAAGAAAAACGTCGAGAACAGGACCAGCAGCATGCCGGTCAGCACTTCGAAGACTGTGGCCGCGGTGGAGATGCCGGTCGATGTGAGCTGGGCCGTGTGCGCGTTGACCCAGGTCTGCGCGTTGTCGATGGCCCGGTTGACCTGGTCGTCGGACAGGTGCAGCGGGCCCGTCTTCAACCATTCCTGAATTTGCCGTACGCCCTCACTCGCGTTCCTGGTGAGCTCGGGCAGCCCGTTCACGAACTGGTTGATGACCAGGGTGAGGGTGCCGGCGACGGCGGCCAGGCCGCAGATCAGCACCAGGAACGTCGCGAACGACGCGGGCAGGAACCGGCGCAGCAGGGCCACGGCCGGTGACAGCAGGGCCGAGAGCAGCAACGAGATCGACAGCGGGATGACGACCACGCTGATGACGCCGATGAAGCGCAGCAGCGCCCAGCCGACCAGGCCGACCACGATGAGACGCCAGCCCCAGGCGGCCGCGATGCGCAGTGAGTGCGGCACCTCGGCGTCGTCGCGACTGTTCGTCGAGTAGTGCACGTCTTCCGGTTCGGGCGCCGGCGGCGCGAACTCGACCTCGGTGTCGGACTCGGCCGCGCTGTCGTTGACGCGCGCCTGGCGCACCGACTCGCGGCCTGAGTCGTAGGCCTTTCGGAGGTTCTCCCGGACTCGCTCCAAGCGGCTCAACCGCCTACCCCCTCGGATTGCTGTGAGCAACCACCACCGTAGTAGCCCGACGCAGCTAGATCCCCGTAGGCGGCACCGGCAAAACCAGGCGTACCGTCTGCATTCGTGAGCACCGACACCCGTACCGAGAGCGGATTGCCGATCCGCATGCTGCACGACCGCGTCCTCGTCCGCCAGGACGGGGGTGAGGGGGAGCGCCGGTCCACAGCGGGCATCGTGATCCCGGCGACCGCGTCGATGGGCCGCCGCCTCTCCTGGGCCACCGCGGTCGGCGTGGGGCCGAACGTGCGGTCGATTGTCGTCGGTGACCGGGTGCTGTTCGATCCCGACGACCGGTCCGAGGTCGAGCTGCACGGCAAGGGCTACGTGTTGTTGCGGGAGCGCGACGTGCACGCTGTCGCGGCGAGCCGGGTCGAGTCGGACGGGACTGGTCTCTATCTGTGACGAAAGGCCCCCGGAAATCCGGGGGCCTTTCTCGTGACGCAGGTCAGGCGGGCGAAACGCTGAGGCCGACCTCGTTGACGCCGACCGTGGCGTCGACGACGACCTCGCCGTTGCCGCCACGCGACAGGGCGCGCAGCGTCCACGAGCCGGGGGCGGCGAAGAACCGGAACGCGCCCTCGGGCGAGGTGACGACCTCGGCCGTGAACTCGCCGGTGCCGTCGAGCAGCCGGACGTAGGCGCCGGCCACGGCCTCACCCGCGGCGGTGCTGACGATGCCGGTGATCACGGTCTCGCGGGTCAGGTCGACGCTGGCCGGCAGCGGGGCCGACTGGTCGGGGGCGGCGCAACCGGCCGCGGTGTTGGACGGTGAAGTCATGTCTGATCAGGCCTTCCCGGGCTCGTCGCCGAGGGCGATCGGCACGCCGATGAGGGAGCCGTACTCGGTCCAGGAGCCGTCGTAGTTCTTCACGTTCTGCTGGCCGAGCAGCTCCTTGAGCACGAACCACGTGTGCGAGGAGCGCTCGCCGATGCGGCAGTAGGCGATGGTGTCCTTGCTGCCGTCGAGGCCGGCCTCGCCGTAGATCTTGGCCAGTTCCTCGTCGGACTTGAAGGTGCCGTCCTCGTTGGCCGCCTTGCTCCACGGCACGCTGATCGCGGTCGGGATGTGGCCGCCGCGCTGCGACTGCTCCTGCGGCAGGTGGGCCGGCGCGAGCAGGCGGCCGGCGAACTCGTCGGGGCTGCGCACGTCGACCAGGTTCTTCACGCCGATGGCCTCGACGACCTCGTCGCGGAAGGCGCGGATGGACAGGTCGGGCGCGGACGCGGTGTAGCTGGTCTTCTCGCGGACCGGCACGTCCTTGGTGTACGGGCGGGCGTCGAGCTCCCACTTCTTGCGGCCGCCGTCGAGCAGCTTCACGTCGCCGTGGCCGTAGAGCTTGAAGTACCAGTACGCGTACGCCGCGAACCAGTTGTTGTTGCCGCCGTACAGCACCACGACGTCGTCGTTCTTGATACCGCGCTCGGAGAGGAGCGCGGAGAACTGCTCCTGGTTGACGAAGTCGCGGCGGACCGGGTCCTGCAGGTCTTTCTTCCAGTCGATCTTGATGGCGCCGGGGATGTGGCCGCCGTCGTAGGCGGTGGTGTCCTCGTCGACCTCGACGAAGACGATGCCCGGGGTGTCGAGGTTCTGCTCGGCCCAATCGGCCGAAACGAGTGCGGTGTCGCGACTCATCGGTTCACTCCCTGTCGGTGGAGATGGGGGAGAGTCAGCGCACGGAGATGTTCAGTCGCACCGCGCGCGGGACCCAAAGGTGAAAAGGGATCTCGTGCTGTCGTGCGACGGCGCCACTGCCGATGAACGAGCTAGAAGTTGCTCAGCACTAGTGGCTCCGTCAGAGGACGGAGCAACACAGGCAGGCGGCCACGCGGCACAGGTCGACCGCGCGCCTCTTGGTGAGCAAGGGGCTCATGAAATGTGACCCTACCAGCGGTTCACCGGGCGGTAACAGACTCGACCACCATCCGGGAACATGGCCGGGGTCACAGACCGCCGGTGTTCAGTGACACGTTGGTGGCCCCGGCGGTGAAGCGGAGCCCGTCGGCCTGCGGCTCCACTTTCTGCACCTTCAGGTTGAGCGGCAGCGCCGGCACCCGCAGGTCGACCGCGAGCTTCTGGACGTACGAGGCGATCAGGTTCTTCACCAGCGGCACGTCGGGCAGCCCCTCGGCGGTCACGTCGGAGAACCGGATCTGCACCGCGTCGCCCTTGACCTCGACCGTGGCCGCGCCGGAGACGTTGAAGGTCTGCCCGAGCGCCTGGACCGGCGCGGTGCCGACCAGCTTGCCGTTCTGCTCGGAGAGTTTCAGGCCGGGCTGGTTGATCAGCTGGGCGACCTGGTCGTAGTCGATGGTGCCGGTGCCCGTGACGGCGCCGGCCACGATGTCGCCGTTGCCGCTGCGCAGGGTGCCGAGCGGGGCGTTCACGTCGGTGGCCCGTACATCAAGAAGGTCGGTCTTGATCGTGCCCCCGTTGCCGGCGGGACCGGAGAAGTTCGGCAACTTGATGTTGATCTCCTGGTAGTTGCCGTCGAGGACCTGGGTCAGGAACGGCACGCCCTCGATCGTCACATCCGGTTTCTCACTGGTCGCCTGCTGCTGGGTGACCTGCTCGGACACCCGGTCGCTGATCTCGCGTTCGGCGTACGACGCGGCCACCCGGTCGGCGACCACCAGCAGCACGCCGATCAGCACCAGGAACACGATGAGGGTGATGAGCAGGCGGCGCCCACGCCGTTTGCGGGGCCGCTGCTGCGTCCCGTACACCTCGCCCACCGGACCTCCCCATCGAAGCGACGACGAAAAGGTACATGCCCCGTTCCACCGCGCCGCGAAACGGTCAGTTGAGGTACCAGTGCGTCACGGCGTAGGCGAGGGGCGCGATCAGGGCGAAGGCGCCCAGCGGCCCCTGCATGTGCCGGGCCACCCAGAAGGTCGGCGCGTCGCCGGCCAGACGGCGCCCGGCCTGCCCGAAGTTGACGGCCAGGTCGACCAGGTGGGCCGCGACGACCGCGATCAGGCCGATCACCGCGCCCTTGGCCGGGGTGAAGGGCAGCACCAGCACGCTGCCGAGGAAGGCGGCGGCCAGGGTGCCGAGCATCGCGCCGAGCACCACGCCGGCCGCGCCGCGCGGCACCTGGGCCGCGATCCGCGGCTTGGGCAGGACGGCGTCGGTGGCCCGGGCGACCACCAGGGCCACCCCGGCCGCGGTGGCGCACATGGTCAGCGTCTGGGTGCCGGACTCCTGCCGGGTGAGCAGGATGGGGACGGCGTACGCGACCACGCCGGCCATGATCGCCAGGGTGGCCCGCCACGAGTCGCGGGCCCGGGCCCGGTCACCCGAGCGGACCAGCTGGGCGATGAACGCCACCAGGAACCCGGCGAGCAGCACCCACACGAGCGGGAGCAGTTCCGGTTCGGCCCGGTTGACGGCCAGGTAGTCGGCGATCAGCGCGACCACCCCGCTGACCCCGGCGGTGATCGTGGCCTGGGCCGGCCGCAGCGCCATGATCCAGGCGATCAGATAGAGAGCCTGCACCCCGAACAGGACGATCGCGTACGGCAGGCGGGCGTCCGGGGCCGAGGTCTGCGCGCCCAGGATCAACCCGATCGCGAGCAGGCCGGAGAACCCGGCGATGGCCAGCGAGAGCTGCCGGCGGACCGGTACGACCTCGATCTCCTCGAACTCCTCGTCGAGGTCGTCGTCGGCTGGGTCGTCGTCGGGGTGGACGCCGGAGGGCGGCCGCTTGCCGCCGGAGCGCGCGATCTCGCGCGACGCGTCGGCGTCCCAGGGGTCGTCCTGCGGCATGGAGGGGAACACGCAGCGATCGTGCCAGACCCGGGCCCCGAAGGTAAAAGGCCGGTTACGCGGCCATGGTGGGAGCGTTCACTACGTCACTCGGGCAAACGATCGAGGTGTTCCAGGCGGTGGATCGGTTAAGGTAAGCGCAGCCCACCCGTCGGTGACGCCGGGAACAACTACGCCGATGAGTCACCCTGTGCGGCCCTGGGCCGCAAGGACGGAGGTGAGTGTGGAAATCCTTCTGTTGGTGACGGCACGTGCCGGTGAGCCTTCCGCCGTGCTGCCCGCGCTGGATCTGCTTCCCCACTCCGTACGCACCGCCCCCCGCGATGTCCGCACCCTGGTGTCCGGCCCGAGCCCCGACGCCGTCCTGGTCGACGCGCGGTCCGAGCTCTCCGAGGCCCGTGCCACGTGCCGCATGCTGCACGCGACCGGCATCGGCGTCCCGCTGATGGCCGTGGTCACCGAGGCCGGCCTGATCGCGCTCAACGCCGACTGGGGCGTCGACGACGTCATCCTGGCCAGCGCGGGTCCGGCCGAGGTCGAGGCCCGGCTGCGCCTGGGCGTCGGCCGCCTGAGCAACGCGACCGCGGGCGCCGGCGGATCGATCCGGGCCGGTGAGCTCAACATCGACCCCGACACGTACGCGGCGAAGCTCAAGGGCCGCCCGCTCGACCTCACCTACAAGGAGTTCGAGCTGCTCAAGTTCCTCGCCCAGCACCCGGGCCGGGTCTTCACCCGCGACCAGCTGCTGCGTGAGGTCTGGGGCTACGACTACTTCGGCGGCACCCGCACGGTCGACGTGCACGTGCGGCGCCTGCGGGCCAAGCTCGGCTCCGAGTACGAGTCGATGATCGGCACCGTGCGCCAGGTCGGTTACAAGTTCGTGGTCCCGCCGTCCGGCCGTCAGCTGCCGGACAACGAGCCGGTCTCGCTGCCGGTCTGAGACCACCCATGACGGAGATCCGCTCCACGGATCGGCTGACGTCCGCGGAGGCGGCCGGCGTTCTCGCGCTGGCCGCCGCCGCGGAAAAGGCCGACGGTGTCTATCCCCTTTCCGAGGATGTGGTTCTCCGGGTACGCGGCGGGGGTGATCCCGCGGCACAGCGGCACCTTCTCGCCTCGCAAGACGATGAGCTCGTCGGTTACGCGTTCCTCGAGGACGCGTCCGGCGAGCTTTTTGTTCATCCGGCCCACCGGCGGCACGGCCACGGCACGGCGCTGCTCGCGGCTGCCGGTGACGGCCCGCTGACCTTCTGGGCGCACGGCGACGAGCCCGGCGCGCGGGCTTTCGCCGAGAAGGCCGCTTTCGCCCGGGTGCGCGTCCTGTGGCAGATGCGGCGTTCATTGCTCGAGCCGCTGCCCGACATCCCGCTGCCCGCCGGCCTGACCGTGCGCGCCTTCCGCCCCGGCTCCGACGAGGACGCCTGGCTGGCGGTGAACGCCCGCGCGTTCGCCCACCACCCCGAGCAGGGCCGCTGGACGATCGACGACCTGCTGCTGCGCGAGGCCGAGCCGTGGTTCGATCCGGCCGGCTTCCTGCTCGCCGTCGACATCGAGGACACGCTCGCCGGCTACCACTGGACCAAGGTCCACCCCGCCTCCGGCGACGATCCGGCGCTGGGTGAGATCTACGTGCTCGGCGTCGACCCGAGCGGTCACCGCAAGGGCCTGGGCGCCGCGCTGAGCGTGGCCGGACTGCGCCATCTGGCCGCGCAGGGGCTCACCGTTTCGAACCTTTATGTCGACGAGTCGAATGCCGCCGCGGTCGCTTTGTACCGCCGTCTGGGCTTCGAGATCTTCAAAACCGACGTGAGTTATCAGCGTCACTGATTCGTATTCTCACGAGTCACGAACAGGACAAGGCCGTATCTCGGGGCGGTAACTACCGCCCGTATAAGTCGGATATTTCGGTCTCTAGTCACTCAGTTCACGCAACGGACAACTCGCCCTCAGGACAAGGCCATGTTCCGGCGGAAACGTGTTCACCGCCAGTTCACCAATGGCCAGGTAACCGGCTACCTCGCCTGCTTAGCTTTCGTTGTGTTGCCGGTGCGATACCGGCTTGCACACCACCCTGAAGGGAAAACAGTGAAGCTCCAGCGGTCCGGTTACATCGCCGGCATTGCTCTGACTGCCACGCTCGCCCTCACCGCGTGCGGCTCGGACAACAACGAGCCGTCGGGTGACAGCGGCGCTTCGGCTGCTGCCGGCAACTGTGTTGCGGGCAGCGTGACGGCTCAGGGCTCTTCGGCTCAGAAGAACGCCATGGCCGAGTGGATCAAGAAGTACCAGTCGCAGTGTTCCGACGCCAAGATCAACTACGAGGCCACCGCCTCGGGCGCCGGCATCCAGGCCTTCATCGCGGGGACCGCCGACTTCGCCGGCTCCGACTCGGCCCTCAAGGAGGAGGAGCAGCCGAAGGCCGACGCCAAGTGCGCCGGCGGCGCCGCCCTCAACCTCCCGATGGTCGTCGGCCCGATCTCGGTCGTCTACAACCTGGACGGTGTCGACAACCTCCAGCTCGACGCGCCGACCCTCGCGAAGATCTTCGACAGCAAGATCACCAAGTGGAACGACCCGGCGATCGCCGCGCAGAACTCGGGCGCCAAGCTCCCGGACAGCACCATCACCGCCGTGCACCGCTCGGACGAGTCGGGCACGACCGACAACTTCACCAAGTACCTGAGCAAGGCCGCCGAGAAGGACTGGACCTACGGCAACGCCAAGGCCTGGAAGGCCAAGGGCGGCACCGGTGCGGCCAAGTCGGACGGCGTGGCCAGCGCGGTCAAGAGCACGGCCGGCTCCATCTCGTACGTCGAGCTCTCCTTCGCCGAGAACAGCGACCTGCAGAAGGCCAAGATCAAGAACGGTGCCGGCGAGTACACCGAGCTGACCGCCGAGTCGGCCGGTAAGGGCATCGAGGGCGCCAAGATCACCGGCACCGGCAACGACCTCAAGCTCAGCATCGACTACAACGCCACCACGGCCGGCGCGTACCCGATCGTCCTGGCGACCTACGAGATCGTCTGCAGCAAGGGTTCCGCCAAGGCCGCCTCGCTGAAGGCCTTCTTCACCTACACCTCGAGCAAGGGTGGCCAGGACGCGCTGACCGACCTCGGCTACGCCCCGCTGCCGGAGACCATCCGGTCCAAGGTCGAGACCGCCGTCGCCTCGATCTCCTGACCTAGCCAGATAGTCAAATCCCTCCGAGACGACAGCGAGCGAGCAGATGGGTGACTACCCCTCCCGCTCGGAGAACGCCACCGCCGGCGACCTGGGTGCGACAGCAAGCCACACCCAGGTCGCCGGCCTCGGCGTATCCCCGAGCAGTTACGAAGAACCCCCGTTCGGCGGCGGTGGCGCCCTCCCCCGGAAGAAGCGCTTCTCGATGGAGAGCGGGTTCCGCGGTCTCTCCGTCGGCGCGGGCGCGATGGTGCTGGTCATCATCGTGGCCATCGCGATCTTCCTGATCTCCAAGGCGGCGCCGGCCATCAGCGCCGACAAAGAGAACTTCCTGACCTTCAAACAGTGGTTCCCGAACGAGACGTCGCCGCGCTTCGGCATCGCGGCGCTGGCCTTCGGCACCGTGCTCACCTCGGTGATCGCCTTGATCGTGGCCGTGCCCATCGCCCTGGGCATCGCGCTGTTCCTGTCGCACTACGCGCCCAAGCGGCTGGCCACGCCGCTGGGCTTCGTGATCGACCTGCTGGCCGCCGTGCCCAGTGTCGTCTTCGGCCTCTGGGGCCGCGACGTCTTCATGGAGCCGGTCCGCAGCTTCTCGGAGTGGCTCAACAAGTACTTCAGCTGGATCCCGATCTTCGGCGGCGACGGCCCGTTCGGCCGCTCCGTCCTGCTCGGCTCGCTGGTGCTGGCGATCATGGTGCTGCCGATCGTCACCTCGCTCTCCCGTGAGGTCTTCCTGCAGACCCCGGCCATGAACGAGGAGGCCGCCCTCGCCCTGGGCGCCACCAAGTGGGAGATGATCCGCACCGCGGTCCTGCCCTACGGCAAGCCCGGCGTGATCGCGTCCGTGATGCTCGGCCTCGGCCGCGCGCTCGGCGAGACGATCGCCCTGGCCCTGACCCTGGGCGTCGTCTTCAACGTCTCGTTCAACATCATCGAGAACGGCGGTAACTCCATCGCCGCCAACATCGCCAACGCCTTCGGCGAGGCCAACGAGACCGGCCGCGGCGCCCTGATCGCCTCGGGTCTCGTCCTGTTCGCCATCACCCTCGTGGTGAACATGGCCGCTCGGGCGATCATCTACCGTCGGCGCGAGTTCCGGGACAGTGCGGCATGACACTTCTGCAGAACGAGGCGTCTGAGGTCGTCATGACGCCGGACAACATCCGGACCAAGAAGCTGCCGCTGGCGTACAACGTCGGCATCGCGGTCGTCGCCCTGGCCATCGCCGCGGCGATCGTGTTCCCCACCGGCATCGGCAACTGGGTGCTGGTCGTCGTGCTCGGTGTCGTGTTCTACCTGATCGGTCTCCAGATCGTGGCCGGCCGCATCGAGGGCTCGCGTGCGGCCCGCAACCGCATGTGGCAGGCCGCCATCTACTGCGCCTGTGTGCTGGCGATCCTGCCGCTCGCCTCGGTGGTGTGGACGCTGGTCTCCAAGGGCGTGTCCCGCCTGGACGGTGACTTCTTCGGCAGCTCGATGAACAACATCGGCGCCCGCGACGCCAACGGTGGCGCCTACCACGCCATCATCGGCACCCTGGAGCAGGTCGGCATCGCCGCGCTGATGGCCGTGCCGCTCGGCGTGCTCGGCGCGATCTACCTGGTCGAGTACGGCCGGGGCAAGTTCGCCGCCACGGTCCGCTTCTTCGTCGACGTCATGACCGGCATCCCGTCGATCGTGGCCGGCCTGTTCGTCCTGTCGTTCTGGGTGCTGATCGTCAGCAAGTGGTTCAACGACGGGACGCCGCAGTTCTCCGGCTTCGCCGCCTCGCTGGCCCTGACCGTGCTGATGCTGCCGACGATCGTGCGGTCCACCGAGGAGATGCTGCGCCTGGTGCCCGGTCCGTTGCGGGAGGGCGCGTACGCGCTCGGCGTGCCGAAGTGGAAGACGATCCTCAAGGTGGTCCTGCCGACCGCCCTGCCCGGCATCGTCACCGGCGTCATGCTCTCCATCGCCCGCGCGGCCGGCGAGACGGCCCCGGTCCTGCTCGTGGCCGGCGGCGCCGCCGCGATCAACTTCAACCCGTTCGAGGGTGGACAGCAGTCCCTGTCGCTGTTCGTGTACCAGCAGGCCGGCGACGCCTCGAAGTACGCTCCGGCCCGTGCCTGGACCGCCGCTCTCACGCTGGTCGCTCTCGTTCTCGTCCTGACGATCGCGGCCAAGCTGCTCGCCCGCCGCTCGAGTCTCCGTTAAGAGGTATCCCCCCATGGCCAAGCGCATCGAGGCGAGCGGCGTCAGCTCGTACTACGGCAACTTCAAGGCGATCGACGGCATCTCGATGACCGTCGAGCCCAAGACGATCACCGCCCTGATCGGACCGTCGGGCTGCGGCAAGTCGACGTTCCTGCGGTCCATCAACCGCATGCACGAGGTGCTGCCGAACGCCCGCATCGAGGGCCGGCTCACCATCGACGACCAGAACATCTACGACCCGGACGTGGACGTCACCGCGGTCCGCCGGCTGATCGGCATGGTCTTCCAGCGGCCCAACCCGTTCCCGACGATGTCGATCTACGAGAACGTGGTGGCCGGCCTCAAGCTCAACGGCGTCAAGAAGAAGTCGGTGCTGGACGACGCGGCCGAGCAGTCGCTGAAGTCGGCCAACCTGTGGAACGAGGTCAAGGACCGGCTCAACCGGCCCGGCGCCGGCCTCTCCGGTGGTCAGCAGCAGCGTCTCTGCATCGCCCGCACCATCGCGGTCGAGCCCCAGGTCGTGCTGATGGACGAGCCGTGCTCGGCGCTCGACCCGATCTCGACGCTGGCGATCGAGGACCTGATGTTCAAGCTGAAGGACCGCTTCACGATCATCATCGTCACGCACAACATGCAGCAGGCGGCCCGCGTCAGCGACAAGACCGGCTTCTTCTCGATCGACAAGACCGGCGACCCCGGCCGCCTGATCGAGTACGACGACACGCAGAAGATCTTCAGCAACCCGTCGGAGAAGAAGACCGAGGACTACATCACCGGCCGCTTCGGCTGAGTTCGTCTTTTTATGGAAGGCGCCCTGCTGCTAAGGAATGTGCAGCAGGGCGCCGCCGTCTTCGGTGAATTCCACGCGAGGCTGAACGGGCGTCGCGGCATTGCGGCGGCTCGAGGCGGCGACCACTTCAGCTATTTTTTTGTACGGTCGTAATGAGTCAACGGTCGAGCGCGTCGGTGGGAGCATGGCCAGGTCGTACGCGGCTGCCGGGCCGGACCATTGGGTGCCGTCACTCTCACCAGAGACGTCACGGGCCGTCTGTCCTTCCGGCAGGAGAGAGACGAAAAACCAGGTGTCGAAGCGCCTCGGCTCGAATTCCGGCGTGATCCAGCGGGCCCAGGGAAAAAGTAGGTCGTCGCGCAGCCGCAGGTCGTGACGCCTCAGCAACTCGGTCAGCGTCAGCTCGCGGGCGGCCAGGGCGGCCCGCTCCGCCTCCCACTCGTCGGTGCTGACATCGCTCACCGTGCGGTCGGGCTGCTCGATCGGGCCGGCCAGCAGGACTCCGGCCTCCTCGAAGAGCTCGCGGGCGGCCGCGCCGACGACGGCCCGGGCGCGCTCATCGGGCACGCCGAGCAGCGCGGACCAGTCCTTGCGGATCGTCTCCGGGCGGTCGGACGGATCGACGCCGCCACCGGGGAACGCGTACAGGCCGCCGAAGACCATCGTGGTGGCGCGCTTCAAGACGTACAGCTGGAAGGAATCGCCCGAAGGGCGCAGAAGCACGACGGTGGCCGCGTCGCGGACCGGAGCCGGAGTGCCGCGGAACTCGCGTGCCCTTTTGACCATGGCCGGTGGAAGGCTGAACGGTGTCGAGTCGGTCACCGTTCGATCCTCCCCATCCAACCGCCCCACCCACCACCCTAAACCGGACTGGACGGCTGTCTTTCTGCCCCGCGAAAGATAGCGTAGCGATCATGACCGCACAGAAGGTTCGCTGGGGCATTCTCGGCCCCGGCGGGATCGCCGCCACGTTCGCCGCCGACCTGCCGCTCGTGCCCGGCGCCGAGCTCGCCGCCGTCGGATCGCGCTCGGCGGAGACCGCCGCCGCGTTCGCCGAGCGGTTCGGCTTCGCCCGCGCGCACGACTCGTACGTCGACCTCGCCGCCGACCCGGACGTCGACGTCGTCTACATCGCCACGCCGCACGCCTTCCACGCCGAGGCCGCACTGCTCTGCATCGAGGCCGGCAAGCACGTCCTGGTCGAGAAGCCGATCACGCTCGACCTGCTGACCGCGGCCGAGGTGATCGCGGCCGCCCGCGACAAGGGCGTCTTCCTCATGGAGGCCATGTGGATGCGGCTCAACCCCGCCATCCGCAAGATCGCCGAGCTGGTCGAGGAGGGCGCGATCGGCTGGGTCAGCGCGATCCACGCCGACTTCGGCCTGCAGGGCCCGTTCGGCGCCGAGCACCGGCTGCGCGACCCCAAGCTGGGCGGCGGCGCCCTGCTCGATCTCGGCGTCTACCCGATCAACCTGGTCCATCTGATCCTCGGCGCGCCGGCCTCGGTGCAGGCCTGGGCGCACCTCACCCCGGAGCGGGTGGACGAGAACACCGGCGTGCTGCTCGGCTACGAGCCGGGCGCGGTCGCCGCGATCACGTGCAGCATCAACGGCGAGAGCCGCAACAACGCGACGATCACCGGCACCGACGGGCGGATCGAGCTGCCCTCGGGCTTCTTCGTGCCGCGCTCGTTCCGGCTGCACCGGGCGGGCAAGGAGCCGGAGACCTTCGAGTTCCCGTTCGAGGGCAGCGGCTACCAGTTCGAGGCGGCCGAGGTGCAGCGCGCCATCCTCGCCGGCGAGCAGGAGAGCCCGCTCATGCCGCACGCCACCACGCTGGAGATCATGACTCTGCTCGACACGATCCGCGAGGAGATCGGCGTCGTCTACTAAGGTGGCTTGATGCCGTCGAGAAAGGTCGGCGGCAAGCCGACGTCGAGCGATGTGGCCAAGGCTGCTGGAGTCTCCCGGTCCGCCGTCTCGTTCGCCTTCAACAATCCCCAGCGCCTCTCGTCGGCGACCCGCGAGCGCATTCTCGCGGTCGCCGGCGAGCTCGGCTACACGCCCAGCCCGCTGGCCAAGATGCTGCAGTCCGGCGCCACCAACTCCATCGGTGTCCTGCTGCCGCAGAAACTGGCCCAGGTGCTGGAGAACCCGTACTACGCCCGCTTCCTGATGGGTGTCGGCCAGGTCTGTGACCAGGAGGGCTACACGCTCCTGCTCAGCCCGCCGCTGCAGGACTCGGTGCTCAAGGCCATCCCGGTCGCGGCGGCCGACGGCTTCATCGTGTGCGGCCTGCAGACCGAGGGCGCCGAGGTGGCCGAGCTGGAGCGGCGCGGCGCCCCGTTCGTGCTGATCGACAGCGACCGCTACGAGAACGCGCCGAGTGTCGACGTCGACGACCGCGGCGGGGCGTACGAGGTGGCCCGCTACCTGCTCGAGCTGGGCCACCGGCGGCTGGCCGTGCTCTCCATCGACCCCGGGCCGCTGACCCGGGGCTATCGCGGGCCGCTCGGGCGCCGGCTGGCCGGGATCGGCGAGGCCCTGGCCGGGGCGGGCCTGAGCATGGACGACGTGGCGCTGGCCGAGGTGCCGGTGTCGCGGACCGAAGGCTACCGGGCCGCCCGCGAGTTGATGGCCCGCGACCCGAGGCCGACAGCGATCCTGGCCCTGTCCGACGTGCTGGCCTACGGGGCGGTGGACGCGCTCACCGAGCTCGGGCTGGAGGTGCCGGGCGATGTGTCGGTGACCGGGTTCGACGATCTGGCGGAGTCGGCGTGGTTCCGGCCGCGGCTCACGACCGTACGGCAGCCGATCGTGACCAAGGGCCGGACCGCGGCCGACTTCCTGATCTCGGCGGTGCGGGGTGAGGACCAACATCCGCACCAGGTGCTCGGTACCACGCTGATCGTCCGTGATTCAACGGCTAAACCGGTGATGTAACACGAGTTAGTAATCCTGCTACGGTCACGATCATGAGTGATTCGTGGTGGCGGTCCGCTGTCATTTATCAGATCTACCCGCGCAGCTTCGCCGACGCGAACGGCGACGGCGTCGGTGACCTGCCCGGTATCCGCAGCCGGCTGCCCTACCTGCGCGACCTGGGCGTCGACGCGGTCTGGCTCTCGCCGTTCTACCTCTCGCCGCAGGCCGACGCCGGCTACGACGTGGCCGACTACCGGGTCGTCGACCCGCTGTTCGGCACCGTCGACGACGCCCGCGACCTGGTGGCCGACGCGCACGACCTCGGCCTGCGGGTGATCGTCGACCTGGTACCCAACCACTCGTCCGACCAGCACGCGTGGTTCCAGCAGGCCCTCCGTGAAGGCCCGGGCTCGCCGCTGCGCGAGCGCTATCACTTCCGCGACGGCCGCGGCGATCTCCCGCCCAACGACTGGCCCTCCATCTTCGGCGGCCCCGCCTGGACCCGGGTGCCGGACGGTCAGTGGTACCTGCACCTGTTCGCCCCCGAGCAGCCCGACTTCAACTGGGACCACCCGGCGGTCGCCGACGAGTTCCGCACCATCCTGCGCTTCTGGCTCGACCTCGGCGTCGACGGCTTCCGCGTCGACGTGGCCCACGGCCTGGTCAAGGAGGCCGGCCTGCCCGACATCGGCCGCGAGACCGAATGGCACCTGCTCGAGGTCGGCGAGAGCCCGTGCTTCGACCGGGACGGCGTCCACGAGATCTACCGCAGCTGGCGGCGCATCCTCGACGAGTACCAGGGCGAGCGGATCGCCGTGGCCGAGGCGTGGGCGCCCACCCTGGACCGGGTGGCCGGCTACGTGCGCCCCGACGAGCTGCACCAGGCGTTCAACTTCAGCTACCTGGCCACCCCGTGGGAGGCCACCGCCCAGCGTTCCGTCATCGACGCCTCCCTGGCCGCGATGCGGGCGGTGGGCGCACCCACCACGTGGACGCTGTCGAACCACGACGTGGTCCGCCACACCAACCGCCTGCTCCAGGACCTCACCGGAGACGTCGCCGGCCGCCGGCCCACCGAGGTCGACCCGGTGGCCGGCCTGCGCCGCGCCCGGGCGGCGTCGCTGCTGCTGCTGGCCCTGCCCGGCTCGGCCTACCTCTACCAGGGCGAGGAACTGGGCCTGCCCGAGGTGATCGACCTGCCGCCGGAGGTCCGCCAGGACCCGGCCTTCCACCGCGCGACCGGCCAGGACGGCTACCGCGACGGCTGCCGCGTCCCGCTGCCCTGGTCGGGCACGTCGGCGCCGTACGGCTTCGGCCCCGAGGGCGGCCCGTCCTGGCTGCCCCAGCCGGCCTCGTGGGCGGCACTGAGCGTCGAGGCCCAGGACGGCGTCGCCGGCTCCACGCTGACCCTGTACCGCGACGCCCTGGCACTGCGCCGCAAGCTGCTGTCGGGCGACGACCTGACCTGGCAGGAGGCCCCCGAGGGCCTGCTGATCCTCGACCGGGGCGCCGGCTTCCGCTGCACGGTCAACATGGGCGCGGCCCCGGTCCGCTTCACCCCGCCGGGCGAGCTCCTGCTGACGAGCGGCCCCGTCGACGGCACCCCCACCGAGATCGAACTCCCCCCGGACACCACAGTGTGGTGGCAGATCTGAGAAGACTCGCCAGGCCGGGGGACGGTCCCGGCCTGGCGCCTCTCACCGGCCTGATCCGGTCCGGCGGACGAGCATGTACCCGTACGGCGGCTCCGATCCTCCGGGCTGCGGGTTGCGACCCTCGAAGATCAGGGTGAACCCCGCGGCGGCGAAGCGGTCCGTCATCTCCTGGGCCGAGAGCCAATAGCGGTCGAAGTCGATGCCGAAGCTCGCGACACGGCTGTCCGGAGCGTTGCGGTGCCGGGCGCCGTCGCCGTGCTTGAAGGCGGCCACTAGATATCCGCCCGGCTTGGCGACCCGGGCCAGCTCGGCGAAGGCGGGAACCCGGGACTCCGGCGCCAGGTAGATCAGCGAGAACCAGCACACCACCCCGGCCAGCGAGGCGTCCCCGAACGGCAGCTCGCGCAGGTCGGCGACCTCGTAGGCGAAGCCGGGGTTGTCCCGCCGCGCCACCTCGATCATCCGAGGCGAGAGATCCACGCCGCGCGGCGACAGGCCCCGGCCCGCGAGGTAAGGAAGAAGGCGGCCGGTGCCGCAGCCCACATCCGCGACGTCGGTGCCCTCGGCCACCGTGAGCTCGGCGAACAGGTCGAGCATGGCCCGCTCGATGGGCATGCTCTCGAGCACCCCGGTCAGATTCTCGGCATACCACTCCGACAGCACGTCATGCGCGTCCCGCAGTTCCTCAGTACCAGCGTCCATCCCGGGCAACTTACCGGTGCGGTCGTTAGCCGGCTATCGGGTTACGCTGCGGCAAGATCGTTAGCTGGCTATCCTTCGATGGTGAAGAGCGTCGAGGTCATGCGCGTCAATGCGGCGCTGAACAAGATGAGCCAGCTGTACCGGGTGGCCAAGGCCAGGCGGCTCGGGGAGCTCGGGCTGCACCCCGGCCAGGACGTGTTGCTGTGGCAGCTGGCTCAGGAACCGGACGGGATCACCGTGACCGAGCTGGCCGGGCGGCTCGGGGTCGAGCCGCCCACGGCTACCCGCAGTCTGGCCCGGCTCGGTGCCGGTGGGTGGTTTCGGCGGGAGCCGGTGCCGGGGGACCGGCGGCAGGTACGGATCGTGATCTCCGAGGCGGGGCTGAAGCTGATCCCGCGTATCGAGGACGCCTGGAACGACCTGGCCGATCAGATCATCGGGTCGGCCACCGTGGCCGAGCGGGCGATCGTGCTCAGCGCCCTCGAACGGGCCAACGACCGGCTCCGGGCCGACCTGGGCGACGACGCCCCGGCCGATAGTTAGCCGAACAGCGGGCGGACCAGCAAGTAGACGCCGCAGGCGATCAGGCCGGCGGCCGGGAACGTGGTCACCCAGGCGACGACGATGTTGCCGGCCACGTTCCAGCGGACCGCGTTCAGGCGCTTCGTGGCGCCCACGCCCATGATCGCCGAGGTGATCGTGTGGGTGGTCGAGATGGGTGCGTGCAGCACGTACGCGTTGAAGAAGAGCACCGAGCTGGCGACCGTCTCGGCGGCGAAGCCCTCGGCCGGGCCGAGGTCGATGATCTTGCGGCCGAGGGTACGGATGATGCGCCATCCGCCGGAGTAGGTGCCCAGGGCGAGCATCGTCGCCGTGGTGATGTAGACCCACCACGGGATGTCGGTGCGGCTGTCCTGGAAACCGCCCGTGTACAGGGCCAGCACGACGATGCCCATGGTCTTCGCCGCGTCCTGGATGCCGTGGCCGATGGACATCGCGGCCGCCGACAGCGTCTGGGCGTGCCGGAAGCCGCGGTTCAGCTTGCCCGGATTGCCGCGCCGGAAGATCCACATGATGGCGACCATCACCAGGAAGCCGAGGATCAGGCCTACGATCGGCGAGGCGACCATCGGGATCAGCACCTTGCTGACGATGTTGCCCCATTGGACGGTGCCCAGGGAGGAGGCGAGCAGGGTGGCGCCGACCAGGCCGCCGAACAGGGCGTGGGACGAGCTCGAGGGCAGGCCGAAGTACCAGGTGATGAGGTTCCAGGTGACGGCGCCGACGACGCCGGCGAAGACGACGCCGAGGCTGGGCACGCCCGGTTCCAGCGTGACCAGGCCGTCGCCGACGGTCTTGGCCACCTGGCCGCCCAGGTGGGCGCCGATGAAGTTGCCGACGGCGGCCATCGTGAGCGCCACCCGCGGGGTCAGCGCGCGGGTGCTGATGCTGGTGGCGATGGCGTTGGCGGCGTCGTGAAAGCCGTTCGTGTAATCGAACGCCATGGCGGCGATGATGACCGCCAGGACGGCGATGAGCTCGGGCGACAAGGTCTAGGACTCCTTGACCGCGATGGTCTCGACCGTGTTCGCCACGTGTTCGAAGGCGTCGCAGGCGGCCTCGAGCTCGTCGGCGACCTCCTTCATCTTCAGGACGGTCAGCGCGTCGTACTCACCGGAGAAGAGCCGGACCAGGAGCATGCGGTACGCCCGGTCGCCCTCGTTCTCGAGGCGGTTGATCTCGATCCAGTACTCGTCGAGACCCTTCATGGCGCGCAGCTTCGGCATCGCCTCGGCGGTGATCTTCGCCTGCTGGTCGAGCACGTTCACCAGCTCGTGCATCTCGCGCGGCAGGGACGGGAGCTCGGTCAGCCCGTACAGGTAAAGCAGATTGCCGACCGCCTCGAGGTGGTCCATCACGTCGTCGAGCTGCGAGCCCAGCGAGTAGATGTCCTCACGGTCGAACGGCGTGATGAAGGTGGAGTTGATCTTCTTATACAGGTCGTGGGTGATCTGGTCGCTGTCGTGCTCGACGTCGGTGAGCCGGTCGCTCACCGACTGCACGTCCACACCGGGCAGCGCCAGCTCGTTGAGCATCTCGGTGCCCTTCACGAGGTTGTGCGCCGCCTTCGTGAAGAGCTCGTAGAAGGCTCCCTCGACGGGACGGAATGAAAACTTCACGGGGCGACCTCGATCGGCAAGCTGGGGATGGATCTCCAGGAATGCTAAGGCCTCCCGTGGTTTACCTTTCGTTCGCCTGTTAAACGGGCTCGCGGCGACGATCGCCACGGGCTGCCGTGGGCCGGGGTGAGGCACGCCGGACGGCCCGGGTCGGCAGCGGTTCGCGCGCCACCCACTGGCTGACCGGGTGGCGGCGCAGATGCTTGGCGAGCCCGCGCTGGTCGGTGTCGGCGATGACGTCGACGCCGGCCTCGCCCAGTTCCGTCCAGATCGCCCGCCGGGCTTGGCGGGTCCCTTCGGGCAGACCCGCGATTCGCACCGTACGGCCGTCCTCGTGGGCCGAGCGCACCATTGCGTGCAGCAGGTGACGCTCCTCGGCCGAGATCGGTTCGCGTCCGTCCCACCCGAACCGGCGGCTCCACGGCTCACTGATCATCGGGACCAGTCCCGCGGGCGCCGCCGGGGAGCCGATGTCGTCGAAGGTCCCCTCGGCGAACGCGTACCGCACCCGCTCGGCCGCGAGCAGCTCGCGCACGTCGACGATGCCGGCGATCGAGACGGTGACCGCGCCCGGAGTCAGCTCGTCACCGTCGCCGCGGCTGAGCAGGGCGGCGTGGTCGCGCAGCTGCTGGTCGAGCATGCGGTAGGCCTGGAGCAGCGTCTCGGCGTCCCGGTTGGCCCCGGTGAACTCGACGGTGAGCCGGAACGGCACCTGCTGCCCCTGGGCGAGCCGGCCACCGTGGGCCCCGATCCGCGCGAAGAGCGGGGTGAGTACCAGCCGGCGCAGGGTGCGCCCGGGCTGGGGGGTGCCGGGGCCGAGGAACAGCTCGCCGTGCGGCCCGGGGGTGACCGGCACGGTCAGGCCGCCCAGGCCGTTGCGCAGCACCGCGGGGAGCGGGTCGAGGTCGGCCGGCCGGGCGATGGCGTGCCCGGTCGCCTGGTACGGGCGGGGCCGGCGGGCCCGTACCGCGGCCGTGACCGCTCCGGCCACGGCCGCGACCCCGGTGAGACCACTCGCGATCGTCACGGCGTCGTTCACAGCGCACCATCCGTATTAGTCCAAAATGTGCGTTTTTACTGTGTCACATGTGCTACCCGCGGCAGGGCAATCTCCTTCAGAATTCCCCCATGCCGCCCGTCGAGGAGTTCGAGGCCCACCGCCCGCACCTGTTCGCGGTGGCCTACCGGATGCTCGGCAGCGCCGCCGAGGCGCAGGACGTGGTGCAGGAAGCGTGGCTGCGCTACTCCAACGCGCACGAGGACGTCCGGGATGTGCGCGGCTGGCTCACCACCGTGACCGGGCGGCTCTGCCTCGACGTGCTCAAGTCGGCCCGGGTGTCCCGCGAGGCCTACCCCGGGCAGTGGCTGCCGGAGCTGTTCGTGGACCCCGACGGCGACCCGGCCGGGCAGGCCGAACGGCGCGACCAGGTCGGCCTGGCCCTGCTCGTGGTGCTCGAACGGCTCACCCCCGAACAACGGGTCGCCGTCGTGCTGCACGATGCCTTCGCCATGCCGTACGGGGAAATCGCCCTGGTCCTGGGCAGCACCGAGGCGACAGCGCGTCAGCACGGGTCACGCGGACGCCGGGCGGTCGCCGACGGGCAGGTCCGGCACACCACCGACCAGGCCGAACAGCGCCGGGTGCTGGCCGCCTTCCTCGAGGCGGTGAACGGCGGCGACGTCCGCGAACTGGCCGCCCTGCTGGCGCCCGACGTGGTGTCGATCAGCGACGGCGGCGGCTGGTTCAATACGGCCCGGCGCCCCGTCGTCGGCGCCGACAACGTCGCCCGGTTCTTCCTCGGCATCATCACCGGCAAGCGGCTCGGCGACGACGCGGTCTTCACTCCGGCCCTGGTCAACGGCATGCCCGGGGTCTACGCCTCCGGCCGTTACGCCGACGGGCGGCCGCTGCGGGCCGCGCTCGCGCTCACCGTCTCGGGCGGGCGGATCACCGGCATGTTCCAGCAGCTCAACCCCACGAAGGTGCTAGTCAGCGACCTTCTGTAGGTACTTGTGGAAGTGGTGGGCGAACGGCTCGCTGCCGTCACCCAGGGCCACCATCAGCTTGTCCGCGGCCGCGTGGGCCTCCCGTACCAGATCGCCGGGATATCCGAACAGCTCCCGGTGCTCGGCGAACTCGTCCTCGTCGCGCAGCTCGACCACGCCCGTCGAACGCCGGCGCACCACGTCGAGGTCGAGGTCGACGATGTGCACGGTGTCGCCCTCCCACCGCGCCGGCGTCGTGATGTCGCAGTAGACCTCGCTGGTCCGCGGCGGCGGGTTGAACATGCCCGTCCACCAGGCGTGATGGGGGATGAGCAGGACGAACGGGATCTGCTCGACACTCGGCCGGCCGTGGTAGACCGACGACGTGCCGCGGGTGACACCCACCCACACGCCGAGGTCGTCCTCGTCGAACCGGCGGGCCGGATAGTCCCGGTGGGCCGAACCGTCGTACTTGGTGTAGACGACCCGGACCGTCTCGTTCGGCATGCGAGAACCCTAACGGTGGTCGGCTTCTGTCGGTGGTGGCGGGTACCGTCTCCGCGTGCCCGCAGCTACGAAGAAGAAGGCCACCGCCGAGCAACTCCTCGCCGCAGCCGTCGGGGCGGTCCCCGGCGGAGCCGCCCGCCCCGGCCAGCAGGCCATGGTGGCGGCCATCGACAAAGCCATACGCGACCGTGAGCACCTGCTTGTGCAGGCCGGCACCGGTACGGGCAAGAGCCTGGCCTACCTGACCCCTTCGCTGCTGGTGGACGGGCCCGTGGTCGTCTCCACCGCCACCCTGGCCCTGCAGAACCAGCTCGTCGAGCACGACCTGCCCCGGCTGGCCGCCGCCGTCGAGCCGGTCCTCGGCCGTAAACCCACCTTCGCCGTGCTCAAGGGCCGTCACCACTACCTGTGCGTCGCCAAGATGGAACACGCCGACGAGCAGGAGCCCACCGACACGCTCTTCGACGACGCGCCGCCGCAGCGGGCCACCCAGTGGCTGGGCGAGGCGGGCCGGCTCGGCAAGCAGATCCAGCGCCTGCAGGCCTGGGCCGAGAAGACGAAGACCGGCGACCGCGACGAGCTCGACCCCGGCGTCGACGACACCGCCTGGCGCCAGGTCTCGATGCCGGCCCGCGACTGCGTCGGCGCCGCCAAGTGCCCGTACGGCGCCGAGTGCTTCGCCGAGGCCTCCCGCGCCCGGGCCCGCGAGGCCGACATCGTGGTGACCAACCACAGCCTGCTCGCCGTCGACATGCTGGCCGAGCGGCACATCGTCCCGCCGCACAAGCTGCTGGTCATCGACGAGGCGCACGAGCTGGCCGACCGCGTCTCGGCCGCCTCGCAGGCCGAGCTGACCCCCGACGCGATCGAGCGCTCGACCCGCCGGGCCCGCACCCTGATCCCGCCCGCGGTGGCCGAGTCGCTGGCCGAGGCGGCCGACGCGCTGACCGTGGGCCTGGCCGACGTGCCGGCCGGCCGCATCACCTCGGGCCTGCCGCAGCCCCTCCAGCACGCGCTCACCCTGCTCGACTCGGCCACCCGGGCCGCGCTCAGCGCGATCGGCGAGGTCAAGTCCGACGACTCCGACCCGGTCCGCAAACAGCAGGCCAAGGCGGCCTTCGACGACCTGAGCGACACCACCCAGCGCCTGTTGGAGGAGGATGCCTTCGACGTCGCCTGGGTCGAGAAATCCGACATGGGCTCGGGCCGCCGCGCGCTCGTGGTCGCCCCGCTCTCGGTCGCCGGCACGCTCTCCCAGGGCCTGTACTCCGACCGCACGGTCGTCGCCACCTCGGCCACCCTGACCCTGGGCGGCCGCTTCGACACGGTGGCCCGCTCCCTCGGCCTGCCGGTCGCCGCCACCGCCCCGACACCGGCCGCCGAGGCGCCCTCGGCCTCCGGCGACGGCTGGACCTCGCTCGACGTCGGATCCCCCTTCGACTACCCCAAACAGGGAATTCTGTACGTGGCGGCGCACCTGCCCCGGCCGCAGATGTCCGGCCTGCCCGACGCCGCCGGCGAGGAACTGCTCAAGCTGGTCGAGGCGCTGGGCGGCCGTACGCTCGGCCTCTTCTCCTCCCGCAAGGCGGCCACCCAGGCCGCCGAGCTGCTGCGCGCCCGCACCGACCTGCCGATCCTGCTCCAGGGCGAGGAGTCGCTGCCGATCCTGGTCCGCAAGTTCCGGGAACAGAAGGAGAGCTGCCTGTTCGGCGTGATGTCCCTCTGGCAGGGCGTCGACGTGCCGGGCGACTCCTGCCAGCTGGTGGTGATCGACCGGCTGCCGTTCCCCCGCCCCGACGAGCCGCTGGCCGCCGCCCGCTCGGCCGCGGTCGACGCCAACGGCGGCTCCGGCTTCGCCTCGGTGAGCGTGCCGATCGCCGCGATCCGGCTGGCGCAGGGCGTGGGCCGCCTGATCCGCGCGACCGGCGACAAAGGCGTGGTGGCGGTGCTCGACTCCCGGCTCGAGACGGCCCGCGGCTACGGCGCCTTCCTGCGCAAGTCGCTGCCCCCGTTCTGGTACACGACCCGCACCGACGTGGCCGTCGGCGCCCTGCAGAGGCTGGCCAAACAATGATCAGAATCGCCTGCACCTTCGTGGTCGACACGACCGGCGCCCTGCTGTTGCAGTTGCGCGACGACAAGGCGCCCTACCACCCGAACGTCTGGGGCCTCCCCGGCGGCTCGGTCGAGGAAGGCGAGACCCCGGCCGAGGCGTCGGTGCGCGAGCTCTGGGAGGAGGCGTCCATCCGGCCGTCGGAGCCGGTGCGGCTGTTCGCCCGCCAGGAGCTGCCCGCGGAGAACAGGGTGAAGAACTACTTCTACGCCCCCACCACCGCGACCCAGTCCGACGTGGTCCTGGGCGAGGGCGCCGCGATGCTGTTCATCCCGGCCCTCGAGGTCCCCGGCCGCCCGTTCACCCCCGGCACGGCCGAGATGGTCGACCGGTTCCTGGCCTCACCCGAATACTCGGCCCTCCACCGATGACCGACCTGCCCCCACCCACCAGCTCCCGATCGAACGCCGACACCGCGCCGGGCGAGGGCTCGGGCGCCGGCTCTTCACTGGAAGCCTGCGTGCCGGGCCCTTATCCGCGGGGCGGTTCTTCCCCGGGAGGTCCGGCGCAAAGGCGGTGGTGGCTGATCGGGGTGGTCGGCGCGTGGATCGTCGTGGTGGCGGCGCTGGCGGTCTGGTCGGTGGGGCACGAGCGGGCGACCGTCCCCGAGCAGCGTGCCATCGCGCTGGCCGTGACCGACCTTCAGCGGGCGGCCGGCGCGCTGGTGGCGGCGGCCGAGGGGCCGGGGCGCGCGGTGGTGCTGGGCGAGCTGGAGCTGGTCGACGGCTGCCGGGTGACGCCCGTGCGCGAGGGCGTGGCCGGAGCCCGGGACGTGACCGTCCACGTGCCCCGGGGCGAGCTGAGAACGTCGATGGAGTCGATCAGCAAGGCGCTGCCCGGCGGATATCGGACCGAGCTGGGTGAGGGCCGCGGCGGCACCCGGCTGTCGTTCCACTCCGACGCCGGCGACTTCATCGGCATCGACGGCACGGCCGAGGCGACCGCCCAGGTGCTGACCCTGCGGTTGTCGACGGGCTGCCGCCCCCGCTCGGACGACCTCGACCGCCGGGATCCGCCGGCCGGCTCCGCCCCCGCGCTCTTCCAGCGCACCGTGCGGGCTCTGGGCCAGGGTGATACCCCGGAGACCTTCGCCGCCCTGTGTCCGAACAAATCGGTCGTTGCCACGTACGTCGCCGCGGGTGTGCCGATGTCCAAGGACCTGGCCGCCGCCCTGGCCACGGTCACCGATGGCGCCGAGGTCATCCGGGCCGACAAATCGGTCCGGGCCTACCGGGTGGGGCCCGACTCGCTCGTGGTCAGCCCGGACGACGATCTGCTGAAGGTCAGCGTGACGACCGCCTGCGGTCAGTAGACCAGCGCCTGGGCGCCGTCGCCCATGATTTCTTCGACGAAGACGGCGGCGCCGGCTATGCGGATGCCGGGGAGCACGTCGTCGGGGGTGATGTCGCGGCGGGCCGCGCACTGCGTGCAGAGCGTCAGGCGGCCGTTGGTCAGCAGCAGGTCGATCAGGTCGGGAAGGGGGGCCGCGTGGGGCAGTTCGAACTCCGCGGCGCGGCCCGGCAGGGCGAACCAAGCCGACTCGCCGGTCAGCCAGAACGACACGTCCACGCCGGACGCGGCGGCCGTGGAGGCCACCGTGAAAGCTTGCGAACAGCGTTCCGGGGCGTCGGCTCCGGCGGTTGCCTTGACGACCAACAAGCGTGCCATGAGCGCCAGCATAAGATGGGCCGGTCATGGTTACGGAAATCGGGTTCGTGAGCCTGCTGGTCGCCGGTCTGGGCGGTCTGGCCGGCGGTTTCGGCTATTTGGCTATGCGTGTTTCTAGGGGGCGTTGGTGAGTGAGAATCCGTTGGGCCCACCGCCCTGGCTGAACGCTCCTCCGGTCGAGCCCTATCCCTACGAGGACACCCACGACCTGCGTACGGGCCCCGACCTGCACCCGGCCCTGCTGGGCCTGCTGCCGTTCGTCGGCCTGTGGCGCGGACGGGGACAGGGCGGCTTCCCCGAGGATCAGGACTACGACTTCGCCCAGGAGGTCCGGATCAGCCACGACGGCCGTCCGTTCCTGCGCTGGGATTCGCGGTCCTGGCTGCTCAACGACGCCTCCGAGGCGACCGGTGAGTGGATCGTCGAGTCGGGCTTCTGGCGGCCGGTGCTCAACGACGGCCGGGCCACCGACGAGATGGAAGCCACGATGATCACCGCGGACGGTGTCGCGGAGCTGTACGTCGGCAAGGTCATCGGCACCACGCGGCTGGAGATGGAGGCCGACGCGATCGCGTACGTGCCCTCCGGTCTGCACGTCACCGGCGGCCAGCGGCTGTTCGGCATCGTCGAGGGCGCGCTGCTCTACGCGCACGAGCAGGCGGTCGACGAGAGCGGCCTGCGGCCGCACATGTCGGCCCGGTTGCTGAGGATCGGCGGCTGACAAGAGGGCGTAACCTTCGTTACGTGTCCGCCACTTCGCTAGCCGCCATGCTCCGGGAGCGGGGGCTGCGGCTCACCCCGCAGCGCCAGCTCATCCTGGAAGCGGTGCACGAGCTCGGCCACGCCACGCCCGAGCAGGTGCACAACCATGTGCGCGAGCGGGCCGCCGGGGTCAACATCACGACCGTGTACCGGACGCTCGAGCTCCTCGAGGAGCTCGGGCTGGTCAACCACACCCACCTGTCGCACGGCTCGCCGACTTACCACACGGCGGGTGAGGATCAGCACGTTCACCTGGTCTGCCGTGGATGCGGGTCGATTTCTGAGGTAGACCCGTCGGTGATGAGGCCGGTCACCGACCGGCTGCTCGCCGAGCGGGATTTCCGGGTCGATGTCGGCCACGTCTCGCTCTTCGGGGTCTGTGGGGACTGCAAGGAGCTGTGAGATGACCGTCGTGATGGCCGAGGATCTCGACCCCACGTCCGCCGACGCGGGTGTGCCCGTGCACTACGGCGACCCGATGCGTGAGCAGCGCACCCTGGCCACCGCCGTGGGCCTGGTCGACCGGTCCAACCGGGACGTGATCGCCGTGCCGGGCGAGGAGCGCGCCTCCTGGCTCCACACCCTGACAACCCAGCATTTGTCGGATTTGTCCGCTGGAACCGGCAGTGAACTGCTCGTCCTCTCGCCCAACGGCCATGTCGAGCAGCACGCGTACGTCACCGAGGACGGCACCACCGCCTGGCTCGACACCGAGCCGGGCGCCGGCGCCGGTTTGCTGAAATACCTGGAAATGATGCGGTTCTTCACCCGGGTCGAGCCGCGCGACGCGAGTGAAGAGATGGCCGTGCTGTCACTGGTCGGCCCGGGCGCCGCCGATCTGTTCCCCGCGCTCGCGGCGCCGAGCATCGCCGAGGTGCCGGGCGCCAAATTCGCCGCCGGCGAGGTGCCGGGCCATTCCACGAGTGTGTACGCGGTGACGCCTTACGCCGGGGGCCTGGCCCGGCGCGTACCCCTAGGAATTGATCTTCTGGTTCCCCGGGCCGAGAAGACCGCCGTCATCGAGAAGCTCGGGGTGCCGCTGGCCGGCCTCTGGGCCTACGAGGCGATCCGCGTCGAGCACCGCGTGCCCCGGCTCGGCTGGGAGACCGACCACCGCACGATCCCGGCCGAGGCCGACTTCATCGCCGCCGCCGTCCACCTCGACAAGGGCTGCTACCGCGGCCAGGAGACCGTCGCCCGGGTGCACCACCTCGGCCGCCCGCCGCGCCGCCTCGTCCTGCTGCACCTCGACGGCGTCGCCACCGACCAGCCGCCGGCCAAGGGCACGCCCGTCGTCAACGGCGACCGCGAGGTCGGCTTCGTCGGCACCGCCGTCCGCCACCACGAGTTGGGCCTGATCGCCCTCGCCGTCCTCAAGCGCAACGTCGCCGACGACGCCGAGCTCCGGGTGGGGGAGTCCGCCGCCGCGATCGATCCCGCCTGAGGCAGGATCGGTGCCATGACCGGTACCGTGATCACCGTCGCTCCGACCGGCGCCGAGAGCAGCAAGGCAGCCGTACCCGCGCTGCCCGTGACCCTCGACGAGCTCGTGGCGACCGCCAAGGAGTGCGAGGCGCTGGGCGCCTCGATCATCCACGTGCACATCCGTGACGACCGCGCCGAGCCGACCCTCGATCAGGGCCGGCTCCGCGCGACGGTCGCCGCGTTGCGCGAATCGACCGACCTGATCGTGCAGCTCTCCTCGGGCGGCGCCGTCACCGACCCGGAGTCCGACCGGCTCGCCGTGCTCGACGCCGGGCCCGAGATGGCCTCCTGCACGATGGGCACCGTCAACTTCGGCGACGGCGTCTTCCTCAACCGCTGGGAGTTCATCGTCGACCTGCACACCCGCATGCAGGAGCGGGGCATCGTGCCCGAGTACGAGATCTTCGACCTGGGCCAGCTCGCCACGCTCCAGCGCCTGCTGGGCCAGTACGGCCTGCCGTTCGGCGGGCACGTGCACGTCGACCTGGTGATGGGCGTGCCGGGCGGGATGCCGGGCACGGCCGCCGCGCTCGTCGCCTGTGAGCAGGCCATTCGCGATCTGCCGGTGGGTACGACGTTCTCGGCCACGGGCATCGGGCGTACGGCAATCCCGGTCATCCTGGCCTCTTTGTCGGCCGGCGGGCACCTGCGGGTCGGCATGGAGGACACCATCACGTACGCCAAGGGCCGTCCGGTCGAGTCGAACATGCAGCTCGTCGCCCGTGCGGCCGGGTTCGCGCAGCTCGCCCAGCGTCCGCCGCTGACCTCCGCCGAAACCCGCGAGCTGCTGGGAGTCCCCCCGTCCAAGCACCCCGCCGCCGCCCTTGACCGGACTGAAGGCTGAAATGATCATCGCCGAAGTAGTGCGTTCCGGTTTCGTCGAGAGCGTGCACCACGGTTCGGTCGCCGTGCTCGGCGGTCAGAGTCGCGGTGACGTGCTCAGCCCGATCTTTCCCCGGTCGTCGAACAAGCCGATGCAGACCGTCGGGATGCTGCGCGCCGGCCTGGTGCCGCGTGACGGCGCCGACCTGGCCCTGATCAGCGGCAGTCACTACGGCGAGCCGTTCCACGCCAGGCGGGTCCGGGAGATCCTCGACGCCGCCGGCCTGACCGTGGGTGACCTGCGGTGCCCGGTGGCGCTGCCGATCGCCGAGAAGGACCGGGACGATTGGGTACGCGGCGGAGGCGGCCCCGAGCGCGTGCTGATGAACTGCTCCGGCAAGCACGCCGGCATGCTCGCGACCTGCGCCGCCAACGACTGGCCGCTCGAGACGTACCTCGATCCGAAGCACCCGCTCCAGGTGGCGATCGCCGAGGCGGTGGCCGAGCTGGCCGGCGAGCCGGTGGCCGCGACCGGGGTCGACGGCTGCGGCGCGCCGGTGCTGGCGGTGTCGCTGACCGGCCTGGCCCGCGCGTTCCAGCGGCTGGTCGAGGCCGCGCCGGGCAGTGACGAGCGCCGGGTGGCCGACGAGATGCGGGCCCATCCGAAGCTGGTGGCCGGCACCGGCGCCGACGACACCGTCCTGATGGGCGCCGTGCCGGGCCTGCTGGCCAAGGGCGGCGCCGAGGGCGTGGTGGTGGCCGCCGTGCCGGGCGTCGGCGCGATCGCCATCAAGGTCGACGACGGCGGGATGCGGGCCCGTACGCCGGTGCTGCTCGACGAGTTGCGCCGGCTCGGCGTCACGGCGCCGGCGATGACCGAGCTGATCCTCGGTGGCGGGGAACCTGTCGGTGAGGTTCGCGCCGTTCGGTGAGCGACTTCACGCTAGCTCTTGTTAGCACTTTGCTTGCAAGAGCTAGCACCTCGCGCTACCTTCGAACACGTGGCCGCACCCAAGGACCTGCCTCAGGACATCGGTGGTTTCATCCGTGACCTGCGGCAGACCGCGAAGATCTCGCTCCGTCAGCTCGCCGACAAGGCCGGCGTGAGCAACCCGTACCTGAGCCAGATCGAGCGCGGCCTGCGCAAGCCCAGCGCCGAGGTGCTGCAGCAGATCGCCAGCGCGCTGCGGGTGTCGACGCCCGCGATGTACCTGCGCGCCGGCCTGCTGGACAGCGAGGGCCAGCAAGGCGTGCTGGCCGCCATCGCCGCCGATCCCGAGCTCACGATCGCGCAGAAGCAGTCGCTGTCACAGATCTACGAGACGTTCCGTAACGAGAACCTGCGCAACCAGCCGGCCGAAGAGAACCCGCCGGCCGAAAAGACCGTCGAGGAGACGACATGACCGAGCAGACCAAGACCCGCTTCCCCGCCCCGATCTACGCCGCCGCCGGCGCCGGTGACCTCGCCTACCAGCAGCTCCGCAAGCTGCCGGCCGTGGTCAACGTGCTGAGCGAGCGCGCCGCCGCCTCCCTGCGCACCTACAACGAGCAGGCCGGCACCAAGGCCGCCGAGCTGCGCGACAAGGCCGCCACCACCGACTTCGACGCCCTGCGGGGCAACGCGGCCAGCGTGGCCACCTCCTTCGCCCAGCTCGCCCAGGACCGCGCCCTCGCGGCGTACACCGCCCTGGTCGCCCGCGGCGAGCGCGTCGTCGGCTCCGGCGTCGTCGAGGCCGCCGACGTGGTGAACGCCGACATCGAGACGACCGAGGAGACCAAGGTCATCGAGGCCGCCGAGGCCACCAAGGAGGTCGCGGCCGCGCCCGCGACGCCGAAGCCGCGCAAGCGCGCCCCCAAGGCCAAGCCGGCCGAGTGAACCCGGAGCACGACATGATCCGCGGGGCCCAGCAGTCGCTGGGCCCCGCGGCATAGACTTCTCCTCATGGCCTCTTCCGCGCCGATCTTCTACGACGACGTGCTCGTCTACCTCGGCCTGCTCCTGCTCATCCTTTCGCTGGTGGTGCAGGCGGTCGCGCTCATTCACTGCCTGACCCAGCGCGGTGACGGGTTCCAGGCCATCGGGACCCTGCCCAAGGGCGCCTGGGCGGCGATCCTCGCCGTCTGCATCGTGCTGACGCTGCTGCTCGGCAGCGGGGCGACCGGCATCTTCAGCCTCATCGGCATCGCCGCCGCCCTGATCTACCTGCTGGACGTCCGTCCCGGGCTCAAGGATCTGTCGGACGGCAAAGGCTTCTGGTGAGGCGGTTCGGCCCGCCTCCGCCCGACGGCGGGCCCCGCCTGCTCCGCGCCGACTCCACCGGTCCGCGATCCGGGCGGCCCACCCTGCCCGGTCCGCCGACCGAGATCGTTTCGACCCCTTCCGGTGTACGCCTCGAGCTGCTCACCACGGGCGTCGGCGACCCGGTGACCGTGTTCGCGCACGGGCTGGCCGGTGACATCTCGGGCACCCGCCCGCTGGGCTCCGCGGTCGCCGGTCGCCGGGTCTTCTTCCACTTCCGCGGCCACGGCCGGTCCGAGGCGCCCGCCGGCCCGTGGAGCTTCGGCGACCTGGCGAGCGACCTGCGCTCGGTGGCCGACCTGTCCGGGGCGACCCGGGCGGTCGGCGTCAGCATGGGCGCGGCCGCCCTCTGCCGGCTGCTGAGCGAGACCCCCGACCGGTTCGAGCGGGTGGTCCTCTATCTGCCGGCGTCGCTCGACGGCACCCGTCCGGCGGCGGCCGAGGAACGGGTGGAGCGGCTGCTGGCCGCCGTCGAGTCCGGCGAGGCGGCGTCGATCGCGGCGGCCGCCGAGAGCGAGCTGCCGCCCTCGGTGCGCAACACCCCGACCGGTTGGTCGTACCTGCGCCAGCGGGTCGAGCAGCTGCAACGCGACGGTCTGGCGGCCGAGCTGACGACGCTGTGGCACGAGCCGGCGGTCGCCTCTCCCGAGACGCTGCGCCGCTTCTCCGGCCGGGCGCTGGTGATCGGCTGCCTCGGCGACGAGGTGCACCCGGTGGCCTGGGCCGAGCAGGTGGCCGACCTGCTACCGGGTGCCGAACTCCACGTCTACGACCGGCCGGCGGTGCTCTGGAACAACCGCCGCGAGCTGCGCGAACGCATCTCCGAGTTCCTGAACGCCTAGCTGCTCAGCGTGATCTGGCGCCAGTTCAGTTCGCTCCAGTTACCGACCTTGTCGGCCGCCTGGTACTGCGGTTCGATGATCCAGCCCTTGGTGAGGCCCTTGACCGGCACCGACCAGGTGCCGGCGGCGGAGACCGCCGACATGCCGAAGACGCTGTCCGGGAGCGCGTTCAGGTTCTGCCCGGTGTAGCGCACCCAGGTCTTGGCCCCGAAGTTGTAGAAGTACTCGACGCCGGCGGTGTTGTACTTCCACAGGAAGACGGCGGCGAGGTCCGCACCCGACTGGCTGTCCCGGGCCGTGCCCCGGATCGTCGACCACGAGCTGGCCTTGTTCGGGCTGCCCGGGAAGGTGAGCGCGACCGTGGGCGGGGTCGAGTCGGTCAGCACCGACAGCGGCGGCGCGACCGTCGGGGTCGCCTTGCCCTGCTCGTTCTTCACCTGGACCTGCGGCCGCCACGTGCCCGGGCCGAACCAGTGCTCGACAGTGGTCGAGGTGCCGTCGCGCAGCAGCGTCCGGGTGCCGTCGCCCCAGCTGGTCCAGGTGGCGTCGGAGTTGGCCGGCACGTTGCTGGCGTTCCAGACGGCCAGGTTCGAGTAGGACCCGTACGTCCAAAGCGTGGGGTTCTTCCAGGAGTACGTGCCGGTCGGCGCGGTCACGGCGACCGTCGACCCCTGGGGGAAGGTGCCCGGGCCGGCCGCCTCGCCGTCGCTCAGCTGGACCGCGACCGGGTAGCTGCGGGCGGCCGTGTACTTGTGGGTCCACGAGGTCTCGCCGGCGGCGGCGGTCGTGGTGGTGTTGTCACCCCAGTTGATGGTGCGGGTCAGCAGCGCCGGGTCGGTGACGTCGTCGTCGCTGAACGCGGTCTCGGTGAGGGTGACCGTCTGCCCGGGCCAGATGGCCAGACTGTCCAGGGTGTAGCTGCCGACGGGCGCGGCGCCGGCCGCGAGCGCGGGAGTGGCGGTGCCGACGAGGCCGGCGGCCAGGGTCAGAGAAAGGAAGGATGCGAGCTTCATGTGTACCCCCGTGGGCGTGCTCTCCCGTCCCGACAGAGGGGAGCCAGCGGACAGTACCGGGGCCCCACCGAATTGATCAACCCCGTTCTCCCCGCTGGGCCGTAACCTTTCGCGCCTGTCCGCCTGTTGTTCAAGCGTGCGGTTATCCCCTAAATCAGTTTTTTTCGGACTCGTGGCGCTGGGTCTGCCGATCGCGGTGTCGATCGGATGGTCGCTGGCCGCCCCGGCCAAGCGCCCGGCGGCGGTCGGCCTCCCCGGCGGCGAGGGCGCCCTCGGCTCGGCGCCTCGACCCGAGCGGACCACGCCGCTGACCACGGTCCGGTACTCGCCCCGGCCGAACCAGCCGGCCCCGGCCCCGGCTACGACGTCGGCCGGCCCGGCCGCTCCGGTCGCGTCGACGACGGTCCGGCCCAGCGCCACGACCACGGCGCCCGCGCCGACGACCCCGGCACCCACCGTCTCGTCGGAGTCGCCGCTGCCGCCGCTGACCCTGCCGCCGGTGCCGACCCCCACCGAGATCACCACAACGCCGCCACCCAGCGAGTCGGCCGACCCCAGCACCAGCCCGAGCCCGTCCGCGTCGTGAGCCCGAGCCCGTCGGCGTCGTGAGCCCGAGTCCGCCGCGTCGTTGCGGGCCCGTCGGCGACGTGATGGTGGGTCCTAGACTTCCGGGTCGTGAACGTTGACGCCGGAAAGCCGCTCGGAGCGGCCCGCAGGTTCCTGATCGGAGCCGGGCTGCTCGCCCGCGGGCTGGGCATCCTGCTGCGCCGCCCCAAGCTGCTCGCGCTCGGCCTCATCCCGGCCCTGATCGCGGGCGTGCTCTACGCGACCGCGCTCTTCTTCCTCATCGACTTCCTGCCCCAGCTCTCCGACGCGGTCACCTGGTTCGCCGACGACTGGGGCGAGACGTGGGGCGACCTGGTGCAGGTGCTCGCCGGCGCCGGCCTGCTGGGCGTGGCCGGCCTGCTCGGCGTGCTCAGCTTCACGGCGGTCACCCTGCTCATCGGCGACCCGTTCTACGAGCGCATCTCCGAGCTGGTCGAGGACCAGTACGGCGGTGTGCCCGACGGCGTCGAGGCCGGCTTCTGGGCGTCACTGGGCCGCAGCCTGGTCGACTCGCTGCGGCTGATCGGACTGTCCATCCTGGTCGGCATCCCGCTGTTCCTGCTCGGCTTCCTGCCGCTGGTCGGCCAGACGGTGATCCCGGTCCTGGGTGGCGCCGTCGGCGGTTGGCTGCTGGCCGTCGAACTGACCGGCGTCCCGTTCCAGCGCCGTGGCCGGCGCCTGCGCCACCGCCGCGAGGTGCTGAAACAGAACAAGGCCCTGGCCCTCGGCTTCGGCGTCGCCGTCTTCTGCTGCTTCCTGATCCCCTTGGGCGCCATCCTCCTGATGCCCGCCGCCATCGCCGGCGCCACCCTGCTCTCCCGCGAGGTCCTGGGCCACCCGACGTCGGCGAACCTGCCCGCTGGGCGATTCGCGGACCAGCGCCCCGCCCGCTAGGGAAGGGTTTCGATGCCGCGGCGGCCACGATCCTCGTGCGAGGCTGAGGGCGTGGAACAGCCGGCGTGGCCGGAGATCTCGGCGCTGGTGGCGGAGGCTCCGTGTCCGGTGGAGGTGCTTCCAGCCGATCCTCGGCGGGCGGCGGACTGCCTGGCCGCGTTGGAGATTTCGACCCGGTCGTGGCTCGGCGCGGTGGTCGCCAACAGCGGTGGGCTCGTGGTCGATCACGGTTGGCTGCGGGTGCTGGGCGGCGGGCACGACGGGCTGCCGGGTGTTGCTGTCGAGGCGGGACGCCTGGTCGTTGCCTACGACGTGATGGGCGGGCAGTTCGCCTGGTTGCCGGCGGAGCCCGGCGCGAGGCCGACGATCCACTATTTCGGGCCCGACGATCTGACCTGGCAAGACCTGGAACTCGGGTACGGCGATTGGCTCGAGGCCATGCTCACCGGTGCGCTGCACGGCTTCTCCGCGGGATTGCGGTGGCCGGGGTGGGAGGCGGAAGTGGCCGGCGTCGCGCTGGACCAGGGGATCAGCGCCTGGCCACCGCCCTGGACCAGGGAGGGCAAGGATCTGGCGGCGGTGTCTCGTAAGCCGATTCCGCTCGCTGAACTGGTTTCAGTTCATCACGACATGGCGCGGCAGCTCGGCTTCCTCTGACCCGTGCGGGCGTCAGGCGGAGTCGCGGACCACCAGTTCGGTCGGCAGAACGACGGCGTCGGGGAGGGCCGGGTCGCCGTTGATCAGGCCCAGGAGCTGGCGGGCCATGGTGCGGCCCATGTCGGCGATGGGCTGGCGGACGGTGGTCAGCGGAGGGTCGCTGTAGCGGCTGATCTCGAAGTCGTCGAAGCCGATCACGGCCACGTCGTCGGGAACCCGCCGGCCCGCCTGGCGCAGGGCGGCCAGGGCGCCGTGGGCCATCATGTCCGAGGCCGCGAAGACCGCGTCGAGGGCCGGGTCGGCCTCGAGCAGGGAACGCATCGCGGTCAGGCCGGACTCGCGGGTGAAGTCGCCCAGCGCCGTGCGCTGCGGGATGCCGGCTTCCTCCAATGTGGCGCGATAGCCGGCGAGCCGGTCGATGCCGGCCACCATGTCCTGCGGGCCGGCGATGGTGGCGATGCGCTTGCGGCCGCCGGCGACCAGGTGGCGTACGGCCGCGGCGACACCGCCGAAATGGTCGACGTCCACATAGGGCACGTCGGCGCCGCCGATCGGGCGGCCGCTGCAGATCACCGGAATGCCCAGGCGGACCAGCGTGCCGGGCAGCGGGTCGGCGCCGTGCATCGAGGCGAACATGACGCCGTCGACGTGGCCGGCGACCGCGTACCTCTCCACCCGGTCGTGGCTGCGGGCCGAGCCGGCCATCATCAGGACGAGCTGTTTGTCGGCCGCCTCGAGCTCGACGCCGGCGCCGCGGATGATCGCGGGGAAGAACAGGTCGTCGGAGAAGACCCGGTTCGCCGTCTCCGGCAGGATCAGCGCGATCGATTCGGTGCGCTGGGTGACGAGGCTCCGGGCGGCCTGGTTGGGCACGTAGCCGAGCTCGTCGACGGCCCGGTTGACCGCCTCCCGGATTCCGGCGGCCACCGAGGTCGATCCGTTGACGACGCGGGAGACGGTCGCCCGGGACACCCCGGCGCGGCGCGCCACTTCTTCCAGGGTCGGCCGCTCCCGCGTCACCACTGAGGATCACCCTTCGTCAGTACCCGGCGCCTCGATACCGTTGCGCCGGATCACCTCCCGGTACCACTTCGCGCTGTCCTTCAGGGTCCGCTGCTGGGTGGCGTAGTCGACGTGCACGACCCCGAAGCGCTTGCGGTACCCCTCGGCCCACTCGAAGTTGTCCATCAGCGACCAGACGAAGTAACCGCGCAGATCGACACCGGCCGCCAGGGCATCATGGCAGGCACGCAGGTGGCCGTCGAGGTACTCGACGCGGCGGGTGTCGTGGACCTCGCCGTCGGCCGACGGTCCCTCGGGGTACGCGGCGCCGTTCTCGGTGATCATCACCGGGGTGCCGGGGTAGTCCTCGTGGATCCGCTTGAGCAGGCTGGTGAGGCTGGCCGGCTCGATGAGCCAGTTCATGTCGGTCACCGGGCCGTCCGGCGCGCGGTAGGCGATGCCTTCGCTGCCCGGCTGGTCGAGCGAGGCCGGGGTTCCGGGCTTCGCCGACACGTACGCCGGCTGGTAGAAGTTGATCCCCAGCACGTCGATCGGCGCGTTGATCGTCTCCAGGTCACCGTCCTTGATGTACGACAGGTCGGTGAACCGGGAGATGTGCTCGAGCACATCCGCCGGGTATTCGCCCTTGAGCAGCGGGTCGAAGAAGATCCGGTTGGAGAGGCCGTCGATGATCCGGGCGGCCTCGCGGTCGGTCGGGTTCTCCGGGTCGACCGGGAAGACGACGGCCGGGTTGAGCGTGATGCTGACGTTGCGGGCGCCGGCCGAGCGCAGGGCCCGGGCCGCCAGGCCGTGGCCGAGCAGCAGGTGGTGCACCGACTCCAGGGCGGCCGTGGGCTCCTGCCGTCCGGGCGCGTGGACGCCGCTGCCGTATCCCAGGTAGGCCGAGCACCACGGCTCGTTCAGCGTGGTCCAGGTGCCGACCCGGTCGCCGAGCCGGCCGTACACGATCGCCGCGTACTCGGCGAAGGCCTCCGCGGTCTCCCGGTTGGGCCAGCCGCCGCGGTCCTCGAGGGTCTGCGGCAGGTCCCAGTGGTAGAGCGTGACGACCGGGTCGATGCCCTTGCCGAGGAGCTCGTCGGTGAGGCGGTCGTAGAAGTCGAGGCCGGCCGCGTTGACCGGGCCGTTGCCGTCGGGCTGGATGCGCGGCCAGGCGACGGAGAACCGGTACGACTTCAGGCCCAGGTCCGCCATCAGCGCCACGTCGTCGACGTAGCGGTGGTAGTGGTCGCAGGCGACGTCGCCGGTGTGGCCGCGGTAGACGCGTCCCGGCGTACGGCTGAAGGTGTCCCAGATGGACGGGCCGCGACCGTCCTCCCGCGCCGCGCCCTCGATCTGGTACGACGCCGTGGCGGCGCCCCAGATGAAGCCGTCGGGGAAGGTGATCCCGGCGAGGGCCGGCTGGGCCGACGTTGTGACGGTTGCCGTCATGCGTTCCCCGCTTCCTGGGTGTGCTGCTCGTCATTCGAACTTAACCGGTTCATCATAGGGACGAAATCGGTCCCTGGATGTTCCGTAAGTCGAATTTAAGCGGCTACCCAGCCTGCAGGGCGGAGATCAGCCGAGGGTCTCCGGTGACGACCAGGCGGTCGGTGCGCTGGCGCCCCATCAGCACCAGCAGCAGGTCACTGGCGGTGCCGGTGGCCTGGGCGCGGGCGTGATGGTCGTCGTCGTCGAGGATCGTGCTGGTGTCGAGCAGCGCCACACCCATGCCGCGCAACCGGACGAACCACTCATGACCGGCGTCGCTGGCCACCAGTTGAGCCACGCCGCGCAGGTCGGTCGGGCCCGTGCGCCGGCCGGCCGGCAGCCAGGTGTCGAGCACTTCACCGATGCCGTCGGCGGCCAGCTTGGTCTCGATCGGGGTGGGCCGGCCCACGGCGAGCTCGGCGTCCCAGCGGGACAGCGAGATCTCGTGCGCCGTGCGGCGATGCCAGAAACCGGCCGTCTTGGCCTGCGGCGCCCAGTTCCAGGCGGGCAGGTCGGCCTCGACCGCCTCGAGCGTCTCGATGGTGCCGGTCAGCTCGCGGCGCAGGCCGTCGAGCTGGGTCTCCCAGTCGGGGCGGGGCGGGAGCGGCAGCTCCTCGGGCCGGGTGGTGACGCCGCGCGGCGTGTAGTCGCGGACGAAGCGCAGATAGGAGGTCACTCGTTCGACCAGGGAACCCGCGGCCTCCGGGCCCGCCTGGGCGACAGCGTCCTGCAGCGCGGGGCTGTCAGCCCGCAGCGCCGCGAGCCAGAAGTCCTTCGTCGCGTGCAGCCTGTTCATCGCGATGCTCTCCGCTCCACCGGACCGCCGATGAGATGTCCCGAAACTCGTGAGCCTAGGGTTGGTGCCGTGCATGACCTTAGTGCCGCACCGCAAACCGACCTGTCGGCGTACACGACGCTACGCCTCGGCGGGCCCTCCGGCGACCTCACGGTGGCCACCGAAACGGACCAATTGGTTGCTTCGGTACGTAAGTCCTCGTCGATCCTCCTTCTGGCGGGCGGCAGCAACGTCGTCATCGGCGACAAGGGCTTCGACGGCACTGTCGTGCTGATTCGCACGCGAGGCGTTCGCGAGGTGGAGCCGGGGGTGCTGCGGGTTGCCGCGGGGGAGCCTTGGGACGATTTCGTGTCGTACGCCGTGGAGAACGGTTACTCGGGGCTCGAGTGCCTCTCCGGCATCCCGGGCTCGGCCGGCGCCACCCCGATCCAGAACGTCGGCGCGTACGGGTCCGAGGTGGCGCACACGATCGTGGCCGTGCACGCGTACGACCGGCGCACCGGTACGGTCCGCGCGATGACGCCCGAGGAGTGCGGCTTCGCCTACCGGGCCAGCGTCTTCAAGCACAACGACCGCTACGTGGTGCTCGAGGTCGACTTCCGCCTGGAGCGCTCGGACGAGTCGGCCCCGATCCGCTACGCCGAGCTCGCCCGCAACCTGGGCGTCGAGGCCGGCGACCGGGTGCCGCTGCGCCAGGCCCGCGACACCGTCCTGAAGCTGCGCGCGGGCAAGGGCATGGTCCTGGACCCCGACGACAAGGACACCTGGTCGGTCGGTTCCTTCTTCACCAACCCGGTGGTGAGCGCCGAGGAGTGGGCGGTCCTCGGTCTCGAGGCTCCGCACTGGCCGGCCGCCGACGGCTCGGTGAAGATCCCGGCGGCCTGGCTGATCGAGAACGCCGGCTTCCCCAAGGGCTTCGCCGGCGACGGCGTCTCCATCTCCACCAAGCACACGCTGGCGCTGACCAACCGCGGCACGGGTACGACGGAGTCGTTGCTCGCCCTGGCCCGTACGGTCCGCGACGGTGTCCGCGGCCGTTTCGGGGTGGAGCTGCACCCCGAGCCGGTGCTCATCAACTGCGAGATCTAGGGGAGCCTTCAGTCCGGTCAAGGGCGGCGGTGGGGTGGTCGGATGGGTCACTCCCAGCCGAAGACCTGGGTGTAGTACGGGACTCCGTTGGCGGCGTAGACGACGCCGGTGCCGATCGAGTGGGCGCCGCAGTTGAGCATGTTGGCGCGGTGCCGCGGGCTCGCCATCCACGCGCGTACGACCTCGCCGGCGGTCCGGTATCCCCAGGCGATGTTCTCGCCGGACGGCTGTTCGTAGCCGGCCTGGTGCGAGCGGCGCACGAAGGTGGTGCCGTCGTTCCAGACGTGGCTGAACCGGCCGGTCCGGGCCATGTAGTAGCTCTGCCGCACCGAGGCGACGATCAGCTCCCGATCGACGGTGAGCTGGCCGCAGCCGTTGGCCGACCGTTGCTGGTTGGTCATGGTGACCACCTGCGACATCAGGACCGCCGGGGCCACCGGTAGCGTCGGCACTTCCGCCTGGGCCGGCTCGGCCGCCGTGAGCAGAAGAGCCGGAGTGACGGCGAGCGGTAAGAGACGTCGCAGCACGGTTGCCCCCAATCCCGGAATGCGTGGGCCGAGTCGCCCACCTGGCCTATCGCAGCGGCTTATCGGGCGTACGTCCCTTATTTGCCCGAAACCGGAATGTACGTCGGATTTCGTGTCACGCTGAGGGGATTGCGAGCGTGGCCGGGGGTGGGGGCGGTCGTTCGGCGGGCGCGGAGAACCCGCCCCGGCGGGCGATTAGCCCGCTAAACTGTGACTGTCCGTAAATAGACCGTGACATCACGCTATCGTGGGTTTGCGCGGTTGATTCCGAAGCTCGCGGTCGCGCGAGTGACGCCGAGCAAGACATCGACAGTTCACCGGACGCCAACCCGGCGTAGCCGGTCGAACCGTCGTGCCCGGCGGCGAGAGCGCGAGCGAGGGGTGGGGGCAGGGTGAGCACAGCATGAGTCGCCTACTCGTGGTCGAGGACGATCCGGATATCGCGCTCGCTCTGCGGTTGCTTTTCAGCCGTGCGGGTTACGAGGTCGCGCATGCCGGCGACGGCCGGACCGGGCTCAAGGAGGCGTACGCCGAACACCCCGATCTGGTGGTGCTCGACGTCGGCCTGCCCGAGATGGACGGCTGGCAGGTGCTGGAGCGCCTGCGGGACGTCTCGGACGTGCCGGTGCTCGTGCTGACCGCGCACGGGCAGGAAGCGGAGAAGGTCCGCGGCCTGCGCGGCGGGGCCGACGACTACCTCACCAAACCGTTCGCCAACAACGAGCTGCTGGCCCGGGTCGAGGCCCTGCTGCGCCGCTCGTCCAGTGGGCAGAACAGCTGGGCTAGCCAGGTCTACGACGACGGGCTGGTGCATCTCGACCCGACCAAGCGCCGGGTCTACGTCAAGGGCGATGAGAAGCGTCTGACGCCCACCGAGTTCCGGCTGCTGAACGCCCTCGTCCGGCACGCCGGCGCGGTTCTCAGCCCCAATCAGCTGCTGACGCAGGCGTGGGACGACCCCACCGGCATCGGCCAGGAACGGGTGAAGTTCGCCGTCCTGCGGCTGCGCCGCAAGCTCGGCTGGTCCGATCCCGACGACTCACCCATCGAATCCGTACGCGGGTTCGGCTACCGCTACCGCCGTCCGGGCGGAGAGGGCTGAAATTTCCCATTCGGTCGACCTCCGGGTGTCCTCAGATGACGCGGCTAACCGTCGATGAGGGCTGTGGGAAGGCGAGCAGGAGGTAGTAAGCGTGGAAGATCTTGGTGAAATCGTCGGCGAATTCCTCATGGAAAGCCACGAGAACCTGGACCAGATCGACCGTGACCTGGTGGATCTGGAGCAGGAGCCCAACTCCCGCGATCTGATCTCCCGAATCTTCCGGGCGATTCACACGATCAAGGGCACCAGCGGCTTCCTGGCGTTCACACGCCTGGAGACGCTCGCCCATGCCGGCGAGTCACTGCTGTCCAAGTTGCGCGACGGCGTCATGCCGGTCACGCCGTCGACGATCACCACACTGCTGGCCACGATCGACGGTGTGCGCTCGATCCTCGCCTCCATCGAGGAGAACAGCAACGAGGGCGACGTCGACATCGAGAGCATCATCGCGCAGGTCCACGCGCAGATGAACGCCGGCGCCGAGCCGGCCGCCGCCGCACCGGCCGCCGAGGGCGGCGAGGGCGCGGAGGCCGCCGCCGAGCCGGCGGCCGAGGCCGAGGCGCCCGAGCCGATCGCCGAGACACCCGCCCGGCCCGTTCCGGAACCGGTGGAGAACCAGCGCAAGCCGGTCGGCGAGATCCTGGTCGAGTCGGGGGCGGCCCAGCCGGCCGACGTCAGCTCCGCGCTCCAGCAGCAGATCGAGGGCGACGAGCGCAAGCTCGGCACGATCCTGCTCGACGAGGGCAAGGCGCAGCCGGCCGCGGTCAACGAGGCCCTGCAGCAGCAGGCGCCCAAGCGCAGCATCGCCGACAGCGCCATCCGCGTCGACGTCGACCTGCTCGACACCCTCATGAACATGGTCGGTGAGCTGGTGCTCGCCCGTAACCAGCTGGTCCGGGGCGTCATGGAGATCGGCGACGCCACGCTGGTGCGCAGCGCCCAGCGGCTCGGCATGATCACCAGTGAGCTGCAAGAGGGCATCATGAAGACCCGCATGCAGCCCATCGAGCACATCTGGTCGAAGCTGCCCCGAGTCGTCCGGGACCTCTCGAACTCGCTCGGCAAGAAGGTCGAGCTGGTCATGGAGGGCAAGGAGACCGAGCTCGACCGGAGCCTGCTCGAGGCGGTCAAGGACCCGCTGACCCACCTCGTGCGCAACGCGGTCGACCACGGCATCGAGGACCCGGAGCGCCGCCAGGCGAGCGGCAAGGGCCCCGAGGGCACGCTGACCCTGCGCGCCTATCACGAGGGTGGGCACGTGGCGGTCGAGGTCGCCGACGACGGCGCCGGCCTGAACGTGGAGCGGATCGCCCAGAAGGCCGTGGAGAACGGCCTGCTGCGCGCCGAGCAGATCCCCAACATGGACAAGCGCGACATCATGGCGATGGTGTTCCAGCCCGGTTTCTCCACCGCGGCCAAGGTCACCAACGTTTCCGGCCGCGGTGTCGGCATGGACGTCGTCAAGACCAACATCGAGAACATCGGCGGCGCGGTCAGCGTCGACTCGACGCCCGGCGAGGGCACGGTCTGGCGGCTCACCATCCCGCTCACGCTCGCCATCATCCAGGCGCTCACCGTCGACTGCGGCGACCAGCGCTACGTGGTTCCGCAGGTGGCGGTGCTCGAGCTGGTCTTCATCGACGGGCAGTCGACGAAGATCGAGTACGCGTCGGGCGCGCCCGTCTACCGGTTGCGCGGCAAGCTGCTCCCGCTGGTGCGCCTGGACAAGGCGCTCGGCTTCGAGGTGGCCGGCGACCAGGGTGTCTACATCATGGTGCTGCAGGCCGACGGCCGGCGGTTCGGACTGGTCGTCGACCGGGTCCTGAACACCGAGGAGGTCGTGGTCAAGGCCCTGAACAGCCGCCTCAAGGACATCGGCCTGTACGCCGGCGCGACCATCCTGGGCGACGGAAAGGTGGGCCTGATCCTCGACGTCTCGTCGCTGGCCCGCCGCAGCCACCTGGCCGCCGACGCCGAACGCAAGGGCATGGACTCGTCGTCGCGGGCGGCGGGTGTGGGCGGCACCGGCGAACGTCTGCTGGTCACCGCGGTGGGCGAGCGGCGGGTCGCGATCCCGCTGGACACGGTCACCCGGCTCGAGGAGTTCCCGCGCGACCGCATCGAGCACGCCGGCTCGCGGGAGGTGGTCCAGTACCGAGGGCAGATCCTGCCCCTCGTGCGCCTGTCCCACCTGCTCGGCGCGTACGGCGAAGAGCCCGAAGGGGACACCGTGTCGGTGGTCGTCTACAGCGAGGGTGGCCGCAGCGTCGCCCTGGTCGTCGACCGGATCGTCGACATCGCCGAGAACTCGACCACGGCCCGCCGCGACGCGGAGGAGGACGGCCTGGTCGGCACCGCGGTGATCCAGCAACGGGTGACCGAGCTGCTGGACGTCCGCCGCGCGATCCTCGCCGCCGATCCGAACTTCTACACCGACCTGGAGAACGACGAGATGTTGGTGGAGGCCTGAGATGGCGAGCCGGCAGTTCGCCACCTTCGAGGTGGCCGACCAGCTCTTCGGCGTCGAGGTGCACACGGTGCAGGAGGTGCTCTCGTACAACGAGTACACCCCGGTGCCGCTCGCGCCGCCGGCCGTCGGCGGGCTGTTCAACCTGCGCGGTCAGGTGATCGCCGCGGTCGACCTCCGGGTCCAGCTGGGGCTGGTCCGCAAGGCGTTGCAGGGCCCGGTGATGAACGTGATCCTGCGCGGCGACGGCGAGCCGGTCAGTCTGGTCGTCGACAAGATCGGTGAGGTGGTCGACCTCGACGAGGCGACGTTCGAGCCGCCACCGGACACGCTCAGCGGGCCGACCCGGGAGCTGGTGGTGGGCACGTTCAAGCTGGACGGCCGGCTCATGCTGGCCCTGGACGTCAACCAGGCCGTCGACACGCACCGCGCCACCACCTGATGTACAGCCTCGTCAGCGCGCCGGTGCTCGGCTTCGACCTGACCCGCCTCAGCGGCGGGTCGGCGACGGCCGAGGTCGTGCTGCGCGGACTCCGGTTGAGCGTGGACGATCTGCCGGTGCTGGCCGAGCGCCTGCCCGACGAGGGGGTCCGCGGCCCGCTCTGGGTCGAGGTGGAGAGCGCGGCCCGCCGGATGCCCTCGCTCAAGGGCATGTCCAAGGACGACCCGGCGGGCAGCCTGGCCCTGGTCGAGCGCGCGCCGATCGGTTCGGTCGACGCGCTGCTGACCTGCGTGCGGTACGACGTGATGGCCTGGACGTGGACCGGCACCGGCCGGGACGCGACGCAGACCGAGGTGGCCGCCGCGGCCACCGGCCTGATCTGCGACGCGGCCGTGGCCAGTTATCTGCGCGAGGTCCTCGACTCGGACACGCGCCGGCGGCTGGGCGCGGGCTGGGTGGCGGCGATGCGCCGGCTGCCCACCGGCGCGCCGATCGACCTCGGCCCGCACCACTACACGGTTTCCGCGCTGCTCGACCGGTTGCGCTCGCTGCGCTCATCGGATCTCAGCCGGTTGGTGGCCTCGGCGGAGGACGCCCGCCGCAACGCCGGCGGTTGGTCGCCGGCGGTGCATTCCGCCTCCTGGGCGGCGTATCTCTCCGATCGGGTCCGCACCGCCGCCGCGGCGCAGATGCTGTTGGTACAGGCCGTCGACACGGCCGCGATTCCGCTGGCCGACCGGGCCGGCGGTGTCTGGAACATGCTCAGCGGCGCGGTGCAGGCGCTGGTGGTGCGGGATCTGCTGGATACCTCCACCGCCCATCGCCTTCTCGCACCTGTCGTCGCCGCTCTCGGCCCCGCGTGGCTCGGGTGAGAGGAGGTGGTCAGATGATTTCGGTCCTCGTCGTGGACGACTCCGTGGTGGTCCGGCGTTTGATCGTGGACGCTCTGGGCGGAGCGGAGAACATCGAGGTCGTCGGCACGGCGTCGAACGGCCAGCTGGCTCAGGCCAAGATTGACCAGCTCAAGCCCGACGTCATCACCATGGACATCGAGATGCCGCAGATGGACGGCATCGAGGCGGTCCGTGAGCTGCGCAAGCGTCACAAGCACATCCCGGTGATCATGTTCAGTACGCTGTCGGCCGCGGGCGCGACGGCGACGCTGGAGGCGCTCTCGGCCGGCGCCACCGACTACGTCACGAAGCCCAGCAACGTCGGGTCCGTGAACGAGTCGATCGCGGCCGTACGCAACGAGCTCGTCCCCAAGATCTACGCGCTGGCCGGCCGGAAGCGCCCGGGCGCCGCACCGCCGAGCGCCCCGGCCCGCCCCGGCGCCACCGCGCCGGCCCGCCCGGCCACCCCCACCCGGCCCGGCGCGGCCCCGCCCCGGGCCGGCCTGCCGCCGGCCGGACCGGGACGACCCGGCGCGGCGCCACCCGGAGCGGCCCCGGCCCGTCCCGCCAAGAAAGCCGGAGCGGGCGGCCGGATCGACATCCTGTGCATCGGCTCCTCCACCGGCGGGCCCGACGCGCTCACCAAGGTGCTGCAGGGCCTGCCCGCGGACTTTCCCGTGCCGATCGTGGTCACCCAGCACATGCCGCCCGTCTTCACCAAGATGTTCGCCGAGCGACTGGACCGCAGCACCCCGCTGCGGGTGGTCGAGGCCGGTGACGGGATGGAGCTGACGCCCGGGTGGGCGTACATCGCACCGGGTGACAACCACCTGGTGTTCCACCGCCGGGGCACCGCGACGCTGACCCAGCTCAGTGGCGCGCCGCCGGAGAACTCCTGCCGCCCGGCCGTGGACGTGATGTTCCGGTCGGTGGCGGCCCTTTACGGCGCTTCGGCGTACGCGACCGTGCTGACTGGAATGGGACACGATGGACGAGGTGGTGCGAAAGTGCTGAGAGACGCGGGCGCCGAGGTGCTGGCGCAGGACGAGGCCACCTCGGTGGTGTGGGGCATGCCGGGCGCGGTCGTCGGTGCCGGGCTGGCGGATGAGATCCTTCCGCTCGACCGGATCTCGGCCCACCTGGTCAACCGCATCAAGAGCAGCCGGTCGGCGGCGGTGGCCCGATGACTCTCTCGCAAGCCGAGTTCGCCTTCGTCTCGCAGCTGGTGCGCCGCGAGGCCTCGATTGTGCTCGCCCCGGGCAAGGAGTACCTGGTCGAGGCCAGGCTCATCCCGGTCGCCCGGGCCGTCGGGGCGCCCAACGTCAACGAGTTCCTGGCGGAACTCCAGCGCCGCCCGAACCCGCAGAACCAGCGCAAGATCATCGACGCGCTGACCACGAACGAGACCTCGTGGTTCCGGGACCGGGAGCCGTTCGCGGCGCTGACCGACGTGATCCTTCCCGAGCTGATCAAGTCGCGCACCGCGAACCGCAAGGTGCGGATCTGGTCGGCGGCCAGCTCCAGCGGCCAGGAGGCGTACAGCCTGGCCATCCTGCTCCAGGAGAACCTGCCGCCGGGATGGTCGTACGAGATCATGGGAACCGACATCTCCACCGAGATGGTCAAGCGTGCCGAGACCGGCGAGTACAGCCAGGTCGAAGTGAACCGTGGTCTGCCGGCCCAGCAGCTCGTGCAGTACTTCGAGCGGGCCGGCGCGCACTGGCGGATCAGCCAGCAACTGCGCCGCAACGTGTCGTTCAAGCTGATGAACCTGACCGCGCCGTTCCCGGCCATGCAGCCGTTCGACGTGATCTTCCTACGCAATGTCCTGATCTATTTCGACGTCGCCACCAAGCGCAACGTGCTCCAGAACATGGCCAAGGTGCTACGGCCCGACGGCTGGCTGTTCCTGGGCGCGGCCGAGACCACGATCGGGATCGACGACAACTACGAGCGGGTGGCCGCCGGCCGCACGTCCGCCTACCGAGTCCGTACCGGAGCGCCCGCGGGCGCCGCGAGAAGGGGATGAAGCCGCGATGCGCGCCATGGTGATCGACGACTCCCGCGCAATGCGCATGATCCTCAAGCGCATTGTCTCGAAGCTGAACTTCGAGGCACTGGAGGCAGGCGACGGCCGGGAGGCCCTGGACCTGCTGGCCACCCTGGATGAGGTGCCCGAACTGGCTCTCATCGACTGGAACATGCCCAACATGAACGGGCTCGAGTTCGTGACGAACGTCCGGGCCGACCCGCGTCTGCGTGAGATGACGCTGGTCATGGTCACCACCGAGAGCGAACAGAGCCAGATCGTACGGGCGCTCGCCGCGGGCGCCCACGAGTACGTGATCAAGCCCTTCACCGAGGGCGCCATGATCGAAAAGCTGGCCCTGCTGGGCCTCGTGCCGACCGGAGCGAATTCATGAGCGTCGAAGTCGAGGTCAATGAGAACGACCTCACGGAGATGGTGGAACAGGTGTGGGAGTCGTACCTGGATCCGGAGGGCATCAGCCCCCTGATCCCGACGTACGACGAGAACCAGCCTTCCGAGGTGCACTCCTCGGTCTCCATCACCGGATCATGGACCGGGCACATCGTCTACGCCTCCTCGACGTCGGCGGCGCGCCGCGCCGCCGCCGCGTTCCTCGCCATGGAAATGGACGAGGTCAGCGAGGAGGACGTGTCGGATGTGCTCGGTGAACTCGCCAACATCGTTGGTGGCAACGTGAAGGCCATGCTGCCCCCGGGAGCGCTGCTCTCGCTGCCGCAGGTGGTGCTCGCGCCCGAATCGACCGCTCGCTTTCCCAACACCGAACGCATCAGTGGCGTCTACGGGGTCTGGGACGGCGAACCGGTGTCCATTTCCATGTGGCATAGCCGCGGCGACAACAAGGAGGGCGCGGAATGAAGATTCTCATCGCTGATGACAGTCGGGTGATGCGGCAGATCGTGGTCCGCACACTCCGTCAGGCCGGCTTCGGTGACCATGAGCTGATCGAGGCCGCGGACGGCCAGCAGGCGTTCGACATGGCCAAGTCGGAGAACCCGGATCTGGTTCTGTCGGACTGGAACATGCCCGGAATGACGGGCATCGAGGTGCTGCGGCAACTCCGTGCCGCCGGCAACGACATCAAGTTCGGTTTCGTGACATCGGAGAGCACGCCTGAGATGAAAGATCAGGCCGATGCCGCCGGTGCACTTTTTTTCATCGTGAAGCCCTTCTCGGCTGAGCGATTCGATGAGGTCTTCGCTCCTATTTTGGGATGATTACGACATGTCTGATGTCTCGGTTCTTCCAGGCACCCTGGCCGTTCGCAACCTCTTCGAGGACCTGCTCGGCCGGGAAGTGACCGTCAGCCCCGGCGACCCGCTCTCCGCGGACGAGGTGAACACCTCGACGATCGCCATCTTCACCGACAACGCACAGCAGATCTACGGCGTGCTCGGGATGGATCTCAATCTGTCGGCCAACGCCGGCGCCGCCCTCGGCCTCCTGCCGGCCGGCGCCGCCGAGGACAGCATCGACGAGAAGAAACTGTTCCCGAACCTCGCCGAGAACGTCTTCGAGCTCTGCAACGTGCTGACCAGCCTCCTCAACCGCGAGGGTGGCCCGCACATCAAGATGTACCAGGTGATCTACCCGGGCGACCCGCTGCCGGCGGACGCCCGCGCCCACCTCATGGCCCTCGGCCGGCGGGTCGACCTCATGGTCGAGGTCAACCGCTACGGAAAGGGAAAGTTCAGCCTTTCCCTCGCACCGTGATCTGACGAAGCAGGAAATCGTGGGGCCGCCTCTCTCGGGGCGGCCCCACGATTGTTTTTGGGCTAAGCAAAGCCGCAGACCTGTCGAAGCGTAGTTCGAGCTAGCTATCAGGACAGGAGTGCGTGATGACCTCACCGACTTCCGGCTCCACGGGACCATCGGGGACATTCGCGGCGGGGGCCGCGGCGGCCGCGGCCAAGGCCGGCGTTCCCGAGAAACCCAAGTCGCTCGGCGACAAGGACACCTTCCTCAAGCTGCTGGTGGCCCAGCTGAAGTATCAGGACCCCAGCAAGCCGGCCGACTCGACCCAGTTCCTGGCCCAGACGGCGCAGTTCACCCAGGTCGAGAAGCTGGGTGAGGTGGCCGACATGCTCAAGGCCCAGCAACTCGTCGGTGCCAGCTCCCTGGTCGGCAAGACGGTCACCTACATGGACGACAACGGTGCCAAGTTCACGGGAGTCATATCGGCAGCGAAGCTCAACGGCGACAGCGAACCGACTCTGCGGGTCGGGAACACGGACGTACAGCTGTCCAAGGTCATGGAAGTCCAGACGCAGGCGGACGCCGCGGCCCAGGCGGCCGCGATGACCGCGCCGCTCGCGGCACCGGCGGCACCGCCGGCGCCGGCGCCGAAGGCCGCGCCGACGGACAAGACCTCAGAGACACCCAAGCCGTAGTCCCTCTTCACCGCGAAGGACCCAACTCATGCTGCGCTCTCTCTACTCGGGCATCAGTGGCCTGCACGCCCATCAGATGATGATGGACGTCACCGGTAACAACATCGCGAACGTCAACACCGTCGGTTACAAGGCCAGTTCCGTGCAGTTCCAGGACACGCTGAGCCAGATGGTCGGCGCCGCCGGCTCGCCGCAGGACGGCATGGCCGGCACCAACCCGGCCCAGGTCGGCCTCGGCGTCCGCAACGCCGGCATCACCTCCAACTTCAGCCAGGGATCGGCGCAGACGACCGGTAAGGCCGGCGACATGATGATCCAGGGCGACGGCTTCTTCATCACCCGCCGCGGCCAGGAGGAGCTGTACACCCGGGCCGGCTCGTTCTTCTTCGACGCCAACGGCACGCTGTCCACCGCCACCGGTGAGCCTGTGCAGGGATGGACCGCCGATGAGAAGGGTGTGGTCAACCCGGCGGGCAAGCCGGACGACATCAAGATGCCGCTCGGCCAGAGCATCGACCCGAAGCCCACCGACAAGATCGAGATGAAGGGCAATCTGACCTTCGACGTGCCCGAGGGCGTCACCGACGTCTCGACGTTGGATCCGATCGAGATCCCGTTCAAGGCGTTCGACAAGTTCGGCACCCCGGTCAGCCTCTCGGCGTACTTCAAGCGCACCACCGAGGCCGGTGAGGACCCCGGGAAGTACGAGGTCAGCGTTGGTGTGTCAGGTAATTCGGCGACGGCCAAGCCGATGACGGAAAACGGCGGCGTCCTGGAGTTCACGGCGGGCAAGCTCGCCGACACGGCGAAGACCCTGTCCTTCTCCGGTCTCTCGGATCTCAACTCGAACCTCAACGACGAGCTCACCGTCGACGGCGCCGACCTGACGATGTTCCACGGCCTCACCGAGGCCCGGGTCTCCGACTCCAACGGCAACGCGGCCGGCACGCTGGCCTCGCTGTCGTACACCGTGTCGGACACCGGGCAGATCATCGGCGCCTTCAGCAACGGCCAGAAGAAGGTGCTCGGCCAGGTCGCCCTGGCCACCTTCAAGAACGTGAACGGTCTCGAGAAGACCGGTGACTCGATGTACCGCTCGACCGTCAACTCCGGCCTGGCCCAGGTCGGCACACCCACCAGCTCCGGCCTCGGCCAGGTGATCAGTGGCGCCGTCGAGATGTCGAACGTCGACCTGGCCCAGGAGTTCACCAACCTGGTCATCGCCCAGCGTGGCTTCCAGGCCAACTCCCGCGTCATCACGACCTCCGACGAGCTCCTGCAGGAGCTCGTCAGCATGAAGCGCTAGTCGTAGCAGCAGTCCGGCCGGCGGCCGGGACGGGCACTTGAGTGCCTGTCCCGGCCGTTCTGTGTAACCGATCGGCTGCACCCGAAGCGCGACCGTATGGATCTCATCGGCAACCGTCAGGTCGCCGAAGTACACGGTGAAGGGCCACGGAGGGTCCTACAGCCCAGGACCACACCACCACCCAAGGACGGATGACAGTGATCCTTGTAACCCGCATCAACGGTGCCGTGTTCGCCCTCAACCCCGACCTGATCGAGCGCGCCGAGTGCACGCCCGACACGGTCATCACCCTGGTAGACGGCACCAAGTACGTCATTGCCGAGTCAGTGCCCGAGTTCATCGATTCAGTGCGCCACTACCGCGCCTCGCTGATCTCCCAAGCTTCCCGCCTCGAGGCCCAGCCCGCGGCCGCCGCCATTCCGTCTGACGACGACCACGACGCCCAGGTGCTCACGCTGCACCGGAAGGACCGCTGAACATGGATATCTCAACGATCGTCGGTGTAGTTGTTGCCTTCATCATCATCTTCACGGTGCAGATCCTGGAGGGCGGCTCACCGGCCTCCATCATCCTGATCCCCTCGATGCTGCTGGTGTTCGGTGGAGCGCTCATGGCCGGTATGGCCGGCGGTGTCCTCAAGGACACGACGGGCATCGGCAAGAACCTCCAGAAGGCGTTCCTGGCCAAGGTCACGCCGCCCACGCAGCTGGTCGACAGCATCGTCAAGCTGGCCGAGCGGGCCCGCCGCGAGGGTCTGCTGGCCCTCGAGGACGCGGTCAAGACCGTGGAGCACCCCTTCCTCAAGCGCGGTCTTCAGCTGGCGATCGACGGCACCGACCCGGAGGAGCTGCACGACGTCCTGCACGCCGAGATCGCGGCCAAGAAGAAGGCCGACAAGGCCGGCAAGAAGCTCTTCGAGAACATGGGCGGTTACGCCCCGACGATCGGCATCATCGGTACGGTCATGGGCCTCGTGCACGTGCTCGAGAACCTGAACCAGCCGGAGACGCTGGGTCACTCGATCTCCGCCGCGTTCGTCGCCACCCTCTGGGGTGTGCTCAGCGCCAACGTTCTCTGGCTGCCGCTCGCCGCTCGTCTCGACCGCCTCAGCGGCATCGAGGCCGAGGAGATGGAGCTGGTCGTCGACGGTGTCCTGGCCATTCAGGCCGGCTCCAACCCGCGCCTGGTGGCGCAGAAGCTCCGCAGCCTCCTCCCGCCGGACGAGGCCAAGAAGGCCGAGGCGGCCGCGAACACCAAGAAGGCGGCGTAACGCATGAGTTCAGGCGGGGGCAAGCGTAAGCAGCGTCATGAGGAGCACGAGGAGCACGTCAACCACGAGCGCTGGCTCGTGTCGTACGCCGACATGCTCACCCTGCTGTTCGTTCTCTTCGTGGTCCTGTACTCGATGAGTGACGTCAACATGAAGAAGTTCGCCGAGTTGGCGGCCGGTCTCTCCTCCGGCTTCGGTGCGCAGAGCGCCGCCTTCTCGGGCCAGACCTCGACCCTGGACGGTGCCGGTCAGAGCGCCGAGGTCGTCCAGATCGACCCGGGCGCCAACCCGGGTGACGGCAAGGCCGGCTCGTCCAACCTGACGGCCAAGCAGCAGGAGGCGGTCAAGGCGGCGATGGCCGCGGAGGACCGCGCCAAGGCTTCGAAGAACGCTCAGGCCGCCACCAAGGAGGCCGAGAACCTCAAGAAGATCGAGAACCAGATCTCCGACGTGCTCGCCGCGCAGAAGCTGCTCGGCTCGGTCAAGTTCACCATCGACCGGCGCGGCCTGGTGGTCACGGTCCTCACCAACGACGTGGTCTTCGCCGGCAACCGGGCGGAGCTCAAGCCCGGTGGCAAGAAGATCCTGGACGCCATCGCGCCGACCCTGCGGAAGCTGCCGAACAACATCGAGGTCGACGGCAACACCAACCAGCTCAAGGCTCAGACGACGTACTACCCGAGCGGCTGGGAGCTCTCCGCCGCCCGTGCCTCGACCACGGTCCGCTACCTGACCGGCAAGGGCCTCGCCAAGAACCGCATGACGGCCGTCGGCAACTCCGACACCAAGCCGCTGATCGACCCGGCCGACCCCCGGTCGATCACCATGAACCGCCGCGTCGACATCGTCGTCCTGACCACTCTGACCGCCGACCAGGCCGCGCTTCTGCCGGCCGCCTCCGGCTCCGACAGCAAGTTGCACACCGGCCAGACCTCGGCTCAGGCCAAGGCGGCTCAGGACGCGGCTTCCGCGGCCGAAAGCACGACTAAGTCCAGCACCACGTCTACCGCACACGACTGAGGGGGAGTTCCGATATGAGCAACGAGCAGACGCCCGCCGCCGAGGCGCCGAAGAAGTCCAAGAAGATGCTGATGATCATCGTGATCGCCGCCGTGGTGCTGCTGGGCGGTGGTGGCGGGGCGTTCTTCATGCTGAAGGGTGACAGCGCCGAGGCCGCCGCGCCGGAGAAGGGCGTGGTCACCGCGATCGACGAGGCGCTGACGATCAACCTGGCCGACGGCCACTACCTGAAGCTGGCCTTCTCGCTGCAGCAGACCGCTGACGCGGCCGAGGCGGTCGACACCAGCGAGGCGATCGAGCTGGCGATCGACGAGTACACCGGCCGGAAGGTCGCCGAGCTGGAGACCGAGAAGGGCCGCACCGCGATCAAGGAAGAGCTCCTGGCGAAGATCGAGAAGGCCTACACGACCAAGGACAAGGTCAAAGAGGTCATGGGCATCTACTACACGCAGTTCGTGACCCAGTAAGACGCACGCTTCGGGCGGGTTCACTTCGGTGGACCCGCCCGAAACGCGTTTAAGGGGATGAAACGGCGCTCCGGCTCAGCCGTTCCGGAAACGAGCCGATGGGGACAACGTGACCACCGCCGCACGCTCCCCGGGTCGGATGTCGCGTCGTGGACAGGGCGCAGGGCCGGCCCCGTACGACTTCCGCCGCCCCATCAAGCTGTCCCGCGAGCACGTCCGTACGTTGCAGATGGCCTTCGAGACGTACGCCCGAAGTTGCGGAACCCTGCTGACCACCCGGCTGCGCGCCGTGAGCAGCGTCAGCCTGGTCTCGATCGAGCAGCTGAACTACGACGAGTACGTGGCGTCCCTGAACAACCCCACGGTGATCGCCGTCGTGGTCCTCGACCCGCTGCCGGGCTCGGCTCTCATGGAGATGTCTACCTCGGCCGTGATGTCCGCTATCGATCACATGCTGGGCGGTCCTGGCGGTCCCCAGCCGGAACGGCCGCTGACCGAGGTCGAGATGCCCCTGCTGCGCGGCCTGCTGGAGCGGATGCTCGGCGAGCTGCGGTACGGCTTCGAGAACCTGGTCGAACTCCAGCCCAAGCTCAAGGACATCGAGTACAACGCGCAGTTCCTGCGCACCCACCAGCCCGGTGACGCCTGCGTGATCGCCACCTTCGACATGAAGATCGGCGCCGAGGAGTGCCTGGCCAGCATCTGCCTGCCCTTCAACACGATCCTGCCGGTGCTCTCCCGCACCGAGGCGGTGGTGCTCAGCGACGCCGAACGGGCCACCAAGGACATGGCGCTGCGCAACATCACCGCCGGGCTTTCCGCGGCTCCGCTCGATGTGGCAATCCGATTTCAGCCCATTCGCATGCGTACCGATGACATCGTGGACCTACGCCCCGGCGACGTCGTCCCGCTGGGCCACCCGACCAGCCGGCCGCTCGAGGTGACAGTCAACGAGACCGTTTTCGCCCATGCAGTTCCCGGTAATCAGGGGGCTCGGCTCGCCTGCCTCGTGGTGCCGTCCCCCAAGGAGTCCTCGCCCAAGGAGTCTGGCCGCCCATGACCGCGCCCACCATCACCGCGCCGCAGCTGGCGCTCGCCCGGACGGCCGCCGAGGCCGCGCTCGCCGTCCTGCCCACCAGCCGTCCGCTGGCCGTCGCCGACCCGATCACCGCCTCCGCGGACATCCTGTCCGAGGGGCAGGCGGTGACCGCGAGGTTCAGCGGCGCCGCCACCGGCGAGGTGGTCGTGGTGGTCGGTCAGGACCTGGCGGACGCGCTCAAGGAGAGCCCGATCGGGGAGCTCGACCTGACCGCCGCCGTCCGGCCCGCGCTCGAGGCCGCGGCCCGCGCCTTCGGGCCGGTGGTGCTCGACCCGGGCACGGTGATGGAGCCCGGCGTGGCGCTCAGCGCGCTCGCCACCAAGGACGACGCCATCGCCGTCCCGCTGGTCGAGGGCCCGGACATCCGGGCGGTGCTGGCGCTGTCGCTCACGCCCTGGCCGACCGACGACCCGGCCGCCGCCGGCGGGGTGGCCCGCCGCGAGACGGCGGCGCCGGCGATGGCGATCCGCGGCGGCCTGGACATGCTGCACGACGTCGAGATGGAGGTCTCGGCCGAGCTGGGCCGGACCCGGATGAGCGTGCGCGAACTGCTCTCGCTCACCCCGGGCGCGATCGTCGAGCTCGACCGGGCCGCCGGCAGCCCGGCCGACCTGCTGGTGAACGGCCGGCTGATCGCCCGCGGCGAGGTGGTCGTGGTGGACGAGAACTTCGGCATCCGGATCACCGAGATCGTCGCTCCCGGCGCCGAAGGGTAAGGCCTTGTTCGAGCTGGCCCTGCGGATCGGTTTCTCGCTCTTCGTCATCCTGGGCATGATGTGGCTGCTGGCGCGCCTGATCCGCCGGCCGCTGGGGCGTGGGCACGGCGCGCTCGTCGTGCTCAACCGGCAGCAGCTGACCCGGGGCGCGGCGGTGGCCGTCGTCCGGGTGGCCGACCGGGCGATGATCCTCGGGGTCACCGACCAGAACGTGAGCCTGCTCGGCGAGGCCGACGTCGAGGACTTCGAGAAGCACCCGCACGAACACCGCGACCACCTCACCCTCGGCCCGGAGGAGACCGCCTCGCTCGGCGTCGAGCTGCCCGGCCGGCATCCGGCGGCCGGGTCGCCGGGCCGGCTCGACGGCTCGCTCCTCTCACCCCGCACCTGGTCGCAGACCATGAGCTTCCTGCGTGATCGGACGACCCGGCGATGATGCGGCGCGCGCTCCTGCTGATCTTCGCGAGCCTCGGGCTCGCGCTCGTCCTGCTGCCCGGCCCGAAGCCGGCCGCGGCCGAGCCCACGGTCATGGAGCGTGCGCCGGCCACGGTCGTCGTGGCCCTGCCGGAAAGAGCGCCCGAGCGGGCGCCGGCGCCGCCGACCCCGCCGAGCCGGCCCGGTCAGCCCAACATCAACCTCAACATCAACGGCACCAACCCGGACGGCAGCCGGCCCTCCACATCGCTGATCATCATGCTGGGCCTGACGATCCTGTCGGTCGCGCCGGCGCTGCTGCTGCTCTGCACCTGCTTCACCAAGATCTTCATGGTTCTCGGCATCACCCGTAACGCCCTCGGCCTGACCTCGATGCCACCCAACCAGGTCCTCGCCGGCCTGGCCCTGTTCATCAGCCTGTTCATCATGGGGCCGACCGTGTCCGCGATGAACGAGCAGGGCGTACAGCCCTATCTCAAGGGCGACAAGACCCAGACGCAGGCGTTCGAGGCCGGCGTGAAGCCGCTGCGGGACTTCATGTGGCGCACCACCCGCGAGGACGAGGTGGCGTTGCTGGTCAAGCTGTCCGGCGAGGACCGGCCGAAGAACCGCGACGACGTCGAGCTGACCACGCTGATCCCGGCCTTCATCCTGTCCGAGCTGCGGGCCGCCTTCATCATCGGCTTCGTCATCTTCATCCCGTTCCTGCTGATCGACATGGTCGTCTCGGCGTCGCTCATGTCGCTGGGCATGATGATGCTGCCACCCGTCACTATTTCTTTACCCTTCAAGCTTTTGCTGTTCGTGCTGGTGAACGGCTGGGGGCTGATTCTCACCGCGCTCGTGGCGTCGTACAAATGAACCTCGACGTCGCGATCGCCGACCTGCTCGCGATCCTGCTCGGGGCGGCGCGCACCGGCGCCTGGCTGATGATCTGCCCGCCGTTCAACTCGCGGCTCATCCCGGGCACGGTCAAGGCGCTGCTGTCGGTCGGCCTCACCCTGCCGCTCGCGCCCTACCTGCGCGGCACGGTGCCCTCGCTGGAGACCTCCGACATCGTGTTCAGCGCGGCCCTGCAGGTGTTCGTGGGCGCCGGGCTCGGCTTCGTCACCGCGCTGCTGTTCGCCGCCCTGCAGGCCGCGGGCGACCTGCTCGACCTGTTCGGCGGCTTCACCCTGGCCATGGGGTACGACCCGCTGTCGCAGAACCAGAGCTCGGTGTTCGGCAAGTTCTACAACCTCGTCGCGGTGACCCTGCTGTTCGTCACCGAGGGCCATCAGATGGTGCTCCGGGGTTTTCTCCAGTCGTTCCGGACGGTGCCGCTGGACGTCACCTTCTCGCTCGGCACCTTCAGCGAGGTACTGCTCAAGGGCATCGGCGACATGTTCGTGGCGGCCATCCAGATCGCCGGCCCGCTGGTCGCCGTGCTGTTCCTCACCGACTGCGCGTTCGGCCTGCTCAACCGGGTCGCTCCGGCGCTCAACGCGTTCCAGCTGGGCTTCCCGGCCAAGATTTTCCTGGTTCTGCTGCTGTCCGGCATCGCGATCACCGCGCTGCCCGGCGTGATCGGCAAGGTGGTGGAGCGCGCGGTCAGCGCGGTCCTCCAGCTGACCGGCGGCTGAAGGGGGGTGCGCGATGTCGGGCGAGAAGACCGAACAGCCGACACCACAGAAACTCAAGAAAGCCAAACGCGAAGGACAGATCGGCCGTACGCAGGACATCGGCGCCTGGTTCGGCATGCTCGCGGCGAGCATCCTGCTGCCACGGACCATGGAATCGGCCATGAAGCACGCCGAGGAAGTCATGGTCCAGGTCCCCGATGTGGTCGCCGATCCGCAACCGTCGCAGGCCCTGTACATCCTCAAGGAGGCGATGTTCGGCGCCGCCTGGGCGGTGCTGCCGCTGGCTCTGACGATGATGGCGGTCGGCGTGGCGGCGGCCGGCGCCCAGGGCGGCATCCGGGTCGCCACCAAGCTGTTCATCCCGAAGTTCAGCCGGCTCAACCCGCTGCCCGGCATCAAGCGGATGTTCGGCCCCCAGGCCCTCTGGGAGGGCATCAAGGCGCTGGTCAAGACCGCGGTGCTGGCCGGCGTGCTGTACACGACGACCAAGGACGTCATCCCGGTGCTGATGACCGCCGGGCAGCTCCCGCTCACCTCGCTGCTGGGCGAGGTCACCGACTCCATCGTCGGCCTGATTCAGGCCGCCTCGGTGGCCGGCATCGTGATGGCCGCGGCCGACTACTTCGTGGTTCGCCGCCGCACCAACAAGCAGCTGCGGATGACGAAGGAAGAGGTCAAGCAGGAGTACAAGAACACCGAGGGTGACCCGCTCATCAAGGCGCAGATCCGCGCCCGGCAGATGGCGATGGCCCGCAACCGGCAGATGGCCGACGTGCCGACCGCCGACGTGGTGCTGGTCAACCCGACCCACGTGGCGGTGGCGCTGCGCTACGAGCCGCAGAAGGGCGCGCCCCGGGTGGTGGCCAAGGGTCAGGGCCCGCTCGCCCTCAAGATCCGCGAACTGGCGGCCGAGCACCGGGTGCCGATGGTCGAGGACGTGCCGCTGGCCCGGGCCCTCTACGCGGGAACCGAGGTCGGCGCCGAGATCCCGGCCGACTTCTTCGGCTCGGTGGCCAAGGTGCTGGCGTTCGTGATGAGCCTGAAGGCGAAGGGATCGGCGGCAGGCCTGCACCGCAGCCCCAATTCCGCCTCAGCCGCCGCATAACACGAAATACGGAGATTTCCTCACATCGGTACCGCGAACGCGAGAAGATCGGCACGTAAGTGAGACGCACCCCGGGGAGGTGTCGTGAAGAACCGCAATCTCAGCCGGCTTGCCGTGCCTGTCGGGGTCATCGGCATCATCCTCATGATGGTCGTGCCGCTGCCGACCTTCCTGCTGGACATGCTGCTCGCGGTGAACATCACGGCGGCCCTGCTGATCCTGCTGACCAGCATGTTCGTACAGAAGCCGCTGGATTTCTCGGTCTTCCCGGCGCTGCTGCTGGTGGCCACCCTCTTCCGGCTCGCCCTCAACATCAGCGCGACCCGGCTCGTCCTGCGCGACGGCGACGCCGGCAAGGTGATCCACGCCTTCGGCAGCTTCGTCGTCGGTGGCAACCTCGTCATCGGCCTGGTGATCTTCCTGATCCTGGTCATCGTCCAGATGGTCGTGGTCACCAAGGGCGCCGAGCGGGTGGCCGAGGTCGGCGCCCGCTTCACCCTCGACGCCATGCCCGGCAAGCAGATGGCGATCGACGCCGACCTCAACGCCGGCCTGATCGACGAGGACCAGGCCAAGAAGCGCCGGGCCGAGGTGGCCGAGGAGGCCGAGTTCTACGGCGCGATGGACGGTGGCTCCAAGTTCGTCAAGGGCGACGCCATCGCCGCCATCATCATCACCCTGATCAACCTGGTCGGCGGGTTCGCGATCGGCGTCGCCCAGCAGGGCATGTCGGCCACCGACGCGATGAACCACTACAGCCTGCTGAGCATCGGCGACGGCCTGGTCTCGCAGATCCCCGCCCTGCTGCTCTCGGTGGCCACCGGTCTGATCGTGACCCGCTCGGCCACCTCCGGCGACATGGGCTCCAGCGTCACCGCCCAGCTCAGCCAGAACAAACTCGCGCTGCGCATCGGCGGCGCCGCCGCGCTCGCCCTGTGCATCATCCCGGGCCTGCCCAAGGTGCCGTTCCTGCTGGTCGGTGTGGCCGTCCTGGTCTTCGCCCAGCGCATCAAGGACCCGGTGCCGGAGGCCGAGGTGGCCGCGGCCGAGGCGGTCGAGATGCCACCGGCCGACTCGCCGGAGCAACTGCTCGGCGAGATGCGGGTCGACCCGCTCGAGCTCGCCCTCTCGCCCGACCTGGTCGACCTGGTCGACGCCAGCAGCGGGGACCTGCTCGACCGGGTCCGCGCCCTACGGCGCAAGATGGCGATGGAGCTCGGCGTGATCATGCCGCCGGTGCGCACCCGCGACGACCTCGACCTGCCGCTCTCCTCGTACGCGATCCGGATCTCGGGCGTCGACGCCGGCACCGGCGAGGCGCCGCCCGGCACCGTGCTGGCGATCGGCGACGGCCTCCAGGGCCTGCCCGGCCGGGCCGGCGTGGAACCGGTATTCGGCCTGCCCGGCAAGTGGGTGCCCTCCGAGCTGCACTATCAGGCCGAGCTCTCCGGTGCGACGGTCGTCGACCGGGCCAGCGTGATCATCACGCACCTGGCCGAGGTCGTCCGGAGCAACGCGAGCCGCCTGCTCGGCCGCGAGGACGTCCGCGCGCTGACCGAGATGGTCAAGCGCACCCACCCGGTGGTGGTGGAGGAGCTGACCCCGTCGATCCTCAGCCTCGGCCAGATCCAGAAGGTGCTCCAGGCGCTGCTCGACGAGGGCGTGCCGATCCGCGACCTGGTCCGCATCTTCGAAGCGCTCTCCCTTCGAGCGAAGCACACCGTCGACCCGGACTCCCTGGTCGAGGCCGCTCGCGGCGCGCTGGGACCGGCGATCGCCGCCCAGTACGCGACCGGCGGCCGCCTCACGGTGATCACGCTCGACCCCATGCTCGAGCAACAACTGCTCGAATCGCTGCGGCCCAGCGAGACCGGCGCCTTCATGGCGATCGACGGCATGCGTGCCGAGGCGATCGTCACCGAGGCGGCCCGGCTCGCCGAGACCGCGGAACAGCAGGGACTGGCACCGGTGCTGGCCTGCTCGCCACAGCTGCGGCTGCCACTGATGCGGCTCCTGCGCGCCGGCTCACGCCGGGTGCAGGTGCTGTCGTACGGCGAAATCTCTGGTTCCACAGCACAGATCGAGACGATAGGAGTGGTGAACGGTGCCTACGCGGGTGCTGCTTGAGGGGCCGGCCATCGAGCCGTTGCTGGCTCAGGTGCGCGATGAGTACGGCTCCCGGGTCCGGATCATCTCAGCCGACAAGGTCCGCAGTGGCGGCGTCGGCGGCTTCTTCGCGAAGCAGCATTACGAGCTTTCCGTGGAAGTGCCGGACGGGAACGAGGACGGGAACGACATGCCACAGCGATCGAAGACGGCCGACAACGGCCAGCACAGCCTGGAACGGCTCCTCGAGCGGGCCGAGTCGCAGGACCGGATGGACGAACCGGCCCGACCGGCGTTCGGCACGGCCACGCCCCGCTCGGTGACCCCGGCGTCGTTCGCCACGGCCCGGCCCAAGCCGCCGGCGGAGTTCGGCGCCGACGAGGGCCGGCACGCCGCCATCGGCGACACCGGCGCCGCCTTCGCCGAGCTCATGGCCGGGCTCGACGCCACCGGCGGCACGGCCACCGAGCGGTCGCGGCCGAAGCCGCCGCCGCGGGAGGAGACGCCGACGGTACGGCCGTTCCGCCCGGCCGCGGCGACCGAGTCGGCCGTCAACGCCGGCGCCAAGCCGGCCATGCCGCAGGCCTTCGAGCCGCCACCGGTGCAGCACATCCAGCCGCAGTCGCCGGCCGCGCCGCCGGTCGCCCCGGCCCCGGCCCCGGCCGCTCCGGTCGCCGCCACGATGCCGCCACCGGCCCCGGTGGTCGAGGTGGCGCCGCAGGCGCCGGCCCACACGCCCAACCTGGCCGAGCACATCGGCGGGTTCGCCGCCACCGAGGTCGAGGTGGACGAGCCGCCGGCGCCCACGCCCGAGCCCTACGAGTTCCAGCAGGTCACCCCGGCGCCGGCGGTGCCGGCCACCCCGGAGCCGCAGTCGGCCTCGGAGCAGGTGGTGAACAACCTCGTCTCGGTCGGCATGCCGGAGGCCATGGCCCGGCAGATCACCGGCAGCGACACCTACGCCGGTGTGCTGAGCGTGCTGGCGGCCCGCCCGTCCGCGCCCGGCATCCCGGACGGGCCGGGCGAGATCCTGGTCCTGGCCGGCGACATCAACATCGCGGTGCCGATCGCCCGGCAGCTCCTCGAGAACATCGACGTTCCCGAGAACCACCTGCTGCTGGCGGCCCCGTCGACGGCCGGCACCGGCCTGCACTCGTCCCGGCTGATCTCCACCCCGGAGGCGGCCGAGACCCGCGCCGAGAAGCTGCACCAGGCCGAGCAGTCGTGGGTCGTCGTGCTCGACGCCCCGGTCGGCGGCACCGACCCGCTCTGGGTCAACGAGATGTGCGACGCGATCGGCGCCACCGCGCTGTGGGCGGTCGTCGACGCCACCCGCAAGACCGCCGACACCGGCCGCCACCTGCGTACTCTGGGCGAGGTCGAGGCCCTGGTGGTGCACGGCGTCGAGCTCACCGCCGACCCGGGCTCGGTGCTCGGCCTGGACCTGCCGATCCACTCGCTGGACGGCAAGCCGGCCACCCCGCACGCCTGGGCCGCCATGCTGTGCGCCCGGATCGCCTCCGACGTGGCACCGGTCGCGGCCGCGCCCCGCCGGGTCACCCGATCGGCACGCCAGCCGTGATACGCCCGTCGGTCCTGCTGTTCGCGCTCCTGATGAGCGCGCCGGCGCTGTACCGCTACGTGCTCGACGAGGTCGACATCACCCAGGTGCTGATCCGGTTCATCATCGCGGTGCCGATAGCGGCCCTGCTCCTGGCCGGGCTGCGGTTCGTCACCGCCGGCTACGGCCGCAAGGACGAGGACAAGGGCACACCGGTGACACCGACACCGCTCGAAGGCCAGGACGGCCTGACCCAGGCATGAAGAGACCGGCGGCCGCCAGGCCGCCGGTCTCTTCGCTGTCCGCTGTGGTGCGTCAGGCGTGGATGTCCAGGCGGCTGTCGCCCGGCACGGCCCGCCGGACGGCCGGCGCCGGCTCGGTCGGCAGGGCGGTCTCGGCCCGCTCGCCGCGGCCCATTCCCGGGAAACTCGCCGCGAACTGCTGCCGCGCCTGCTCCTGCTGCGGGTTGCCCTGCCGCAGGTCGAGGTTCGTGTTGCCGAAACCGGCGTCGTTGAGCTCGCGGCGCAGGTCGTCCATGGCGTTGCGCAACGCCTCGTTGCCGGCGTCGGTGCTGCCGGTGAGCTGCACGGTGATGTCGCCGTTGCGGATCTCGGCCACCACCTGGACCGGTCCGAGATCGACCGGATGCAGGTGGACGGTCAGCCGGTGTACGCCGTCGGCGTCCAGCTTGAGCGGCACGATCCGCATCGCCAGCTGGGCGGCGGGCGGGCTGGACAGCTGACCGGGCGGAGGCGGCGGCGCGGCCGGTGCGGTGGGCGCGGCCGGCGCGGCGGCCTGCGGTCCGGAGACACCGGCCATCCCGGCCTGCCCGAGCACGCCCGGGTTGGCGGCGCCGTCGGCCGCCACACCGGGCGCCGCGGCCGGATTGACCGGATTCGCGGTGGGCGCGGCGGCGTCACCGGCACGAGCCGGCGCGGCTTCGGTCGTGGTCACCGCGGGCGGTGCGGTTTCGCCCTCACCGGGTACGGCGGCAGGTGCGGCCCCGCCCGCGTCGGCCGCCGGCGGTGCCGGCGCCGTAGCCGTGGCGGCCGCGTCGGCGGCCGGGGCCCCGGCGTCCTGAACGGCGAGCCGGCCCGAACCGTCGGGCGCGGTGGCCGGCGTCATCACCGAGACGCCGTCCTGCGCCAGCTGCGCGGCGAACTCGGCCGGAATGGGCAGGCCGGCCGCCCCGCCGGCGCCCGGCTGAGCGCCGGAGATCGTGCCGAGGCCGAGCGCCGAACGGCCGGTGGCCGCCTGCACCGCCGCGGCCTGCGCCTCGGGGTTGAGGTGAGCGCCGGTCGGCGGCAGACCGTTGCCGGTCTGCAGTGGGGTGGCGGGGGAGGTCGTCGCCGGGCCGCCGGCCAGCGCGACCCCGCCGATCGCCCGATCCGGGCCACCCGCCGCGGCCCGGGCGCCGCCGGCCGCAGCCGGCTGAGAGGCCTGGTCGGGCTGGACGGTGGGTGGCACCTGCGCGGTGGTGGCGGCGGCCAGGGCACCGGCCTGGGCGAGCGCGGCCGCGCCGGGTACGGGTGCTGTCTCGGCCGCCTTGACCTCCGGCGTGGCCGTTTTCTCGCCGGTCGGCGCCGCGGTCTCGTCGCCCGCTTGCTCGGCGTCGCCGCTTGCACCCGCGATGAGCTTGCCCTCAAGTTCACCGTCGGCCGGCTGGGTGCCGGCCGGCTGGGCGGCGTCGCCGTCGGCGGTACGGCGGCCGTCCGCCCGGCCGGTCCGGTCCGGTCCCTCGGCCCGGTCTCTTCCCTCAGCCCGGTCTTTTCCCTCAGGCCGGTCTGTTCCTTCGGCCCGGTCTCTTCCCTCGGCCCGGTCCCCTCCGCCGGCCCGGTCGCTGCGGTCGGTCCTCTCCGCGCGGTCCGCCCGGTCCGCCCGGTCCGCCCGGTCACCTCGGTCGGTTTTGTCCGGCCGCTCGGCCCGGCCGGTCCGCCGGTCTGCCGCCGCCCGGTCGGCGTCGGCCCGGTTGAGGCGGGCCCGCTCCGCCGCCTCGCGCTGCAACGCGTTGCGGCCGGCGGCGGCCCGCTGGTCGGCCACCTGGTCGGCGGCGCGCTCGGCGGCCCGGTCAGCGGTCCGCTCGGCCGCCCGGTCCGTGGCCGCGCGGTCGGTGGCGGCCCGCTGGTCGGCGCGCTGCTCGTCGGCCCGGCCCCGCGCCGCCCGTTGCCCGTCGTCCTGACCCGGGCGGCTCAGCTCGGCCGACAGCGCGGAGTCGAACTCCTCCCCGCCCTCACCGCGCTTGGCCCCCGGCCGGCGGCCGATGTCGGCGATCCGGTCCGCTCCGCTGACGGAATTCGGGCTCTTCATGAGACCTCTCCTCGGTGTGGCTCAACCGCCCAGGTTGGCGAGCGCCTTCTGGACCTTCGGGACGTACGCCTGGGTCTCCGAGAACGGCGGGATACCGCCGTACTTGTGCACCGCACCGCCACCGGCGTTGTAGGCGGCCAAGGCCAGCGGCAACGACTTGAACTCCCGGAGGTTGCGGGCGAGCAGCTTGGCGGCGCCGTTGATGGCCTGCTCCGGGTCGAACGCGTTCTTGACGCCGAGGCCCTTCGCCGTCGACGGCATGATCTGCATGAGGCCCTGCGCGCCGACCTTGCTGACCGCGTCCGGGTTGTAGCCCGACTCGACCTTGGCCACCGCCGCCAGCAACTTCGGCGAGACGCCGTACCGGTTGCCGGCCTGCACGAAAAGATCGGCGTAGGGCACGCCGGACAGGGAATCGCCGCCCCGCAGGCTCGCCGGGCGGATGGCGGCGGCACCGTTCTGCGCGGCCACCGCGCTCGTGTCCGTCTCCGGCACGACCCGGCGGATGTGCGTCGGTTTCTCGTACACACTCTGGATCTTGACCTGATCGCCCGGCTTGGGCGCCGCGATCATCTTGTTGTCGCCGACATAGATGGCCACGTGATCCACCGGCGAGTCGAAGGCGAGAATGTCACCCGGCTTGGCCTGGGCCAGATTCGGCACCGTCTCACCCACCTTGGCCTGCTGGTACGACAGGCGCGGAACCTTGATGCCGAGGTCGGCGAAGGCCCGCTGCACCAGCGACGAACAGTCCAGGCCCTTGTCCGGGTCGGTGCTGCCGAAGACGTACGGCGTACCCAGATACTTCTTCGCGGCGTCGACCACCGACTGCCCGGTGGCCGCGCTGTTGAGCCGCATGCTGGGCGCACCACCGGTAGCGGTGGCCAGCGCCGACGCGAAAGTGTTGCCGCCGACCGTGGTCACCGTGCCGTTGGCGGCGGTGCCGGTGGCACCCGGCGCCGGGCTGACCGGGGTCAGGCCGAGCTGGCCCTGCAACTCCTGGATGCGGTTGAGCACCCCGGCGACGCCCCTCACGCCTCGCTCCCGCCACCCCGGGCGGCGTTACGCGCCTTGCTCGTCATCGCCAGCTCATCCAGGTTGGCCTGGTCCTTCCGCAGATCGTGGGCGCGCACCATGTCGGCGTGCCGCTCGGCCATCATCTCGACGGCCCGGCGCCGCTTGGCGGCATCGGCGAGCACGGCCATGCGCTCGCGCTCCAGTTCCTCGGCCTCGGCCACCATGCGCTGAGCCCCCATGAGCGAGGCGGCCAGCGACTGCCGAGCGACAATCGACGCGACGATGGACCGGGCGGTCCCCTCGGTGGGCGCCTCGGCGCCGACCAGATCGAGATGCCGGCGCTTCACCAGAGCCTGCGCGTCCCGGATCTCCGCGCGCGACTGATTCACGGCGCCGCGCGCGACATCCTCCTGCGCCTTGCGAGCGCGCAGTACGGGCGAGAGTCGGAAGAATCGGTTCAAGATCGCCTCCCTGGCACACGGGCATATGGCGCCCTCACTACAGAAGGTCGGCCCACACACCGTTTCGCTGAGTCCTTGCACCCGAGCTGCAACTCAGCTGATGGCTTCGCTTCGCTGCGCGGGCGATCGCCTTGTAACCGGTGAGTTGGCAGGTGATTTTCCGTCACCCGCACACCCCGCGGGCGGCGGAAAATCACCTGCCAACTCACCGGCGGCGATCGCGGGGAGTGGGGGCCGGCTCCGCTTCGCTCCGCAGGCCGGCTCGTCGACAGTGAATCGCGGGAGTGGGGTCGGCTTCGCTTCGCTGGCCGGTTCGTCGGGGGTGGCCGTGAGGGTGAGAGCCGGCTTCGCTTCGCGGCGCCGGCCGGCTCGTTGGCGGTGGCCGGGGGAGTGGGGGCCTGCTTTGCTCCGCGGGCTGTCTTTGTGGGGGCGGCCTAGAGGCGTGAGGGCTTGCCGGCGGGTCGTGGGTTGTGGGTCGGGGTGCGGGCTATCTCGGTCACGGTGGTGGGGTGGGAGGGTGGTCAGGCGCCGGCGGCCTGGATCAGGGCGTGTAGCTGGGCCCACGCCTGTTCGGCGGTGACGCGTTCGTCGAGGCCCTGGCGGAGGAAAGCGTTGATGTGCGGCCAGATGGCGGTGGCCCGGTCGGCGTCCGGGTTGGTGCCGGGCACGTAGGCGCCGATCTCGACCAGCTCGCGGATGTCGCGGTGGGCGGCCATCAGCCGGCGCAGCTCGGTGGCGTCCGCCTTCTGCTGCGGGGTGGTGATTTTGTTGGCCACGCGCGAGATCGAGTCGAGGGACTGGATGCTCGGGAAGTGGCCGGCCGTGGCCAATTTGCGGTCGAGCACGATGTGGCCGTCGAGGATGGAGCGGGCCGCGTCGGCGATGGGCTCGTTGTGGTCGTCGCCTTCGACCAGCACGGTGTAGAGGCCGGTGATGCTGCCGCGCGCGCCCGGCCCGGCCCGTTCCAGCAGGGAGGCCAGCATCGCGAAGACCGACGGCGGATAGCCGCGGGTGGCCGGCGGTTCGCCGACGGACAGGCCGACTTCGCGCTGGGCCATGGCGGCCCGGGTCACGCTGTCCATCATCAGCAGGACGTCGGCGCCCTCGTCGCGGTAGTACTCGGCGATCCGGGTCGCCACCGCGCCCGCCCTGAGCCGTACCAGCGGCGGCGTGTCCGAGGTGGCGATCACCACGACGGACCGGGCCAGGCCTTCCTCGCCCAGGTCGTGTTCGATGAACTCGCGGACCTCACGGCCGCGTTCGCCGACCAGCGCCACCACGTTGAGCTGGGCCGACGTGCCTCGCGTGATCATGCTCATCAGTGTTGACTTGCCGACGCCGGAGCCGGCGAAGATGCCGATGCGCTGCCCGCGGCCGCACGGGACGAGGGTGTCCAGGACCCGTACGCCCAGGGGCATGGGTGCGTCGACGAGCTGGCGTTCCATCGCGGACGGCGGTGCCGCGTCGATGCTCACCATCTGGCCGCGCAGCGGGGGGCCGCCGTCCATCGGGCGGCCGAGGCCGTCCAGGATGCGGCCCTGGAGGTCGGGGCCGACGGCGACGCGCAGCGGCCCGCCGGTGTTGACGACGGGGGTGCCGGTGCCGAGGCCGGCGATCGGGCCGAGCGGCAGGCAGGACAGCTTTTCGCCGTCGAGCGCGGCCACTTCGGCGTAGACCGCTTCCGGGCCTTCGCCCATCTGGAGCAGGTCGCCGACTCGGGCGTCGATGCCGGCCACGGTGACCCGCAGGCCGACCGCTCCGACGACCTTGCCGCGGGTGAGCGGCCGGGCCGCCTCGAGCGCCGCGTTCATGCGATGCCGGAAGACATCGGTCATGTTGGCCTCCTAGATCCGCAGCGCTGCGCGGGCCCGGTCCACCGCCGCCGCGATGGTGGCGTCGACTGTGCCCATGCCGGTTTCGGCTACCGCGTCGCCGGGGCGCAGGCCGCCGTCGGGGCGCAGGCTGATCTGGCGCCCCTCGTACTCGAAGTCGGCTTCGCCGTTCTCGCCGACCAGGGTGTGGAAGTCGTCGGGGTGCAGGCTGACGACGAGCCGGCCGGCTTCGGGTGCGGCGGCCATGGCCCGGCGCAGGGCGTCCATGCCGCGGCCCTGCGGGTCGTCCACGACCCGCCCGATGATCGCCTCGGCCAGCTCGAAGGCGTGCGCGAGCAGCACCTCCTGCAGTTCGGCGAAGGTCGGCATGAGCTGGTTCTCCAGCTCGGTGACGGCCCGGCCGAGGGCGTTGACGGCCTGGACGAGGGCGGCCGCGCGCCGCTGCTCGAACGCTTGGGCGCCGGCCTGGGCTCGGGCCGCCGCGGCCTGCGCCTCGACGGCGGCCTCGCGTTGGCCCTGGGCCCAGCCTTCGGCGTAGCCCGCGGTGCGGGCCTGCTGTTTGGCCCGCTCGATGGCGTCGCTGTCGGCCGGGATCCCGGTGCGCAGGTCGACCGAGAAGCGGGCGGCGGCGGCCGAGTCGGCCATCGAGCCCCGCAGGACGGGCCGGCTGTCAGGCGATGAGCTCATCGGCCTCGCCGCCGCGCTGAACCTCGATCTGACCGGAGTCCTCGAGCGAGCGGATGACCGACACGATCTTGGCCTGGGCCTCCTCGACCATCTTGACCTTGACCGGGCCGAGCAGGTCGATCTCCTCGAGCAGGTTCTCGCGGCCCCGTTCGGACAGGTTCTTGGTGACCTTCTCGCGGACCGTCTCGGGCACGCCCTTGAGGGCGGTGGCCAGGTCGGCCGGCTCCACCTGGCGCAGCACGAGCTGGATGGCGCGGTCCTCGAGGTTGACGATGTCCTCGAACATGAACATCCGGCGCCGGATCTCCTCGGCCAGCTCGGGGCTGCGGGCGTCCAGGGCTTCCAGGATGAGCCGTTCGGTGGTCCGGTCGGCGCGGTTGATGATGTCGACCAGGGGTTGCAGACCGCCGACGGTGGAGAGCTCGTCCGGCTGGAGCACTGTCGAGAGCTTGCGCTGGAGCGCCTGCTCGACCTGGCGGATGATTTCGGGCGACGTACGGTCCATGACCGCGATCCGGTGCGCGACCTCGGTCTGGACCTCCAGCGAGAGACCGGCCAGGATCGACGACGCGAGCGCCGAGGGGATGTGCGCGAGCACCAGGGCGATCGTCTGCGGGTGCTCGTACTGCACGTACGACAGCAGCTGCCGGGGGTCGGCGTGGCTGAGGAAGTTGAAGGGGATGTCGTTCATCGAGGCTTCGAGCCGGTCCAGTATGAGCGCGGCCCGTTCCTTGCCCAGCGAGGCCTCGAGCAGCTCGCGGGCGTAGTCCATGCCGCCCGACCCGGCGTAGCGGGTCGTCGCCATGGCGTAGAACTCGTCCATCACGTCGTCGACCTGCGTGGGGTCGAGCTTGCCGAGCCGAGCGATCTCGGCCGAGATCATCTCGACCTCTTTCTCGGACATCTGCGACATGATCTGCGCGGATTGTTCCTTGCCGAACTGGACCAGCATTATGGCGGCCTTGCGCACGCCCGTCATCGACATGGTGGTGAGCGCCGGTGTGGGTGTGGTCAACGCGTACTCCCTCGGACCGTCGGCGGAAAGACCGTCAGCAGAAAAGGCGGCGGCCGGCGAACCGGCCGCCGCCAAGCGTCAGTGCGTCGCGTCCGCGGCCAGCCAGCCGCGGAGAAGCACCGCCATCTCGTCAGGTTGATCCTTGACCATCTGCTCGATCTCGCGCTGGCGTTCCTGGCGAGCCTGCACGTTCGTGTCGTCCATGGCGGTTCCCGCCTCCAGCATCTGAGCGGGGATCGCCTGGTTCAGCTCGGCCAGCCGCTGGGCCTCCAGCGCCGCCTGCATGTCCTCCAGGTGCTTGCGCTCCTCGGGGGTCAGGCCGCGGCGCTTCTTGCTCTTGCGGCTGAAGCGCCAGGCCAGGAAGAGCAGCGCCAGGACGATCGCGCCCAGCGCGCCGGTCTTGATGAGCGACATCTGCTTGGCCTGCTGGGCGGCCGCGGTCGAGGCGCTCAGGGCGTTCTGCGCGGCCTGGGCGGCGCTGGTGTCGAACGGCATGGCGCTGACCGCGATGGTGTCGCCGCGGGTGGCGTCGATGCCGGCGGCCGCGCTGACCAGCTGCTGCACCTGGGCCGGGTCGACGGTGCCGGCGACGCTGCTGTCCAGCAGGACGGCCACGTTGAGCTTGGCGATCTTGCCGGGGGCGCTCTTGCGGGTCTCCTGGGTCTCGTTGAGCGCGTTGTTCTTGACGTTCGTGCTGTTCTCGTACTGCCCGGCGTCATTTCCGGTGCCGCCGGTGGTGCAGCCGGGGCCGGAGACGTTGTCCGGGCCGAGCACGCCGCCGGCGCAGTTCTGCTGTCCGTTGTACGCCTCGCGGCTGTTGCTCTCGGAGAGCGCGGGCACCGACGGGTCGGAGTTGTAGGTCTTGGTCTGCGTCTGGGTCTGGTCGAAGTCGAGCTCGGCCGTGGTCGTCACGACGGCGTGCCCGGGGCCGACCACGCTCTCCACCAGCTTCTGCAGGGAGCTGTTCATCCGGTTCTGGAAGGCGACGGTCTGCGCCTCGGTGCCGCTGTCGCCGCCGGTGCCGACGTTCGCGCCGCCGCCGGTCGACAGGATCTTGCCGTCGGCGCCGGCCACGGTGATCTGGGTCGGGTCGAGGCCTTCGACGCTGGACGCCACGAGGTGCACGATCGATTGCACCTGGTCGCTGCTCAGCGGCTGGGTCGAGCTCGACGCGACCAGCACGGAGGCGGTGGGCACGTCCTGGTTGTCGGCGAAGACGTCCTTCTGCGGGATGACGAGGTGCACGGTGGCCGCCTCGACACCGTCGATCGACTTGATGGTGTTGGAGAGCTCGCCCTCCAGCGCGCGCTGGTAGTTCGTGTGCTGCATGAAGTCGCTGGTGGTGATGCCCTGCTGGTCGAGCAGGGAGTAACCGGTGCCGGCGTCGCCGGGCAGGCCCTCGCTGCTCAGCGACAGCCGCAGCTCGTTCACCTGGTCCTGCGGCACCAGCACGGTCTGGCCGTCGTTGGCCAGCTCGTACTTGGTGCCGGCCTTCTGCAGCGACTCGACGATCGCGCTGGCGTCCTTGTTCGACAGGTTGTTGAAGAGGATCGAGTAGTTCGGCTTCGACGCCCAGGTGGCGAAGAAATACGCACCGACGATGAGCGCGATCACTGCCGCGATCGTGACGGCCTTCTGTCCCGGAGTGAAGGACCGGAACGTGTCCGTGACGCGGCGAACCGGAGCGGGAAGGCGGTCGGTCATGTCAGGCCTGCATCCTCATGATCTCTTGGAAAGCTTCCACGGCCTTGTTGCGGACGGCGAGCGTGAGCTGGAGTCCGAGCTGCGCCTCGTTGGCGGCCATGGTGTACTGCGCCGGGTCCTGAAGTTCGCCGGTGGCGACCTTGGTCGCGAGGTCCTCGGCGTTGTTCTGGCTGGCCTGCACGCTTTCCAGGCCACGGGAGAGCATGCTGGCGAAGCTCTCGTTGGGCCCCTGCGCCTCCTGGGCGCGGGTGCCGGCGGCCAGCGAGTCGGCGCCGCCCGCCCCGGTGATGCCGCCGGTGACGGCGTCGAGGCCGGCAACGCTGGAGAACCCGCCGATCGGGTTGATCGCGGAAGTCATGGCCTATACCTCACTTCCCGAGGTTGATCGCCGCGGTGTAGGAGTCCTTGGCGCGGTCCACCACGGCGAGGTTGGCCTGGTAGGCGCGCTGCGCCATCATCATCTGGGCCATCTGGGACCCCAGGTCGATGTCCGGCTTACGGACGTAGCCCTGCGCGTCGGCGAGCGGGTTGTCCGGCTCCTCGACGAGAACACCCTCGGCGCTGCCGAACTGCACCCCGCCGACCTGAGCGCCGTTGCCGTCCGCGGCCTCCTGGGCCACGACGTAGCGGGCCTGGAACGCCTTCTCCGAGGTCCGGCTGACGTTGTTCATGTTGGCGATGTTGTCGGACACCGCGTCCAGCCACTTGCGGTAGACGGTGACGCCGGTGCCGGCCACGCCCAGAGCGTTGAAGGTACTCATGATCAGGCTCCCTTGATGACGTCGCGCAGCATCGAGTACTTGGAGTCCAGCGCCCGCATGGTCAGCTGGTAGCGCATCGTCGTGTCGATGTGGGAGAGCGTCTCTTCATCGAGGTTGACGTTGCTGCCGTTGAGCCGGGTCGGCTCGAGCGAGTTCTGGACGTTCGGGGCGACGCCGAGCGGGGACATGCCCTTGGCGACGGCGCTGCGCAGCGCGTCCTCGAATTCGACCTTACGGGCCCGGTAGCCGGGGGTCTCGATGTTCGCGATGTTGTTGGCGATGGCGCTCTGCCGCTGCGCGAGACCCGCGACCGCGACCTTCAACGAGTTCGAGGAGATGTCGTCGAACACAGCAGCTCCTTGCTGGGAGAGTCAAGGTGCCGTTCCGTGGCGTTCCGGGGAGCAATCCGTTGCTCGTACCATGCAGTTCGGCTTGACCGGCGATCCGCTGAGCGCCAAACGGTTGCTGACTGGTTGCACGCAAAAACGTCCCGGGAACCCCGCATAGGGGGTCCCGGGACGTTGTCTGCTTTTTAGGGCCGGCGAGCGAGGCGAGCTACATGGCCCGGTCGACGTAGAGCGGCCGTTTGACCGCCTCGCCGGTCTCGATCCGGGTCGTCACGGCGATCTGCTGACGGTTGGCGGTCAGCCGGCGCGCGATCTCCTGGGCGGCCTTGAGCTGCCTGGTGAGGATCTCGTCGGCGCGCGGCTTGAGTTCCAGCGGCAGCGCGCCGAGCTCGGTCGGCGGTTTCCAGAGGCTGGCCGGCGGCGTCTCGGCGTGCCGGTGCTCGTCGGCCAGCATCGCCTCGACCGTGGCCACGTCGAGCTCCAGCTCGTCGAGGGCCGCGTTCCAGGCGCCGTGCCAGCCGCCGCCGGACTCCTCGCCGCTCACCGAAGCCCGCTCAGCCCGCGACCGCCGAGGCGGCCGCCTCTCGCCAGGCGTCACGCAGCGGCTCGAGGAAGGTGCGGCAAGCCGCCACCCGGGCGGCGTCCTTGGCGATGTTGGCCCCGATCAGCTCGGTCAGCACGTAGCCGTAGAGGTTGGCCAGGCCGGGCGCACCGGACCAGGCTTCGACGTCGAGGCTGACCTGCAGCTCGATGACGATCTCCTGGGCGTGCGTGATCTTCTCGTGCGCGGTCTCCAGCTCGCCGGCGTGCAACGCCTCCTCGCCCTGCATCAGGTCCAGGATCAGCCGGTCGTACAGCATGATCAGCAGCTTGGCGGGCGAGGCGGTGTTGATCGAGTCCTGTAGGTAGCGGTCACGCATGTTCGGTGCGGCCATGGTTCTCCTCGGTCAGGTGCGGACGGGCTGGTGCGGAAAAGGCTGGTGGGCCAGGGCGGATCAGAGACCGGAGAGCTGTCCGGCGAGCCAGCTGGACTGCTCTTTCATCTTGCCGAGGGAGACTTCGAGGTCGGAGTACTTCTTCTGGAGAGCCGACTTGCGCGCCTCGAGGCGCAGGTCCCAGTTGTCGATCTGGCTGTTGAGGTTGTCGATCTCGTTCTTGCGGCCGGTGATCACCGATGTGACGTTCTTGGACTGGTCGACCGAGAGTCCCCGCATCTGGTCGCCGAACGCGATGGCCGCGGCCTGGAACGCCGACGGGTCCTCGGCGTACTTGGCCTTGAAGGTGCTGGTGTTGAAGGTGAGCTGGCCGCTGCGGGACAGCTCGACGCCCAGCTTGGCCAGCGTGGTGTTGATGATCTTGTCGGCGCCCGGGTTGGTCGTGGCGTCGTAGGCGGGGTTCTCGTAGCTCAGTCCGAGGCTGATCTTGCTGAGAATTGCCTGCGACATGTTGCGGACCATGAAGTCGCCGGTCAGCGGCGAGCCCTTCTTGGTCGCGGCGTCGTACGCGGTCTGGGTGGCGACCTCGGTGAGGGTGCCGTTGACGGCGTCGACCAGCGCCTGCATCTTCGCGGCCATGCCACTGACGTCCGGCTCGGCGCTGATCGTGACGTCGCTCTCCAGCTTGGAGACGGTGATCGAGACGCCCGGCATCAGCGTGGTGAAGGTGTTGGTGTTGCTGGTGACGCTGTACCCGCCGGCCATCCCCTCGCCGCCGCCGATGTCGAGCCGGGCGTCCTTGGCCTGGGCCACCTCGACCAGGTTGAGGCTGTCGAGCCCGCTGTCGATGCTGAAGGCGGCCGCGGCGCCGGTCTTGGCCCCGCTGAACTGCAGGATGTTCTCGTTGCCGCCGGTGGTGACCAGGACGGCCTTGACGCCGATGCCGGCCGCGTTGATCGCGTCGGCGACGCCCTGCGCCGTCTTGTTCTCGCCGAGGGTCACGGTCTTCGGGGTGCCGCCGACGGTGAACTCGATAGTGGTGGCGGCGGTGATGTCGCCTTCCTTGGCGACCTTGGCCGTGTTGATCTGGTTGCCGGCCAGGGCGCCCACGTTGAAGATCGTGGTGCCGGAGGCGGTGTTGGTGCCGCCGGTCGCGGTGGCCGTCACGGTGGCCGAGCTCGAGGTCGGCTTGACCGAGCGCCAGGTCGCGAGCTTGCCGATGTCCTCGGCGGCGGTCTTGAGGGCGGAGAGCTTGGTGTTGACCGATTGGTAGGAGGTGACCGCGGTCTGTGCCGTGGAGACCTTGCTCTTGAGCCGGGTCTGCGGGGCCGCCTCGACCTGCATGAGCTGTGAGATCACGGACGAGGTGCTGAGACCACTGACGAGGCCGTCAACCGAAGTAGACACGGACGCCTGCCTTCCGGTGCGAAAGAGGTACTGAAAAAGCAAGTGGGGGAGCCGGCATGTTCGGCCGGCTTCCCCCACCTATTCGGTCACGCGGCCGGAAGATTCAGCTCCGGACGGTGGCAATTCGGTTAGCGCAGCAGCGAGAGAACGTTCTGCGCCGACTGGTTGGCCTGCGACAGCATCGAGGTGCCGGCCTGGGTCAGGATCTGCGACCGGGTGAACGACACCATCTCCTGCGCCATGTCGGTGTCACGGATACGCGACTCCGACGCGGACAGGTTCTCCACCGCCACGTTCAGGTTGTTGATCGTGTGCTCGAAGCGGTTCTGGACCGCACCGAGCGAGGCGCGGCTGTCGGAGATCGACTGGATCGCCTTGTCGAGCACGTCGATCGCGGCGTCCGGGTCCTTCGTGAGGTCGAGGGCGCCGGTGCCCAGGGTCTCCGAGTCGACGGCCCCGATGTTGATGTTGATGCTCTCGGTGCGGTTCGCGCCGACCTGGAACTTGCCGCTGTTGCCGCCCTCGATGGCCTTGTTCGCGGTGGCGTCGACGCCCAGCCCGCCGATGTCGTCCATCTTGAGGCCGGCCGAGGCCGCCGAGAACTCGAACTTCGAGGTGGGCACCTTGGCCGGCGGCGTGTTGGTGTCGTCCGGGTCGACGGCCATGGTGGTGCGGGCCGACATGGACACCTCGGTGCCCTGGTAACCGGCCTCCTTCAGCGCGCCCTGGAGCTTCTCGTTCACGATCGCCGCGACGTCCTGAGCGGTCGTGGCGTCGGCGAAGTCCTCCTTGGCGATCGTGAGCGTGATCGGCTTCGCCGTGGTGCCGTCGGCCGGGTCGACGACGTCCTTGCCACCGATCTGGTCGATCTTGATGGCGACGCCGTTGTCCTTGACCTCCTTCAGCGCGTCCGTGTCCTTGACCGCGGTGGCGGTGGTCTTCTCGACCGCGCCGAAGGCGCCGCCCAGCAGCTTCGACTTGCCGAACGCGGTGGTCTCGCCGATCCGGTCGAGCTCCGCGTTCAGCTGCTGCATCTCCTTGTTCGAGGCCTTGGCGGCCTCGGTGTCGGTGGCGCCCGAGTTCGCCGTCTGCACCGAGAGGTCACGCATGCGCTGAAGGATCGAGGTGACCTCGTTCAGCGCGCCCTCGGCGGTCTGCGCGACGCTCACGCCGTCCTGGGTGTTGCGGACGGCGACCTTGAGACCGCCGATCTGCGAGCGCAGGCCCTCGGAGATCGAGAGACCGGCCGCGTCGTCCGCCGCCCGGTTGATCCGGAAACCGCTGGACAGTTTCTCCAGCGACTTCGACATCTGGCTGTCGGTGACCGACAGGTTCCGGTAGGCGTTCTGCGCGGCGATGTTCTGGTTGATACGAAGACCCATTGGTGGTTCCTCCCTGAGGGGTCTCTATGCCGGCCCGTCCTTGGAGCCGAGGCGTACGCCATTCCGTTCGGCGCGACGCCGACGGTTCATGAGCAGTGTGCGAGATTTCTTCGCCCTTTTCCGGCGAACCCGCAGAAAGGCGGCGGACCCGGAATTGGCCCGATCGGGGGAAATCCCTCAGCGGAGTCGGGGACGTGCCGACCTGTCCGAATGAGCGGGCTCGTCAGTGGGGACGTGCCCGACCCGAGGCGAGACGGAGGTCCAGGGGTGAGTCTGACCGACCTGGCCAGCGTCCTGTGGCGGTCACGTGAGCTGCTCGAGATGCTGTTGTTCAAGCTTGAGGAGGAGCAGCTGCTCCTCGCCGCCAACCGCTCGCGCTGGCTGAGCCACGCCACCCGCGAGGTCGAGGTGGTTCTCGACCAGATCCGGCAGACCGAGGTCATCCGGGCCGCCTACGCCCAGGACTGCGCCGTCGAGCTCGGCCTGCCGGCCGAGGCCTCGCTCGGTGAGCTCGCCGACGCCGCCCCCGAGCCCTGGGGCGACCTGCTGCACCAGCACCGCAAGGCCTTCCTGCTCCTGACCTCCGAGATCAGTGCCCTCGCCGACGTGAACCGGGACCTGCTCACCGCGGGTCAGCGCGCGGCCCGCGAAACCATGCTCGCGTTCGCCGAAACTGTGGAAACGTACGGACCGCAGGGGCAGACCGTATCGGGCGGCGTCCGCCGCTCCAGCCTGGTTGATGAGGCAATCTGATGGCTAGTTCCTTCGGCGGTTTGAATACGGCGCTCACGTCGCTCTACGCGCAGCGCCGAGGCTTGGACATCTCCGGCCAGAACGTCGCCAACGCCAATACCGAGGGCTACACGCGGCAGAAGGTCCGCATGCAGTCGCAGACCGGCAGCCTGAACCCGGGCGTCTACGCGACGACCACCCAGGTCGGCAACGGCGTCACGGTCTCGTCGGTCGAGCGCGGCCGCAACGAGTACCTGGAGCAGCGCGGGCGCACCGAGCACGCCAACTCCTCGTATCTCTCGACCCAGAAGGCGACGTACGAGCAGATCGAAAGCGTGCTCGCCGAGCCGAGCGACACCGCCCTCCAGGCCCGGATGCACGACATGTGGGACGCCTGGAACGACGTCGCCAACAACTGGCAGGATCCGTCGACCCGGACCGCGCTGATCGAGCGCAGCCAGACCGTGGCGACCACCCTGAACGACACCCACGCCTCGCTGGACAACCAGTTCACGGCCAACCGTGACCAGGCACAGGCGTTCGTCAGCCAGGTCAACAACCTGTCGTCGCGGATCGCCGACATGAACCAGCAGATCGTGGTGGCGCACGCCTCCGGCCTCGAGGCCAACGAGCTGATGGACCAGCGCGACATGCAGATCATGCAGCTGTCCGAGCTGACCGGGGCGACGACGCAGAGCAAGACGAACGGCGCGATAAACGTCTACCTCGGTACGGCCCCGCTGGTCAGCGATTTCAGCACGCGCACAGTGGAATTGACCGGACCGCCGTCGCTCGCGCTGTGGGCCGAGGACAACCCGATCGCTCTCAAGTGGACCGACACCGACGCGCCCGTGGCCGCCGGTGGCCAGATGGGCGCGATGCTCGACACGATGAACAACATCATCCCGACCATCTCGGGTCAGCTCGACGACGTGGCCGCCACTCTCGCCAAGACCGTCAACGACGCGGTCACGGCCGGGTACACCAAGACCGGCGAGGAGGGCACCGCCTTCTTCGAGGGCACCACCGCCGGCGAGATCAAGGTGCTGATCACCACCCCCGACAAGGTGGCGTTCTCGGCCGGCAACCCCAAGGATCTCGACGAGACGAAGGCCGCGCTGGACCACGGCATCGCCGACTCGCTGTCCGAGATGGGAACCTCCCCGGACGGCCCGGACGCGGCGTACCAGAGCATGATCGGCAAGCTGGGCGTGGCCTCGCAGGCATCCGCCCGGCGCAGCGACATCCAGGACGCGGTCACCGACCAGGTGGACACCGCGCGCCAGGCCGAGTCGGGCGTCAACCTCGACGAGGAGATGACCAACCTGCTGACCTTCCAGCGGGGTTACGAGGCCGCCTCCCGCGTGCTGACCACCATCGACTCGATGCTCGATCAGCTGATCAACCGTACCGGCCTGGTCGGCCGATGACGGTGAGCAGGACCGCATGGTGAGGAGGGCAGCATGACGATTCCCAGCCGCGTCACCGATACCAGCATGTCGCATCGCATGCTCGGTGACCTCCAGCGCAGCATGGGCCGCGGGCAGAAGCTGCAAGCGCAGATCTCCAGCGGCAAGCTGCTCAGCAAACCGTCGGACTCGCCGACCGGCACGGTCACCTCACTGCAGTTGCGCGGCGAGCTGCGGGCGACCCAGCAGTACACGCGCAACGCGGACGACGGGGTGGGCTGGCTCGGCACGATCCAGGACAAGCTCGGGGCCGCCTCGAGCCAGGTCATCCGGGTACGCGACCTGACAGTGCAGGGCCTCAACGCGGCCTCCGGCGACGACGGCGCCCGGATGGCGCTGAAGTACGAGATCGACAACATTCGCCAGGCGCTGATCGGCGAGGCCAACACCAAGTACATGGGCCGGCCCGTCTTCGGCGGCACCACGCCGGGCGACATAGCTTTCGACGACAGCGGCAAGTTCGTCGGGAACACCGCCGAGACCACCCGGACGGTCGGGCCGAACGCCCGCGTCCGCATCGAGTCGAACGGTGTCGACGCGTTCGGTGACAACACCAGTGACACTCAGCTCTTCAAGGTGCTGAGTGATATTTCGGATGCGTTGGAGAACAACAAGCACGAGGCATTGGACGACGCACTGGGTCGGCTCGATTCGGCCCACGATTTACTAAAGTCCACCCTTTCGGACGTTGGCGCCCGATATAATCGGATTACGCAGATGAAGCAGTCAGCAGACGACCATCTGCTGTCCGTGACGTCGCAGCTGTCCGATATCGAGGATGTCGACCTGCCCAAGGCGATCATGGAATTGCAGATCCAGCAGACCTCGTATCAGGCCGCCCTGGCCGCCTCGGCCAAGGTGATCCAGCCCTCGCTCATCGATTTCCTGAGGTGACCATGAGTACTCGCACCGCGTACCGACCCATCGAGGCCTCCATGACCGACGCGTCCATGGGCCTGCCGACCATCACCATGGCGGTGCCCATGCCGGGCTTCCCGGCCCACCGGGAGTTCGTCCTGGTGCGGCTGAACGAGGACGGTCTGCTCTACGCGTTCACGTCCATCGAGGACCCGGAGCTCCGCTTCCTCGTCGCGCCGCCGGAGCCCTTCTTCCCGGACTACGCGCCGGAGATCGAGAAGGAGGTCTTCGCGGCCCTGAACAGCAAGGACCCGGACCGCCTGCTCCTGCTGACCGTCATCACGGCCGGCCAGAACGAGACCACGGCGAACCTGCTGGCGCCGATCGTGGTCGACCGGGACAGCATGCGGGCCATGCAGGTCGTGCTCAGCGGCTCCGGTCTCCCGGTCCGCGCGATCATGAACCGGGCCTACTGAACCGTCTCGGGCGCGGTCGCGGTCCCCGCGACCGCGCCGTCTCGCGATGCTGTCCGTCCACGGATGGAGGAGGGCACCGACGATGCTCGTACTGACCCGGCGCGCCGGGGAAAGCGTGATGATCGGCGACGACGTCATCATCACTGTGCTCGAGGCGCGCGGCGATGTGATCCGGCTGGGCATCCAGGCTCCGCGTGACGTGCAGGTGCATCGCGAAGAGGTGTACCGGGAGCTACGGGCTGCCAACCAGGAGGCCGCCTCGCCCACCGAGGACGAGGTTCAAGCGGTCTCGAAGTTGTTGCAGTCGCCGGACTCACCGGCCTGAAACGTGGCGGTCGCGCACTCATAGAGTGCGCGACACGGGTTGCCGGCGGCGTCTCCGGGCAGGTGCGGAACAGTTGCCAAAGGAGATGCGATGTCGAGACTCGCCCACCTGGGGATCGCCAAGCGGCTCACGCTGATCGTCGTGGTCGGCGCGGTCATGTTGGCCACCCTCGCCACGATCTCGCTGGTCGGGCAGAACAAGCTGGCCGACCAGGCGGATCTGGTGTCGCGCCTGCAATCCGGCCAGGCCGCACTGAACCATTTGGACACTCGCCAGAGCGAGCTGAAGGTGGACGCCTACCGCTCCGCTCTGGGGCAGGACGTCACCCAGGACGTCCTGGACGACGTGCAGTCGTCCACCGAGGCGGCCGACGCGGTGGTGGCCGCGAACCTGCCCGGCGACATGGCGGCCACGTTCGCCGACGACCGGCCGGACTTCGTCGACTTCAGCGCCTTCATCACCGAGTTCACGACGGCGGCCAAGGCCGACCCGAAATCGGTGACGTCGCGGCTCGGCGAGATCTCCGAGCGGAACAACAAGACCGACGACGAGCTCGGCGCGCTCGTCGACCAGGTGACGGCCACGGTCGCCGCCGAGCAGGCGGACATGACCAAGACGGTCAACCGCATCCGTACGCTCTCGCTGGCCGTCGCCATCGCCGGGCTGATCCTGCTGGTCGCCCTGGCCATCCCGCTGGCCCGTTCGATCCTCGTGCCGGTGCGCACGCTGGGCGCGGTCATCGACTCGCTCTCCCGCGGCGATCTGACCGGGCGCAGCGGCATCACGAGCCGCGACGAGCTCGGCCGCATGGCGGCGGGACTCGACGGCGCGCTCGAGTCGATGCGTACCTCCATGGCCACGATCGGCCGGGACGCCGACGCCCTGGCCGAGGCCGCGGGGCAGCTCTCCGTGGTGGCCGTGCGCATCTCCGAGGCGGCCGAGAACACCGACCGTCAGTCCGCGGCGGCCTCGGCCGAGGCCGAGGAGATCGCCCGCAACGTGCAGTCGGTCGCCGCCGGTTCCGAGGAGATGGGCCTGGCGATCCGCGAGATCTCGCGCAACACCAGCGAGTCGGCCCAGATCGCCTCGGTGGCGGTCTCCGAGGCGGCTCGCGCCACCGAGACCGTGCGCCAGCTCGGCGACTCGTCGGCCGAGATCGGCAACGTCATCAAGCTGATCACCTCGATCGCCGAGCAGACCAACCTGCTCGCGCTGAACGCCACCATCGAGGCCGCCCGCGCCGGCGAGGCCGGCAAGGGCTTCGCCGTGGTCGCCTCGGAGGTCAAGGACCTGGCCCAGGAGACGGCACGGGCGACCGAGGACATCGGCAGCCGGGTCGCCGCCATCCAGCAGGACACCAGCGGCGCGGTCGAGGTCATCTCCCGGATCTCCGAGGTCATCGCGCAGATCAACGACTTCCAGACCACCATCGCCTCGGCCGTCGAGGAGCAGACCGCCACCACCGGCGAGATGAGCCGCAACATCGCCGAGGTCGCCAACGGCTCCTCGCGGATCGCGACCAACATCTCCGACGTCTCGGCCGCCAGCGCCGAGTCGCTGCGCGGCGTCGAGGAGACGCGGCAGGCTTCGGGCAACGTCTCCCGCACCGCCGACGAGCTGCGCGACCTGGTCGGAACCTTCCGCCTGTGAAAGGCACAAGAAACCGAGCCGCACCGGCCGCACACCGGGGTTGACAACGCCCCTGCCGCAATCTCTTGGTTGTAGGGAAAGCCGACCAGCCGGGAGAGAACGTGACCGCAGAGCGGGAATCAGTCGTCAGCGCCGTCGACGCGCTGGATCTGATGACGGACGCGCATGTGCACACCGGCTTCTCGGCCGGGCGGGACAGCGTCGGAGTGATCGTCTCCGCGGCCGATCAGGCCGGCCTCACCGCGATCACGTTCGCCGACCAGGTCGGCCCCGACTCCGGCTGGCTGCCGGCGTACGCGGACGCGATCGCCCGGGCCCGCCGCCGCACCGATCTCACCCTGCGGGTGGCCGCCGAGATCGAGGTCGTACGGCCCGACGGCTGGCTGGCCCTGCCGGCCGATCTCGGGCACGTCGAGGCGGTCTCGGTGGCGGTGTCGGGCCTGCCGCTGGAGCGCGGCGTGCTCGGCGCCCGGGACGTCCGCGCCCTGATCTCCACCGGCGAGATGACCGCCGAGCAGGTCACCGAGCGGTTGGTGGCGACCACGATCCTCGGTCTACGGCGAGCCTGCCGGTACGCGCCGACCCAGCTCGCCCGCCCGCTGCGCCTGCTGACCGAGGTCGGGCTGGACGACGCGGTGCTCTCCGAGGAACTGGTCGGCGCGCTCGCCGCGGCCTGCCGCGAGACCGGCACCCTGGTCGAGATCAGCGAGGCGTGGCGCAGCCCGTCGGGCCGAATCGTGGCCATGCTGCGTGCGGCGGGCGTGGCGATGGTGCCTGCGAGTGACGCCCGGTACGCGGCCGAGGTCGGGCAGTGGCAGTACGTACGTCGGGTCTGATCGAAACCGGCTTCGCTCAGTTATCCCATACGTACTCTCAGTCATGCCGACAGTCAACACGCGCAGGCATGGGAGAGATGCGATGAGTATGGTTCAGCAGGCCATCGAGGTGAGTGCACCGTTGCACACGGTGTACGAGCAACTCGCCGCGTTCGAGAACTACCCACGGTTCATGAGTGGCGTCCGTGAAGTCACCACCATCGGTGGCGACCAGACCCACTGGATCATGGATGTCGAGGGGAAGACGCGCGAGTTCGACGCCCAGATCACCGAGCGCCGGGTCGACGAGCGCGTCTCGTGGTCGACCATGGAGGGCCCGCTGCTGGCCGAGACCCTCACGCTGCGGCCCCTGGGCGAGACGAAGACGCAGGTGGTGGCCCAGCTCGAGGCCGACATCGCCTTCCTCATGCCCAATGACCGGCACGGGCAGCAGTCGCTCAACCGCCGGCTCAAGGACGACCTGACCGCGTTCAAGGGCATGGTCGAGGGTGGCGCCAGCACCAAGCGCCTCACCCCGTCGCCGGCCGCCGTCGCCGCCCGGGCCCGGCACCGCCCGCCGCATCCCGGCGCGGGCTGGGGCACGAGCGCGGCCGAGCGCAGCAACGGCAGCACCATCGACCTCCCCCACCACGGTGGCCTCGCGGCCAACCGGGGCACCAATGTGGACATCACCTCGGCGCCCGGCATCCGCAGCGCCAGCGACCTCGACGACGTACTGCCTCCGGGACGGCGGATCACGAAGACCGGCCCGATCAGCGGCGCGGCCGGAACCGCCCCGATGGGCGGGCGCACCCCGCAGAAGGACGCCTGGGGCGACGGGATGATCAACGAAGAGGACCGGGGCAGCGCCCAGGATCTGTAGGGCGCCGGTTGCTCAGACGGGGGCGAGCTCGAAGGTGACGACGAGCTTCGCCCCCTGTGGCGTCGCCTGCTCGTAGCGGACCGAGCCGCCGTTCGCCTCGACCAGGTGCCGGACGATGAACAGTCCCAGGCCGGCCCCGCGCATGAACCGCCCGAAGAGGTTGGGCAGGAGCTCGTCCGAGATGCCGGGCCCGTTGTCCCGTACCGCCAGCTCCACCGTCTCACCCCGTCGCTCGGCGCTCACCTCGATCGGCGGCGACCCGTAGGCGACCGCGTTGTTGACGAGGTTCTGGAGTACGGCCGTGACGTGCCCCCGGTCGGCCAGGGCCGACACGTCGTCGCCGACCAGGACCCGAACCTGGGAAGAGGTGGCCGCCGCCACCGCCTCGGCCACCTCGCGCAGCGGCACCGGCGCCCGCCGGGCCGTGACCGAGCCCATGTCGAGCCGGAACAGCAGCTGAAGGTCGTTCATCATCTTGATGAGCCGTTGCGTGTTCTTGTCGATCTTTGTGGCGAGCTCGAGCCGGATGTCGTCCGGCAGGTCGTCCCAGTCCGCGCGAAGCAGCTCGGCCAGGCTGGCGATCGAGCTGATCGGCTGGGCCACGTCGTGGGTGAGCATCGAGGTCAGGTCGTTCTTGAAGGTGAGCGCCGCTTCGAGCCGGGTGTTCGCCTCGCGCAGGGCGGTGTTGCCGCGTTCCAGCTCGGCGGCGTGCTCGCTGAGCGTCTCCTCGGCCCGCTTGCGGTCGGCGATGTCGACGTAGGTGGCCACGTACGCCCGTGGCGCGCCCCGCTCGTCGGGGATCGGCGCGACGGTGGCCAGCACCGGGACCGTGCTGCCGTCGACCCGGGGGAGGAGCCAGTCGCCGCCGGCCGGCGGCACGGGCGGCGGATCGAACCGGACCGGCTCGTCGGCGCCGTGCCCGGTGAGCTCGCGCCAGCGCCGGTTCACGTCGATGACGTGGTAGTTGGCATCCATCACCATGACCGCCTCGTTCATCGACTGGAGCAGCGTGGCCGCGAACTTCTCGCGGTCCTCGAGCTCGCCGACGAGCCGGCGCTGCCGCCGCTCGGCGCCGTGCAGCGTACGGATGAGACGGGCCAGCAGAACGAGAACGGCCACCGCCACGAGGGTGGCGATGGCCGGGCCGGGCTGACCGGCGATGCCGAGCGCGCCGATGGCGGCGGCGAGGATCATCAGAAGGTGGCCGAGCCCGTGCACGACCCGGCCGGTCCCGCGGTGCCGCACCGGCAGAACCTGGAGCAGCAGACTCAGTCCGGCCGGGACGAGCGCGGCCGCCGGATCGGCCAGCAGGCCGTCCGGCGGAGCACCTCGAAGAGACATGAGCAGCGCCGCGGCGCCGAAGACGGCGACCGCGACACCGGCGCACCCGGCGGTCAGCCGGGACAGCCTGCCCACGTCATGCGCCGCACTCTGCACACGGTCCCCTCAAGATATGAGGAAACGAGCATAACGCGGCGAATGCCTACTAAGCGGTTACTTTCCCGCCCACTCGAAGCCCTGCTCGAGCGTGATCCGCTCGCCGACGCGGCTGATGTCCTCGTGGTGGCGGTTCGCGTGGTGCCCGCAGAAGGCCAACTCGCCGCCGCTGGTCAGGGTGACCGTCAGACGGGCGGCCGCGCTGCAACGGTCACAGCGGTCGGTCAGCGAATCGACGGTGACGATCTCGGGCGACAGCAGGCTGGACATATCGCTCTCCTTGCTCGGTGGCGGTGTGTAGCGGTACTCCGGGTAGATCGGTCCTCCGCCGCACGGCTTTAGCTCTTCACTTCGATCTTCCTGGCGCGGAGTACCGCTCCGAGGGTGTTGCAACCCACGTGCAACCTTGTGGATCCCGGAGCGCTTCGCGGCCCACCGCACCCTTTCCCTCAGATGACCTTCGGCATGCCCTTCTCCCCGGTGAAGTGGCCGAAACAACTGAGAGGAACAACCTTTGCGCATCGCCACGACGCTGACCGCAGCCGCCGTCGCGCTCGCCTGTGCCCTGCCCGGAGTGGCCGTAGCCGCACCCGCGGCCTCGGCCACCTGGGGTCTCGACCGGATCGACCAGCGCGCCCTGCCGCTGTCGTCGTCGTACGCCGCGCCCGCCGGCACCGGCGTCACCGTCTACGTGGTCGACACCGGCATCCGCACCACGCACCGGGAATTCGACGGCCGGGCGACCGGCGGATACGGGCCCGGCGGCGACTGCAACGGCCACGGCACCCACGTCGCGAGCACCATCGGCGGTATGACGTACGGCGTGGCCAAGGACGTCAAGCTGGTCGGCGTGCGCGTGCTCGACTGCAAGGGCACCGGCTCCTACAAGGAGATCATCGCGGGCATCGACTGGGTCGCCCAGCAGACCGCCCGTCCCGCGGTGGCCAACCTGAGCCTCGGCGGCACCACCAGCAAGGCGCTCGACGACGCGGTCGAGCGGGCCGTGGCCAAGGGCGTCACCGTCGTCGTCGCGGCGGGCAACGACAACCGCGATTCCTGTACGCAGTCACCGGCGCGCACCCCGTCGGCGATCACCGTGGGCGCCACCGACCAGAAAGACACGAGGTGGTCGTCCTCGAACTACGGGTCCTGTGTCGACATCTTCGCCCCCGGCGTCCGGATCCAGGGCGCGTCGGCCGCGTCGAACACCGCCGTCAAGCTGATGAGCGGCACCTCGATGGCGGCACCGCACGTGGCCGGGGCGGCCGCTCTGGTGCTCGCCGCGCACCCGTCGTACACGCCGGCGCAGGTGCGCGACGAGCTGGTGGCGCAGGCCGGAACGGGCTCGATCCGCAATCCGGGCCCGGGTTCGCCCAACCGGATGCTGTACACCGGTTACCTCAGTCGCTGAAAGGCCCATTCGTGCAACCTCGCGCGGATAGCGTGAGGTCTCGGCTCGGTTCGTTAGTCACAGGAGGACCCATGTCGCAGGCGCCCGAAACCGACACGCGACCCACCGTCCTGGTCGTCGACGACGAGGAGGACCTGCGCGACATCATGCGGCGCATGCTGGAACGGCGTGGCTTCGACACGTTGATCGCCGGTGACTCGACGCAGGCCATCGAGGCCTGCCGGCAACATCCCGGCGACATCGACATCCTGATCACCGACCTAGGGCTGCCCGGCGTCTCGGGCGGCGAGCTGTCCCGGTCGGCCACCGAGCTGCGCCCGGAGATGCGCGTCGTCTACATCTCCGGGCTGCCCAAGGAGATCGCGGTGGCCGACGGCCTGATCGCCGAGGACGCCCTGCTCGTCAAGAAGCCCTTCAGCAGCGAGGCCCTGGTGGAGACGCTGCGTTCCGTGCTCTGACCCGCCCCGTCCCCGAGAAGGCGCCGCCGTCCCCTGACGCCGGCGCCTTCTCCATGTCCGCTCCCGATCGGCAACCGCGCCGCGCCCGGGTCCGCACCCGCCGCACCCGACTCTGGGGGCAGACGTTATTCACCCCCTGGGGTCGGGCCGGTCCGCTGCGGAGGACCGGCCCGACCTGTTGTCCGGCCACGGCAGCGTGAGCTCACCGAGCCGCCACCGGGCGGGGCCGTCCTGAACGGGCCAGCCCTCCTCGCGCATCCGGCGGACGGTGGCGATCCAGCGCTGACGCGGCCCGAACGGGGTCGCCTCGGTCTCCCAGGCCCGGCCCAGCGCGTGCAGCAGCTCATGCACCGGCTCACCCGGCACATTGTGGTGGATCAAGGCCTTGGGCAGCCGCTCGGCGAAGGTCGCCGGATGATCCAGATCGGACAACCGGGCCGAAAGCGTCAGAGTGCTGGGCGCGCCGTCCTCGATCACCGCCCAGGTGGCGATGCGGCCCAGCTCGTCGCAGGTCCCCTCGATCAGCACGGCGCCGGTCGCGGTCATCTGCCGCCAGGCCGCGCCGACGTCCTCCTCCGGGTACTGGCGCAGCACGTTGAACGCCCGCACCACGACCGGGCGCAGGCCGGCGAGCTCGAAACCGCCGCGCCGGAAGTCGAGCAGTGGGGGGTCGGCGTAAGGCTGCGCGGCCACCACCCGTACCGGATCGATCTCCAGACCCACCACGGCGACGTCCGGCCGGACCGCCGCCGCCAGGCGGCCCCGCAGCTCCACGGCCGTGACCGGCGTGGCGCCGTAGCCGAGGTCGACGACCAGGGGCTGCGGGGCGTCGCGGAGCCGCGCGCCGCAGCGGAACGCGATGAAGTTGTCGACGCGACGCAGCCGGTTGGGATTCGTCGTCCCCCGCGTGATCTCGCCGACCGGTTTCACTATTTCTCCCGGTAGACCTTGTGCTGGGCCGCCTGGGCGATCGGCCGCACCACGATGCGGTCGAGGTTGACGTGGTGGGGACGAGTCGCGGCGAAGGCGATGATGTCCGCGATGTCGTCGGCCACCAGCGGCTCCTTGACGCCCTGGTAGACCGCGTCGGCCTTGGCCCGGTCACCGCCGAAGCGCTTGAGCGCGAACTCGTCCGTACGGACCATGCCCGGGTCGACCTCGATGATCCGCACCGGCTTGCCCGACAGTTCCAGCCGCAACGTCCCGACCAGCGCGGTTTGTGCGTGCTTGGCCGCCGTGTACCCGCCGCCGCCCTCGTACACCGTGAAGGCCGCGGTCGAACCGACCGTCACGATCGTGCCCGCGCCGCTCGCCTCCAGCGCCGGCAGCAGGGCCTTGGTCATCCGCAGCGAGCCGAGGACGTTCACGTCGTACATCCACTGCCAGTCGTCGACCGAGCCCGACTCCACCGGGTCGAGACCGGCGGCGCCGCCCGCGTTGTTGACCAGCAGCGTGACCGGGCCGCCGAGCGCGGTCACCGTCGCGGCCAGAGCCGACACCGACTCGTCGGACGTGACGTCGCACGCGACAGCTGTCGCGGCCGGTCCGATCTCCTTGACCAGCTCGTCCAGCCGATCGGCGCGCCGGGCCGCCGCCACGACGTGGAAGCCCTCGGTGGCGAGGCGGCGGGCCGTCGCCGCGCCGATGCCGCTGGACGCGCCCGTGACCACTGCGATGTTCTGCATGCCCCCATCCTTCCTTCTGGCGTCCTTCCCACTGGCGTCCCGATGAGATGGGTCACCCCGGGTGGGCTGCATAGTGGTTCGGCCCATCGGGACGGGGAAGATTAATGATTGCGCACTAGTCCCCACGCATTTGCCGGACAATGGAGGATAAATCGTGGCAGAATGGCCGACCCCCCGGCGCATTGCCACCCTCTCCGTGCACACGTCCCCCCTCGAACAGCCGGGCACCGGCGACGCGGGCGGCATGAACGTGTACATCGTCGAGGTCGCCAAGCGGCTCGCCCAGCGCGGCGTCGAGGTGGAGATCTTCACCCGGGCCACCCGCGGTGACCTGCCGCCCTGCGTCGAGATGTCGCCCGGCGTGCTGGTCCGGCATGTCACCGCCGGCCCGTACGAAGGCCTGGACAAGGAAGAGCTGCCCGCCCAGCTCTGCGCCTTCGCCAACGGCGTGCTGCGGGCCGAGGCGGCCCAGCCGCCGGGCCACTACGACCTCATCCACTCTCACTACTGGCTCTCCGGCCAGGTCGGCTGGCTCGCCCGCGAACGCTGGGGCGTGCCCCACGTGCACACCGCGCACACCCTGGCCAAGGTGAAGAACAGGCTGATCGCGCTCGGCGACCGGCCCGAGCCGCGCGCCCGCGTGATCGGCGAGGAACAGGTGATCGCCGAGTCGGACCGGCTGGTCGCCAACACCCGCTTCGAGGCCCGCGACCTGGTCGCCTACTACGACGCCGACCCGGCCCGCACGACGGTGGTCCAGCCCGGCGTCGACCTCGAGCGCTTCCGGCCCGGCCCCGGTGACCGCGCCCGCTTCGGACTGCCGGCCGACGGCAAGGTCATCGCCTTCGTGGGGCGGATCCAGCCTCTCAAAGCGCCCGACGTGCTGATCGCGGCCCTGGCCGAGATGCGCACGAAAGACGTGACAGTGGTGATCTGCGGCGGCCCCAGCGGCAGCGGTCTCGACCGGCCGACCTCGCTGATCGAACTGGCGGCCTCCCTGGGCGTCAGCGACTCGGTGCGGTTCCTGCCCCCGCAGAACGGCGACGGGCTGGCCGCGCTCTACCGCAGTGCGGACGTGGTAGCCGTACCGTCGTACAACGAATCCTTCGGTCTGGTCGCCCTGGAGGCGCAGGCCTGCGGCACCCCGGTGGTCGCGGCCGCGGTCGGCGGCCTGGTGACGGCGGTCCGCGACGGCGTCAGCGGGGTACTGGTCGACGGGCACGACCCGGCGGCCTGGGGCCGCGTGCTGGACGACCTGCTGGCCGCTCCACGCCGCCGCGAACTCCTGTCGGCGGCGGCTGTCGCGCACGCGTCCGACTTCTCCTGGGACCGTACGGCGGAAGGCCTGCTCCGGGTCTACCGTGAGGCGGTGACCGAGCACCGCGAGCTGATCAGACAACGCCTGGAGGCCTACGCATGGTGACCGATCTGATCGAGAAGACGCTCTCGGAACGAGAGCTCGAATGGGAGAGCACCGGTCCCGGCTCCTATGTGGTCACCCTGCCCGGAAACCACAAACTGAAGACGGCCTGCAACCTGATCGTCGGCGAACACGCGCTGCGCGTCGAGGCGTTCGTCATGCGCCGCCCCGACGAACGGCACGAGGAACTGTGGGCGTGGATGCTGCGCCGAAACGCCCGGATGTACGGGGTGGCCTTCTCCATCGACGCCGCCGGCGACGTCTACCTCACCGGCCGGGTCTCGCTGAAAGGCCTGGACGAGGACGAACTGGACCGGCTGCTCGGCTCGGTACTGACCTATTCGGACGAATCGTTCGACACCATGCTCGAGATCGGCTTCGGCTCGTCGATCCGCCGTGAATGGGAGTGGCGGGTGAAGCGCGGCGAATCAGTTGCCAATCTGCAGGCGTTCAAACACCTCGCCCCATCGGAGGACGGTTCCTGACGCAGGTGTGTCGGCGTCAAATGTCCGGGTACTGACTGGAGTGATCGGACAACGCCGATGGATTGAGTGAGGTGAAGCGGCGTGGCTGCCACGAAGACCGCCAAGAGCCGAAACGAGACTCCGAACACCCCCGACGTGAGCGAAAGCAAGATCGCCCGGATGAAGGCCGCCGACCTGCGCCGCGAGCTGAAGAACCGTGGCGTCAAGAACACCGACGACCTGAAGAAGCCGGAACTCGTCAAGAAGATGGTCAAGGCCGCTCGTCGCGACGCCGCCGGCAAGAACCCGACCAGTCGCAACGACACCCCGAACACCCCGGACGTCAACGAGAGCGAGATCGCCCGGCTCAAGGTGCCCGAGCTGCGGGCCCGCCTGTCCGCGCGCGGCGTCAAGGGCACCGGCGATCTGAAGAAGCCCGAGCTGGTGGCGAAGCTCGTCAAGACGTTGACCAAGGGCAAGCCCACTACTTCCGGTGGCGCATCCGCTTCCGGCGGCAAGCGCACCGGTAAGAAGGCCTCGAAGTCCCTCCAGTACAGCCAGGAGATCAAGTCGACCAGTGAGAAGCCCGAACGCCTGGGCCGTTCCCTGGTCACCACCGACCACGAGGTGATCCGCCAGTGGGCGAAGGCGCGCAAGGCCGTGCCCGCGACGATCGCCGGCACCCAGCACGACGGCCACCTCGGCGTACTGCGGTTCGACTTCCCCGGATACGACGAAAGTGACCGCCTGGTCGAGGTCAGCTGGTCGGAGTGGTTCGAGGCGTTCGACAAGCGCCGGCTGAACTTCATCTACCAGCAGCGGCTGACGAGCGGCAAGAGGAGCAACTTCTTCCAGCTCGAGAACCCGGACGAGTGACCATCTCGGGCCGGTCAGCAGGACTTATGTGTGATTGGTCATCCGCCGATCGGCCAAAAGTCGGTGACTGTGACGGTCCAGACAGATGGCAGACAGCCAAGTGGCTTGTAAGGCTTGACCGCCCCAACTAGCGTAATCAATGGACGCCGGACCGTTAGTTCGGGGAACTGGTTGACCGGAGACGGTCACCGCGGCCGGCGTTTGGGGACGGGTGGCATATGCCGTTGGGGGACGGCGCGACCCGAGACCGGCGGTTAGTGCGGGCGACGCCTATGGGGATGGGCGTCGTCCGCCGCCGCCGGTGCAACAGCTCTCGACGGAGCCGGACTTGGCGGCCCTTCCTTTCTGCCTTCACTTGCGATTTCGGCCGTACGCCGTGAGCCCACCCCTCGAACCGACCGGCCACCGCACGGGTTGATCCGCCCATCCACGCCGCCCGTGCCAGCCCGTGCTTCGGCTCCGCCGGTGTCGATCTACGCTCCCGCTCCGCGCGGGTTGGTCTGTGCTTCCGCTCCGCGCCGGTTGGTCTGTTCTTCCGCTTTGCGCGGGTAGGGGCGCCTGTGGGAGGCGCGGCCGAGATGCCTCGATAGGGCGTGAGCCGGCGCGTGAGTTGGGCTGCCTGGAGTGGGCGTGAGCCGGTGCGTGCGGCGGATCGGGCCGTTCAAGTTCCGCGGCGCCTACAACGCCATCGTCCTGCCCGCCGACCTTACCGCCGCCACCCTGCGCGCCGCCCTCTACGCGTTGGCTGCTTGGACTGGGCGTGAGTCGGCGGGTGCGTTGGGCTGCCTGGGCTAGGGGCGAGGCGGCGCGTGCGTTGGGCTGCCTGGGCTAGGGGCGAGGCGGCGCGTTGGGCTGCCTGCGGTGATGCGCAGGTCGAGGGGCCTGTCGGATGCGCGGGTGGGCGTGGGTGGGCTAGGCGCCAGTCGGCGTGTGCGTTGGGGTTTCTGTGGTGATGCGCGGGCTGGGCTGCTTGCGGCGGGCGGTGACTTCTCTCCGGCTTCCTGGCTGGCGGGGTCGGTCAGGAGGTGGTCACTGTCTGGGCGGTCTCGGAGCGTAGGGCGGCCACGCGGCGTTCGCGGGCCGGGCCGGCCAGCAGGTGCAGGGCCGCGGCGGCGGCGCCCAGGGCGCCGACTATCAGCCAGTGGGCGTCGCCCAGGTACTGCAGGCCCGCGCCGCCCAAGGCTGGGGCCAGGAAAGAGGCTGCCGGGAAAGCCAGGAAGAAGACCGACTGGTAGCGGCCTCGCAGGTCGAGGGGGGCCAGCTCTGAGTTGATCTCGGCGTTGGGTGGGGCGGCCAGCATGCCGCCGATCGTCCAGATCACGGCGGCGATCAGGTAGAGCCACAGGTGGTCGGCCAGGGCCAGGACCGCGAAGCCGATGCCGTTGATCAGCAGGGCGACGGCGAGCACCCGGTGTTTGTGGTGGCCGTCGATGAGGCGCGGCACGAAGAGCTGGCCGATCACGATCAAGGCCGCGCCCAGTGCCACGACCAGGCCGTAGGCCGACGGGCTCAGGCGGTCGTCCTGCATCGCCAGCGGCACGATCGTGCTGGCCTGCGTGTAGATCAGCGCCTGCAGCACCGTCAGCCCCACGAAGACCAGGAAGATCCGGTCGGTCAGCACCACTCCCAGGCCCCTCGGCCGGGGGTGAGAAGGACGCGACGGCGAGCGGCGGCGGGGAAGGGTTTCGGGGATCTTCCAGGCGATCAGGAGGGCCGTGGCCAGGGTGGAGGCGGCGTCGATCAGGAAGAGGCCGACGTAGCTCCAGGTGGCCAGGACGCCGGCGATCAGGGAGGCGAAGGCCATGCCGAGGTTGAAGGCCCAGAACTGGAGGTTGAAAGCGCGGGAGCGGCGGTCGGCGGGGACCACGTCGATGATGGCGGCTACGAAGGCGGGCTGGGGCATCGACTGGAACACGCCCAGGAGCAGGCAGAGAGTGGCGATCACAGCCAGGTTCGGGGTGAGGGCCAGGCCGACCAGGGTGGCTGCCACGACGAAGTGGGACAGCAGCAGGGTGCGGCGGCGGCCCCAGCGGTCGGTGAGAACCCCGCCGGTCAGGGTGCCGAGGATGCCGCCGATGCCGTACGTGCCGACGATGAGACCGGCCTGTGCGGTGCCGGCGCCGCGCTGGGCGGTGAGGTAGAGCGAGAGGAACAGGACCGCGAAGCCGCCGACCCGGTTGATCAGGATGCCGGTCCAGAGATACCAGTAGGTCGCCGGGAGTCCGCCCGCCGTGTCCCGAAGCCAGCCGCGCACCGCGCCCCCGTTAGGAAACCTTGTTAACAGTCCATGCGGAGGCTAGCGCGCGGAACGCGGTCTGTCTTCTCGGTTTCCTATCGGGACGAGGGTTCTTTGACGATCTCGGGCGGAATGTCCGCCACGGGCTCGGCCTCAGCCGGCGGCGTAGCGCCGAGCGCCACCGTGGCAGCCGCCGCGGCCAAGTCGGCAGCGGAGGAGGGCGACGTCGCGGCGGAGTCGGTGGAGGCGCCAGCGGAGGTGGAGGCGGCAGCGGCGGAGGCGGTGGAGGTGGCCGAGGAGATGGCGGCGGCGGAGGTGGGGGCGGAGGCGGCAGAGGGCGGCGGCGTCGCGGCGGACAGGGCGGCGGCGGGCTCGGAAGGGGGAAGCTCGGCCATCGCGGCGATGCGACGGCGGCGGCTGGGGGCGGCCAGCAGGTGGCCGGCCGCGACCAGGGCGCACACCGCGAAGCAGCCCAGCCACAGGGCCGCGTCGCCGAGGTGTTCCTGGGTGAAGCCGCCCAGGATCGGGGCCAGGGCGGTGCCGGCCGACCACGACAGCGAGCTCAGCCCCTGGTAGCGACCCCGCAGCGACGCCGGGGACAGGCCCGCCACCGTCGCCGCGTTCGACGGGGACTGGAGCATCTCGCCCAGCGTCCAGATCACCACGGTCAGCGCGAAGAACCACGCCGCGTTCGCGAAGGCGGTCAGCCCGAAACCCACCCCGATGATCAGTGAGGCCACGGCCAGGACCCGCGCGTTGTCGTGGCCGCCGATCAGCTTGGGGATGAAGAGCTGACCCAGCACGATCAGCACGCCGTTCACCGCGATGACCGCGCCGTACGTCGCCGCCGACAGGCCGTCCGCGGTCATCGCGATCGGCAGCGTCGACATGTGCTGCATCATCACGACGACGCCGCCCAGCGAGATCAGCAGGTAGCCGACGAAGATCCGGTCCCGCAGGGCCGTGCCGAGGCCGCCGGAGCGGGCCTGCCGCCGTACTCCCAAGCGGGTTGGCCTGGTCTCCTTCACGAAGATCAGGAAGATGGTGGCGGTGATCAGGGTGCTGGCCGCGTCGACGACGAACAGCAGCAGGTAGTCGGCCTTGGCGGCCAGGCCGGCGCCGACCGACGACAGCGCGAAGCCCAGGTTGATCGCCCAATAATTGAGTGAGTACGCCCGTACGCGATCCTTTTCGGGCACGACGTCGACCATCATCGCCGAGAAGGCGGGGCGCACCGCCTCGCTGAAGAAGCCGAGCAGGAACGTCGTGGCCAGGATCTGCCCGTACTCGTGGGCGAAGCCGAGCGCGAGCATCAGCGCCGCCGCGCCGAACTGGGCGACGAGCATCGTCGGCCGGCGTCCCCAGCGGTCGGCCAGTACCCCGCCGGCCGTGGTGCCGAGGGCGCCGCCGACCCCGTACAGGCCGATGACCAGGCCGGCCTGGCTCTGTGAGAAGCCGCGCTCACCGGTCAGATAGATCGCCAGGAAGATCACGACGAACGAGCCGAGGCGGTTGATCAGCGTGCCGGTCCAGAGGAGCCAGAACTGCCGTGGGAGACCACCGATGGCCTGGCTGAACCAGCGCTGCACGCCGCACCCCGTTCCTAGTGGTAAGCAGTGATCAAGGCTTATTCCCTTACAACCTAGGTGTACGCGCAACTCCGTTTCCACGTGGTGGTCGCCACTAGTGGGTCCGCGCCCGCGGCAAATGCGCCTGCGGCAGGATGGATCCCATGACAGGGACTTTGGTGCTGCTGCGACACGGCAACAGCGAGTGGAACGCCAAGAACCTCTTCACCGGCTGGGTCGACGTCGACCTCGACGCCAAGGGTGAGGACGAGGCCCGCCGCGGCGGCGAGCTGCTCAAGGCGCAGGGCGTGCTGCCGGACGTGGTGCACACCAGCGTCCTGCGCCGCGCCATCCGGACCAGCGAGATCGCTCTGCACATCGCCGACCGCCACTGGATCCCGGTGAAGCGCTCGTGGCGCCTGAACGAGCGCCACTACGGCGCTCTGCAGGGCAAGGACAAGAAGCAGACGCTTGAGGCGTACGGCGAGGAGCAGTTCATGCTGTGGCGCCGGTCCTACGACGTACCGCCGCCGCCGATCGAGGCCGACTCGGAGTTCGCCCAGTTCGACGACCCGCGGTACGCGCTGCTGCCGCCGGAGGTCCTGCCCAAGGCCGAGTGCCTCAAGGACGTGCTGGTCCGCGCGCTGCCCTACTGGTACGACGAGATCGTCCCGGACCTGCGGGCCGGCAAGACCGTGCTGGTCGCCGCGCACGGCAACTCGCTGCGGGCCATCGTGAAGCACCTCGACGGCATCTCCGACGAGGCGATCGCCAAGCTGAACATCCCGACCGGCATCCCGCTGCGGTACGACCTGGACGACAACCTGCGCCCGGTCACCGCCGGCGGCACGTACCTCGACCCCGACGCGGCCAAGGAAGCGGCGGCCGCGGTCGCCAACCAGGGCCGCTAGAAACGGCGAAGGGCCGGGACACCCCCGTGGTGTCCCGGCCCTGCCCCGACCTGGCGAGCGCGTGCTCAGCCCTGGTCGGCCACCTTGTCTCCGGTGATCAGGTAGACCAGCTGCGCGCCGACGTTCACGGCGTGGTCGGCGTAGCGCTCGTAGAAGCGGCCCAGCAGGGCGCCGTCGATAGCGGTCTCGGCACCGTACGGCCAGTCGTCGGCCAGCATGATGCGGAACAGCTCGCGCTCCTGGTCGTCGATCTTGTCGTCGGCCTGCTCGAGGGCCGCCGCCAGCTCGGCGTCGGGGTTGGCCAGCAGCTTGGTGATCTCCCCGGCCATCTCGTCGGCCACCTCGGCCATCCTCTTGAAGACCGGGCGCAGCTCGGCCGGTACCGCCGGCGACGGGTGACGGCGCATGGCGGTCTTGGCCACGTGCTCGGCGAGGTCGCCCATCCGCTCGATGTCGGCCGAGATGTGCAGGGCGGTGATGACCATCCGCAGGTCGGAGGCGACCGGCGCCTGGCGGGCGATGGTGTCGGCCACCTTCGTCTCGACCTGGCTGTAGATCGCGTCGATCTCGAGGTCGCGCTCGATGACCGACTCGGCGGCCTTGAGGTCGGCGGTGAGCAGCGCGGTGGTCGCGTTCCGCAGCGCGGTGCGCACCCCTTCTGCCATGGTCACCAGCAGGCGGGTGACCTCGTTGAGGTCGGCCTGGAACTCCTCGCGCATGTTGTCTCGTCCCCAGGGGCTCGCGGTCGCCCCGAAACAGGGCGCGACCTTGGTTGATGTACAGGCTAGGGGTGCCCAGCAGCGGACACGTGAACGGCAATGAACGACGCTGGGCGCGGTGGTGAACATTATTCGACACGCGCCCGGTTTGTCCGGATCCCCCTAGGGCCCAGGTAAACAATGACCCTACGATCGCAGCGTGGACCTGGTGTACGGCACTCTTCTGACCCTCGTCGCGCTGGCTGTCGGCGTGGCTGCGGGGATCGTCATCGCCCGTGCCCGTAGGTCGCCCGGGTCGGATGCCACCTCCCGGAAAGATGAGGGAGGACGCGCCATCGACCAGGAAAACGAGCACACCGGCAAGCACGGCATGAAGGGGCTTGGTCGCAAGAGCCTCGACTCGCTGCGCGTCGGCGTGGTGGTCCTCGACGCCGAGGATCATCCGGTGCTGGTCAACCCGGCCGCCCGGGCCATGGGCCTGCTTCGCTCCGGCGGCGCCCCGGGCACCATCGCGGCCCACCCCATCCTGCGCACTCTGGCCGGGCAGGTGCGGCGGACCGGCGTACGGCGGGAAGTCGAACTTGATCTTCCGCATGGCCGTGCCGGGGCCGCTCAGGCGCCGCTCGGCCTGCACCTGCGGGCGGTGGCGCTGAACTCGACGCACGTGGCGGTCGAGGCGGCCGATGTCACCGAGTCGCACCGGCTGGCCCGGGTCCGCCGTGACTTCGTGGCCAACGTGAGTCATGAGCTCAAGACCCCGATCGGCGCGCTCCAGCTGCTGGCCGAGGCGCTGCTGGACGCGACCGAGGTGCCGGCGGCCGAGGCCGTCGACAACGAGGAACCCAACGAGGACCTGCTGGCGGCCCGCCGGTTCGCCGAACGGATCCACCACGAGTCGGCGCGCATGGGCCGCCTGGTGAACGAACTGCTCGAGCTCACCCGGCTCCAGGGCGCCGAGCCGCTGCCCACCCCCGAGCCGGTCGCCGTCGACTGGGTGATCGCCGAGGTCATCGACCGCACCCGCACCACCGCCTCGGCCAAGAACATCGAGGTCGTCTACTCCGGTCCCAAGGGCGCTACCGTTTACGGCAGTGACAGTCAGGTGGCGACCGCGGTGACCAACCTCGTGGAGAACGCGATCGCGTACTCCGGAGATGACACGAAGGTCGAACTCACGCTCCGTCACGACGACGACTGGGTGGAGATCGACGTCGCCGACCAGGGCATCGGCATCGCGCCGCACGACGTCGACCGGATCTTCGAGCGGTTCTACCGCGCCGATCAGGCCAGGTCGCGCTCGACCGGCGGCACCGGTCTCGGCCTGGCCATCGTCAAGCACATCGCCACCAACCACGGCGGCCGGGTCGACGTGACCAGCAGCCTCGGCGACGGCTCGACGTTCACCCTGCGCCTACCGGCGCGTCCCCCGGAAGCCCCCTTGCCGTTACCGACGGCAATTGAGATCGAATCCGGTGCTGGCGGGCGTTGAGCCCGTGAGCCGGAAGATGGAAGGAACCACATTGGCCCGCGTGCTCGTGGTCGAGGATGAGGAGTCGTTCTCCGACGCCCTGTCGTACATGCTGCGCAAGGAGGGCTTCGAGGTCTCGGTCGCCCCGACCGGAACCTCCGCCCTGACGCAGTTCGACCGGACCGGTGCCGACATCGTGCTGCTCGACCTCATGCTTCCGGAGATGTCCGGCACCGAGGTCTGCCGCCAGCTGCGTCAGCGCTCGGCCGTCCCGATCATCATGGTCACCGCCCGGGACAGCGAGATCGACAAGGTCGTCGGTCTGGAGATCGGCGCCGACGACTACGTGACCAAGCCGTACTCGCCGCGCGAGCTGGTCGCCCGGATCCGCGCCGTGCTGCGCCGGCAGGGCACCGAGGCGGCCGAGGTCTCCACCCCGACGCTGGCCGCCGGCCCGGTCCGGATGGACGTCGAGCGCCACGTGGTCACCGTCGACGGCAGCGGCGTGCAGCTGCCGCTGAAAGAGTTCGAGCTGCTCGAGCTGCTGCTGCGCAACGCCGGCCGGGTGCTGACCCGAGGTCAGCTGATCGACCGGGTCTGGGGCGCCGACTACGTCGGTGACACCAAGACCCTCGACGTCCACGTGAAGCGGCTGCGCTCCAAGGTGGAGCCCGAGCCGTCGGCCCCGCGCTACATCGTCACGGTGCGCGGCCTCGGCTACAAGTTCGAGCCTTAAACCGACTCGGGGGGCGCGGCGGGCTCACGTCCGCCGCGCTTTTTCGGTGCCCCCGCTTTCACCGTGGCCGGATGCACCGCGGTCAGGCCCTTGGCCAGGCGGTCGGCGCAGAGCTCGGCCAGCTTGTCGTAGGCGGCCTGGCCGACCAGGGCGATCAGCTCCGGCGCGTACGACAGGTACATCGGCTCCGTGCCGACGTGGGCGTCCGGCGACGACGTGCACCACCAGTCGAGGTCGTGACCACCCGGGCCCCAGCCGCGCCGGTCGAACTCGGTGAGCGTCGACTGGAGCACCTTCGTACCGTCCGGGCGGTTGATCCAGTCCTGTTCCCGGCGCACCGGAAGCTGCCAGCAGACGTCCGGCTTGTAGGTCAGCGGGTGTACGCCGTCCCGCAGCGCCTGCGCGTGCAGGGCGCAGCCGCCACCACCGGCGAAGTCGGAATCGTTCAGGAAGACGCACGGGCCGTTCTCGGACTGGATCGCCGTGCGGCGGGCCGGCTTGGCCCCGTCGATGGTGTCCAGCTCGGTGTAGTTCTTGAAGCCGCGCCGGTAGTGCTGCCAGTTCTCGGGAGTGAGCTTGGCCGCGGCCGCCTTCACCCGGTTCTCATCGTCGGCGTCGGTGAAGAACGCGCCGTGCGAGCAGCAGCCGTCCTGGGCCCGCCCGGCCACGATGCCGTGGCAGGCCGAGCCGAACACGCACGTCCATCGCGACAGCAACCAGGTCAGATCGGCTCGGACCAGGTGCTTGTCGTCGTCGGGGTCGAGGAACTCGATCCACTCACGAGGAAAATCGAGGTCGACCTCGGCAGCACGGGCGGCTGCCGCAGCGTCGAGGACGATGCGGATCTGTTGACGGCGGCTCACCAGGCTCAGCCTACGCGCGCGGGGGACCGGCACCATGTCACCGCCCGGTATGGTCGCATATACCCGGTAGAGGAGACGGCGTACGCGACAAACGGGTCTACGCTTGATGACGTGAGTTCCCGCGTCCCCGTGCTTCTGTCCAGCTCGTCGGTCTTCCCCGAGCCGACCGCGGCCGCGTTCGAGCTGGCCGCCACGACCGGCTACGACGGTCTCGAGGTCATGGTCTGGACCGACCGCGTCAGCCAGGACGCCGGCGCGCTGAAGGGTCTGGCCGATCACTACAACGTTCCGGTGCTGTCGGTGCACGCGCCCTGCCTGCTGGTCACCCAGCGGGTGTGGAGCACCGACCCCTGGGAAAGGCTGAGCCGCGCCGCCCAGCTCGCCGAGACGCTGGGCGCCCCCACCGTGGTGGTGCACCCGCCGTTCAGCTGGCAGCGCGACTACGCCAAGAACTTCTCGGCCGGCCTGGCCAAGATCCAGGCCCGGCACCCCGACCTCGACTTCGCCATCGAGAACATGTTCCCGGTGAAGATGGCCGGCCGCTGGTTCGTGCCGTACACGCCCGGCTGGGACCCGACCGAGACCGGCTTCGACGCCTACACGCTCGACCTGTCGCACTGCGCCGCGTCCCGCGTCAACTCGCTGGCCATGGCCGACAAGATGGGCGCCAACCTCAAGCACGTGCACCTGGGCGACGGCACCGGCGAGGGCCGCGACGAGCACCTGGTGCCCGGCCGCGGCAACCAGCCCTGCGCCGAGCTTCTGCGCTCCCTGTCGGCCCGCGGCTTCACCGGCTCGGTCGCCCTGGAGGTCTCCACCCGCAAGGCGGCCAGCCGCGCGGCCCGCGAGGCCGACCTGCGCGAGTCCCTGGAGTTCGCCCGCCGTCACCTGAAGCCGGCAGAGTCACCCACACCCGCCATCACCCGGGGCTGACCACCTCGCGGAGCGAAGCGGAGCCAGCTACAGAGCGACGGCCTCGCGGAGCGAAGCGGAGCCGGCCAGCTCGGCCCTCTTTCGGGCGCGGTGGGCGGCCACGTGGGAGCGGGTGGCGCAGCGCTCGGAGCAGAAGCGGCGGCAGTTGTTCGACGACGTGTCGAGGTAGACGTTGCCGCAGCGCTCGTCGGCGCAGATGCCGAAGCGGGCGCTGCCGTACTCGCAGAGCCAGACCGACAGTCCCCAGGCGGCGCCGGCCAGGTACTCGGAGCTGACCGACGAACCGCGGCTGGTCACGTGCATGTGCCAGTCGGCGGCGTCGTGCCCGGAGATGCGCGGCTGCACGGGAAACACCTCGAGCAGCGAGTTCAGCTCGGTGACGGCCTCGGCGTCGCGGCCGCTCGTGCCGTACTCGAAGACGTCGCGCAGGCGCCGCTGAGCGCGGCGGAAGACGGCGACGTCCTTTTCCGCGACCTCCTCGCGCATCCAGCCCTGCTCGTCGGTGAACAGGGCCCGTAGCGCGGCGAGATCACTCACCTCGGCGTTGACGAGGTCAACGGCGGTTCGGGCGTACGCATCGAAGTCCACCCGACAAAGGTAGCCGCACCGGGCTCCGGCGAACATGGCCCGCGCGCCACTCCCGCGATCGGGGGTGGGCCGGACGATACGCTCGGGGCATGCTCCGCTCCCTGTTCCTGGCCGCCGCCGGCTCGGACCGCCTCGGGCGTCTCGCGGCCGCCGTTCCCGTCAGCAAGAAGGTCGCCGGCCGTTTCGTGGCCGGCGACGGGGCCGGCGACGCGGTGCGCACCGGCCGCGCCCTGGCCGACGACGGGCTCTACGTGACCTTCGACCATCTGGCTGAGGAAACGCGCAGCGCGGAGCAGGCGGTCGCCGTCCGCGACGAGTACCGCGCGCTGCTCGCGGCCGCGAAGTCGGCCGGCCTGACCCCGGCCGCCGAGGTCAGCCTCAAGCTGTCGGCGCTGGGCCTGCGCCTCGACGAGCGGCTGGCCTACGAGCACGCCCAGGCGGTCTGTGCGGCCGCGGCCGAGGCCGGCACGACGGTGACCCTGGACGCCGAGGACCACACCACCACCGACGCCGTCCTGGAGATCCTGGCCGAGCTGCGCAAGGACCACCCGGGCACGGGCGCGGTGCTTCAGGCCTATCTGAGGCGCACCGAGGGCGACTGCCGCGAGCTGGCCACGGCCGGTTCGCGGGTGCGGCTCTGCAAGGGCGCGTACGCGGAGCCGGAGTCGGTGGCGTTCCAGTCCGCTCTGGACATCGACAAGTCGTTCGTGCGCTGCCTGAACATTCTGATGTCGGGTGACGGCTACCCGATGGTGGCGACGCACGACCCCCGGCTGATCGCGATCGCCGAGGACCGCGCCCGCTGGTTCGACCGTCTGCCGGAGGAGTACGAGTTCCAGCTTCTGTACGGGGTGCGCCCGCAGGAGCAGGCCCGGCTGGCCGCCGGCGGCAACGTCGTGCGGGTCTACCTGCCGTACGGAACCCACTGGTACGGCTACGTCGTGCGCCGGCTCGCCGACCGACGGTAGACACCGTGTCCGTCCCCAAAAGCAACAATTGGGGCAGAAACGGTGCACAACCGGCGTGTTGGCCTTGACTTTTTCCGGCCTTTTTCACGGAACGCATCGCGTTGGTCACAGCCGTATCGATACCGTTCTGATGACACGCACGTTCTCCGCCGCGTCGCAAACGCTCACTTTCTCGCGCGGCCCGTGCCTGCGAAAGGATCGGTGCGTACGAGATGACGGGTCCAGCCCAGACCGAGGAACGGCTCTCGGAGGTGCGGTTCCTGACCGTCGCCGAGGTGGCCTCTCTGATGAGGGTCTCCAAGATGACGGTCTATCGGTTGGTGCACGGCGGTGACCTCACCGCCGTCCGGGTCGGCCGGTCCTTCCGGGTGCCCGAGCACGCCGTGCACGAGTACTTGCGCGGCGCTTTCTCGCAAACGGCCTAGGGCCGTTTTGGCCCGGCGCTGGCCGGGCTTGTACGCTGGTGCGGTTGGCTCCGGACTGCTCGCGCGCCTGGGCCCCCGTTCAGCTCGGATGCGGGACGTGCCACCGCGCACGCGCCGGTCCGATCCACCAGTTTCGAGAGGCATGTCGTATGGGCTCCGTGGTCAAGAAGCGCCGCAAGCGTATGGCGAAGAAGAAGCACCGCAAGCTGCTGCGCAAGACCCGCGTCCAGCGTCGCCGTTTGGGCAAGTGATGGTTGGCTGGGAGTGATTCCCAGCCGCACCGTCTCTTGCCGCACGTATCGCACCCGTACGCATCGGAAGGTGCGCCCGACGTGACCTCTCCGCCCAGCGTCGTCGTGGTCACCGGAGTCAGCCGATACCTCGGCGCCCGGGTGGCCGCTCGCCTCGCCGCAGATCCCCGGGTCGACCGTGTCGTCGGCCTGGATCCGCATGACCCGCCGGCCGCCCTGCGCGACCTCATGGCGGACGTCGAGCTGATCCGGGCCGACGCCCGCGCGGCCTCGGGCGCCATCGCCGAGCTGGGTGCGGAGGCTCTCGTGCACCTGGCGGTCACCAGCGCGCCCGACTCGCAGCACGGCGGGCGGGCCGCCATGAAAGAGCAGAACGTCATCGGCACGATGCAGCTGCTCGCCGCCGCGCAGGGCGCGTCCCGCCTGCGCAAGCTTGTGGTGCGCTCGTCGACCGCCGCGTACGGCGCGTCGTTCCGTGACCCCGCGGTCTTCACCGAGGACACCGAGCCCCGGGCCGTGCCGCGGGGTTCCTTCGCGCGCGACATCCTCGACATCGAGGGGTACGTGCGCGGTTTCCGCCGCCGCCGGTCCGAGGTGGCGGCCACCGTGCTGCGCTTCGCGCCGTTCATCAGCTCGACCGCCGACACCACGCTCACCCGCTACTTCTCGCAGCCGGTGGTGCCGACTGTTCTCGGCCGCGACGCCCGGCTCCAGTTCGTGCACGTCGAGGACGCGCTGGAGATCCTGCACCGCTCGGTGATCGAGGACCACCCGGGCACGTTCAACGTGGCCGGCGCCGGCGTGCTCGCGTTGTCGCAGGCCGTCCGCCGGGCCGGGCGCATCTCGGTGCCGCTGCCCGAGGGCACGCTCTCCACCGTCGCCGGCCTGGCCCGCAACGTCGGGATCGGCCAGATCGGCCTGGACCAGATCGACCTCTTCGTGCACGGCCGGGTCGTGGACACCACGCGGCTGGTCCGCGAGTTCGGTTTCACCCCGCGAACCACGTCCGAGGCGTTCGACGACTTCGTCAAGGGCCACGCGGGCGGCTCGCTGACCGACGACCGGCTGGCCGTCGCCGAGCGGGCCATCCTCGACGGCATCCGGCGGGTGCGGGGCGCCGCCGAGACCACCGCCGCGGGGGAGCGGCTATGAGCCAGGACGAGTTCCGCGACATGCTGCCCGGCAACGCCGACTTCGTCCTGCCCGGGCCGGCCGAGCCCGTGCGGGTGAACGGCCGCCGGCCCATCCCCGAGGAGCCGCGGATGAACGGGCACGCCGAGCCTCCGCCGCCCGAGCCCGCGGCGACGTTGGACGTCTGGGACCAGCGGGTGGCCAACGGGCTCGCCTTCCTCCGGCGCCGGCTCGCCGGGACGTACGAGGTGGACGAGTTCGGCTTCGACCCCGAGCTCACCGACGCGGTCTTCCATCCGCTGCTGCGGGTGCTCTACCACGACTGGTTCCGCACCGAGGTCTTCGGCATCGAGAACATCCCCGACACCGGCGGCGGGCTGGTCGTCGGCAACCACTCGGGCACGCTCGCGCTGGACGCGCTGATGCTCTCGGTGGCGATCCGCGACCAGCATCCCCGCGAGCGCCACCTGCGGCTGCTCGGCGCCGACCTGGTCTTCCGCATGCCGGTGGTGAGCGAGCTGGCCCGCAAGTCGGGCGTGACGGTGGCCTGCAACCCGGATGCCGAGCGCCTGATGAGCACCGGTGAACTGGTCGGCGTCTTCCCCGAGGGCTTCAAGGGCATCGGTAAGCGCTTCGCCGACCGGTACAAGCTGCAGCGCTTCGGTCGCGGCGGGTTCGTCTCGGCGGCGCTGCGCACCGGCACCCCGATCGTGCCGGTGGCGATCGTCGGCGCCGAGGAGATCTACCCGATCCTGGCCGACATCAAGCCGCTGGCCCGGTTGCTCGGCGTCCCGTACTTCCCGGTCACGCCGACCTTCCCGTGGCTGGGCCCGCTCGGTCTGGTGCCGTTGCCGAGCAAGTGGATGATCCAGGTCTGCCCGCCGATTCCGACCGCGCACCTCACCGAGCTGGCCGACGATCCGATGGTCGTCTACAACCTGGCCGACCAGGTGCGCGAGACGATCCAGGCGACGCTTCTCGAGCTGCTGGAGAAACGGCCCGATCCGTTCGCCCGCTGAGGCCCCGGGTGGGCGGTTTCGCCCTATAATGACAGTGAGGGGCGGTCCGGTAATTCCCGGCAACCGCCCCTCGCCATGTCTTGGTCCCTCTAGTCGCCGAGGATCCCGTCCAGCAGGCCGCCCAGCGGGCCCTTCTCGCTGGGGTCGCCCGTGCCGGGGTCGATCAGCGGCGTCTCCGACGGCACCGGGCTGCCGCCGAGCGGCAGCTCCGGCGAGGTCGACGGAGCGACCTGACCGGTGACCCCGCTGTTGCTCTTGACCCGGCCCGTACCGGCCGTCGTCCCCGGGGTCGGATCGGTCACGCGCGGCGTGGCCTTGGCGCCCTTGCTCGGCTTGGCCGTCGCCTTGCCGCTCGGTTCGGCGGACGGGCGCGACGAGGTCGCCGGCGGCACGTCCTCGTCATCGGCGCAGCCCTTGAGCTTCGGGCCGAGCGTGTCCGAGCCGTTCGAGGTCACCGGCGAGCACTTGAGACCGGCCCGCAGGTCGCTCGAGCGCTTGCTGACCGACTCCAGCAGCGTCAGCGAGCTCGTCGCCCGCTCCCGGTTGTCCGGGCCGAGCTGGTCGAGCTTGGGTACCAGCAGGCCGCGCTGCCGGTCGACGAAACCGTCGATGGTGGTCAACGGCTTGGCGTCGCGGTTGGCGACGGCCGCCGTGGTGAGCTGCTTGACGCCCTTGCGGGTGTCGGCGTCCATGTCGTCCAGGACGCCGGCGAACCCGGTGTCGCCGCCCTTCATCGCGGCCGCCTCGGCGAGCCGGTTGCGGGCGAAGTCCAGGGACAGCTGACCCCGGCTGACGTCCGAGCCGGCCATGGCCAGCTGGGCGCGTTCGGTCGAGCGCTTGACCCCGTACAGGGCGTCGCCCGGTGATGCGTTTTCGCTTGCCGCGGAGATTCCGGAGACCGCCAGCGCGCCGGCGGCCACGCCGATCACGATCGCGCCGCGTGCCCGGATACGGCCGGCGTGACCCATGAAGCCGGCCCGGGCCGTCGACGCCTGCCTGGCGGCGGGCTCTTTCTCGACGGCGGTGGCGGTACGGCCGATGCCGTCCCGCTCGGCGGTGGCCACCAGCATGGAGCGCAGACCGGTGCGGAACTCGGAGTCCACCCGGACCCCGGGCCGTGCACCGGAAAGGCTGTTGCCGATGGCGACCAGCTCGGCGAGCTGCTCATCGGCCTGGCCGCGGCTGTGGTGCCGGCGGCCGCCGGTGTTCTCGTCGAGAAGCTCCGCGAAGCGCTCGGCGCTCCGCCGATCCAGAAAGTCGAAATTCACCGCGGGCACCTCCCCTCGCTCGTGAGTGTCTCGTCGGCGGCGTCGCCGACGGTCGCGACGAAATCGGGGGCCTCCAGGGCCGCCCGGGGTCGCACTCGGACAAACGCGCGACACGCGTCCCCGGTTACGGGGGCGAGCGCCCGGCATCGGGTAATGGAGGTGGCCCCCGTCACGCCTGGAACCCTTCCGGCAGGAGGCGGGCCAGCGCTCGTACGGCCCGGTATTGCAGGGCTTTGATGGCGCCCTCGTTCTTGCCCATGGTCTGCGCGGTCTCGGCCACCGAGAAGCCCTGCAGGAAGCGGAGCACGATGCACTCCTGCTGCTCCGGGTTGAGCTGCTTGACCGCGGTGAGCAGGGCGACGTTGGTGATGTGGTCGACCACCGCCGACTCCGGGCTGCCCTCGGGGCCGCGGTCCTCGCGGTCGGCGTCGAGCACGTCGCCGGTGGTGACCTCGAGCCGGTAGCGGCCCGACTTGAAGTGGTCGGCGACCAGGTTGCGGGCGATGGTGACGAGCCAGGCCCCCAGGTCGCGGCCCTGCCAGGTGAAGCTGCCGATGCGCTTGAGCGCGCGCAGGAAGGTGTCCGAGGTGAGGTCCTCGGCGAGTTGCCGGTTGCCGACCCGGAAGTAGACGAACCGGAAGACGGTGTCGACGTATCGGTCGTAGATCAGGCCGAACGCCTCGGCCTCGCCGGCCTGGGCACGCTCCACCAGCGCCCAGACCTCGGCCGCGGCGTCGCCCGGGTCGGGGCGGGCCGGGTACTTCGGCTGCTGCGACGGCTCGGTCGGCGGGCTGGTGGTGCTCTGCGCCGGCACCACGACGGTCTGCTCGCCGGAGGCGGTCTCGGGCAGCTGGCTGCGCTGACCGGCCGTGGGCTGCGGCGGCGGCATGCCGGGCCGGCCCGGCACGGCCACGCGTCCGCCGCCGGCCATCGGCTTCGCGTTGCCGGTCGGGGGGATCCGGTGCCCGGGCGATTCGTTGACGTGCGGGCGGTTGCGGGTCCGCTTGGGGCCGTCGCCGCGGATCGTGTTGACGACCAGGTCGTCGAACGCGCCGACCGAGCGGCGGAGGACGGTCAAACCGTCGGCCAATGCGAGGCGGGCCGCGAACAGGTCGCGGTGGTACGGGTCCCCGGCGTAGACATGGCTCACTGCGCCTCCTTCACCCGGCGGGGCTGCTGCTTCGACTGCTGCTGATCCGTCCCGCCAGACGTGGATACGCAGCATGGGCGTGCATTTTGTGGCACAGCGGCCTCCTCGGGATGAGGGGTGATCACTCATAGCAAAAGGGGTGGGGTGGCCTAAAACATCAGACCGACCTCACCCAGGGCTGTGGAGTCCGTTACACAGACGCGAAGTATCACGGACACCGAACACACGGAGTCGCACACCGTGTGCGCTGCGCAAAAATAGTACGAAGTGGCGCAGACAAGACACAAGGAACGTCTGCCACCATGGCCGACAGGGCTCGGCGCGCGACGGACAACCTGTGCGGCATCCACTTCCGTGGTGCTTTGTGCGAGACTTCTGCCTCGTGGACGAAGCAGCCCGCGACCCGGTCGCCCGGGCCGCCGCGAGCAGGCCCGACGGTCTTGCCCTGATCACCGACGACACCGCGTTGACCTGGTCGGACGTCCACGAACGGGTGGACGCGACCGCGCGCTCCATCGCCGCCGCGACGGCGCCGGGCGACCGGGTCGCGATAGTGCTGGGCAACTCGATCGAGTTCGTGACGACGTATCACGGCGTGCTGCGGGCGGGGCGGGTGGCGGTGCCGCTCAATCCGGCCTACACGGCCGACGAGCGGGATTACGCGTTACGGGACTCGGGGGCCGCGCTCGTGATCGCGAGTGCCGGGGGCCCGCGCGAGCCGGTACGGACGGAGACCCCGCCCGACCTCGCCGTCCTCCTCTACACCTCGGGGACGAGCGGGCGGCCGAAGGGCGCGATGCTGACCCACGCCGCGCTGGCCGCCAACCACGATCAGCTGGGCGCGATCGAGCCGGCGGTCGTCGGGCCGGACGACGTGGTGCTGCTCGCCGTGCCGCTGTTCCACGCGTACGGTCTGAACACCGGCCTGGGCTCGGTCGTGCACCACGCCGCGACCGGTGTGCTGGTCGACCGGTTCGACCCCGGGGCGTCGCTCGAGGTCATCGCCTTGCGGGCGGTGACGGTCGTGGTGGGCGTGCCCGGCATGTACGCGGCGTGGTCGCAGCAGCCCGGGGCCGGCATCGCGATGCGCTCCGTGCGGACGGCCGTCTGCGGCGCCGCCCCGCTGTCGCCGGACGACGGGGCCCGGTTCGCCGCCGCCACCGGTAAGAGCGTCCTGGTCGGCTACGGGCTGACCGAGACCGCCCCGGTGCTCACCACCACGGCCGTCAGCGACCGCGGCAAGCCCGGTTCGATCGGCCGGCCCCTGCCCGGCGTCTCCCTGCTGCTGCGCTCGGCGGCCGGCCAGGTGCTGTGGCGTGACGGCACGCCGTCGCCCGACGAGGACCTGGCCGAGCTCGACCTGTCCGTCGAGGACTCGGCCGGCACCGACCCCGGCGAGATCGTCGTCCGCGGGGCCAACCTCTTCTCCGGATACTGGCCGGACGGGCGCGGCGGCCCCGGCCCCGACGGCTGGTGGGCGACCGGCGACGTGGCCTACGCGGACGCCGACGGCGACCTCCACCTGGTCGACCGCGTCGACGATCTGATCCTGGTGCGGGGCTTCAACGTCTATCCGGCCGAGATCGAGCGGGTGCTCGACACCCATCCCGGCGTGGTCGAGGCGGCAGTGGTCGGCGTGCCCGACCCGGAGACCGGGGAGCGGCCCCACGCGTACGTGGTGACCGCTCTCGATCCGCCGCCGACCCCGGCCGAGCTGCAGGTCTTCTGTGCCGGGCAGCTCGCCCGGTTCAAGGTGCCGTCGATCGAGCTGGTGCGTGAGCTTCCCCACTCGGCGACCGGCAAGGTACGCAAGAGGGAGTTGTCATCGTGAGCCGCGTGACCCTGATCAGCCGGAACGGCTGCCACCTGTGCGAGGTCGCCGAGACCACGCTCGACCGGATCATCCCTGGTCAGTGGAGCCGGGTCGACGTCGAGTCGTCGATCGAGCTGGAACGCGACTACGGCGACCGGGTCCCGGTGGTGCTGCTCGACGGGGCCGAGCACGGCTACTGGAAGGTCGAGGAGGCCCGGTTGCTGCGGGATTTGGCCAGGCCGGCGGGTCAGCCGCGCCTGTAGGTTGTTCGCCGTGACGCGCAAGCACCTGGTCTGGGACTGGAACGGCACCCTGCTCGACGACCTCCACCTGGTGGTCTCCTCGACGAACACGGCCTTCGCCGCGGTCGGTGGCCGGGCGGTCGGCGCCGACGAGCACCGTTCCCGGTTCCGGCGCCCGGTGGCCGAGTTCTACGCCGAGATCCTCGAGCGCGCGGTCGACCAGGAGGAGTTCCAGGAGCTCGACCGGATCTTCCACGACGCGTACCGGCTCGGCCTGACGAACATGACGCTCGCGGCCGACGCCTCGGAGGCGCTCAAGTCGTGGCCGGGCACCCAGTCGCTGCTGTCCATGTGGTTCCACAAGGAGCTGGTGCCGGCGATCGAGACGTACGGGCTGACCGGCGTCTTCACCCGCGTGGACGGCCTGCGCACCGAGATCGGCGGGCACCTCAAGGCCGGCCACCTCGCCCAGCATCTGGCCGAGCTGGGCCTGGCCGGATCGGACGTGGTGCTCATCGGCGACTCGCTGGACGACGCGGCGGCGGCCGAGTCGGTCGGCGGCGTTTCGGTGCTCTATACGGGGGGATTCACCGACCCCGTCCGCTTGCGGGCGTCCGGTCGCCCGGTGGCTGACACTTTGGTCGAGGCTGTCGAGATCGCCCGGACGCTGGCATAATCGAATAGCACCCAGATGGATCTTTGTCCAGCCATCCGATCAAGATCGCGATTTGTGCACGCCTTCACAAGCGCCTACTCTTTGACTTCGAAGAGCCCCGCTAGCACAGCCGGTTCAACCAGGCGTTCGTGGGTTCCCCGCAGGTTCGCAACCTCGTCGGCACGGAGTCAGATGAGTCAGCAGCGTCACGGAAGCACGCCCGGCCCCGTCCGTGGCGACGGTGCCGTCCATGCCTTCCCGGATCTGCCGGAGGCGACTATCGCGCGCCTTCCCGAGTACCTTCGGGCCCTGCACAACCTGGGTGAGGCCGGCGCGGACACCGTCTCCAGCGAGGGGCTGGCCGCGGCCGCGGGGGTGAACTCCGCCAAGCTTCGTAAAGACCTCTCCCACCTCGGCTCGTACGGCACGCGCGGCGTCGGTTACGACGTCAGCCTGCTCATCGAGCAGATCGAGTACGTGCTCGGTCTCGACCAGCGCCGCGCGGTCTGCCTGGTCGGCCTCGGCAACCTCGGTCACGCGCTGGCCGGCTACGACGGCTTCGCCAGCCGCGGCTTCAAGATCGTCGCGCTCTTCGACGCCGACGAGTCCAAGGTCGGCGAGCGCATCCACGGCCTCGCCGTGCGGCACATCTCCGACCTCGGCCGGGTCGCGGTCGAGGAAAAGATCGCCATCGGCGTGATCGCCACCCCGCCCGGCGCCGCCCAGGCCGTGGCCGACGTGCTGGTCGACGCGGGCGTCACCAGCATCCTCAACTTCGCACCCTGCGTTCTCTCGGTGCCGTCGAACGTCGACGTCCGCAAGGTCGACCTCGCCATCGAACTGCAGATTCTCTCATTCCACGAACACCGCAAGGCATCGCTGACCGCGTTGCCGGGCGGCCGGTCCGCCGCGACGGCGGGCAATCAGGAGGCGGTCGGGTCGTGAATCTCCTCAGCGTCGGTGCGTCCTATCGCACCGCCGATGTCGCCACGCTGGAACGCCTCGCCATCCCCGACTCATCGGTGCCCGACCTGCTGCAGAAGCTCGTCGCCCAGCCGTACGTCGGTGAGGCGGTCGTCCTGTCCACCTGCAACCGAGTGGAGATCTACGCGGCGGTCACCACGTTCCACGGTGGCCTCGGCGACATCTGCAACGTGCTCTCCGAGGTCTCCGGCATCCCGGCGACCGAACTCGCCGGGCATCTCTACGTGCACTACGACGAGGCCGCGGTCCAGCACTCGTTCAAGGTCTCGGCCGGTCTCGACTCGATGGTCGTGGGCGAGTCGCAGATCCTCGGGCAGCTGCGCGACGCGTACCACGTGGCCACCGAGACCGACTCGGCCGGCCGGCTGCTCCACGAGCTGATGCAGCAGGCGCTGCGGGTCGGCAAGCGGGCGCACGCCGAGACCGGCATCGACCGGGCCGGCCAGAGCGTCGTCACCGCCGCCCTCGAGGTCGCCGAGAGCCATCTCGGCCCGCTCGCGGGCAAGAAGGCTCTGGTCATCGGGGCCGGCGCGATGGGAGCGCTCTCGGTCGCCACGCTGACCCGGGCCGGCGTCGGCCCGCTGCGGATCACCAACCGCAGCGCCGCCCGCGCCGACCGGCTCGCCGAGGCGTACGGCGCCACGGCCGTGCCCTACGAGGAGCTGGACGCCGCGCTGCGCGAGGCCGAGCTGGTGATCACGGCCACCGCCGCCACCGACCCGGTGCTGACCCGGGCCCGGCTCGAGGCGGCGGCGCCGCTGGTCGTGCTCGACCTGGCCGTGCCGCGTGACGTCGCGCCGGACGCGTACGACGTGCCGGGCGTGACCATCATCGACATCGACAGCCTGGCCGCGTCCCGCCGCTCGGCCCCCGCGGCCGCGGAGACGGCAGCGGTCGAGCAGATCGTCACGAGCGAGGTTGATCACTTTCTCGGCTGGCTGCGCGGGGCCGAGATCGCCCCGACGGTGGCCGCTCTGCGCACCCGGGCCGAGGACGTGGTCAGCGCCGAGCTGCGCAAACTGTGGGGAAAGCGCCCGGACTTCAGCGAGGAGCAACGGGGCGACATTTCCCGTACGCTGCACCGGGTTGTTCAGCAGCTGCTGCACTCACCGACCGTGCGGGTGCGCCAGCTGGCCGCCGAACCCGGCGGTGACCAGTACGCGGCCCTGCTGCGCGAGCTGTTCGACCTGGACGTGCCGCACGCCACGCCGGCCAACGCGGTGCCTGAGATCGGAGGGAAAGCGTGAGTACCCCGCTGCGCCTCGGTACGCGAGGCAGCGCGCTGGCGCTCGCTCAGTCGCAACAGACCGCGGACGCGCTGACCGCGGCCACCGGCCGTCCGGTCGAGCTTGTGCGCATCGTCACTTCGGGTGACCGCTCGTCGGCCCCGGTGGCCCAGCTCGGCGTGGGTGTCTTCGTCTCCGCGCTGCGCGACGCGCTGCTCGCGCGGGAGATCGATTTCGCCGTGCACTCGTACAAGGACCTGCCCACCGGCCAGCACGCGGGACTGCACATCGCGGCCGTGCCGCCGCGCCAGGATCCGCGCGACGTGTTGATCACTAAGGGCAACCGTACCCTGGCCGAGCTCCCGCCGGGCGCGGTCGTCGGAACCGGCGCGGTGCGCCGAATCGCGCAACTGCATGCTTTGGGCCTAGAGTTGCAGGTCACGCCGATCCGCGGGAATGTCGACAGCCGGATTGCCCGGGTGCACGGACCCGAGGCCGACCTGGACGCCGTCGTCCTCGCTCGGGCCGGCGTGGCGCGTCTCGGCCGCACGGCTGAGATCAGCGAAACGCTCGACCCGATGCTCATGCTGCCGGCCCCCGCCCAGGGCGCGCTGGCCGTGGAGTGCCGGGCCGACGACGCCGACCTGGTCGAGCTGCTGGCCGCGCTCGACCACGCACCGTCCCGCGCCGCCGTCGTGGCGGAGCGGGCGATGCTGGCCACGCTCGAGGCCGGGTGCTCGGCCCCGGTCGCGGCACATGCCGAGCTCGCCGAGGGCGAGAACGGCGACGAGATTTACCTGCGCGGTGCGGTGATCAGCCCGGATGGGGTTCGAGCCATCCGGCTGTCGCGCACCGGAACGCCCGCCGACGCGGCGGAGATCGGCAAGGCGCTCGCCGCCGATCTCCTCGAGAACGGCGCCGATACCCTGATGGGGAGCACAGAATGACCACCCGCACCGCCCGCAAGCCAGCCGGACGCATCGCGTTCGTCGGCGCCGGACCCGGCGACCCCGAGCTGCTGACCCGTCGCGCCCACGCGGCGCTCACCGACGCTGACCAGGTGGTCTACGACCGAGGCGTTCCCGAGTCGCTGCTGACCGCGATCCGCGCCGAGGCCAAGCCGGACACCCAGTTCAGCCCCGCCGAGGGCGCGCCCGGCGACGTCGCCAAGGTGCTGCTCTCCGCCGCGAAGTCCGGCCTGTCGGCCGTGCACCTCGTGGCCGGTGACCCGTTCGGCCACGAGTCAGTGGTCAAGGAGGTGCAGGCGGTCGCCCGCACCGCTGTGCACTTCGAGGTCGTGCCGGGCCTGGGCCAGGCCGAAGGCGTCGCCACGTACGCCGGTGTCCCGCTGCCCGGCGTCCGCGTCACCGCCGACGTCGGCGACGTCACCACCCTCGACTTCGACGCGCTGGCCGCGGCCGCCCTCAAGGGCTCGTTCGCGGTGGCCGTCGACGCCGGCGACCTCGCGGCCATCCGCGACGGCCTGCTCGCCTCGGGCGTCGAGCCGGGCACCACTGTCGCGGTGACCGGCGACGGCACCGGCGAGACCCAGTACACGACGACGTCCACGGTCGACAGCTTCGTCGCCGCGGCGCTCGGCTTCACCGGCCGGGTCGTGCTCACGGTCGGCGGCGACGTCGCCGAGCGCGACGCGATGAGCTGGTGGGAGAACCGCCCGCTGTACGGCTGGAAGGTCCTGGTACCGCGGACCAAGGAGCAGGCGGGCGCGATGAGCGCGCGGCTGCGGGCCTACGGCGCCATCCCGTGCGAGGTGCCGACCATCGCGGTCGAGCCGCCGCGTACCCCGGCCCAGATGGAACGCGCGGTCAAGGGCCTGGTCGACGGCCGGTACGCCTGGGTCGTCTTCACCTCGGTCAACGCGGTCCGCGCGGTCTGGGAGAAGTTCGACGAGCACGGTCTCGACGCCCGCCACTTCGGCGGCGTGAAGATCGCCTGCATCGGCGAGGCCACGGCCGAGGCGGTACGCGCCTTCGGCATCCAGCCCGAGCTGGTGCCCGCGGGCGACCAGTCCAGTGAGGGCCTGCTGGCCGAGTTCTCGCCGCACGACGAGATCCTCGACCCGGTCGGCCGGGTGCTGCTGCCGCGCGCCGACATCGCCACCGAGACGCTGGCCGCCGGCCTGATCGAGCGGGGCTGGGAGGTGGACGACGTGACCGCCTACCGGACGGTCCGGGCCGCGCCGCCGCCGGCCGAGATCCGCGACGCCATCAAGTCGGGTGGCTTCGACGCGGTGCTGTTCACCTCGTCCTCCACCGTCCGCAACCTGGTCGGCATCGCCGGCAAGCCGCACGCCCGCACGGTCGTCGCGGTGATCGGCCCGAAGACCGCCGAGACGGCCACCGAGTTCGGCCTGCGCGTCGATGTCCAGCCCCAGCACGCGTCGGTGCCGGACCTGGTCGAGGCGCTCGCGTCGTACGCGGTGGAGCTGCGCGAGAAGCTGGCCGCGATGCCGGCCAAGCAGCGCCGCGGCTCGAAGGTCCAGGGACCCACAGCCCTTCGCTTCCGCTAAGGATTGTTCATGTCCTACCCCGAGGTTCGTCCCCGCCGCCTGCGCCGGTCGCCGGCCATGCGGCGGCTCGTGGAAGAGGTTCGGCTCTCGCCGGCCGAGCTGGTCCTGCCCCTCTTTCTGAAAGAGGGGCTGACCGAGCCACGGGAGATCAGCTCGCTGCCCGGCGTCATGCAGCATTCGCGCGAGTCGCTGCGCAAGGCCGCCCATGAGGCGGTCGCGGCCGGCGTCGGCGGCCTGATGCTGTTCGGCGTACCGACCAACGAGCACAAGGACGAGACCGGCTCGGCCGGCCTCGACCCCGACGGCATCCTCAACGTCGGCATCCGCGACCTGATCGCCGAGGTCGGCGACTCCACGGTCGTGATGGGCGACCTGTGCCTGGACGAGTTCACCTCGCACGGGCACTGCGGGGTCCTGGCCGCCGACGGCTCGGTCGACAACGACGCCACGCTGCCGCTCTACGCCCAGATGGCCGTGGCGCAGGCTGACGCCGGCGTCCACATGGTGGGGCCGTCGGGCATGATGGACGGCCAGATCGGCGTCATCCGGAAGGCCCTCGACGAGGCGAACTACCAGGACGTCTCGATCCTGGCCTACTCGGCGAAGTACGCGGGCGCCTTCTACGGCCCGTTCCGCGAGGCCGTGGAGTCGACCCTGCAGGGCGACCGCCGGCAGTACCAGCAGGACCCGCCGAACCTGCGCGAGGCCCTGCGCGAGGTCGACCTCGACATCGCCGAGGGCGCCGACATCGTCATGGTCAAGCCGGGCCTGCCCTACCTCGACGTGATCGCGGCGATCCGCGAACGGGTCACCGTCCCCGTCGCGGCCTACCAGGTCTCCGGCGAGTACGCGATGGTCGAGGCGGCCGCCCGCAACGGCTGGATCGACCGGGACCGGGTGATCCTCGAGTCGCTGACCTCGCTCAAGCGGGCCGGCGCGCAGATCACCCTCACCTACTGGGCGACCGAAGTGGCGCAGAAGCTCCGCTACTAGTCGTCATTCACGATCGTCCCGGCGCCGCTTCCGTCGATCAGGCGGACGGCGTCGAGGGCGACGATCTCCAGCGTGAGCGTTTCGTCGGTCTCGCGCAGCCGGTCACCGCGCACCTGCACCGGGAAGTCGACGGTGACCGCGCCGGCCGGGATCATCCGGCAACCCAGGTACGGGTCGAAGTCGGCCAGCGGCAACGTCGTCGTGCCCGGCACGGTCGTGGCGCACACCGTGATCCCCCGGCTCAGCGGCCGGGTCAGCGTCACCGGGAAGACCAGCGCCACCTTGCCCGCGTCGCCCTCGGTCACGCGGGCATCGCCGACGCTGACGCCGGCGCGGGCCTGGAAACGGGCCACCTGCGGGTCGTGGTCGCTGGTGCCGTCGGAGAAGTCGGCGTTGATGTGCGCCGCCCGCATCTCGATCAGGTCGCGGTGGAAGCCGTCGTTGACGAACAGGTGGTCGAGCGTCTGGGCCTGGCCCTCGAAGACGTACGAGTAGGCGGCCGCGGGCGCGTCGGCGACCAGGTCGTCCCACAGGTTGTGCAGGCCGGCGCCGTAGAGCGGGCCGAGCTGGTCGCCCGGGTCGGCCGGTACCGGATCGTCGGGTCGCGGGAAGACGTTCAGGTCGCCGCCGAGGATGACGCGGGCGTGCGGGTCGGCCGCCTCGATGGCGTCGACGATCGCCGCCCCGTACGCGGCCTGCTCCCGCCGTTGCCCCACCCGGGTGGCCGGGCCGGACGAGAAGTGGTTGCTGATCGCCCACAGCGTGCCGCCCGGGGCGGCCGTCACCTCGAAGAGCGCGACCTGCGGGGCGCGGGTGTAGACGTTGGCGCCGTCGACGCCGGTCGACACGTCGACGTCGGCCGGGAGCACGGCGTTCAGCGTCTTCGGGTTCGACACCTCGGCGTTGCTCGGCAGGGGAGCGCCACGGTAGGTGACCTGCGGGATGAGGCCGAGAACGGGGTCGGTCGGCCGGGCCGGCGCGAGCCGCAGACGATCCGTACGGAAGAGGAAACCGGCGACGATGCCGCGGGCGTCGGCTCCGCTCCGGTCGAACGCCGCGTCGTACCGCGGGCCGATCTTCAAAGCCAGCTCCTGCAACGTGTCCGGCTTGCCGTCGGCCGCGTCGCACGTGAGCGTGCCCCCGGCGACCCGGCAGATGTCCTGGTCCTCGGCCTCCTGCACGAGCAGCAGGTCGGGGCTGTGCAGGTCGTTCCGGATCTGGCCGGCGATCCGGGCCAGCCGGGTGTCGTAGGCGGCCTGGCTCGCGGGCACGTAGTCGAACGGCGGCCGCACGCCCGGGCAGCCGGTGTTGCCGGCGAAGTCGCAGCCGTCGGTGGGGTCGTCGCGGAAGTCGTAGAGGTTCTCCAGGTTGAATGTGGCAATGGCCAGGTTGGGGCCGCCGCGTGCGGGCGGGTGGTTCCCCGCCGGGTCCGGGCCACTGTCGTACGCGATGGCGCCGACCTGGATGCCGTACTTGCCGAACGCGTAGTAGACCCCGCCGACCGCGTCGTCCCGGACGCGATCGAACGTGCGGGCGGCGGGCAGCACGACTCCGCTGTCGCCGGCGGCGGCCTTCACGCCCATCGGGCCCAGCAGGATCCGGTTCGGGTTGCCGTTGTCCACTGTGCCCGGAAGGTCATCCAGCGGGTGGGCGTCGCGGAAGACCCTTCGGCTGTACGGGTCGTCGCGCTTCAGAAGAGGATCGTCGCGGTCGATGAGCCACGTCTCGGCGTCGTCCGTGGACGCGTACGTCTTGGTGTTGGAGACGGCGGCGGAACCCTTGCGCACCCGGAGCTGGGCGCCCTCGTAGCGCTCCCAGACGATCGGCGGAACCGCGTCGTCGATCTGAATCTCGGTGGCCACATCGAGGCCGGTGGCGAGGGTGGTGACCCATTCGGCGCCGGTCAGCTCGGTGAAGTCGAAGTACTCGGCGACGCGGGCGTTGACCACGATCTCGTCGCCGACCTTGGGCGCGTAGCCGCCGATGAGTGTCGTGAAGGAACCCATGTAGACGAAGACGCCGTCGGAGCTGGCCGGGTCGCCGTCGGTGTCGGTCTTGCGGCTCTGCAGGAAGAAGCCGCGCTGGTCGACACCGGCGTCGGTGTGCGAGAGCGCAAGCTGGGCGACGACGCCGCGCACCTGGTATTTGCCGCTGCTGGAGCCGTTGCCGCCGGCCGGCGCGTACGGGGACCTCGCGGCGGCGCCCTGAACGGCGCCGACCGTGAGTGGTGTGTTTTCGGCCGCGTACGCCACGGCCGGAACACCGAGGGCGAGGAGCGGCGCCAGGAGGAGCGGGTAGAACCGGTGACGTCCTCCACTGCCGACCATAAGCCGACACTAGAGGAGAGGTCGAACCTAGTCGATGGGTTCGAGGCTCTGTACGAGTTGTGACACGTCGGCCCCGTACTCAAACCAGTCCCGATCGGGCAGATAGCCCAGCTCGGCGTTGACCTTGAGCATGGATTCGTTGTGCTGCGCGTTCCAGGTCTGCACCTCGCGCAGTCCGGGCTCGGCCCGGCGCAACTCGAACAGCATGCGCGCCTTGATCGCCCGGTCGATGCCGTACCCGCGATGATCGCGCACGACGATCGTGTCGTACTGGTCGGCACGTTCCGGATGTTGCGCCGGGACGACAACTTCGGTGAGCCCGGCGACGACCCCGGTGGACTCGTGGATGGCCAGCACGATGTACGGCTTCAGGCCGCGTTTGTGCAGCGTCTCGAGGGAGTCGCGCAACCGTTGCGGGTCGGAGGAGCGGGGCGCGAGGTCGAGATCTTCGTCGTCGTCCTGCGCTTCGAGTTTGGCTTGCGCGTACGCCTCGAGCAGATGATCCGGCGGTCCGCCCGGGTGATACTCGACCCGGTAGCCGCCGCCGATGGCGGTGGCCATGGCGTCGAGGGCCGGCCAGTCCACCCCGGACAGGGTGAGCACGCTGCGGGTTTCGACATATTCGCGTTCGAAGCCGAGCGCCTCGTAGAAGGCGATGGCGGGCGTCCCGCCGATGGCTTCGACCCCGATGGTGGAGAAGCCCTCCAGGTAGGCACGGCGCGCGGCGACGGCCACGAGTTGCCGCCCGAGCCCCCGGCGCCGCAGCCGCGGATGCACCATGATCTCGAGCACGCCGATGTCGCCCAGCAGCAGCATGCTGACGTGCGCGAAGATCTCGCTCTCGCCCTCGGGTAACCGGTCGTCCTCGGCCACCCAGCTGATCCGCCGCTCACCGGGCATGGTCTCGGCAAGATAGTCACGAACCTGAACGTCCTGCCACGGCGGGTCGTCGGGAAGGTCGGTGGCCAGCACCGCGTTCACCGTCTCGACGAGCGACCGGATCTCCCCCGCCGAAGCGGTCCGGGGATCCCACTCACGCACCCTCACCCGTACAGCTTGCCGGTAACGGTGCCTTCTGGGAAGGTCTGAGACCGTAAATGTGTAGGTATCGTCACCGTGCGTGCAAGTTTGGGCCTCAACCGCGGCTACGCCGCCCATAATCGTTCGCCGCCTCGAACACCTTCTGCGCATACGGCCGCACGGCGTTGTACGAGAAAATCGCATCCCACCAGGCATCGGCCCGGCTCAGGTCCCGCCCACCCTGGCACAGGTAGGTACCAGCGGTCAGTGACGCATCGTCGATGTCATTGGGATCGGCCACACCATTGTTGTCGGCGTCCACCTTGTACTGGTTCCAGGTCGCCGGAATGAACTGCAGAGGCCCGACGGCCCGGTCGTAGGTGGTGTCCTTGTCGAGAGCACCCCGATCCGAGTCTGGGATGAGCTGCCGCCCACCCTTCCCGTCGAGCGGCAACCCGAAGATCCCCGGCGTGACGACCCCATCGGCCCCCAGCAGCGACCGGTTGGCGCTGCCGTGATCCGACTCGACCTTCGCGATGGCGGCGATCGTGGTCCAGCTCAGGTGGCAGTTAGGCGTGGTCCGGGCCAGAACCAGTTCGGTGTACGCATAGGCCTGCACCGCCACAACGGGAATGCCGACCTTGGTACCGACCTGCCCCGCCCACCCGGACAGCGCGTCGGCCGGCCGCCCACCGGTCTGAGCGGGCTGCGTAGGCGCCACGGTCGCACCCGTCGGACCGAGCGTGGGCAGACCTGTCGTCCCCGCACCCGGCACCCCGGCCCTTGGCACCCCGCCTCCGGGCGCCCCGGCCCCCGGTACCCCGCCTCCGGGCACCCCGGTCGACCCCGCGCCCGGCACCCCGGTCGCCCCACCCGCCGGCACCCCACCGGGCGCCCCGGCCGGCGCGCTGCCCACCGGCAGCCCACCCGCCGACTGGGCGGCCCCACCACCGGCCTCCAGCGGGAACGCGGGGGTCGCGCTGGGGTTGGGGGCTGCCTTGAGCGCTTCGGGAACCAGATAGGCCCCGGCGGTACCCGCCGCCCCCAACAGCAGAACGGCCACAACCGCCGGCACGACAAGCCGCCCACTGGGCCGCTTGGCCCAGGCGGCCGTGCTCCGCCCAGCCCGCCCCACCAGCCGAACCGGAGCCGCCTGCCGAAGCCCACCACCCCGTTTGACTGCGCCACTTCCCGGGTTGGCTGCTTTCCCCAGCTCGGCTGCTTCGCCTGACTTGGCTGCTTCACCCAGCTTGGCGTCCGCGCCCGGCTTAGCTTCTTCGCCTGGCTTGGCTGTGTCGCCTGGCTTGGCTGTGTCGCCTGGCTTGGCTGTGTCGCCTGGCTTGGCTGTGTCGCCTGGCTTGGCTGTGTCGCCTG